>NZ_JBIRPV010000035.1:0-2093 GCF_044332865.1 Streptomyces sp. NPDC021225 | reverse complement strand
ACCCACGGCCACCCCACCACCTGGCACCAACAACACCACACCCACCACCACACCAACCTCCCCACCTACCCCTTCCAACACCACCACTACTGGCTTCATCTCTCCGAGCCGCAAGCCGACCAGCACGCTCCTCGCACCGTCACGGCCGAATCGCCCGCCACGGCCACCCTCCGTCAGCGGCTCTCCCACCAACGACCGGACGAGCAGCAGCAGATCCTCCTCGACGTCGTTCGTGCGCATATCGCCGCCGTCCTCGGCCACCAGAGCCCCCAGAAAATCCAAGCCGAGCGCGCATTCAAGGAACTGGGCTTCACCTCGCTGACTGCCGTCCAACTGCGCAATCGCCTGTGCGAGGCCACCGGGCTGACCCTCGCATCTACCATCGTCTTCGACCACCCGAGCCCCGCCGCGCTCGTGCAGCATCTGCGCGAGCAGTTTCTGGGTACGCAGGGCGAAATCATCAGCCACGTCCCCCTCACGGCCGCCGGCACGGGCGAACCCATCGCAATTGTCGGCATGGCATGCCGCTATCCGGGGGACGTGCAGTCCCCGGAACAGCTATGGGATCTCCTCGTGGCCGAGCAGGACGCGATCTCGGGATTCCCGACCGATCGCGGCTGGGACCTCGACAAGCTCTACGACCCGGACCCCGAGCGATTCGGAACGTCGTACACGAGAGAGGGGGGATTCATTCACCACGCGGGCGAATTCGACGCCGAATTCTTCGGCATCAGCCCGCGCGAGGCCCTGGCCATGGATCCTCAGCAGCGAATGCTTCTCGAGGTCTCCTGGGAAGCCTTCGAGCGGGCAGGAATCGACCCAACCTCCGTGCGTGGCACGCAGACCGGGATCTTCGCCGGGCTGGCCTACCACGACTACGCGCAGCGCTTCCCGACCGCTCCCGAGGGGTTCGAGGGATACCTCGTTCATGGAAGCGCGGGCAGTATCGCCTCGGGGCGCGTCGCCTACACCCTCGGTCTGGAAGGGCCGGCGGTCACCGTGGACACGGCGTGTTCATCGTCGCTGGTCGCACTGCACCTGGCCTGCCAGGCGCTGCGGTCCGGAGAATGCTCGATGGCCCTCGCCGGCGGGGTCACCGTCATGTCCACCCCGGCGGCCTTCATCGAGTTCTCCCGGCAGCGTGGGCTGTCTCCGGACGGACGATGCAAGGCGTTCTCAGCCACAGCCGATGGCACCGGCTGGGGCGAGGGTGTGGGCATGGTGCTGGTGGAACGGCTCTCGGACGCGCAGCGGCTCGGGCATCCCGTCCTGGCCGTGGTACGGGGGACGGCGGTCAACCAGGACGGAGCCAGCAACGGCCTCACCGCACCCAACGGCCTCTCGCAACAACGTGTCATCCGCCAGGCCCTCGCCAACGCCGAGTTGACTCCGGCCGCCATTGACGCGGTGGAGGGACACGGTACGGGGACCACGTTGGGCGACCCGATCGAGGCGCAGGCCCTCCAGGCCACGTACGGTCTGGACCGGCCCGCGGACCAGCCGCTTTGGCTCGGCTCGATGAAGTCGAACATCGGACACGCCCAGGCGGCAGCCGGGGTGGGCGGCGTCATCAAGATGGCGCTGGCGATGCGGCAGGGGTTGCTGCCGCGGACATTGCACATCGAGGAGCCGTCGCCGCACGTGGACTGGTCTGCGAGCGGGCTGCGGCTGCTGACGGAGGCCACGCCCTGGCCTGAGACCGGCCGCCTACGGCGTGCGGGCGTGTCGTCGTTCGGGGTGAGCGGCACCAACGCGCATGTGATCCTCGAACAGGCACCACCACCCGCCGAAGCCCCGGCAAATGGTGAAGACGCTTCAACGCCACCTTCGCTGTCTGTGCCTTGGGTTGTGTCGGCGAAGTCCGAGGATGCGCTGCGAGCGCAGGCGCGGCAACTGCGTCAATACCTCGCTTCCGACCCGGAACTCGACTTGGCCGACGTCGGATACGCGCTGGCCAACGACCGTGCCGCCTTCGAGCACCGTGCGGTACTCCTGGGTCCCGGCCGCGAGGACTTCCTCCACGGCCTGGCGGCACTGGCGGCCGGTGAGGAGCACGAGGGGCTTGTGCGCGGCGTGGCGTCCGGAGCGGGGAA
>NZ_JBIRPV010000034.1:2101-4594 GCF_044332865.1 Streptomyces sp. NPDC021225 | reverse complement strand
ACACAGTGGACGCGAGCAACTGAGGACAAGCCCTCGGCCTATTAGTACCAGTCAACTCCACCGGTCACCCGGCTTCCATATCTGGCCTATCAACCCAGTCGTCTACTGGGAGCCTTACCCCATCAAGTGGGTGGGAGCCCTCATCTCGAAGCAGGCTTCCCGCTTAGATGCTTTCAGCGGTTATCCCTCCCGAACGTAGCCAACCAGCCATGCCCTTGGCAGAACAACTGGCACACCAGAGGTTCGTCCGTCCCGGTCCTCTCGTACTAGGGACAGCCCTTCTCAAGACTCCTACGCGCACAGCGGATAGGGACCGAACTGTCTCACGACGTTCTAAACCCAGCTCGCGTACCGCTTTAATGGGCGAACAGCCCAACCCTTGGGACCGACTCCAGCCCCAGGATGCGACGAGCCGACATCGAGGTGCCAAACCATCCCGTCGATATGGACTCTTGGGGAAGATCAGCCTGTTATCCCCGGGGTACCTTTTATCCGTTGAGCGACGGCGCTTCCACAAGCCACCGCCGGATCACTAGTCCCGACTTTCGTCCCTGCTCGACCCGTCGGTCTCACAGTCAAGCTCCCTTGTGCACTTACACTCAACACCTGATTGCCAACCAGGCTGAGGGAACCTTTGGGCGCCTCCGTTACCCTTTAGGAGGCAACCGCCCCAGTTAAACTACCCACCAGACACTGTCCCTGATCCGGATCACGGACCCAGGTTAGACATCCAGCACGACCAGAGTGGTATTTCAACAATGACTCCACCATAACTGGCGTCACGGCTTCACAGTCTCCCACCTATCCTACACAAGCCGAACCGAACACCAATATCAAGCTATAGTAAAGGTCCCGGGGTCTTTCCGTCCTGCTGCGCGAAACGAGCATCTTTACTCGTAATGCAATTTCACCGGGCCTATGGTTGAGACAGTCGAGAAGTCGTTACGCCATTCGTGCAGGTCGGAACTTACCCGACAAGGAATTTCGCTACCTTAGGATGGTTATAGTTACCACCGCCGTTTACTGGCGCTTAAGTTCTCAGCTTCGCCACACCGAAATGTGACTAACCGGTCCCCTTAACGTTCCAGCACCGGGCAGGCGTCAGTCCGTATACATCGCCTTACGGCTTCGCACGGACCTGTGTTTTTAGTAAACAGTCGCTTCTCGCTGGTCTCTGCGGCCACCACCAGCTCCGAGTGCAAGACTCATCACCAGCAATGGCCCCCCTTCTCCCGAAGTTACGGGGGCATTTTGCCGAGTTCCTTAACCATAGTTCACCCGAACGCCTCGGTATTCTCTACCTGACCACCTGAGTCGGTTTAGGGTACGGGCCGCCATGAAACTCGCTAGAGGCTTTTCTCGACAGCATAGGATCATCCACTTCACCACAATCGGCTCGGCATCAGGTCTCACCCCTCATGAGGGACGGATTTACCTACCCCTCGGGCTACACCCTTACCCCGGGACAACCACCGCCCGGGCTGGACTACCTTCCTGCGTCACCCCATCGCTCACCTAATACAGGTCTGGTCCGTCGGCTCCACCACTCCCCTTCACCCGAAGGATCCAGGGCGGCTTCACGGACTTAGCATCGCCTGGTTCAGCGCTGGCGCTTCAAAGCGGGTACCGGAATATCAACCGGTTGTCCATCGACTACGCCTGTCGGCCTCGCCTTAGGTCCCGACTTACCCTGGGCAGATCAGCTTGACCCAGGAACCCTTAGTCAATCGGCGCACACGTTTCTCACGTGTGAATCGCTACTCATGCCTGCATTCTCACTCGTGAACCGTCCACAACTCGCTTCCACGGCTGCTTCACCCGGCACACGACGCTCCCCTACCCATCACAGCGATCGTTAGACCACATGCTGCAATGACACGACTTCGGCGGTACGCTTGAGCCCCGCTACATTGTCGGCGCGGAATCACTTGACCAGTGAGCTATTACGCACTCTTTCAAGGATGGCTGCTTCTAAGCCAACCTCCTGGTTGTCTCTGCGACTCCACATCCTTTCCCACTTAGCGCACGCTTAGGGGCCTTAGTCGATGCTCTGGGCTGTTTCCCTCTCGACCATGGAGCTTATCCCCCACAGTCTCACTGCCGCGCTCTCACTTACCGGCATTCGGAGTTTGGCTAAGGTCAGTAACCCGGTAGGGCCCATCGCCTATCCAGTGCTCTACCTCCGGCAAGAAACACACGACGCTGCACCTAAATGCATTTCGGGGAGAACCAGCTATCACGGAGTTTGATTGGCCTTTCACCCCTAACCACAGGTCATCCCCCAGGTTTTCAACCCTGGTGGGTTCGGTCCTCCACGAAGTCTTACCTCCGCTTCAACCTGCCCATGGCTAGATCACTCCGCTTCGGGTCTTGGGCGCGCTACTCAATCGCCCTATTCGGACTCGCTTTCGCTACGGCTTCCCCACACGGGTTAACCTCGCAACACACCGCAAACTCGCAGGCTCATTCTTCAAAAGGCACGCAGTCACGACC
>NZ_JBIRPV010000034.1:0-2003 GCF_044332865.1 Streptomyces sp. NPDC021225 | reverse complement strand
TGCGACGCTCCCACGGCTTGTAGGCACACGGTTTCAGGTACTATTTCACTCCGCTCCCGCGGTACTTTTCACCATTCCCTCACGGTACTATCCGCTATCGGTCACCAGGGAATATTTAGGCTTAGCGGGTGGTCCCGCCAGATTCACACGGGATTTCTCGGGCCCCGTGCTACTTGGGAAATACGCAAGAGAGCCGTCATGATTTCAGCTACGGGGGTCTTACCCTCTACGCCGGGCCTTTCGCATGCCCTTCGCCTACCACAACGGTTTCTGACTCTCCGACCAGCCGGCAGACTGATCAAGCACACTCCCACAACCCCGCATGCGCAACCCCTGCCGGGTATCACACACATACGGTTTAGCCTCATCCGGTTTCGCTCGCCACTACTCCCGGAATCACGGTTGTTTTCTCTTCCTGCGGGTACTGAGATGTTTCACTTCCCCGCGTTCCCTCCACACTGCCTATGTGTTCAGCAGTGGGTGACAGCCCATGACGACTGCCGGGTTTCCCCATTCGGACACCCCCGGATCAAAGCTCGGTTGACAGCTCCCCGGGGCCTATCGCGGCCTCCCACGTCCTTCATCGGTTCCTGGTGCCAAGGCATCCACCGTGCGCCCTTAAAAACTTGGCCACAGATGCTCGCGTCCACTGTGCAGTTCTCAAGCAACGACCAGCCACCCGTCACCCACCATCCAAAGGACCAGTGGTTCACCGGGACCGGCGTCAAAGAGGGGAAAGCGGGCTTCCGCCCGTGCCCTCAGACACCCAACAGCGCGCCCGGCACAGTCCCATGCTCAGATCCGCGTTCCACGCCCCGAAGAGCAGTACTAGCAGTCCTCACAATCAGACCGTGCCGAATAGTCAACGTTCCACCCATGAGCAACCGTGCGAGTCATTCGCTCGCAGTCGGCTATGTGCTCCTTAGAAAGGAGGTGATCCAGCCGCACCTTCCGGTACGGCTACCTTGTTACGACTTCGTCCCAATCGCCAGTCCCACCTTCGACGACTCCCTCCCACAAGGGGTTGGGCCACCGGCTTCGGGTGTTACCGACTTTCGTGACGTGACGGGCGGTGTGTACAAGGCCCGGGAACGTATTCACCGCAGCAATGCTGATCTGCGATTACTAGCGACTCCGACTTCATGGGGTCGAGTTGCAGACCCCAATCCGAACTGAGACCGGCTTTTTGAGATTCGCTCCACCTCGCGGTATCGCAGCTCATTGTACCGGCCATTGTAGCACGTGTGCAGCCCAAGACATAAGGGGCATGATGACTTGACGTCGTCCCCACCTTCCTCCGAGTTGACCCCGGCAGTCTCCTGTGAGTCCCCATCACCCCGAAGGGCATGCTGGCAACACAGAACAAGGGTTGCGCTCGTTGCGGGACTTAACCCAACATCTCACGACACGAGCTGACGACAGCCATGCACCACCTGTACACCGACCACAAGGGGGCACCCATCTCTGGATGTTTCCGGTGTATGTCAAGCCTTGGTAAGGTTCTTCGCGTTGCGTCGAATTAAGCCACATGCTCCGCCGCTTGTGCGGGCCCCCGTCAATTCCTTTGAGTTTTAGCCTTGCGGCCGTACTCCCCAGGCGGGGAACTTAATGCGTTAGCTGCGGCACGGACAACGTGGAATGTCGCCCACACCTAGTTCCCAACGTTTACGGCGTGGACTACCAGGGTATCTAATCCTGTTCGCTCCCCACGCTTTCGCTCCTCAGCGTCAGTATCGGCCCAGAGATCCGCCTTCGCCACCGGTGTTCCTCCTGATATCTGCGCATTTCACCGCTACACCAGGAATTCCGATCTCCCCTACCGAACTCTAGCCTGCCCGTATCGAATGCAGACCCGGGGTTAAGCCCCGGGCTTTCACATCCGACGTGACAAGCCGCCTACGAGCTCTTTACGCCCAATAATTCCGGACAACGCTCGCGCCCTACGTATTACCGCGGCTGCTGGCACGTAGTTAGCCGGCGCTTCTTCTGCAGGTACCGTCACT
>NZ_JBIRPV010000033.1:0-4760 GCF_044332865.1 Streptomyces sp. NPDC021225 | reverse complement strand
TGCGACATCGGCCTCGTGGGCTACGAGATGGCCCTGCTGGTCGACCGCGCGGGCACCGTCCTCACCCCGGACCTCCGCGCCGAACTGCAAGGCAGCCTCCTGAACTGACCGACCGACCGCCGCCCACCCGCTCGGCTGACAGGCCGAACGCCCCCCAAACGGCACCGACCGACGGCACGACCGTCACTTCCTGTCCCGACCGGAGGACCCATGACCCCGCCCCCTGCATCGCCCGGCCCGTACGGCGGCCATCACCAATCGCCGTACGGGGGTGAAGGCGACCAGCCGTTGGTGCGCCCGTACGCTATGACGGGGGGCCGGACCCGGCCTCGCTACCAGCTCGCCATCGAGGCGCTCGTCTCGACGACGGCGGACCCCGCCCATTTGCAGGGGCTGCTTCCCGAGCACCAGCGGATCTGCCATCTGTGCCGGGAGGTCAAGTCGGTCGCCGAGGTGTCCGCGCTGCTCAACATGCCGCTGGGCGTGGCGCGGATCCTGGTCGCCGACCTGGCCGAGGCGGGCATGGTGGCGATCCATCAGCCGGGGGGCAACGCGGAAGCGGGCGGTACCCCGGATGTGACACTGCTCGAAAGGGTGCTCAGTGGACTTCGCAAGCTCTAGCGGCGCTCCACCCGCGCGCGCGACCACCTCGGCCAAGATCGTGGTGGCGGGCGGGTTCGGCGTGGGCAAGACCACGTTCGTCGGCGCGGTCTCGGAGATCAACCCGCTGCGCACCGAAGCCGTGATGACCTCCGCCTCGGCCGGGATCGACGATCTGAGCCATGTGCAGGACAAGACCACGACGACCGTGGCGATGGACTTCGGCCGTATCACGCTGGACGACGATCTGATCCTGTACCTGTTCGGCACGCCCGGCCAGGACCGCTTCTGGTTCATGTGGGACGACCTGGTCCGCGGCGCCATCGGCGCGGTCGTCCTGGTCGACACCCGGCGCCTGTCCGACTGCTTCCCCGCCGTCGACTACTTCGAGAACTCCGGACTGCCCTTCGTCATCGCCCTCAACGGCTTCGACGGACACCAGCCCTACACCCCCGAGGAAGTCCGCGAGGCGCTCCAGATCGGCCCGGACACCCCGATCATCATCACCGACGCCCGCCACCGCAGCGAGGCCAAGAGCGCACTCATCACGCTCGTGGAACATGCGCTCATGGCACGGCTGAAGTAGGCGTAAACTCCCGGAAGTTGTCCGAGATCCGATGACCGGAGCGGGCTGTGTCCTAGGACACGGCCCGCTCGGACGTTCATAACGTTTCGACAGAGAAAAACCCTGGATCGGACACACAGGGCCATCGCACGACTCCGCTCCGTGCCCAATTAGTTCGACGTTTGACATGTCTCACCCGTAACGCCCGTTTTATCTCTGGTCCAGACAACTGGTCGGGTGCTTTGCCGACTGTTTTGAAAGCACCGACACGGCATGCTGGAATTCGCTGAACTGGGCGGTACGGGCTCAGCTGGGAACGGCACGACACAGGTGCCGACGCCGAGAGGTTGTTGGTCGAGTGAGGCGAAGCAAGCCGGACTCCGCGAAACAGGCGCGGGGGAACTTCACCCCGCCGCCGCGCACAGCGGCGCCACCCACCGACGCGCCGGAGCCCTCCGCCGCGGCCGGCGGTCGCCTGTCGCCGCGGAACTGGCGGGTGCCGGCCCGCCTGAACGCGATCCTGCTCATACCCGTCCTCGTCGCCCTGGTCTTCGGCGGCTTCCGCGTCGAGTCCTCCGTTTCCACCTGGAACGAGGCAGAGGACGCCGAGCGCACCGCCCGGCTGGTCCGCGCGGCCACGGCCTACGCCCACGCGCTGGTCGACGAGCGTGACCGCACCGCCGTACCGCTGCTCACCGGTTCCGCCGAGGACGAGGTGAAGAAGTTGCGGGCGGCGAGCGACGCCGCGAAGGCGGAGTTCGACAAGTACGCCGAGAACATGCCGAACACCGCGAGCCTCCAGCGCCGCCTCAAGGCGTTCCAGGCGGTGGAGCCGCAGCTGGCCAATCTGCGCCGCTACGCCTACACCGACCGGTTGAACGGGGTGAAGACCGAAGAGGGCTATGTCGCGGTCGAGCACTCACTGTTGGAGTTCGCAAACGAACTCGGTCTGGGCACCGGCAACATCACCTCCTACGGGCGGACCGTCTACGCGGTCTCGCTCGCCAAGGGCGCCGAATCGCTACAGCGCGCGATCGGCGCCCATCTGCTGGTCAAGCCCGGCCCCTCGGCGGCCGACCGCAAGATCCAGCTCACGGCCTTCGGCTCATATGTCTACCTGGAGAACATCGCCCTCACCGAGTTCCAGTCGGCCGGCCTCCCCGAGGACGTGGCCCGGCTGAAGCAGGCCATGGCGGCGGCGCAGAAGAAGAGCGAGCAGCAGGTCGGCGCCGCGCGGCAGAAGGCCGCGGACGAGGGCCGGCAGTTCGTGGTCCCACCGTCCATGGAGCAGATGGTCTCGTCCATCAGCGACGGCGCCAAGCCGGCGGACCTGAAGGAGCGCGGCATCACCCCGGCGTCGTGGCTCACCGCCTCCACGGCCAGGTTCGAGGCCTACCACCAGGTCGAGAAGCAGCTCGTCGACAACGCCGTGGACGAGGCATCGCAAATCTCCGCGAACGCAAAGCGCGACGCGTTTGTGAACTCCGCGATCGTGCTGCTCGCCCTCCTCCTGGCCTTCGTCGTGGCGGGCCGGATGGCCCGCTCCATGAGCCGCTCCATGCGGCAGCTGCGCAACGCCGCCTTCGATGTCGCGGAGCAGCGGCTGCCGGCGCTGGTCAACCAGCTGTCCCAGGCCGATCCGGGGCGGGTCGACACCCGGATAAAGCCCATCCCGATCACCACGCGGGACGAGATCGGCGAGGTGGCCCGCGCCTTCGACCGGGTGCACCGCGAGGCGACCCGGCTCGCCTCCGAACAGGCGATGCTGCGCGGCAACGTCAACGCGATCTTCACCAACCTTTCCAGCCGCAACCAGGGCCTCATCGAGCGCCAGCTCTCGCTGATCTCCGACCTGGAGAACAGCGAGGCCGACCCGGACCAGCTGGAGCAGCTCTTCCGGCTGGACCACCTGGCGACCCGTATGCGGCGCAACGGCGAGAACCTGCTGATCCTCGCGGGCGAGGAGCCGGGCCGCCGCTGGAACCAGCCGGTACCGCTGGTCGACGTGTTGCGCGCCGCCTCCTCCGAGGTGGAGTCGTACGAGCGCCTGGAGCTGGCCAGCGTCCCGGAGACCGAGATCCACGGCAACGCCGTGACCGACCTGGTGCATCTGCTCGCGGAGCTGCTGGAGAACGCCACCACGTTCTCCTCGCCGCACACCAAGGTGCGGGTGACCGCGACCCGGCTGCCCGACGGCCGTGTCATGATCGAGATCCACGACAAGGGCATCGGCCTGACCGCCGAGGACTTCGCGGACATCAACCACAAGCTGGCCAATCCGCCCACCGTGGACGCCACGGTCTCGCAGCGCATGGGCCTGTACGTGGTGGGCCGCCTGGCCGACCGGCACCACATCCGGGTCCAGCTGCGCCCGTCGGGCGAGCAGGCCGGCACCACCTCGCTGGTCATGCTGCCGGACGCGATCACGCACGGCGGAGGCGGCGAGGAGCTGCCCGGGAGCCAGGACTTCACGGTCTCCCCGATCGTCCCGGAGCAGGCGTCCCAGGCCCCGCAGGCCCCCCAGGCCATGCAAGCCCCGCAGGCTCCCGCGGTCTCCCAGGCCCCGCAGAACGCCCACGAGGCCACCGCGCCGCGTACGGCCGCCGACTTCGGCTTCGACGACTCGGCCTACGGCGCCGACCCCCTGCTGGGGACGGCGCCCGGGCCACTCGGTGCCACCGGGGCACCGGCCGCGGCCACCGGGCCGGCCGCGCCGCCGACGCCGACCGGGCCGGCCATGCCGTTCCCGCCTTCCGTGCCGTATTCCGAACCGGAACCGGATTACAGCACTCCGGCAGATCCTCTGACGCAGCCGTACTCCGATTTCACCGCCTCTTCCCACCAGGGGAATTGGAGCGATACCGGCTCGTATGAGTCGCCATTCGGGGCAAACTTCGGAGCACAAACCGGAGCACAAACGGAATCTGCGCCAAGCGCTCCCGAAGTTGCCCCGGAAAGCGTAGAGTTCCACCGTCCGGGGCCCTCCCCGAGCGCCATCAGCTCCCTGACCGACGCCGGTCTCCCCCGCCGCGAGAGGCAGTGGCAGCCGTCGGAGGACTCAGGGACTCAAGCGCCGGCCGCCACGGAACCGGCGGCGCCCGCGGCGCCGGAGCGGCCCGGCCAGGGCCCGGGGGAGCACGGTTTCACGGACACCTTCACGTGGCACGCGGAAAACGACCAGCGCTGGCACCGGGCCGAGCAGCTGCGTGAGCCGAAGGCCGGGGGGATCACCTCTTCCGGTCTGCCCCGGCGCGTGCCCAAGGCCAATCTGGTCGAGGGCTCCGCGGAGTCCACCGGAGCGGGCGGTCCCCAGATCTCCCGCGCGCCGGAGGACATCCGCGGCAGGTTGAGCAACCTGCGCCGCGGCGTCCAGAAGGGGCGCCAACAGCGTGACCAGCATGACCAACAGGGCTACGGCCCCGGCAGCAGCTACGATCAGGAGCGTTAGTGTGAGCCCGATGAGCCAGGCGGCGCAGAACCTGAACTGGTTGATCACCAATTTCGTGGACAACACCCCCGGGGTGTCGCACACGGTGGTGGTCTCCGCCGACGGACTCCTTCTGGCGATGTCCGAAGGCTTCCCCCGTGACCGAGC
>NZ_JBIRPV010000032.1:0-4784 GCF_044332865.1 Streptomyces sp. NPDC021225 | reverse complement strand
CACGCGCTGGCCACCAGCCGCACCCCCTTCGAACACCGCGCCGTACTCCTGGGCCCCGGCCGCGAGGACTTCCTCCACGGCCTGGCGGCACTGGCAGCCGGTGAGGAGCACGAGGGGCTTGTGCGCGGCGTGGCGTCCGGAGCGGGGAAGCTGGCGTTCCTCTGCTCGGGGCAGGGCACACAGCGCCCCCGCATGGGATACGAGCTCTACCAGGCCTTCCCCCTGTTCGCCGAGGCCCTCGACGAGGCCTGCGCCCACCTCGATCCGCACCTGGAACAGCCCCTGCGGGATGTGATGTTCGCCGAGCCGGACACCGACACGTCCCGGCTGCTGGACCAGACGCTCTACGCCCAGCCCGCCCTGTTCGCTCTTCAGGTCGCGCTCCACCGGCTGGTCACCGAAGGCCACGGGGTCACGCCCCACTTCTACGCCGGACACTCCCTCGGCGAGATCACCGCAGCCCACCTCACCGGCATCCTCACCCTCACCGACGCGGCCCGCCTGGTCACCACCCGCGCCCGCCTCATGCACACCCTCCCCACCACCGGCGCCATGACCACCCTCCAAGCCCAACCCCACGAAGTCCAAGAACACCTCACAGGCCTCGAGACGCAGGTGTCCATCGCGGCCGTCAACGCCCCCGGATCCGTCGTCATCAGCGGCGACCGAGATGCCGTGGACGCCATCGCCGCACAGTTCCGAGCCATGGGGCGCAAGACGACCCCGCTCAATGTCAGCGCGGCCTTCCACTCACCCCACATCAACCCCATCCTCGACGAGCTCCGCGACACCGCCCAAACCCTCACCTACCACCAGCCCCACACACCCCTCATCACCACTGACCCCACCGGTCAAGACCCCGCCACACCCGGCTACTGGACCCACCAGACCCGCAACACCGTCCACTACACCCACACCACCCACCAACTCCACACCCACGGCGTCACCACCTACCTCGAACTCGGACCCGACACCACCCTCACCACCCTCACCCACCACAACCTCCCCCACCACACACCCCACACCGCAGCGCTCCTCCACCCCCACCAACCAGAAACCCACACCACCCACACCGCACTCGCCCACCTCCACACCCACGGCCACCCCACCACCTGGCACCAACAACACCACACCCACCACCACACCAACCTCCCCACCTACCCCTTCCAACACCACCACTACTGGCTCAACACCACCCCAACCCCCGACACCACCAACGACACATGGCAGTATCGCGAGGTCTGGCAGCCAATCAGTCTGGCTGACGCCGAGCCGACGCGGCTCGGCGACTGGCTGGTCGTCGTTTCCGCTCGGCAGACCGATCATCCACACGTCGACGCCATTCTCAGCGAGCTACGGCAACGCGACGGCATCCGCGCAGCCGAGCTCGTACTCAATGACGCCGACATCGACCCGGTGGTCCTCGGCCGACACCTCGCCGACGCCATCGAACAACACGGTGACCTGAGCATCAGCGGTGTGCTCTCGTTTCTGGCCTTCGACGAGGAACCCCACCCCGAACACCCCCACATCCCCACCGGAACAGCCCTCACCCTCACCCTCACCCAAACCCTCACCACCCACCCCCACATCACCGCACCCCTATGGGCCCTCACCCAAACAGCAACCACCACCCACCCAACCGACACCCTCAACCACCCCACCCAAGCCCACATCTGGGGACTCGGACGCACCACCGCCCTCGAACACCCCGACCAATGGGGCGGACTCATCGACCTCCCCACCACCCTCACCCCCCAACACCTCCACCACCTCACCACCGCCCTCACCACCCAACACACGGAAGATCAGCTGGCCATCCGCGACACGGGGCTACAGGCCCGACGCCTGACCCGCACCACCACCCACTCCACCCCAGACAGCCTCCAACCCTGGAAACCCCACGGAACCATCCTCATCACCGGCGGCACCGGCGCCCTCGGCACCCACATCGCCACCTGGATCGCCACCCACCACCCCCACTGCCACCTCCTCCTCACCAACCGACAAGGACCCAACACACCCCACGCCACCCAACTCCACCACCAACTCACCCAACTCGGCGCCACCACCACCATCACCACCTGCGACACCACCAACCCAACCCAACTCACCAACCTCCTCAACACCATCCCCCCAACCCACCCCCTCACCACCCTCATCCACACCGCAGGAACCAACCTCAAATCGTCCATCGCCGATTCGAGTGCGGCGGATCTCGCCGAAACGGCGGGGGCGAAGGCGACCGGAGCGGCCCTTCTGCACGAGCTGTTGCGCGAGCACGACACGATCGAACACTTTGTTCTGTTCTCCTCCATCGCCGGAACCTGGGGCAGCGCGCACCAGGCCGGGTACGCCGCCGCCAACGCCTACCTCGATGCCCTGGCCCAGCACCGCCGCGACCAGGGACTCCCCGCCACCAGCATCGCCTGGGGGCCCTGGGACGGTCCGGGAATGGCGGCGCACGAGGACACACGCGCCCACTTGCGCCGTCGCGGTCTCCGGGCCCTGTCTCCTGATCGCGCCATCGCCACCCTCGATCGCATCCTCGGCCACGACCCCGACACCACCACCGTCGTCGCTGACGTCGACTGGGAGGACTTCGCCACTACCTTCACCGCTCGGCGGCCGGCTCCGCTCATCGACGAGATCGCCGAGGCCCGCCAGGCGCTTCGCGGCGAAACCGCGGCGCCCTCCGCCGACTCTCTTCGCGAGCGGCTTGCCCAGCGTTCGCCCAAGGAGCAGCAGCAGGCACTTCTCGAGATCGTCCGCACACACGTGGCTTCCGTTCTCGGCCATTCCAGCCCCGAATCCATCGACGCTCAGCAGGCCTTCAGCGCGCTGGGGTTCGACTCTCTCACCGCTGTCGAGTTCCGAAACCGCGTCGCGGCCGCCACCGGACTGGCGCTGCCCACCACCCTTGTCTTCGACCATCCGAGCCCCACGGAATGCGCCGCGCATCTGCGAGCGGCGCTGCTGGGCCGGGGCGACGACGAGCTGCGCGAGGCTGTGCCGGGCGGGCCGACGAAGCGCGCCGGAGCAACACCCCTGGACGAGCCGCTCGCGATCGTCGGGATGGCCTGCCGTTACCCGGGCGAGGTGCGGTCGGCTGAGGATCTGTGGCGGCTGGTCGCCTCGGGCGCTGATGCCATCACCGGGTTCCCGACGGACCGCGGCTGGGACCTGGAGCGGATCTATCACCCGGACCCCGACCACGAGGGCACCTGCTGTACCCGGCACGGCGGATTCCTTTATGACGCCGGAGATTTCGACCCGGCGTTCTTCGGCATCAGCCCACGTGAGGCCCTCGCCATGGACCCGCAGCAACGACTGCTGCTGGAAGCCTCATGGGAAGCGTTCGAACACGCGGGCATCACGCCGGGGACCCTGCGGGGCAGCCAGACCGGAGTCTTCGTCGGAATCAATGTGCAGGACTACGCGGCTCATGTGCGGCAGGTGCCACAGGCCGTGGCCGGCTATGCCCTGACCGGCAGCTCGGGGAGCGTCGCCTCCGGCCGTATCGCTTACACCTTCGGCCTCGAGGGCCCGACGGTCTCGGTGGACACGGCCTGCTCATCCTCCTTGGTCGCGCTGCACATGGCCGGTCAGGCGCTGCGCACGTCAGAGTGCTCGCTCGCGCTCGTCGGCGGAGTGATGGTGATGTCCACGCCGGAGACCTTCGTCGAGTTCTCCCGCCAGCGGGGACTGTCCCCGGACGGACGGTGCAAGGCGTTCTCGGCCACCGCTGACGGCACCGGCTGGGCGGAAGGCGTCGGGATGCTCGTCGTGGAGCGGCTGTCCGACGCACGGCGCAACGGCCACCGCGTTCTCGCCGTGGTGCGCGGCAGCGCGATCAATCAGGACGGTGCCAGCAACGGCCTCACCGCCCCCAACGGCCCGGCACAACAGCGCGTCATCCGACAGGCCCTGGCCGGCGCGGGGCTGTCGCCTTCCGATGTCGACGCTGTGGAAGGGCATGGCACCGGTACCGTCCTCGGCGACCCCGTCGAGGCCCAGGCGCTGCTGGCTGCCTACGGGCAAGACCGGCCCGAGAACCGACCCCTGTGGCTTGGGTCGGTGAAGTCGAACATCGGACACGCCCAGGCGGCGGCCGGCGTGGGCGGGGTGATCAAGATGGTGATGGCCCTCCAGCACGAGACCCTGCCCCGTACGTTGCACATCGAAGAGCCGTCATCGCATGTGGACTGGTCCTCGGGGGCAGTACGGCTGCTGACAGACGCCGTGCCATGGCCACGCAACGGGCGTCCACGGCGCGCCGGTGTCTCCTCCTTCGGTGTCAGCGGCACCAACGCCCACGTCATTCTGGAAGAAGCACCCGCCGCAGAGCCCGACGGTACGGAAGAGACAGAGCCGTCTTCCGCGCCTGCCGTGGAGGCGTCCGGCCTCCCCTTGCCCTGGCCGCTGTCCGGGAAGTCGGCCGACGCCCTCCGAGCCCAGGCGCGCCGACTGCGGGAGTTCGTGTCCGTGGCCCCCGGCGCCGATTCCGGATCGAGGCTCGCGGACATCGGGTACACGCTGGCCACGCATCGGTCGGCCTTCGAGCATCGCGCGGTGGTCATTGGCTCCGACCGTGCGGAGTTTGTGCGCGGTCTGGACGCGCTCGCGTCCGGCCAACCGGATGCCGGGGTGCAGGAGGGGGTTTCGGCGCCCGGTGGGGCGCGGGGTGGCGTGGTGTTTGTGTTTCCGGGTCAGGGTGGTCAGTGGGCCGGGATGGGACTGCGCCTGCTGGAAACCTCACCCGTCTTCGCCCAGTCCATCAACGA
>NZ_JBIRPV010000031.1:0-5394 GCF_044332865.1 Streptomyces sp. NPDC021225 | reverse complement strand
ACCCCACCACCTGGCACCAACAACACCACACCCACCACCACACCAACCTCCCCACCTACCCCTTCCAACACCACCACTACTGGCTCAACACCACCACTACCGCAGGCGATATGTCGGCGGCAGGCCTGGAGCCGGCGCGGCATCCCCTGTTGGGCGCGGCGGTGGGGCTTGCCGATGGCCAGGGGCTGCTGTTCACCGGCCGGATCTCCCTCCGTACCCATCCCTGGCTGGCCGACCACGCCGTCGGCGGCGCGGTGCTGCTCCCCGGAACGGCCTTGCTCGAACTCGCCCTCCAGGCCGGTGCCCACGTCGAGTGCCATCGGGTCGACGAGCTGACGCTGCACACACCGCTTGTTGTGCCGGAGAGCTCTGGAGTGGCGCTTCAGGTAACCGTGGCCGCCGCGAACGAGGCTGGAAGCCGGGCGGTGCATATCTACTCGCGAATGGACGACGGCGGTCTCATCGCCGATTCGGCAGGGGAGGCATGGACGCGCCATGCCGCCGGATATCTTGCCGAGAAGCCTGAGGGAGACTCGGACGAGTCCGTGGACGATGAGCTGCTCGCGGACGCGTGGCCGCCGCCGGGTGTGGTCGCCGTGGACCTGGAGGGACTGTACGAGCGGCTGACCGAGGCGGGTTTCCATTACGGAGCGGCCTTCCGGTGCCTGAGCGCTGTCTGGCAACGGGGCGAGGAGATCTTCGCGACCGCACGTGTGGCCGAAGACGCGCCGGGCGATACGGCAGCGGCTCGGTTCGGTCTGCACCCCGCCCTGCTGGACTCCGCGCTGCACACGATCCCCCTGTTGCCCTCGCTTCAGGGACAACAGGACAGCGGGCTGCCGTTCACCTGGAGCGGAGTCACTCTGCACGCACCGGCGGCGACGGCCCTTCGCGTCCGGCTGAGGCCGGCCGGTACCGACCCGGGGGCAGTGGCGGTCGATGTGTCCGACGAGACGGGCGAGCCCGTGGCGTCGATTCGCGCGCTGGCACTTCGGCCGGTGTCCGGGGCCGAGCTTCGGACCGCTGCCTCGGCTACCCACCACGGCTCGCTCTTCGAGGTGCGATGGGAACCCGTCCCCGAGTCCGTGGTGGCCGAGGAGACCGCCCCGTGGGTGGTGATCGGGACCGAGCCGACGCCGCCTCAGGTCGAGGACTTCCCCCGGCCGCCGGGGGAGGTGACATACGCCGATCTGGCCGCGCTGTGCGCGGCGATCGCCGACGACACGCCCATGCCCCGGACCGTAGTGACCTGGTCCCCAGCGGGGAGCGAAGAGGAGTCGAGCGAGGCGGTGCGGCGCGCCACGCATCACATGCTGGCGCTTGTGCAGCAGTGGTTGGGGGACGGCCGGTTCGCCGACACCCGCCTGGTGGTGCTCACGCGCGGCGCGATGGCCACGGCGCCGGACGAAGGTGTGAAGGACCTGGCGGGAGCGGCTGTACGGGGCCTGATCCGCTCCGCCCAGTCGGAGCACCCCGACCGATTCGTCCTGCTCGACCTGGATGACAGCGTGGCCGACCCGGAAGACCACCGTCGGACGCTGTCGATGGCTCTGGCCTCCGGGGAACCGGAAGTGGCCGTACGCGATCGAGTCCTGCGCGCGCCCCGGCTCAGCCGGCTGGCCGAACCGACCGCCACCGCGGCGGCCGACACCAACCCCACGGCTGAGCGTCCTTGGGGTTCCGACGGCACCGTACTCATCACCGGCGGCACCGGCAGTCTCGGCGCGATGCTCGCCCGCCACCTGGTGGTCACCCATGGCGTACGGCAGTTGCTGCTCATCAGCCGACGTGGCCTGGACGCCCCGGGGGCCGGGCGGCTGGAGGCCGAACTCGTCGAGCTCGGGGCGAGCGTGACCATCGTCGCGTGCGACGCCGCCGACCGGAAACAGCTCGCGAACACACTGGCGAAGATCTCCGTCGACCACCCGCTGGCCGCCGTGGTGCATGCGGCGGGCGTACTGGACGACGGGGTGATCACATCCCTCACCTCGGATGCCATGGCCCGGGTGCTGCGGGCCAAGGTCGATTCCGCGCTCAACCTTCACCAGCTCACGCGTGACCTTCCGCTGTCCGCGTTCGTGCTCTTCTCCTCGCTGGCCGGGGTGATGGGCTCGGCGGGTCAGGCCAATTACGCCGCCGCCAACGCCGCCCTGGACGCGCTGGCGTGTCAGCGGCGCGCCGCTCGGCTGCCGGCGGTGTCCTTGGCCTGGGGGGTGTGGGAGCACGCCGGGGGCATGACCGGACAACTGGATGCCACGGACCAGTCTCGGCTCCTCCGCGCGGGCCTGCGGCCGCTGGCCACCGGCGACGGCCTGGAACTCTTCGACAAGGCCCTGAGCTGCGACCGTCACCTCGTGGTGCCCGCCGCACTCAGCATGGCGGAGCTTCAGGCCTCCGGGTCCGCCCCGCCGCTCCTGCGAGGCTTGGCGGCCACCGCGGCCCGTCCGGGCACCCGCGGCACCTCGCCCGGTGCCCCGGGGTCCCTGCGGCGGCGGCTGACCGGACTCGGGACGGAGGAGCGGCTAAGGGTGGTGTTGCGGCTGGTGCGCTCCCAGGCGGCGGCGGTGCTGGGGCACCGCACGGCCGATGCGGTCCCGTCCGACTCGGCGTTCCGCGATCTGGGGTTCGACTCCCTCGCCGCGGTGGAACTGCGCAATCGGCTACAGCAGGCTACCGGGCTGCGCCTCCCGGCCGGTTTGATCTTCGACCGGCCGCGCCCCGACGCGCTCGCCCGCTTCCTGAGCGAGGAGTTGGTCGGTGGTGCGCCGGCGGCCACGACCACCCCACCCGCCCCGTCCGTCGGCGGCGCAGCAAGTGAGCCGGTGGCCATCATCGGCATGGCCTGCCGGTTTCCGGGGGATGTGCGGTCGGCCGAGGCCCTGTGGGGTCTCGTCGCCTCCGGTGTGGACGCGGTGGACGACTTCCCCGCGGACCGGGGCTGGGATGTGGAGCGGCTCTACGACCCCGACCCGGAGCGGCACGGCACCTCGTACACCAGGCGGGGTGGGTTCCTGTACGACGCAGGTGAGTTCGATCCGGCGTTCTTCGGGATCGGCCCGCGTGAGGCGGTGGCGATGGATCCGCAGCAGCGGTTGCTGCTGGAGATCTCCTGGGAGGCGCTGGAACGGGCGGGGATCGATCCGACGTCGGTGCGGGGGAGTTCGACCGGGGTGTTCGCGGGGGTGATGTACCACGACTACGGCACCCGCCTGCGCGAAATCCCGGAGGGCTACGAGGGCTACATCGGCAATGGAAATGCGGGCAGCGTCGCCTCGGGACGCGTCGCCTACACCTTCGGCCTGGAGGGGCCCGCGGTCACCGTGGACACGGCGTGTTCGTCGTCCCTCGTCGCGCTGCACCTGGCCTGCCAGGCGCTGCGGTCCGGGGAGTGCTCCATGGCGCTGGCCGGCGGGGTCACCGTCATGTCCACCCCCACCACCTTCGTCGAGTTCTCGCGACAGCGTGGGCTGTCCCCGGACGGGCGCTGCAAGTCGTTCGGAGCCGGAGCGGATGGCACAGGCTGGGCGGAGGGCGCGGGAATGCTCCTGGTGGAGCGGCTCTCGGACGCGCGGCGCAATGGTCATCCGATCCTGGCGGTGGTACGGGGGAGTGCGGTCAACCAGGACGGGGCGAGCAACGGACTGACCGCGCCGAACGGCCCCTCGCAAGAGCGGGTGATCCGCCAGGCGTGGGCGAACGCGGGGGTGGCCGCGGCGGACGTCGACGCGGTCGAGGGACACGGCACGGGAACGACACTCGGCGACCCGATCGAGGCCCAGGCGCTGCTGGCGACGTACGGGCAGGGCCGGTCGGGTGACCGGCCGTTGTGGCTGGGATCGATCAAGTCCAACGTCGGACACACCCAGGCCGCCGCGGGGGTGGGCGGCATCATCAAGATGGTGATGGCCATGCGGCACGGGCTGCTCCCACAGACCCTGCACGCCGAGGAGCCCTCACCGCATGTGGACTGGACGGGCGGCGCGGTGCGGCTGCTGACGGAGTCGGTGCCCTGGCCGGAGCACGGTCGGGCGCGTCGGGCAGGCGTCTCCTCGTTCGGGGTCAGCGGTACCAACTCCCACGTCATCCTGGAACAGGCACCACCCGCCGTGGAAGCCCGAGAGCCGGCAGGGTCCGGCACCGTCTCAGGCCCACTGCCTTGGGCCATCTCCGCGAAGAGTCCGCAGGCGCTACGCGCCCAGGCCGGGCAATTGCGCACGTTCCTGGCCAACACCCCGGAGGCGAACCTGGCCGACGTCGGCCACACCCTCGCGGTAGGCCGGACCTCTTTCGAACATCGGGCGGTCGTGCTGGGCCAGGACCGCAGCGACTTCCTGCGCGGCCTCGACGCCCTGGCGACCGACCAACCCCACACCACGGTCGTTACCGGTACTGCCAAGCGGCCCGGTGACCATGGCGGGGTGGTGTTTGTGTTTCCGGGTCAGGGTGGTCAGTGGGCCGGGATGGGACTGCGCCTGCTGGAAACCTCACCCGTCTTCGCCCAGTCCATCAACGACTGCGAACAAGCCCTCGCCCCCCACACCGACTGGACCCTCACCGACATCCTCCACCGCCCCGACACCGACCCCGCCTGGCAACGCGCCGACATCATCCAGCCCCTCCTCTTCTCGGTCATGGTCTCCCTGGCCGCCCTCTGGCGCTCCCACGGACTCCACCCCGACGCCGTCACCGGCCACTCCCAGGGCGAAATCGCCGCAGCCCACGTCAGCGGCGCCCTCACCCTCCCCGACGCCGCCAAAATCATCACCCTCCGCAGCAAAGCCCTCCACGCCCTCCACGGACAGGGCGGCATGGCCGCGGTTCCTCTGCCCGAACAGGACGTCACCGAACTGATCCACCAGCGCTGGCCGGGCCAGCTGTGGGTGGCAGGCGTCAACAGCCCCCAGTCCACCGTCATCTCCGGCAACATCGACGCCCTCACCCAGGCCGTCGAACACCTCAACACCGTTGAGGTGCGTGCCAAGCGCATCCCCGTCGACTACGCCTCCCACTGCCCCCACGTCGAAACCATCAAAACCGAACTCCTACGGCTCCTCGACGGCATCACACCCCAGCCCGCCACCATCCCCTTCCACTCCACCGTCGACGGAGAATGGAAGGACACCACCGGACTCGACGCCCGCTACTGGTACCGCAACCTCCGCCAACCCGTCCGCTTCGCCGACGCCATCCACACCCTCACCCAGGAAGAACACCACACCTTCATCGAAATCAGCCCCCACCCCACCCTCACCCCCGCCATCCAGGACACCACCGACACCACCGACATCCCCGTCACCGTCATCAGCACCCTCCGCCGCAACCACGACGACCACCACCAACACCTCCACTCCCTCGCCCACGCCCACACCACCGGCCACCCCATCACCTGGCAAC
>NZ_JBIRPV010000030.1:0-5422 GCF_044332865.1 Streptomyces sp. NPDC021225 | reverse complement strand
CGAATCCCTCGCCCTCCAGATCCCCAGCGACGGCAGCCAACGCGAACTGCGCTCCATCCTCGACTGGCTCGACACCGCCGGCATCGAAGCCGACGCACTCACCGTCCACACCCCCGACCTCGACGACGTCTTCTTCGCCCTCACCAGCCCGGCCGACGTCCCCAACCAGTCCAAGGAGAACGTCCGATGAGCGCCCTCTCCCTCGCCGCCCGCGACTCGAACACGATGCTGCGCCGCAATCTGCTGCACGCGTGGCGCTACCCCTCCGGAACCCTGAACCTGCTGCTCACGCCAATCATGATGCTGCTGCTCTTCGTCTATATCTTCGGCGACGCGATGAGCGCGGGCATCGGCGGCGGCAGCGCCGACCGCTCCGAATACATCGCCTACGTCGTCCCGGGCATCCTGCTGATGACCATCGGCAGCACCGTCATCGGGGCCGCGGTGTCCGTCTCCATCGACATGACCGAAGGCATCATCGCGCGCTTCCGCACCATGGCGATCCACCGCGGCTCGATTCTCATCGGGCACGTCGTCGGCAGTGTCTTCCAGTCGATCGCCAGCGTGATCCTCGTCGGCGCCGTCGCTGTCGCCATCGGCTTCCGGTCCACGGACGCCACGGCCCTGGAGTGGCTGGCGGCGTTCGGGCTGCTCACGCTGTTCGCCCTGGCACTCACCTGGATCGCCGTCGGCATGGGCATGGCCAGCCCGAACGCCGAAGCAGCCAGCAATATGGCCATGCCGCTGATCCTCCTCCCGCTCATCTCCAGCGCCTTCACCCCGATCGGCGCGATGCCTGACTGGTTCCGGCCGATCGCCGAGTACCAGCCCTTCACACCCACCATCGAAACCCTGCGCGGCCTGCTCCTCGGCACCGACATCGGCCACAACGGGTGGATCGCGGTCGCCTGGTCCATCGGCCTGGCCGCGCTCGGCTACCGCTGGTCGACGGCGTCGTTCAAGCGCGACCCGAAGTAAGCGGCACAAGCGCGCGGGCCACCTCCCACAGCTCGTCCCGCCCCAGCCCGGAAGGGCCGCCGCCCCTGACGTCAGCACCACAGCAGGAGATGCCATGGATACCAGAATTCATGGCATCCAATGCCTCACAGAAGTCTCCTCCACACCGCCCGCGATGGACGCACCGAGGGCGCGCAGTGGTGTGCGGTCCGGTCGGCAACGGGCAGCGCCCTCTACGGCGAGAGCGTGGGCCTCGGCAACGGCCGACTCGACATGGTGTCGGTCATCGAGGCCATCGAGGCCCGTACCGAGGCGATCGACCCGGCCACCGCCCGCCTGCCCCACCAGGACACCACGCCCTGACAGCTCGCCCGGCCAACGGCACCTGATGCCTCAGATGCCTCACAACAGGAAGAAGGGCAGGTCTCCGTGAAGGAGCTGGACGCCATCGACCGCCGCATTCTCCGGGTGCTCCAGGAGAACGGCAGGATCCAGAACGTCGAACTGGCAGAGAAGGTGGGGCTGTCGCCCTCACCCTGCCTGCGCCGGGTGAAGATGCTGGAAGAGGCCGGAGTGATCGAGCGCTATGTGGCGCTGCTCAACCCGGCGAAGATCGGCATGGGCCTCACCGTGTTCGCCCGGATCTGGCTGACCGGGCAGGACGCCGAAACCGTTGAACACTTCACCGAGGAAGTGAAGCGGCTGCCCCAGATCGTCGAATGCCACCTGATGGCGGGCGACTGCGACTTTCTACTCCGCGTGGTGGCAGCGGATCTCGACGCCTACCGCAAGTTCCAGCTCGACCATCTGACACGCATCAGGGGCGTGCAGAGCGTCAAGACGGAGATCCCGATGCAGAAGATCAAGCTGACTTCCGAACTTCCGCTCTAAGACAACTGTCACCACGGCGTTGAGGCACTTTCAAGTCTGAACCGACCGGCCCTCTACCGGACTGCCATATAAGTCCATGAACGTCTGGTCCTGACTGTTGCCTCTGCCGGATTTGGAGATGGTTCACTTGCCCAAGCCTCGGGGCGAGAGCGCGGCCGCCGGTCTTCCGTGGATCCTCTCCGGGCGTACCACCGCCGCCCTGCTCGCTCAGGCGCGACGGCTCCATGACCACGTCGCCGACCACCCTCGGCTCCCGATGGAGGACATCGGCCACTCGCTGGCGCACACGCGTCCGGCGTCGGCGCACCGCGCGGCGGTGCTCGCCCCGGACCGGGAGGGGTATCTGCGGGGGCTCGACGCGTTGGCCCGGGGCGAGGACGCCCCCGGTGTCGTCCGGGGCACGGCGGCGGCTGCGGGCGACGGCGTGGTGTTCATCTTTCCCGGCCAGGGCACCCAGTGGCCCAGGATGGCGGCGGATCTGCTGACGACCAGCCCCGTCTTCCGGCAGGCCATCGACGACTGCTCGGACGCTTTCCAACCACACGTCGCCTGGTCGCTGGAGGCGGTGCTCCGGGGTGCTCGTGGCGCGCCGCTCCTGGAGCGGACCGATGTGGTGCAACCCGCGTTGTTCGCCGTCATGGTCGGGCTGAGCGAGCTGTGGCGGTCCCACGGGGTCGAGCCGACGGCCGTCGTCGGACACTGCATCGGAGAGATCGCCGCGGCTCATGTGGCCGGTGCCCTGTCGCTCTCCGACGCGGCGCGGGTGGTGATCGAGTGCAGCCGCGCCGAGATGGCGCTCTCCGGATGCGGGGCGTCGATCGCGGTCGCACAGTCCGAAGCGCAGTTGCGTCCGCTGCTGCGGCGGTGGGCGGGCAGGCTGACGATCGCCGCGGTCAACGGCCCCATGGCGACGGTCGTGGGCGGCGATCGGGAAGCCGCCGAAGAACTGCTGGCCCACCTCGCCGACACCGGCGTCCGGGCCCGCGAGGTGGCGATCGACTTCGCCGCGCACACGGCCTTGGTGGACGTGCTGAGGGATGATCTGCTCGGCTCGCTGTCGTCGATCGTCGCGGGGGCCTCGCGGGTGCCGTTCTACTCGTCGGTCACCGGGGGGCTCCTGGACACCGAAGGACTCGACGCGTCCTACTGGCACCGGAACGTCGCCACCACGGTCCGGTTCGAGAGCGCGACGACGGAGGTGCTGCGGGCGGGGCAACGGTGCTTCGTCGAGGTGAGCCCGCATCCGACGCTGGCCATGTGCGTGCAGGCCACCGCGGAGGAGGTGGTCCGCGGCGAGCGTGTGGTGGTCACGCCGACACTGCACCGTGGCCAGCCGGGACTGCACGGATTCCGCGCCGCGCTGGCCGAGCTGTACGTACGGGGCGCGCCGATTGATCCCGTACCGGCGTTCTCGGTGCCCGGCGGCCGTCCGGTCGAGCTGCCGACGGATACGTCCGCCGGCCCAGACGGCCCCGACGACACCGCGGAACCCGGCACATCAGCCCTGGTGGACCGACTGGCTCCGTACTCTGTGGCAGAGCGCAAGCGGCGGCTGTGCGACCTGGTCCGCGCTGAGGCCGCCCATGTCCTCGGGAGCGTCGCCGAGGCCGACGCCGCGCTCCCCACCGTGGCGCGACAGGAGAACTTCGGCGCCATCGGCTTCGACTCGGCAGCCGCGGTCCAACTGCGCAATCGGCTCAGCGACGCCGCCGGGCTGCTTCTGCCCTTCACTCTGGCCTTCGATCACCCGACGCCCACCGCGGTCGCCGACCATCTGCACTCCCTCCTCTTCGCCCCCGAGGACACCGGCGCGGAGCCGAGCCCGGCCGACGGCCGCGGTCCGGCGGCCCCGGGGGTCGCGGCGATCACCGACGAGGAACCGATCGCCATCATCGGCATGGCCGGCCGGTTTCCCGGGGGCGCGCGCACCCCGGAGGAGCTGTGGGAGCTGCTTGCCGACGGCGTCGACGCGCTCTCCCCCTTTCCGGTGGACCGCGGCTGGGATCCGGAGAAGTTCTACGACCCGGACCCCGCCCGGCCCGGCACGTACTACCAGCGGGAAGCCGGTTTCCTGCGGGATGCCGACAAGTTCGACGCCGAGTTCTTCGGGATCAGCCCGCGCGAGGCGGTGGCGATGGATCCTCAGCAGCGACTGCTGCTGGAGACCGCGTGGGAGGCCATCGAGCGGGCGGGCATCGCCCCGGAGACGTTGCGCGGGAGCCGTACCGGGGTGTTCGCGGGTGTGGCTCCGCTCGACTACAGCCCCCGCATGCACCAGGCGTCACCGGAGCTGGAGGGCTATCTGGTCACCGGCAATATCGGCGCCGCCGCCTCGGGGCGGATCTCCTATGTCCTGGGCCTGGAGGGGCCCGCGATATCCGTGGACACGGCGTGTTCCTCGTCCCTGGTGGCGCTGCATCTCGCGATCCAGGCGCTGCGGTCGGGGGAATGCTCGCTGGCGCTGGCCGGCGGGGCGACCGTGCTGTCGACCCCCGGCATGTTCATCGAGTTCTCACGGCAGCGGGGACTGGCGCCGGACGGGCGCTGCAAGGCCTACGCGGCCGGGGCCGACGGCACCGGCTGGGGCGAGGGCGCGGGCATGCTGCTCGTGGAGCGGCTCTCCGACGCTCGCCGGCTCCGGCACCGGGTCCTGGCAGTGGTGCGGGGGTCGGCCGTCAACCAGGACGGGGCGAGCAACGGCCTGACGGCGCCCAACGGTCCGTCACAGCAGCGTGTCATCCGCACGGCCCTGGCGAACGCCCGGCTGACGGCCTCGGACGTCGACGCGGTGGAGGGGCATGGCACGGGCACCAAACTGGGCGACCCGATCGAGGCGCAGGCGCTCCTGGCGACGTACGGGCAGGGCCGGTCGGGTGACCGGCCGTTGTGGCTGGGGTCGGTCAAGTCGAACATCGGACACACCCAGTGGGCCGCCGGCGTCATCGGAGTCATCAAGATGGTGCTGGCCATCCGGCGCGGTGTGCTGCCGCGCACGCTCCACGTGGACAGGCCGTCCGACTACGTGGACTGGTCGGCCGGGGCGGTGCGGCTGTTGACGGATTCGGTCGCCTGGCCGGACCACGGTCACCCGCGCCGAGCCGGTGTCTCCTCCTTCGGCGTCAGCGGCACCAACGCCCACGTCATCCTCGAAGAAGCACCCGCCGCGGAGCCCGCCGACACCTCGGACGGCAGCCCTCTGGCCACCCGCCCGCCACTGCCTCTGCCCTGGGTGATCTCAGCGAAGTCCGCGCAGGCGCTGCGCTCTCAGGCACGACAGCTGCACGCGTTCGTGAGCGCCGAGCCGGAGCTGGATCCGGCCGATGTGGGGCACTCGCTGGCCGTGGGCCGGTCGGCCTTCGATCATCGCACCGTCGTCCTGGGCCAGGACCGCGCCGACTTCCTGCCCGGTCTGGAGGCGGTGGCATCCGGCGAGCCCCATGCTTCGGTGGTGACCGGTCTGGCGGGCAGGGCCAGTGCCCGGGTGGTGTTTGTGTTTCCGGGTCAGGGTGGTCAGTGGGCCGGGATGGGACTGCGCCTGCTGGAAACCTCACCCGTCTTCGCCCAGTCCATCAAC
>NZ_JBIRPV010000029.1:0-7374 GCF_044332865.1 Streptomyces sp. NPDC021225 | reverse complement strand
GGTGCGGGGGGTGTTGGGGCAGGACAGTCATGTGGTGCGGGTGACGGGGGCGGACGAGGCCGCGGTACGGGCCCTCGCCACCACCTACGCCGACCAGCTGACCGCCACCCCCGAGGACCGGCTCGGCGATGTCGCGTACACCGCGAACACGGGCCGCGCCGCCCAGCGCTGGCGCGTCGCGGTCCACGGCGCCACCGCCGGGGAGCTGGCGGGCCGGCTCACCGACGTCACGAACGGCCGCACTCACGCCGTCCGGCACACGGGAAGGCCCACCACGGTCTTCCTCTTCACCGGACAGGGGTCCCAGTACGGCGAGATGGCCCGGGGCCTCCTCGCCACCGAGCCCCACTTCCGCGACGCGCTCAACGAATGTGCCGAACTCGTCCTGCCCCACCTCGACGTATTCCTGCTCGACCTGCTCCATGGCGACGCCCGGCACCTGTTGGACGACACCCGGTACGCGCAGGCCGCCATCGTCAGTGTCGAGGTCGCCCTGGTCCGCTTCCTGGAGGCGGTGGGGGTACGCCCGGACGCCGTCGCCGGGCACAGCCTCGGCGAACTCACCGCGGCCTGGGCCGCCGGCGTGCTCCCCCTGCCCGACCTGCTGCGCCTGGCCGCGCTGCGGGGAGCGCTCATGCAGGCGCAGCCCGGCGACGGGACCATGGCCGTCGTCCACACCGACGCCGAGACGCTCACCGCCGCACTGCGGCCGTATCCCGGCGTCGAGATCGCGGCCTACAACGCCGACCGGGAGCACACCATCACCGGTCCCACCGAGTCCGTCACCCGGTTCTGCGAGCAGACCCCGCACCGCACCCAGCGGCTCACGGTCAGCCATGCCTTCCACTCCGCCGCCATGGAACCGGCCGTGGCCCCGTTCGCCGAGGCCATGGCGGCCACGCCGCTCAAACCGCCCGCCATCCCGTTCGCCACCACCCTCACCGGCACCTGGCACACCGCCGAGACCGCTACCGATCCCGAGCACTGGGCGGCGGCCATCCGCCGGCCCGTGCACTTCCTCGGGGCCCTGACGACGCTCGGCGAGACCAGCCCTCGGGCCGTCTGGGAGATCGGGCCGCATCCGCACCTGCTGCCCCTGGCCCGCGCCACCCTCTCCGAGCCGACCCCGGCCTGGATTCCCACGCTCCGCCGCGGGCGCAACGACCAGGCCCAGCTGCACGCGGCCCTGACCACCCATGTCAACCACACGGGCGCCGACCTGGACTGGAGCAGTCTCCACGCCGGCAAGAACCACCGCACCACCACCATTCCCACGTACCCCTTCAACCGGCAGGAGCTGACCGCGCCCTCCGCCCGCCGCACCGTGACGAGTGCCGTCAGCCATCCGCTGCTCAACCGCCATTACGCGACCCGGAGTGAGGGACAGTGACGCACCGAACCGAGACCTACGAGAAGATCTTCGCGGGACACGAACCCCTCATCGCCCAGCACCGTGCCGACGGGTCCGGGCTGTTGCCCGCCTCGGTGCAGCTGGAGATGGCGATGGCGGGGATCGCCGAGCGCCGGCCGTTCGTGCCGCTGGAACTCACCGACGTCGCCTTTCTGCGGCCCCTCACCATCGACGACGGCGCGACGGCGGCCGTCAGGCTCGAGATGACGCACGCCCGGCCGACCCGTTTCGAGCTGAGCGCCGTGCTGGGCGGCGGCCGCAAGCCGCTGTCCACCGGCACCGGCCGCCCGCTCGGCGACGGCGCCCCGCGCCACCCGGTCCGGCCGGTGACCGGCACGCGCGCGATCGCTCCGGAGGAGCTGTACGACAGCTGGTCGCGAGCGGGACTCGAGTACGGGCCCGACTTCCGCACGGTCCGGGAACTCACGGTCGGGGCGGGGGTGGCCCGGGCCACCCTGCGCACCGACACCGAGCCCCTTCCCTGGCATGCCCACCCGCTGCTGGTGGACGGCGTGTTCCAGGTGGTCAGCTGCGCGCTCCAGGACCTTGAGGGAGCGGCCGGTCCGCTGCCCATGCTGCCGATCGGCGTCGCACGCGTCGCGGTCCTCGCGGATCTGTCGGCCCGGACGGCCGGCGTGACCGTACTCGTGCGCCGCACCAGTGCCGAGGGCGCCTACGCGACCGCGGATGCCCTGGTGCTCGGGCCGGCCGGGGAAGTGGCGGCGGAGTTCACCGGCGTACGGATGCGCCGCACGACCCCGCCGGGATCCGCGCTCCGGTCGTCGGCCGGCGTTCCACAGCCCCTCTCCTCGATCCGGTGGCGGCCGGCCGCCATGCCCGGCCCGCGACGCGAGCCCGCGACGGGCACCTGGGTGGTCCTGCACGACGGCGACACCGGCGGGCCCGGCGAGCACACGGTCCGGCGACTGCGCGCCGAGGGCGCCCGCGTGGTGGAGGCGGTCCTCGGCTCTCCGTCCGCCACGGACACCGAGGACGGGGATCGCCGGGCGCCGGCCTCCGCCGACGAGGAGGCGTTCCGGCGGCTGTGGGACTGGGTGGGCGACCCGGTGGCCGGAGTCGTACACCTGGGGAACAGCGGCCCCGTGCGGGACACTTCGTCCGAGGCCGCGGAGCTCGACGCCGGACTGTACGGGTGCTTCGCCGCGCTGAAGACCCTCGGGGAACGGCAGCGCCACGCCCGTTTCTTCGTGGTGACCCGGTCCGCGCAGCCGGTCGCGGACGACGACCACGCCGTTCCCGCACGCGCGGCGCTCTGGGGCCTCGTCCGCACCGCCGCCATCGAGTACCCGGGGCTGCGGCCACGCCTCATCGACCTCGACGACTCCTCCCTCGACGCGCTCGTGTCCGAGCTCGGCGACGGTCCCACGGAGGTCGGCTACCGGCACGGCGTCCGCCATGAGCCCGTCCGCCTGCGCGTCCGGCCCGCCCGCTCCGGAGCGCGGCCCATCAGGAAGGGCGGCCGCTACCTCATCCTGGGCGGGCACGGCGGTCTTGGCCTGGAGGTCGCCGCCCGGTTCGCGCGGGAGGGCGCCGACCTCGTCGCGCTCGTCAGCCGCACCGGCGGGGCGGGCGCCGACCAGGCCCGGCCGGCCGCGATCGGGGCATCGGGCTGCTCCATCGTCTCGTACGCCGCGGACATCACGGTTCCGGGCGAACTCGGGGCCGTGGTGGAACGTATCCGCGCGGACTTCGGCGATCTGCACGGAGTGGTGCACGCAGCCGGTACCCTCCGGGACGGGCTGCTCCGCTCGACCACCGCGGAGGACATCGCCGACGTGATGCGGCCCAAGGCGGACGGCGTCCGGGAACTCGCCGCCGTCGCCGGTCCGGACCTGGACTTCGCCGTCCTGTTCGGCTCCGTCTCCGGGACCTTCGGCAACCTCGGACAGGGCGGGTACGCCGCCGCCAACGCCTACCTCGACGCCTTCGCGCACGCGCGCGGCACACCGTGGCTGAGCGTCGACTGGGGCCTGTGGGGCGAGGTGGGCATGGGCACGGCCGTCGCCGACCAGCTGCGGCGCCGGGGCGTCAGGCCACTGGGCACGACCGAGGCGCTGGACGCGCTCATCGCGGTGCTGGGCGAGGACATGCGCCAGGTGGTCATCGCGCATCCCGACGCCTCGGACACCCTCGCCGACGACACCCCACCAGGTACCGGCACCGAGGTGCACGCCGCTGCTGACCGCGTCCAGGACGAGCTGGAGAACTTCCTGACGCAGCGTCTGGGCCTCGCCTCGTTCGACCGCGCCACACCGCTGGCGGACTACGGGATGAGCTCGATCATGAGCGTCGAGCTGTCGGAGGAGCTGTCCCGCAGGTGGGACATCCGGCTCCCCGCCACGCTCTTCCTGGAGTACGGCGGCTTCGCGGAGCTGGCGCAGGCGCTGACGGACCGCTACGGAGCGGCCGAAGCCCTTCCCGCACCGGCGCCGTCCGTTCCGCCTCCATCCTCACCGGCCCGCCACGCGGCGCCGGAGCCGGAGCCGTCCACCGATGCCGAGGCCCGCCCCGAGGACATCGCGGTGGTCGCCGTGTCCGGCGATCTGCCGGGGGCCGACGACCTGGACGGGCTGTGGACCCTGCTCCGCTCCGGCGGGCACGCCTTCACCGAGGTCCCGGCCGAACGCTGGGACATCGAGGCGCACTTCGAGCGGCGCGGCCCGGACATGACCGGGACGTACTGCCGTACGGGTGCCTTCCTCGCCGACATCGATCGCTTCGACCCGGCGTTCTTCGGCGTGTCCTTCCGCGAGGCCGAGGAGATGGACGCCCAGCAGAAGCTGCTGCTGGAACACGCCTGGGCGGTGCGGGACGACAGCGGCCTCGCCGACCGCCACGACATCGGCGTCTTCGTCGGCGCCACATACACACATCACCGCGATGCCCAAGGGCTGGAAACCGTCGGGCCCTACACGGCGCTCGGGTCCCTGAACGCGGTGCTGGCCAACCGGATCTCCTACGCACTGGATCTGACGGGCCCGTCGCAGACGGTCGACACGCTCTGCTCCTCGTCGCTGGTCGCCGTCCAGCAGGCGGTCGCGGCCCTGCGCGCGGGGAGCTGTGGCGCCGCGATCGTCGCGGCCTGCCACGTCGGGCTCACCCCGTGGTACTACCGCAGCCTGAGCCAGCTCGGCGCCCTGTCCGAGTCCCGGCCGCGCCCCTTCGACGACCGGGCCGACGGCTTCGTCCCGGGCGAGGGAGCGGTGGCCGTGATGCTGAAGCCACTGGCCGACGCCGAGCGGGACGGGGACCCGGTCTGGTGCGTCATCCGCGGTACGGCCGTCAACCACGGCGGCCGCGGCAGCGCCCTGCCGGTGCCCCGCAGCGAGGCCCAGACGGCGGTCGTCCGCGCGGCCCTGGCGGACGCGGATGTGGCCCCGGCGGACATCTCCCTGATCGAAACGCACGGCACGGCCACCCGGCTGGGCGATCCGGTCGAACTCGCCGCCCTCACCGAGGTGTTCGGCGCCGACCCGGCACGCCGGGAGCCGTGCCACATCGGCTCCGTCAAGGCCAACATCGGCCACCTGGAACCGGCCAGTGGACTCGCCGGCCTGATGAAAGTCCTGCTGTGCCTGCGACACCGGGAGATACCGCCGCTCGCCGGCTTCGAGACCCCCGGTGTCCACCTCGACCTGGACTCCGCCCCGTTCGTCGTCCCGACCGAGCCGCGGCCGTGGCACTCCGACGGACCGCGCCGCGCGGGGATCAGCGCCTTCGGCATGGGCGGCACCAACGCACATGTCGTTGTCGAGGAGTACGCGGCCGACCGACCGGTCGAGCACGTCGACCCGCCCGGCGTGCTGGGCGAGCACCTTCTCGTCCTGTCCGCGCACACCCCCGAGGGGCTGGTCCGGCGGGCGACGGACATCCACCGGCTGCTGCGGCGGGACACGCCGCCGAGCCCGGCCGCCCTGTGCCACTCGGCCGCGCTGGGACGCGACCACCAGCGCTACCGCATGGCGGTCCTGGGCTCCACGGCCGACGAACTGACCGCCGGGCTGGAGTGGGTCGTGCGTCAGGGCCCCGGTGTTCATGGGACCGTCCTGCGCAACGGCACGGCCCTGAACGGCGAGGCGGCCGTCGCCGATGGTGCTTTCTTCGAGCGCCTGGCAGCGTTCACCTCGGTGGGCGCGGCGCGGCTCGCGACCCAACTGCGCCTTCCCGAGGCCCGCTTGAGCAGCGCACTCGCCTTCTTCCACGTGGGTGGCGGAAGCGTCGACTGGCGCACGGTGTACCAGGGTGTGCCCACCAGGCGGATCACGCTGCCGCCGTACCCGTTCCGGGCGCCGTCCGACCGCGCGCGGGAAGACGACGCCGCGGACGTTGCCGAGAGCGTTCACCGGTTGGCGCGCGCCCATCGCGTGTTCGGCGAACCGACCGTGCCCGGAGCGCTGCCATTGGCTCTCGGCCTCCAGAGGGCCCGTGTCCTGCGGCGGATCACCTTCCCGGGACGGGGAACGGGAACCCATCAGCTCACCAGCGACCTGGGCGACACCACCCGCACGGGGCCGGCCACCTTCCGGTACGGCGACCGGGCCATCGCCCGTCTCGAGCCGGGTGTCCAGGACGGCCGGCCGGCCGAAGCGCCCGCCGAACGGGACATCGACGCCCTGCGCGCAGGGCTCGGCCGGACACTGGAACCGGCGGGCCTGTACGCCTGGTTCGCGGCGCGGGGGATGGACCTCGACGCACCCCTGCGGCCCCTCCTCGACGTGCGCTACGGACCGGACCGCGTGCTCGCGCGGGTCGACGGCCCGGCCGGCGGCGCACTGGAGCGGACGGTGGTCGCGCTCGACGCCGCCCTCCAGAGCATGGCCGTACTGACGCTCGCGGACTCGTCAGCACCGCCGGCCACGTATCTGCCGGTCTCCGTCGGGCAGGTGGCGAGCTGGGGCGACCCGGCGCAGGCGGCGTACGTGCTGCTGGAGGCCGACGACACCGAGAACGACCGGGTGCGCCGCGGTGACGCGACCCTGCTCTCCGCCGACGGCCGCGCCCTGGTCCGGCTCAGCGACATCGAGTACCGCACGGTGGCCGCACAGGGCGCGCCGGACATGACCGGCGAGCCCCGGCAGCGCCCGGTGGACGCCCTCGCACCGGCATCGGCGTCCGGTCGCGCTACGCGCGGAGACCGCGCCGCGGTGGCGGAGGCCGCGGTCGTCGCCCTGGTCCGGGAGGTGTTCCGCGATCCGGGCATCACGCCCACCACCTCGCTGTCCGCCGCAGGACTCGACTCCCTGCTGGCGACCGACATCGCCACCCGCATGGAAGAGACGTACGGGACGAGGCTGAGCCCCGCGGACGTCCTCGACTCCCCGGACTGCCGGGCCCTGGCCGCGTATGTGGCCGAGCGGGCCGCCGACAGCGTGTTCACGCCGGTCACGGCCGGCCCGCCCGCGAGCGAGCCGGCGGACGCCGAGGACGCGCCCGGAGCCGACGACATGGCCATCATCGGCTTCGCCCTCGCCCTGCCCGGCGCCCGGGACGCGGCCGGGCTGTGGTCGCTGCTCGCCCGCGCGGACACGGCCATCCGCCCGGCGCCGAGCGAACGGTGGGGCGGTTACGCGAACGAACGGGAACCCGACTTCGGGGGGTTCGTCGACAACATCGAGGAGTTCGACGCGGGGTTCTTCGACTTCTTTCCCAAGCAGGCCGAGGTGCTTGACCCTCAGGCGCGCTGGCTGCTGCGGACGACCTGGGAGGCCCTGGAGTCGGCCGGACTGCCACCGCGCCAACTTCCCCCCGCCACGGGCGTGTTCGTGGGCGCCAGCTACCAGCACTACCGGGAGTACAACATCGAGCCGGAACTGGACGCCCACAGCGGCCTGGGAAACCACAACGCCCTCCTCGCGAACCGGTTGAGTTATTTCCTGGATCTGCGGGGTCCGAGCATGACGATCGACACGTTGTGTTCGTCGTCGCTGGTGGCTCTGCACTCG
>NZ_JBIRPV010000028.1:0-10853 GCF_044332865.1 Streptomyces sp. NPDC021225 | reverse complement strand
GGGGTTTCTCACCCCCCCGGGGGCCCGCGCCGGGGGGGGGGGGGGGGGGGGGGCCGGGGGGGGGGGGGGGGGGGGGGTCCCCCCCCCCCCGGGGGGGGGGGGGGGGGGGGGGCGGCCCCCCCCCCCCACGCCGTGTGTCATGAACCGCTGTGAGCGCCGGGGCGCCGGGGGTCAGGCCGCCAGGTCCTTGCTGCGGCGCTCGCTGCCCGACGTCCGGGCCTCGGAGAACTCCGGAACGTCCTCCTCCGCGGCCTCCCCGGCCTCGGGGGCCGCCCCCGCCCGCACCAGCCAGCCCACCCGCGAGCCCGCGACCGCCGTCGTCAGCGGCGTCAGCAGCATCATCGCCAGCGGCGCCAGCAGCAGCGCGACCGCGGTACCCAGCGCGAACCCGCCGATGACGTCCGTCGGGTAGTGCACGCCCATGTAGACGCGGCAGAACCCCTCGAGCAGCGCGAGGCCGATCGCGGCCACCCCGTACGTCCGGCTGGCCATGAACACGCCCACGGCGATCGCCATGGTCAGCGTCGCGTGGTCGCTGACGAATGAGAAGTCCGTCTTGCCCGCCACCAGGACTTCCAGCCCCTGATGGTCCTTGAAGGGCCTCGGCCGCTCCACGAACTCCCGGATCGGGATGTTGGCGAGCAGCGCGAGACCGGCCGCCAGCGGCGCCCACACCAGCCCGGCGACGGCGGACGGCGCGTCCTGCGGACGCTTGCGCACGCTCCACCACGCGCCGAGCATCACCAGCGCGAGCCCGATGATGATCCCGTACTCGCCGACGAACTCCATGACGCGGTCGAACCAGTGGGGAGCGTCCTTGGCGAGTCCATTGATGTCGTAGAGCAGGCTGACATCAGGGTTCGACCCGTCCAGTGCGAGTCCAGCCATGTGCCGTGGCCCCTTATCTCTTGCCTGTCGCTACATGCGGCTGCCGGCCCCCGTTGGTCAACGCGATCGATGCCGATGTTGTCCGCTGCCGATCCACTTCCAGGAAACGCCCTTATCGAGCGGGGCGTTCCGCTCTCTACCCAACGATCACCAGGACGTTATCGAAGGGTGACCCATCGTCGCAGCTCAGGGCGGAGCCTTTACGCGGAGTTCGCCGTCGGCAACGCTTTTGCGCCATCTTTGGTCACCCGCGTCGCACCGATGTAGTCCGGCGTGTCGATGTTGTCGAACCGGATCACGGCACCAGTGTACGGGGCGTTGATCATCTTCCCGCCGCCCACATAGATCCCCACATGGTGGATGGATCTCGGGTCGTCGAGGTCGTACGCGAAGAAGACCAGGTCACCGGGGAGCAGCTCGTCCCGCTTGGGATGCGGCCCGGCGTTCCACTGATCGTTGGCGACGCGCGGCAGCTCGATCCCGACGGTCTTGTACGCCGCCTTGGTCAGCCCGGAGCAGTCGAACCGCCCGCCGTCCTCCGGCGTGCCGTTGCCGCCCCACAGATACGGCTTCCCGAGCTGCTTCTGCGCGAAGTAGATCGCCGCGGCCGACTGCTGCGAGGGCCGCACCTGCTGGACGGGCGCCGCGAAGCTCTTGGCCAGGGTGGTGATGGTCTTCACATAGTTCTGGGTCTCCCGGTACGGCGGCACGCCGGAGTACTTGATAACGGCGTACGCGCCCGCGTTGTAGGAGGCCAGCATGTTGTGCGTCGGATCGCCCGGGACGTCCTTCACATAGCCCGCGAGCGAGCAGTCGTAGGAGGCCGCCGACGGGATCGCGTCCTGCGGATCCCAGATGTCCTTGTCGCCGTCCTTGTCGCCGTCCACGCCATGGGCGGCCCAGGTGCCCGGGATGAACTGCGCTATCCCCCTGGCGTTCGCCGGGCTCTGCGCCTTCGGGTTCCAGCCACTCTCCTGGTAGAGCTGCGCGGCGAGCAGGGCCGGGTTGATGGCGGGGCACAGATTCCCCCACTTCTGGACCAGCGACTGGTACTCGGCGGGAACGGAGCCCTTGGCCAGCCCGACCGACGTACCGCCCTTACCGCCCGCGAGGTCCGCGGCGACCATGTACGTACCGACGACAAGGAGCGCGACGAACGAGAACGAGACCCCGAGACCGACACTGACGCCCAGCCAGACCTTGCGCACCCGGCCATCCTCCCCCATCGGCGCGTCATACGAACGCGTTTCCGCACGTACGGCGAAAATCCGCCGCCCACCAGCCGAAACCATACGGGCGGGCGGGGCCGTTCGCACCGCATGCCCCGGCCCTCCCCACCCTTGCGCCCCACCCCTGCCCCCGGCAGACGTCTATATGCGGCTCCGCCGCGCGGCCGACCCCGCCCCTCGACCGCCTCCCGTACGGACGCGGAGCGCGTAAAGTCCGGCGCGTCCCAGAGCTCATACCGACCCGTAAGGACCACGCGATGACGCAGCTCGACTGGCAGCGGGCCACGACCCCGGAGGACGGGGAGCAGGAGGCCTACCTGGAGGTGGCCGCGGGCCCCGATGGCCGGATCTACATGCGCGAGAGCAACGATCCGGACAACATCGTGGTGACGACCCAGGCGAAGTGGGAGGCGTTCATCAAGGGGGTCAAGGCCGGCGAGTTCGACGACTTCGCGGAGGAGTGAGGCGAAGGAGCGAGGCGGAGGAGCGGGGCGGACGAGCGAGGCGCGCACGGCGCCGGGCTCGCCGATCCCCGGACCCCGCCGGACCCCGCCGGACCTCACCGCTGATCGTTGCCCAGTGCCCAGGTGCGTGATACACACAGTGACCGGAAAGCCTCGCGTCGACGCTTTTGTACGCCGGTCAGGTCATCGTGGTCCACAACACGTACGAGATCCGCCAAGAAATGCCGCCAAGTCGACATGCGGAAGCGGGATCGTCAGCGAAGATAGAGGCTGGCATGTGCCAACCGACGTTGGCACACAACTACCCATAAGGGGCGGTGAGTTCTTATGTTTCTAGCGGCCGACAAGGGCGACATCAACACCATCATCGGCGGAATCGCCCCAGACTGGGGCCCCTTCGGCGACCTGGGCGGCGAGGCCCGCGTCATGATCGAGGTGGTGATGGCCGTGGCCCTGCTGCTCTGCTTCGGCATCGCCATCTGGGGCGCCGCCAAGCAGCGGATCGGCGCGACCGCGCTGCGCGACACCTTCAGCGCCGAACAGGGCAAGGGTCTGATCGTCGCCGGACTGACCGGTGTGTTCATCATCGGTTCACTGGGCACAGTCTTCACGATCGTGTACGGCATGGCCGTCTAGCGCACCACCCGCTCGCACAGCCGACCCCCCACGCGCGGCGCACACCCCGCCCCCAAGCCTCCGCCCCCGAGCCCCCCACTGGTCCACCTCCCCCACCCGAGGCTGCTTCCTGATGCCCGCTCCGCCCCTTGAGGTCGTGTCAGCTTGATGTCCACTCACACCGCCCCGCCCCGACGTCGGTCCGCGCCGCTACCGTCGTATAGCGGTGGCCGGAGAGCGACCATGGCTGATGCCGCGGCCGGCGCGGCGGGGACCGTGGACACGGTTGTCTCGATTGACACGTTTGAAGGGGCGTACATGCGATGAGTCTGGGCGGCGATGACGGATACGGCGGCGACTACGGCCAGGACCCGATCCGCTCGGGCGGCGCGTCCTCCGGCGGCCACCTGACGCGCACTCGCCTCCCCGAAGGCGACGACGACCCCTTCGGCCCACCCCGCCGAGGCGGCGGCCGCGTCGGCAAGCCCAGCCGGAACCTGGTCACCGTGGTGGGCGTCGTCGTCCTCCTCATCGCCGCCATCGCCTTCGCCAACCGCGGCGGCGGCGGAGACAGCTCCTCGGACAGCGGTTCCGACGACGGCTCAGGCCCCAGCACGAACAGCCGGGCCACCGCCCCGACGGGGGAGCGGCCCGTGGAGGGTAAGGACGGCGTGACGGGGATCGCGTCGGGATTCGCCAAGACGGAGCAGGGGGCGCAGAGCGCGGCGGCGAATTACGCGGTGGCGCTGGGGTCGGGCGACATGCTGAATCGGGACCGCCGCCACGAGATCGTGTCGCAGGCCTTCACTAGCGCGGCGGCAGGGCCGCTCCAGAGCAAGCTCGACAATGCCTACTCGACAGACTTCCTCAAGAAGCTCGGGCTTGACGAAAACGGCAAGGCCGCTGATGGCCTGACCTACGTTTCACGTACCGCCCCTGTCGGCACCAAGATCAGCAAGTACGCGGGGGGCACCGCGACTGTAGCGGTCTGGTGCACAGGAGTGTTCGGCACAGCGGGAGAAGGCTCGACAAACCCAGTCACCAACGACTGGTTCACCATGACTGTCAGGCTGCGCTGGGCAGGCAACGACTGGAAGGCCGAGAGCTACTCCCAACAGAACGGCCCGGCGCCTGTCAACAGCGACCGCACCGCTTCCACGGCCGATGAGATCGCCAAGGCGGTCGAGGAGTACGGAGGGTTCACCTATGCTCGCTAGCCCACACCGCCGTGCTCTCACGGTCGCCGGTGCCCTGGCAGCCGTGCAGACGGCTGCCGTGCTTCTGGCCAGCCGAGCAGCCGCCGCCCCCGACCCATCTCCAAGTCCGTCGGAGAAGGGCAACTGCGACCTCATCGTCGGTCCGAACAAAAGCAACTGCGGCCATGAGCAGACATCGCCCGATCCCTCCGACCCCACCTCCCCCCTCGACCCCGCCGCCTCCCTCGCCCGCGGCTGCGCCAACGCCGCCTCCTGGCTCGTCGGCAAGCTCTCCGACCTCGTCAAGGAGACGGCCACCGTCGACTTCACCAACGAGGCCTTCCTCCGCCAGTACGCCGTCGTCTTCGCCGCCTCCACCGTCCTCACCCTCATCCTCTGGCTGCTCGCCGTCGCCAAGCGCGCCATCCGCGGGGTGCCGCTCGGCGAGGCGCTGTCGGAGGCCATCGGTTTCCTGTGGCTGACGGTCCTGGCCTCCGCCTTCACACCGCTCATCCTCTATACGGTCGTCACGGCGACCGACGCCGTCACCCAGGCCATCGCCTCCGGCACCGGCGCGGACAACGACGCCTTCTTCGGTTCGTTCGCCCAGGCCCTGAAGAAGGACGAGGACATCGGCGGCGGGCCGATCATGCTCATCGTCGTGTCGCTGGTGACCATCCTCGCCGCCGGCGTGCTCTGCCTGGAGCTGGTCATCCGCGCCGCCCTGCTGTACGTCGGCGCGCTGCTGGGCACCGCCGTCTACTCGGGCCTGGTCGACAAGAACATGTGGGGGCATGTGCGCCGCTGGGCCGGGATCATGATCGCCGTGATCCTGGTCAAGCCGGTGGTCGTGATCGTGCTCGCGCTGGCCGGAGCGCTGTCCACGTCCGACAAGGGGCCCGACGCCTTCTCGGCCGTCGTCTCCGGCCTCGCGATCATCATCCTCGCCATCTTCGCGAGCGCGATGATCTACCGCTTCGTCCCCGGCTTCGGCGATGAGATCGTCAAGGCCCGCAGCGCCAGCGCGGACCCGGCCTCCCGCCAGGCCGCCGCCATCATCAGCTCCCCGGCCGCCCTCGTGAAGCAGGGCATCAACACCCACAGCGCCCGCGGAGGCGGCGACGGCGGGGGCGGCGGCGCCGCGGCCCGCCCTGGTCAGACGAAGCCCGCCAACCCGGTCTCCGGCGGCGTCGCCGCGCACAGCTCCCGCGGCGGCCAGGGAGGCGGGGGCGGCGCCGCACGCCCCAGCAGCGGCGGGGGCGGAGGCGGCGGGGCCGCGTCCGCGGCCCGCGCCCAGAACCGCGGTTCCAGCAACAACCCCGGAGGTGACCGGCGGTGACGATCGAGGCCCAGTCTCCCATCGCGCCTCGCCGCACATATCTGATCGGACGCGCCCGCCCCAGCGCGATCGTCGGCAAGAACCGCGAGACCGGCGAAATCGCGTTGATCATCGGGGGCGCGTTCATCGGGATGATGTGCGGGCTGCTGGTCCCGGTGCTGATGCTGCGCATCACCACCCTGGTGGGCTTCCCCACCCTCGCGCTGGCCGCCGTGTACATCCCGTACAACGGCCGCACCTTCTACAAGTGGTTCGAGATCAACCGCTCCTACAAGCGCATTGCGCGCAGCGGCGCCGCCTACCGCTCCGCCGCCGCCGAGGCCGGCACCCGTATCGACGGCCGCGAGGTCGAGGTCGGCCCGCCGCCCGGCATCGGCCGGATCAACTGGCTGGCGGCGCCCTTCGGCCCCGACGAGATCGCGGTGCTCCTGCACGCCGACCGCCGCACCGTCACCGCCGCCATCGAGATCGAGGGCCCGGGCGTCGGGCTGCGGGACAGCGAGGACCAGGAGGCGCTGGTCGACCGGTTCGGCACCCTGCTCAAGCATGTCGCCAACGGCGACGGCTTTGTGACCCGCCTGCAGATGCTGGCCCGCACCCTCCCCGCCGACCCCGACGCGCACGCCAAGGACGTGGAGCGGCGCGGCGACGGAGACGCCCCCAACTGGCTCAAGGACTCCTACGACCAGCTTCAGTCGATGGTCTCCACCTCCTCCGAGCAGCACCGCGCCTATCTGGTCGCCTGCATGCACTACACCCGCGAGCTGGCGGCCGAGGCCCAGGCCATCGCCCGCGCCACCCGCCACAACGGCGGCGGCCGAAAGCTCGACAAGGACGCGGGCCTGGCCGTGGTCATGGCGCGCGAGCTGACCGACATCTGCGCCCGGCTCGCCGAGGCCGACATCCGGGTGCGGCAGCCGCTCGGCCAGGGCCGGCTGGCCTCGCTCATCCACTCCATGTACGACCCGGACCACCCCATCGACCACATCCAGGCCATGACCCAGCGGAACGCCTGGCCGGCCGAGCTGGACGCGATGGAGCCCACCTTCCTCCAGGCCAAGACCCGCGAGTCGAGCACCCGCGAGCCCTGGTGCCACTCCACCGCCTGGGTCAAGGAGTGGCCGATGACCCCGGTCGGGGTCAACTTCCTCGCCCCGCTGCTGGTCCACACCCCCGATGTGATCCGTACGGTCGCGGTCTGCATGGACCTGGAGCCGACCGAGATCGCGATCGAGCGGATGCTGACGGAGAAGACGAACGACGAGGCCGAGGCCAGCCGCGCCGCCAAGATGAACCGCACCGTCGACCCGCGCGACATCGCCGCACACGGCCGGCTCGACCAGCGCGGCGAGGACCTGGCGAGCGGCGCCGCGGGCGTCAATCTCGTCGGCTACATCACCGTCTCCTCCCGCTCCCCCGAAGCCCTCGCCCGCGACAAGCGGACCATCCGGGCCTCGGCGGGCAAGAGCTATCTGAAGCTCGAGTGGTGCGACCGCGAGCACCACCGTGCCTTTGTGAACACACTGCCGTTCGCGACCGGCATCCGGCGATAGAGCGATAGCGCGATAGAGACGACTGGGACGATAGGGGCTCCGCCGTGGCCGATCCGATTGGCGCCATCACCGAGACGTTCACCAGCTTCCTGTTCGGGAAGGTGGAGACGACCCGGCTGCCGGTCCGCACGTCCACGGGGCAGGCGCAGGCCGTCTATCTGCCCACCGCCGCACCGGGCCTGGGCGACTCGGGCGTGATCATCGGGCGCGAGGTGTACTCCGGCAAGGGGTACATCTACGACCCGTTCCAGCTGTACGGACAGCAGCTGCCCGCCCCGCACTGGCTGGTGCTCGGCGAGTCCGGAAACGGCAAGTCGGCCCTGGAGAAGACCTACGTCCTGCGGCAGCTGCGGTTCCGTGACCGCCAGGTCGTGGTCCTCGACGCCCAGGGCGAGGACGGCGTCGGCGAGTGGAACCTGATCGCCCAGGAGCTGGGCATCACCCCCATCCGGCTCGACCCGATGGCCGCCCTGGACGGCGGCATCCGCCTCAACCCCCTGGACCCCTCGATCACCACGACGGGGCAGCTCGCCCTGCTCCGTACGATCATCGAGGTCGCGATGGGCCACGGGCTCGACGAGCGCTCCGGCTTCGCCCTCAAGGTCGCCCACGCCTACGTCAACCAGACCATCGTCGACCGCCAGCCGGTGCTGACCGACATCGTCGAGCAGCTGCGCCACCCCGAGGCGGAGTCGGCGGAGGCGATGAACGTCGACATAGACGACGTACGGGCGTGGGGCCTCGATGTCGCCCTGGTGCTCGACCGGCTCGTCGACGGCGACCTGCGCGGCATGTTCGACGGCCCGACGACGGCGGGCATCGACCTCAGCGCCCCCCTGATCGTCTTCGACCTCTCCCACATCGACCGGAACTCGATCGCCATGCCGATCCTCATGGCGATCGTCGGGGTGTGGCTGGAGCACACCTGGATCCGGCCGGACCGTAAGAAGCGCATCTTCCTGGTCGAAGAGGCCTGGCACATCATCAACTCGCCCTTCGTCGCGCAGCTCTTCCAACGGCTGCTGAAGTTCGGGCGCCGGCTCGGCCTGTCCTTCGTCGCCGTCGTCCACCACCTCTCCGACGTGGTCGACGGCGCGGCGGCGCGGGAGGCCGCGGCGATACTCAAGATGGCGTCGACCCGGACCATCTACGCCCAGAAAGCCGACGAGGCCCGGGCCACCGGCCGGGTGCTCGGCCTGCCCCGCTGGGCGGTCGAGATCATCCCGACCCTCTCGCCCGGCATCGCGGTCTGGGACGTCAACGGCAATGTCCAGGTCGTCAAACACCTGATCACCGAGGCCGAGCGGCCGCTCGTCTACACCGACCGGGCCATGACGGAGGACGGGCTTGCCGTCCAGCTCGCGGCCGACGCGGACGCGGAGGCCGAGGAGCGGGCGGCCACGGCCGTGGAGCGGCAGCTCGCCCAGGAGGCCGCCGAGGCGGACGCGTACGGCGGGCCCTCGTACGGGTCGACGGTGGCCTGACGTGACGACGGGGCGGGTCCACGGAGGGCAGGGCGGCCACGGCGGTGCGGGAGAGCCGGGCAGACCCCCGGCCTCACAGGGCGGCATCCCGGACGGGCTGCTGATCGGCGCCATGGTCTTCGTACTGGGGCTGACGGGGCTGGTGTGGACCGCGACCGGGCTGGCCGGGCTCTTCGCCCACGGCGCCTGGCCGGACAGCGTGCGCTTCCTCCGCACGCCGCAGGCGATGCGCTCCCTGGCCGAGCAGCCCCACAATCTCGCCGCGGCCTGGCCCGACACGCCGAAGGAACAGCTGTCGGGATACGGGCTGTTCTGGGGCCTGTTCATCAGCGAGCTGATGGTGCTGATCGTGCTGACGATCTTCGTCATCGGCACCGCCACGCGCTATCGCGCGGTGCGCGCCAGGCGCCGCGCGGAGCGGCAGGAAGCAGCGGCGGCGAAGCGGGGCACCGGGCGGCGGGGCAGCGCCGACTCTGACGGTCCTGAGGGCAGGCGTGAGGCCGACGGAGGACACGAGTACGTCCCCGGGAACGGCCCGGGACGCGCAGCCGCCGGACCGGGAGGGCCGGGAGGATCGGGGCCGAGGCCGGGGTCCGGGCAGGAGGCCGGGGCCCTCGGGGCGGCGGCGGCCGCGCCGGGCGCACGGCCCGATGGCAACCTCCAGGGGTATCGCGCCGATTCGGCGACCGGCCTGGCGCCCGGCGGTCCCGGATCCGTCGGACAGCAGGCCGGACAGCAGGCCGGCTGGGCGACGAACGGTAAGGAGCCGCGCCCGGCCGCGCCGGTCGCCGGACAGCCCGGGGTCGGACACCCCAGCGCACCCACAGCCCCGTACGGGCCCTGGAACGGCCACGCCGGCAACGGTGACGCGGGCACCGCGGCGCCCCACCACCACATCGCCGAGACGCCCGCCTCATCAGGCACGGCGGCACTCCAGCCGGTGCCCACTCCACGCGGCGGCCCGGGGCTTCCCGGGGCCGAGCCGACGCACTCCCGCGTCCTCTACGGCACACAGCGCGGCGACGCCGCGTCCGAGGCCGTCCTGGAGGCCGACGGCCCGGTCCTGGTCGTCACCAGCGACCCCGCGTTGTGGGCGACGACCAAGGACGCGCGCGCGAAGTTCGGCCCCGCCCATGTCTTCGACCCGTCCCACCTTCTCGACACCCCGGCCCGGCTGCGCTGGAACCCCGCGGCGGGCTGTGAGTCCCGCGATGCCGCGGCCGCCCGCGCCACCGCGCTCCTCGCCCCCGTACGCCCGCTCCACGCCGCGGACAGGCCCATGGCGGAGGCAGCGGAGACCATGCTCCGCTGCTGGCTGCACGCGTCCGCCGTGGACGGCCGCCCGTTCCGCCATGTGCACCGCTGGGCGCAGGGCAACTCGGCGCATGAGCCGGTGCGGATCCTGCGGACGCACGCGAAGGCCGTCGGGGGCTCCGCGGGTGAGCTGGAGGCCATGCTCACCGCACACCCGGAACGCCGCGACATGGCCCAGGAGCTGACGGCCCGTGCGCTGGCGGCGCTGTCCTCGATCCACATCAGGGACGCCTGCAACCCCGGCCGGTCCGACTCCCTCGCTTTGGAGTCATTCATCGGCGAAGGGGGAACGCTGTATGTGATGGGCGAGTCCATCGAGGACCCACGGACCCATCCGGGTGCGATGCCCCTGTTGACCGCACTCGCCTCACACGTGGTCGAGCACGGCCGGCGCATGGCCGAACGGTCATCCTCCGGTCGGCTCGACCCACCACTCACCCTCGTCCTGGACGATGTCGCGGCCGTGGCACCCCTGCCCCAACTGCCGGACCTGCTGACCCAGGGCGCGTCGCAGGGCCTGCCCACGCTGGCGCTGATGCGCTCCCAGGAGCAGGCCCGCGCACGGTGGCCCCACCGCACCCTGGTGGGCTGAACCACAACGCGGACGACTGCTGGGGGATGTTCCGAGCGTGGCATGTCAGTCCCAGCCCAGCTCAGGATGATCTGCGAAGAAACCAAAAAAGCCTCGGTCCCGAGTATCTTCCGATACTCGGGACCGAGGCTAAAAATTGTTCGGCGGCGTCCTACTCTCCCACAGGGTCCCCCCTGCAG
>NZ_JBIRPV010000027.1:0-14486 GCF_044332865.1 Streptomyces sp. NPDC021225 | reverse complement strand
CGGATCACCCGCTGCTGCGACGGACCATTCGGCGCGGTTAGACCGTTGCTCGCCCCGTCCTGATTGACGGCACTGCCCCGCACCACCGCCAACACGCGATGCCCCAACCGCCGCGCATCCGACAACCGCTCCACCAACAAGATCCCCACACCTTCGCCCCAGCCCGTTCCGTCGGCGGTAGAAGAGAAGGCGCGGCATCGACCGTCTGTTGACAGCCCCCGTTGTCGAGCGAACTCGACGAAGGTGGTGGGGGTGGACATGACGGTGACCCCGCCGGCGAGGGCCATGGAGCACTCCCCGGACCGCAGCGCCTGGCAGGCCAGGTGCAGGGCGACGAGGGACGACGAACACGCCGTGTCCACGGTGACCGCGGGCCCCTCCAGCCCCAAGCTGTAAGCGATTCGGCCCGATGCGATGCTGCTCGAACTGCCGGTGAGGACATAGCCCTCAACGGACTCCTGTGAACGCTCCAGGTGGATCGCATAGTCCTGAGCGTTGATGCCGGTGAAGACGCCGACAGGATTGCCCTGTAGCGACCGTGGGTCGATGTGCGCCCGTTCCAGCGCCTCCCAGCTGGTCTCCAGCAAGAGCCGCTGCTGCGGGTCCATGGCCAGTGCCTCGCGGGGACTGATGTCGAAGAAGGCGGGGTCGAATTCGGCCGCGTCGTACAAGAAGCCGCCCTGCCGCGTGTAACAGGTGCCCTTGTGCGCAGGATCAGGATGGAAGATTCCCTCGAGATCCCAGCCACGGTTCGTCGGGAAGTCCGCGATCGCGTCCCGTTCCATGAGGATGAGATCCCAAAACTCCTCGGGCGTACTGACGCCTCCCGGGAAGCGACACGCCATGCCGATGATCGCAATGGAGTCGTCGTCGGCGTTGATGGCGGGGCTGGGCACCACCGCGCTCGCTGAGGCGGATCCCTCGCCCATCAATTGGGCTTGCACATACCGGGCGAGCTTGGTCGGCGTTGGGTGATCGAAGATGAGGCTGGTGGGGAGGCGCCGCTCGGTGACGGCGGTCAGCCGGTTGCGGGTCTCGACGGCGGCGAGGGAATCGAGTCCGAGATCCTTGAAGGGGCGGTCTGGGGGCACCGCGTCGATGTCGCTGTGTCCCAGGACCGCAGCCACCTGGGTCCGTACGAGCCGGAGAAGCAACTCCTGTTGTTCGCTCGGGTTCCGGTCGGCGAGCTGTCGATGCAGAGCCGTGCCGGACTGCTGATCCACCACATCCCGAGTACGTTGCGTCCGGGCTTCGGGAATGTCCTGGATGAGCGGAACGAATTCGCCGGTGTGGCTCAGAAGGCCGGCGAAGGTGCTCCAGTCGATGTCAGCGATGATGCGGTGGGCTTGCCCCGGCGCGACGATGGCTTGCGAAAGCGCGGTGAGTGCCGGTTCGGTGGGCATGGGGAGCAGGCCTCGGCGCGCCAGGTGCCCGGTGATTTCGGCGTTGGCCAAGCCGCCGTGCTCCCAGAGCCCCCAGGCGATGCTGGTGGCGGGGAGTCCCTGGTCGCGGCGGTGCTGGGCCAGGGCGTCGAGATAAGCATTGGCGGCGGCGTAGTTGGCCTGACCCGGACTGCCGAAGGTGGCTGCTGTGGAGGAGATCAGGACGAAGGCGTCGAGGTCCAGATGCCGGGTGAGGTCATGCAGAAGGTGGGCGGCGTATGCCTTGGGGCCCAGGGCGGTCGACAGATGATCGGGAGTCTGGGTGGCCAGTGTTGCGTCGTCAAGGACTCCTGCGGTGTGGATGAGGGTGGTGAGGGGGTGGGTTGGGGGGATGGTGTTGAGGAGGTTGGTGAGTTGGGTTGGGTTGGTGGTGTCGCAGGTGGTGATGGTGGTGGTGGCGCCGAGTTGGGTGAGTTGGTGGTGGAGTTGGGTGGCGTGGGGTGTGTTGGGTCCTTGTCGGTTGGTGAGGAGGAGGTGGCAGTGGGGGTGGTGGGTGGCGATCCAGGTGGCGATGTGGGTGCCGAGGGCGCCGGTGCCGCCGGTGATGAGGATGGTTCCGTGGGGTTTCCAGGGTTGGGGGTCGTGGGGTGTGCAGTGGGCGGTTGTACGGATCAGACGTCGGGCGTGAAGTCCGGTGGAACGTAGCGCGAGCTCGCGCTCATCATGTTGGGTGGTGAGGGCGGTGGTGAGGTGGTGGAGGTGTTGGGGGGTGAGGGTGGTGGGGAGGTCGATGAGTCCGCCCCATTGGTCGGGGTGTTCGAGGGCGGTGGTGCGTCCGAGTCCCCAGATGTGGGCTTGGGTGGGGTGGTTGAGGGTGTCGGTTGGGTGGGTGATGGTTGCTGTTTGGGTGAGGGCCCATAGGGGTGCGGTGATGTGGGGGTGGGTGGTGAGGGTTTGGGTGAGGGTGAGGGTGAGGGCTGTTCCGGTGGGGATGTGGGGGTGTTCGGGGTGGGGTTCCTCGTCGAAGGCCAGAAACGAGAGCACACCATCGATGCTCACGCCGTCGCTGTGCTCAGTGAGCTGCTGAGCGACGGTTTCGGGATCAGAGTAGGAAGAGTCGAGGGTGAGCTTGATGGTCCGCGCCCCGAGTTGATGCAGGGCATCGGCGACGAGGTCGATAAGGGCGTGAGGACTCTGAAGAGCGGGCACGACCACGAGCCAGGTGCCGGGCGACCTGGTGCTGGCCTGGGGGAGAGTGACCGGCTTCCATTCCTCGCGGTAGTGCCAGGAATCAATGACGGTCTGGTCGTCGTGGCGCTTGCGCCAGGCGGAGAGGGCCGGCAGGACGGTCTCGAGAGAGGAGTCACGGTCGATGGACAGGGCGGAGGCCACTGCATCGACGTCGTACTTCTCCAGCGAATCCAAGAACCGGACGTTGGTGGTGTTGGGGGTTGGGGTGGTGTTGAGCCAGTAGTGGTGGTGTTGGAAGGGGTAGGTGGGGAGGTTGGTGTGGTGGTGGGTGTGGTGTTGTTGGTGCCAGGTGGTGGGGTGGCCGTGGGTGTGGAGGCGGGCGAGGGCGGTGTGGGTGGTGTGGGTTTCTGGTTGGTGGGGGTGGAGGAGGGCGGTGGTGTGGGGTGTGTGGTGGGGGAGGTTGTGGTGGGTGAGGGTGGTGAGGGTGGTGTCGGGTCCGAGTTCGAGATAGGTGGTGACACCATGGGTGTGGAGTTGGTGGGTGGTGTGGGTGTAGTGGACGGTGTTGCGGGTTTGGTGGGTCCAGTATTCGGGTGTGGTGGGGTTTTGTCCGGTGGGGTCGGTGGTGATGAGGGGGGTGTGGGGCTGGTGGTAGGTGAGGGTTTGGGCGGTGTCGCGGAGCTCGTCGAGGATGGGGTCGATGTGGGGTGAGTGGAAGGCCGCGCTGACATTGAGCGGGGTCGTTTTCCGCCCCATGGCCCGGAACTTGGCGGCAACAGTGTCCACGGCATCTCGGTCGCCGCTGATGACGACGGATCCGGGGGCGTTGACGGCCGCGATGGACACCTGCGTCTCGAGGCCTGTGAGGTGTTCTTGGACTTCGTGGGGTTGGGCTTGGATGGTGGTCATGGTGCCGGTGGTGGGGAGGGTGTGCATGAGGCGGGCGCGGGTGGTGACCAGGCGGGCCGCGTCGGTGAGGGTGAGGATGCCGGTGAGGTGGGCTGCGGTGATCTCGCCGAGGGAGTGTCCGGCGTAGAAGTGGGGCGTGACTCCGTGGCCTTCGGTGACCAGGCGGTGGAGGGCGACCTGAAGAGCGAACAGGGCGGGCTGGGCATAGAGCGTCTGGTCCAGCAGCCGGGACGTGTCGGTGTCCGGCTCGGCGAACATCACATCCCGCAGAGGCTGTTCCAGATACGGATCGAGGTGGGTACAGGCCTCGTCGAGGGCCTCGGCGAACAACGGGAGGGCCTGGTAGAGCTCGTATCCCATGCGGGGGCGTTGTGTGCCCTGCCCCGAGCAGAGGAACGCCAGCTTCCCCGCTCCGGACGCCACGCCGCGCACAAGCCCCTCGTGCTCCTCACCGGCCGCCAGTGCCGCCAGGCCGTGGAGGAAGTCCTCGCGGCCGGGGCCCAGGAGTACGGCGCGGTGTTCGAAGGGGGTGCGGCTGGTGGCCAGCGCGTGTCCGACGTCGGCCGGGTCGGCCTCGCCGTGGGCCGTCAGGTACGCGTGCAGTCGTGCTGCCTGGGCGCGTAGTGCCGGCTCGGACTTGGCCGACACCATCCAGGGAAACGACGCCGAAGAGGTGTCCGCGAGGTTGTGGTGGGCCTCCGGTGGTGCCTGTTCGAGGATGACGTGCGCGTTGGTGCCGCTCACCCCGAACGACGACACGCCCGCACGCCTGGCCCGGTCGGTCTCCGGCCAGGGCATGGCCTCGCTCAGCAGCTGTACCGCCCCCGCCGTCCAGTCCACATGCGGCGACGGCTCCTGGACATGCAATGTCCGCGGCAGCAGCCCTTCCCGCATGGCCATCACCATCTTGATGACCCCCGCGACACCCGCCGCGGCCTGCGCATGCCCGATATTCGACTTCACCGACCCCAGCCACAACGGCGCATCAGCAGACCGCTCCTGCCCGTACGTGGCCAGCAACGCCTGCGCCTCGATCGGATCACCCAGCCGCGTACCCGTCCCATGCCCCTCCACCGCATCCACATCCACCGCGGACAGCCGCGCACTGGCCAGCGCCTGCCGGATCACCCGCTGCTGCGACGGACCGTTCGGCGCGGTTAGACCGTTGCTCGCCCCGTCCTGGTTGACGGCACTGCCCCGCACCACCGCCAGCACCCGATGCCCCAGCCGCCGCGCATCCGACAGCCGTTCCACCAACAACATCCCCACACCCTCAGCCCACCCCGTACCATCCGCCCCAGCCCCATACGCCTTGCACCGCCCATCCACCGACAACCCACGCTGCCGCGCGAACTCCAGAAAAATGCGTGGGGTGGACATGACGGCTACCCCACCCGCCAGCGCCATGGAGCATTCCCCCGCCCGCAGCGCCTGGCAGGCCAGGTGCAGGGCCACCAGAGACGACGAACACGCCGTGTCCACGGTGACCGCAGGCCCTTCCAGCCCGAGCGCGTAAGCGATTCGGCCCGAGGCGATGCTCCCCGCGCTGCCGGTGAGGATGAAGCCCTCTGCGGACTCCGGGGGGCGCGAGGCGTGTCCGACGGGGTAGTCCGGCGGGTTGATACCGGTGAACACGGCGGTTCGGCTGCCGCGTACGGAAGCCGGGTCGATGCCGGCGCTCTCGAAGGTTTCCCAGGAGGCCTCCAGCAGCAGCCGCTGCTGCGGGTCCATCGCCAGCGCCTCACGCGGAGAGGTCTCGAAGAACTCGGCGTCGAATCCGGCAGCGTCGTGGAGGAAGCCACCGTGTCGCGTGTAGCAGGTGCCGGACCGGTCCGGGTCCGGGTCGTACAGCCGCTCGACGTCCCAGCCACGGTCGGTGGGGAAATCCCCGATCGCGTCCGTCTCCGCCACGATGAGCTGCCAGAAGTCCTCCGGGGACCGGACCTCGCCGGGGAAGCGGCATGCCATGCCGACGATGGCGATGGGCTCCTGTTCCCGCTCGGTGACCTCGTAAAGACGACGGCGAGTCCGGTCCAGGTCGGCGGTTACCCGCTTCAGATAGCTGAGGAGCTCGTCTTCGTGCACCACTGGGATCACTTCCTTGAGCGTCCTTGAACACGTTTGAAGAACTGCGGAGGACGCGGGCGGGTCTCGTCGATTCAGGAGAGGCCGAGGTCGTTTTTGATGTAGTCCAGGACTTCGCCGGCCGTCGCGGAGGCCAGCCGGTCCGCGCCGTCGTTGTGGTCCGCGGTGCCGTCCGACCCGTTCCACTTCAGGAGAAGGGACTGAAGACGGGTGACGATCCTGAACCGGATCGCGTCGTCCTTCTCCACCCGGGACATGGCCGCTTCCAGCCTGTCGAGTTCGGCCAGCACAGGGGCCACCGTCGCCGTGCCGCCGTTGTGCAGCACTCGATCCTTGACGTATGTGGCGAGCTCGCCGGGCGTCGGGTGGTCGAAGGCGAGGGTGGCGGGGAGCCGGAGGCCGGTGGCAGTGTTCAGCCGGTTGCGGAGCTCGACGGCGGTCAGGGAGTCGAAGCCGAGGGCGCGGAAATGAGAGCCGGGATGGATGGCGTCCGGCTCGTTGTGGCCCAGGACGAGAGCGGAATGGGAACGGATCAGCGCGAGCACGATGTCGTGCTGTCCGGCCGGGTCATGCCCACTGAGGCGGGCACGCAGCGCCGAAGGACCGGCTCCGGCTGTGCGGCGGTTCGGGCGGGTCCGGCGCGCTTCGGAGCTGACCAGGCCCCGGTACAGGGGCGGCAGGGTCGGTGCGCCGGAGCTCGGATCCGGGAGGTCCAGGCGCGCGGGGACGAGGACGGGCTGGTGGCGGGTGACCGCGGCGTCGAAGAGGGACAGCGCCTGTGAGGTGGTGTGCGGCTTGATGCCGAGCCGGGCCAGGCGGGTGTGGTCGGTCCGGTCGAGGTGGCCGGTCATTCCGCTGGCCTCCTCCCACAGTCCCCAGGCCAGGGACACCGCCGGGAGCCCTGCCGCGCGCCGCTGATAGGCGAGCGCATCGAGAAAGGCGTTGGCCGCGGCGTAGTTGCCCTGCCCTGGCGAGCCCACGACGCCGGCGATCGAGGAGAAGAGCACGAACGCTGCCAGGTCCAGATGGCGCGTCAGCTCGTGCAGATGCCGGGCGGCATCGACCTTGGCGGCCAGAACGGTGTCGAGGTGGCGAGGGGTGAGGGAGCCGATGGTGGCATCGTCCACGATCCCCGCCGCGTGAACCACGGCCGTCAGTGGCTGCTCGTCGGGCACCGACTCCAGAAGCCGTGCGGTGGACGCGCGGTCGCCGAGGTCGCATGGGGCGATGGTCACCTGGGCGCCCAGTTCGCTCAGCTCCCGGCGCAGCTCGTCGGCGCCAGGGGCGTCCGGTCCGCGCCGGCTGGCCAGGAGCAGATGGCGGGCCCGGCCGGTGGCGGCCAGGTGGCGGGCGAGGGCCGCGCCCAGCACGCCCGTACCGCCGGTGACCAGTACCGTGCCGGCGGGGTCCCAGTCGGTGGGCAGAGTGAGGACGTTCTTGCCGATATGGCGGCCCTGCTGTAGATGGCGGAAGGCGTGCTCCGCCTGTCGGATGTCCCAACAGGTCGTCGGCAGGGGCGCCAGGACACCGCGGCCGAACAGGTCCAGTACGGTGCGCAGGATCTCCCCGACCCGCTCCGGTCCGGCTTCCATCAGGTCGTATGCCTGATAGCGCAGGCCCGGATGGTCGATGGCCAGCCGCTCTGGATCGCGGATGTCGGTCTTTCCCATTTCCAGGAACCGGCCGCCGTCGCCGACCACCAGGCGCAGGGAGGCGTCGACGAACTCCTGGGACAGGCAGTTCAGGACGACGTCGACCCCCCGCCCCCCGCTGGTGGCCGTGAAGCGCTGCGCGAAGTCCAGGGTGCGCGAGGAGGCGAGGTGGTCGTCCTGAATGCCCTGAGCGCGCAGCACGTGCCACTTGCCCGGGCCGGCGGTGGCGTAGACCTCGGCTCCCAGATGACGTGCGATCTGCGTGGCGGCCATGCCCACTCCGCCCGCGGCGGCATGGATCAGCACCGATTCCCCCGGCCGCAGGCGCGCCAGATCCACCAGGCCGTAATACGCGGTCGCGAAGACGACAGGCACCGACGCGGCCTGGGCGAACGACCACCCGTTGGGCATGCGCGCCAGGGTCGCGCGTTCGACCACGGCGACTGGGCCGAAGGCGGCAGGGAAGACCCCCATGACCCGGTCGCCCGCGACAAGGTCCGTGACTTCGGCACCGACTTCGAGGACAATCCCCGCGCCCTCGCTGCCCAGGCCCGTGTTTCCGGGCATCATGCCCAGCGCGAGCAGCACATCGCGGAAATTCAGCCCCGCCGCACGCACCGCCACCCGTACCTCAGCCGGGCCCAGCGACATCGTGGCGGCTGGGGAGGCCACCGGGGCCAGCCCGTCCAGGCTGCCGGCGCCGGGACACTCCAGCCGCCAGCTCTCCGGTCCCCGCGGCAGCACGAGGCCGTCGTCGGTGGTGGAACCGGCCGACTTCCGTACCAGGCGGGGGGCCAGCATCCGGCCGCCGCGGACCGCCAGTTGTGGTTCCCCGAGGCCGACGGTGGCGGGCAGTGCGGCTCGGGACTCCTCCGATCCGTCCACGTCGACCAGGACGAAGCAGTCCGGATGCTCGGACTGGGCGGAACGCACCAGTCCCCAGGCCGCCGCGCCCGCCAGGTCCGTCACTCCCTCAGCCGGACCGGTTGCCACGGCGCCGGAGGTGACCAGCACCAGGCGGGCACCGGCCAGCCGCTCCTCGGCGAGCCACTGCTGGAGCAGCTCCAGCACCTGCCGGGTCCTGGCTCGTACGGTCTCGGCTCCGTCATCCGTTTGGCAGGTGGCGATGACAACGTCCGGGACGGGGCCGCGCGCCACCAGGGACTGCACCAGGACGCTCAGATCGGCCGGGTCCGCCTGGGCCGCTTGGTCGTCCATGACCTCCAGGCCCGGCCACCGCCCGTCGCCCGCCGCAGCCCTGAGCGCGGGCCTCAGACCAAGGCCGTCGGCTCCGATCACCGCGCACCGCCCCGGAGCCGGTTGCGCCTCAGGCCGCGGTACCTCCGTCCAGTCCAGACCGAGCAGGGCGTCGCGGACGGCGGCCTCGGTGGCATCAGGGGCCTGCAAGGTGTGCCCGGACACCGGGCGCAGCGTCAGCGACTCCACTGATGCCACCGGTCGGCCCGTCTCGTCGGCCATGGTGGCGGCCACGGTGTCGGGCCCGAGCCGTCGCAGGCGTACCCGCAGGGCGGATGGTCCCGCTGCGCGCAGCGACACTCCGCGCCAGGCGAACGGCAGACCCTGGTCGGGTCCTCCCAGCTGCTCCGGCGCTGCTTCGCCGTCAGGCGTCACCAGCCACATGGTCTGGAGCGCCGCGTCGAGGAGCGCGGGGTGCAGCCCGAAACGCGACGCCTCACTGGCCGGCTGATCCGGGAGGCGGACCTCCGCCAGCGTCTCGCCACCGTACCGCCATGCGGCGCGCAGGCCCTGGAACGCGGGCCCGTAGCCGAAGTCCGCCTCGGCGAACCGGTCGTACACCCCGTCGAGGTCCAAGGGTTCCGCCCCCGGGGGCGGCCACACCGCGGCCCATGCCGCCAAGTCGTCATCGATGCCCTCACCGGAGGCCCCGCCGGCGCTGTCGCGAGCGCCCTCACCGTCGGGGGTGGCCGCCGTCAGGGAGCCGTCGGCATGCCGCGTCCACCGATCACCCGGGGAGCCCCCGTCGCCGTCCACGTCCGTCCGGGCATGGATGCTCAGCTCACGGCGGCCTGTCTCGTCGGCGGCGCCCACCGCCACCTGGAGCACCACCTCGCCCTCGGCGGGGATGGTCAGCGGAGTGTGCAGGGTGAGCTCTTCCAGCCCAGCGCATCCGACCTGGTCCCCGGCCCGCAGCGCCAGCTCCACGAACGCCGTGCCGGGCAGCACGACGGTCCCGGCGATGGCGTGGTCGGCCAGCCAAGGATGTGTGCGCGGCGACAGCCGACCCGTGAGCAGGCAGCCGTCGCCATCCGCGAGTTGCACGGCGGCGCAGAGGAGGGGGTGTTCCGCCGCGTCGAGCCCGGCGGTCGTCACATCGCCGCTCGCCACGGGGGTGGGCAGCCAGTAGCGCCGGTGCTGAAAGGCATACGTGGGCAGTTCCGCGTGGCGCGGCGCCGGATGTGGCCGCTCGGCGTAGTGGCGGCCCCAGGCGATGGGCCGGCTGTGGGCGTGGACCGTGGCGAGCGCGGTCAGGACGCTCTGCGTCTCGCACTGGTCCGGATGGAGGAGGGAGACAGCCACGGGGGAGTGGTCGGGGAGATTGCGGTGGACGAGGGCGGTGAGCGTGGCGTCGGGGCCCAGTTCGAGGAAGGTGTTCACGCCACGGGCGCGCAGTCGCTCGACGGCGCTCGCGTAGTGGACGGTGCGGCGCGCCTGGAGAGCCCAGAACTCCGGAGTGCCCGGGTCCGTGCACGGCCCGGACCCGCCTTCCTCAACCCGCTCGGACCCGTGCGCGCTCTCGTCGGCGGCCGACGCGGTGACCAGCGGGGTGTGGGGCCGGTGGTAGGTCAGGCTCTCGGCGGTGCGCTCGATCTCGTCGCACAGGGGGTCCATCTGCGGGGAGTGGAAGGCGCCGCCGACCTGGAGCGAGGTGACCTTCCTGCCCTGTGCGCGGAAGGCGTCGGCGATGTGGTGGACGGTGTCGTGGTCGCCGGTGAGGACGAGGGAACCGGGAGCGTTGACCGCGGCGATGTCGGCCCGGTCCTCCAGGCCGCTGAGCCGGGGGCGCAGCTCGGCCTCGGTGGCTTCGACGGCGACCATGGCGCCGGTGGCGGGAAGGCGCTGCATGGCCAGGGCGCGGGCCGCGACCAACGCCGCGGCGTCGGGGAGGCTGAGGACGCCCGCCAGGTGGGCGGCGGTCAGCTCGCCCAGGGAATGGCCGGCCAGGTAGTCGGGGGCCAGCCCGAACTCCTCGGTGACCAGGCGGTACAGCGCGGTCTGGAGGGCGAACAGGGCCGGCTGGGTGTAGGCGGTCCGGTGCAGCAGCGCCGAAGTCTCGCTCTTCTCGTCGGCGAACAGCACCTCCGTCAGGGGGTGTTCCAGGTACGGGTCGAGATGGGCGCACACCTCGTCGAGGGCACGGGCGAACACCGTGGACGTGCGGTAGAGCTGGTGGCCCATGCCGGAGCGCTGGGTGCCCTGCCCCGAGCATACGAAGGCGATCTTTCCCCGGCCCGTGGCCGAGCCCTGGACGACCTTCCCGCTCGGCTCGCCTGCCGCGAGGTCGTCGAGAGCGCGCCGGAAGTCGTCGGGACCGTTGCCGAGGAGCACCGCCCGGTGCTCGAACACCGCCCTCCCTGTCGCGAGAGAGCGCCCTACGTCGGCGGGGTCGAGATCGGGGCGTTCGGCCACGTATGCGCGCAACCGCCGGGCCTGGGCGCGCAACGCCTCCTCCGATGTCGCGGAGATGGGCCAGGGCAGCGTCAGCGGGTCCGGGAACACGGTCTTCGCGGGAGCCTCCACGGGCGGCGCCTGCTCCAGGATCACATGGGCATTGGTGCCGCTGACGCCGAAGGACGACACACCTGCCCGCCGGGGACGCCCGGTGTCCGGCCACGGCTGGTCGCCGGTCAGCAGCCGGACAGCACCCGCCGACCAGTCCACGTGTGGCGTCGGCTCGGACACATGCAAGGTACGCGGCAACACCCCGTGCCGCAGGGCCAGTACCGTCTTGATGACCCCGGCGACCCCGGCGGCCGACTGGGTGTGCCCGATGTTGGACTTGACCGTACCGAGCCACAGCGCGCGGTCCGCCGGCCGCCCCTGCCCGTATGTGGCGAGCAGGGCCTGGGCCTCGATCGGGTCGCCGAGCGTCGTTCCCGTGCCGTGCGCCTCGACCGCGTCCACGTCGGCTGCGGCCACCCCGGCGGCGGCCAGGGCAGCCCGGATGACACGCTGCTGCGAGGGACCGTTCGGAGCCGTCAGCCCATTGCTGGCACCGTCCTGGTTGACCGCGCTGCCGCGTACGACGGCCAGCACGTGATGGCCGTTGCGCCGCGCGTCCGACAGCCGCTCCACCACCACCATGCCCACACCCTCGCCCCAGCCGGTGCCATCGGCCGTGGTGGAGAACGCCTTGCATCTTCCGTCCGCCGCCAAGCCCCGCTGACGGGAGAACTCGACGAAGTTGAAGGGGCTGGTCATCACGGTGGCACCGCCGGCCAGGGCGAGCGAACACTCGCCTGCCCGCAGCGACTGACATGCCAGATGGAGCGCCACGAGCGACGACGAGCACGCGGTGTCCACGCTGACCGCGGGACCCTCCAGACCGAGCGCGTACGAGATGCGGCCCGAGGCGACGCTGTTGAAACTGCCCGTCAGGGCATAGCCCTCCGACACCTCCGGTGGTGCCTGCCGCAGCTGGGCGGTGAAGTCCTGGGCGTTGCTCCCGGTGAACACCCCGGTCGGGCTGGACTGGAGGTCCTGCGGGTTGATGCCGGCTCGTTCGAGCGCCTCCCAGGACGTTTCGAGAAGCAGCCGCTGCTGGGGGTCCATGGCGGCCGCCTCGCGCGGGCTGATCCCGAAGAACTCGGCGTCGAACTCGCCCGCGTCGTGGAGGAAGGCCCCCTGTCGGCTGTAGGAGGTACCCCGCCGGTCCGGGTCGGGGTCGAAGAGCCTCTTCAGGTCCCAGCCACGGTCGGTCGGGAAGTCCCCGACGGCGTCCCGGTGCGCGGTGATGAAGGTCCACAGGTCCTCGGGGGAGGCGATCCCGCCGGGATAGCGGCAGGCCCAGCCGACGATGGCCACGGGGTCGGCGGTGTCCACCTCGTCGGCGTTCCTCGCGGCGCTCGCCCCGCCGGCCGGGACGCTGCTCGTGGTGGCGGAGGCGGCCGGATCGCCCGGGCCCGGCTCCGTCAACTCCGCCAACAGGTGGGCCGCGAGCTTGGCGGGGGTCGGACGGTCGAAGGCGAGGCTGGACGGCAGACGCAGTCCGGTGGCCGCCACGAGGTGGTTGCGGAGCTCGACGGCCGTGACGGAGGTGAATCCCAGCTCGCGGAACGCGCGATCCGCGGCGATCGCCTCAGAGTTGGAGTGCCCGAGAACGGCCGCCGTGTGGGACCCGATGAGGCCGAGGAGCGTGTCGTAGCGTTCGGCCGGGCTCTGACCGGCGAGGCGGGCCGCAAGGTTCGCGGTGGTGCCGCGAGTGCCGTCGCCGGGTCCTGTGCCGCCGCTGCTGTCCGCGGCCCCGGGGGCGGGGCCGCTTCCCTGGATGTCGCGGGTGTGCGGGGCGGGCGGGAACTTCCCCCAGTCGATATCGGCGACGACCAGCTGGGCGTGGGGCGAGAGGACGGCCTGCTCCAGGGCGGCGAGCGCCAGGTGCGGCGCCATGGGCGGAAACCCGCGCTTGCGGAGGTACGCCTGCGCTGTGTGCGTGCCGGCCAGCCCGTCGCCGCCCCAGTTGCCCCAGGCGATGGAAGTGGCGGCGAGCCCCCGGGCCCGGCGGTGCTCGGCGAGGGCGTCGAGATAGGCATTGGCGGCGGCGTAGTTGGCCTGGCCCGTGGCGCCGAAGGGGGCCGCCACGGACGAGAAGAGTACGAACGCGTCGAGGGAAAGGTCCTGGGTGAGCGCGTGCAGATGATGGGCGGCGTGGGACTTGGGCCCCAGAACGGACGTGAGATGGCGCGGCGTCTGCGCGGTGAGCGTGTTGTCCTCGAGGACACCGGCGGTGTGAACGACCGCGGTGAGAGGACGGGTCGGAGGGATACCCGCGATGAGACCGGCGAGCGCGTCGGGGTCGGCGACGTCGCAGGCGGCGAGGGTGACCGTGGCGCCCAGATCGGTGAGCCGGTCATGGAGCGCGGTGGCCTCGGGGGCGTCGGGCCCCCGGCGGCTCACCAGCAGCAGATGGCAGTCGGGGTGGCGCTCGGCGATCCGCTGTGCGAGGAGGGAGCCAATGGCTCCAGTACCGCCGGTGATGAGGACAGTGCCGGTGGGCGTCCAGTGCCGGGTGTCCTCGGGGGCGGTGGCGACCGTCGAGGTGGCTCGGGCGAGGCGCCGGGTACGCAGACCCGTGGCGCGCAGGGCGAGTTCTTGTTCGCCGTGGCACTTGGTCAGGGCATCAATGAGGTGGCGCAGGCCCCGCTCGGTGAGGTCGGCGGGGAGGTCGATGAGCCCGCCCCACAGATCCGGGTGTTCCAGGGCGGCGGTGCGTCCCAGCCCCCAGACCATGGCCTGGAGAGGATGGCCGAGCTCGTCGGAGGGGGCGGCGGCGACGGCGTCCTGGGTGGCACACCACAAACGCGCCGCGAAATTGTCGCGGTTGATGAGGGCCTGCACCAGGGTGAGGGTGAGGGCGGTGCCGAGCGGCACCTCGGGGTGGTGCGGATGCGGCTCCTCGTCGAGCGCGAGCAGGGAGAGCACACCGGCGACGGCGCGGTCACCACTCGAAGCTTTCGCCATCGCCTGTGCGAGGTGCTGCTCCAGCAGCGGGAGGTCGGGGTGGGCGCCGTCGAGAAGGAGAGGGACGGTGGGCAGCCCATGGCGTGCCAGACCGTCCAGAATGGCGTCGACGTGCGGGTGCTCGGCCTGTCGCGACGGGATCGCGATCAGCCAGCCGCCGAGTGGCAGACGACCCGTGTCGGAGAGAACGACCGGCTTCCAGACCTCCTGGTAGCGCCAGGTATCGGTGACGGCCTGGTCTCGGCGCTCCTTGCGCCAAGCTGACAGGGCCGGCAGGAGCGCGTCCAGCGAGGTGCCCGGTGCGACATCGAGGAGGGTGGCGATGGCGTTGGTGTCCTCGCCTTCGACGGCTTCCCAGAAGCGGGCCGCCGAGATGTCCGTACCGGGCTCGACGCCTTCGGTGGGGGTGTTGAGCCAGTAGCGCTGGTGTTGGAAGGGGTAGGTGGGGAGGTCGGTGTGGTTGTGGTGTTGGTGGGTGGGTTGCCAGGTGATGGGGTGGCCGGTGGTGTGGGCGTGGGCGAGGGAGTGGAGGTGTTGGTGGTGGTCGTCG
>NZ_JBIRPV010000026.1:0-22845 GCF_044332865.1 Streptomyces sp. NPDC021225 | reverse complement strand
GCGATCCTGCTGGCGAAGGCGGGGGAGGAGTCCAGGAGGCCGACGGCCATGCCGGCCCATTGGGAGCCCTGGCCGGGAAAGACGAACACCGGGCCCTGTTGGGGGTCGAGGGCGGTGCCGCGGGTGAGGTGCGGGTGTTCGCCACCGTCGGCCAGGGCGTCGAGCGCGGCGAGCAGTTCGGCGGGATCGGTGCCGGTGACGACGGCACGGCGATCGAAGGTCGCGCGCGTGGTGGCCAGGGACCAGGCCACCTCGGTGGGCGAGACGTCGGGGTTGTCGGTGATGGTCCGGGTCAGCCGGCGCGCCTGCTCGGCCAGGGCCTCGTGGGTACGGGCCGAGAGCACCCAGGGCGCGACACCGCCCAGCACGCCCGGCTCGTCCGCGTGGGTGTCGGGTTCCGAGGGTGGGGCCTCTTCGAGGATGACGTGGGCGTTGGTGCCGGAGATGCCGAACGCCGAGACGCCCGCGCCACGGGGGCGTTCGGCGGTCGGCCAGTCGACGGGCTCGGTGAGCAGACGTACGGCGCCGCTGCTCCAGTCCACGTGTGAGGTGGGCTCGTCGACGTGGAGGGTGGCGGGCAGCGCGCCGTGGCGGAGGGCCATGACCATCTTGATGACGCCCGCGATCCCGGCGGCGGCCTGGGTGTGTCCGATGTTCGACTTCACTGACCCCAGCCACAGCGGGCGGTCCTCCGGCCGTTCCTGTCCGTAGGTGGCCAGCAGCGCCTCGGCCTCGATCGGGTCGCCGAGGGTGGTGCCCGTGCCGTGCGCCTCCACCGCGTCCACCTGGTCGGCGGGGAGCCGGGCATCGGCCAGCGCCTGCCGGATGACGCGTTCCTGCGCGGCATCGTTGGGCGCGGCCAGCCCGTTGCTGGCGCCGTCCTGGTTGACGGCCGAGCCCCGGATGACGGCCAGCACGTGGTGTCCGTTGCGGCGGGCGTCGGAGAGCCGTTCCAGCAGGACCAGGCCCGCGCCCTCGGAGAAGCCCGTGCCGTCGGCCGCCGCGGCGAACGCCTTGCAGCGGGCGTCCGGCGCGAACCCCCGCTGCTTGGAGAACTCCACAAACGCCGTGGCCGCGGTGAACACCGTCACGCCGCCGGCCAGCGCCAGGGTGCACTCGCCCTGGCGCAGTGCCCGGACCGCCAGATGCGTGGCCACCAGCGACGACGAGCATGCCGTGTCCAGCGTGACCGCCGGACCCTCAAGACCCAGCGCGTACGCCACTCGGCCGGACACCACGCTCGTGAGCCCTCCCGTGGCGGTGTAGCCCTCGAAGCCCTCGGGAATCCGCGGTATCCGCGACAGGTAGTCCTGGCTCGACACCCCCGCGTAGACGCCGGTGGGCGTGCCCTTGAGGGTGGTGGGGTCGATGCGGGCGCGTTCGAGGAGTTCCCAGGCGACCTCCAGGAGGAGCCGCTGCTGGGGGTCCATGGCGAGGGCTTCACGAGGGCTGATGTTGAAGAAGGAGGCGTCGAATTCGTCGGCGTCGTGGAGGAAGCCGCCCTCCTGGACATAGCTGGTGCCGGGGTGGTCCGGGTCGGGGTGGAAGAGGTGGTCGAGGTCCCAGCCGCGGTTGGCGGGAAAGGGGCCGAGGGCGTCGGCGCCCGAGGCTACGACGTCCCACAGGCCCTCCGGAGAGGTGACCCCGCCCGGGTAACGGCAGGCCATGGCGATGATGGCGATGGGTTCCCGGTGGCGTTCTTCCACTTCGCGCAGGCGCTGTCTGGCCTGGCCGAGGTCGAGGGTGACGCGCTTGAGGTACTGGCGCAGCTTGTCTTCGGTGGTGGACATGATTCCTCCGTCACTCCCCGTCAGGACGAGCCCAGTTGCTGGTCGATGAGCGCGAACATCTCGTCGTCCGACGCCGACTCCAACGCCTCGCCGTCGACGGTGTGATCGACCGCCTCGGCACCGTCACCCAGCCGCCACAGCAGGTTCTGCAACCGCTTGACGAGCTGGGCACCGGTCTCGCCCTCCGGCCGCACCTCGCCCACCGCCGCCTCGAGCCGCTCCAGCTCCCGCAGTACGGGCGCCGCCGCGCCGTCCCCCGCCGGGCACAGCTCGCCCAGCAGGTGCTCGGCCATGGCGGACGGCGTCGGGTGGCGGAACACCGACGCCGCGGACAGCCGCAGCCCCGTCACCATGGTGAGCCGGTTGCGCAGCTCGACCGCCGTCAGCGAGTCGAACCCGAGATCCTTGAAGGGCGTGTCCATCGACACCGCGTCGTGGTCCGTGTGCCCCAGCACGGTGGCCGCGTGGACCCTGACGAGGTCCAGCAGGAGCGCCCGCTGCTCGGCGGGGCCCATCGACGCCAGCCGGCCGGACAGATCGGCCACCGGCGCCACCGCACTCCGTCGGACGGCCCGGGCGCGGGTGCCCGCGAGCGAGCGGACCAGCGGCGGCAGCGCCTCGGCGGGCTGGGCGGACAGCGCGGCCGCGTCGAGCCGGGCGGCGAGCAGCTGCGCCGCACCGTGTCCGCGCGCCGCGTCGAACAGCGCCAGGGCATGCTCCGAGGACAACGGCACCATCCCGGAACGGCTCATCCTGGCGTGGTCCGCCTCGCTGAGCCCGCCGGTCATCCCACTGGTGGCGGCCCACAGGCCCCAGGCGATGGACACGCCGGTGAGACCGGCGTGGCGCCGCCGGGTGGCGAGGGCGTCGCAGTAGGCGTTGGCGGCGGCGTAGTTGGCCTGCCCGGGGGAGCCCAGGGTGCCCGCGGCGGAGGAGAAGACGACGAACATGGCGAGGGGGAGGTGCTCGGTGGCCCGGTGGAGGTTGGCGGCGCTCGTGGCCTTGGCGGCCCAGACGCGGCGGAGGGTGTCGGGGGTCTGGGAGGTGAGGACGGCGTCCTCGACGATGCCGGCGGTGTGGATGACGCCGGCGAGGGGGTGGGCGGGGTCGATGGTGTCGATGATCTGCCGCAGGGCGTGGGGGTCGGTGGTGTCGGTGGCGGTGATGTGGACGGTGGCGCCGAGTGCGGTGAGTTTGTCGGTGAGTTGTTGGGCGCCGGGGGCATCAGGGCCGCGTCGGCTGAGGAGGTGGAGGTGGGTGATGTGGTGGGTGGTGACGAGGTGTTCGGCGATGAGGGCGCCGAGGGTGCCGGTGCCGCCGGTGATCAGGACGGTGCCGTTGGGGTCGAGGGTGCGGGGGATGTCCAGGACGAGTTTGCCGGTGTGTTTGGCCTGGCTCATGTGGCGCAGCGCTTGGCGGGCCCTGGCGAGTGGCCATGCCTGCACCGGGGGCGGGGTCAGGGTCCCCTGGGTGAAGAGGTCGGCGAGCGTACGCAGCATCTCCGCGACGCGGTCGAAACCGGCGTCGGAGACGAGGTCGTAGGCGCGGTAGCGGACGCCGGGGTGCGTCGCGGCGATCTCATCCGGTTCGCGGATGTCGGTCTTGCCCATCTCCAGGAACCGGCCGCCGTCGCCCAGCAGGCGCAGAGACGCGTCGGTGAACTCGCCGGAGAGGCTGTTGAGGACCACCTCGACCTTCGGGAAGGCGTGCTCGAAGTCCAGGTCGCGGGAGGAGGCGCGGTGGGTCTCGTCGATGCCCATGGCCTCCAGTACGTGGTGTTTGGCGGGGCTCGCGGTGGCGTAGACCTCGGCGCCCAGGTGGCGGGCGATCTGCACGGCCGCCGTGCCCACGCCGCCGGTGGCGGCGTGGATGAGGACCGACTCGCCCGGCGAGAGTCCGGCCAGGTCCGCCAGCCCGTACCAGGCGGTGAGGAACGCGATGGGTACGGCGGCGCCCTGTTGGTCGGTCCAGCCGGGCGGGATCGGCACCAGGGCGCGGGCGTCGGCGACGGCGATGGGGCCGAAGGCGCCCTCGAACAGGCCCATGACACGGTCGCCGACGGCCACCGACGTCACATCCGCAGCCACCTCCAGCACCTCGCCCGCGCCCTCGCCGCCCAGGCCCCGCCGGTCGGGCACGACGCCGAGGGTCACCATCACATCGCGGAAGTTGACGCCCGCGGCACGCACGGCGATCCGCACCTGACCCGGCGCCAACGGCTCCAGCACGTGCGGACTGCCCTCGGGCACCAGGCTGTCCACCGTGCCCGCGCCGTCCTCCGCCACGACCAGCTGCCAGGCGGGCGCGCCGACGGGCAGGGCGATACCGGCCGTCGCCTCCACGGCCGTCAGCCTCGGTACGAACGGTTTCCCGTCGCGCACCGCCACCTGCCATTCGTCGGCGTCGAGGGCCGCGCGCACCACTCCCGCGATGTCGGGTGCCGTGCCGGCGTCGCGTCCGGCGAGGTCGAGCAGCGTGAAGCGGCCGGGGTTCTCCGATTGGGCGCTGCGGATCAGACCCCAGACGGCCGCCGCGACCGGGTCGACGTCCGTCTCCTCGTCCACGGCGGCGGCCTCGCGGGTGACGATCACCAGCCGGGCCCCGTCGAGCCGCGGCTCGGCCAGCCATTCCTGTGCCGTCGCCAGGACCCGCGCCACCACCGTGTCGCTGTCCCCGCCGTCGGCCTCTGGGGTGCTGGTCAGGACGACCAGTGGCACGGGCGCGCCGTCGTCAAGGGCCGCGGCGAGCGCGGCGACATCCGGATAGCGGGTGAGCGAGCGGACGGCCTCGGTGGGTCCGCCGTCGCCGAGCACCGCCCAGTCGCCCGCCGTGGTCCTCTCCAGCCCTGCCGGGGTCGGCAAGGCGGTCCAACGCACCTCGTACAGACCGTCGTTCGGGTCGCCGCTCAGCAGCCGCGCGGTGTCGAGCGGCCGGGTGGTGATGGTGTCGGCGGTGAGGACGAGCGCGCCCGTGGTGTCGGTGAGGGTGAGGCGGTACTCGTTGCCGCCTCGGGGAGTGATGCGGGCCCGCGCGTGGGTGGCGCCGGTCGCGTGGAGGGTGACGTCGCTCCAGGTGAAGGGGAGCCAGATCTCACCGGCCGGGTTGTCGGCGGTGGCGATGAGGGGGTGGAGCGCGGCGTCGAGGAGTGCGGGGTGGACGGTGAGGGTGTCGGGGGTGTGATCGGCGGTGTCGGAGGTGGGGAGAGCGATGTCGGCGAGGAGTTCGTCGCCGTGTCGCCAGGCGGCTCGCAGCCCTTGGTAGGTGGCTCCGTAGCGATAGCCGCGCGCGGCGGCCCGCTCGTAGAAGCCGTCGATGTCGACGGGTTCGGCTCCCGGGGGCGGCCAGGCCGCCCCCGCTTCGGCGGCCGGCGGCTCGGCCGTGGGCTCGCCGGTGAGAGTGGCGGTGACGTGGTGGGTCCACTCCGCCGTGGGGTCGGACTCCGGGCGGGTGTAGATGTGGACGGTGCGGCGGTCGGTGTCGTCCGGCGGGCTGACGATGACCTGGAGCGCGAGCGGGCGGGCGGGGTCGAGCCTGAGGGGCTGCTGGAGGAGGAGCTCGTCGATGTGGGGTGTGGCGGTGTGGTCCGCGGCGTGGAGGGTGAGTTCGAGGAGCGCGGTGGCGGGCAGCAGGACGGTCTCGGCGATGGTGTGCTCGGTGAGCCATCCGGTGTGGTCGGCCGGAGGGATGTGGCCGGTGACCACCATGCCGCCGTCGGCCAGCGGCGCGGCGGTCCGCAGCAGCGGGTGGTCCAGGCTCGTGGAACCGGCCGCGGCCGGGCCCGAGGCCCCGCCGGTGAGCCAGTAGGGCCGGTGCTGGAAGGGGTAGGTGGGCAGGTCGACGGTGTCCGGGGCGGGCCGGCCGGTGAACCAGGGGCGCCAGTCGACTGGGGTGTGGGTGTGCAGCCGGGCCAGGGCGTGCGCCAGACCCTGGACGTCGGGCTGGTTACGGGTCAGCGCCGGGACGAGCAGAGGAGCGTGCGCGGGCGCGTCATCGAGCGCGTCGAGGGTGGCCTGGGCGGCGGGGATCAGTACGGCGTCCGGGCCGACCTCGAGGAACACCGCCGCGCTCGGCGCGATGTGTGCGACGGCGGGGTGGAAGCGTACGGGCCTGCGGATGTGCCGTACCCAGTAGTCCGGGGTGGCGATGTCCTCGCCCGCGGGTTCGCCGGTGAGGTTGCTGATCAGCGGGGTGTTCGGCTGGGCGAACTCCAGGTCGGCGATGGCGCGGCGGAAGTCTTCGAGAGCGGGTTCCATGAGCGGGGAGTGGAACGCGTGGCTGACGGTCAGGGCCTTGGTCCTGCGGCCGCGTTCCTTCCAGGCCGCGCCCGCCTCGGCCACCAGTTCCGCGGGGCCCGAGATGACGGTGCTGGTGGGGGCGTTGAGGGCGGCGATGGTGACCCGGCCGTCGTACGGGGCGAGGTGCTCGGTGATCTCGTCGGCGGTGGCCTCGACGGCGGTCATGGCGCCGCCGGGCGGGAGGTTGCCGAGGAGGGTGGCACGGGCGGCGACCAGCCGGCAGGCGTCTTCCAGGGAGAGGACTCCGGCCACCTGCGCGGCGGTGATTTCGCCGATGGAGTGGCCGATCACGGCGTCCGGCCGTACGTCGAAGGTCTCCAGCAGCCGTGCCAGGGCCACTTGGACCGCGAAGAGTCCGGCCTGGGTGTAGGTGGTGTGGTCGAGCAGGGTGGCGTCGGGCCGGCCGTGGAGGACGACGTCCCGCAGGGGGTGGTCCAGGTGGGGGTCGAGCAGCGCGCAGACCTCGTCGAACGCGTCGGCGAAGACCGGGAAGCGCGCGTGCAGTTCGGCGCCCATGCCGGGGCGCTGGCTGCCCTGCCCGGAGAACAGCCACACGGTCTGCCCCGCCGCGGGCGCGGCGTAGGGCGGGGTGATCAGGTCCGGGTGGGGACGGCCCTGGGCCAGGGCGTCGAGAGCGGCGGTCATCTCCCGGCGGTCGCCGCCGACGATCACGGCCCGCCGCTCCAACACCGCGCGCGCCGTGGCCAGCGACCGGCCCACGTCCGCCACCGGCGTGGTGTCGTCGGCTCCCAGCCGGTCGGCGAGGGAGGCGGCCAGGGCGCGCAGGGCCTGGTCGCCGCGGGCGGACAGCGGCCAGGGCACGGGGCCGGGCGGGGGAGCGTCGGTCGCGGGCCGCGGCTCGGGCAGGTCCGGGCCCTGTTCGAGGATGAGGTGGGCGTTGGTGCCGGAGGCGCCGAAGGAGGAGACGGCGGCGCGGCGCGGGCGGCCGGTCTCGGGCCAGTCGGCCGCTTCGGTGAGGAGCCTGACGTTCCCGTCGGCCCAGTCGACGTGCGGGCTGGGCTCGTCGATGTGCAGGGTGGCGGGCAGCGTACGGTGGCGCAGGGCCATCACCATCTTGATGACACCGGCGACACCGGCGGCGCCCTGCGTGTGCCCGATGTTCGACTTGATCGAGCCGAGCCGGAGCGGGTGGCCGCCGGGGCGGTCCTGGCCGTAGGTGGCCAGCAGGGCCTGCGCCTCGATCGGGTCGCCCAGCGTCGTGCCCGTGCCATGGGCCTCGACGGCGTCCACGTCCGCCGGGCCGAGTCCGGCGGTGGTGAGGGCCTGGCGGATCACCCGCTGCTGTGACGGGCCGTTGGGCGCGGTCAGCCCGTTGCTCGCGCCGTCCTGGTTGACCGCCGAACCGCGGACGACGGCCAGAATCCGGTGTCCGTTGCGCCGGGCGTCCGACAGACGCTCCAGGAGGACCAGGCCGACGCCGTCGCCGAAGCCGGTGCCGTCGGCGGCGGCCGCGAACGGCTTGCACCGTCCGTCGGGGGCCAGACCGCGCTGCCGGGAGAAGCCCGCGAACACGTCAGGGGTGGCCATGACCGTGACGCCGCCCGCGAGCGCCAGGTCGCACTCGCCGTGGCGGAGGGCCTGGGCGGCGAGGTGGATGGAGACCAGGGACGACGAGCAGGCGGTGTCCACGGTGACGGCGGGGCCCTGGAGGCCCAGGGTGTAGGCCACGCGTCCGGCGATGATGCTGCTGGTGCCGGAGAGACCGGCGTAGCCGTCCAGGCGGGGGTCGCCCGGGGGCAGTCCGGCTCCGTAGTCGTGGTACATGACGCCCGCGTAGACGCCGGTCAGGCTGTCCCGGAGGGTGTGCGGGTCGATGCCGGCGCGCTCCAGCGTCTCCCAGGCGGTCTCCAGAATGAGACGCTGCTGGGGGTCCATGGCCAGGGCCTCGCGGGGGTTGATGCCGAAGAAGGCGGCGTCGAATCCGTCGGCGTCGTAGATGAACGAGCCCTGCGAGGCGTAGCTGGTGCCGGGGTGGTCGGGGTCGGGGTGGAACAGATTGGCCAGGTCCCAGCCGCGGTTGGTGGGGAACGGGCCGAGCACATGCCGCCCGGACGCCACCAGGTCCCACAGCCCCTCGGGCGAGGTCACGTCGCCGGGGAAGCGGCACGCCATCGCCACTACCGCGACCGGCTCGTCGGCGGCGCCGGTCCCGGACCGGCCGGCACGGCGCGGCGCGGGGGAGCCGGTGGCGGTCAGGCGCTCCAGGACGTGGTCGGCCAGGGCCCGGGGGGTGGGGTAGTCGAAGACGAGGGTGGCGGGCAGGCGCAGCCCGGTGGCGGTGGCCAGGCGGTTGCGCAGCTCGACGGCGGTCAGGGAGTCGAAGCCCAGCTCCTTGAAGGCGGCCTCGGCCCGGATCGACGCGTCGGAGGAGTGGCCCAGCACCACCGAGACCAGCTGCCGCACTGTCTGGAGCAGCAGTTCGCGCCGTGCGGGCTCGTCGAGACCGGCCAGCCGGCCGGCCAGTGCGGGGCCGGTGGCGCGGTGTTCCATCGCACGGCGCCGGGCCGGCCTGGCCAGGGCGCGCAGCATGGCGGGGCTGTCGGGGCCGAGCCTGGTGGCGTCGAGGTCGGCGGCCACCACCAGGGGGTGGGTGACATGGAGTGCCGCGTCGAGCAGCCCCAGGCCACGAGCCGTGGCGAGGGGGCGCATGCCGAGGGCGCCGAGGCGGGACAGGTCGGCCTCGGTGAGGTGCTCGGTCATGGCGGAGGTCTGCTGCCACAGGGTCCAGGCGACCGAGGTGCCGGGCAGTCCGTCGGCGCGCCGACGCGCGATCAGGGCGTCGGTCCAGGCGTTGGCCGCCGCGTATCCGGCCTGGCCGGAGTTGCCGACCGTGCCGGCGGCGGAGGAGAACACCACGAACATCCGCAGCGGCAACTCCCGGGTGAGGGTGTGCAGATGCCATGCGCCGACGGCCTTGGGCGCCCATACGCGGCCGAGTCGGCCGGTGTCCCAGGACTCCACCAGGGCGTCCTCGGTCACCCCGGCGGAGTGGACCACGCCCAGCAGCGGGTGGCTGTCGGGGATCGCCGCCAGCGCCCCGGCGAGCGCGTCGCGGTCGGCCACGTCGACCGCCGCCACCTCCGCGTGGGCGCCCAGCGCGGCGAGCCGCTCGACCAGTTCGGCCGCTTCGGGGCTCTCGGGGCCGCTGCGGGAAAGGAGCAGCACCCGCTCCACGCCATGCGCGCGCACCAGATGTTCGGCGACCGCGCCGCCCAGCACCCCCGTACCGCCCGACACCAGCACCGTGCCACCGGACAGCTCCGGGGCTCCGGCCCCTGACGTCGGAGAGGCGCGGACCAGACGTGGCGCCAGCACCCCGGCCGCGCGCACGGCGACCTGCGGCTCGTCCGCGTCGAAGGAGTGGAGTACGGCCCCGACGAGGCCCGCTTCACCGTCCGCGTCGCCATCGCCCACGTCGACGAGGGTGAACCGGCCCGGGTGCTCGGCCTGGACCGAACGGACCAGACCCCACACGGCCGCGCCACCCGGGTCCACCGCCCCCTCGTCCCCGCCCGCGGTCACGGCACCGGAAGTGACCAGGACCAGCCGGGAGTCCAGCAACCGCGGCTCGGCCAGCCACTCCTGGAGCAGAGCCAGCACGCCCCCGACGGCGGCGAGGCCGTCGTCGGGGGTGGCCGTCGCTGTCACCGGGTGGAGGACAACCGTCGGCACCGGGGTCCCATCGTCCACCGCGGCGAGCAGCGCGCCGAGGCCGGCGTGTTCCGCCACCCCGGCGAGCGGTGCGCCACCATGGCCCACCGCCGCCCAATCGGCGTCCGGCGGGGCCGAATCGTCGCCGGTCCCGCCCCGCGCGGGCACCCAGTCCACGACGAACAGGCCCTCGGCCGCGCGCTTCCCAAGGGCCCGCAGCTCGGCGACGCCGGTGGGGCGAGCGGCGACCGACGCGGCGTCGAGGACCGGAGCGCCCGTCTCGTCGGTCAGGGAGATCCGCCGCCCGTTGCCCTCCGGGGAGATACGGACCCGTACGCGGCGCGCCCCCGTGGCCCACAGCGACACACCGCTCCAGGCGAACGGCAGCCACACCTGTCCGGTGTCCGAGGCGTCCTGGCGGCCGCCGTCGAGGAGCGTCGGGTGCAGGGCGGCGTCCAGCAGCGCCGGGTGGACGCCGAACCGGTCGGCGCCCTCACCGGCCGCCTCGGGCAGCGCGACCTCGGCGAGCAGATCGGCGCCGTCCCGCCACGCCGCGGACAGGCCGCGGAACGCGGGCCCGTAGCCGTAGCCGCCGGCCACGGCCCGTTCGTAGAAGTCCGCGACGTCCAGCGGTTCCGCGCCCGGCGGTGGCCAGGGAGCGGCCGTGGCGTTCGACGGGGACTCACCGCCCTCGGGCGCGAGGACGCCCATGGCGTGGCACGCCCACCCGTCGGGGGCCTCCGTGTCGAGCTCGTCGGGGCGGGAGTGCACATCGACCGTCCGCCTGCCCTCGTCGTCGGCGGGCCCCACCGCGACACGTACGCGCAGCGCCCCCGAGGCGGGCAGGACGAACGGGACCTGGAGGGCCAGCTCCTCCACCGCGGCGCAGCCCGCCTCGTGGGCGGCCTGAAGCGCCCACTCGACCATGGCCGCCCCGGGCAGCAGCGCGGTGTCGCCGACGACGTGGTCGGCGAGCCAGCCCCCGCCCGCGGCCGCCGAGAGGCGTCCGGTCAGCACCATGCCGCCGTCCGGCAGGCTCACCGCGGCGGCCAGCAGCGGATGGTCGACGGCGCGCAGCCCGGCGGCGGACACATCCCCTGTGCCCTTGCCGTCGGCGGGTATCCAGTACCGCCGCCCCTGGAAGGGGTAGGTGGGCAGCTCGACGGCGCGGGGCGCGGGCCCGGCCGGGAACCACGGGCGCCAGTCGACCTCGAGACCCGCGGTGTGGGCATCGGCGAGCGCGAGGGCGAGCTGGTGTGCGCCGCCGTGGTCGCGGCGCAGCGTGGCGAGAGAGGCGGCGGGGGTGCCGGACTCCTCGAAGATGTCCTGGAGGCTCGTGGACAGGATGGGGTGCGGGTTGCACTGGATGAAGGCCCGGTATCCGTCGCCCAGCAGACGGCCCACCGCGTCGGCGAAACGGACCGGCCGGCGGAGGTTCTCGAACCAGTACTCGGCGTCCAACCGCGCGGTGTTCAGCCGCTCCGCGGTGACGGTGGAGTAGAACGCGATCTCGGACTCGGCCGGTGTCACCTCGCGCAGGGCGGACACCACATCCTCGTGGATGCGGTCCACATGAGGGCCGTGGGAGGCGTATTCGACGTCGATGGCGCGAGTGCGCGCGCCACGCTCCCGCGCCGTGTCCAGGACGGCGGCCACCCGGTCCGCGGACCCGGAGACCACCGTGGCGTGCGGGCCGTTGACGGCGGCGACGGCCACGTCCCCGGCGTCGGGGCCCAGCTCGGCGAGGAGCCCGGCGGTTTCCTCGGCGCCGAGGGAGACCGAGGCCATGGCGCCGTGTCCGATCAGGGGACGGAGAGCCTGTACGCGCAGGGCGATGACCTTGGCGGCGTCGTCGAGGGAGAGGGCCCCGGCCACGCACGCCGCGGCCACCTCGCCCTGGGAGTGCCCGACGACGGCCGCCGGGACGATCCCGAAGCTCCGCCACAGGGCGGCCAGCGAGACGTGGATGGCCCACAGCACCGGCTGCACCACATCGTCCCGGCCGGCGTCCGTCGCCCGGTCCGTGCCGCGCAGCACGGCGGTCAGCGACCAGTCCACATACGGCGCCAGAGCCCGCTCGCACTCGGCGATCCGGGCGGCGAAGACCGGCGAGGAGTCCAGGAGTTCGCGCGCCATGCCCGGCCACTGGGCGCCCTGGCCGGGAAACACGAACACCGGGCCCGCGCCGACCGGGCCCGCCGTACCGGTGACGACCGCCGGATCCGGCTCGTCGGCGGCCAGCTTCGCCAGCCCGCCCAGCAGCGCCGCACGGTCCGCGCCCACCACCACGGCCCGGTGCTCGAACCGGGCCCGCGCCGTCGCCAGAGACCACCCCACCTCCGCCGCACCGGCGGCCGGATCGCGCTCCGCCGCCTCGGCCAGACGCCGCGCCTGTTGCGCCAGCGCCGCCTCGTCCCGCGCGGACAGCAACCACGGCACCACGCCGCCGTTCACCACGGCCTGCGGCGCCACCTCCGCCTCTCCCGTGCCTTCCGTGCCTTCCGGGTCGCTTTCGCCCTGGACCGCCTCGGCGGGTTCGGGCGGCTGCTCGATGATCAGGTGGGCGTTGGTCCCGGAGACGCCGAACGACGACACCCCGGCCCGGCGCGGGTGATCGGTCTCCGGCCAGTCCACCGGCTCGGTCACCAGACGGATGGCGCCCGAGCCCCAGTCCACGTGCGGCGTCGGCTCGTCGATGTGCAACGTCGCGGGGATCACCCCGTGCCGCATCGCCATCACCATCTTGATCACGCCCGCCGTCCCGGCGGCCGCCTGGGTGTGACCGAGGTTCGACTTGACCGAGCCCAGCAGCAGCGGCCGGTCCGCCGGGCGCTGGTGGCCGTACGTGGCGTGCAGCGCGTCGGCCTCGATCGGGTCGCCGAGCCGGGTGCCCGTGCCATGCGCCTCCACCGCGTCCACCTCGGCGGACGACAGGCGGGCGTTGACGAGCGCCTGACGGATGACCCGCTGCTGGGAGGGCCCGTTGGGTGCGGTGATGCCATTGCTCGCGCCGTCCTGGTTGACGGCCGAACCCCGGATGACGGCCAGCACCGGGTGTCCGTTGCGGCGGGCGTCGGAGAGCCGTTCGAGCAGGACCAGCCCGACGCCCTCGCCCCAGCCCGTGCCGTCGGCGGCGGCCGCGAACGGCTTGCAGCGCCCGTTCGGCGCCAGGCCGCGCTGACGGGCGAAGCCGGTGAACACCGCGGGCGAGGCCATCAGCGTCACACCACCGGCCACCGCCAGCCGGCACTCGCCCCGCCGCAGTGCGTGCATCCCCAGATGCATGGCCACCAGCGACGCCGAGCAGGCCGTCTCCACCGTCAGCGCGGGCCCCTCCAGGCCGAAGGCGTACGACAAACGGCCCGACAGCATGCTGGGCGCGACGCCCGCGTACCCCTCGGTCTCCTTGCGGACGGGAACGCCCGACGTGGCGGAACCGATGGTCGCCGCGCCCACGAAGACACCGGTCTGGCTGCCCCGAAGGCTCGTCGCGTCGAGACCGGCGCGCTCGAACAGCTCCCAGGCCACTTCGAGCAGCTTGCGCTGCTGCGGGTCCATGGCCAGTGCCTCGCGCGGGCTGATCTCGAAGAAGCCCGCGTCGAACGTGTCGGCGTCGCGCAGGAACCCGCCCTCGCGCGTGTACGTCGTGCCGGGGTGGTCGGGGTCCGGGTGATACAGACCGTCCAGGTCCCAGCCGCGGTCCGTGGGGAACGGCCCGACGGCGTCCACCCCCGAGGCCACCAGGTCCCACAACGCCTCGGGCGAATCCACCCCGCCGGCGAACCGGCACGTCATCGCGGTGATGGCGATGGGCTCCTGGTGCCGCTCCTCCACCTCGCGCAGGCGCCGCCGCGTGTCGTGCAGGTCCGTCGCCACACGCTTGAGGTAGTCGACAAGCCTGTCTTCATCCGGCATGTGAAGTCACGACCTTCATACGTGTCGGGGCGGGCAACTGAGCTGTCACGAGGTGCCGAGCTCGTTGTCGATGAACGCGAGCACCTCGTCGGCGGTGGCGAGCGTGAGCCGGTCGGCCGCGCTGTCCTCGGCCGGCGGCGCGGACGCCGCCTTCCATTGGGCCAGCAGACCCTCAAGCCGATCTGTCACCGCCCGCGCGTCCGCCTCGGGCAGCTCGAGCGCCGACAGCGTGGACTCCAGCTTCGCCAGCTCGCCCAGCACGGGGTCCACCCCGCCCCGGGCCGCCGACCCCCCGTCCGGCACGAGCAGGCCGCGCAGGTGGTCGGCCAGCGCCCTGGCCGAGGGGAAGTCGAAGACCAGCGCGGCCGGCAGCCGGAGCCCGGTCGCCGCCGAGAGCCGGTTCCGCAGCTCGACGCCGGTCAGCGAGTCGAAGCCCAGATCCGTGAACGGCGCGTCCTCCCGTACGCCTTCGGCGTCGGCGTGGCCGAGCACGGTCGCGGCATGGCCGCGCACCAGCGTGAGCAGCTGCTGCCGCTGCTCGGCCTCCGGGAGCCCGGCGAGCCGGCGCGTCCAGTCGTCGGGGCGCTGGGTGGCCGCGGCGGCGCGCCGCGTGGCCCCGCTCGGGCGGGCGGCCAGGGCCCGTAGCGCGGGCGGCAGACCGGCGATCGGCTGCGCGGCCAGCGCGCGTACGTCGAGGTTGAGCGCCACGAGCTGCGGGTCGCCGTGTCGGTGTGCCGCGTCGAAGAGCGCCAGCGCGTGGTCGGTGGCCAGCGCCGTGACGCCGGTGCGGCCGATCCGCGCCACATCGGCCTCGCTGAGCTGCCCGGTGATATCGCTGGTGGCGGCCCACAGGCCCCAGGCGATGGAGGCGGCGGGCAGACCGGCGTGCTGCCGCCGGGAGGCGAGGGCGTCGCAGTAGGCGTTGGCGGCGGCGTAGTTGGCCTGCCCCGGGTTGCCGAGGGTGCCCGAGACGGAGGAGAAGAGGGCGAACATGGCGAGGGGGAGGTGCTCGGTGGCCCGGTGGAGGTTGGCGGCGCCGGTCGCCTTGGCGGCCCAGACACGGTGGAGCGTGTCGGGGGTCTGGGAGGTGATCATCGCGTCGTCCACGGTGCCGGCGGTGTGGATGACGCCGGTGAGGGGGTGGGCGGGGTCGATGGTGTCGATGATCTGCCGCAGGGCGGGGAGGTCCGAGGTGTCGGTGGCGGTGATGTGGACGGTGGCGCCGAGTGCGGTGAGTTTGTCGGTGAGTTGTTGGGCGCCGGGGGCGTGGGGTCCGCGTCGGCTGAGGAGGTGGAGGTGGGTGATGTGGTGGGTGGTGACGAGGTGTTCGGCGATGAGTGCGCCGAGGGTGCCGGTGCCGCCGGTGATCAGGACCGTGCCGTTGGGGTCGAGGGCCGGCGGGATGGTCAGGACGAGTTTGCCGGTGTGCTTGGCCTGGCTCATATGGCGCAGCGCCTGACGCGCCTTGGGCAGCGGCCACGTCTGGACCGGGGGCGGGGTCAGGGCCCCCGCGTCGAACAGGGCCACCAGGGTCGCCAGCATCCGCGCGACGCGCTCCGGCCCGGCGTCCGAGACCAGGTCGTAGACGCGGTAGTCCACCCCGGCGAAGTCCTTGGCCACCTGCTCGGGGTCGCGGAGGTCGGTCTTGCCCATCTCCAGGAAGCGGCCGCCGTCGGCCAGCAGGCGCAGGGAGGCGTCGATGAAGTCACCGGCGAGGCTGTTGAGGACCACGTCGACCTTCGGGAAGACGTTCTCGAAGTCGAGGTCGCGGGAGGAGGCGCGGTGGGTCTCGTCGATGCCCATGGCCTCCAGGACATGGTGTTTGCCGGGGCTGGCCGTGGCGTACACCTCGGCGCCCAGGTGGCGGGCGATCTGCACGGCGGCCATGCCCACGCCGCCCGCCGCCGCGTGGACGAGGACCGACTCGCCCGCCCTCAGGCGGCCGAGCTCCACCAGGCCGTACCAGGCGGTCAGAAACGCCACGGGGACGGCCGCCGCCCGGGAGAAGTCCCAGGCCTCCGGCATCCGGGTCACCATCCGCGCGTCGGCCACGGTGACCGGGGCGAACGCGCCGTCGAAGACCCCCAGGACGCGATCGCCCGGGACCACCGTGGTGACGTCCGGGGCCACTTCGAGGACGACGCCCGCGCCCTCGCCGCCGATGCGGGTCTGGTCGGGCACCATGCCGAGGCTGATCAGGACATCGCGGAAGTTGACACCGGCCGCCCGCACCTCGATGCGCACACGTCCGGGCGCCAGCTCCTCCTCCGCCTCGGGGAAGGGCACCGGCGCCACGGAGTCGAGCGTCGCGGTGCCCGTGGTGCCTGCGGCGTCCAGCCGCCAGGCCCCCTGGCCGACGGGGGGTACGAGCGTGGCCGAGGCGGTGGCGCGGACGAGCCGGGGCACCAGAATCCGGCCGCCGCGGAGCGCCACCTGCGGTTCGTCGAGGTCGACGGCGCAGCGGACCGCGTCGGCCACCTGGCTGTCCGACTCCGGATCCGTGTCTGTGTCTGTGTCCGTGTCCAGGAGGACGAAGCGGCCGGGGTTCTCCGTCTGGGCGCTGCGGACCAGACCCCAGACGGCCGCCGCGACGGGGTCGACGTCCGTCTCCTCGTCCACGGCGACGGCGTTACGGGTCACCATCACCAGACGGGCGTCGTCGGGGCGCGGCTCGGCCAGCCACTCCTGTAGCTGCGTCAACGCCGCCTGTACGGGCTCCAGTTCACCGTCGCCCTCCGCGACCGGTGCCTCGGCGAAGACCGCCCGCGAGGCCGGTGTGGCCTCGTCGGCCAGGGGCGAGGCGGGCGTCCACTCCAGGGTGAACAGGCCTTCGGACGAGGGCTTTTGCGGAGCATCGAGGGCCATGGGCCGGGTGGTGACGGCCTCGGCGGTGAGGATGAGCCGGCCGGTGGCGTCGGTGAGGGTCAGGCTGTGCTCGCTGTCGCGGGAGGTGATGCGGACGCGGGCGTGGGTGGCGCCGGTGGCGTGGAGGGTGACGCCGTTCCAGGAGAACGGCAGCCAGACCTTGCCGTCCGAGATGTCCGTGACGGCGACGAGGGGATGGAGCGCGCTGTCGAGGAAGGCGGGGTGGACGGCGAGGGCTTCGGCGGGGTGCCCCGAGGCGTCCGTGGCGTCCGCGGTGGGCAGGGCGATCTCGGCGAGGAGGTCGTCGCCATGGCGCCACAGCGCCTGAAGCCCCTGGAAGGCGGGTCCGTAGTCGTAGCCGTCCGCCGCGGCGTGGTCGTAGAAGCCGGTGATGTCGACGGGCTCGGCGCCCGGGGGCGGCCAGGCCGTCTCAGCTTCGGGCGCCGCCCGGTCGACCGCGGGTTCGCCGGAGAGCGTGGCGGTGGCGTGCCGGGTCCACTCGGCCGCCGGGCCGGACTGCGGGCGGGTGTAGACGGCGAGGCTCCGGCGGTCGTCGTCGTCGGCGCCGACGACGACCTGGAGGTCGAGCGGGCCCGTGGGGTGGAGGACGAGCGGGTGCTGGAGGAGAAGCTCCTCGACGTGCGGGCTGTCGGTGTGCTCGGCCGCGCTGAGGGCGAGTTCGAGGAGTGCGGTGCCGGGCAGCAGCACGGTCCCGGCGATGGTGTGTTCGGTGAGCCAGCCGTCGTGGTCCGCCGCCGGGATCCGGCCGCCCAGAACTAGTCCGCCGTCCGCCAGCGGCGCCGCCGCGTCCAGCAGCGGATGGTCCAGGCCGGTGCCGCCGGTGGCGGCGACGGAGGAGATGCGGGGAGCGATCCAGTACGGCCTGCGCTGGAAGCGGTAGGTGGGCAGCTCGACCACTCGGGGGGCCGGGTCGGTGGGATACCAGGGCGTCCAGTCCAGCGGGGCCCGGGTGGTGTGCAGGGACGCCAGGCCGTGGGCCAGCGCCCGGACGTCGGACTGCTTGCCGGTGAGCGTGGCGAGCGCCGTGGCGGTGGTCTCCTCGGGGAGGGTGTGGTGGACGGCGTGGGTCAGCACCGGGGCCGGGCCCAGCTCCAGGAAGACGGCCGTGTCCGCGGCGAGATGGGTGATGGTCTGGTGGAAGCGGACGGGGCGGCGGATGTGCCGGGCCCAGTAGTCGGGGGTGGCGATGTCCTCGTCCGCGGGCTCGCCGGTCAGGTTGCTGATGAGGGGGATACGGGGCAGGCGGAAGTCCAGGTGGCCGATGGCCTCGGCGAACGGGGTGAGGATGGGCTCCATCTGGGGGGAGTGGAAGGCGTGGGAGACCGGGAGGGAGCGGGTCCTGCGGCCCCGGTCCCGCCAGACGGCGGTGACGGTGGCGACCTGGTCGGCGGGTCCGGAGATCACCGTGTGGCCGGGGGTGTTCATCGCCGCGATGGCCAGCTCCGGGAAGTCGGCCAGCGTGGCAGCGACCTCCTCCTCGTCGGCGTTGACGGTGGCCATGGCGCCGCCGGCCGGCAGGTTGCCCATGAGCGTGGCGCGGGTGGCGACGAGGTGGGCGGCGTCCTCCAGGGAGAGGACGCCCGCGAGGTGGGCGGCGGAGATCTCGCCGATGGAGTGTCCGGCGACGGCGTCGGGGGCCAGGCCCATGGCCGTCAGAAGGCGGGCGAGGGCGATGTGGAGGGCGAACAGCCCGGCCTGGGTGTAGGTGGTGTGGTGGATCAGGTCGCCGAGTTCGGGGTCGGTGGCGAAGACCACGTCGCGCAGCGGGCGGTCGAGGTGGGGGTCCAGGAGCGCGCACACCTCGTCGAAGGCCCCGGCGAAGACGGGGAATCGCCGGTGGAGCTCGGCGCCCATGCCGGGGCGCTGGCTGCCCTGCCCGGAGAACAGCCACACCGTCTTGCCCGGGGTGTCCGGGGCTGCGCCGCCGGGGGTGGCGAGGCCGGGGTGGGGCTCCCCGCCGGCCAGCGCCTCCAGGGCGGCGGTCAGCTCCTCGCGGCCGTCCCCGACGATCACGGCCCGCCGCTCGAACACCGCCCGTGTCGTGGCCAGGGACCAGCCCACCTCGCCGACCGGGAGATCGGGGCGCGCGGCGAGGTGTTCGGCGAGCGCCGCGGCCTGTTCGCGCAGGGCCCGGTCGTCGCGGGCCGACAGCGGCCAGGGCACGGGTCCGGGCGGGGGAGTGTCGCTCGCCGGCCGGGGTTCGGGGAGGTCGGGGGCCTGTTCGAGGATGAGGTGGGCGTTGGTGCCGGAGGCGCCGAAGGAGGAGACGGCGGCCCGGCGCGGGCGGCCGGTCTCGGGCCAGCCGACGGGCTCGGTGAGAAGCCGGACGTTTCCGTCGGCCCAGTCGATGTGCGGGCTGGGCTCGTCGATGTGGAGGCTGGCGGGCAGTTGGCCGTGGCGCAGGGCGGAGATCATCTTGATGACTCCGGCGATGCCGGAGGCCGCCTGGGTGTGGCCGATGTTGGACTTGACCGAGCCGAGCCACAGCGGCCGGTCGTCGGGGCGGTCCTGTCCGTAGGTGGCGAGGATGGCCTGTGCTTCGATGGGGTCGCCCAGCGTGGTGCCCGTGCCGTGGGCCTCGACGGCGTCGATGTCGGCGGTGGTCAGGCCGGCTCCGGCGAGGGCCTGGGCGATGACGCGCTGCTGGGAGGGGCCGTTGGGGGCGGTCAGCCCGTTGGACGCGCCGTCCTGGTTGATCGCCGAGCCGCGCACCACCGCGAGCACCCGGTGGCCGTTGCGGCGCGCGTCGGAGAGGCGTTCCAGCAGGACGAGCCCGGCCCCCTCGCTCAGGCTGGTGCCGTCGGCCGCGGCGGCGAACGGCTTGCACCGTCCGTCGGGCGCCAGGCCGCGCTGCCGGGAGAAGCCGGTGAACGGATCGGGGGTGGCCATGACGGTCACGCCGCCCGCGAGCGCCAGGTCGCACTCGCCCTGCCGCAGCGCCTGGGCGGCCAGGTGCATGGACACCAGGGACGACGAGCACGCGGTGTCGACGGTGACGGCGGGGCCCTGAAGCCCCAGGGTGTAGGCCACGCGGCCGGAGATGATGCTGCCGATGGTGGAGAGCATCGTGTAGCCGTCGAGACGCGGGTCGCCCGCGGGCAGGCCGGTGGCGTAGTCGTGGTAGATGACGCCCGTGTAGACGCCGGTCAGGCTGTCCTTGAGGGTGTGCGGGTCGATCCCGGCGCGCTCCAGGGCCTCCCAGGCGGTCTCCAGGACGAGCCGCTGCTGCGGGTCCATCGCCAGGGCCTCACGGGGGTTGATGCCGAAGAAGGCCGCGTCGAAGCCCTCGACGTCGTAGATGAACGCGCCCTCGGAGGCGTAGCTGGTGCCGGGGTGGTCGGAGTCGGGGTGGAACAGATTGGCCAGATCCCAGCCGCGGTTGGTGGGGAACGGCCCGACCACATGCTCCCCCGCCGAGACCAGGTCCCACAGCCCCTCGGGCGAGGTCACGCCACCAGGGAAGCGGCACGCCATCGCCACCACCGCGATGGGGTCGTCGTCCGCGGCGCGAGCCGACCGGCCCCGCCCGATGAGGGGCGAGGCGGTGGCGGACGCGGTGGCGGTCAGCCGCTCCAGGAGATGGCCGGCGAGGGCCTGGGGGGTGGGGTAGTCGAAGACGAGGGTGGAGGGCAGGCGCAGCCCGGTGGCATCGGACAGCCGGTTGCGCAGCCCGACGGCCATGAGGGAGTCGAAGCCCAGCTCCTTGAAGGCGGCCTCGGGCCTGATGGACGTGTCGGAGGAGTGGCCCAGGACCACGGCGGCCATCTGACGCACCATCTCCAGCAGCAGATCGCGCTGTCCCGAGGCGTCGAGACCGGCGAGGCGTGCGGCCAGGGCGGGGGACGCCGACTGGCGTTCCGCGGCGCGGCGCCGGCCGGACCGAACGGGCGCGCGCAGCAGCGCGGGGACCACGGTGGCCGAGCTGGCCGCGGCGGTCGACCGGGCGGTGTCGAGGTCGGCGGCCACGACCGCGGGGTGTGGGAGGGAGAACGCCGCGTCGAGCAGGCGCGGGGCGTGGGACGCGGCCCGCGCCTCCAGGGCCCAGGCCACGCTCAGGCCGGGGAGCCCGGCGGCTCGCCGATGGGAGATCAGGGCGTCGGCGCGGGCGTTGGCGGCGGCGTGACCGGCCCGGCCGGGGCCGCCTACGAGGTCGGCGGCCGAGGAGACCACCACGAACAGCCGCAGCGGCAGATCGCGGGTGAGGGTGTGCAGATGCCACGCCTCGGTGGCGGGCGCCCAGGCCCGCGTCAGCCGCTCGTCGTCCCAGGACTCCACCGGCGGCGCGTCGTCGGCCGCCCCGGCGAGATGCACCACGCCCACCAGCGGACGGCTTTCGGGTACGGAGGCCAGAACCTCCGCCAGCGCGGAGCGGTCGGCCACATCGACGGCGGCGGTCTTCGCCTCCGCCCCCAGCGCCGTCAACCGCTCGGCCGGCGCGGCCGCTTCGGGATCCTGGCCGCCCCCGGGGGAGAGGAGCAGCACACGCGCCACGCCGTACGCCCGCACCAGGTGTTCGGCGACCGCGCCGCCCAGCGGGTCCGTCCCGCCCGACACCACCACCGTGCCACCGGACAGATCGACCTCGGCGGCCGCGTCGGTCGGTTCGACGGCGCGCCGCAGACGGGGGATCGACACCGCGCCCGAACGGACCGCGATCTGCGGCTCGTCGGCGTCGAGCGACCGGCGGACCGCCTCGGCCCACTTCCCGTCCCCGTCCGCGTCGGCATCGACCAGGGTGAACCGGCCCGGGTGTTCGTTCTGGACTGCCCGGACCAGGCCCCAGACGGCCGCGCCTGCCGGGTCCACCGGCCCCTCGCCGTGGCCGACCGCTACCGCGCCGGAGGTGATCAGCACCAGCCGGGAGTCCCGCAACTGAGGTTCCGCAAGCCAGCCCTGGACAAGGCCCAGCGTGTGCCGGACCGCGGACAGGTCCGCGTCGGGGTCGGGATTCGGGGCCACGGTGGCGAGGACGACGGGCGGCGCGGGCTCTCCGCCCTCCACCGCGGCCAGCAGCGCGGCCAGGTCGGCGTACCGGCGCCCGCCGAAGGGGCGCGCCGCGGCAGGAAGGGCGTCGAGCGTGGCCCAGCCGGCCTCGGCCTCCTCCGGCTCGGGACGGTCCTCCGACGGCGGCAGCGGCGTCCACTGCACCGTGAACAGGCCGCCCGCGGCGTGTCGTTCGGCGGCTTTCAGCCAGTCGCCGTCGGCGGGACGCAGCGCGACCGTATCCACGTCCAGCACCGGGGCGCCGGTCGCGTCCGCGACGACGACGCCCAACTCGCGGCCCCCGCTGTCCTCCCGCCCTAGCGACCGGATCCGGACCCGGACACTCCGTGCGCCGCCCGCGTGCAGGGACACACCGCGCCAGGCGAACGGCAGCCACCGCGGGCCGTCGGAGTGAAGGTCGTGCAGCGCCACCGGGTGCAGGGCGGCTTCGAGCAGCGCGGGATGGATGCCGAACTCCTCGCCCCTCTCCTCGGCCCCGTCGGGCAGGGTCACCTCGGCGAAGAGATCGGAGCCGTGCCGCCACACCGCCTGGACGCCCTGGAACGCGGGGCCGAACCGATGACCTTCGGCCTCGGCGCGCGCGTACAGCTCGGCGATGTCGGCGGTGTCCACGGGCTCGGCCCCGGCCGGGAGCCAGGCGCCGGTCAGCTCCGTCCCGTTCGTTGTTTCGCGGGCGAGGGTGCCCGTCGCATGGCAGGTCCAGGCGTCCCGCCCCTCGGGCCCCTCCGGTGTGCCGGACGCGGGCTGGGAGCAGACACGTATGCCGCGCCGCCCATCCCCGTCGGGGGCGTCCACCACGACCTGGACGCGCAGTTCAAAGGCGGGGGAGAGGACCAGGGGGACCTGGAGGGTCAGCTCCTCGACCGCGCCGCAGCCCGCCTCGTCGGCCGCCCGCAGCGCCCACTCCACGAGCGCCGTACCGGGCAGCAGGACGGTGTCGCCGACCGTCTGCTCACCGAGCCGGCCCGCGTCACCGGCCGCCGGAAGCCGCCCGGTGAGCAGCAGCCCGCCGTCGGCGAGGCCCGTCGCGGCCGACAGCTGAGGGTGTGCCACCGGCCGCAGTCCGGCGGCGCTGACGTCGCCTGCCGGGCGGCCGGCCGCCATCCAGTGGCGCTGCCGCTGGAAGGGGTAGGTGGGCAGGTCGGCTGTGGTGGACGGGGTGACGGGATACCAGGGTCGCCAGTCGATGGTGAGGCCGGTGGTGTGGGCGTGGGCGAGGGCGTCGGCGAGGTCGTGGGGGGTGCCGTGGTCGCGGCGGAGGGTGGGGATGGTGGTGGCGGGGA
>NZ_JBIRPV010000025.1:0-27463 GCF_044332865.1 Streptomyces sp. NPDC021225 | reverse complement strand
CATCAGCACCCTCCGCCGCAACCACGACGACCACCACCAACACCTCCACTCCCTCGCCCACGCCCACACCACCGGCCACCCCATCACCTGGCAACCCACCCACCAACACCACAACCACATCAACCTCCCCACCTACCCCTTCCAACACCAGCGCTACTGGCTCAACACCCCCACCCAGACAGGAGACGTCACCGCCGTCGGGCTGAGCGAGGCCGGGCACCCACTGCTCGGCGCCGCGCTTCCGCTCGCGGGCGGTGAAGGACATCTCTTCACCGGCCGGCTCTCATTGCGCACACACCCCTGGCTGGCCGACCACGCCTTCGCAGGCGTCGCGCTTCTGCCCGGTACCGCGCTTCTGGACATCGCCCTCCAAGCGGGGGAGCGCGTCGGGTGTCGGCATGTCGAGGAACTCACGCTGCATGCGCCCCTTCTCCTCCCCCAACGTGGCGGAGTCGCTCTCCAGATCAGCGTCGGGGCGCCGGACACCGACGGGCGACGGGAGTTCACCGCCTATTCACGGAGCGAGGACGACGTCTCGGGTACGGAGAACACGGACGGCCCGGAGGGTTCGGGCCGGCAATGGACGCGGCATGCCACGGGCACGCTGAGCAGCGGCCCCGCCTCCCCCACCGCCCCCTCCGCGGCGGCGGCCGAACTGATGGCTGACGTATGGTCCCCGGCCGGCGCCGATGCCCTGGACCTCGACGGGCTGTACGAGCGGCTGGCCGGGGCGGAGTTGGCCTATGGGCCCGCGTTTCAGGGACTGCGCACCGCCTGGCGCCGTGGCTCGGACATCTTCGCCGAGGTGCGGCTGCCCGAGCCGCAGGCCCGTGACGCCGACCGGTTCGGCGTCCATCCGGCCCTCCTGGACGCGGCGCTGCACACCCTCGGCCTCGATCCGGCTCACCACGGGGCAGGGAGCGACGGCGCGGACGAGGACACCGACGTCGCACCGGACGGGCGGCCGTCGGCTTGGCTGCCGTTCGCCTGGCGCGGAGTCACGCTGCATCGTACGGGCGGTGAGGTGTTGCGGGTGCGGCTCTCGCCGCGGCCCGGACGTGGAGTGGTGGCCATTGAGGCGGCCGACGAGTCGGGGCGGCCGGTGGCTTCGATCGACGCACTCGTGCTGCGGCCGGTGTCCGCGGGTGAAGTGCGGACTGCCGGCTCGGAGCATCACGAGTCGCTGTTCGGCATGGAATGGCCCACCGTGGCGCTGCCCTCGGCAGACCCCTCTGCCTCCGGCCCGTCACTCTCCGGTCCCTCGTCCTTCGCGGTCGTCGGCGCCGATTCGTGCGGGCTCGCATGTCGGCGCCATGAGGACTGGACCGCGCTGCTGAGCGCCGTGGAGGTCGACGGCGCTCCTGAGGTGGTCGTCGTCTCTTGTGGAGGTGAGGGCGTGGGCGTGCACACCGCCGCGTATCGCGCCCTGCACCTGCTCCAGTCCTGGCTCGGCGAGCAGCGGCTCGCGGACAGCCGACTGGTCGTGCTGACGCGAGGGGCGGTCGCCACCCGCCGGGAGGACGACGTCTCGGATCTGCCCGGCGCGGCGGTTTGGGGGCTGGTCCGCTCGGCGCAGTCCGAGAACCCGGACCGGATCACCCTGGTGGACTGGGATGGACACGGCTCCTTGGCCCAGGTGCTGCCCGTGGCGCTGGCCGTCGGGGAGCCACAGCTGGCCATTCGCGATGGAGAGGTGTGCGTACCGCGGTTGGTGCGGGTGCCACGGCAGGAGCGGGCCGGGTCGGTCGAGGGATCCGCCGACGGATCGACTGACAGGTCGGGGGACGCGTCGGCTGACGGATCGCCGTTGGCGCTTGATCCGGCCGGGACCGTGCTGATCACGGGCGGCACCGGAGTGCTGGGCGGGCTCGTCGCCCGACACCTCGTCGTGGCACACGGGGTACGGCAGTTGCTGCTGGTGGGCCGACGTGGCGTGCAGGCCGAGGGTGTGGGGGACCTGGCGGCCGAGCTCGAGGCGCTCGGCGCGATGGTGACCGTCGCCGCCTGCGACGCCGCCGACCGCGAGGCGCTGGCCACCCTGCTGAGCCGTGTCCCCGAGCGGCATCCACTGACCGCCGTGGTCCATGCCGCTGGGGTGCTCGACGACGGCACGATCCCCACGCTGACGCCGGAGCGGATCGACACCGTCTTCCGTGCCAAGGTGGCTCCGGCGCTGCTTCTGCACGAGCTCACCCGCGACGCGGACCTGGCGGCCTTTGTGATGTTCTCGTCCGCCGCCTCCGTGCTCGGTTCGCCGGGCCAGGGCAACTACGCGGCGGCCAACGCCGTGCTGGACGCGTTGGCGCGGCACCGCCGGGCCAACGGGCGGCCCGCGACATCCCTGGCCTGGGGCCTATGGGCGCAGGGCAGCGGGATGACACGTCATCTGGACGGCAGCGACCACGCCCGGATCGGCCGTGGTGGGATGGCGCCGCTGGACACTGAGGAGGCCCTCGCCCTCTTCGACGCGTCGTCGGCCGCCGGGGAGCCGTTCCTCGTCCCGGCCCGGCTCGAGATCGGCGCGCTGCGCACGCGGGCGGCCACCGCCGGGGTGCCGGCGCTGCTGCGCGGGCTCGTCCCGATGTCCGCGCGCCCGGGGGCGGCCGAGCGGGGCGAAGGCGCGCCGGACTCGGGTGTGTCGCTCCGTGACCGCCTCGCCCGACGCGGGGGCAAGGAGCAGCAGGGCATCCTCACTCGTCTCGTACGGTCGCAGGCCGCCGCGGTGCTCGGGCACGCGGGGATCGAGGAGGTGGCGGAGCGACGTGCCTTCCGGGAGCTGGGTTTCGACTCGCTGACCGCCGTGGAGTTGCGCAACCGGCTCACGGCCGCCACCGGCCTGCGGTTGCCGGCGACGCTCGCGTTCGACTTTCCGACCCCGGCCGCGCTCGCGGAGCATGTGCGCTCTCTGCTGCTGCCGGCGAACGGGAACGGGGTCTCGGCGGCTGAGGCCGGGGGCCTCCGCGAGGAGGAAGTGCGGGCCGCGGTGGCGTCCATCCCGCTCGACAGGCTTCAGGAAGCCGGTCTGCTGACCGCGCTGCTGGAGCTCGCCGAGGTCTCCGGTGGCGTCGAAGGTGTCGGGGCCGGCGCCATCCCCGCGGCCCGTTCCGCGGACGGCGGCTCGCGTTCGATCGACGAGATGGACCTCGACAGTCTCATCGGCCTGGCCCATGGCGACCAGCCCTCCTCGGACTCGTAGTCTCGTAGTAAGGAGCGACAGATGACCGATCTCGTCGACGAAGACCGGCCGGAGGCCGTCGATCAGGCGGATAACGTGCGCGGCCTGAGGGTGTTCACTCTCCCTGTGGTGCTGTGGGCGTGTGTCGGCGCCCTGGTGCTGGGCCTTCAGGTGCATGTGTTCGCCTCGTGGCTCGCCGACGGCGGCTACCGCATCGAGAAGGCGCCCCCGGCCGCGGGCGGTGGTGACATGGAGCGGATCGCCGATGTGCTGATCCCGCTGCTGTCCGTGGCGGGCGCGGTGGCCCTCGCGGTGTATCTGTACCGGAAGTGTCGGGCCAGTCGACGGCTGACGTTCGACGCCCTGCTCTTCATCGGGCTGCTGCTGGCGAGTTGGCAGAGCCCCTTGATGAACTGGATCCATCCGGTGCTCGCGTCGAACATCAACGTGTTCGGAGCGGTCGCCTCGTGGGGGCCGTATGTGCCCGGTTGGCAGGGGGCGGGGGCCCACCAGGAGGCTGAACTGCCGCTGGCGACGCTGAGCATCTGCATGACGGCCATGATGGTCGCCGTGGCCTGCGGCAAGGGCATGGGGCTGGCCGCCGCCCGGTGGCCGCGGCTGGGGCGGATCCGGCTGATCGCGCTCGGCTTCCTGCTCGTTGTGCTCTTCGACGTCGTCGAGCCGCTGGTTTCCTTCTCGGGCGTCTCCGTGTGGGCGCGTTCGGTGCCCGAGCTGACCGTCTGGGGTGGGCACTGGTATCAGTTCCCGCTGTACCAGATGGTGGCTTCGGCGTTCTTCGGCGCCGCGTTGGGGGCTGTGCGCCACTTCCGCAACGAACGGGGCGAGACGTGTCTGGAGTCCGGGGCGGCCCTCCTCTCGGAGGGCCTGAGGCCTTGGGTCCGGCTGCTGGCGGTGGTGGGCGGGGCGAATGTCAGCATCGCCCTCTACACCGGCACACACATCCTGTTCTCGCTGCTGGACGGCGCTCCCCCGGACCAACTTCCCGACTTCTTCCGTCCGCCGGCAGGCTACTGAGCCGGGACTGGTGAGCCAGGACTAGTGAGCCGGGGCTACTGAGCCGGTCGGCGCCGAGCGGCCCGCCTGATCCACGTTCCGGTTCCTGGGCTCCGCGATCATGCGGAGTTTTCCGGGGATCACATGGGTGGACTGGTGGACCGCTCGGACGCTCCGTCCGGGCACCGGACGCAGCCGCCACCGGGAGGCGATGACGGCGACGGCCACGGCGGCCTCGGTCTCGGTGAAGGCGTCGCCGATGCACTTGTAGACACCCCCCGCGAAGGGGACCCAGGCCCCCTTCTTGACCCGCCCCGCGTTCCGCTCGGGGTCCCAGCGGTCGGGGTCGAATCGCTGCGGCTCCGGGTACCAGCGGGGGTCGTTCTGGAGGGCGTAGGCGCTGTACATGACCTCCGAGGCGGCGGGGAGCTCGTGTCCGCCGAGGCGCACCGGCTGCCGCGTACGTCGCGCGCCGACCCATCCCGGATACTTGCGCAGCGCTTCCTTGACCAGCCTCTGGGTGAAGGGCAGCCGGTTGAGGTCCCGGTGGCCGGGTGGCCTGCCGTCGAGGGCCGTGTCGATTTCGTCGTGCAGCCGTCGCTCGAGGTCGGGGTTCTGGCCGAGCTCGTGGAAGATCCACGATGTGATGGCGGCCGGCCCGCCGATTCCTGTGATGGCGAGCCCCATGATCTCGTCACGGATCTCTTCGTCGGTCAGGCCGATGCCTTCGGCGTCCGTCGTCCGCAGCAGCGTCGAGAGCATATCGCCGTGGTCCCGCCCTTCGGCGCGGTAGGTGGCGATGGTCTCCTCGATGATGGCTCGCGCCGGGGGAAGTTGGCGGTTTCCGGGGGTCGGCAGCCGTCGGTAGATTCCCGGCAGGATCGCGCTCATCCTGGCCACCTGAAGAATGGCGTTCCCCACCTTCCGCAGCTCCGCCTCGGCGTGCGCGGCGCGTTCGGAGAAGAACAGCGACTTGGCGATCGCGGCGGTGGCCAGGTCGGTCATGACGGGCAGCACATCCACCACGTCGTGCGCGGACCAGGATTCGGCGGTCTCCGTCGCGGCGGCGGACATCGCGGCGACGTAGCTGCCGAGCCGCTGCCGGTGGAAACACGGCTGCATCATGCGGCGCTGGCGCCGGTGCGGCTCGCCGGTCGTCGCGACCAGGATCGGTCCGATGAAGGACAGCGCCTTGGCGTGGCCGATGCCCCGTGTGTACGCGTGCGCATCGGTCACCAGCAGGGTCCGCACCAGGTCCGGGTGGGTGGCCACATAGACGGGCTTGTGGCCGAGCCGGATACGGACCAGGTCTCCGTGGTCGGCCAGGGAGGTCAGGAAGTCGAGCGGCCGCCGGGCCAGCCGCGGCAGATGGCCCGCCACCGGCCATGAGCCCGGCACATCGGGGACGGGGAGAGTGGCAGGCATCGCGGGACTCCTATCAGGATCTGTCGCTACCAGAGGAAATGAGAATAAGGAGAGCTAATGCACGCAAGAAGCCCCTATCCACCCCAGCCTGCGCTCTCCCTCAGCCACTGGTCGACGTGGCGGGCGGTGTCGCCCGCGTACTCCTCCAGCATGGTGAAGTGGTCGCCCGCGACGTCCATGACCGTGTGCGGCACTCCCCAGGCGGGGGGCGACTGTTCGCCGTCCCGGCCCCGGATGAAGAGGGTGGGGGTTTCGATGCGGGGCGGTGTCCAACCGGAGAAGATCCGGAAGTAGCCGCCCATCGCGGTGAGCCGGGTGTAGTCCACCTCGACGAATTCGGTGACCCGATTGAAGATTTCGCTGGTCAGCGCGGAGGCGACGGGTGCGATCCCCTCGTCGGGCAGATACGCGTCCATGGCCACGGCCGCCTCGGGCAACACTCCCAGGCCCTCCAGGTGGCTGGTGACGCAGTAGGTGAGCCAGCCGCCCGCGGAATGCCCGGCGAGGGCGAAGGGCGCGCCGTCGGTGAAGCGCACGACGGCTTCGGCGAGCACACGGGTCACCGCGTCGACGTCGGCCGGCAGGGGCTCGCCCTCGAGGAAGCCGGGCGCGGGCGCGTACCAGACGTCGCGCACCCCCTGGAGCGCGGCGGCGAAGCGCGAGTACTGGTACGCGCTGGAGATCGCGGCCACGGTGGGGAGGCAGATCAGCATGGGCTGGGAGGGTTCGGCTGTTTCGCCTCGCGGCGTGGTGTCCGGTGCCGTGGCGTGGGCGAGCCGGACGAACGTCGGCGCTGTCTCGGCTGACGTGGCGCCGAAGGCGGGTCGGAAGACCGAGGCGGCGGACAGCAGTTGCATCGCTTCGTGGATGCGTCCGGTGTCATGCCCCACCCAGAACAGGGACTCGACGGTGGCCGCCGAAGGCCCTTCGCGATGGACCGGGCCGTACGCGCGGCCCGCCGCGGGCTGCTCCCGATGCTCCCCGGTGTCGTCGGCCTCGGCTGCCAGTTGCTCCGCCATGTGGCGCGCCAGGGCGGCGGGGCTGGGGTGGTCGAAGACCAGGGTGGTGGCGAGGCGCAGGCCGGTGGCCGCGGCGAGCCGGTTGCGGAGTTCCACCGCGGTGAGGGAGTCGAAGCCCAGTTCGCGGAACTCGCCTTCGGCGTCGACCGTCTCGGCGGCGCCGTGGCCGAGGACGGCGGCGGCCTGGGTGCGTACCAGCTCCAGGAGGGCGCCGGTGCGCTCGGCGGGGCCGGGCAGCCCGGCGAGGCGCGCCCGGAGTGCGGCGGGTGCCTCGGCGGCGGTGGCTCCGGCGGCGTCGGCGGCGGCCGCCGCCCGGCGGGCGGGCACCCGGACCAGGCCGCGCAGAATGGGGGGCAGCGCGCCCGCCGCGGCCTGTGCGCGCAGGGCCCGGAAGTCCAGCGGAGTGGCCAGCAGTACGGCCTCGTCGACCGTGCCGGCGGTGTCCAGGAGGGCGAGCCCCTGTTCGTCCGTCAGCGGTGCCAGGCCGCCCCGGGCCATCCTGGCCCGGTCGGTGGCGCCGAGGCCCTCGGTCATACCGCTTGCCTGGGCCCACATTCCCCAGGCCAGGGACTGACCCGGCAGGCCCAGGGCGCGGCGGTGGCGCATCAGCGCGTCGAGGAAGGCGTTGGCGGCGGTGTAGTTGCCCTGCCCGGGGCTGCCGAAACTGGCCGCGGCGGAGGAGAAGACGACGAAGGCGTCGAGTGCGGCGGCGCGGGTCAGCTCGTGCAGGTTCAGCGCGCCGATCGCCTTCGGCCCCAGTACGGCGTCCACGCGCTGTGGCGTCAGCGAGGTCAGGATGCCGTCGTCGACCACGCCCGCCAGGTGGATCACCGCGCTGAGCGGATGCCGGGCGGGAATGCCGCTCAGCAGCCCGGCCACCGCATGACGGTCCGCCATGTCGCAGGCCCGGACGGTGGCATCATCGGCGCCCAGCCGGGCCAGGTCGGCCAGCAGCTCGGGGACTCCGTCCGCGTCCGGTCCACGGCGGCCGGTCAGCAGCAGGTGGCGTACGCCATGGGCCGTCACGAGGTGCCGGGCGAGCAGCCTCCCCAGGACGCCGGTGCCGCCGGTGATCAGCACCGTGCCGTCGGGGTCCCAGGTGCGCTGGGCGATGGCGACGGTGTCGACGTCGGCGTCGGCGGGTGTCGGCGCGTCTTCGTGGTCCGTGGGCGATGTGGTGACGGCGACGCGGGCCACGCGGGGCAGGTGGACCGTGCCGTCGCGGAGCGCGATCTGCGGTTCGCCGGTCAGCAGGGCCTCGGGCAGGGTCCGCTGGGATTCGGGCCGCCCGTCGGTGTCGGCCAGCACGAAACGGTCGGGGTGCTCGCTCTGCGCAGAGCGGACCAGCCCCCACACCGGCGCGTACGCCAGGTCGGCCACGGTATCGGTCCGTGTCGCGGCGACGGCGCCGTGTGTGACAAGGGTCAGGCGGCAGTCCGCGAAGCGCTCGTCGCCGAGCCAGCTCAGCAGCAACTCCAGCACGCCGTTGGTGGCCTGCCGCAGCGCGGTCGCGGTCCCGGCGGTCCCGGCAGTCGCGGTGGTGGCGGCGGTGGCGGCGGTCGAGGGGGTCGGGTCGTGGCGGTCACCGGGCAGGTCCTGCCGACCGGCGTCCTGCTCCCGGCAGGAGATCACCACCATGTCCGGGGCCGGACCGCCCAGGGGCACGGCCTCACCCAGCGCGGCCAGGTGGGGATAGGCCCGCCACGCGGCCCCGGCCGCGTCCAGCGCCCCCGCCAGGCCCGGCACCTCGGGCCCGACGAGGGCCCATCGGCACTGCCTGGCCGACGCGGCGGGGGCGGCCTGCCTCGGCGTCCACTCCAGGCGGAACAGCGCCTCGTGGTACGCGGTGCCCACCGCGCGCAGCCGCTCGGCGGTGATCGGCCGGAAGGCCAGCGACCGCGCCTGGGCCACGAGCCGTCCCGAGCCGTCGGTGGCCCGCAGCGCGATGGTGTCCTGCGCCACCGCTGTCAGCCGGACCCGCAGCGTGGAGGCGCCCGCGACGCCCACTGTCACCCCGCCCCAGGAGAACGGCAGTCGGCCGCGTTCCTCGGCGCCCGGCCCGGGCGTGGTGTCGAGGCCGAGCGCGACGGGGTGCAGCGCCGCGTCGAGCAGCGCGGGGTGCAGGGCGTACCGTACGGCGTCGGCCGCCTGCTCCTCGTCCAGCCCGACCTCGGCGAACAGCTCGTCCCCGCGCCGCCAGGCGGCCCGCAGCCCTTGGAAAGCGGGGCCATAGCCGAGACCGACACCTGCCAGATCGGCGTACCAGGTGGTCAGGTCCACGGGTGTGGCGTCCGGTGGCGGCCATGCCTCGGCGGCCTCTCGCTCCGTCACTTCGTGCTCCGCTGGCGCCGCCGGTCCGCCGAGCGGATCGCCGCCGCGGGTCAGCACTCCGGTGGCGTGGCAGGTCCAGGCGGTGTCCGCGGCCGGGCGCGGGCCGTCGTCGAGGCGGGAGGAGAGGGTGAAGGGACGCCGGTCGGCCGCGTCCGGCACACCGAGCAGGAGCTGAAGGACCACCGAACCACGTTCCGGCAGCACCAGGGGAATCTGGAGGGCCAGTTCCTCCACGCGGTCGTAGCCGGCCTCGTCGCCCGCGCGGAAGGCCAGTTCCAGGATCGCGGTGCCCGGGAGCAGCACGGTGTCGAAGATGACGTGATCGGCCAGCCAGGGGTGGGTACGCAGCGAGAGCCGTCCGGTGAACAGCAGCTCCTGGGAGCCGGCCAGTTCCACGGCGGAGCCGAGGAGCGGGTGGTCCGCGGGGGCCAGACCGGCAGCCGACAGGTCCGCCGCCCTCTCATGGGTCCTGGGCCAGTAGCGGCGTCGGTCGAAGGCGTAGGTCGGCAGCTCGACGCGGCGTCGTCCGTCGGCCCCGGCCGGGCGCGGGCCGATGACCGCCGACCAGTCGACGGCCACGCCGTGGACATGGATCCGGGCGAGGGCGGTGAGCAGGGTGTGGGCCTCGGGCCGGTCCGGACGCAGCGCCGGTGCCGACACGATCCGGCCGCCGTCGGCCACCGGCCCGCCGACCGGTACGACGGCAGCCGTCTCCGCGGACACTGCGGCGGCCGCCTCGGTCGGCTCTGTGGCCGGGTCGTCGTCGAGGCGGTCGTGGGCGAGGGCGGACAGCGTGCCGTCCGGGCCCAGTTCCAGGAAGGTGCTCGCGCCGTTCGCCCGCAGCCACGCCAGTCCGTCGCCGAAGCGCACGGCGTGGCGGACGTGTCGCACCCAGTACTCGGGGTCCGTCAGCTCGCCGGGACGGGCGAGTTCTCCGGTCAGGTTCGACACCATTCCGATGGCTGGTTCCGCGTACGTCAGCGAGGCGGCGACCTGGCGGAACTCGTCCAGCATCGGCTCCATCAGCGGGGAGTGGAAGGCGTGGCCGACTCGCAGCCGCCGGGTCTTGCGGCCCCGCGCGGCGAAGGCGGCAGCCACCTCGTCGACGGCGCTCCGCTCGCCCGAGACCACCACCGCGCCGGGTCCGTTCACCGCGGCCACCGACACCTGCGCCTCGCGTCCGGCCAGGGCCTCTGTCACCTCGCCCTCGGTGGCCCGCAGCGCCACCATCGCCCCGCCGGGCGGCAGTTGCTGCATGAGCCGACCGCGCGCGGCCACCAGCAGCGCGGCGTCAGGCAGGGTCAGGACCCCGGCCACATGCGCGGCGGCCAGCTCGCCGAGGGAGTGGCCGACCAGGAAGTCGGGGCGCACGCCGAAGGACTCCAGCAGCCGGAACAGCGCCACTTCGACCGCGAACAGGGCCGGCTGGGCGTAGCGGGTGCGGTCCAGCAGGGCGGCCTCGTCCGTGCCGGGGGCGGCGAACAGCAGCGCGCGCAGCGGCCGGTCCAGGTGGCCGTCCAGCTCGGTGAGCACCGCGTCCAGCGCCCGCGCGTACGCCGGGAACGCGGCGGCCAGCTCGCGGCCCATGCCCACGCGCTGGGTGCCCTGGCCCGCGAAGAGCATCGCGAGCCCGCCGTCGGATCCGGAGCCTGATCCGGGTGGCGGCGAGCCGGTCACCAGGCCGGGGGCGAGGTCACCGGCGGCGAGCGCGGCCAGGCCGCGTACGAGCTCCTCGCGGTCCTCGGCCACGATCACGGCGCGGCGCTCGAACACCGCCCGCTCGGTGGCCAGGGCGCGGGCCACGTCCACGAGTCCGGCGTGGTCGGCGTCGCCCGCCGTGAACTCCCCTAGCCGCCGGGCCTGGCCGCGCAGGGCGCTCTCGGTGCGGGCCGAGATCACCCAGGGCACAGCCGGGGGTGGGATTTCTCCCGGACGCTCGTCCACCGCCACCGCCACCGCCACCGCCGCCACGTCTTCGAGCGCGGGTTCGTCGGGGGCTTGTTCCAGGATGACGTGGGCGTTGGTGCCGCTGACCCCGAAAGAGGAGATCCCCGCGCGCCGCGGGTGTCCGTTGCACGGCCATGGCACCGGCGCGCTCAGCAGCCGCACCCGGCCCGATGACCAGTCCACGTGCGGCGAGGGGGCGTCGGCGTACCGGCTCGCCGGCAGGAGGTCGTGCTGGAGCGCCAGCACCATCTTGATCACACCGGCGACGCCCGCCGCCGCCTGCGTGTGCCCGATGTTCGACTTCACCGACCCGAGCCACAAGGGGCTGTCGGCAGGGCGGTCCCGACCGTACGTGGCGAGGATCGCCTGCGCCTCGATCGGGTCGCCGAGCGTCGTCCCGGTGCCGTGCCCTTCCACCGCGTCGATGTCGGTGGCGGCGATCCCGGCGTTGGCGAGGGCCTGGCGGATCACCCGCTGCTGCGCGGGGCCGTTGGGCGCGGTGAGCCCGTTGCTCGCCCCGTCCTGGTTCATCGCGCTGCCGCGTACGACCGCGAGCACCCGGTGTCCGTGACGCCGCGCGTCGGACAGGCGCTCCAGCAGCACCACGCCGACACCCTCGGACCAGCCGACGCCGTCGGCCTCGGCCGCGTAGGCCTTGCACCGGCCATCGGCCGCGAGCCCACGCTGGCGGGAGAACTCCACGAAGGCGGCCGGTGTGGACATCACCGTCGCCCCGCCAGCCAGGGCCAGCGAACACTCCCCCGAACGCAGCGACTGAGATGCCAGATGCATAGCCACCAACGACGACGAACACGCCGTGTCCACCGTCACCGCGGGCCCCTCGAAACCGAAGGTGTACGCGAGCCTTCCCGACAGCACGCTGCCGGAGACCCCGGTCAGCGCATAGCCTTCGAGCTCGGGTCCGCCTCGGCGCACCACGTCGGTGTAGTCCTGGAGCGCGAGCCCGGCGAACACCCCGGTGCGGCTGCCGCGCAGCGACGTCGGGTCGATGCCCGCCCGTTCCAGTGCCTCCCAGGAGGTCTCCAGCAGCAGGCGCTGCTGCGGGTCCATGGCCAGGGCCTCGCGGGGGCTGATGCCGAAGAACCCGGCGTCGAAGTCCGCCGCGTCGTAGAGGAAGCCGCCCGCTCGCGCGTACGAGGTACCGGGGCGCTCCGGATCCGGGTCGTAGAGCGTTTCCACGTCCCAGCCCCGGTCTGCCGGGAACTCCGCGATGGCGTCCTTGCCCTGGGCCAGCAGCTCCCAGAACTCCTCCGCCGAGCGGACCCCGCCGGGGAAGCGGCACGCCATGCCCACCACGGCGATCGGCTCGTCCGTCGCCACCGCCTCGCGGGCCGGCGCGGCGCCCGACCCGGCCGCCGCCGCGCCGTCGAACAGCAGCTCCCACACGCCAAGGGCGAGTGCGGTGGAGTTGGGGTGATCGAAGACGGCCGTGGTGGGCAGTGGCAGACCGGTGGCGATGTTCAGCCGGTTGCGCAGCTCCACGGCGGTCAGCGAGTCGAAGCCCAGCTCGCGGAAGGCGCGCTCGGGCGGCACGGCCGCCGGGCCGTCGTGCCCGAGCACGGCGGCCGCGTGCGTACGGACCAACTCGAGCAGCGCTCGCCGCTGCCGGGCGGGGTCCAGGCCGGCCAGCCGCGCGCGCAGCGTGTCGGCGGGCTCGCCACCGCCGTCTCCCCGGGCGAGCTGCCAGGCCTCGCGCGCCTCGGGGATCTCGCGGAACACCGGGTCCAGCCGGTCGGCGGCCTCGGTCTCCACCAGGCGCCGCCAGTCGATGTCGGCGGCGGTCAGGCAGGTCTCGCCGTGGTCCAGTGCCTGCTTCAGCGCTTCCAGGGCGAGCCGCGGGTCCATGGCCGTCACGCCACGGCGACGCCAGGACGATGCTTGGCTCCCGGCGGGCCCGGTCTCCTCGTCGCCGTCCGCGGCCCAGGCGCCGCACGCCATCGCGAGCCCCGGCAGTCCCAGGACGCGTCGATGGTGCGTCAGCGCTGCCACCTCGGCGCACATATCGTGTCCCACGGCCCCCAGGTGTGGGGCGGCCGGTGAGAACACCACGAAGGCCGACAGGTCGGCGTCGCGCGTGAGCTCGTGCAGATGCCACGCCGTCGCGATGCCGTCGTCCCCCTGCGCCGTGTGTACGACGGCACGCAGGGGGAGCTCGTCCGGGATGCCGGTCAGCAGGTCGGCCAGGGCTGAGCGATCGGCCGGGTCGCACTCCGCCACCGTCACCCTGGGCCCCATCGCGGAGAGTTCGTCCGCGATGCCGAACCCGTCACCGTGTTCGTCGAGGAGCAGCAGGTGTTCCGCGCCATTGGCGGCCAGCCAACGTGCCGTGTGAGCGCCCGGCCCGTCCGTACCGCCGCTGATCAGTACGGTGCCCTGGGGCCGCCACTCCCGCTCCGCGACCGCCCCGGCCAACGGAGCCCGCGCCCACCGGCGTACGAACACCCCCGACGCGCGCACCGCGCATTCGCGCTCGTTGCCGTGGAGGACGCCGATGAGCCCGTCGACGGTCCTGCGATCCGGCACATCCGACACGTCCGGGCCATCCGTCTCGTCCGGCACATCGACCAGCCCACCCCACAGCCCTGGAGCCTCTAGCCCCACCCTCCGGGCCGTGTCCCACACTCGTGCCTGTGCCCGGGACGCCGGGGCGTCGTCGCCGCCGAGCGACACCGCGCCGCTCGTCACACACCACAGCCGGGCCCCCGCGCCCCATCCGCCCAGATCATCGAGATCGCCCAGTGCCTGTGCCACAGCCGGCAGCAGCGACACCGTCATCTCGTCGTCCGCGATCAGCACCAGCCCCTTCACCTCGGGCTCCGTGTCCGACTCGCCCCGCAGCCGGTCGACCAGGGCCGTGTGGCCGTCCGGACCCGGCTCCGCGGGGACGCGTACGACGCGGGCACCGGCCCGCTCCAGCCCCTCGACGAGGGCCCGCCGCGATCCGTCCGGGGCCACCACCAGCCAACGCCCCGTGAACGACTCCGTGCCACCGGCCCCGGCCGGTCGCCACACCTCCCGGTAGCGCAAGCCGTCCACCGTCTCGCGATCGCGGCACCCCTGCCGCCACGCCTCCAGGGCCGACACCAGGGCCGCCAGCGACGCCCCCTCGCCGACCCCCAGCAGCCCGCCCACGCCCGCGACATCGCCCCGCCGCACCGCTGCCCACAACGGCTCGTCAGCGCCCTGGGCCACGTCACCGCCCACCGCGCCTCCGGGCGCGGGCTCCAGCCAGAACCGGTTCCGTTCGAAGGCGTAGGTGGGCAGGTCGACGCCGCCTCGCCGGCCGGCTCCCGGCCCCACGGCCGGGGACCAGTCCACCGCACCGCCACTGACGAAGAGCCGCGCGAGGGACGTCAGGAAGCGGCTCAGCCCTCCTTCGTCACGCCGCAGCGTGCCCAGCACGAGGGTGTCCGTGGCGCCCAGCGCGTCAAGGGTCTCCTGCACACCGACCGAGACGGCCGGGTGCGGGCCGGACTCGATGAAGACCGTGTGGCCGTCCTCGACGAGCGCGCGGGTGGCGTCCTGGAAACGCACCATTTGGCGCAGATTGCGGTACCAGTACTCGGCGTCGAGCTCGGAGCCGTCCACCCGTTCGCCGGTGACGGTGGAGTAGAGGGGGATGTCGCCGGTGCGGGGGCGGATGGGGGCGAGCAGGGTGAGCAGACGCTCGTGGATGGCCTCGACCTGCGGGGAGTGGGAGGCCCAGTCGACTTTGAGCCTGCGCGCCCGTACGCCGTCCGCGGTCAGCTCCGCCAGCAGCGCGTCCACGGCCTCGGGGGTCCCGGAGACCACGGCGGAGGCCGCGCCGTTGACGGCCGCGACGCACAGCCGCTCGCCCCATGGCGCCAGGCGCGGCTCGAGTTCCGGGGCGGACATGCCGACGGAGAGCATCGCGCCGCTCCCGGCCAACTCGGACAGCACCTGGCTGCGCAGCGCGACGATCCGCGCGGCGTCCTCCAGCGACAGCGCGCCCGCGACGTACGCGGCGGCGATCTCGCCCTGGGAGTGGCCGGCCACCGCGGCGGGCCGCACACCGTACGACCGCCACAGCGCCGCCAGCGACACCATGACCGCGAAGAGCACGGGCTGGACGACGTCCACCCGGTCCAGCGGCGGGGCGTCCGGCTCGCTTCGCACCACGTCGAGCAGGGACCATTCCACGTGGGGAGCGAGCGCTTCGGCGCAGGCCGTCATCTGTTCGGCGAAGACGGGGGCGGTGTCCAGGAGCTCGGCGGCCATGCCGTCCCATTGGGTGCCCTGGCCGCCGAACAGCATCGCGACCCTGCCGTGGGCGGCCGAACCGGGCTGCCCCTCGACCAGTCCGGCAGCCGGATCGCCGGTGGCCAGCGCTTCCAGTGCGCGTACGAGTTCTTCGCGGTCCTCGGCCACGATCACGGCGCGGCGCTCGAACACCGCCCGCTCGGCCACCAGGGCATGGGCGACATCGGTGAGTCCAGCGCCTTGGTCCGCGATGAACTCCCGCAGCCGCCGGGCCTGCCCCCGCAGCGCCCCTTCCGAACGCGCCGAGACGACACACGGCACCACCGGCGGCTCCGCCGTGAACTCGCCCTCCGCCACGGCCTCGTCCGGCGCCTGTTCCAGGATGACGTGCGCGTTGGTCCCACTGACACCGAAGGACGAGACACCCGCCCGGCGCGGACGCCCGTCCCTCGGCCACGGCACCGCCTCGCTCAGCAACCGCACCTGTCCCGCCGTCCAATCGACATGAGGCGTGGGTGTGTTCGCGTGCAGGCTCGGTGGCAGCGTCTCGTGTTCCAGTGCCAGCACCATCTTGATCACACCGGCCACCCCGGCCGCCGCCTGCGTATGACCGATATTCGACTTCACCGACCCCAGCCACAACGGCCGGTCCTCCGCACGATCCTGGCCGTACGTGGACAGCAGTGCCTGCGCCTCGATCGGATCACCCAGCGTCGTCCCCGTCCCGTGCCCCTCCACCGCGTCAATCTCCGCGGTCACCAAGCCTGCCGCGGCGAGCGCCTGCCGGATCACCCGCTGCTGCGACGGACCATTCGGCGCAGTCAGACCATTGCTCGCCCCATCCTGATTCACCGCACTGCCCCGCACCACCGCCAACACCCGATGCCCCAACCGCCGCGCATCCGAGAGCCGTTCGACCAGCACCATGCCGACGCCCTCGGACCAGCCCACGCCGTCAGCCTCCGTGGCGTAGGGCTTGCACCTGCCGTCCGTCGCGAGCCCACGCTGACGGGAGAACTCCACAAACACCCCGGGCGTCGACATCACCGTCACCCCACCCGCCAACGCCAGCGAACACTCCCCCGAACGCAACGACTGACACGCCAGATGCAACGCCACCAACGACGACGAACACGCCGTGTCCACCGTCACCGCAGGCCCCTCGAAACCAAAGGAGTACGAGAGCCGACCCGACAGCGCGCTGCCGGAGACCCCGGTGAGCGCATAGCCTTCGAGGTCCTCACCGGCGCGTCGCAGCAGGTCCGCGTAGTCCTGCTGGGCGATGCCCGCGAAGACACCGGTGCTGCTGCCCCGCAGGCCGGCGGGGTCGATACCAGCCTTCTCGAACGTCTCCCATGACGTCTCCAGCAGCAACCGCTGCTGGGGATCCATGGCCAGCGCCTCACGCGGGCTGATGCCGAAGAACCCGGCGTCGAAGTCCGTCGCGTCGTAGAGGAAGCCGCCCGCTCGCGCGTACGAGGTGCCGGGGCGCTCCGGATCCGGGTCGTAGAGCGATTCCACGTCCCAGCCCCGGTCCATCGGAAAGCCCGCGATCGCGTCCTTGCCCTGGGCCAGCAGCTCCCAGAACTCCTCCGCCGAGCGGACCCCGCCAGGGAAGCGGCACGCCATGCCCACCACGGCGATCGGCTCGTCCGTCGCCGTGGGCCGCGGGTCGGCCGGGGACAGCACACCGGCCTGTCCGGGGGCGCCGAACAGCTGCTCCCATGTGTGGTGGGCGAGCGCGGCCGGGTGGGGGTAGTCGAACACCGCGGTGGCGGGCAGCCTCAGGCCGGTGGCGGCGTTGAGCCGGTTGCGCAGCTCCACGGCGGTCAGCGAGTCGAAACCCAGCTCGCGGAAGGCGCGCTCGGGCGGCACGGCCGCCGGGCCGACGTGGCCAAGGACGGTGGCGGCGTGCGTACGGACCAACTCGCCCAACACGCGGGTCTGCTCGTCCACCGGCAGCCCGGCCAGCCGAGCCCGCAGCGTCCCTACGGCCTCGGCCGTGCCGCGGCCCGAGGCCTCCCATGCCGCCCGGGCTTCGGGGATGTCGCCGATCAGGGGGTCGAGACCGGTGGCGGGGGCGTGGTCGACGAAGGTCCGCCAGTCGATGTCCGCGATGGTCAGGCAGGTCTCGTCGTGCTCCAGGGCCTGCCCGAGCGCCGTCAGGGCCAGCTGGGGGTCCATGGCCGCCATGCCGTGTCGGCGCAGCCGCCCGGCGTCCGAGGCGGCGTCCGCCATCCCGTCTCCGGCCCAGGCCCCCCACGCCACGGAGAGCCCCGGCAGCCCGAGGCCGCGCCGATGCCGGATCAGCGCGTCCACCTCGGCGTTCGCCGCGGCGTAGCCGCCCTGCCCCGCCGAGCCGAACGTCGCCGCCACGGAGGAGAACACCACGAAGGCCGCCAAGTCGGCGCCGCGCGTCAACTCGTGCAGTTGCCACGCCCCGACCGCCTTGGCCTGCCGCGCCGCCTCCAGCCGCTCCGGGGTCAGCGTCGCGAGCACGGCGTCGTCCAGCGCGCCCGCCGCGTGCACCACCGCCGTCAGCGGGGCGTCCTCCGCCACCCCGGCCAGGACTTCCGTCAGCGCGGCGCGGTCGGCCACATCGCACGCCGCCACGGTCACCTGAGCGCCCAGTCCGGTCAGCTCGTCCCGGAGCTCGGCGGCGCCTTCGGCCGCCTCGCCGCGCCGGCTGAGCAGCAGCAGATGTACGGGGCCGCGGCCGGACAGCCACCGGGCCACGTGCGCGCCCAGCCCGCCCGTACCGCCCGTGATCAGTACGGTGCCGTGGGGCCGCCACTCGGGCCCCGGCTCCGCCCCGGAGTGCGGGGCCCGCTCCAACCGCCGTACGAACACCCCGGACGCCCGCACCGCGCACTCCCGCTCGGGCCCCGCCAGCAACCGCACCACGCTCCGCGCCGCCCGCGCGTCCATCGGCCCCGGGACGTCGACCAGTCCGCCCCACACTTCGGGAGCCTCGATGGCGGCCACCCGGCCCAGCCCCCACACCTGTCCCAGCCCGGGCCGGGACAGCTCGTCCCCGCCGCCCACCGACACGGCGCCGTGGGTCACACACCACAACCGAGCCGCCACCTCCAGATCGCCCAGGGCCTGGAGCCACGTCAGGAGCAGCGCCCCCGCGCTCCGGCCGCCGTCGCCCGCCAACAGCAACACCACACCGTCCACCTCGGGCTCGGGGCCCAGGTCGGCCCGTAACCGCTCCACCAGCGCCTCGCGCGCCACGCCTTCCTCGACGGCGTGGCGGGCCGCCCGGGCCCCGGACCGCTCCAACTCCTCTACGACGGGCGATCCGTCCACCCCGTCGGCGGCCACCACCAGCCAGCGCCCCGTCGGCGCCCCCGGGCCGCCGTCGCCGACCGGGCGCCACACCTCCCGATAGCGCCACCCGTCCAGGACGCCACGGTCGCGGCATCCCCGCCACCAAGTCCCCAACGCGGGCACCAGTGTTCCCAGGCAGGCCCCCTCGTCCACGCCCAACAGCGCACCCACGCGCGGAACATCCCCCCGTTCCACCGCCTCCCACAGCGGCCCCTCGACACCGCCCGCCCCGGACCCACGAGCCTTGCTCCCCTCCAGCCAGTACCGCTTCCGGTCGAAGGCGTACGTCGGCAGCTCCACCCCGCCGCGCACGCCGATCGCCCACCCCATGGCGCGTGGCCAGTCGACCTCCACCCCGGAGACGAAGAGCCGCGCGAGGGCGGCGAGAAAGGTCTGGCTCTCGCCGCGGTCGGGGCGCAGGGCCGGGACCATGACGGGTTCTTCGGCGTCGGTGGCGGGCTCGTCCGTGGCGAAGGCGTCCTGGCCCAGACCACACAGTGTCCCGTCGGGCCCGAGCTCCAGGAAGGTGCGTACGCCCTGGTCCCGCAGCCACGCCACCCCGTCACCGAAACGCACGGCCTCGCGGGCGTGTCGCACCCAGTACCCCGGCGTGCCGAACTCCTCTGCGGGCAGCGGGGCGCCCGTCGCATTCGAGACGACCGGGATGCGCGCGGGGTGGTAGGTCACGCGCTCCGCGTCCTGGCGGAACTCCTCCAGCATCTCGTCCATGAGCGACGAGTGGAAGGCGTGGCTCACCTTCAGCCGGCGTGTGCGGCAGTCGCGCTCAGCGCACCGCCGGGCCAGCTCCCGTACCGCGTCCCCGTCCCCGGACAACACCACCGACCGCGGGCCGTTCACCGCGGCCAGGTCCACCCGGGCAGCCCCTGGAGTGTCGGTTTCCGCCTCCGCCAGCAGCTGGCGAGCCTCCCGCTCCGAGATCTCCACCGCCACCATGGCCCCGCCCTCGGGGAGCGCCTGCATCAGCCGGCCCCGGGAGACGACCAGCCGCGCCGCGTCGGGCAGCGACAGCACGCCGGCCACATGCGCGGCCACCAGCTCTCCCACCGAGTGCCCCAGCAGAAACCGGGGCCTGATCCCCGAGGTCTCCGCCAGCCGGTACAGCGCGACTTCCAGCGCGAACAGCGCGGGCTGCGCGAACTCGGTGCGCGTGCACTGCTCGGAGGCGGACACGTCGTCCGTGAACAGCAGCTTCCGTACGTCAGGTCCGCCCGCTGTCGTGATTTCCGCGCATACGGCGTCGAACGCCGCGGCGAAGGCCGGAAACGCCGCGTACATCTCGCGACCCATGCCGACGCGCTGTGATCCCTGGCCCGTGAAGAGCACGGCCACCGTGGGCTCGTCGGTGTCGTGCCGCTCCGTCAGGCTCTCCACCAGCTGGGGTGCTGGCGCCCCGAGCGACAGTGCGTCCAGGCCGCGTACGAGTTCTTCGCGGTCCTCGGCCACGATTACGGCGCGGTGCTCGAACACTGCCCGCTCGGCCACCAGGGCGTGGGCGACATCGGTGAGTCCAGCGTCTTGGTCCGCGATGAACTCCCGCAGCCGCCGGGCCTGCCCCCGCAGCGCCCCTTCCGAACGCGCCGAGACAACACACGGCACCACCGGCGACTCCGCCGTGAACTCGCCCTCCGCCACGGCCTCGTCCGGAGCCTGTTCAAGAATGACGTGCGCGTTGGTCCCACTCACGCCAAAAGATGAGACACCCGCCCGACGCGGACGCCCGTCCCCCGGCCACGGCACCGCTTCGCTCAGCAACCGCACCCGCCCCGCCGACCAATCGACATGAGGCGTCGGATCCTCCGCGTGCAGGCTCGACGGCAGCAGACCGTTCCGGAGCGCCAGCACCATCTTGATCACACCGGCCACCCCGGCAGCGGCCTGCGTATGACCGATGTTCGACTTCACCGACCCCAGCCACAACGGCCGGTCCTCCGCACGATCCTGGCCGTACGTGGACAGCAGCGCCTGCGCCTCGATCGGATCACCCAGCGTCGTCCCCGTCCCGTGCCCCTCCACCGCGTCAATCTCCGCGGTCGCCAAGCCTGCCGCGGCGAGCGCCTGCCGGATCACCCGCTGCTGCGACGGACCATTCGGCGCCGTCAAGCCATTACTCGCCCCGTCCTGATTGACGGCACTACCCCGCACCACCGCCAACACCCGATGCCCCAACCGCCGCGCATCCGACAACCGCTCCACCAACAGCACGGCCACACCCTCGGACATGCCGACGCCATCCGCGGCGGCCGCGTACGGCTTGCACCTGCCGTCCGCAGCGAGCCCACGCTGACGGGAGAACTCCACAAACACCCCGGGCGTCGACATCACCGTCACCCCACCCGCCAACGCCAGCGAACACTCCCCCGAACGCAACGACTGACACGCCAAATGCAACGCCACCAACGACGACGAACACGCCGTGTCCACCGTCACCGCAGGCCCCTCAAAACCAAACGAGTACGACAGCCGACCCGACAGCACACCGCCCGCGTTGCCGTTGCCGACAAGGCCTTCGAGGTCGTCGGGGAGATCGAGCAGTCGTGTGGCATAGTCGTGGTACATCATTCCGGCGAAGACACCGGTGCGGCTCCCGCGCAGCGTGGCCGGGGCGATCCCGGCGCCCTCCAGCGCCTCCCAAGAGGTTTCCAGCAGCAGCCGCTGCTGAGGATCCATGGCCAGCGCCTCACGCGGGCTGATACCGAAGAACTCGGCGTCGAAGTCTGCGGCGTCATGCAGAAATCCGCCGTGCCGGGTGTAGGAAGTTCCTGCACTGCCCTGGTCGGGATTCGGGTCGTACAGCGCCTCGACATCCCATCCCCGGTCCACCGGAAATCCCGAAATGGCGTCGCTGCCGGAGGCCAGCAACTCCCAGAATTCCCCGGGCGACCGCACACCGCCGGGAAAATGGCAGGCCATCCCCACCACGGCGATCGGCTCCTGCTCTCCCGACTCAATCTCCGCCAGGCGGCGGCGCACCTGGACGAGTTCTGCGGTCGCCAGCTTGAGGTAGTCCCGAAGCTTTTCCTCATTGGCCATTTACGGCATCTCCTCGAAATTCCTCAAGCCGTGAGTGATTTCCTCAGGGCAGGCAGGGCGCCAAGCGATCTTAGGGAATTCGTTATCGCTCGCTGCACCCCCTAGGCACCCCAGAATGCGCTGGCGACCGGCGGCCGTTCGCCGTAAGGAGTGAAGTCTGTCCCCGCTCTTCCTGAGCGTTGCAGGACTCTTCGCGGGAGGCGGTAACCATGGAATCGTCCCGGCACGCCAGACGCTTTCGCGGCCGACTGGTGCTGGTCACCGGCGCGGGCAGCGGGATCGGGCGGGCGACGGCGGGCGCCTTCGCCGCAGCGGGGGCGCGGGTGATCTGCGCGGACCGGAACGCCCGTACCGCCTCGGACGGCGCGGACCTGGCCAAAGGGCTCGGCGCCCACGACGCGTGGGCGGAGTGCGTCGACGTGGCCGACGCGGCGGCCATGGAGCGGCTCGCCGAGCGCGTCCTCGACGCGTACGGGGTCGTGGACATCCTGGTGAACAGCGCCGGGGTCGGCATGTCGGGCCGGTTCCTCGACACGTCCGTCGCGGACTGGCGGCGCACGCTGGACGTGAATCTGTGGGGTGTCATTCACGGTTGTCGGCTCTTCGGCCGGCAGATGGCGGACCGCGGGCAGGGCGGGCACATCGTGACGATCGCGTCGGCCGCGGCCTTCCAGCCCACGCGTGCGGTCCCGGCGTACGCGACGAGCAAGGCCGCGGTGGTGATGCTCACCGAGTGTCTGCGGGCCGAACTCGCGGAGTTCGGGGTGGGTGTGAGCGCGGTGTGTCCGGGCTTTGTGAACACGTCCTTCACCGCGGCGATGCACTTCGCGGGCGTGTCGGAGCGGGAGCAGGCGCGGCTGCGGGAGCGGGCCGTGCGGACGCTCGGTGGGCGTGGCTGTCCGCCGGAGAAGGTCGCCCGGGCGGTGTTGCGTGCCGTGGCCCGCGACACGCCCGTGGCGACCGTCACGCCGGACGCGCGTCTCGTACGTCTGATGGGCCGGTTCGCGCCGCCCCTGCGCCGTGCCGTGGCCCGGCTCGACCCACCCTCCTGACGACGGCCGCTACATGCCCGGTGGGGTTGGGGCGAGGGCCATTCCACCGGAGGCATCCACCAGCTGACCGGTGACCCAGCGGGCCTCGTCCGAGGCGAGGAGGGCGACGACGTCGGCGATGTCGGACGGCCGGCCGAGCCGGCGGAGTGCGGTCATGGCGCTCACGCCCTCGACCGCCCCGGGCATGTCGTGCAGCCAGGTGTTGGCCTCGGTGCCGTCGGTGATGCCCGGCGCGATGGTGTTGACGGTGATCCCACGCTGTCCCAGCTCATTGGCCAGCCTGGGCCCCATGATGTCGAGGGCGCCCTTGCTCATGGCGTAGGGAAGCAGCGGCCAGGCGATCCTGGTGACGGCGGAGGAGATGTTGATGATCCGTCCTCCGTCGCCGAGGAGCGGCAGGGACCGCTGGGTGACGAAGAACGCGCCCCGCACGTTGACGGCGAAGATGCGGTCGAACTCCGCCGGGGTGATCTCGGAAATGCCCGCCACATAGCCGTCCGACTGCATGGCGGCCGGGTCGTCCGGGTCGGCGTAAACGGCGGCGTTGTTCACCAGGATGTTCAGCGGCCGGCCGGCGAGCCCTGCTTCGAGTTCGCTGAAGAGCGTGTCGAGCGCGTCGTCGTCCGTGAGGTCAGCCCTGATGGGGAACGCCTGCCCCCCGGCCCGTTCGATCGCGGCGACCGTTTCCTCGGCGTCTGATTTCCGCTGCCCGTAATGCACGGCCACCAGCACACCATCGGCGGCGAGCCGTCGGGCGATGGCCGCGCCGATTCCCCTCGACGCCCCGGTCACCAGTGCGGTTTTTCCAGCTTTTTGGGTCATGGCGACGACCATCGCAACAGGGCACGCGGCACGGAACCCCCTGAAGACCCCGGAATTCCAACCGCGGCGCATCGGTGACGAGGACTCCACCGAAAGCCGAGCCACGCGCAGTACCCTGCCGGGTCGCCCTTCGCAATCCATCGGGAAAGAAATCCACCAGGAGATGAGTTCTGGATGACCAGTGTCAGTCGGGCTACGGCGGAACAGGGTCCGGACATCCCCGCGCGGCGCGCGCTGAGCGCCGCCAGGCGGGCGGAGGCCATCGCCTCCGCCACCCGCGCGGCCGCCACCGAGGTGGCCCATGTAGCGGCCGGGGCCGGGGTGGACAGCGCCGTGGCCGGGGCGGCGGGGGCTCTGGCGTCGGCCGCGGAAGCCGCAGAAGCCGCAGCCCGGACCGCCAGGGCCGCGGCCGGAGAAGCTGGCCGGGCGGCGTCGGCCGACGCCGCCACAGTGGCCGCCGCCCGCGCGGCCGAGGCGGCGGCCGCGGCGGCTGCCGCCGGTGCCCAGGCCGGTCCCGCCGCGGAAGCCGCCGCGCGGGCCCAGGCCGAGGCCGCCGCTAAGGCCGCCGAGGTCGCGAACGCCGTCGCGGAGCACAGCCGCCGGGCGGCGGCCGAGGCGGCGGTCATCGCCGATGCCGCGGCCCGCGCCGCCGAGGCGGCCCGAGCGGCTGCGGACGACGGTGCCGACGCCATGCCCGAAGCCCTGTCCGAAGCAGTGGCCGCGGCGGAAGCCGCCGAAGACGAGGCCATGAGGACGAACACCGACACCGCATGGCTGTGCCGACACCTGCCGGCCGAATGAACTGTGTTGGTGTGCTGCAAGAACTGTGCCGTATGAGGTGTTGAGCTGTGTTCTTGTGAGGTGTGCCGGATGAGACACCATGCCGCGTTCTGAGCGGCGACACGAATGACGGCGCCCGGTCTCGGTCGGGTGCCGTCACTCGTGTCGCCGCATCAGCTCAGTCTCGGCTGACCGCCTTGTCGATCAGCTCGAACATCTCGTCGTCCGTGGCCGACTGAAGGTCCGGCCCTGCACCGACACCGTCGTGGTCAGCGGCACGGTCGCTGCTCATCCTGCGGGCCAGGGACCGCAGGCGCTCCGCGAGGCCGCTGCGCGTGTCGTCGTCGAGCGCCGAGTCGGCGACGGCGGACTCCAGCCTGGCCAGCTCGGTCAGCGCCGCCATCGCCGTGGCCGCCGCCGAGGTCGGGGCGTCCTGGCAGAGCTGAGTACGCAGATGGTCGGCGAGGGCGGCGGGGGTGGGGTGATCGAAGACGGCGGTCGCGGGCAAGGGAAGGGCCGCGGCCGTTTGAAGGCGGTTGCGGAGTTCCACGGCGGCGAGAGAGTCGAAACCCAACTCGCGGAAGGCCGAGTCCGGCCGGACGGCGGCAGCCGTGTCATGCCCCAGTACGGCGGCGGTGTGGGCGCGGACGATCGTGAGAAGCGTGTCCCGCTGTTCGGCGGAGTCCTGGGCCGCGAGGCGGGTACGAAGGTCGGTGCCGTTCTCGGCCCCGGGCGTGCGGCGGCGGGCCGTGCGTGGCGGGGCGATCCTGGAGAGCAGGGGCGCGGGAGTCTCGACCGCACGCAGACCCCGCAGATCCAGACGGGCGGGTACCAGAGAAGGCCGGTCGCCCGCGAGGGCGGCGTCGAAGAGCGCGAGGGCGTCCTCCGTGGCGAGGGGGTCGAGCCCGGAGCGGGTGATACGGGCGCGGTCGGCGCCGTCGAGATGGCCGGTCATGCCGCTGCCCTTCTCCCACAGCCCCCACGCGAGCGACAGGGCCGGGAGTCCCTGTGCCCTGCGGTGGTCGGCGAGGGCGTCGAGGAAGGCGTTGGCGGCGGCGTAGTTGCCCTGCCCGGGTGCGCCGAGGACACCGGCGGCTGAGGAGAACAGGATGAAGGCGCCCGGCTGGGCGTGGCGGGTGAGCTCGTGCAAATGGAAGGCGGCATCGACTTTGGGCGCCAGCACGGCGTCCAGGTGTCGGGGGGTGAGGGAGGAGACGGTGGCGTCGTCCAGTACGCCCGCGGCGTGGACGACACCGGTCAGCGGGTGACTGCCGGGAATCCCTGCGATCAGGTCCGCGAGTGCGCCACGGTCGCCGGTGTCACAGGCGCGCATCGTCACCTCGCCGCCGAGGCCGGTCAGTTCCGCCCGCAGCTCGGCGGCGCCGGGCGCGTCGGGCCCGCGCCGGGACGCCAGCAGGAGGTGTCGTACTCCGTGATGGCTGACCAGATGGCGAGCGAGCACCGCGCCGAGCGTGCCGGTGCCGCCGGTGATCAGCACGGTGCCGTCGGGGTCGAACGTCGTGGACGCGTCGTCCTGGCCGGGTGCATCGGTGGAGGGGACGGATACGGGGGCGGCGGGAGCGGGTACGCGGGTCAACCGGGGGACGAGGAGTCGGTTCGTACGCACAGCGATCTGCGGCTCGCCACAGGCGAGCGCCGCCGAAACAGCGTTCGATGGCACCTCCCCGCCGTCCAAGCCCAGATCATGGTCGAGGTCGAGGTCGAGGTCGAGCAGGACGAAGCGGCCGGGATGCTCCGACTGCGCGGAGCGCACCAAGCCGCACACCGCCGCGCTCGCCAGGTCCGCCACGTCCTCCCCTGGTGTGGTGGCAACCGCACCACGGGTCACCACAACCAGCCGGGCCGAGGTCTGCCTCTCGTCCGCCAGCCACTCCTGGAGCAGCCCCAGGGTGCGGGTGGTGAGGGCCCGCACGTCGTCCGGCAGGGTGGTGGCGCGCGCGTCGCGGCGACCGCAGTCGACCACGACCGCGTCGGGCGCAGCGGCCCCCACTTCCAGCGCCGCGGCCAGGTCGGTGAGATTGGCGTAGCCGACCGCCGACGGCAGGAGGTCACAGGGCCCCACCGTGGCCATGCGTTGGGGGGTCGACGGCGACGTCGGCCCGGGGGCGGCCACCCACTCGACCGCGAAGAGCGAGTCGCGCTGCACCGCGCCGGAGGCCGCCGACAGCTCTTGCGTCGACACCGGGCGGACCGCGAGCGATGCGATCGAGGCCACCGGCCGCCCTTCGCCGTCGGCCACAGCGACCGACAGCGCGTGCCGACCCCGCTCCTCGCCGCCCAGGGAGAGGCGCACCCGCAGGGTCGACGCTCCGGACCCGGACACACTCACTCCGCTGAAGGAGAAGGGCAGGGCACCGTGCGGAAGCTCGTCGGCCGGGCGGAGGGCGGCGGAGTGCAGGGCGGCGTCCAGCAGAGCGGGGTGGAGGGCGAACCGGGAGGCGTCGTCGTCCGCCGGCTCAGGAAGGCACACCTCAGCGAAGATGTCCTCGCCACGCCGCCAGGCCGCCCGCAGCCCGCGGAACACCGGTCCGTACTCGAATCCCCGCGCCGCGTACCCGTCGTACAGGCCGTCCAGGTCTTCTTCCGTGAACGCGACGGCACCCGCTGGTGGCCAGGCTGCCCCCGCACCATCTTGCGGATCGACGAGCCGGGCGGCGTCATCCCGGTCGGCCGGTTCGGGACCGACCCGACCCGTGGCATGGCGCACCCACGCGCCGTCCTCATCTGTACTTTCGTGGCGGGAGGACACCGTCAGGCTTCGGCGACCCTCCTCGTCCGACGCCGCCACCCACACCTGCACCTGCACCGCCCCCTCCTTCGGGATGAACAGCGGTGCGTGGAGGGTGAGTTCCTCGACGCGAAGGCAGCCCACATGACGGCCCGCCTGAAGGGCGATCTCCAGGAACGCGGTCCCGGGGAGGATCACGGCGCCGGCGATGGTGTGATCGACGAGCCAAGGGTGGGTGGTCAGGGCGAGCCGACCGGTGAGTAGATAGCCCTCCCCTTCGGCCACTCCGATCGCGGCGCCGAGCAACGGGTGATGCGCCGGGTCCAGGCCGACTGCGGTGACGTCTCCTGTCTGGGTGGGGGTGTTGAGCCAGTAGCGCTGGTGTTGGAAGGGGTAGGTGGGGAGGTCGGTGTGGTTGGCGTTGTGGTGTTGCCAGGTGATGGGGTGGCCGGTGGTGTGGGCGTGGGCGAGGGAGTGGAGGTGTTGGTGGTGGTCGTCGTGGTTGCGGCGGAGGGTGCTGATG
>NZ_JBIRPV010000024.1:0-41603 GCF_044332865.1 Streptomyces sp. NPDC021225 | reverse complement strand
CCCAGCTGTCTCTGTAAAACACTCGACTACGGCGCGGTAGCTGTCCCCTGCTCCTTGGCCTTTTTCTGCCAAGGGTCCGGCTCCCACACCGGGTGAATCTCTACCTTCGCCGCGCTCGCTTCGCCGTCCTCGCCGTCCTCGGCGTCTGTCCGTACCAACGCCACCCGCCGAATCAGCTGCTTCAGCAACGCGTTCTGCTCGCTCACTTCCAGCGTCGACCACTCGGCGGCGAGACTGACGATCATGGGCTCAAAGTCTGTGCGGTCCGGTGCCTGCTCGACCTCGACGCACTTGTCGAGGGCGGCTTGTGCGGTGGCCTGCTGGCTTCTGATGCGGTCGCGGGCCGCCTCGTACGCCCCGGGAGGGTAGTCCTGCGGGTTGACGGCGCGGTCGGCCTGTAGCCGGGCGAGGCCGGCGTCGAGCTTGTCGAGTTCGGCCTGTAGGCGTTTCCGTTCACGTGCGGCGTGGGCCCGCTCGTCGAGGACGGCGGCGCGCTGCTGCGGTACCGACGGCGCCGCATCTACGCCCGCGGCGGCCTCTCGCAGCACCCATTTCCACACCTCCCGTTCGATCTCGTCGCGGTGCATCCGTACGCCCTGGCAGCCGGCCCCGCCGGTCTTGGCCCGCACGCTGCATCGGTAGGCGTTAGGGCCGATGACAGTTGCGCTCCCCCGGCATCCTGCGCAGCGCATGAGTCCGGTAAGGCGGTAGAGCGCTTGGCGGGCCCGGGGCGGCGTGGCGCGCACCTCCCTGCGGCGCCGCTGGTACGCCTCCCACAGGTCCGGCCCCACGCATTCCTCATGAGCGCCGTTGACCAGTACATAGTTCGGGCACCGAAGACCTTGTTTGGCCCGGTCACAGGGGCACTCTCGGTCGTGCACACGCAGCAGGCCCGCGGGAAACCCGCTGTCCATGTAGTGCTTGATCGTGGATTCGCTCCACAGGCCACCCGCGTTGGTGCGGTAGCCGTGACGGTTGAGCCACCCTGCCAACACCTCGAATCCGTGGCGGCCTTCTGCATAGTCGCGGTAGAGGTCGGCCAGGACCGGGCCCCTGTCGGGGTGGATCTCGTACCACTCTTTTTGGATCTTCCAACCGCCCTCGCCGTCGGGGATGCGGCGGGGATGCCATATGTACCCCCATCGCGGTCGGCCAGATGAGGGCAGTTCGAGTTTGGTTCGGCGGTGGTCATGGGTCTCGATCCATTGCTCGCCGGCTCGGTCGCTCTCGTAGTTGCCGAACGCGAAGATCATGTCTCGCTGGAAGCGGCCGATGGCGGTTCGTGCGTCGATCTGCTCGGTTGCTGATTCGAGCTGCCCGCCGGCCCCTTCGAGACGGGCGAGGTTGGTCACGTTGCCCGTGCGGCTGCGGCCGAACCGGGAGTAGCGCCATACGGCGATGCCTCGGGCCTCGCCGCGCTCTACGCGCTCGATGGCCCCCATGATCTTTCGTTTGAAGTTCCGGCCGGTGGCGTCAAGGTCGATGATCAGCGGTTCGAGCAGTCGGCGCCCGGTGCGGGCTGCCCATGCCCGGATGGCACTTTCCTGAAGCTCCGGGCTGATCTGTTCCTCCTTCCACGTGCTCACTCGGATGTATCCGAGCCACGGCTCGCCGTCCTCGGTGGTCGGCGAGCCGCGTAAGGCGGCTGGGATGTCGAGTTGGGTCACTGTGCTTTCCGTCCAGGTTGTTTCCAGTGGTGTGGGCGCAGTGTGATCACGTTGCCCGTGACCTGCTCGGCGCGGTCGCCTGCCCGGCTGCCCGGCGTGGGCGGGGCGGGTGCGTCGAGCAGGCCACGCGCGACGTGGTCGAGGGCGCGGAGGTATCCGGCGCGGTCAGCTTCGGCGAGCTGGTGAGCTGTGGCGAGCTGGGAGTTGTGCACAGTACGGATGATCGTTAGGGGGATGGCGGCCAGGACGATGAACAGCCCTACCCGCCAAAGGTCGTCGTTGTCTCCGAGTAGACCGAGGACGCCCGCGGATAAGCCCACCACGAGGAGGCCGAAAGCGAAGATGGGCATGTATCGGTGGGTCACTGTGCCTCCGTGCGGTCAATTCTCGGCGGTTTGTCCCTCGCCGCGCTCCGCCCGCTGCTGTCGCAATGTCTCGGTCATAGAGACGAACAGCGCACGCGACTGGGGGTCGGTAATGCCCAGTTCATCCGCTGCTTGCTCCGGGGTGAGGGGGTCGGGGCGGGGGCCCTTGCGTTGGACGGCTTGCAGCTCGTTGCGGCTGAGGACGCCAGCGGCGACGAGCACTTCGGCGAGTGGGAGTTCGAGGGCTTCGGCGAGCATCTGAAGTACTCGTGTCTCCATGGCGCCCTGCCCGCGCAGCATGCGGCTTACGGTGCCAGCGCCAATGCCGGAGTCTTGGGCGAACCGTGTCTGCCCGCCGCCCCTCGGTCGTAGATCGTAGCCGCGGCGTTCAAGCTGCCGCCTAAGCCAGGCAGCGAAGTCGGCGGGGGTGGCGTGGTTGTTCCCCTGCACATTCCTGTGTTCCATGGTTGGAACATACCGCGCATGGACAGTCCCGGGCGCACAACCGCTTGACCTTGTCCGGAATGCACTCCACCAACACGGACTACTCCCCTGAGCTGCGGCAATAGATCGAACTAGTGACCGATTGTTGTCGCATGCGTGCTCACTGTCAACGCGGTTCGAGACACACCTCGCGCATTCGTTCGACTCATACGTCACAGCATCATGCTAACGTTCCATCCGTGGACGGAACCTATCCGGCCACGGAAGGACGATGCCCGTATGTACGACCGCGCCGCCCTGGTCTCCGCCGCTCGAGAAGCGGGGGACCGCAATCCATCAGACACGGCAAGGCGGTTGAAGGTTGCACGTAACACCGCATGGCGTTTGTGGAACGGCCGCACCGCCCCGAGCGCTGTTGTAGCAGCGGCCGTTGAGCAGCATTACGGCGTTTCCGCTGGCCAGCTGGTCAAGCGAGCCGCCGCATGAACGGTGCCGTGATTCCGCGCGAGCAGGCGTTCGTGAACGCCCGCCGAATCCTCGACGCCGCCCGCGCACGGCGCGACCACGACCGCGCCGCCGGCCGCCTCGGCCCCGAGGTCGAACTCACCTTGCGCCGCCTCGAACGCCAGCAGACGCGCGCCGTCGAGCACCGCACCGCCGCCTGAAAACGAACGAGGGCCGCCCGGATGCGACCCGGACGGCCCTCCCGACCGAACCCCGAGAGGCACCGATCGTGAACACCCAACAGCCTACCGCCACGCCGGACGCCGAGGCCGAGCGGAAGCACCTCGCCCGCACGGGCGTGATCGCCCGGCAGCTGGACCAGATCGCCCCCGGTACCGCCCGAGTGCGGACCGTCCCCGTGACGACCAACCGCGACGGCGAGCAGCGCGTCGCGACGTGGGTCGCTCTCGACGACGCCCTCGGCGGGCCCATCGAGGCTGACCGTGAGGCGCACCGCGCCGCCCGCGGCCTGCTGCGCCGGATGTTCCCCGCCGCCGACTGGACCCACCCGCAGGTCTACGACGCGATCACGGGCGACCTCGCCCTCGACGAGCCGACCATGCCCGAGGAGCTGCACCGATGATCCGCCCCCAGCTGTCGGCCGACGGCCTCGCCGTCCGTCTGCCGATCGCCGCCCGCGTCGAGCAGTTGCTCGACGATCTCGCCCTCGCGTACGTCGAGGCACCCGACGACCTCGGCCGCCTGCTCGCCCACCACGGCGAGAACGTGCGCGCCCTCGACCACGCGATCTCCGCGCACGACGTGCCCGACCACGTGCGGGCGATGCGCGCCGCCGTCGCCGACGGGAGCCGCGAGGCACTGGCCGCCGAGGCGCCGATCGCCGCCGACCTCGACGACCTGCTCGACCCCGACACGGCGATCACCCTCGCCGGTCGGATCACCCGCCTCGCCGCTCATATCCGCCACCGCCGTACGAACCGGAGCCCGCGCCCGTGACCGTCACCACCCTGCCCACTGCCCGCGCGCACGCCGCGCCGTCCATGTCCGACGCCCTCGCGCGCGTTGAGGTCACGTACGTGCCCGCACCCGCGGGCGCCCCCGAGGACGCCCCGCGCATCTTCTCTGTGGTCAACGCCGTCATGCGCGACACGGTGCCTGTCGGCAAGAACCAGGAGAACCAGCAGCAGCGGTACAAGTTCCGGGGCATCGACGACGTTATGTCGGCCATGGCCGGGCCGATGCGCGCGCACGGCCTGTTCATCCTGCCGAGCATCGCCGACCACCGGGCCGAGCGCCGCGGCGAGAAGATGACCCACGTCGTGATCACGATGCGGTACCACGTTTACGGGCCCGCGGGTGACTGCCTGGTCGCGGACGTGCCCGGCGAGGCGAGCGATTTCGCCGACAAGGCCACCAACAAGGCCCAGTCCGCCGCCCTTAAGTACCTGCTGTTCACCCTGTTCATGATCCCCGTGGACGGCCGCAGCATCGACGACGGCGACCGCGAGCACCCCGTCGAGCCGACCCCGCAGCAGCGCGCCGAGCAGCAGCAGCGACAGCAGCGCCAGCAGGACCGGCGCCAGCAGCGCGGGCAGCAGCGGCAGCAGCCGCGCCGCAGTCAGCGCGCCGAGCCCGGCCCGTGGGAGCAGCAGGCCCCGCAACAGGGCCCGCGCCGCGACTACCTCGCCGAGGCCCGGAAGGCGCCGACACCCGAGGCGTTCGCCAAGGTGCGCGCCGCCGCCGTCGCCGACGGCGCCCCCGACAACTACCTCGCCCAGCTGGACCAGGTCGCGGAGCAGAAGCGGAGGGCCGCCCAGCAGCAGCCGCAGCAGGCCCAGGGCGGGCAGCAGCGCGAGACGCCCGAGCAGGCCGAGGCGCACGCGATGGCCGTCGGCGAGCTGTTCGAGGCCGCCCGCAGTGCGGGCGTGACCGACCGTGCCGAGGTCGAGCAGCTGTTCAGCGCGCGCCACGGCGTGAAGCCGACCGGGGCAACCGTCGAGCAGCTGCGCGAGATGCGCGACGACCTGCTCGACGCCGCGAAGGGGGCGAGCGCGTGAGCGCCGAGCAGCAGACCGGCGAGCAGCCCGTCGAGTCGCTGCGCGACCTCGCCACACAGGAAGCCGTGTTGAAGCTGCTCGCCGAGCGCGTAGCCGCGGCGCAGAAGGACGTGAAGGCCCGGACACAGAAGGCCCTCGACGCCGCCCAGAAGCGCGACGGGACCGAGCGCGTCGGGGCGTACCTCCCCACCGGCGAGCAGGTCGCCACGATCTCAATCCGCAAGGGCGAGACCGGGCCGGTCGTCGAGGACGAGGAAGCCCTCGCCCGGTTCGTTCGTCAGCAGTGGCCCGACGAGGAGTGGACCGAAACCCGCATCGTGCGCACGGTCAAGCCGTGGAAACTCGCCGAACTGCTTGGCGAGATGGACGCCGCCGGCGTCGCGAAGCTGGTCGACAAGATCACGGGTGAAGTCCTCGACGTGCCCGGCGTCGCCATCAAGCCGACGCGCGCCCGCACGCACGGGATCACGTGGCGCACGGGCGGGAAGGTGGCGACAGCCGAGGCGTGGCGCACGGGCGCCCTCGCCGGACAGCTCGCCGCGATCACCGCGGGGGGTGAAAAGTGACCGCCCGCGCCACCGAGGCCAGCCTCGACGCCACGCGCCGGCTGCTCGACGCCGGGCCGGTCGAGCAGGTCCCCGGACAGCTCGCCGTCGAGGGCGTGCCCGAGGAAGCCGGCCCGCACAACGTCCCCGAGGGACTGGCGAAGGCGTTCGCCGCCCGCACCCGCTCGACGGACGACGGACACCGCGAGTGGAGCGGACGCCCCGCCAAGGGTGGGGGAAGGTTCCGGCACAAGGGCCGCGACTACACCGCCTTTCAGGCCGCATTCATCCTGCGGACCGGGCGCGAGCCCGTGGGCAGCGTCCGCCCGTCGTGCGACCGGCCGCAGTGCTGCGACCTCGCGCACGTCGACGACCAGGCCACCCGGCAGCGCGACCGCGCGGCCCTCGCCGTCGTCAAGGGCATGCAGCACCGCGCCCCGTCGTGCGACCACGACCAGGCCGTACACGGCCGGCACCGCGGCGACGGCCGCCGGTACTGCAACGCGTGCAACAACCCCGGGTCGGCCGACGGATGCGCCCACGGGAACCCCCGGTGCGACGCCCAGCCGGTACGGCCGTACCCGTGCGGGTGGCGATGCGACGAGCACCAGCCGGCCCACACCCGCCCCTACTTCACCGCCGCATGACAGGCCCGGCGGCGAGGACGAGCCACCGACGCCCCTCCCCGCCGGCGCCCCTCCCCGACAGGAGCACAACCCCCGTGACGTGGTTCAAAGTCGACGACACCGCGCACGCGCACCCCAAGCTGTTGAAGGCGGGAAACGCCGCCCTCGGCCTGTGGGTACGCGCCGGCGCCTACGCCGCCCAGCACCTCACCGAGGGCGTAATCCCGGGCGTCGTCGCCCAGCTGTACGGCACCGCGCCCCAGGCCCGGAAGCTGGTCGCGTCCGGCCTGTGGCACGCCCACGGCCACGACTGCACCCGGTGCAAGCAGCCGCCCGCCGGCGACTACGTAATGCACGACTTCCTGACCTACAACCCGACCCGCGCGCGCGTCGAGGACGACCGCGCCCAGGCCGCCGAGCGCCAGCAGCGGGCCCGCGAACGGGCGGCCGAGCAGCGGAACCAGGAGCGTAATCCACTCGATTCGTCGGCGAATCGTCCGCGAATCGATGACGATCCGAGGCCGGAAAATCGCGAACCGTCCGCGAATCAGATCGAGTTTCCGGAAGACATCGCAGGTCAAGGCGACCCGTCACAGCGTGACGCCGTCGACCCGTCACGGTCCCCCCGACCCGACCCGGCCCGTCCCGCTGTACCTCCTACGGAGGTACAGCAAGCTAGCTACGGCTCGACCCCCGCCGTGCCGCCGAACCTTCGGCCGTTGCGTGACGCGCTCACCGCCGCCGGCGTCGTCGTCGAGTGGTCCCTCGCCGAGGCCGATTGGTTCCGCCTTGAGGCGATCGTGAAGCGGACCGCCGTCCCCGCCCTGGTCGACCACGCCCGCGAGCAGTGGCGCCGCGCCCGCTCCCGCCCGCGGTCGGTCCGGTACTTCCTGCCCGGCTGGACCGCGCTCCCCCCGGTGCGCGCCGGCGCCCCGACCTCGCCCGGCGCCGACGTTATCCCCCTCGACGCCGCCCGCCCCGGCCGCGTGCAGCGCGCCGCCGACCTGTTCCGCACGGCCGCCCTCGACGACCCCCAGGAGTCCGCCCAGTGAACCGCCGCGAAGTCGCCGCCCTGCTCGCCTACGCCGTGAAGCTGGACCCCCGCAGCGCTCCCGCCGACCAGGCCGCCGCCGATGAAACCCTCGACCAGTGGGCCGACCTGCTCGCCGACGTGCCGCCGACCGCACCGCACCCCAACGGCCGGCACTGGGACGCCTCACAGGTCGTACGCCGCCACATCGCGACCAGCCCGTACCCGATCAAGCCGTCGGACGTGTCCCGCCCGTGGCATGAGTTCCGCCGCGACGTGGTCGACCGCCACCACGACCCCGTTCCGGCCGCCGACCCGGACAACGCCGCCGCGTACCGCGCCGAACTGCTCAGCCTCCGGCACGCCGTCGCGACCGGAGCACTGACCGCCTCGACCGTCAAGGAACTGACCGGCGGGCCCGCCCCCGAGGTCGCCGAACGCCTCGCCGCTCTCGGCGAGTACGTCCCGCGCAGCGTCGCCCAGCAGCTCGCCGCCTACCGGCCGCGCCGCGCCGAGCGCGAACGCCTCGCCGCCGCCGATCTGCCCGACCCGCTCGACGTGGCGTGCACGTGGTGCGGCGCCCCCGCCGGCGAGCCGTGCCGAGGTCGACGGGTGAACCCCAAGGGCGGCGAGATCAAGAGCCGACGGAAGGCCAGAGCGCACCCGTGCCGCGCCGAGGTCGCCGCCGCCCACCATGCCGCCCGACAGGAGTCCGCCGCATGAACCGCAACCGGAAGCACCCGCAGCGCGCCCCGCACCGCCGCCGTGCCTCGGCGACCGACCGTACGAAGAACATCAGCGGGTACCGGATCACCGGATCGTGGGACCAGCGTCCGGACCGGCCCGCGATCAAGCCAACGCAGGACCGCAAGGCCGCCCGCCGCATCGCGCGCGAGTTGGCCGAGCAGGGGGCTTACGTGGTCGTCGAGCGGCACGACGGATACGGCCTGTGGTCGACATGGTTCGAGGTCGACGGTCCCGCCCTGCTCGCCGAGCGCCGAGCCGCCGAGGAGGAGCAGCGCCAGCGTGCCGCCGAGGAGTACCGCCGCGCCCAGCGGGAAGAGGCCGAACGCCTCGCCGCCGCGGAGCAGTGCGCCCGCGACCGCGACGCCCTCGCCCGCCTTATGGTGCGCCCGCCGGTCGCTCGCGAGCAGTGCGGGCGCCGCGACGCCCGGCACGTCACCGGGGCGCAGCGATGATTCCCGCCGCCGCCCTCGCCGTCGTACGCGCCGGCGTCGAGAACGCCCGGGGGAAGGGCCTCGACACGGCCGAAGATGTGGCCGAGCAGGTCGTCGAGGAACTGGTCTCCATGGGATGGACGATCGCCCTCGCCGAGCCCGACGACGACCGCCCAGGAGCCGCGTAACGCCCCGCCGGGGGGCGGTAATCCGAACGGACCACGCCGCCCCCTGACATGTATCTTCCATCCATGGAAGGCATACGCCGGCCATGAAAGAACATTCGGAACGACTACATCCCGACGGAGGTGCATCCCATGGAACGGCCCACCCCGGCCGCCCGGTTCGCCGACAAGGTGAACACCGCGGGCCCCTGGTCACTCCGCCGAGACTGCCCCGGCCCCTGTCACTTGTGGGACGGATCGCAGAACGAAAAGGGCTACGGCACGTTTTGGGTCGACGGCCGCACCGTCAAGGCCCACCGCTACGCCTACCAGCAGGCCAACGGCCCCATACCCGCCGGCCTCGAAGTCGACCACCGATGCCGCCGCCGCGAGTGCGTCGCCCCCAGCCACCTCGAAGCCGTCACCCACCGCACGAACATCCTCCGCTCGACGAACCACGTCGCCGCCCGCGCCGCCGTCACGCACTGCCCCGCCGGCCATCGCTACGACCAGGCGAACACCATCCGCGCCAAGAACGGAACGAGGAAGTGCCGGGCGTGCAAGAACGCATCCGCCCGCGCCATCCGCGCCGCAAAGCGCGAGGCCCGCCTCGCCGTCGTCGAGCCCATCCGACCGACCGCCCCCACCCTCGAAAGGGCCGCGTAATGAGTGGCGAGACCACCATCACCATGACCGGCAACGTCGTTGCGGACCCCGAACTCAGGTTCACCCCGTCCGGCGCCGCCGTCGCGAACTTCCGCATGGCCAGCACGCCCCGGAAATTCGACCGCCAGACCAACGAATGGAAGGACGGCGAACCCCTCTTTCTCGCCGTCGCCGTATGGCGTGAGCAGGCCGAGCACGTCGCTGAGTCCATACAGCGCGGCATGCGCGTGATCGTCGTCGGCCACCTCACACAGCGCCAGTACGACGACAAGGAAGGCAACCACCGTTCCTCATATGAGATTCAGGCCGACGAGGTCGCTCCCAGCCTGCTTCGCGCGACGGCCGTCGTCACCAAAGCCAGCAACGGCCAGAACGCCCAGCCGCGCCCGCAGCAGGGATACGGCCAGCAGTCCCAGGGATATCGCCAGCAGCCCGCCGCCGACCAGTGGTCGACCCAGGGATACAGCGACGAGCGCCCGTTCTGATCGAGCCCCCGCGACCGGCGCGCGTCCGGTCGCGGGCCCGCCCGCGCGCGTGAGCCCCGGGCGTACTTCACGTTCATCAACTTCCGTACGAAGAAACCAGGAACAGGAGCACCACCCCTTGACCCGCACTCCCGACGCCGTCGCCGTCGCCTCGCTCGACACTCACCGCCTGATCGTCACCGTGCCGAACGAGGGACCGGCCGACATCGCGTGCAACCTCCCGCACCCCGTGGCCGCCCGCGTGCTGCGCCAGATCGCCGACAGCCTCGACGGTCCCGCCGGCCAATGCGCGACCGCCCTCGCGACCGGCGCGCCGTGCCCGATCCACGACGGGCCCGCCTCGCCATCCGAGGCCATGCTCGCCGCCAGCGCCGAGGCACCCGCAGCGTTCACCCGCGGCATGGCGAGGCCGCAGCGCCCCGCCGGCCTCGACGCCCTACTCGACGCCGTCGCCGCCCAGCTGCCCGCCGATGACCCCGACCAGGCCGCGGCGGGCCTCGCCGAGATGAGCACCCCCGCCGAGCGGGCCGTCGACGAGGCCCGGCAGTGCCTCGCGTTCAACGCCGGCGAGCAGTCGCCGACCCTCGCCTCGCTGCGCGACATCCTGCTCGACACCGAGGAGCGCACCCCGGCCGCCGCCCTCGCGATCGCGTACGTCCTGCTCGCCGCCCACACCCGCGAACTGTCCGCCCTCGCCCGGAAGCGCCACGCCGCCACCCTCGACGAGCACGGCCTCAACCGCAGCACCCGCGGCCTGCTCACCGGCATGGACAGCGTTCGAAAGCTGCTCGACTCCCACGCCGACAGCCTCGACGCACAGGCACAGCGGTGATCCGAGGCCACTGGTTCCGCGCCGACCGTGCCGACGAGCCGTGCCGCTACAGCGGATGCGGCCGGCCGCAGTTCGAGCACGTCGAGTCGGTCGGCGAATGGCTGGACCCTCGCCACTGGTTTCGACCGAGGCCGCGCCGACTCTCGCACTGCGCACGCTGCGGCCGACCGTTCGACCACTCAACGCACCGCGGTAGCCGAGAGAACCGCCGCCTGTGGGGGCGCCGATGAGCAGCGCTGCCGCCCGCGCCGACCGCACGCACCGAAGACAGGAGCAGCCATCATGACGACCACCCTCGCCCCCGCCGCCCCGCCAGTCGCCCGCCGCGCCGCCGTCGACCTCGCCGCCGTGCGTGAGCAGTGGGGCGACCTGCTCGCCGCTATCGGCCGCCGGCCGGCCGCCGAGTGGCCGCCCCGCGACTCCCGCGCGTACATCGACGGACACCTCGCCGAGCAGGCCGACGGCGCCGAGGACGAGCAGCCGGTCGAGACCGTCGGCCGACTCCCCTTGTTGCTGCGCGAGCACCCCGCCCCGCTCAACCTCGACGCCCTCGACGCCGCGATCGAGGTCGAGCGCGAGCTGTTCGACCTCGCCGACGCCGTCGCCGAGCAGGTGCAGCGCTCCATACGGCCGGACCGCGACGCGCACGGCCGGTTCATCCTCGACCGAGCCGACGCCGCCGACCCGGCACGGTGGCACCCGCCCACGCACCGCGACGCCGGCCCCGCGAGTGCCGCCTCGGCCGGTTCCCGCGCGTTCGGTCTGCACTGGGCCGCCGTATGGCTGGAGGGCCGCGCCCTCGGCGAGCCGAATGGTGATCTGTTCGAGGTCATGCCGGCCCGCCTGCTCGACCACGTCGCCGAGAGCGCGCACCGCGCGCGCCTCATGGTCGAGCGGGCCCTCGGCCGCGACGGGCGGACGACCGTCATCGACGCCCCGTGCCCATTCTGCGGCGGGCAGCTCGCCGGCCACACCCAGCCGGGCGGCGAACCTGTGGTCACCTGCTCAACCGGCCCGGAGTGCGCGGCGCCCGTCCTGCTCGACAGCCGCCGGCGCCGGGCGTGGCGGGGCGCCGACCTGGTCGGCCTGTGGGTCGCCCTCGACGCGCGCCGGCGGGGCGAGGAGTAGCCGGCCCCCGGGCGCAGCGGCCGGCCAACCCGCGGGGGGCATAGGGCAGTTGCCCGCGCCCCCCATTTGTGAACTGACTTGTGAACCCGCTTGTGTAGCGACTTGTGAAGTGGCTACAGTGACGTTCCCGCCGGACTCCACCCGGCACCCAGACAGACGAACAGGGAGCAACCCCCAATGAGCGTCACGATTCCCGGAGCACTCGCCGACCACCTCGCCGCACAGTGGATCGGCGACGAGGAGACCGCCGCCACACTCGACGCCGCCCGCCGCGGTCGCGGCCGGACGCTGGTCATTGAGCCGACCAGCACGCGCGTACTGCACGTGATCAGCCGGCACGCCGAGCACATCCTCAGCATTCGCGGCGCCTACAGCCGCGCGCAGATCGCCGCCGCCCGCCTGTGGATTCAGCGCGCCGGCAACGCCCCCGCGATACTCACGCACCGGTTCGAGGACACCGAATCGGCGTACAACGCGACGCAGTGCCGCGACGACATCCGCGAGGGCGACGTGTTGATCATCAAGCGCGAGGGCGTCGTCGGTTTCCTCCGTAGCGCGTGGCCGGTCGCCGTCACCGTCGCGTACGGCGAGCTGCACCGCATCACGGGCGACCCGCGTACCCTCGACGACGGCCGATACGCCGACAGCGCCATTCGCGCCGAGCGCATCGCCACCGAGCACGGGTTCGCCCTCGCCGAGCAGCAGCTCGCCCCCATCGAGGCCGCGCCCGTCGAGGACGCCGAGGCACTGCTCGCCGCCCAGCTGGTCACCGAGGCCGAGGCCACCGACGGTACGTGGCGGGGCGACTGGATCGGCCAGCAGGCCGGCGACGCCCTGTTCGCCCTCGAACTCCCCGCGGAACAGGGCGCCCTGTTCGACGACCGCGCCGCCGCGCCGGCCGCCGAGGTCGAGGTCGAGGTCGTCGACACCGTCGCCCCCGAGGTGACCCGCGCGTCGGTCGACGCCTACCTCGCCCGCGAGTACCCCGCCCTGTTCGCCCCCGAGCAGCCGCGCCCCCTCGCGCTCGAGCCCGCGCTCATGTGGGCGGTGACGCACCGCGTCGTGATCCGTGGCGAGTGGCAAGGGCTGATCATGTGCGGACTCGGCCGCCGCGAGGCCGAAGACCGCGCGGGCGTGCTGCGCTACACCGGCAGCAAGGCCGTTGAGGTCGTGCCCTGCGAGCACGGCCCGAACGCCCACCGTGACGCCCGCCTCGCCGCACGCTGCGAGGGATGCGGGTACGTGATCCCGCGCGGCGAGCAGTGGCACGACTCGTGCCGCCCCCGCCCGCGCCTCACGACCGCCGAGCGCGCCCGCCGAGCCCGCGAGCTCGACGCCGGGCACGCGCGCGCCCTCGACGCGTCCGCCCGCGTCGCCGCCCTCGACGGCGAGCCCCCGTTCTAACTGACCCGACCGGCCCGCCCTCGACCCGGGGGCGGGCCCCAACCCGCACCGACAGGAGCAGCACACGTGAACGCCACCGACCAGCCCGACGACGCCGAGCAGCGCCCCGCGGCCGACGACCACCAGACCGGCCGCACCTACTCGGCCGCCGAGATCAGTCGGCGTGTCAAGGGCCGCCGCCTCGAGCCCACCGACGATGCCCGCAACCTCGCCGAGCAGCTGCTCGCCGAGGTGATCCAGCAGCACCGCGACCGAGCCACGGCCGACGACGGTCGGGGCGACCCGTTCACTCGCGCCAACCTGCGCAATTTGGCCAACGCGTACCGCGACGCCACCCGCCCCGACCCACGCGGCGACCTCGACCGCCTGCTCGACGGCCTCGCCGCCGAGCTCGACCTGTTCGACATTCGCGCCCTGCGCCTCGCAGGCGAGGCCGCCGTCGCCGCCACCCCGCGCGCCATCAAGGCCGCCCGCGACCGCGGCATGAGGCCGGGACCGATCGCCGCCGCGCTCGGCCTCACCCAGTCGCGCGTCTATCAGGTGTTGCGCGCCCTCGACGCCGAGCAGGGCGAGCAGCCGACTCCCGACGGCGACCAGTAGCCCAGACAGCAGCGCGGGCCCGCCGCGGCGACTCCACCGCCGGACGGGCCCGACTAACCACGATCGGAGCAACCCCGACATGGCCAAGCCCAAGCCTACCCAGCAGCCCACCGACGGCCCGAACCTCCCTCCGCCCATCGGCCGCTCCCTGTCCGTCCGCATCCTCGACGAAGGCATGTACGACGACCTACGCGTGATCATGCAGACCGGTTGCGACGCGAGTGCCGCCGTCCGACAGGCGTTGCTTCTCCTTTCGGAGGCGTATTACGCCGCATGGTCCCGCGGGATCTACCCGACCGGGACCGTCCCCCTGATCGAGAGTGTGACCTTCAGGCCGTACCGCCCCGTCCGACAGCCTGACCAGGACGTATGACAGCTGCGCGCCCCGCTGTATGACACGGCGGGGCGCGCCGTGCACCGGACGCGCGGCCCGTCATGCGCGTGTGGCGTGGGCGTCGTACAACGCCGGTTGCGTCGTTATCAATCTGTGATCTACAGTTGGGCTCGACCTCGGCGTGCCCGGAAACGGACGCCCTACCGAACGCCCCGCCGCTACCCGTCCAGCGGCGGGGCGTTCGCACGTCCGCCGGCGAGGGGGTGAGTCATGGCCCGCCCCATCGACGACAACGACCGCAAGCGCGTGCGCGAGTTGCACGCCGCGGGCAAGTCCCGGAACGACATCGCGAGGGAGATCAACAGGTCGCCCTCGACCGTGTCCAAGATCGCCGGATCGTTCGACCCGCCGCTCAAATTCGACCGCGCCGCCGAGGTCGAGACAGCCACCCGCGTACGCCGCGCCGACCTTGCCGCGCGCCGCGCCGACCTCGCGATCACTCTTCACGACATCGCCGAGCGCGAACTCGCGAAGATGACCGAGCGCACGCTGTATTTCGAGTGGGGCGGGAAGGATCACACCTACGCCCAGAAGTGGCAAGACGAGCCGATCCCCGCGGACCGCCGCACGATGATGGCGACCGCCGGCGCTGCCCTCGACCGCTCCCTCAAACTGGCCCCGCCGCGCGACGAGGCCGGCGAGCGGTCCCGTTCCGTGATCGGCCGCCTTATGGACGGTCTCGCCCGGAACTACGCCGAGCGCCACGGCGAGCGGGGCGGCGACGATGCCGACTGACCTCGCCCTATCCCCCAAGCAGATAGACAGCATCGTCGAGGCCGCCTCGTTCCTGAACCTGTGGGAAGGGTCGGTAAGAAGCGGGAAGACGATCGCCAGCCTCATACGGTGGTTGGGGTACGTCGCCGACCCGCCGCCCGGAGGCGAGCTGGTCATGGTCGGGCGCACCCGCGACAGCCTCGCCCGGAACGTGTTCGGACCCCTCATGAACCCGGACGTGTTCGGCGAGGTCGCGCAAGATATCCACTACACCAGCGGGGCGCCGACGGCGACCGTCCTCGGCCGGACCGTGCACGCCCTCGGCGCCAACGACGCCCAGGCCGAGCCGAAGGTACGAGGCTTGACGTGCGCCGGCGCGTACGTCGACGAGGCGACGACCCTCCCCAAGTCGTTCTTTGACCAGCTCACCGCGCGTTGCAGCGTGGCCGGATCGGCGATCTTCGGCACGACCAACCCCGATAACCCGAACCACTGGCTACGCCGCGACTACCTGCTCAGGCCGCGCGAGGCCCGACTCAGGTCGTGGCACTTCCAGTTGGACGACAACCCAGGCCTTGACCCCGAGTACATAGCGCGGATCAAGTCGACGCATACCGGCCTGTTCTACAAGCGGAACGTACTCGGCCTGTGGGTACAGGCCGAGGGCGCGATCTACGACATGTTCGACGAGTCCGAGCACGTCGTCGACGAACTACCCGACATGCGCCGGTACTGGATCGGCATCGACTACGGCACCGTGAACGCGACCTCGGCGATCCTGCTCGGCGAGGGCGTCGACGGCCGGCTGTACGCATGCGCCGAGTGGCGCCACGACTCCCGCACCGCGCACCGGCAGATGACCGACGCCCAGTACAGCGCAGCACTGCGCAAGTGGGTTGCCGAGCAGGGCGTCGCCCCCGAGTGGACGTTCATCGACCCCAGCGCGGCGAGCTTCATTACGCAGCTGTGGGCCGACTCCTATCCGGGCGTGGCCCGCGCTTCAAACGAAGTGGTGGGCGGTATCCGGTCCGTGGCGAGCCTGCTCGGCGCCAGCCTGCTCCGCGTCCATCGATCGTGCGAGGGACTGCTCGACGAACTGCCCGGTTACGTGTGGGACGAGTCCGCCGCCGACAAGGGCGAAGACAAGCCCGTCAAACAGAACGACCACTCATGCGACGCATTGCGCTACGTAATCCATAGCACGGCGCACGAGTGGCGCCATCTACTCACCAATTGATGAAGGCCCCTAGACTTCTGGCCGTTCCAACACGCTCCTCAGATGTGTCGCAAGTTCACGCTTGGCCCGTTCAAACTCGCCTATCCGCGCCCAGAGTCCGGTCTCAAAATCCTGGTGGATGGGAACCGTCCTTGAATCCCAGATTTTGACCAGCTCATCGTGAAATTGTCGCACTGCAACCCACATCTCATCCGAGCATTGCACGATTCCTTCCGGCCCGACCAATTGAATCCGAGAATTCAGCTGGTAGAGAGTGCGCGAAGCGTCGTAGACCCTCTCCGCGACTGCTTCCACAGCTGACCAGTCAGGCGATTCAGTAGCCAGCAGATTGTTCACGTATTCCGAATCTACTAAGTGAACAGCGTCATCCACGGGCTCAAGCGCTTCAAGAAACGCCAAGTAAGCCGAACGCCGTTCTTCCCTTAGCCGATGCGCGTGCTCAAAGCGCCCCTGATCGCTCGTCTGTCGCCGTGCAGCTACGTACGTCAAGCATGCGGTTCCCAAGGTCCCAACAACCGCTACTGACGCCCCGAGAACTGCCGCTAACCCTTGATCCATCGCAAGAGAGTGCCTTATGGCGCCCACTCACCACCAGCCCAGCAATGGAGGTGATCAGAATGGCTCTGCCCGAATCGGGCGCAGCGTGGCCGCCGCCGGCGTGGGCCCCGTACTACGCCGCGATGCGCGTCGACGACGCGTGGTACAGCGGCGACCGGAAACGCCTCGGCCGCGCCTACTCCCACCACGGGCGCCCCTCTGAGCGGCGCCGCCTATGGGGCCGACGATCGTTCGAGCACCGCGCCGACCGGCGCGACAACCGCCTACACGTCCCCCTCGCCGGCGACATCGCGGCGACCAGCGCCGACCTGCTGTTCGCCGACATGCCGACGATCACCATCGAGGACAAGACCACACAGGACCGCCTCGACCAGCTGCTCGACGAGGGCCGCGCCCAACAGGTGTTCCTCGGCGCCGCCGAGCAGGCCGCCGCCCTGTCCGGCGTGTTCCTCCGTGTGACGTGGGACCGCGACCTAGCGCCGCGCCCCCTGCTCACCGTCATGCAGCCCGACGGTGCCGTACCCGAGTACCGGTTCAACATGCTGCGCGCCGTGTCGTTCTGGCGAGAGTTGGACGGCTCGGCCGAGTCGACCGTATGGCGCCACTTCGAGCGACACGAGTCCGGCCGCATCGTGCACGCCCTGTATATGGGGACGCGCGACAACGTCGGGCGCCGCGTGCCGCTCACCGAGCACCCCGATACGGCCGAGCTGGTCGACTCCCTCGACACCGAGGGCGACAGCATCGCGACCGGCATCCGAGAACTGACCGCCACGTACATACCCAACATGCTGCCCAACCGGCTGCACCGAGGGAGCCCGATCGGACGCTCGGACTACGCGGCGCCGATCTACGACCTGTTCGACGCGCTCGACGAGACGTGGACGAGTTGGCTCCGCGACATTCGCCTCGCCCGCGCGCGGCTGATCGTCCCCGACGGATACCTACGCAACGAGGGCGCCGGCCGCGGAGCGTCGTTCGACGACGACCGCGAAGTCTGGCACAGCCTCAGAATGCCGCCCAACGAGGGCGCCGGCATCACGTTGAACCAGTTCGATATCAGGGTCGAGGAGCACGCCCGGACGGCCGAAAGCATCATGCGACAGGCCGCCCAAGCCGCCGGCTACTCGCCCCAGTCGTTCGGCCTCGACGGCGAGGGACAGCCCGTCACCGCGACCGAGGTCGACAGCCGCGACGCCCGGTCGATGGTGACCCGCCGGAAGAAGGCCGGCTATTGGCGCCACGGAATCGCCGACATGTGCCACGTCATGTTGCAACTCGACGCAGCGCTGTTCGGCAGCAAGGTCACGCCCGCCCACCCCCGCGTGGAGTTCGGCGACGGCGTCGCCGAGTCCGCCGAGCAGACGGCGACGACTCTCGACCTGCTCAACCGCGCCGGCGCCGTCAGCACGGCAACGAAAGTGAAGATCTTCAATCCGACGTGGGACGACACCGCCGTACAAGCCGAAGTGCGGGCGATCCTCGCCGAGACCGGTGCAGCCGCGCCCGACCCCGTCGGAGCGTTCCCCATGTGAGTGGCCCTACGCACGGAAGATGATACGGAGCAGCCGCTCAGCGCGGTCCCGCACAACTGGATCAGAGCACGCCAACGCCACGAGGATGAGGCACGCGAGAACTGCGCAGAGCAGGGACACACCAGGGTTCTGGAGCAGGTCTGTTGTCACGAGAAGGACCGTAGGCGTAGCGCCAACCTGGTCGCAAATACCACATTGACACATGGGGCGTCAACCCCGTTACGGTTGCGTCAACCCATCACCTTGAAACCACAGGCCACAGCACATCCCACCTTGAGGCTCAACAGGCATCAAGTGACACAAGTCACAGATAAGTTAGGGGGTAGTGGCGGTCCATCTGGGCCTAGTCGAAGACCTCGCCGCCACACAGCCCCGACAACGAGTCTCGGTTCAGGCGATGGGCCAACCAACGAACTTGTCGCCGTCCTCGTACACGAGTTTCATACCGGCGGACTCGACAAGCTCGGCCAAGTCATCAACCGGGCGCTCGGGAAGCAGTACAACAAGCTGCGCGTCGTTCGGGGGGATGTGCCGGTGGTAGTCGAGCAACTGCCCAATGGCCATACGGACGGCGTTGCGGCTGCTGCTGCCCTTGAGCTCGTACAGCACGTTGTCGGTCGCGTCGTAAAGGTCCGTCCAGAACGTTGACGTCAGGCCCTTAATGCGGATCTTGAAGCGGTCGACCGAGTGCCCCTCACCCTTGAGGAAGGCGAGGAAGCGGTCACTCAACTCCGCCTCCCGTCGCGTTACTTCGACGGCATCGCTCGCCTTACGGGTGACCTGCTTCTTACTGTTCTTCTCCGGCTTGGTGGCCTGTCCGCTGGTCGACTCTGCCGGCTGAAGCTCGAAGTATGGGTCACTGCTGACCGGAACGGCTGGCAGGGTCTCGGTGACGTCGTCGCCTGCCGCGGGAACGAAGTCCTCGGGCAGTTGCTCAAACTCGGCCACCGGGCGCAGCCGGAAGACGTAGACCCATCGCATGTCGTGGTTCTGGTCGAGGGCTCGTCGCCTCACGAACGGCTCGTCCTCGTCGACCTTGAACTCGCCGACGTAGCGATGCAGCTTGGGCCCGCTCTTGCCCTTGACGTAGCCGACGCACATGAACACGCGCAGCGTGCGCCCATCGTCGGCGTGGTTCAGTACGGACCCGTTGTTGCCCTTCAGGGTCTGGTCGCCCTCGACGCCCTGACCGGTGTACTCAAAGATCGGGCCCTTCTCGTCTTCCTCGGCAAGCCAACCGTCCTGATAGCCGTAGTCCTTACCGCTGTCGTGATCCGAGAAGATCAGGACGTTGTCGGTCGTGGTGGACGGGATGATGCCGCCCTGGGGGCCGCCGCCGAACTTCGCTTTCAGTTGCGCGCGGGTAAGTTCGTCGCCGGGCTGGATCTGCGCAGAGGTCATGCGCACGACCGTATCGGGCACCACTGACAATGCGTCCCGCGCATGTGCTGGGGGGTGGTCATGCCCGTACACCCCGGAATGGTCGAGGACCTCTCGGCCAGCGCACGTGACCTCTACGCGGAAGCCGAGGAGCGGCTTTTGGGCATCATCGCCCGACAGCTCGCCGCCGGCCTCGACGCGCCGGGGTGGGTCGAGCTCAAGCTTGCCGCTGTTCAGCAGCTGCGCCGTGCCTCACAGACCGTCGTTGACGAGTTGGGGAAGGCCGTCGAGCTGGAGGTGTTCGACGTCGTCGCCGAGGCGTACAACGCCGGACACCGCGCCGCGGTCGCCGAGTTGGGCGCCCTGTCCGATGACGCGCGCCGGCTGGTCGACGACGTCGCCCCGAACGCGCAGGCGGTCGACCGCCTCGCACAGGAAACCGTCGATGTAGTCACCTCGACGCACCGCTCGATTCTGCGGGCCGTCGTCGACCGGTTCCGGGCGATCGTCGCCCAGGTCACCGCAACGCCCCTGATCGGAACCGGAACCCGCAGGCAGGCGACCCAAGACGCCATGCGCCGGTTCGCTGACGAGGGAATCCGATCGTTCGTCGACCGCGCCGGCCGCCGATGGCAGCTCACCTCTTACGCGGAGATGGCCGTACGGACATCCGTCGCCCGCGCCGCGACCGAAGCACACATGCGGACCCTGTCCGACGCCGGTATCGACCTGGTCATCGTCAGCGACGCCCCGCGCGAGTGCCCGCTCTGCCGTCCGTGGGAGGGGCGCGTACTGGCCATCGATGGCCCGACGGGCGAACGCACGGTCGAGGTCGAGCACGCCCTCGACGACGGCCTCATGATTCCCGTACGGGTCGCCGGCACCCTCAACGAGGCCCGCCTCGCAGGGTTGCAGCACCCCAATTGTCGGCACTCCGTCAGCGCCTACACCCCAGGTCTGACAGTGCCCGAGCAGGCCACCAGCGACCCCGCCGGCTACGAAGCCGGCCAGCGACAGCGTGCCATAGAGCGGCACATCAGGAAGTACAAGCGCCGCGAGGCCGCCGCCGTCACCCCCGAAGCGCAGCGCGCCGCCCGCTTGAAGGTGCGCCAGTGGCAAGGCGCCATGCGGACGCACCTCGCCGCACACCCCGACCTACGACGGTTGAGGCACCGCGAGCAGCCGGGCGCCTCGAACCTCCCCGAGCAGCGCACCGAGGCGACGCCCGAGCAGGTCGAGGCCGCGCGCATGTTGTCAGGCGACGGGCAGTCGGTACGCGAGATGAGCGACGACCAGCTCGCCGCCGCCGAGGGTTCCCGCCTGCTCGACGATCGCGCCCGCGCGAGGATCGAGGCCGAGGTCGACCGCCGCGACCTCGACGACCTGCTCGCCCGCGTACGGCCCGGCGGCACCCTCGCCGAGGACCTGACACCGTTCAGCGACACCGAGCTCGCCCGCGCGTTCATCCACCTCGACGACGGCGACACACTACGTGTCATAGCGGAGATGGACCGGCGCGACCTCTCCACCCGCCTACCGGGCGTGTCCTGGGATCTGGTCGGCGTGTCCGACCACGACCTCGCCGCGCGCGCCCGCGGAGCCGATCCGGACACGCTCGCCCTGATCGCCACCGAGGCCGGCCGGCGCGACCTGCTCGCCCGCCTGTTCCCCGGCGGGCAACTGCTCGCCGATCTGTCCGACGTGGGCGACGACGAGCTCGCATGGTGCATGCAGTACGCCACCAGCGAGGAACTGTTCAGGATCGCCGCGGAGATGGACCACCGCGACGCCGTCGACCTCCCCCAGCCAGCCGACACCGGCGACGCCGTCGCCGACATGCTCGCCGACCGCGACGCCCTCGCCGAGGCCATGGCGCCGGCGCCGGACCCGGAAGAGTGGGGGCGCCTCGCCGACGACGAGTCGTTCGCCGCCGAGGCCGCCGCCCTCGCCGCCCACACGGACGAGGACGGCGACGAACCCGACGAACGGCACACGATCACTCGCCGCGAAGCCCGCGCGCTGTATGACGAGTACGTGTATCGCCAGTACCTCGCCGCCGAAGAGGACTGCAACGGCTACCTACTCAACAAGAAGGCCAAGGCCGCCGGCATCAACCCGGCAACGCTGTTCAGCGGGCCCGCGCGCATTGCGTACGCGCGTGCCAGCGATGAGCTGAAAGAGTGGTGGGCCGAACAGGGTCGACTCACTCAGGCCGAGTTCATCGAGCAGGTGACCGGCAAGTCGCAGCGATGGGCGGAGGGCGCGCGCAAGAACGAGTCTGACCACCAGGGCAAGAGGTAGGGGGCGCAGCGTGGGCACACGCGAGGACATCGCACGGGCAGTCGAGGCCGGCCGCGAGGCAGGCAGGCAGAAGGAGAAGCCGACCGTTTGCCCGTACCCGCGGTCGTCGACGCTGCGTACCGCGTGGATTCGCGGCTATGCGGAGACGAACCCCCTGCCGTCCCAAAACCAGGACATTTAATCCCTGGTCATGCTGTGGCACCGAATCCTCTGATCTGCCTCAAATCGTGCCCAGTGACCAGTGTGCGCCCGCACAGTTGGGTCTATGACACTTTGGCGGCGGAGCATCGACCGGATGCGTGCCCACTGGAAGCTCGCTTGGGTTCCCCTCGGATTCTCGGCCACCCTTTATGGCAACAGCCTTTACGGGACCTCCCATCAGCGTCTCGGCTTGGTGCTCTTCCTTGGCGGCTGGGTCCTCACAGTCTGCGGGATGCCAGCCTTGAAGCGGTTCGTAGATGAGAATCCGCTTCGTGAGGAGAACGAGAAGGTAGCCCTGTTAGGGCTCGTCCTGCTCTCCGTCATGGGGAAACCTGTTTCCACTGTGGCCAAGGCCGTCTGGGGAGTGGCCCAGCCGGGCGATTACCGCACTGCCGCCACATCGCTGGGCCTTATCTACTTCGTGCTCCCGTTGGCCGTACGGTGGGCCGTACCAAAGGGATCCGACCTCCGACGGCTCCCCAACCGCATCCAGCAGGCCGCCATTTTCCGAACCCTCGCGAACGCAGCCGGTATCGGCGCTGTCGCCATGTTTCTGAGCGCACGGTTTGTCGTCGCCTACCCTGCACCGCTGATCTCTACCGCCTTGACCCTCATGGTCGCCATGGCCGTGGTCACGCACAAGACTTTCGCGCGAGCGCGGAAGCTGTGCACGCAGACCCACATCGACGTACAGAATCTGCTTCGGGACATGGACGATCTCGACGATGCAAAAGGTTACGACCCAGCGGCGAGGAAGCTGAGCAACTGGCGGCCGAGGCCGCGCACCGGCCAGGGGAGGGGCGACAAGCACGCCGACAAGCGGATGGCGGCCCGCCGGAGCTGGGATGTCCTCAAGCTTGACCTCTGCACCACCGTAGACAGCGGCTACCGCCTGTTCGGGCTGCCCTTCCTCGCCGATGACGCGATAGCCGATCTGGAGAGGAAGGTGCTGGTCGGGATCGAAGCTGCCGAATCCGATGCTACCGACCCGGCGCGTGATGACCTCCACGCCATCCTGAACGCATGTGTAGGGCGCATCGACGTCTTGGCCTAGCAACTCCGTGCTTGGACGGGGCTTCGCGCCAGCCACTTGCTCCCGGGTGCCGAACGGGAGTACAGGGCCTATCGCAGCGCCTCACCTCGAATACTGCATGCTTGGAACACTGCCTCTTCCCCAATCCCGAAGACGACCAGTTAGCACCACCGACAGCACCACCCCGAGGGGGCCCGCCAGGCGCGGGCCCCCTTTCGCATGCCCCGACACGCGGAGCGCCAGGCGCGCGCCGCCCTGACTACGGCTCCAGGAGGGCCCTATGTCCACCCCGACCCCGCCCATCCCGACCGCCTCGACCACTCCCGCCGCGCCAGCCACGCCGACCACGCCGGCGTCGAACCCGACGACCCCGCCGGCCCCCGCGAGCACCCCGCCCGCGCCGGCTACGCCGCCGACCACCACCGCGCCGACCACCCCGCCGGCCACGCCCCAGGGGGGCGAACCGCAGGATGTCGCGAGCCTGCCCGCGTGGGCTCAGAAGCTCATCACGGACACCCGCGCCGAGGCCGCGAGCTACCGCACCCGAGCGCAGACCGCCGAGCAGGGAACGCAGCCCGTCGCCCCCGCGCCGGCCACCCCGACCGCCCCGCCGGCGCCGGCCGACGCCCCCGACGGCGACGTAAGCCGACTCCCTCAGTGGGCACAGCGCGCCATCACCGACAGTCAGGCCGCCGCCCGCCGCGCCGCCGTACAGGCCGCGATCATCCAGGCCGCACCGGGCGCCGGCGCCGACCTGGCCCGCCTGCTCGACTCCCAGTCGTTCGCCGCGACCATCGCGAACGTCGACCCCGCCGACACCGCCGCGATCACGCAGGCGATCACCAACGCCGTGACCGCACAGCCATGGCTCGCCGCAGCCGCGCCCGGGCCGGCCCGCGGGGGCGCCGACTTCGGCGGCACCGGAGCGGGCGAGGTCACCCCTGCCCAGTTCGCCGCCATGTCCTACGCCGAGCGCGTCGCACTGCACCAGTCCGACCCCGACACGTACCGGCGCCTCGCCGGTTCCTGACACCTCCCGGCACCGCGCCGGGCCCCAACGCCCGGCGACCGCGCCGGAGAAAGTGAGCAGCAGCAATGCCGCAGACCACCGCCGCCGCGATGATCGTCCCCGAGGTATGGGGCGACATGGCGCAAGGCCAGTTCATCGGAAAGGTGCGCGTCGCCGGTTCCTCGGCCGTCCTCGACGACAACACCCTCGAAGGCGCGCCCGGCGACACGATCCACTTCCCGAAGTGGGGCGCCCTCGGCGAGCTCGACGAGCTCACCGAGGCAACGCCCATGACGCCGGCCGCGATGTCCACCGACGACGCCACGGCGACGATCAAGGAAGTCGGTAAGGCCGTCGAGATCACCGACAAGGCGCGCCTTGTCTCCCTCGGCGACCCCGAGGCCGAGGCCCGCCGACAGTTCGGCGTACTGGCCGCCCGCAAGGTCGACGCCGACCTGATCAAGCAGGCGCAGGCCGACGAGACCGCGCAGGGCGGGGGCAACCCGTTCCGCTTCACCACCGCGGCGGGGAAGACCAAGTTCACATGGCTTGACGCCATGGTGCCCGCCATCGGCCAGTTCGGCGACGAGTGGGAGCCGGACGACTTCGCCGGCCTCTACATCAACAGCGTGCAGCTCGGCGAGGCCATGGCCGACCCGCAGTTCGTCGACGCGTCCAAGCTCGGTAGCGGCGAGTCCGCCGCCGTGACCGGCAGCATCGGCCGTATCGGCGGCGTGTCCGTGTTCGTGACGAACCGTGTCGCCGCCGGAAAGTTCCTGCTCCTCAAGACGGGTTCGCTCGGCCTGCTCTACAAGCGGCGCCCGCTGGTCGAGTCCGACCGCGACATCCTCGCCCGCTCCACCGTCGTGACCACGACCCTTCACTACGCCGTGAAGCGGCTCGACGACCGCGGCGTTGCCGTCGGCACCCTCGCCACCACCTGATCAGGAAGGAGGGCGCCGCCGTGTTGCTGCGCCGCTACCACCCCCGTGACCCCGAGGAGTCCGACACCGAGTCGGACGAGCAGGAGGCCGCCACCGACGCCCCACAGGCCCCCAAGCCGGCGGGGCGTTCGCGTTCCAGCAAGACCGCGAAGGAGGGGTGATCCGGTGGCCGGCCATGTCTACGCCACCCCCGAGCAGCTGACAGCGTGGACCGGCCAGCCCGCCCCGCCGGACGCCGAACGGCTGCTCGCCCGGGCGTCCGAGGACATCGACGACGCCCTACTCACCGCCGTATACGCGACGAACAGCGCGGGCATGCCGACCGATCCGGCCGTCGTGACCGCCCTCGCCGACGCGACGTGCGCACAGGTCGAGTACCAGCTCGCCACGGGCGACGACGGCACCGGCGCCGCCGGCCGATGGGACAGCGTCTCTATCGGCCCCGTGTCCCTGTCCGGGCGCAAGGAGGCCCCCGCCGCCGCCGGCGACGTAGACCTCGCCCCCCGCGCGCACCGCGCCCTGAACCGGGCCGGCCTGCTCCCGGGGGTGATCTGGTGAACGTCCCTCGGTGGCTACTGCGGCACCGGATCACGGTCGAGCCGTACCTCGGCGACAGCGCATACGGACCGACCTACGGCGACCCCGTCAAGGACGTGCCCGCCCTGGTCGCCGAAGAGATCAAGACGGTGCGCGACCGCGAGGGCCGCGAGGTCACCAGCACCGCGCAGATCATCGCCGAGCCCGGCCTCAACTGCTCGGCCGAGTCGCGGATCACCCTCCCCGACGGCCGGATCACCAAGGCGATCAGCGTCGCCCACCACACCGCGCCGGGCCTACCGGTGCCGCAGTCCACGGAGGTGAGGGCCGAGTGACCCAACGGGCCCGCCTGAGATGGAACGGCGCTGCCGCCATGCGCGGCACCCGCGCCGGCGCCGTGCGAGGTCTACGGATCGCCGCCGAGCACGTCCTCGCCGAGTCGCGCAAGGTCGTTCCGATCGAAGAGGCCACCCTCGAACGGTCGGGCGTGGCCACGGTCGACGAGTCCAGCCTCACGGCTGCCGTGTCCTACGACACGCCGTACGCGGTCAGGCAACACGAGGAACTGAGCTATCGGCACGACGCCGGTCGCTCGGCGAAGTACCTCGAACGCCCCCTCACGCAGGAAGCGGGCACGGTCGCCGAGATCATCGCGGCGCAGCTGCGGAGGTCGCTCCGTGGCTGACCTCGACCCGCTCGACGGCGTCGCCCGCCTGCTCGCCGCGCGCGGCCTGGTCACCTACGACCCGACCGGCACGACCGGTGACCTGTTCGTCGAGGTCATGCCGCCCGCCCCCGATGCCGCGGTCGCTCTGTGGCTGTACGACGGCGAGGCGCCCGATGCCCGCAACGCCTACGACACCCCGCGCCTACAGGTGCGCGTACGCGGCGGGCCCGACCCGCGCGTCTCGCGCCGCCGCGCGTGGGCGATCTACAGCGCGTTGCACGGCCTCGCCGGCGTCGCCCTCGACGACGGGACGTGGCTCATCCTCGCCGCCGCGCGCGGCACCCCGGCCCCGATGGGCCCCGATTCCAACGGCCGACACGAACACGTCGTCAACTTCGACCTTGACGTGTCGGCCCCCACCGACCACCGCACCGAATAGGAGGCCCCCACGTGGGACGCCCCATCGACGCCCGCGGCTGGGAATTCGAGGTCGAGACTGCAACGGCAGGAACGTTCGTCCGCCTCGGCAACCTCACCAGCTGGACCCACAACCCGGGCGAGAACGAAGAGACCGCCGACACGACCACGTTCGATTCCGACGGGTATTACGAGCAGGACATCATGCAGCGGGGCGCGACGATCGAGGTCAGCGGCCTGTACGCGGCTACGTCCGGTACCCGCGACCCCGGACAGGACTACATCGACAAGACGTGGGCGTACAAGTTCGGCGAGGAGTCGCGCGGGGCCATGCGGTACCGGCACACCTCGCAGAACGAATGGACCGTGTGGGAATGCACGGTCACGCCCGGCGAGACCGGCGGCGAGACGAACGCCAAGACCTCATGGGGTGCGACGTTCACCCGGTGCGGCGCCCCGACTACCGCCGCGGTGGTGACGGGCCCGTGACCGACCCCCTGATCGAGCAGGCCGACGGCGAGGTCGAGGTCGCCGACTTCGACGCGTTTTTCGCCGAGCAGGCCGAGCCGGAACGCCAGGGCGTACCGCTCAAGCTGTACGGCCGGACGTACGTCCTCCCGCCGTCCCTGCCCGCCCTGTTCACTCTCCAGCTGCATCGCGTGCAGCACTCCGCCCGGCCCGACGACATCCGGCGCCTGCTTGGCTCGCTGTTTGGGCCGGACGCCGTCGGCCACTGGGCCGAGGCCGGCATGTCCGACCGGCAACTCGGGATCGTCCTGCTGTGGTCGACCGCCAATGTCGCCGAGCCGGGCGCCGTGTCCATGGAGCGCGCGGCGCGGCTGTACGACGAGCGCGAGGCCGCCAAGGGAAAAGCGGTGCCGCGGCGGGCCCAGGGCAAGCCTCGCCCGAAGGGCAAGCCGCGGAGTTCTGGCAAGCGGTCGTAGCCAATTGGGCTGCGGTCGAGTCCGACCTCGCCCAGGCGTACGGCCTGTCGGCCGAGGACATCGCGCGCCTGTCCACGCGCGCGTTCCTGGTCCGCCTGTCCGGCCTGCCCTCCGAATCCCGGTTCGCGCACGCGTGGCGGAGCACGCCCCGCATGGTGACGGACCCCGACGAGATCGCCCGACTCACCGGGCAGTGGTCAACAACCACAACTGAATAGCGCGCGGCGCGCGCCGATAGGGGGTGCGCCTTGTCTCTCACTATCGGCGAGCTGACCGGCTATATCGACCTCGACGACTCCGGGGCACAGCGCGGAGTCGACCGCACCGAGGCCGCCCTCGCCGGTCTCCAGCGGGATGCCGACGGCCGGCTCAGGGACCTACGCGGTCGGTTCGCCTCTGAGGGCGCCCTCATGGGGATTGCCCTTGGCGAGGGCGTCGGCAGGGGTGCGGCGGAAGCCGAGCGGGGGCTCGCGGGTATCGGCCCGTTGCTCGGCGCGGCGAAGACTTCGACTCTCGCCCTGTCGGGCGCGTCGCTGGTCGCGGCGGGCGCGCTCGCTGCGGTTCCTCTGGCCGTGATCGGTCTCGGCGCGAAGGTGCTTGCCGAAAACGAGCAGGTCAAGGGCGCGTTTACGTCGCTCGGCGAGCACGTCAAGGGCGAGATGCAGCAGCTTGCCGAGCCGCTGGTCAAGCCGTTCGTTGCGGCGGCCGACCAGCTACGCGGCATCTTCGATGACCTCGCCCCGCAGATCGGACAGTTGTTCGAGGGTGTCGCCCCGCTGGTCGAGCCGCTGGTCGACGGTATCGGCGCACTCGCCACGGGTGCCATGCCGGGCCTGGTGTCCGCGGTCGAGGCCGCGGGCCCCGTCATCGACGCGTTGTCGGCAGGGCTCGGCGCGGTCGGCCAAGGCATCGGCGGATTCTTCGAGGGCGTTTCGGCGGGCGCCGGGGGCGCTGCGGAAGGGCTGGGCGGCCTGCTCGGCGCGGTCGGCGACATCCTGCCCGCGCTCGGCGAGCTGGTCGGCGCCCTCGCGCAAGCTGGCGGGCCCGTGCTCGCCGCGCTGGCCAACGCGATTGCACCCGTGGTGGCGCAGCTGCTCGACGCGCTCGGCCCTGCCCTCGCCTCGCTCGGACCGCCGCTGGCGCGGCTGGCAACCGCGATCGGGGACGCCCTGACTCCGATCATGGATGAGCTCGGCCCGGTGCTCGACTCGGCCGCGGACGCGTTCGGTTCGATCATCGACGCCGTGTCGCCGATCCTGCCCGTGATCGGCCGCCTTGTGGCTCAGCTACTCCCGCCGCTGGCGCCGCTGTTCGATGCCATCGCGCAGGTAGCCGACCAGCTCGCCCCGATCATCGAGGACGTGGCCGGCGCGCTCGGCAAGGGGCTACAGCCGGTGTTCGCGGTGCTGCCCAGCATCGTGAAGCCTCTCGCCGACCTGCTGTCGATGCTCGCCACAGCGGTGTTTCCGGTCCTGTCTGACCTGCTGATCGCGATTGCGCCCTCGCTGGTGACCATGGGGCAGGCGTTCGCCGACATCCTCGCCGCGGTCGGCCCGCTGATCCAGGCGTTGACGCCGCTCATCGCCGATCTGTTGACGGCGCTGCTGCCTCTCCTGACGCCCATCATCGGGGCCGTGGCCCAGCTGGCCGCGCTATTCGCTGAGGGGCTGGCCGCCGTCATCACTGACGTTGTCGTGCCAGCGCTGATGTCGATCGTCGCGCTGCTGAGCGGCGATTTCAGCGGCGCATGGGATCTGGCAAAGGAAGCCGTGAGCAACGCTGCCCGGCTGGTCGGCGAGGCCGTCGGCAAGCTCGCCACAGGAGTCGGCGAGGGCATCAGCGCGGCGGTCAGCTGGGTGGCTGGTCTCCCCGGTCGGGCGTCCGCGGCCCTCGCTCCCCTCGCCGGTCAACTGCGCAGTCGTGCCGTGGAAGGGCTCGGGAGGTTCAAAGACTCCATCGTCAGCAAAGCGGGCGAGGCAGTCGACTGGGTGCGCGGCCTACCGGGCCGCCTCTCTGCTGCGGTCGGCAGCCTGAAAACCCTGCTGTACGACAAGGGGAAAGACGTCGTCCGCGGCCTGTGGAACGGCATCAAGGACATGGGCTCGTGGTTGAAAGACACCCTCACCAGCTGGGCAAAGAGCATTGTTCCGGGGCCGATCGCTGATGCTCTGGGCATCGCCTCGCCGTCCAAGGTCATAGCGCGCGACGTGGGCCGGTGGATTCCCGCCGGTCTGGTCAAGGGCATTGAGGGCGGCGCCGGCGCGGTCGAGCGCACCATGCGGAACCTGGTCGCCCCGCCGGCTGTCCCGTCCCTCACGCCCGCGTTCGCGGGCGCCGGTGTGTCCGGCTCCCCGTTCGCCGCCGCGGCGTCCGGCGGCGCCCTGGTGCACGTCGAGCACTGGCACGCGGCCGAGAACGGATCGCCGGACGACAACGCGAAAGCCCTCGCGTGGCTCGCGAAGGCAAGGGGGTGAGTCGTGGCCGCTGGTGACAAGGTGACCCGCCCGGGACAGGTCCAGTACGGCGACCTGCTGCTCGGCCCCGGCACCCCCTACCGATGGCGCTCGGTCGCCGGTTGGGAAGACCTCCCCGCCCTCGACTCCGGCACCGTGGCGCGGTCCGACGCGCACGGCGCGTTCCCGGGCCGGCTGCTCGCGCAGGCTCGCACGATCACCCTCGACGGCCTGATCGTGCGGGCCCCCCGCGCGACGATCGGCGCGGTAGTCGCCGCCCTGAACTCCGGCACGGTGCCGGTCGAGGACGAACGGCCGTGGGTGGCGTGGCTCGACGACCGCGGACCCCTGCTCGCGTACGCGCGCGCCACCCGCCGCACGGTCCCCGCCGGGCCCGGATACCGCCTCGGCACCATCACGGGCGCCGCGATGGAGTTCCAGGCGACCGACCCCCGCCGGTACGAACTCGCCGAACGCAGCGTGTCGGCGACCCTGCCCATGTCCGAGCCGGGCCTGTCGTGGCCGCTGGTGTGGCCGCTCGCGTTCGGCGCACCGGGAAGCACCGGCGCCCTGTCGACCGCCAACGAGGGCGACGCCGAGACACACCCCGTGATCGAGTTCCGGGGCCCAGTGATCCGGCCCGCGTTGACCAACCTCGCCACCGGCGACGTGATCGAGTACGACATCCCCCTCGCGGCCGGCGACCTGCTCACCGTCGACACCCTCGCCGGAACGGTCGTCCTCAACGGCACCGCCTCGCGGATCTACACCGCGACCTCGCGCTCAGTGCCAGAGCAGACGTTCACCCTCGCCCCCGGCATCACCAATCTGATCTTCCGTGCCGCGCCCGGCAGCACGCCGACGGCGTCGGCGACCGTGCGCTACCGCTCGGCCTACTGGTAAGGAGACCCGCCCATGTCCGTACGTTCGGCATGGCTGCTGCCCACCGGGCAGACCCGAGAAGACACCCGCCTTACGCCCGTCGGCACCTTCGCGCCCGAATCGGAGCTGCGCACCCGCGACGGCGTGATCGCCGGCGGGAATCCGTTCGCCGCGACCGGCGCCGGCGCCATGTCCCTACAGATCGGCATCGGCCGCGCCCTGGTCCAGGGCACCGACGCACAGGGCGCGTACCCGATCACCGTCGACGCTCCCGAGGTCGTGACCTTCCGCGACGGCGAGGCACAGTTCGCCCGCATCGATTCTGTGGCGCTCCGTGTCTACGACCAGCTGTTCGACGAGTACGGGCAGAACCTCGCCCGAATCGAGATCATCGGCGGGCAGGGATCGGCCACGCCGACCGCGCCGAGCATGCCCCCGGCCTGCCTGCGCTTGTGGGATGTCACCGTTCCCGCCGGTGCCTCTGCGGGCGTGGGAGGTATCGACTGGAACGCCGCCCTCGCCGACCGGCGCCGGTACACCTCCAGCTACGGCGGGATCATTCCCCCGGGGCGGGGAACGAACTTCACCGGGGCCTACGACGGCCAGTACCGCGACAACGGCGGCGTTCTGGAGCGCTGGAACGCCGCAGCCGGCGCGTGGCAGACCTACCGGCCGCCCCTCGCCGTCGAGTCGGCCACAACCGGGTTCGCCGTCGCATCCGGATACACGCTCAATCAGTACGTGGCACGCCGCGGCAACGGCATGGCGTTCTTCGTACTGGAGGTCACCCGCAAGGGCGCCCAGCTGGACGTACCGGCCGCGGGCAACATCACCCCCGACGAGTCGATCGGCACCGTACCCGCCGGGTGGCGCCCGCCCGCCGATATCGAGTTGCCGGTGTCGGACGGGTTCGGCGAGGGTTCCGCCCGCCTGAACACCTCCGGCGGCCTCACCCTGCGCACGTGGTCGGGCGGGGGCGCCCTGCGCAACGACCGCAACATTCGCATGTCGGCGACCTACTTCCTTGCCTGACAGGGGGTGCCGTGCCTCTCCCGCCCCCGTACCGGATGCTGTTCTGTGACCTGCGGTCCGACCAGCTGCTCGACGCCCTGCCCGTACAGGGCCTGTCCCTCGACGACTACATCGGCAAGACCGGCCGCCTGACCGGCACCGTGCCCATCCCGAACCGCGCCATTGCCGAACGGGCCCGCCGGGCGATCCTCCCGGGCCGGACGGGCGTGTGGGTCGAGCGAGGGCGCGACATCTGGTGGGGCGGCATCCTGTGGACGCTCAGCCTCGCCAGCGACGCCCGCGGCTTCCTCAGCGCGCAGGTTCAGGCCGGCGGCTGGGAATCGTACCTGTACCGGCGTTTGCTGTTCGACACGCAGATCGCCAAGCAGGTCGACCAGTTCGACATAGCGCGGCAGCTGGTCGACTACGCGCAGATGGCCGAGGGCGGAGACATCAGCATCACGTATGAAACGGCCGTCTCTGGCGTTCTCCGCGACCGTGCGTTCTCGCGGTACGACCTCCACAGCATCGGCGACCTGCTCGACGACCTCGCCGCCGTCGAGCAGGGTTTCGAATGGCGCATCGCCAGCTACCGCGACAGCGACGGCCGACGCGTCAAGCGGCTGATGATGGGACACCCCGTCATACGGACCGGCACGACCGACATCGTCCTCGACCACCCCGGCCCCGTTCTGTCCTACGCATGGCCGACGGACGCCACGGCCAAGGCGAACGCGTGGCAGTCCCGCGGGGCGTCCGTGAACGGCAACCTCGCTACGGACAGCTACCCGCTTACCTCGCCGCTGCTGGTCGCCGAGGACGACCTCGCCGCCGGCTGGCCGCGACTCGACGGGAGCAGCGACTACACGACCGTTGAGGTACAGAGCACGCTCGACGCGCACGCCCGCGCCGACGCCACCGCGGCCCGCAACCCCGTGACGATTCCGGAAATCACGGTTCTGCTCGGGGGCAACATCACGCCCGCCCTGCTCGGCGCCACGGTCCGGCTGCGCATCCGTGACCTGTGGCACCCCGACACCCTCGACGCCCGATACCGCGTGGTCGGCCTCTCCATCACCCCGCCCGAGCGAGGCCGCCCCGAGACGGCCCGCCTGTACCTGGAGGTCCCGTAACCGTGCCGTACGTACCGCAAGACGTGCTCGACCGCCTCGCCGCCCTCGAACGACAGGTTCGACAGCTCGCCGGACGCGCCAACATCCGGCCTGCGCTGAACCAGGTACTCAACGGCAACGTCGTCATCGGCGAGGGCGGGCAGCTGCTCGTACAGGCACCCGGCGGGCCCGCCGTCGTACAGGTCGGCAAGCTGTACGACGACCGCGCCGAGTTCGGGACCGTGCTGCGACGGGAAGACGGCTCTATCGCCCTGGGCATCTACAACGGCAGCTTGGCCCCCGACGACCCGCAGGGAATCCGGATCAAGGACGCGGGAGGCCGCGAACTGTTCGCCGAGGATGTGAAGGGCGGAGGACTCGCCCGCCCGTACCTGCCCCTTCCGCTCCCGCAGACCGAGAGTACGTCAGCCTGGCCCGGGACGACCTCAACGTCATGGACAACGCTCGCCCGGTCGCACGGCATCGTTCAGCATCCGTACGTACGGGTGAGCGCCACGCCAGCACTGGACAGCGCCACCAACGGGCAAATCCGTCTCGTCGCCGACGGCACCACCCTGGCCACCGGAGCCGAAGACAGCGTCCTCATCGCCACCGCCGCCCTCCCGAGCTTCACATGGGGCGCAACGGTCGAGTTCGAATTGCAGGCCCGCCGGACCGCCGGCACCGGAACCGTGCGCGCGATGACTCGCTACCTGTACGGCGTCCAGTCCCCGTGATCCCCGCCCGACAAGGAGTCGCTTCGTGCTGCCCGAAAGCATCCCCACCGTGAAAGTCACCGGCCGCTACCTCGACCCGTCCGGCAAGCCGCTGTCCGGACAGGTCGTATGGCGCGCGCCGGCCCTGCTGACGTTCGCCGAAGCGGACGTGATGCTGTCCGGCCCCGTTACCGCGCCGCTCGACACGAACGGCACGTTCGCCGTCGTCCTGCCCGCCACGGACGCCCCCGACATGGACCCCACCGGCTGGGCATACACCGTCACCGAACAGTTGACTGGCGTGTCGAGCAACCGCTCGTACAACGTCCTGCTGCCCGCCGCCAAACCCGAGGTCGACCTCGCCGACCTCGCGCCGACCGACCCGACGACCCCGAACTACGTCCCCGTACAGGGCGAGTCCGCGTACGAGGTCGCCGTCGCCGACGGCTACACCGGCACCGTGACGCAGTGGCTCGCCTCCCTGGTCGGCCCCGCCGGGCCCAAGGGCGACACCGGCCCACAGGGCCCGGAGGGCGACGACGCATACGAGGTCGCCGTCGCGGGCGGATACACCGGCAGCCGTGCCCAGTGGCTCGCCTCGCTGATCGGTCCGAAGGGAGACAAGGGCGATCAGGGTACGCAGGGCCCGCCGGGCGTTGTGCAGTCCGTCAACGGCATCAGCGCCGCCGCGGTGACCCTCACAGCCGCCAACGTCGGGGCGATCCCCTCGACCGCGGCCGGCGCCGCGAACGGCGTCGCGCAGCTGGACGCGTCCGGGAAGGTTCCCGCCGCGCAGCTGCCGGCGAGCAGCGGGGGCGGGGGTGTGCAGACCATCAACGGCGTCAGCCCGGACGGCTCCGGGAACGTCGCGCTCACCGCCGCCAACGTGGGAGCCGTCGCCACCGCCGACAAGGGCGTCGCAAACGGCGTCGCCACGCTCGGCGCCGACGGCAGCCTGACCAGCGCGCAGCGCCCGGCCTACACCGCGGCACAGGTGGGCGCCATCGCGACGACCGCGCGGGGCGCCGCGAACGGCGTCGCGCCGCTCGACGCCAACAGTGACGTACCGGTCGCCAACCTCCCGACGGCCGCTATCCCGGGCGTGTTCCTCCCGTCCGACCTCGGATTCAAGGCATGGACGTTCGACCCCGCGCTCACGGACGCGACCGCCCAGTATTGCCAGATCGGTTACGTGTACCTCATGGGGATCATGCTGCGGGAAGCGGCGACCCTGTCACGGATCTGCTTCTACACCGCGGGCAACGGCGCCACGCAGCCGAACAACCAGTCGTTTGCCGGCCTCTACAACGCGTCAGGGTCCCGCGTCGCCCAGACCACCAGCCTGAACAACTGGTTCACGACGAACAAGGGCGCCACGGTCGAATGCGGCCTGTCCGCCAACTACTCGGCCGCCACCGGCCTGTACTGGATCGCCCTCCTCATCAACGGACCGTCGACCCCGACCAGCGGCCCCGGGTTCGCCCGAGGCGCTGCCGCCGGATCGAACCCGTCCGGGCAGGCCCGGGCGTCGTCCGTGTCGTTCATCCGACACGGCCGACTGTCCACCACCAGCCTTACCGCGCTCCCCGCATCGTTCACGCCGACGAGCGCCATCGTGCCCGACGCAAACGCCATGTGGGCCGCCGTCTACTAGGCCGCCCCACCCCCACACCCGTACGCCCCGGCACCGCGCCGCGGGCGTTTTCTCATGTCTGGAGTTCTCCCCGTGGCACGCATGCCCGGCGCCAAGTGGCGCCCGATTCCCGTCAACTACACCAAGGGCGGACAGGCCGACGTACGCGGCGTCGTCGTTCACATCATGGATGGCAGCTACGCCGGTACCGATTCGTGGTTCCGCGACCTCAAAGCGAAGGCGTCCGCGCACTTCGGCACCAGCCGCGCCGGCGACCTGTGTCAGTGGGTAGACACTGCCGACCGCGCGTGGGCCCAGGCCGACGGAAACCGTACGTGGCTGTCCGTCGAGAACGAGGGCCGCGGGGGCGATGCCCTCAGCGACGACCAGCTCGGCCGGTGCGCCGAGGTACTGGCGTGGGCCCACAAGACCTACAGCGTGCCGCTTCAGGTCGCCAACGGCCCCAGCGGGCGCGGCCTCGGCTATCACGCGATGGGCGGTAGCGCGTGGGGCGGGCACACGTCGTGCCCGGGTTCCCGCGTCGTCGCCCAGCTCGCCGAGATCGTCGCCCGGGCGAAGAAGCTCGCCGGCGGCACTGGGCCCAGCGCACCGAGCCCTGCCGCGACCATCAGCGTGTCGAAACTCATCGCCGCGGCGAAGAAGGACCCGGCCAAGGCTGGCACCCCCATTTCGTACGCCGCCGCCCGCATCGTCGAGGAAGCCCTCGCCGCCGAGGGACTGCTCGACCGGAAGCGCGTCGACGGCCACTTCGGCCGCGACACCGTGACGGCTTACGCCAAGTGGCAGCGTCGTTGCGGCTACTCCGGCGCTTCCGCCGACGGCATCCCCGGCCGCGATTCCTTGGTCACGCTCGGCCGACAGCACGGGTTCACCGTCACCGCGTGACCGCGCCCCCATCCGTACCGCCCGCCCAACCGGCCACCGCGCCCCGGGGCGGGCCCCTGAGCAGGAGCCCCGCATGAGCCCCGCCAACAAGCGCACCGTCCGCACCATGATTCAGACCGTCGTAGCGGTCGCCGTCGCCCTGCCTGCCATCGTGAACGCGTCCGGCGTGCCCGAGTCCCTGCCGTGGGTCGCCGGCGCCCTCGCCGTCGCCGGCGGGCTCGCCCGCGTCATGGCGCTGCCGAGTGTCGAGCAGCTGCTCGACCGGTTCGGTCTCGGCCTCGGCGACGACACCGCGACGCCCAGCGGGGGCGCCCCGCAGTGACCACGAACCCCCCGCCGTCGGACCCGACCGCCGTCGCTCTCGAACTGGAGCGCATACGGAGGACGATCGAGGTCGGTTTCACCCGCACCGACGGTGCCCTCGCCCTGCTGGTGCAGCGCCACGACCAGACCGATCGACAACTCGCCGATCACGACACCCGCCTCGACTCCCTCGAACGCGGTCGATGGCCCCTGCCATCCGTCGCCGCCGTCGTCGGCCTGCTCGGACTCATCTTGTCCGCGTGGCAGTTCGTTACGCGATGAGCGCACAACGCCCCTCACACGGCCACCATGGCCGTGTGAGGGGCGTTCTCTGCGTTTTCGGCCCCGTTCCTGTGTGCTAAACGCTGCGTAGTGTCTCTGAGCTGAGCGCGGTAACGAAGTCCTTCGCCGCACCGCGGCGTATCAGCAGCGCCGGTCCTGCTGGGTTCTTGCTGTCCCGCACCGCGACAAGCTCATCGTTGACGATGCCGAACTCGACGCACTGGGCCCCTGTGTCGGAGCGCGACGACTTCCACCAGGCGACGGCGAGCGTCGATGCGTCTTGAATGTGGCTCATGCCAGTTCTTCCCTTATCTCCGCGATGCGTTCGGCGGACGCGTCGACCGGCAACGCAGCAGCCTGCAACCGCTCGAACGCGTCCCGATAGACGGCCACATCTTCCCGAGCCTCGACGTACAGCGCAGACGCGAGGCTTTCGATGTGGACCACATCAAGGTCAACGTGTTCTTCAAACCCGAGGATGGAGAACGCGCCCATCTGACCGACGTGAAGCAGGGCGTCGGTCGGCAAAATCTGGATGTTGACGTTCGGTCGCCTGCCGACCAGCAACAGCCGGGACAGTTGCTCGCGCATCACCCCGTCACCCGCGCACCGGTTGCGTAGCGCGCCCTCGGCGATGACCGCCCACAGGGCGACCGGCTGTTCGCGGGTGAGTACTGCTTGCCGGGCGAGACGCACCTCGACGAGCGCGTCGACCTGGGCCTCGACAGCCGCATGCATGGCGGTTGTCGCGATGATCTCCCGCGCGTAGTCGCCCGTATGCAGCAGGCCCGGAATCGCTCCTACCTGCCATGTACGGATCGTTGTGGACTCAGCTTCAAGGCTGATCAGGTCCTCATACACAGGCGAGAGCACACCGCGGTAACTGTGCCACCAACCACGGCGCCCACCCTCACGAGACAGCGTGAGCAGGGCGGCCCGCAACTCGGGCTCGACGCCGCCGTAGAGGTCGAGCAACATCTCGACATCCGGTGCCTTGGCCGCTGACTTGGCTGTCTCCAACCGAGACAGTTTGGCAACCGTGATCCGGCCGGCTGACTTCTCGGCCACGTCGTCGAGAGTGAGGTCGAGTGCGTCGCGCAGCGCGCGCAGCTTGGCGCCAAGTCTGCGACGCCGCACGGTCGGTCCGCTCACACTTCCCTCCGCTTCTGAGTCCGTGCCGACAGTCTGCCGCCTGGCCTCTAACCATGTCACCTCGGTTGACCTCTCCGTATCCGTCAATCTCGCACGCAGATGCAAATTCTCATCTTGCAGTGAGAGGGTTGCACGAGAAGCGAGGTAGGGAGCAAGCTGGTGCTGCGAAATGTGATTGTGCCATCACTGGCGTGACATCGTCCCCCGCCAACTCGCACGACGCACGAAGGGGTTTGCATGGTGCCCGAGCAGCCCGGCAGATTAAGGGCTTCCCGCTGTCGACCGCCTGTGGGAGTCCCCTTACAGGCCACGTTCCCTCACGGCCCGGAAGCTCCGGGCGCCGCGCGAGCGTTCGCCCGCGACCTCCTCGAACAGGAAGCGCCTGACCTGTCGCCTGATGCGCTGGGCGAGGTGTTGGTCATCGTGTCCGAACTGGTCACGAATGCCTATCGGTACGCCACGAAGCCGGGCGAGGTGGTGCTCGTCGCCATCCTGGTATCGGCCGAACTGGTGCGCGTGGAGGTACACGATCCGGTGCAACGTCGGCCACGATTTCAGGTGGCGACTGCAAACGGCGGCCGTGGCCTGCGCATCGTAGACGCGTTCGCCAAGCGCTGGGATGTCGACGTTCGACCGGACGGCAAGTCCGTCTGGGCGGAGGTGGCCCGGTGACAGAACCGCTCAGCTTCCGCGCCATCCCCGGCCCGGGCTTCATCGCCAACACCGCCATGTCAACGTGGCTCGACGCGGGTTCGCCGTCCGGCCCAGTGGCATGGATCCTCGTCGGACACCCCCCACCACGACGCCCGGGCGAGTCGGCCGATCGCGTCGAGTACGGCTTGCTGGGCCTTGCCGACGGACTACGGCTCGTACAGCCAGCGCGCAGATTGCCCTTCATCGGTAACCGGCTGATCATCCGGGGGCCGCATACGGTCCTTGACTACGGACACCCCGAGTACGCCATGCGGCTACCGTCCCCAGGTCCGGCATGGCGCGAGCACGTCGCGGGTGGCGGGAACGCCTGCGTCATGATCGGGCTCGATCCGATTGCGGCGGGCGCGGGTCCGGAAGAGATCGAGGCGTACGTACTCCGGAGCGGCAAGACCGGACGGGCCCGAATGGGCTTCACACGCATACGCCCCAGGTAGCGCCCAGCCACGAAGGCACGCTCGCCGTCTGGTCGAGCGGCGCCCATTCAGACCCCCGCCCGCGTCAGCGAGGCCATCCTCCCCTACGGCGCATCCTGGCGCGGGCGGGCCCCCTGGGCCATCGTGACGATTGCAACGGACAGCATCGCCATCCGGCGGCCCGGGGTCTACAGCACAACCGTCATGGCGACCGCAACGGCAAGGGTCGCACCTCACCGCACCCATCGAAGGGAACGGAATGAGCACGGAAGCGCTAGCCGGTATCCAATCCATCGAGTTGGAGATCACAGGCACCTGCCAACTCCGGTGCACACACTGCTGCACCGACAGCAGCCCGCAGACCCCCGCCGGAAAGATGACGCGCGAGGACTGGCGGAAGGTCATCGCCGAGGTGGCCGACCTGGGCATCCCCATGGTGCAGTTCATCGGCGGCGAGCCGACACTCTCGCCCCACCTGCCTGACTTCATCGACCAGGCCCTCGACGCGAGTCTCGGCGTAGAGGTCTACTCGAACCTCACGCACGTACGGCCCTCGATGTGGCACGCCCTCGACCGCAAGGGCGTATGTCTCGCCACCAGCTACTACAGCGACGACCCCAAGCAACACGAGGAGATCACCCGCACCCGCGGCAGCCTCAACCGCACCCGCGCCAACATCGCCGAAGCCGTCCGCCGCGGCATCCCCATGCGCGCCGGAATCGTCGAAGTGATCGAGGGACAGCGCGTGGCCGAGGCCGAGGCCGAGCTACGCCGTATGGGCGTGTCGACGATCAAGGTCGACCGTACCCGCAAAGTCGGCCGCGCCGCCGATCCAGCCGCGGACACGCCGAGCGTCAGCGAGCTGTGCGGACGCTGCTTCCGGCACCGCGTCTCGGTATCCCCCGACGGCGCGGTATCCGGCTGCATCCTTTCGCGCTTCCTGGTCGCCGGCAATGTTCGCGAGCAGAGCCTCGCCTCGATCCTCGCCAGCGACCGATGGGGGCAGCTCACCAGCAGCGTCCCCGTTCCGCGGGCCGCTTGCGGGCCCGACGATTCGAGCGATTGCGACCCGGCCAACACGGAGGCATGCGAGCCTGCATTCGACGCTTTCCCCGCTCGCACACCTTCTCTCGGAGTCTCCGCGTGAACTGGTCGCCCCGCGCCGTCGCTCTGGCCGACGCTGCCACACACCCGCACTCCCGATGGCGGCCGGCCGTCGCCGCCACGCCGCGGCACCTGTTCATCCCCCGATGGTGGGAGCGAGGTACCGGCGGGTGGAAGCTGCACGACGGGCCCGCCGACCCCGGCCGCTGGCTTGATGCGGCGTACCGTGACGCGTCGGTCGTGACACGTGTCGGCCCGCTGCACGCCGACTACGCCACCCCGGATGCCCGGCCGCACGGGCAGCCGACCTCCTCGGCCACTCTCCCGAGCCTGGTCGTACAGATGTTCCAGTACGCCCGCATGGGCGAGGAGGACCGGCTACTCGACGTGGGGACCGGCAGCGGTTACGGCGCCGCGCTGGCTGCCCGCCGACTCAGCGATGAGCAGGTTGTGAGCGTCGATGTTGACCCGTACCTCGTGGAAGCTGCCCGCGGGCGGCTCAATGAGGCTGGTGTCGCTCCGACGGTCGACGCGGTCGACGCGACCGGAGATCTGCCGTACGAACGGGCGTCGTTCGATCGAATCGTCGCCACGGTAGCCGTGCGCACCATCCCTGAAAGCTGGCTCGGCGTGCTCCGGCCCGGCGGTCGGCTGGTGGCCACGATCGCCGGTACCTCTCTCCTCGTGACAGCCGTGAAGGGCGACGACGGGGGCGCGACAGGGCGCGTCGAGTGGGACCGGGCAGGGTTCATGCACGCGCGCCACGGTGAGGACTACCCGCCCGGCATCGCCGTTCTCCTCGCCAAGGCTGCGGAACTGGAGGGGGACGATGTCACCCTCGGCCCGTACCCAGTCGTGGACGTGGCGAACGCGTGGGACCTGTCGAGCATGCTCGATGTCAAGGCACCCGGCATCGAGCATGAGTACCGGGAGGACGGCGAGCAGCACATCGCCCTCATGGCGCACGCCGATGGATCGTGGGCCCGCGCGGTCGCTGCCGGCAGCGACCGGCCGACCGTGCACCAGGGCGGGCCGCGTCGCCTGTGGGACCTGCTCGACGAATGCCGTAGCTACTGGCTCACGCATGGTGAGCTTCCGGTGCGCGGTGCTCGGGTGTTCATCAAGCCGGACGGGAGGACCGTTCTCGCCCGGGGGAAGTGGCACGCGAAACTGAGCTGATCACGCACAAGGCGCGGCCCCGGTACTTCCGAATGGGGGATACGGGGCCGCGTCGCATGTTGGCCCCCAAGCACGCGGGCCCCGCTCGCTCTCGCTCCCCAGCGAGGGCGAACAGGGCCCTTTGCTATGCCCGGACGGCCGCCCCCTACCTGCTTTCGCAGGTCAGGGGCTCGGCACCCGTTGCGGGTGTTTCACCGCAACAGGTGCCCAGCTGTC
>NZ_JBIRPV010000023.1:0-65474 GCF_044332865.1 Streptomyces sp. NPDC021225 | reverse complement strand
AGGGCGGCGAGGTGCGGCGCGAGGTCGGCGGTGACCCGGTGCACGGTGGAGTCCGTGGTGGCGAACAGCGCGGCCAGCTGCTCCATGGTGAGGTTCGTGCGGTAGCCCAGGACGACCAGCAGCACCCGGTCACCGAAGGCAAGTGACCAGGGCCGACCGCACCCGCTGTCAGGACGGCGCCGCCACAAACGGGTGACCAGGGCATACAGCTGCGGCCCGGACAGCCCCGCCCCACGCCTTCAAATGAGCTGAACGGCAGATGGCGAGACGAAGTTCCATACAACTGACCGTAACCCGAACAGACTTCATGACGTTATGCCTGACGCTGACGCTGGTCCGGGAGAGGGGGGATGAGGTGGCGGGTCAATCATCGGCTGCTCCTGCTCCTGCTCCTGCGCCTGGGTCGGGGCGGCGGTTTCGGGGGCCGAATCGGGGTGAGGTGTGGCGGCGGGCAAAGGATGCGCCGGTGTCGGTGATCCGGCTGCCGCTGGTCGTCGGCGACGCGAGTGTCCGCCGCCGGGTCGAGCAGTTGTTTTCGGCGATGTGGCAGGTCAAACGCGCCCTGCAGCGTGACGCGCGAGACGTGGCCGGCGCCTACTGGGCCGGTGGTGTGCGGCGCGAGCGGGACGTGAAGGCCTGGCGGGCCGACCTGGGCCTGTCCCGCACCGGGCTGGAACGGCGCGCGTATCGGCATCTGGAGCGCTCACGCTGGTTGAGCGATCATGTGTCGAAGGCGTTGGTGATGCACCAGGCCGACGAGGTGTGGGCCGGCGTGGCCCGTCATCTGCACCAGGACGCCTCAGGGCGGCGGGCCGGGCGTCCCAGGACCGGGACGTGGTGGGAGTACACCCGTATCCCGGGCCGGGCCCGCTCGCACACCACCGACCGCAAGTGGGAGACCTTCCGCCTGCACGGCACCCTCGCCGGACACCTGGAGGCATTCCGGCACCCGGCGCTGCCGCCCTCTGTTACCACCCCCGCCCAGGCCTCACGGCTGGTGCCGGGCATACGGGTGCTGGCCCAGCCGCACCGCATGCCCGCCCCCGCCCGGCCCACGGGAGGCATCCCTACCGGGACTGTCGATGCCCGGGGGCGCGGTCGCAGCAGGGCGGCGTCCTGGTTCGACCACACCGGGCCGCTGACTGTCGTCTTTGCCGGTGGGCCCACCGGAGGTGGGGACATCGTCCTGCCAGTGCGGTTGCCGCAGGGCGCGGGACGCTGGCCCTATCTGCTGCACTACCTGGACGACCCGAGCCGGTGGCACAAGATCGACCTGGTGCGCAGGCGGGATCCGGCCGCCCCGGGCGGCTGGGCCTACGAGGCCCATCTGATGGTCCTCGCCCGCGGCTACGCCTCCCCCGCCACCCATACCCGGCGCCGCCAGGCCGCCGCCCTGCGGCGTGTCGGCGGGGTGGACGGCAACGTCTCCAACCTCGCCGTCGTCTCCTTCCCCGCCACGCTCGACCCCGATGACGGCGGCGTGTACTCCGACCGGATCACCCTGACCCAGCAGGAGCAACACGCCCTGGCCACAGCACGCAAGAAGGCCCGGGGACGCCAGCGCGCCCTCGACCGCTCCCGCCGCGCCACCAACCCCCGGCAGTACCGCCCCTCCCGCCGCCAACAGACCCGCGACGAACGCCGACAGGCGGCAGGCCTGCCCGCCAAGACCGTGACCGTCCCGGCCGGACCCCGGCACACCACCACGACCGGGAAACCCCGGCAGGCCTACCGCCGCGACACGCTCAGCACCGGATACCGGAATCTGCGGGCCCGCCACAGCGCCGCGGCCGCGAGCGCGGCCGAGGCATCCCACCACCGGGCGAAGAAGATCGCCGCTGCTCTGGTCGCCGCCCACGGCCCGAACCTGACCGTCGAGGACTGCGACATCCGCGCCTGGTTCCGCCTGTGGGGCCGTACCTGCTCGGCCACCACCCCCGGACGGCTGATCACCGCGCTCGCCGCCGAGTGCACGGCCACCGGCGGACGCCTCCTGCGCGCCTCGACCATCACCACCGCCCTATCCCAGCACTGCCTGTGCGGCCGACGCACACCCAAATCCCTGCGCGACCGCATCCACCACTGCGACCCGGCCGACGGCGGATGCGGGCTGCGCGGCGACCGTGACCTGGTCTCCGCCGCCCTGGCCGCCTTCACCACCCTCACCGACCCCGACGACCCCACCACCGCCCGCCTCGACCACCATCGGGCCCGGGCCGCCCAGATCCTCTTCGCCCAAGGGCTGCAAGAAGCCCTGTCCGAGTCAACCGCACCGAAGTCCGAGCCCTCGGGCCGGACCCGCGCGGCAGCCGAACCCCGCCGGAACACCCTTCCCCGGCAACAGACGGCCTCTGCTCGGCGAAACGCCGGAAAGTGCACCGTGGCAACCCCGGATGAGACCAGACCCGCACCCCAGCGGCCCAAGGCCCACGCCGGAACGACACGACCGCACACCGGCCGCCCCCGCACACACATACGGGATAAGTCTTAGACAGGTTTGTGCAACAACCGGCTGCCAGAATCGGGACGGCGTCGGTGTACGGCAGAGCACACCGCGGACGATGGAGGGCGCTGTGCCGCTGACCTCGGAGCCGTTGCGGAAGCTGGGCTTCTTGACCATCGGCCTGTTCGACGAGGCCGACCCCCGCCGGGGCCACGAGTCCACCCTCGAGATCATCGAGCTGGGCGAGCGGCTGGGGTTCGACAGCGCGTGGGTGCGCCACCGCCATCTTCAGTACGGCATCTCCTCCCCCGTCGCCGTCCTGGCCGCGGCCTCGCAGCGCACCCGCCGCATCGAGCTGGGCACGGCCGTCATCCCCCTGGGCTGGGAGAACCCGCTCCGTCTCGCCGAGGACCTGGCGACGGTCGACCTCCTGTCCGGGGGCCGCCTCAACCCCGGGGTCAGCGTCGGTCCGCCGATGCGCTACGACGAGGTCAAGGGCGCCCTGTATCCCGACACCGCCGACAGCGAGGACTTCAGCTTCGAGCGCGTACGGCGGCTGCTGGGCTTCGTGCGCGGCGAACCGGCCACCGGCTTCAGCGGCGTGGAGGGCTTCGAAGCCTTCTCCGACCGTGTCCAGCCGCACTCCCCCGGCCTCGGCCGTCGCCTGTGGTACGGCGGTGGGAGCCTGCGGTCGGCGAAGTGGGCCGGTGAGCACGGAATGAACTTCCTGACCAGCAGCGTCGTCAAGGCGGAGGAGTCCGAGGACTTCGCCGAGATCCAGCTGTCGCACATCCGGGCCTTCCGCGCCCACCACCCCGACGGCGACCGCGCCCGCGTGTCCCAGGGGCTCGTCGTCATCCCAACGGACACCGCCTCGCCGGAGCAGCGGGCGAAGTACGAGGCGTACGCCCGGAAGCGGACGCCTCGCACCGCCTCGCCGCAGGGGCCGGCGCGGATGATGTTCGCGCCCGATCTGGTCGGGACCTCGGCCGAAATCGCCGAACGGCTCTACGCGCACGCCGGGTTCCGGGAGGTCGACGAGGTGGCGTTCGCGCTGCCGTTCACCTTCGAGCACGACGACTACGTGCAGATCCTCACCGACATCGCCACCCGGCTGGGCCCGGCGCTGGGCTGGCGGGGGGCCGTCTAGGGCACGTATCGGGTCGTGATCAATGAGCATCGCAGCCCCGGCCGCGTGCCCGCCGGGACGGTGCGTCAGAGCATGGCGAGCCGGTCCACCAGCAGCTCCGTCCTCCACTCGGTGTCCTCCGGCGGCAGCCGTCCCGTCCGGGTCAGGGTCGCCAGCCCGTGCAGGGCCGCCCAGAACGTCTCGGTGAACAGCCCCGGGTGGACGCCGTCCCCGGCGACCTCGTCGAGGGTCTCCAGCAGGGCGGCGAAGGCGTCCTTGAGAGGTTCCGGGGTGTCCTCCTGTGCGTACGCCAGGCCGCCGTCGAGCTGGAATATGGCGTCGTAGACCGCCGGGTTGCGTTCGGCGAAGTCGAGGTAGGCGCGGGCGAGGGCGGTGACCCGGGCGCGCGGGCCGTCCGCGGCGGCGGTCGCGGCCCGCACTACGGCGGCCAATTCGGCGGCGCCTTCGAGGGCGACGGCGCCGATGATCTCCCGTTTGCCGCGGAAGTGGCTGTAGAGGACGGGCTGGCTGTATTCGATGCGCTCGGCGAGCCGACGGGTGGTGACCGCGTCCCAGCCCTGCTGCTCGGCGAGTTCGCGGGCCGTCGCCACGATGAGGCGCTCGCGCTCCACCCGTTCGCGCTGCTTGCGTTCCTGTACCGACATGATTCGATCCTAGCACCGCTAGACAAGCAAGCTGCGATAGTACTAGCGTTGCCACATCAGCTATCAACGCTAGATACCAGGAGGGGTCGTCATGCTCGACGCGCTTGAGGTCTTCACCACCGTGGTCGTCGGAGTGATGGTGGGGGTGGAGTTCTCCGTCGCCTTCGTCATGAACCGGATCTTCAACGCACTCCCCGAGGACAGTGGCCAACTCGGCCGCGCCCACGGGGGCCGGATGCTCGGCGCCGTGATGCCGTTCTGGTACATCGGCTCGCTCGTCCTCGTCGCGGTCTGGGCCGTCGCCGGATGGCACCACCACGGCGCCGGCCTCGTCGTCACCGCCGGCGCGCTGCTGATCCTCAGCGTGATCATGTCGATCCTGCTGCTCGTCCCGATCAACAACCAGGGCAAGACGTGGACCCCCGAGAACCGGCCCGAGGACTGGAAGGAGCAGATGAACCGCTGGGACCGCTACCACTACGTCCGCGTCGCCGTGATCATCGCCGCCTTCGCCCTGCTGGTCGCCGCCCTCACCTGAGCCCTGAGCCCTGAGCCCGCGGACCGACACCGCGCCGGTGGCGCACCGTTCACTCTCCCACTGTCGGCTCGGCCACGAGCGCGAAGGCCTCGACCTCCAGGACCAGTTCGGGGCGGAACAGGGCCGCGACCTGGACGGCGGAGCTGGCGGGCGGGTGCGCCATGTCGACGAAGGTGTCGCGTACGGTCCGGATCGCGGGCAGGTAGGCCACGTCGGTGACGTAGTAGGTGAGCTTGATGACGTCGTCGAAGGTGGCGCCCGCCGCCGCCAGGCAGCGGCGCAGGTTCTCGAAGACCTGCTGGGCCTGCGCCGCGGGGTCGCCCGCGCCGACGAGCTCGCCCTGCGCGTCGAACGCCACCTGCCCGGACACCGCGACCAGGCGGCCGGAGCCCATGACGACGTTGGTGTAGCCCGTCCCGGGGGCGACGCCCTCCGGAGCCGGTATATGCGTGAGCCGCTTCTTGTTCATGGCGGCATCCTCACCCCTGAAAGCCCGCCCCACCATCGCTTTTCGCGCGGCGGGGGCGGGCACCGGGGTGGGATCACGGGGTGGGGTCACGGGGTGGGGTCAGACGAGGGCGAGGGTGGCGAGGGCGAGGCCGCTGGCGCCGAAGACGATGACGTGGCGGGCGTTCTGGAGGACCCAGACCCACCGGGGGAAGCCGGACTCCGCGGCCTTCAGCAAAGCAGCGACGTCGATGCGGGCCAGCTCCGGGTCGCCCTTGCGGGCGAAGGTGGCCTGGACCGAGGCGGTGGCGGTCAGGTTGCTGTAGAGGATCACGCAGTTGATGGCCAGGACCAGGCCCAGGACGATCCAGCTGAGCATCCCGGCCCAGGAGTCGCCGATGAGGTTCAGCACCGCGGCGGCGGCCAGGACCGCGGCGATGGACACCGGGGCCCAGGTCTCGTGGCCGCCGGCGTCGAAGCGCATCCCGTTCTCCTCCAGCACGGTGGTGCGCACGCCCTGACGGTTCAGCTCGGCCTTGGCGGCGGAGGTGGCGATCGCCCCGAAGCGGGACCGGACGACCGGGATGCTGACGAAGGCGCCGGCGACGGACAGCTGCATGGTGGCGATGAAGACGTTCATGACCGGTTCCCCCTCGGAACGGTGCGCCGGTCTCAGCGCTGGAGTTCTTGAACTAAGTGCAAGTGCAGATTAGCCAGGGATTTGAACTAAGTGCAAGAAGGTTCCTGAACTTTGTGCAAGAGACCGGGGCCGCCCTATCGTGGGCCCATGCCACGCAACACGCTCACCCGCGATCAGATCGTCCGCACCGCCGTCGAACTGCTCGATGAGGAAGGCCTCGAGGGCCTGAACATGCGCAGCCTCGGCAAGCGCCTGGACAGCGCGGCCACCGCGGTCTACTGGCATGTCAAGAACAAGGACGATCTCGTCCTGCTGGCCGGAGACCTGGTCTGGCACGAGATCGAGCTGCCGGAACCGGACGCGGCCGACTGGCGCTCCGCGGCCGTGTCACTCGCCGTGGATCTGCACGCCATGTTCGAGCGCCATCCGTGGCTGGTGCAGGCATTCGGCTCGTACCTCTTCCACGGCCCGGGCAAGGCACGGTACGACGACCACTGCCTCGCCCTGTACGAGCGGGCCGGCTTCGCCCCCGGCGACGCCGACCAGGTCGCCGCGGCTGTCTTCACCTACGTACTCGGCAACGCGCTCGGCGGAGCGGCCATGGTCTCCCTCAACCGGCGCCTGACCCGGGACGGCCAGGACGCGCAGGAGCTCATCGGGGCCACCATGGCCAAGGCGGCGGAGGTCGCCCAGGAATTCCCCCGCCTTCGCGCGCGTCTGGCGGAGCCGTATGCCGCCGACTACGCCGCCGCCCCCGAGCAGACCCTCGAACGCGGCCTTCGCGCCCTCCTCGCCGGACTCGAAGCCCAACTCCCGGCCCCCGGCAGCGCCGGCGGCAGCTAGGGGGTGTCCGCCCCACCATCGCTTTGGGCGCGGCGGGCGCGCAGCGCCTCGGGGAAGAGGGTCCAGCCGTCGATCTCCTGTCCCGACTTCGCGCCGGGCTGCCAGCCCTGGGCGAGGGCCGCGTCGAGGAAGGCGCGGACCACGCCCGGCTCGTGGAGGTTCAGCCAGCCGCGGTCGGGGTCGCCGACCGTGCTCGTGGGGCCGATGGCCGGGGGCTGGTGGAAGGCGAGCACCAGGCGGCCACTGCTTCCTTCTTGGCGGAGGGACAGGGTTTCCCGGCAGGTCGAGATGTCCGGCCGCTTGCCGCCCTCGTGGAGGTGGCGCACCGACCACAGATAGGTGTCGGCGCCGACGACGAGCCGACGGGTGGGGCTGGAACGGGCCATGGACGACACGCTACTCGCCCCGCCCGTTCAGGCCCTCAGGCCCTCAGGCCCTCTGCACCTGGAACGCCGCGAAGCTCTGGGCGACGGGCATCAGCTCGATGGTGTTGATGTTGACGTGCGCCGGCTGCGAGGTCGCCCAGTGCACCGACTCGGCGATGTCGTCGGCACCGAGCGGCCGCATCCCTGCGTAGACGGCGTCGGCCTTCTCCTGGTCGCCCTGGAACCGCACGGTGGAGAACTCGGTTCCGCCGCACATCCCGGGTTCGACACAGGTGACGCGGACGCCGGTGCCGTGCAGGTCGCTGCGCAGGTTGAGACTGAACTGGTGCACGAACGCCTTGGTGGCGCCGTAGACGTTGCCGCCCGGGTAGGGGTAGGTACCGGCGACCGAGCCGAGCTTGATCACATGGCCCCGGCCGCGTGCGACCATGCCCGGCAGGGCTGCTCGGGTGCAGTGGAGCAGCCCTTTGCAGTTGGTGTCGAGCATCTGCTGCCAGTCGTCGACATCGGCCTCGTGGGCCGGTTCGAGACCTTTGGCGAGGCCGGCGTTGTTGACCAGGATGTCGATGTCCGCGAAATCCCCCGGCAGGGCGTGGATCGCGCGCTCGACCGCTTGCTGGTCGCGCACGTCGAGTTCCAGGGGAAGGACATGGGAGCCGAGCTCCGCGGCGAGTTCCCCGAGTCGTTCGGCCCGGCGGGCGGAGGCGATGACACGGGCGCCGTCCGCCGCGAACCGCCGTACGATCGCGGCGCCGAAACCGCTGCTGGCGCCCGTGACCCAAACCGTGGTCGGTGGTGTGCTCACAGCGATCACCGTGCCGAGGTGGCGGTGGCGGTGGCGGGCAGCGCGTCGAGGAAGCGTCCCAGCGCCGCGTTGAACTCGTCGCGACGCTCCAGGTTCGGCATGTGCGCCGCCCCGTCGATGATCGCCAGGGTGGAGTCGGGGACGCGTTCGTGGATGAGGCGGGCGTCGCCGACGGGGGTGAACTCGTCGTCGCTGCCGACCACGACCAGGGTCGGCACCGCGATGTCCCGCAGCGTGTCGGTGTAGTCCCGCCGCTCGGCCCGGCCGCGCAGCGCGGCCGCGGCGCCCTCCGGAGAGGTGCCGGACATCATGGCCAGGACGTGCTCGGCGACCGCGGGCAGTGCCTGGATGTTGTGCGGTGCCACCATCTTGGACAGCACCTCGTCGGCGTAGCCGCCCATGCCCTCCCGCAGCAGGCGTTCGTCGCCGCGGCCGCCCGGCGGGGCATCTCGGTCACACCGGCCGGGGCGTTCGCCGTCGGGCCGGGCCACGCGCCCAACGCCGTACGGCTCGCCCTCTCCTCGCCGCCCCCGGACACCCTCTCCCACGCGCTCGGCGTGCTGGCGGAGTTGGCGCACGGCACGCCCGACGACGCGGGCCCGGACTGACGCCGGAGGCTCCGTGCTGTTCGCCACGAACCTCCGGCAGAGCTTGCGTTCAAGCCGGGCGGGCGTGTTGGGATGGAGTGATGCGATCCCCCGTGCGCATGTTCTCCCCCCTGTCCCGCCCATCCCCCCAAAGCGACCACCCGGACCCGGAGCGAAAGGTTCCCCGGGGGTTCGCCCGCGTACCGCGCACCAGAAAGGTGGTCATCGGGCTTCTGCTGGGCGCCGCGCTGCTGGTGCTGGTGGACCGCTGTGCCGTGCTGTACGCCGAGCAGCGGGCGGAGCAGACGCTCCAGCGGAAGCTCGGGCTGGCGGCGGCGCCCGAGGTGAACATCCACGGGTTCCCGTTCCTCACCCAGGTGCTGGGCAAGCGCCTGGACGGGGTGGACGTCACCCTCCGCGACGTACCGGCCGACCAGGTGTCGCTCGCCAAGATACGGGCCGAGGCCACGGACATCCGCCTGTTCGGGGACCTGCCGCTGCCCGTCGACGGGGCCAGGGCGGCCCAGGTCGACGGGGACGTACTGCTCTCCTTCGACGACCTGGAGCGCGACATAGGCGCCTCGCACGTGCGGTTCAGCGCGCTGGACGGCAACTCGGTACGGGCGGCCGGCGAACTGCCCGTGGCCGGATGGCAGGTGCGCATCCACGCCCTGGCGCACCTCCGGCGGGACGGCGACCGCGGGGTCGCCACCAGCGTCAGCGGCATGTGGCTCGACGTCCCCGGCATCGCCACCTACCGGCCCGGACGGCCCGCCCGGCTGCGGCTGCACTCGGAGGCGGCGGAACGGATCAGCCGCGACAGGACGAAGGCGCGGGCGCTGCTCGCCGTGCCGTCGGTGGCGCGGCAGCTCGGCGTCGCGCCCGAGGCCACCCGCCTGGCGCTGCGGGACGACAAGGCGCTGAGCCGGATCATGGAACGGCCGGGGTTCACGGACAGGCTGATGCGGGCCAACCTCGTGGACCTGGTCTCGGACCACCCCGAGGCGCTGGAGGGGGCGGGCGTCGACCCAGTGGCGGCCCGGGCCCTGATGCGGCTGCCGGTTCGGGAGCTGTCGGAGCGGGTCGCGTTCTCCTTCCACCTCCCCAAGCAGGCCAAGGGCCTGCGGCTGCGGAACATCACCGTCGAACGCGAGGGCATCCGGGCCGACCTGACGGGCTCCGGGCTGGCCGTGGGCACCGCCCGCCGGGCGGACGGCTGACCCTCGATGAGGATTCTCAAACAGCACATGAAGGAAGCTCATTGTTTCCTTAACCAGGTCTCATCGCATTTGGCTTTCCGTTGCCGAATTCCTCGGTAGTGTCTTTCTTGCCGCGCCGGACAGGTGCGGCAGAGGAACACGGAAAAGGAATTGAAATGAGCTTCAAGAAGGTCGCCCCGCTGCCCAAGCCCAAGCACTCGCGCAAGCCGCTCCCGAAGCCGCTGCCGAAGCCGAAGAAGGGCCCGAAGAAGCCCCCGCGCCGTCCGATCGAGGGCTGAGCACAGGCAGGGCCGATCTGAACCCAGGTCGGGACAGGTCACGGAAGGGGCCGGTGGCACACGCCACCGGCCCCTTCGACGTGCGCGTACACGCGTGGACGCAGCTGCCCCGCCCGCGGTTCCAGGAATCGTCTGAGAATTCGTTCATGCGGGTCTTGGCAAACACACAGGCTCCTCCGATCCCACTCACGGAAACCCCTCCTAATGTTTTCCGTGTCGAAGCCGAACGGCGAGACACCGAAAAAGAAGAACCCGAAAGGAAATCACCATGAGCATCCGCAAGGTCGTTCCCGTCAAGCCCGCCCGCAAGCCCGAGGACAAGAAGCACCAGCCCGCGAAGCCGGCGCCCAAGAAGCACAAGAAGCACCAGCACCGGCGCCCGATCGGTGGCTGACCCACATACCGGAGGCGGGCCCGCGGCACTGTGCCACGGGCCCGCCTCGGCCATGTCCGGCCCCGGCACGGCCACCGACTCGGAAGCCGACCGACGCCAGGAGCGGGAGAGACAGTGACCTCGACAGTGCCCCCAGTACGGCCCCCAGCACAACCCTCAGTACAACCGCCGGACCAGCCGACGATGCGGCTGCGGGCGGCCGGAGCCGAGCCCGCCCCCGGGCGCGGCCGCCACCGGCGCTCCGGACGGCCCCGCCCGTACGGCCGCCACGCCGAGCCGTACGCCTACGAGGGCGGCGCGGGCGAGGAGGAGCCGACGGAGCAGACCACCCCCCAGCTGCCCGCGCGCCAGGCCTTCCGCCGCTTCTGGCCGCTGACCAGCGGCGACCGCCGCTGGCTGGTGCTGATCTGCGCCTGCGTGGTCGCCGCCGCGCTCGCCGAGACGGCCGCGATCCTGCTGTTCTCCGACCTGACCGACCACGCCCTCCAGGAGGGCTCGCTCAGCGCCTTCTGGTCCCCCGCCGGGCAGTGGTTCGCCGTGGCGGTCATCGGCGCGGCGGTCGGATACACCGGCAACTCGCTCGCGGTGTGGACCGCGGAGCGCTTCGTGCTGCGCCTGCGCGCCCGCGTCTTCGGCCATGTCCAGGACCTGCCGCCGCACTTCTTCCAGCGCCACCGCCAGGGCGATCTGGTCGAGCGCCTCACCGGGGACGTCGAGGCCATCGAGCAGATGGTGGTCTCCGGCGTCGTGGGCACCGTGTCCGCCCTGTTCAGCACGGTCTTCTTCGCCACCGCCGCCTTCTGGCTGCGCTGGGATCTGGCGCTGGCCACCTTGGTGCTGGCGCCGCTGTTCTGGCTGGCGGCCCGGCGCTTCTCCGGGCGGATCAAGACCGTGGCGCGCGAGGAGCGCGTCGCCGACGGCGCGATCACCTCGGTCGTCGAGGAGTCGCTGGGCAACATCGTGCTGACCCAGGCCTACAACCGGAAGGCCGCCGAGGAGAAGCGGCTGCGCCGGGAGGCGCGCGCCTGGATGCGCGCGTCGGTGGCCGGGGCGCGGATGAGCGAGCTGTACGAGCAGCTGGTCGAGGTCATCGAGACGCTGTGCGTCCTCGCCGTCATCGGGCTCGGCGCCTGGGAGATCTCCCAGGGCCGGATGACCATCGGACAGCTGCTGGCCTTCGCCGCCTTCCTCGGCTACCTCTACCCGCCGATCCGCAACCTCGGGCAGCTCGGCCTCACCCTCACCGCCGCCACCGCGGGCGCCGAGCGGCTGCTGGACATCCTCGACGCCGAGCCCGCCGTGGCCGACCCGCCGCCGGGAGCGGCCGTCGCACCCTGGCGGGTGCACGGCACGGTGGAGTTCGCCGGGGTCGGCTTCCGCTACCCGGGCGCCGGGAAGCGCACCCTGGCCGCGGTCTCGCTCACGGCCCGGCCGGGGGAGTTCGTGCTGATCACCGGCGCGAGCGGGGCGGGCAAGTCGACCGTCTCGAAGCTGTTGCTGCGCTTCTACGACCCCGCCGAGGGCTCCGTGCGCCTGGACGGGGTGCCGCTGCACACCATGCCGCTCGCCTTCCTGCGCGAGAACGTCACGCTCCTGCCGCAGCAGACGCTCATCCTGCACGACACCATCCGCGAGAACATCGCCTGCGGCCGGCCGGGGGCCACGGACCACGAGATCGTCCAGGCGGCCCGCGACGCGGCGGCCCACGACTTCATCACCGCCCTGCCCGAGGGCTACGACACCCGTATCGACCCGCACACCGCCCGGCTGTCCGGGGGCCAGCTCCAGCGCGTGGCGATCGCCCGCGCGATGCTGCGGGACGCGCCCGTCCTGGTCCTGGACGAGCCCACCACCGGGCTCGACGCGCTGGCAGCGCGGCGGGTGGTCAGGCCGCTGAGGCGGCTGATGTCCGGCCGTACGACGATCATGATCACGCACGATCTGAACCTGGCCCCGGACGCCGACCGCATCCTCGTCCTCGACCACGGGCGGGTGGTGGAGACGGGTACGCACCGGGAGCTGCTGGCCCTGGGCGGGGCGTACGCGCGGCTGCACGGCTCGCAGAACGGCACGGGACTCGCGGAACCCACGGACACAGGGCAGTTCCCCGCCCCGCTCGCGGGGAGCTGACGCCCCGCCGAACGCCGGGCGGGCTGGATGAGAACCATCCAGCCCGCCCGGCGTTCGGCGTTCGCTACTCCCCCACCAGGGCGCGCAGCACATAGCCGACCCCCCGCACCGTGTGCAGCAGCCGCGGCTCGCCGCCCGCCTCCGTCTTGCGCCGCAGGTACATCACATACACGTCCAGGGTGTTGGAGGTCGGCTCGAAGTCGAACCCCCACACATCGCGCAGGATCACCGCCCGGGTGAGCACCTGGCGGGGGCGGGTGAGGAACAGCTTCAGCAGCGCGTACTCGGTCTTGGTGAGCTCCAGCAGCCGCCCGGCCCGGGTGACCTGGCGGGTGCCCGGGTCCAGCATCACGTCCTCGAAGGACAGCCGCGCGGGCGGCTGCGGCGCGGCACCGGCCGCCGGTACGAGGGCAGAGGCGAGGGCGGGGGCCGGGGCGGGGCGGTGGGCGCCGCGGCGCAGCAGGGCGCGCACCCGGGCCAGGAGCTCCTCGCCCGCGAAGGGCTTCGTCAGATAGTCGTCGGCGCCGTTGTCGAGGCCGACGATCCGGTCGCCGATCGAGTCCCGCGCGGTGACCATCATGATCGGCACGGTGTCGCCGGCGGCCCGGATGCGGCGGGCGACCGTCAGCCCGTCCAGGCCGGGCATCATCACATCGAGCAGCACCAGGTCGGGCGGTCCCTGTTCGAGACGGTCCAGGGCTTCCAGGCCGTCCTGGGCTGTGTCGACCGCGTACCCCTCGGTTCTCAGGGTTCTGCCGAGCGTGTCCCGCACCGCGGGATCGTCGTCCACGACCAGAATCCGGGCTGTCTCATGCATGGGCTCCAACCTCGCGCCCGAGCCTGTGCGCACGCTGAGTCAGGCGTGTACGGCGGCTGAGAGGTCAGGGCCCCGAAGGCTCCAGTCCCTCCGGCGGCTCCGTGGGCGCGCCCGGGAGCCGGATCCAGGCCACCGTCCCTCCGCCCGGCGCGGGCTGGAGCCCCACCTGGCCGCCGGACTGCTGCACGGTGCGGGCCACGATGGACAGGCCGAGGCCGGAGCCGGGCAGGGCGCGGGCGGACGGCGAGCGCCAGAACCGTTCGAAGACATGCGGCAGTTCGTCGGCGGGGATGCCGGGGCCATGGTCGCGAACGGTGAAGTCGCCGTCTTTGAGCACGATGTCGATCACACCACCCGAAGGGCTGAACTTCACCGCGTTGTCGAGCAGATTGACCAGTGCCCGCTCCAGCGCCGCCGCCTCTCCCCGTACGTACCAGGGCGCCAGCGAGGCGTTGATGGTGAGGTCGGCGCCGCGCAACCGCGCCCGCTCCAGCGCGGCCCCCGCCACCTCGTGCAACCCGACCACCTGGAGCGGTCCGGCGCCGGGCAGGGCGTCCGGGCGGGACAGCTCCTGGAGGTCGCCGATGAGCGCGGCCAGCTCGGTCATCTGCGCCTTGACGCTGGCCATCAGCGCCTTGCGGTCGTCGGGCGGCAGCGGACGGCCGGTCTCCTCGCTGCGCGCGAGCAGCTCGATGTTGGTGCGCAGCGAGGTGAGCGGCGTACGCAGCTCGTGGCCGGCGTCGGCGATCAGCTGCTGCTGCCGTTCGCGGGAGGAGGCGAGGGCGGCGGTCATGGAGTTGAAGGAGCGGGACAGCCGGGCGATCTCGTCGTCTCCCTCGGCGGGGATGCGTACGGCCAGGTCCTCCGTGCGGGCCACATGCTCGACCGCCTCGGTCAGCCGGTCCACGGGCTTGAGCCCGGTCCTGGCGATCCACAGGCCGGCGGCCCCGGCCCCGACGACACCGGCGCCCGCGACCAGGAGCATGACCAGCGCCAGGGTGTTGAGGGGACCGGTCACCTCGTCGAGGGGACGGGAGACGGACACGGTCAGCACGCCGGGGCCGCCGTCCACCCGGACCGGCATCTGCCTCGTGTAGACGCGGACGGCGTCGCCGGATGTGGTCGTGCCGTTGCGCATGACCTCCCGCAGCCGGCCGGCCGCGACGGCGATGTCCTTGTCCGTCACCTTCACCGCCGTCGAGCCGATGACGCACCGCTCGCCGTCCTGACTGACGAACTGCACCCCGGCGGCGCCGGGCCCCAGGTGGTCGCTGGTCTGCGGCTGAGACGAACAAGACAGGCCGACCAGTCGCTGGATGCGGTCCGGGGACACGCTGTCGCGCAGCTTCTGGTCCAGCGCGCCGGTCAGCTCCTGACGGGTGAGGAACCAGCACGCGAAGGCCGCCACCGCGACCGCCACCGCCACCGCCACCGCGGTCAGCAGCGCCAGCCGCGAGCGGAGCGGAAGCCTGCGGAAGCGGTTCGTCACGGTGTGCCGCCCCCGGCCGCGCGCAGCACATAGCCGACGCCGCGCACGGTGTGCACGAGCCGCGGCTCACCGCCCGCCTCGGTCTTGCGGCGCAGATACATCACATACACGTCCAGCGAGTTGGACGACGGTTCGAAGTCGAAGCCCCAGACGGCCTTGAGTATCTGTTCGCGGGTGAGGACCTGGCGCGGATGGGCCAGGAACATCTCGAGCAGCGTGAACTCGGTGCGGGTCAGCTCGACCCGGCGCCCGCCCCTGGTCACCTCGCGCGTGGCGAGGTTCATCCGCAGATCGGCGAAGGTCAGCTCGTTGTCGCCGGTCTCCGGGACGGCCCCCGCGGCCGCGGCGTACGAGCTGCGGCGCAGCAGGGCGCGGATCCGGGCCAGCAGCTCGTCCAGCTCGAACGGCTTGACGAGGTAGTCGTCGGCGCCCGCGTCGAGCCCGGTAACCCGGTCGCCGACCGTGTCGCGCGCGGTGAGCATCAGGATGGGCACGGTCACCTGGGTGGCGCGCAGCCGCCGGGCGGCGGTCAGCCCGTCCATACGGGGCATCAGCACATCGAGCACGATCAGCTCGGGGTCGTACGCGCCGACCTTCTCCAGCGCGTCGAGCCCGTCCAGGGCCGTCTCGGTCACATAGCCCTCGAAGGCGAGGCTGCGCTGAAGGGCTTCGCGGACGGCCGGCTCGTCGTCGACGATCAGGATGCGGGCGGGCTGGTCGCCGTGCTCGGCGGGGCTCATGGAACGGGTTCCTCACTCGGAGTCGACGGAACGCGGCAGCGGTAGGGCGGAGCGGTGGGTGGATCCGCTGCCTTCAGCCTCGCACGGGCGGACGGGCGCGGGCCGGTCAGCTGTTGCTGGTGCCGCCGCCGCTGCCGCCGCTGCGCAGGTTGTCGAGGTCGGCCTTGACGGTGTTGATGGGGATGGAGAAGCCCAGGCCGATGCTGCCCGCGCTGCTGGAGCCCTGGTCGGCGGCGGAGGAGTACATGGCGGAGTTGATCCCGATGATCTGGCCCTTCATGTTGATGAGCGCGCCGCCTGAGTTGCCGGGGTTGAGCGAGGCGTCCGTCTGGATGGCCTTGTAGGTGGTGGTCGAGGAGCCGACGTCGCCGTTGTACTGGCCGCCCCCGAACTCGAACGGCCACTGCCCGCGACCGTTGCCGCCCGGCCCCTGCCCCTGCCCCTGCCCCTGGCTCTCGTCCGTCGAGACGGTCACATCGCGGTCGAGCGCGGAGACGATGCCGCTGGTGACGGTGCCGGTCAGCCCCTCGGGCGAGCCGATGGCCACGACCTGGTCGCCGACCTGGACGGCGCTGGAGTCGCCGAGCGTGGCGGGCTTGAGTCCGCTCGCGCCCGAGACCTTGATCAGGGCCAGGTCCTTGCCGCTGTCCGTGCCGACCACCGTCGCGCTCTTCTTGCTGCCGTCGCTGAAGGTGACCTTGATGGTGTCGGCACCGGCGACGACGTGGTTGTTGGTGATGATCTCGCCGCCGCTGGTGATGACCACGCCGGAGCCGGTGGACTGACCGCTGTTGGACGTGGCGCTGATCTCCACGATGCTCGGGCTGACCGCCGTCGCGACGGCGGTGACCCCGCCGACCTTGCTGGACGTGGCGTTGACGACGGTGGTCGTGGTGGAGCTGTCCGACTTCTGGGCCGCGTTCGTGACCAGCGCCGCCGCCCCGCCGCCCACGAGCGCCGAGACCGCCGCCACCGCCGCGATCAGCAGGGCGGACCTGGGGACGCGCCGCTTGCGGCGACCGCCGCTCCCGCCGGTGCTCCCGCCGCCGCTCCCGTCAGCGCTCCCGGGCCACACGGTGATCCCCGAGGGGGTGGTGACGGGTTGCTGGGGCGCGTGCGGGGGCGGCGTGGGGTAGCCACCGGACCAGGCGCCGTACGAGTGCCCGCCGTAGGGGGGCTGCGGGTGCTGCGGGGGCTCGTGATCGCCGCTGCGGGGCGTGTTCTCCGTCATGCCTATGACTGTGCTCAGCGAGTATGAGAACTTTCTGAGTGCCCGCTGAGAAGCCCGACAGAAGTCGGTATGCCCGAGATAAAGACGGCCCGGGCCGGATCGCGCGGAGGTTACGCGCAGCCGCAGGACCGCCGTACCACCAGCGCCGACGGGAACTGCCGCACCCGCTCCCGCCGCGAGGACGCGGGCCGTACCGCGTCGTCGAGCACCATGTCGACGGCCGCACGCGCCATCGCGGGCCGGTCGGAGGCGACCGTCGTCAGCGGCGGATCGGTGAGCCCCGCCTCCTTCACATCGTCGAAGCCGGCGACCGCCAGCTCTCCGGGCACCTCGATGCGCAGTTCGCGCGCCGCCCGCAGGACGCCGATCGCCTGGTCGTCCGTCGCGCAGAAGATGGCCGGCGGCCGGTCGGGTCCTGACAGCAGCCCCAGGGCGACCTTGTAGGCGTCGTACCGGTTGTACGGGGCCTGGAAGAGCCGTCCCTCCGTGGACCGCCCGGCTTCCAGCATCGCCCGGCGCCAGCCCTCGACGTGGTCGGTGACCGGGTCGCCGACGGTCGGGGTGATCTCGATGCCGCCGATGCACGCCACGTACTCGTATCCGTGCTCCAGCAGATGCCGCACGGCCAGCTGCGCGCCGCCGATGTCGTCCAGCACCACCGCCACGTCGTCGATCGCCTCGGGGCGCTCGTGCAGCAGCACCACGCGGGCGTCCCACGCCTCGATCTCGGCGGCGGCGTTCTCGCTCAGGCCCTGGCTGATGAGGATCAGCCCGGACACCCGCATGCCCAGGAAGGCGCGCAGATAGTGCACCTCGCGCTCGTCGAGGTAGTCGGAGTTGCCGACCAGCACCATCTTTCCGCGCTCGGAGGCGGCCTGCTCGACGGCGTGCGCCATCTCGCCGAAGAACGGCTGGCGCGCGTCCGGGACGATCAGTCCTATGAGGTCCGTCCGCCGGCTGGCCATCGCCTGCGCGACCCGGTCCGGCCGGTAGCCGAGCTCCTTGATCGCTGCGAGTACCCGCTCGCGCGTGGCCGGGGCGACCGGCCTTGGTCCGTTATTGATGACGTAACTGACGACCGCGGTGGAAGTCCCCGCCAGCCTTGCCACATCATCCCGCGTCACCTTGGCCACGCGCGGCAGTCTACGCGGGTCCAGCTATGTGTTGGCCGAGCGTGCGGCACCGGCTTTCACGTTCTCCGCGAGCGGCGCCCCGTCGGCCGGAGCCTCCTCGCGCGCCGCCCTCGCGGTGTCCGCCCTCCGCTTCGCCTCTTCGGTGCCGCGGTCGCCCTTCTCCGGGGCGACGAACCGGTAGCCCACGTTCCGCACGGTGCCGATCAAGGACTCGTGCTCCGGGCCGAGTTTGGCCCGCAGCCGCCGTACGTGCACATCGACCGTGCGGGTGCCGCCGAAGTAGTCGTAGCCCCAGACCTCCTGGAGCAGCTGCGCCCGGGTGAAGACCCGGCCGGGGTGCTGCGCCAGGTACTTGAGGAGCTCGAACTCCTTGAATGTGAGATCCAGCACACGGCCCTTGAGCTTCGCGCTGTACGTGGCCTCGTCGACCGACAGGTCGCCGTTGCGGATCTCCATCGGGCTGTCGTCCGTGGTGATCTGCTGGCGGCCCATCGCCAGCCGCAGCCGGGCCTCGACCTCGGCCGGGCCCGCGGTGTCGAGCAGCACATCGTCGATGCCCCAGTCCGCGGTGACGGCGGCGAGGCCGCCCTCGGTCACCACGAGGATCAGCGGACAGCCGGGCCCGGTGGAGCGCAGCAGCTGGCACAGGCTGCGCACCTGGGGCAGATCGCGCCGGCCGTCGATCAGGATCACATCGGCGCCGGGGGTATCGACCAGAGCCGGGCCCTCGGCCGGAGCCACCCGCACGCTGTGCAGCAGGAGTCCCAGCGCGGGGAGCACCTCGGTGGAGGGCTGTAGCGCGTTGGTCAGCAGCAGGAGGGAGCTCATCGGTCATCACCCGCCCTGGCCGTCGTCTTGCGGTCGGACACGCTTCGCTCGCCCATTACGTCGGTTCCTCCTCGGTCCCTGCGAGAGGGGGCACCTCCCAGGCCCGAGCCTGGGGGAGTATGCGGCTACTGCTTCGTACCTGACTGGCTCGTACTGCACTTCTTGCGGCTCGGCACTACGTCGTGTCGGCTGCGGCTCCGCGCCCTGGAGCGCGTGTGCGCTCAAACGCGCAGAACGCGCTTGAAAGCACAAAAGGACCCGGGGGCTGCTTTGCCCGGATCCTCTTCCCAGAAGAATAACCCACATGACACGTGGGCTTAAGGCTGCATCCGCGCCGTCTTCTGTTTCCTTGATCACCGACCGGGGGCGCCGGACCAGGCAAGAGGCCTGGCAGCGGGCCGTGCTGCTGACGGACGACGGGGTGCCGATCGAGGCCGCGTATGAGCCGTTCGGGCCCCTCGCCGCGCCCCCTGCCGAGCCCCCTGCCGGGCCGTCCCCATCCGCTCCGGCCGCGGGCGTGAGCGGCCCGGCGATCGTGGTCGCGCACGGCTTCACGGGCGCCCTGGAGCGCCCCGCGCTGCGGCGCGCCGCGGCGGCGCTGGGCGGGCACGCGGCCGTGGTGACCTTCTCTTTCCGAGGCCACGGCCGGTCCGGCGGGCGCTCCACGGTCGGCGACCGGGAGGTCCTGGACCTGGCCGCCGCGGTGCGGTGGGCGCGCCGGCTCGGACACCGGCGGGTCGCCACGGTCGGGTTCTCGATGGGCGGCTCGGTGGTGCTGCGGCACGCGGCGCTGTACGGGGCAGGCACCGAGGAAGGGGCGGGCACGGGGGCACTCGAAGCGAAAGGGGGCGCGAGGGAGCGCGAAGGGGCGCACACGGACGCCGCAGTGGCGGTGAGCGCACCTGCCCGCTGGTACTACCGGGGAACCGCCCCGATGCGCCGGGTGCACTGGGCGATCACCCGGCCGGCCGGGCGGCTGGTCTCCCGCTACGGGCTGCGCACCCGCATCGACGCCCGCGGCTGGGACCCCGAACCGCTCCCGCCGGTCGCCGCCGCCCCGCTGATCGCGCCCACGCCCCTGCTGATCGTCCACGGCGACCGGGACCCGTACTTCCCGCTGGACCACCCGCGGTCGCTGGCGGAGGCGGCGGATCCGTCATCCACAGAGCTGTGGATCGAGCCGGGCTTCGGCCACGCGGAGAACGCGGCCGACGCCGAGCTGCTCGACCGGATCGCCGCCTGGGCGACAAGCCGCGTCTGACCCCCGGGCCGGCTCGCTCCACCTCAGCCGGCCCGGCCCGGCTCACTCCGCCTCGGCCAGCGGCTCCGCGAACTGCGCCTCGTACAGCCGCGCATACGCTCCGCCCGCCTCCCGCAGCGACTCGTGCGTGCCCTGCTCCACGATCCGCCCGGCCTCCATCACGAGGATCACGTCCGCGTCGCGGATCGTCGACAGCCGGTGGGCGATCACAAAGCTGGTGCGGCCGGTCCGCAGGGAGGCCATCGCGTGCTGGATGAGCACCTCCGTACGGGTGTCGACCGAGCTCGTCGCCTCGTCCAGGACCAGGATCGCCGGCTCCGCCAGGAACGCCCGGGCGATGGTGATCAGCTGCTTCTCGCCGACGCTGATGTTGGAGCCCTCGTCGTCGATCACCGTGTCGTAGCCGTCCGGCAGGGTCCGTACGAAGCGGTCGACATGCGTGGCCCTGGCCGCCTCGACGATCTTGTCGAACGACGCGCCCTCCGCCCCGTACGCGATGTTGTCCGCGATCGTCCCGCCGAAGAGCCAGGTGTCCTGGAGCACCATGCCGATGTTGGAGCGCAGCTCCTCCCGGCTCATGGCGGCGATGTCCACCCCGTCCAGCGTGATCCGCCCGCCGCTGACCTCGTAGAACCGCATCAGCAGATTGACCAGGGTGGTCTTGCCCGCGCCGGTCGGGCCGACGATGGCCACCGTCTGGCCCGGCCGCACCGCCAGCGACAGCTCCTCGATCAGCGGCCTGTCGGGCTCGTAGCGGAAGGAGACGTCCTCGAACTCGACCCGGCCGCGCACCTGCTCCGGCCGCGCCGACGGCGACGCGTCCGCCTCCTGCTCCGGCGCGTCCAGCAGCTCGAAGACCCGCTCGGCGGACGCGACACCCGACTGCACCAGGTTGGCCATGGAGGCGACCTGGGTGAGCGGCTGGCTGAACTGGCGCGAGTACTGGACGAAGGCCTGGACGTCGCCGATCGACAGCGCCCCGCTCGCCACCCGCAACCCGCCGACCACGGCGACCAGCACATAGTTGAGGTTGCCGATGAACATCATCGCGGGCTGGATGATCCCGGAGATGAACTGGGCGCGGAAGCCCGCCTCGTACAGCTTCTCGTTCTGCGCCCGGAAGAGCTCGGCGGACTCCTTCTGGCGGCCGAAGACCTTCACCAGCGAGTGGCCGGTGTACATCTCCTCGATATGGGCGTTGAGCTTGCCGGTGGTCTTCCACTGCGCCACGAACTGCGGCTGCGCCCGCTTGCCCACCTTCGTGGCGACCACCACCGAGACCGGCACGGTCACCAGCGCGACCAGCGCAAGCAGCGGCGAGATCCAGAACATCATGGCCAGCACGCCCACGATGGTCAGCAGCGAGGCCATGAGCTGGCTGAGGGTCTGCTGAAGCGTCTGCTGGATGTTGTCGATGTCGTTGGTGGCCCGCGACAGCACCTCGCCGCGCGGCTGCTTGTCGAAGTACGACAGCGGCAGCCGGGCCAGCTTCCGCTCGACGTCCTCGCGCATCCGGAAGACCGCGCGCTGCACCACGACCGTGGCGACGCGCGCCTGGAAGAGATTGAACAGCGAGGAGATGACGTAAATCGCGGTCACCCACATCAGCACGGTCCCGACCGCGCCGAAGTCGATGCCCTGGCCGGGGACCACGTCCATGGACGCGACCATGTCGGCCACCGTGTCCTGGCCCTGCCGCCGCAGCCCCTCGACCGCCTCCGCCTTCGTCACGTCGGCGGGCAGCTGCCGCCCGATGATGCCCGCGAAGATCAGGTCCGTGGCCTGGCCGAGGATCTTCGGGCCGAGCACCGACAGCGCGATGCTGACCGTGCACAGCGCGAGCACCACCATCGACAGGCCGCGCTCGGGCTGAAGGGTCGCCAGCAGACGGCGGCTGGAACCCTTGAAGTCCATGCTGCGCTCGGCCGGCTGGCCGCCCATGAAACGCGCGGGGCCGGCCGCCGGCGCGGGGCCTCTTCGGGGCGCCGCCGCAGCGCTGGGCGCCGGGGTGCTGGGCTCCGGGGTACTGGACGCCGGAGCGCTCTTCTCGCTCATGCCCCTCCCACCCGCTCAGTCTCGGCGCGCTCCCACGCGCGGGCTTCCCTCGTCACTGCTCGCTCCTCCGTCGCTGCGCGGCTCCTCAGTCCAGCCCGCACAGCGCGCCAAGACACGCTCACGCGGCCTCCTGCTCGGTGAGCTGGGAGAGCACGATCTCCCGGTAGGTCTGGTTGTTCTCCATCAGCTCGGTGTGCGTGCCCGTGCCGACGACCCGCCCCTCGTCGAGGACCACGATCCGGTCCGCGCCCCGGATGGTGGACACCCGCTGGGCGACGATGATCACCGTCGCGTCCTCCGTCTCATCCGCGAGCGCGGCCCGCAGCCGCGCGTCCGTGGCGTAGTCCAGGGCCGAGAAGGAGTCGTCGAAGAGATAGACGGACGGCTTGCGGACCAGCGCGCGGGCGATCGCCAGCCGCTGCCGCTGACCGCCGGACACATTGCCGCCGCCCTGGGCGATGGGGGCCTCGAGACCGCCCTCCAGGCGCTCGACGAAGTCGCGGGCCTGGGCGGTCTCCAGGGCCTGCCACAGCTCGTCGTCGGTCGCGTCCGGCTTTCCGTACCGCAGGTTTGAAGCGACGGTGCCGGAGAAGAGGTACGGCTTCTGCGGCACCAGGCCGATGGCCTCGGCCATCAGGACCGGGTCCATGTCGCGCACGTCCACCCCGTCCAGGTGCACGCTGCCGTCGGTCGCGTCGAAGAGGCGGGGCACCAGACCCAGCAGGGTGGACTTGCCGCTTCCGGTGGAGCCGATGACGGCCGTGGTCTGGCCGGGCCGGGCGACGAGCGAGACCTCGCGCAGCACGGGCTCCTCGGCGCCCGGGTAGCGGAACTCCACGCCGCGCAGCTCCAGCAGACCCCGGCGCTCCAGGGGCGGGACGGGCTTGAGGGGCAGGGCGACGCTGGTCTCGGTCTCCAGCACCTCCTGGATGCGCTCGGCGCACACCTCGGCGCGGGGCACCATCATGAACATGAAGGTGGCCATCATCACGGCCATCAGAATCTGCATCAGATAGCTGAGGAACGCGGTCAGCGCGCCGATCTGCATGTCCTCGCTGTCGATGCGGTGCCCGCCGAACCAGACGACGGCGACGCTGGAGAGGTTCACCACCATCATCACGGCCGGGAACATCAGCGACATCAGCCGGCCGGCCCGCATCGAAACATCCAGCAACTCGGTGTTGGCCTCGGTGAAACGATCCCGCTCGTGCTCGTCGCGGACGAAGGCGCGGATGACGCGGATGCCGGTGATCTGCTCGCGCAGCACCCGGTTGACCGTGTCGATGCGCTCCTGGACGCCCCGGAACAGCGGGCGCATCTGCCGGACGATCAGCGAGACGATGATGCCCAGGGTCGGGACGATGAGCAGCAGCAGCCCGGAGAGCGGCACGTCCTGGTTGAGCGCCATGACGATGCCGCCCACACACATGATCGGCGCCGAGACCATCAGGGTGAACGACATCAGGGCCAGCATCTGGACCTGCTGCACGTCGTTGGTGGTGCGGGTGATGAGCGAGGGCGCGCCGAAGTGGCCCATCTCACGGGCGGAGAAGGACTGCACGCGGTCGAAGACGGCGGCGCGCACATCGCGGCCGAGCGCCATCGCCGTCCGGGCGCCGTAGTAGACGGCGCCGATGGAGCAGACGATCTGCACCAGCGTGACGGCGATCATCACACCGCCGATCTGAAGGATGTAACCGGTGTCACCCTTCACGACACCGTCGTCGATGATGTCGGCGTTGAGCGTCGGCAGGTAGAGCGTCGCCAGCGTCTGCACAAGTTGCAGCGCGACGATCAGAGCGATCGATCGGGTGTAGGGCCTCAGGTACGCCCGTATAAGTCGGACCAGCACACCGAAACCCTAAGCGAGCGCCCCGGAGCGCACCCGGGGATTTACCGGTCTGCCGCCCGACCCCGTCATCATGGGGGGCGGCAGATGACGGGAGAGGGATCGCGATGGCGATGAAGAACACGGCGGGGCCGCCGGCCGGCACCATCCGGTACTGGGCCGCGGCCAAGGCGGCCGCCGGCACCGCCGAGGAGCCGTACGCCGCGGCCACGCTCGCCGACGCCCTGGACGCCGCCCGGCAGCGGCACACCGCGCGACCGGAGTTCGCGCGGGTGCTGGGGCGGTGCTCGTTCCTGGTCGACGGCGACCCCGTCGGCACCCGTGATCACAAGACGGTCCAACTGGCCGAGGGCGGCACGGTCGAGGTGCTCCCGCCGTTCGCAGGAGGGTGACCCCGACGTCATGAGCAACCAGCCGCAGCATTCCGGCAGTAATCCGTACGACCCCTATGGGCCGAACGGGTCGGCCGAGACGCCGTACCAGGGCTACGGAGATTACGAGGGATACGCAGGACAGGCGGAGCAGGACGCGTACGGGTCCTACGCTCCCCAGGGCCAGTACGACCAGCAGGGCCAGTACGACCAGCGGGGCCAGCAGCCCGGCGCCTGGCAGGGGTACGACGGGTCCGCGTACGACGGGCAGCAGGCGTACCAGCAGCAGCCGCAGCAGCAGGCGTACCCGGGGCAGGGATACCAGCAGCAGGCGTACCAGCAGCAGGCGTACCAGCAGCAGGGGCACCCGGAACAGAGCCACCCTCAGCAGTGGCACCACCAAGGCGGCCAGGCCGCCTACCAGAACCAGGTCCAGGGCCAGCAGGGTTACCAAGGGCAGGCGTACCAGGGCCAGCAGGCGTACCAGGGGCACCAGGAGCCGTACGCCGCCGCCTCCGACGCCACCATGCAGTTCTCGGCCGCCACCCGCCCCGCCGAGCCCCGGGCCGCCGCCGCGCCACCGCGCTCGGCTCCGGCCGAGCCCGCCGAGGCCATCGCCCCCGCCGCGGCCCCCGAGACCCCCGAGACCCCCGCCAAGCCGCTCACCGCCGCCGAGCAGGCCCGCGCCGAGGGCCGCCCGATGATCCTCTCCCCGGGGCTGACCCCCGCCGCCCTGACCGCCGTGCTCGCCGCGCTCCTCGCGGCCACCGCGCCGCTGGCCCGGCCCGCCGTCGCCGTCGTCGTGGCGCTGCTCCAGGCGGTCACCGCGGCGGGCTGGTTCCGGCTCAACGGGATGTGGCCCGCCCGGCAGGGCATCGCGCTGGCCTTCGCGGGCGGCCTGGCCGCGGACATCGGCCTGCTGGCCACCGAGCGCTCACACGCCCCGACGGTGCTCATGGGCACGCTCGGCGTCTGGCTGCTGCTGGTGCTGATCCTCCAACTGCGCAGCCACGCCTCGCCCGACGAGCGGCTGTACGGCCTGACGGCGGCCGTCGCCTCGACCGCGGTGACCGTGATCGCCGCCGGGCATCTGGCCGCGGTCGCCGAGTCCTCGGACGCCGTCGTGGTGGGGGCGGCCGCCGTCGCGGTGGCGGCGCTGGTGCGCGCCCTGCCGCTGCCGGGCGCCGTCTCCGCGGTCCTGGCGCTGATGGCGTCCGCGGGCGCGGGCCTGGCGGCCGCCCAGCTGACCGGCACCGGCACCGCCGGCGCCGTGGGGCTGGGCCTGGCGGCGGGGGTGTGCGCGCTGATCGGGCTGCGGGTGGCCAGCTACGACTACCCCTCCCGCTTCGTGCACATGACCGCGGGCGTCGCCCTTCCCCTCGCCGCCGCGGCCCCCGCGGTCTATGTGATCGGGCGCGCGCTGGTGTGATCCGGGCCCTAGGGGGTGCCCGCACCGCTGCGGTTAGGCTCGCAGCCTCAGGCGACGGCCTGAGCCAGAGCCTGGGGGACCCAACGCAATGCGCGCACTGCGAATCACACTGATCGTCTTCGTCGTACTCGGCGTTCTGTTCGTCGCCGCCGACCGCCTGGCGCTTTATATGGCGGAGTCCGAGGCAGCCGACAAGATCAAGAGCAGTCAGGGGCTGACCAGCACCCCCGATGTCTCGATCAACGGCTTCCCGTTCCTGACCCAGGTCGCCGGCAAGGAGCTGGACGAGGTCGAGATCGGCGTGGACGGGCTGACCACGGACGCGGGGGGCGGCCGTACGGTGCGCGTCACCAAGCTCGACGCCACGCTGCACAACGTCCGGATCTCCAGCAGCTTCTCCTCCGCCACCGCCGACAGCGCCACCGGGTCCGCGCACATCAGCTACGCGGACCTGTCCACGGCCGCGGGCCAGGGCATCACGGTCGGCTACGCCGGGGCGGACGAGTCGGGGCGCGGCCGCGTCAAGATCACCGGGCAGCTGATGGGCCTGAGCCTCAGCACGTACTCCACGGTCACCATCGTCAACGGCGACACGATCAAGCTGCACGCCGAGTCCGTCCCCGGCAGCAAGATCCCGCAGTGGGAGCAGAAGGTGCGGCAGCGCACCGACATGGAGCGCAAGATCGACGGTCTGCCGGCGGGCATGAAGCTGGACAAGGTGGAGACGGACGAGGAGGGCATAAACGTGTCGGTCGTGGGTAAGAACGTCGAGCTGGCGGGCTGATCATCCGGGGCCGCAGCGCCCCCGCAGCCGCCCAGTACCCACCCCCATCCGTACCCCACCCGCCCCCGCGTTCCACGGTCGTCCATTCCATGAGACGGTCTCGTCCGCGATGGCGGACATTCCTGGGCGCCCGACGCCCCGCGGACCGCTCCGCGACGCGCCGGGCGCCCTTCTCGTTTCACATCGCGGACAATCCCGTCTCATCATCCGACACGGCGGTGACATGCCCGGCTGTCCGTCCCTACGATCGGACGCATGAAGCGACAGGCGGATCTCACAAAGCGGCGGGCAGTAGACCTGTGCCGCGTGGCCGCCATGCTCTGTCGCGCCGCCTGACGAGGACGCGCGGCCCGCTCCTTCACCTCACGGCCCCGTCCTAATGGCCCGCCAGTCAGCCGGGCCTGCCCGCACTCCGCTCGTACGCCCGCTACCGAACCGCGCGTAGCCCGCATTCCGACGCGTACCCGTACCGCCGCAACTGCCCCGGAGGAGAAAAACATGAGCCGCAGTGACGTCCTCGTCGACGCCGACTGGGTACAGGCCCGCATCGACGACCCCAAGACGGTCATCGTGGAGGTCGACGAGGACACCTCTGCCTACGACAAGAACCACATCAAGAACGCCATCCGGATCGACTGGAAGCAGGACCTCCAGGACCCGGTGCGCCGCGACTTCGTCGACCAGGCGGGCTTCGAGAAGCTGCTCTCCGAGAAGGGCATCGCCAACGACGACACGGTCGTGCTCTACGGCGGCAACAACAACTGGTTCGCGTCGTACGCCTACTGGTACTTCAAGCTCTACGGGCACCAGGACGTCAAGCTCCTCGACGGCGGCCGCAAGAAGTGGGAGCTCGACTCGCGCGACCTGGTCGCCGAGGTCCCGTCCCGGGCGAAGACCGAGTACCAGGCCAAGGCCCAGGACGTCTCGATCCGCGCCTTCCGCGACGACGTCGTGGCGGCCATCGGCTCGCTGAACCTGGTGGACGTCCGCTCCCCCGACGAGTTCTCCGGCAAGCTGCTCGCCCCGGCGCACCTCCCGCAGGAGCAGTCGCAGCGCCCGGGCCACGTGCCGTCCGCCCGCAACATCCCCTGGTCGAAGTCCGCCAACGACGACGGCACCTTCAAGTCCGACGACGAGCTCAAGGAGCTCTACGAGGGCGAGGGCGTCGACCTGGCGAAGGACACCATCGCCTACTGCCGCATCGGTGAGCGCTCCGCTCACACCTGGTTCGTCCTGCACGAGCTGCTCGGCCAGACCAACGTCAAGAACTACGACGGCTCCTGGACCGAGTACGGCTCCCTCGTCGGCGTGCCGATCGAGCTGGGCGCCAACAGCTGACCCTCCTCCCTCCCCTCCCCGAACGTAAGGACAGTCACCCATGTGTGGAGCAACGGCCGGCGGCCCCGACGCGTCGACCATCAAGCCCGGCGAGACCACCATCCAGGGTTCCGTGACCCGTAACGGCGAGCCGGTCACCGGCTACGTCCGGCTGCTGGACAGCACCGGCGAGTTCACCGCCGAGGTCCCCACCTCGGCGACCGGACAGTTCCGCTTCTACGCGGCCGAGGGCACCTGGACGGTGCGCGCCCTGGTGCCGGGCGCGACCGCGGACCGTACCGTCGTCGCCCAGAAGGGTGGCCTGGCGGAGGTCGCCATCGCCGTCTGACGCCACCCGCGCGTCACGGACAGCACGGCCGGAGGGCCGCACCCCGGGGTTGGACGCCTCGGCGGGGTGCGGCCCTCCGGGCACTTCGGGGCCCTACGGGGGCCTTACGGGGCTGCGCGGGGGCTGTCCTCGACCTGTCCGAGCGGCGTCCCCGGACGTATCCTGGGGATATGTACGCGCGACGCCGCCACGCATACTTCATCCTGATGGGCGCGTGTCTGACGCTGTTCGTCTCGGCATGGGGATTCGTACGCCTGTGGTCCGTCCCGGCCGCCGTGGCCATGTGTGTCGTCGCCATGGTGATCCCGCCGCTGGCCGCCATCGTGGCCAACCGCAGGGGGCCGAGCGACCGGTGGTGGGACGAGTCGGGGGACGAGGAGTCCGACCGGTGGTGGCGGGAGCTGGACGAGTACGACCACCACCGCCACTAGCGCGATCTCCGGCCCGACCGGGCCGAAGAGACGAAGTCCCCGGTCCGTGGACGAGTGCGGTCAGTAGACGAGCGCCTGGACCCCGTCGGGCATGATCTCGCTGACGAACACCTGTGCCCCCGCGATCCGGGCGCCCTTGATGAGGTCCTTCTCCTCGATCTCCCGGCGGGCCGCACACTGCGAGCACACGGTGATCGAGCCACCGGCGAGGATGCCGTCGATGAGATCCGGCAGCGGCGCCGCATGCGGCAGTTCGAACTCCGCCGCGCGTCCCGGGAGCGCGAACCAGGTCGACTCCCCCGTCAGCCACAGCGAGACCTCCACGCCGCTCGCCGCGGCCACCGCCGCCACCGTGAACGCCTGGGAGCACCGCTCGGGCGCGTCCGCGCCCGCCGTCACCTTGATCACCAGCTTCTTCGCCATGCGGCCAGCCTAGGCCGGACCGGGAGACCTCGAAGAGCCGACCACCACACCGGCGACTAGACTCGGCCGCGGTCCACGACCGTTCCGCCAGTCCCACCGGAACACCCCACTCCTCCAAGGAGCGCGCACGTGCTTGAGGCAGTCTTCACCACCCTGATGATCCTGGTCGTCGTCGCCACGCTCGGCTTCGCCGCGCTGACCTGGAAGAAGCTGTACCAGGGCCAGCGCTGACCCGCCCGCTGCCCGGCACCCGGGGGCACCTCGCCCCCTCCCCTCCATTCCCCTTCCCACAGATCGCCTGAACTCATGATCGAGATTCCGTCCGACCTGCACCCGGACCTCGTGCCGCTCGTCTTCCTCCTCGGCAACTGGGAGGGCGCGGGCGTCTACGACTTCCCGGGGACCGAGAAGTGCAACTTCGGGCAGGAAGTGACGTTCACCCACGACGGACGCGACTTCCTGGAGTACATCTCGCACACCTGGGTGCTCGACGGCGACGGCAAGAAGGTCCGTCCGCTGGAGTCCGAGTACGGCTTCTGGCGGATCGACAAGGACCGCAAGGTCGAGATCGTCATGATCCGCGACCAGGGCGTCGTCGAGGTCTGGTACGGCGAGCTGGCGGACGGCAAGCCGCAGATCGACGTGGTGACGGACGCCGTGGCCCGGACCGCCGCCTCCGGCCCGTACTCCGGCGGCAAGCGGCTCTACGGCTACGTCAAGAGCGATCTGATGTGGGTCGGCGAGAAGGCCACCCCGGAGGTGCCGCTGCGGCCGTACATGTCCGCGCACCTGAAGAAGGTCGTGGACCCGCGCGAATGGGCCAAGGACCTCAAGGACCTCCCGGACGACGGCATCGCCTTCTTCCGCTGACCGGCCGCTTCCCCGCTGACCGGCCGCTTCCTCCGCGGACCGCACGGCCGCCCGGGCCCACGCCTACACTGGGCCCGTGGCGACCACCGACTGGAAGACAGATCTGCGGGAGCGCGGCTATCGCCTGACGCCGCAGCGCCAGCTCGTGCTCGAGGCCGTCGACCACCTCGAGCACGCCACCCCGGACGACATCCTCACCGAGGTGCGCCGCACCGCGAGCGGCGTCAACATCTCCACGGTCTACCGCACCCTGGAGCTGCTGGAGGAGCTGGGGCTGGTGAGCCATGCCCACCTCGGGCACGGCGCTCCCACGTACCACCTGGCCGACCGGCACCACCACATCCACATGGTCTGCCGGGACTGCACGGATGTGATCGAGGCCGATCTGTCGGTGGCCGAGCCCTTCACCCGGCAGCTGCGGGCGAGCTTCGGGTTCGAGACCGATATGAAGCACTTCGCGATCTTCGGCCGCTGCGCCAAGTGCTCCGCCGGCCGGACGGACGGCGACTCCCGAGCGGATGACGCCTCCCGGGCGGATGCCCCCAAGGCCCGCGGGAGCGAGTCCTAGGCCAGGTCCTAGGACTCGCCGAGTCGTAGGCTGAGCGCATGAAGAGCCCTTTGCTGTCGCTGCCCGGCGCCGTCCCCGGCGAGGGCGCCGACGAAGGCGTCGCCGCGCACTACGGCGACCTGTTCCGCGAGCAGCGCACGCTCGCCGACGGCTCCGGCTTCGTGGACCTCTCGCACCGCGGTGTGGTCACGGTCACCGGCGCGGACCGGCTGAGCTGGCTGCACCTGCTGCTCACCCAGCACGTGAGCGAACTCCCGGCCGGTGAGGCCACGGAGGCGCTGATCCTCTCCCCGCACGGCCATATCGAACACGCGCTCTACATAGTCGACGACGGCGAGACCACCTGGGCCCATGTGGAGCCCGACACCCAGGGTGATCTGCTCGCGTACCTGGAGAGCATGAAGTTCTTCTACCGGGTGGACGTCGCGGACCGCACCGAGGAGTTCGCCGTCGTCCACCTCCCGGCGGGCAGCATCACCGAGGCCCCCGAGGGCGCCGTCGTCCGCGAGACCCCGTACGGCCGGGACCTGTTCCTGCCCCGCGCCGACCTGGAGTCCTTCGCCGCGGCGGGCGGCCCGCCGGCCGGTGTGCTGGCGTACGAGGCGCTGCGCGTCGAGGCGCACCGCCCGCGGATCGGCCTGGAGACCGACCACCGGACGATCCCCCACGAGCTCGGCTGGATCGGCAGCGCCGTACACCTCCACAAGGGCTGCTACCGCGGTCAGGAGACCGTCGCCCGGGTGGAGAACCTGGGCAAGCCGCCCCGCCGGCTGGTCTTTCTCCACCTGGACGGCAGCGAGGTGACCCTGCCCGGCCACGGCGCTCCCGTGCGGCTCGCCTCGGACGGCACGGCGGGGCGCCCGCTGGGCTTTGTGACGACGTCGGCGCGCCACTACGAGCTGGGGCCGATCGCGCTGGCGCTGGTCAAGCGCAACGTGCCCGTGGACGCGGCGCTGATCGTGGATACGACGGCCGCCTCGCAGGAGGTCGTCGTCGAACCGTAGACGCGGGCGTAGGCGAGGGCCGCGGCCCTCGCCTCAGACCTCGACGATCACGGTGAACGGGCCGTCGTTCGTGAGCGAGACCTTCATGTCCGCTCCGAACCGGCCCGTCTCCACCTGCGCGCCCAGCTCCCGCAGCCGGGCCACGACCTCGTCCACCAGCGGCTCGGCGACCTCGCCCGGCGCCGCCGCGTTCCAGGTGGGCCGGCGCCCCTTGCGCGCGTCGCCGTAGAGCGTGAACTGGCTGATGACCAGCAGCGGGGCGCCCAGGTCCGAGCAGGACTTCTCGCCCTCCAGGATCCGTACGGTCCACAGCTTGCGGGCCAGCTGCGCCGCCTTCTCCGGGGTGTCGTCGTGGGTCACCCCGACCAGGACGCACAGCCCCTGCCCGACGATCTCCCCGACCGTCTCGCCGTCCACGACGACGTTGGCCCCGTTCACCCTCTGTACCACAGCACGCATACGGTCCATCATGCCCTGCCTCCTTCCGGGGCCGATCGGGTGGAAGCGCGCTGCGGACGGACCTCACACAGTGGCACGATGCGTGCAAGCGGTGCGCAATGGGCACAACGCGATCAGCTCGCGTAGCACCGCATGGAGGGGACGGAAACCGCATGATCACATCCGGCACCGGGCAGCCGCCCGGGCCCGCATCGACGCGCCCGGGAGACGGCGGCCTGCTCCAGGCGGCCACCGAGGCCCTACAGCAGCAGGGATTCCAGCCGACGGACCTACGGCCACCGCGGCCGCCGAGCCAGCGCGGCGGCCGACAGGCCGATTCCGGTTCGGCATCCGCTTCGGCCTCCGGTTCGGCGTCCGCTTCGGCGGCGCGGGAGCCGGCCGGGCTGCGGCTGTCGGAGCTGCGGGCCCTGCGCCGCTCGGCCCAGCGCGAGGAGGCGGACCTGAGCTATGTGCGCAGGCTGCTCCAGGGCCGGGTCGACATCCTCCGGGCGGAGCTGAACCGCCGCTCGGCCCCCGGCTCGCCGGTGGTGGACCTGCTGCCGGAGATCCTCGCCGACGGGCCATCGGGGCACCGCTCCTCCGCCCGGCATGTGACGCTCGGCACTCCACAGGGCGCGGAGTACCGGCGGCTGGCCGAGGAGACGCTGGCCGAGATCGGCCTGTCCGATCTGGGGGCGCGTACGGACGAGGAGTTGGCCGGCGCGATGGGCCGGCTCGCCGACTACGAGCGGCAGGTCTCGCGGCAGCGGCGGGAGCTTCAGCGCACGGCGGACGACTGCGGAGCGGAGATCACCCGAAGGTACCGCGAGGGAGAGGCGCACGTGGACGACCTGCTCTCGTAAGCCCTCCGGGGCAGGGGGAACCCCGCGGATATCCATGTGCACCTGGCGGTATCGGCCGCATACCGTGGGGTTCATGGCCCCAGAGATCCGTACGGTCGCCGACTCCGACCTCACCGACTGGACCCGCGCGCTCAACACCGGTTTTCTGCGGCCGCCGGAGGCGAGCAAGGAAGAGGTCGACATCCGGCGGTCGCACATCGGCCAGGAACTGGACCGTGTGCAGGGGGCCTTCGACCGGGGCCGCTGTGTGGGCACCTTCCGCAGCTTCACGCAGCGGCTGACGGCGGTCGGCGGGGCGGCGGTCGCGGCCGACGCCATCACCAACGTCTCGGTCTCGCCCACGCACCGCCGCCAGGGGCTGCTCAGCCGGATGATGGAGCGCGACCTGCGCGCGGCGCAGGAGCGCGGCGAGGTGGTGGCGTCGCTGATAGCCGCCGAGTACCCGATCTACGGACGGTACGGGTTCGGCCCGGCCACCTGGGTCACCGAGTGGCGGGTGGACGTCGCGCGCGCCGGGCTCGACGCGCGCTACTCCGGGCCCGCGTGCGGCGGCCGGGTGGACTTCGCGGACGGCGCCGAGGTACGGGAGCTGGGCCCCGCGCTGCACGAGCGGCTGCGCGCCCGGCAGCACGGCATGATCGACCGCCGTGAGAGGTGGTGGCGGGTGAACACCGGCCTGCTGCCCTTCCCCAACCAGCCGTGGACGGAGCCTTTCTACGTCCTGTACCGCTCCCCCGACGGCTCCGTGGACGGTCTGCTCGCCTACGCGGGCGACAGCAAGTGGGAGGGCAAGCTCCCCCACAACACCGCCAGTGTGCTCGGGATGCTCGCGGCTTCCCCGGCCGCCGAGCGCGCGCTGTGGCACTTCCTGTTCTCCGTCGACTGGGTCACCCAGGTCGCCACCGGCTACCGCCCGCCGGACGACCTACTGCCGCTGCTGCTGGGCGACCCGCGGGCGGCCCAGGTCACGACGCACGCCGACTTCCTGTGGCTGCGGCCGCTGGACGTCCCCCGGCTGCTCGAGGCCCGTACGTACCCCGTCCCGGGCTCGCTGGTCCTGGAGCTGTCCGACCGCGCGGGCCTGGCCGGCGGCCGCTATCTGCTGGAGGCCGGGCCCGACGGCGTCTCCTGCGCGCCGACCACCCGGTCCGCCGACCTGACCATGGACATCGCCGAGCTGGGGACGCTGTGGCTGGGGGACGAGTCCGTGGTCCGGCTGGCCGCGCTGGGGCGGGTCGCCGAGGAGCGCGAGGGCGCCGCGGGCCGGGCGGACCTCCTGCTGCGCACCCCGCGCCGCCCTTGGTGCCCGGACATCTTCTGATTCCGACCGGCCCCGCTGCCGCGCGCCCGCGCCGTTACGTCCCCTGGCCGACCAGCAGGTCGGCCAGGTCCCTGACCGACTGACGGAACCGCGTCCAGTCCCCGTCAGCCGTCAGCCGCCGCACCAGCTCGCCGTCGAACGCGGCGAGCAGCATATGGGCCACGAACTCGGCGTCGAGGCCCGGTCCGAGTTCCCGGACCAGCGCGGAGACGTGGGCGTGCCACCCCCGATAGGTGGGGTCGTCGAACTTGTCGTCGCCACAGGCGCGTTCGTGCGCGGCGATCAGGGACAGATGGCGCTCGGCGAGGTCGGCCAGCGCGTCGAGGAAGGCCAGCAGCCGCTCGCACGGGGCACTATCGGTGCCCAGCGGCGCCGCCTCCTCGTGGATCGCCTCCGCCAGCTGGGCCGCGCGGTCGGCCAGCAGCGCCCGGAACAGGCCCGTACGGCTGCCGAAGCGGCGGAAGACGGTGCCCTTGCCGACCCCCGCGGCGGCCGCCACCCGGTCGAGGGACACATGCTCGGCGCCGCACTCCGCCAGCAACTCCTCGGTGGCGCGCAGGATCGCGCGCCGATTGCGCGCGGCGTCGGCACGCTCGCCGCGTCCGGCGCTGTGCGCTGTCGTGGCCTCGCTCACGGCACCTCCTCCCATCCGGCCGGCGGTTGTAACCGGACCGCCGGTCCCCATAGTATCCACCACACGGAAGCGGACTGCCGGTCCGGTTCACTCGTCTGCCCTGGGGAGGCAGCCATGAGCAACAGCACCACCATGCGCGCGGTGATCGTCGACCCCGAGGCGCCGGGGTCCCTGCGCTTCGCGGACGTACCGGAGCCCACGCCGGGGCCGGGCGAGGCGCTGATCGAGGTGCGGCACGCGTCGATGAACTACGGGGAGGTGCGGTGGGCCGCCCATCAGCCGCCCGGCTCCGTCATGGGCTACGACGCGGCGGGGGTCGTGCTCCGCGCCGCGGCCGACGGCTCCGGGCCCGCAGCGGGAGCCCGCGTCGTCGCCTTCGGCCCGGGCGCGTGGAGCGAGCGCGCGGCCTTCGCGAGCGACAGCCTCGCCAAGTTGCCCGACACGGTCGACCTGGCCGACGCCGCCGCGCTCCCGCTGGTCGGCATCACCGCCCTGCGTACGCTGCGCGCGGCCGGGAGCGTCCTGGGCAAGCGGGTACTGATCACCGGCGCCTCGGGCGGCGTCGGACGGATGGCCGTCCAACTGGCGCGGCGGGCCGGGGCGTACGTCATCGCCTCGGTGGGCTCGCCCGCGCGCGGCGAGGGGCTGAAGGGGCTCGGCGCGGACGAGGTCGTGGTCGGTCTTGAGCCGGTCGAGCAGCCCGTGGACGTGGTCCTGGAGAACGTCGGCGGGCCCCAGCTCGTGGCCGCCTGGAACCTGCTCAAGCCGGGCGGCAACCTACAGAGCATCGGCTGGGCCGCCCACGACCAGCCTGCCGTGTTCCCGCCGAACGGCATCTTCTCGCTCGGCCCGGCCAAGTCGCTGCACTCGTTCGCGGACCCCTCCCACCCGGGCCCGGACCTCGCCGCCCTCGCCGGTCTCGTGGCGCGCGGCGAGCTGTCGCCGGAGATCGGCTGGCGCGGGTCCTGGGAGCGAGTCGCGGAGGCGGCGGACGCGCTGCTCGGGCGGCGCGTGCCGGGCAAGGCCGTCCTCGACATCGGCCCCTCCACGGGCCCCGCCGCGAGCGCGAAGCCCGTCCCCACAACCGCCACAACCGCGTGAAAGGCGATCCCATGCGCATCGGACTTCTTCTGAACGTCCTCGGCACCCCGCTCGACTCGGTCGTCGCGCAGGCGCGCGACATCGCCGCGTCGGGTCTCGGCACCGCCTGGCTGCCCGAGTTGGGCGCCTGGGACGCCCTGACCGCGGCCGCCGCCATCGGCCCCCAGGTGCCCGGGCTGACGCTGGGCACTTCCGTGGTCCCGACGTATCCGCGCCACCCGTTGACGCTCGCCGCCCAGGCGCTGACCGCCCAGGCGGCCACCGGCAACCGCTTCACGCTCGGCGTCGGGGTGAGCCACCGGCACATCATCGAGGGGCAGTTCGGCCACTCCTTCGACCGGCCGGCCCGCCATCTGCGGGAATACCTGTCCGCTCTGGTGCCCTTGCTGCGCGGCGAGAGCGTGACGCACGAGGGCGAGACCCTCAAGGCCGTCGGCGCGGTCACCGCGCCCGGCGCCGAGCCGCCCGCGCTGCTGGTCGGCGCGCTCGGCCCGGCGATGCTCAAGGTGGCGGGCGAGCTGGCCGACGGCACCGTCGCCGTCTGGGCGGGCAGGGCCGCGCTCGCGGACCACATCGTGCCCACCATCACCCGGGCGGCGGCCCACGCGGGGCGGCCCGCGCCGCGCGTCGTCGTCTTCAAGGCCGTGGGCGTGACCGCGGACCCGGAGGCGCGCCGCGCGGAAATGGCCGAACAGTTCAGCCAGGTCGACCAGATTCCGCACTACCGCGCCGTGCTGGACCGCGACGGCTCGGCGGGCCCGCAGGACACCGCGGCACTGGGCGACGAGTCCACCGTCGAGCAGGAGTTGCGGGAGCTGGTCGACGCGGGGGCGACCGAGTTCATCGCCTCCCCGGTCGGCACGTCCGAGGAACAGGCCCGCACGCTCGCCTTGTTGGCGGAGCTGGCCGCGTCCTGACCGACGGGTCCACAGGCCCCGGGCCCGTCCGAATCGGAGCAGGACTTCAGCAGTCGGCGCGCGCCCGGGCCCTGCTCGCCGAGTCTGTCGTGACGGTTCACCAGCGCGCACTTGTCGATCGACAGACAGCCGCAGCCGATGCAGTCGGTGAGGCTGTCGCGCAGATTCAGCAGCTGCTCGATCCGCTCGCTGAGGTCCTCGCGCCAGCGCTCCGAGATCTGGGCCCAGTCCTCCTTGCTGAGGACGTGGTCCTCGGGGAAGAGCGAGAGGACCTCCCGGATCCTGGCCAGCGGGATGCCGACGCGCTGCGAGGAGCGCACAAAGGCCACCCGGCGCAGCGTGTCGCGGGTGTAACGGCGCTGGTTCCCGGTGGTGCGGCGGCTGTGGATGAGCCCTTCGCGCTCGTAGAAGCGCAGCGCGGAGGCGGGGACTCCACTGCGTTGGGACAGGTCACCGACCGTGAGTTCATGGGTCTTCCACGACATCTGGCTCATAAAAACGAGCGTAGCTTGACTTCAAGTTATGTTTAAGTCCGAGTCTGGAGGCATGGTTACCGAAACGGCCGGCCACACCGCCGCCGCAACTTCCACCTCCGTCGCCACTCCCCTCCAGCTCGCCGTCATCGTCGGCAGCACCCGCGAGGGGCGCTTCGGCCCGAAGGTCGCCGACTGGTTCACCAGCCGCGCCACACCCCGGGCGGACCTGCGCATCGACGTCATCGACCTGGCCGACACCCCACTGCCCGGGACGCTCAGCCACCGGCCCGGCCCCGAGGACGCCGCGGCCCTGGCGGCCGTGGCGCCCCGGCTGGAGGCCGCCGACGCGTTCGTCGTGATCACCCCGGAGTACAACCACAGCTACCCGGCCTCCCTCAAGAACGCCATCGACTGGCACTACACACAGTGGCGGGCCAAACCCGTCGGGTTCGTCTCGTACGGCGGGATCTCCGGCGGCCTGCGCGCGGTCGAGCACCTGCGAACCGTCTTCGCCGAGCTGCACGCGGTCACCGTCCGCGACACGGTGAGCTTCCACAACGCCGGGGAGCTCTTCGACGCGGACGGCACGCTGAAGGACCCGCAGGGGGCCGAGGCGGCCGCCTCGACGATGCTCGACCAGCTGGAGTGGTGGGGGTGGGCGCTGCGCGAGGCCCGCGCCACCCGCCCGTACCAGGGCTGACCACCCCCGCCGACCAGGTGCCCCCGATCACCGGTCGCCCCTGACCGATCGCCCCCGACCCGTTGCCCCGCCGACGTCGCCGTCGGGCCCATGAGCCGAGCCCCGGCCCCTGGCCCTACGGCGGCGTCGGGCGTCTGACCAGCAAGCCTGGCATGATCCGGGCCATGCAACAGCCCAGCTCCCGGCCCGCCCCGCCCAACTCCCGCGCCACACGGTCCAATTCCCGCCCCACGGGCCCCAATCCCACACCCCACAACCCCACACAGACCGACCTCACACAGGCCGACACCCCACCGGCACAGCCCAAGGCCCCACCCGCACAGCCCACGGCCTCGCGCGCCCGCTCGCGGGCCCACTCGCTGTCGCTCGCGACCGGTCAGCGGTCCCTGGGGGATCCCACGATCCACTACTCCCTGTGGCCACCGCTCACCAACGGCTGCCCGCGCACCTCCACCGACGCGGTCGCGTACCCGCTGGAGGTCGACTACGCCTACGACCGGGTGCCCGCCGACCTGTTCGACCGCCCCGCCGCGCACGGCCTCGAACGCTGGGCCCCGCTGCTCCCGCCGCTGTCCGCCCCCGGGCTCGGCGAGGGGAACACACCCCTGGTCCGGCTGGCGGACGGCGTCTACGTCAAGGACGAGTCGCGCAACCCCACGTGGAGCCACAAGGACCGGCTCAACCGCGTCGCCGTCAGCGCCGCGAAGTCGAGCGGGGCGCGCGGCGTCGTGGTGTGCTCCTCCGGCAACCACGGCGCCTCGGCGGCGGCTTACGCGGCTCGCGCCGGTCTGCCGTGCGCCGTGTTCACCTCGCCGCACGCCCCGCCCGCCGTCGCCTCCTTCGTGCGCGCGTACGGGGCCACGGTGCTCACCGTCCCCCGCGAGTCGCTGCGACCGCTGGCGCGGCGCGTGGTGGCGGAGTTCGGCTACCACCCCGTCAGCAGCCTCACCGACAACGCCCACACCGGCCACCCCTTCGGCCCCGAGGGCTACAAGACCATCGCGTACGAGATCTTCCTGGACCTCGGCGAGACGCCCGAGGCGGTGTACGTGCCCACCGGCTACGGCGAGCTGCTCTTCGGCGTCTGGAAGGGCTTCCACGAGCTGACCCTGCTGGGCCTGGCCGACCGCGTCCCCCGGCTGTACGCGTGCGAACCCGCCGCCGCGGGCGCGCTGGCCACCGCGATCCGCACCGGCCGCTCCGCCACCGAGGTCCCGGTCGGCCCGACCGAGGCGTACGGGATCGCCTGCCCGGTGGGCGGCTACCGCGGGGTGGTCGCCGTACGCGAGAGCCGGGGCGAGGCACTGACCGTCACCGACGAGCAGATGGCCGCCGCCCGCGCCGAACTCTCCGCCCAGGGCATGTGGGTCGAGCTGTCCTCCGCCGCCGGGCTTGCCGCGCTGCGCGCCCACCACGACGGCCCGGCGGCCGGCCCGCAGAACACCCCCGACACGGGCGGCCCCGTCGTGTGCATCGCCACCTCCAGCGGCTTCAAGGACAGCGCCACCGGCACCCGTACCTACCCGCCCATGCCCGCGGACTGGGGCGCCGTGGCGGGGGCGCTGTCCCGATGACCGTCGGCTCGGGCGCCCCGGACCACGTCACTCCTCCGGCTCCAGAACATCGGCGACCACGCAGCTGACGTTGTCGGGGCCGCCCGCCCGGTTGGCCAGAGCGACGAGCTCGCGCACCGCCCCCTCGGGATCGCGGGCCGAGGTGACCACCCCGCGTATGTCCTCGGTCGGCACCACGGCGGACAGCCCGTCGGAGCAGAGCAGATAGCGGTCCCTGGGCCGGGCGTCGTGCAGACGTATGTCGGCGGTGGCCCCGGCCTCTCCGGTCAGGGCCCGCGCCAGCAGGGAGCGCTGCGGGTGGGAGGCGGCCTCCTCCGGGGTGAGCCGCCCTTCGTCGACCATCGACTGGACGAGGGTGTGGTCGTGGGTGATCTGGAAGAGCCCGCCGTCCCGCACGAGGTACGCGCGGGAGTCCCCGATGTGCACCATGGCCAGCTGGGATCCGGTCCACAGCAGCGCGGTGAGCGTGGTGCCCACCTCCCGCGGCGCGGGGTCGGCTCCGGCGATGTCGCGCACGGCGTGGCCCGCCTGCTCGACGGCGTCCTCCAGCGCGTTGAGGATCCCGCCCACCGGGACGCCCGCGCCGACGCCCTCGGCGACGCCCTCGACGCCCAGGCGTTTGAGCACTTGGACGGCGGCCGCGCCGGCCGGTGCGCCGCCCGCGCCGAAGCCGTCGGCGACGGCGAGCAGACGGGACCCGGCGTAGGCGGTGTCCTGGTTGCTCTCGCGGACCAGGCCGGTGTCGGACAGCGCGGCGTAGCGGATTCCCAGGGGCTTGGTGGTCGGGGACATGTCGGGGTCCTTCCATGACAGATGGTCGACGAGGAAGGCGGCCAGGTCTCGCCGGGCGGCGGTCTCGGCCTCCACCTGGGCCCAGTAGGCCCGGACCTCGCGCGCCGCCGCGGCCGCGTCCACCTCGCGCAGCTCGCAGACCTCGCCGATGCGGGCCAGCGGCATGCCCAGGCGGCGCAGCCAGGCCACCAGCCGGGCCCGTTCGAGCTGCTCCGGTGCGTAGAGCCGGTAGCCCGTCGCCGGGTCGACCCGGGCCGGGGACAGCAGCCCCAGCTCGTCGTACAGCCGCAGCGCCTTCGGCGACAGCCGGGACGCCTTCGCGAACGCCCCGATGGTCAGCAGGCCCATGTCCGCCTCCTCGCGCCGGGCGCCTCGCCCGGCACATCGATGCTGTGGCCTCCCCCAAGGACAAGGTCAAGGAGGAGGGCAAGGAGGAAGAGCGGTCGGCTACGGCGTGGCGACGTCGATGAGCCGCCCGAGCGCGGCGGCCGAGGCGGTCAGATCGGCGCGGATCGTCTCCTCCCGCGGCCGGAGGTCCGTCTGCCGGCCCAGGACCGCGAGCGCCGCGAAGATCTGGCCCTGGCCGTCCCGCACCGGTACGGCGTACTCGGTGATGCCGTGCTCGAACTCCCCGTGCGCGGCGACCATCCCGCCCGGCCGGTCGCGGTCGTTGGCCGCTGCCAGCTCGTCGGCGGAGTGTGCGGCGTTGGGCCCGCCGACGCCGATCAGCTCGTACCCCTGGAGCAGCGCCGCGATCTCGTCGCCGGAGTGGTCGAGCAGCAGCGCGCGCCCCGCCCCCGTGCACCAGCAGGGGGTGACCAGGCCGGCCCTGACGGGCCATGGCTCGGCTGCCGCTGCCGCCTCCGCGCGCAGCAGCCGGACGAGCACACCGTCGCGCACCGAGAGCCGGGCGCCGGCCCCGTGTTCGATCGCGAGCCGGCGAAGGACCGGCCGGGACCCGCGCAGCAGGCCGTGGTTGAGGGCCCGGCCCAGCTCGTGGAACCCGGCGGCGACGCGCAGTGTGGAGTCCTCACGGCGCTCCAGGAACCCCCGGTCGCACAGCTCCTGGGTCATCCGGGAGGCCTTGCTGGGGTCGATGCCGATCTCCTGGGCGAGCCTGGCGACGTTGAACCCGGTGCGCCCGGAGGTCTCCCGCTCCAGGACCGCGTTGATGATCTGGAGGCCGGTACGCAGCGAGGACGCCGCCTGGGCCTTCGGCGGGTTCGCTGTCACGGCCTCACTTTAGCAACGTGATCCCCACGTGATCCCCACGTGATCCGCGGCCGCCGCAGGACAACCGCTCGCGGGACGGTGCACATCGGCATCTCCGCCGGTCGCTTCGGCATGGCCGCGATGACAGGCGCGGAGGTGACGCTGGGCGAGGTCACAACCGAAGGAGATGCTGATGACGCTGATGACCCGATACGACCTCGCCCTGATCGGATTCGGTGGCGTCAACCGCGCGCTCGCCGAACTGATCGCCGAGCGTGGCGACGAGCTGTCCGAGGAGCTGGGCTTCGGCCTGCGGGTGGTCGCGATCACCGACCTGCGGGCCGGGTCCCTGGTGCGGGCCGACGGTATCGACCTGGCGCCGCTGCTCGCGGTGGCGCCGGGCGAGCTCGACTTCTCCGGCCTGGAGGGCGGCAGCGCCGATCCGCGCAACGAGTGGGTGATCCGGTCCGTGCCCGCCGACATCGTCGCCGAGGCCACGTTCACCAACCCGGCCGACGGCGAGCCCGCGCTGTCGCATGTGCGCTGGGCGCTGGAGGCGGGCAAGCACGTGTGCACCACCAACAAGGGCCCGGTCGCCCTGCACTGCGACGCGCTCAAGCGGCTCGCGGCGGAGCGCGGCGTCGGCTTCGAGTTCGAGGGGACCGTGCTCAGCGGCACGCCGGTGCTGCGTACGGCGGACCGGCTGCTCGCGGGTGCCCGCGTCACCGGCGTCGAGGGCATCATGAACGGCACCTCGAACTACATCCTCGGCCGGCTCGAAGAGGGGGTCGGCTTCGCCGACGCCGTCAAGGAGGCCCAGGAAGCGGGCTATGCCGAGGCGGATCCCACGGCGGACGTCGAGGGCTTCGACGTACAGCTGAAGGTCGCGATCCTCGCCCATGAGGTGCTGGGCGCCACGCTGTCCCGCGACGACATCGCCCGGGAGGGGATCACCCGGCTCACCCCGGCGGACATGCGGGACGCCGCGGCCCGGGGGCTGCGGTGGAAGCTGATCGGCTCGGTCGCCCGCCGCGCGGACGGAGGCGTCGACGCGCGCGTGGCGCCGGTCGCGCTGCCGGTCGAGCACCCGCTGGCCTCGGTCGGCGGCGCCGTGAACGCGGTGGCCTTCCACACCGATCTGCTCGGCACCGTCACCGTCTCCGGCCCCGGCGCCGGGCGCACCGAGACCGCGTACGCCCTGCTGTCGGACATCATCGCCATCCACCAGCGGCACGGCACCGGCCCCATCGCCCCCGCTGCCGCCGCAGGACGCGTCCTCCAGGAGGCCCTCCGTGACTGACACCACTCTCGCCGCTCTCCCGCACACCGGCGACGACGACCACGGCTTCGTCGCCGTGCGCAACCCGTACACGGACGAGGTCATCGGGTCGGTCTGCGCCACAACGGCGGACGCCGTCGACGAGGTCATGGCCCGCGCCCGCCGCGGGCGCGCCACCGCCGCGGCCCTCTCGCGGGCCGCCCGGGCCACGGTGCTGGACCGCGCGGCCCGGCTGGTCTCCGAGCGCGCCGAGTCCTTCGCCCGGCTGATCGTGGCCGAGGCGGGCAAGACCATCGCCCAGGCCCGCAAGGAGACCGCCCGCGCGGTGAACACCCTGGCGCTGTCGGCCGCCGAGGCCCGCCGGAACGCGGGCGAGGTGGTGCCCTTCGACGCGTACGAGGGGTCCGAGGACCGCCAGGGCTGGTTCACGCGGGAGCCGCTGGGCATCATCGCCGCGATCACCCCCTACAACGACCCCCTCAACCTGGTCGCCCACAAGCTCGGGCCGGCCGTCGCGGGCGGCAACGCCGTCATCCTCAAACCCTCCGACCTGACCCCGCTGTCCGCGCTGCGGCTGGTCGACACCCTCGTCGAGGCCGGGCTGCCGGATGAGGTGATCACCGTCGTCAACGGCGGCGCGGACCTCGGCGCCGCGATCGTCGCCGCCCCCGAGGTGCGCATGGTCTCGTTCACCGGCGGCTTCGCGACCGGGGAGGCCATCGCGCGCCAGGCCGGGCTGAAGAAGCTCGCCATGGACCTCGGCGGCAACGCGCCGGTCCTGGTGCTCGCCGACGCGGACCTCGACCTCGCGGTGGAGGCGTGTGTGTCCGGCGCGTTCTGGGCCGCGGGCCAGAACTGCATCGGCGCCCAGCGGATCCTGGTCGCCCGGGAGGTGTACGACGAGTTCCGCGCCGCGTTCGTCACGAGGACGAGGGCGCTGCGGACCGGCGACCCCCGCGACGAGCACACCGATGTCGGCCCGATGATCACGCCCCTGGCGGCCCGGGCCGCGAAGGCGAAGGCCGATGAGGCCGTCGCGCGGGGCGCGGTGCTGCTGTGCGGCAACGACCTCGACGGGAGCCGCTACAGCCCCACCGTGCTGGAGAACGTCCCGGCCGACAGCGCCCTGTGGCGGCAGGAGGCGTTCGCGCCGCTCGTGGCGCTGGAGCCGGTCGACTCCTTCGAGGAGGCCGTGGCGCGCGCCAACGAGATCGACTTCAGCCTCCACGCGGGCGTCTTCACCGCCAGCCTGGACCGCGCGATGGCGGCGGCCCGGCTGCTGGAGGCGGGCGGGGTGATGGTCAACGACTCGTCCGACTACCGGTTCGACGCCATGCCGTTCGGCGGGTTCAAGTACGGCAGCATGGGCCGCGAGGGCGTGCGGTTCGCCTACGAGGACATGACGCAGCCGAAGGTCGTGTGCCTCAACCTCGCGGGCGGCTGACCACCCGCGAGAGCGTCAGCGCCGTGACCGTATCGCGTACACCGGGCATCTGGGCGATCTGTTCCCAGATGCCCTGTACGCGTTCCAGGGACCTGGCCTCGATCCGCACCATCAGGTCGAACTCCCCGCTGAGCACATCGCAGATGACGACCTCCGGGATGCGCTTGAGCGCCGCCAGCACCTCGCCGCCGCGCAGCCGGTCCTTGCGGTAGACGAGGACGAGCGCCGAGGCGATGTCCTCGTCCTCGTGCCCGCCGCGCACCAGCGTGTAGCCGCGGATGTGTCCCTGCCGCTCCAGCCGGTCGATCCGCTGCCGTACGGCGTTCCGCGACAGCAGCACCCGCTGGCCGAGCTCGGCGTGCGACAGGCGGGCGTTGCGGGTGAGTTCGGCGATGATCTTCTCGTCGATCGCGTCCAGGGCCGGTCGGTCCATCGCGGTATCCGTTCCGCGCACGGCGAGACCCCGGCGGACTCGGGTCCGCCGGGGCTCCGTGCGCCGGTCGTTCGGGCAATCAGTCATTCATGTCGTTCGGGCACAGGGCGAAGACGCGGGCCGGGAACCCGGAGCCGCCCTGGGGCTTGGGCCAGGTGGCGACGATCAGCGCGCCCGCCTCGGGCACCTGGTCGAGGTTGGCCATCAGCTCTATCTGCCACCGGTCACGCGCGAGGACGTACCGCTCCAGGCCGAAGTCGCCGGCCGAGGTGGCCGAGCCCGGGTCGGTGTCGGTCTGTTCATGGCCGATCGCGGTCACGCCCGCCTCCTCGAACAGATACCGCAGCACCTCGCCGGACCAGCCGGGGGCGTGGCTGACGCCCGCCGCGTCCTTGTTGGCCATCGCGTCCCGGTCCGGCCAGCGCCGGCCCCACCCGGTGCGGAGCGCCACGAACGACCCGGCGGGGACGGTGCCGTGGCGCGCCTCCCAGGCCGCCACGTCGTCCAGGGTCGGGGTCGCGTCCGGGTCGGCGGCCACCCGCTCGGTGATGTCGAGCACCACCAGCGGCAGGACCATCTCCTCCACGGGGATCCGGTCCAGCGTGCGCGCCCCGGCGACGAAGTGCACGGGCGGGTCGACATGTGTGCCCCACTGGCCCACGAGTGTGTAGCGGTGGACGTTGAAGCCGTCCCCGCGGTCCATGTCGAAGACCATCTCGCGCTGCTCGTCGGGGAAGGCGGGGAAGTGCGGCTGCCCGGGGTGGAAGGCGTGGGTGAGGTCCGTGTACGTCGCCTTCGCGGTCAGCTCGCGAAAGGCCGACCACAGGGTGGGGGCGGCGGCGGTGGTGTGGTGCGGGCTGCTGTCGCTCATGTGCTGGTTCTCTTTCGCGTCATTGGTGCCATGCCGGTGATTTCACGTCAGTGGCTGTTCAACGGCCATGGTCGCGGGCCGCGATCAGCAGGTCCGTCAGTTCCGCGGGCTCGGCCACCGAGGCGATGGCGTCCGCCGACTCCGACCGGTCCCCATAGCCCCACAGCACGTGGACGGCCGGGATCCCCTCGGCGGCGGCGCTGGTGACGTCGTACGACCGGTCGCCGACCATGAGCGGCGCCGACACGTCGACGCCGCGGCGGGCCAGCCGCGCCAGGCACTCCCGGATCACCTGCCGCTTGGTGGTGCGGCCCGCCCGGTCGTCGATGCCGCACACCGCCTCGAACCGCGGGTCCAGGCCGTAGTGGGCGACGATCCGCCGCGCCTGGTCCTCGACCTTGGAGGTCGCCACCCCCATCGGCAGGCCCGCGGCGGCCAGCGTCTTCAGCGCCTCCACGATCCCGTCGTACAGCGCGCTGTCGAGGGCGCCGTGCGCCGCGTAGTGCGCGCGGTACGCCGCCAGGGCCCGCAGCGCGGTGGGCTCGTCGAGGCCGAGCCGGTGCCGGAAGGACTCGTACATCGGCGGGCCGACGAACGTCCGCAGCACGCCGGGGTCCGGGGCCACGACGCCGACCTCGCACAGCGCGGCGTGGATGCTCGCGAGGACCCCCGGGGCGGAGTCGACGAGGGTGCCGTCGAGATCGAGCAGCAGACAGGTGGGCGGGGTCGGCGTCGGGGTCATGAGGCCGTCGTCCCGCTCCCCCTGCGGCGGTGCCGCAGGTAGTAGTACAGGTAGCAGGCGGCGACGAAGGGGACGCCGAAGTACAGGGCCGCGACCTGGGCGGGATCCAGGGCGACGCCGACCAGGGAGACCAGGCAGAGCAGGAACGCCAGGACGGGCACGACCGGATAGAGCGGGGTGCGGTAGGGCAGGGTCTTCACATCCCCGCCGGCGCGCAGGAAGGCTCTCCGGTGGAAGAACTGCGAGGCCGCGATCGACATCCACACCGCCACCGCGGCGAACCCGGCGATCGACACCAGCACGAGATAGACGGTCTGGGCCGCGACCACGCTGCTCAGCAGTGACGCGAGGCCGCCCAGCATGCTCACCACGAGGGCGGCCATCGGGATCTGCCGGGAGTTCAGCCGCCGCAGCAGCTGCGGGGCCTGGCCCTCCTCGGCGAGCGAGAACAGCATCCGGGCGCAGGAGTACAGGCCGCTGTTGCCCGCGGACAACAGCGCCGTGATGATCACGAAGTTCATCACATCGGGCGCGTAGGGGATCCCGATGGTTGTGAAGACGGTGACGAACGGGCTCTCGTCCAGCCCGACCTTGTCGTACGGGATCATCGCGGCGATCACCGTGATCGCCCCGGCGAAGAAGACCAGCAGCCTGATCACCGTCACCCGCAGCGCCTTGGGCACCGCCCGGGACGGGTCGTCCGTCTCGCCCGCGGCGACGCCGATCAGCTCGGAGCCGGAGAAGGCGTAGAACGCGGCGAGGACGGTGACCATGACGCCGGACAGCCCGTGGGGGAACAGGCCACCGGGCGTGTCGAAGTTCTCGAACAGATGCGGGAACGCCGCGTGCTGGTCGGACAGCGGGTGGAAGCCGAAGATCGCCGCGCCGCCGAGGACGATGAGGGCGACCACGGCCGCGACCTTGATGAGGGAGAACCAGTACTCGGTCTCGCCGAAGACCCGGGCGGAGATCGCGTTGACGGTGAACACCACGGCGGCGCAGACGACACACCACACCCAGACGCTGACGGAGGGGAACCAGCGCTGCATCAGCAGCCCGCAGGCGGTGAACTCGGAGCCCAGGGCGACCGCCCAGGTGAGCCAGTACAGCCAGGCCGTGGTGAAGCCGGTCGCCGGATTGATCGAGCGCGAGGCGTAGATATGGAAGGCGCCGGAGACGGGGTAGGCGCAGGCGAGCTCGCCCAGGCAGGTCATGACGAGGTAGACGACGAACGCGCCGACGAGATAGGCGAGGACCGCGCCGAGCGGGCCGGCCTGGGAGATGGTGTAGCCGGAGCTGAGGAAGAGCCCGGAGCCGATGACCCCGCCCATCGCGATCATCACGAGGTGGCGGCTGGTCATGGAGCGGCGCAGTGAACTCTGGGCCGCGTCCTGGGATGCGCCTTGAGACGCGCCTTGAGATGGGCCCTGGGGCGGGTGGTCGGTCGCTCTTGCCTGGGCCGACGGGCTCTCCGCCGGCAGTGATGTAGTCATGACATGACTTCCTCGGGGTGGCGGTGACGGGGACGACACGGCGTGGCGGAGGGGTGGTGCCACCTCTTCGGCGCTCGCGGCCCGCGCGGGGTCCGCGCGCCGCGAGCCGCTCACTCGGAGCGCGGAGGACTCACGCGCGGGAAACGAGCTCCAGGGGTGCGGAGAGCTCGACGACCGGGACCTCCCAGGGGTGGGCGGCCACGATGCGCGAGAGGACGGTGGACACCTCGTCGTCCGCGACGGAGGCGTCCATATACGTGGTGAAGGTGAGGGTGGGGGACAGCGAGCGGGAGCCGACCGCGCCGAGGGTGGGGGTGGACCCGGGCGCGGCGGTGAATCCCTCGGCGCCGATCCCCACCTCGAAGACATCGGTATAGAGGCCGAAGTCTCCGACCTCCGGCGAGCCCTCCAGGACGCGGAACAGCCCGGCCAGGGACTCGTCCTCGTAGAGCGCCGCGAGATCCCCCGCCGCCACGGCGGCCAGGGTCTGCCGCGAGACGGGCCAGTACACCTTGATCGCCCGTACCGACCGGCGGCGGATCGCCGATTCGGCGCGGCACGGCCCCTGGCCGTATGCGTGGGCTGCGGACGTCACCGTCGCCGTCATGGCTGTCGCTGTCCCTTCTCGTGCGCCCCGACGGGGCGGCGGAAACCGATGGCGAGATGCTATGCGTGCATCTACCGCACGGCAAGATGCAAATAACGCACACTTTCAGAGGCGGACGGTGGCAGCGCGGGCAGTAGGGTGTCGGCGATGGCTGATCGCGCCGCATGGACGGCGCACGGCGCGGCGTGGCGACACGGCTGAGGGGTCATGGAATCGAGCGTGGGCAAGGGCCTGGACGTGCTGATGGCGCTCGCCCGCAGAACAGCGGAAGGACACCGCCGCACCTCGGCCACCGACCTCGCACGCGAACTGGCCCGCGACCGCAGCCAGCTCTCCCGCGGCCTGGCCGCCATGCGGGAAGAGGAGTTCGTCGCCAGGGGGCACCTCCCAGCGGTAGCTGGGGGAGGCTCACCCCGGGCGCTCGCCCTGCACTGGCGGCTCTACGCCGACACCCAGGAACTCACCGCGCACCGCCTGCGCACCGACGGACAGACCGCGCTGGAGGGCATGGTCGGCGAGACCGGCGAGAGCTGCTACCTGGGCGTCCTGGCCGGCGACGCGACCGTGACGATCGCCGAACGCGTCCCGCAGGGCAGCAGGCAGGTCGGCTCCTGGATCGGCCGCCCCTACCCCGCCTATTGCAGCGACTGCGGGCAGGCGCTGCTCAGCGACGCCGACGACGAGGAAGTCACCGCCGTCTTCGCCCGCACCGACTTCGTACGCCACGGGCCCAACACACCCACCGGCGTCGACGACTTCCTCCGGCGGCTCGCCGCCACCCGCGAGCGGGGCTACTCGATCGTCGACGAGGAAGCCGAGCCCGGCCTGTACTCGGTCGCCGCCCCGGTCCGCGACTTCCGCGGCGAAGTGGTGGCCGCGCTCCAGGTCGTGGGCCCGCGCGTCCGACTCGCCCCGCGCACGGAGGAGTTGGCGGCCTCCGCGCTGCGCTGGGCCGGCCGGCTGGAGGCTGCCCTGCGAGGGGTGTGACGCCCAACCGGACCCACCCGGGCCTCCGTTGGCCACCGTTCTGTAGCTTCACCGCGTGACCGACACCCCCGACACCCCCGACGCCCCCTACCTCACCGCCGTCCGCGAGTCGTACGACACCGTCGCCGACGCGTACGTCTCACGCGTCAAGACACCCGCCGAGCTGGACCCCTTGTCACGCGCGACGCTGACCGCGTTCGCCGAACTCGTCCGGGCCACCGGCCGGGGCCCGGTCGCCGACCTGGGCTGCGGCCCCGGCCGGGTGACGGCGCACCTGGCCGAACTGGGGGTGTCCGCGTTCGGCGTCGACCTCTCGCCGGAGATGATCAGGCACGCCCAAGAGGCCTATCCCGACCTGCGGTTCACCGTGGGCTCGATGACCGCCCTGAAGATCGGGAACGCCGAACTCGGCGGCATCCTGGCCTTCTACTCCACCCACCACACACCGCCGGAGTGGCTGCCGACCGTGTTCTCCGAGTTCCACCGCACCCTCGCGCCCGGCGGCCATCTGATGATGGCCGGCTACGTCGGAAACGACGAGCGCCTCCGCCCGACGCGGGCCTACGGGAACCGCCCGGTGTCGTACGAGTCCTACCTGCTGCCGGCTGACCGGATCGCCGATCTGCTGGGCCGGGCCGGGCTGGTCGTCACCACGCGCGTCATACAGGAGCCGGACGAGGGGATGACGCGGCGGATCGCCACGTTCCTGGCCCGCAAACCGGAATGACGGCGGACCCGGCCCGCCGGAACGGGGGTGCCGGAACGGGCGCCGATGACACGGCTGCAAGCGAATGCTTGCAATAGTTAGCACTCATGCGGCAGCATGGAGGCATGGCATCACTGAACGTCGGCACCCTCGGTGAGTTCCTGCGGGAACAGAGACGCAGCGCGCAGCTCTCGCTGCGCCAGCTCGCCGAGGCCGCCGGGGTGTCCAATCCGTATCTGAGCCAGATCGAGCGCGGGCTGCGCAAGCCGAGCGCGGAGATCCTCCAGCAGCTCGCGAAGGCGCTGCGGATATCCGCGGAGACCCTCTATGTGCAGGCCGGGATTCTCGACGAGCGGGACCGGGACGACACGGAGACGCGCAGTGTGATACTCGCCGATCCGTCGATCAACGAGCGGCAGAAGCAGGTGCTGCTCCAGATCTACGAGTCCTTCCGCAAGGAGAACGCACCGGACCCCGCCGCGGGCGACACCCCCGCCGGAACCCCCGCCGGAACCGCCACAGGCAGCGCCGACGACGACGCCGAACCCTCGAAATGATCCGGGAGGACCATCAGCATGGCCATCACCGACGATGTGCGTAAGACGCTCACCGACCCGACCCCCCTGTACTTCGTGGCGGGCACGGCCGACCTCGCCGCCCAGAAGCTCAAGGAGGTCCCGTCGCTGGTCGAGAAGATCGTCGCCGAGGCCCCCGAGCGCTTCGCCGCCGTACGGAACACCGACCCGAAGGCCGTTCAGGACCGGGTCACCCAGCAGGCGAAGGACGCCCAGGAGAAGGTCACCGAGCTGCTGGGCACGCTCGACACCGACCTGAAGAAGCTCCGCGACACGGCACAGGACCTGGCGCTCCAGGGCGTGGGCCGCGCGGCCGAGCTGGCCGTCAAGGCGCGGGAGCGGTACGACGAGGTGGCCGAGCACGGCCAGGAGGTCGTCAAGACCTGGCGCGGCGAGGCGGCCGACGAGATGGTGGAGATGGCCGACGCCATCGAGCCCAAGGAGCGGCCGGTCCCGGTCGCGGGCGAGCCGTCCAAGGACGCCACGAAGACCGCGGTCAAGCCGGCCCCCGCCGCCACCCCGGCCACCCCCGCCCCCGCTGCCGCCGCCAAGAAGAGCCCGGCCCGCAAGCCGGCCCCGGCGCCCGCCCCCGGCGCCAAGAAGACCCCGCCGAAGGCCCAGGCCTGAGGGCGGCGAGGGCTGAGGGACGGATGTCCGCCGGAGCCGGACCCCAGGGCCGGGCACACGCTGCGTGCCCGGCCCTGCCAGCGGGTACGGTGGCCGGTGGAACGCTTCCCATACATATCTTCTAGGCGGTGGACGGCGTGCTGGTACAGGGATTCAACAATTTGTTGTACTGGGTCTCCTGGGGGTTGCTCCTGTTCAGCCTCTTCGCCTTCATCGACGCGGCGATCCGCCGCGAGGACGCCTACCGTGCCGCGGACAAGCAGACCAAGCCCTTCTGGCTGATCATCCTCGGGATCGCGGCCGCGGTGAACTTCTTCATGGGGATTCTCGACTTCCTGCCGATCATCGGGCTCATCGCGACCATCGTGTACTTCGTCGATGTGCGGCCCGCGCTGCGGCAGGTCTCCGGCGGCGGCCGCAACTGGCGGCGCGGCCGCGGCTCCAGCTCCGACGGTCCGTACGGGCCCTTCAACGGCCGCTAGGCGCAGCGATCACGAGCGGGGCCCTGTGGCCGTGACCGTCAGCCGCAGGGCCGCCGGCCTCAGGTCCGCCGGCCGCGCGACCGTCAGCCGCGGTCCAGGAGCAGCACGGCCAGGTCGTCCGTCAGCTCCCCGCCGTTGAGCGTCCGCACCTCGGTGACGGTGTTGTCCAGCAGCTCCTCGCCGCGCAGCCCCGATGCCAGCCCGCGGGTCACGATCTCGACCATCCCGTCCTGGCCCAGCCGCTGCACGCCCTTCCCGATGCGCCCCTCGATAAGCCCGTCGGTGTACATCATCAGGCTCCAGGAGCCGCCGAGCTGGATCTCCCGGCGCGGCCAGCGGGCGCCCGGCAGCAGGCCGAGCGCCGGGCCGTTGTCGTCGGAGGGCAGCAGCCGCGGCGCCCGCCCGGGGCGCACCGCCAGGGGGGCGGGGTGGCCGGCCAGGCACACCCCGGCCCGCCGCCCGTCCGGCGCGATGTCGACGGTGCACAGGGTCGCGAAGATCTCGTCGTCGGCGCGCTCGTTCTCCAGGACCTGCTGGAGGGTGCCGAGCAGTTGGTCGCCGCAGAGCCCGGCGAAGGTCAGTGCGCGCCAGGCGATGCGCAGCTCGACGCCGAGGGCCGCCTCGTCGGGGCCGTGCCCGCAGACGTCGCCGATCATCGCGTGCACGGTGCCGTCCGGGGTGCGGACGGTGTCGTAGAAGTCGCCGCCCAGCAGGGCGCGGCTGCGGCCGGGCCGGTAGCGGGCGGCGAAGCGCAGACCCGAGCCCTGGAGCAGCGGGGTGGGGAGCAGCCCGCGTTCCAGCCGGGCGTTCTCCTGGGCGCGCAGCCGGGACTCGGTCAGCTGGCGCTGGGCGAGGTCGGAGCGTTTGCGCTCGACGGCGTAGCGGATGGCGCGGCTGAGGAGCCGTCCGTCCAGCTCGTCGCGGAAGAGGAAGTCCTGGGCGCCGACCCGTACGGCCTCGGCGGCGCGTTCGCCGTCCTCCACGGCGGTCAGCACGAGGACCGCGTGGGCGGGCGCGAGCCGCAGCACCGCGCGCAGGGAGTCGAGCTCGTCCTCCGCCTTCTTGCCGGGGCCGGGCAGGGCCAGGTCCAGCAGGATGCACTGGACGTCGTCGGTGAGCAGCCGCTGGGCCTCGGTGAGGTTGCGGGCGGTGCGGATACGGACGCGGTTGCCCTCGGTGTCCAGCATTTCGGGGACAGTGAAGGAGCCGGCCGGGTCTTCCCCGATCACCAGCAAGGTGAGCCCGTTGTCGGGCGGCGCGGCGGGGCGGGCCTCGGTGGCCTCCGCCTCCAGCTGCCCGGTCGCGGGTACGGACATCGCTCGATTCCTTCCCTCCCCCCGAGAGTGCGGCACCCTGTCGAACTGACACAGCGCCGGACACCGAGAGGCGACCATAGCGCTAGGGCGGGCCCCAGCGGAATGACCTTCGGACAGCCACTTTTGTCATATGCCAAAGCAGAAAAGGGACTTGACGCGCCGGGGCGGGGCGGCGAGATGACGAACATCACGCCGACACGAGGTGAAATGACCGGATAACAGCCCGATGTGGATGCTAGTAACCGGTCCTTTCCCCCACCCGGCTCAACCCCGGCCGGCCCGACCCCCCACCGGACTCGACTCCCCGTCGGATGCGGACACATCGGGACGTACGACACCGGGCGCGACATCCGGCGGGCTCAGCCCCCGTCGGGACGTACGACGCCCAGGATCGGCATCGAGCCCGCACCCGCGACCGTGACCTGCCGCCCCGGGCGCGGCGCGTGGACGATCGCTCCGTCCCCTACATACATCCCCACATGACTCGCGTCCTTGAAGTAGATGATCAGATCCCCCGGCCGCATCCGCTCGACGCCCACCCTCGGCAGCCGCCGCCACTGCTCCTGCGAGGTGCGCGGGATGGCACGGCCGCCCGCGGCCCAGGCCTTCTGCGTCAGCCCCGAGCAGTCGTAGGTGTCGGGGCCTTCCGCGCCCCACACATAGTCCTTGCCGAGCTGGGCCGTCGCGAACTCCACCGCTCGCCGCCCCTGCGAGGTGGCCTTGCCGCCGATCTTGCGGAGTATGCCGGAGCCCAGCCAGGTCGTCTGCGCCCGGCGCTGCTGCTCGTCCTCCAGCTGCCGCAGCCGCTCCCGCTCCTTCGCCCGCAGCCGCGACTCCAGCTGCCTGGCCCGGGCGAGCTTGGCCCGGATCTCCTTGCGCGCCGCGGCCTTCTTCGCGCGGCTGGAGTCGAGCCGCTCCCACTCCCGGGAGGCCGACTTGGCATAGCCGTCGAGCGTGGCCTGCGTCTTCTCCAGCTGGTTCATCAGGCCAAGGGTCGCCTGCTGGCCCTTGCGCGCGAGCGTGACGTCGTTGAGGAAGCCCTCGGGGTCGTCACCGAGGAGCAGCTGCGCCTCTGGCGGGATTCCGCCGTTCCGGTACTGGGCCCGGGCCACCGCCCCGGCCCGCTGCCGCAGGCCCGCCATCCGCTTCTGTGCCTTCACCACGGACTGGGCGATCCTCACGATGCGTTTCTCCTGGCGGGTCTGTTTCTCGCGGGCCAGGTTGTACGCGTCGGTGGCCGCCTCGGCCTTGCGGTAGAGCGTCTCCACCCGCTGGTGCACCTGGCGCAGGCGGTCGCTCCCGGACCCCGAGCCGCCGGACCCCGAACCCCCGGATCCCGCGCCCCCGGATCCCGCGCCCGCGGGCGAGCCCGGCCTGGGCTCGCGGGGCGCGGCCTGCGCGCTTTCCGGCGCCGCCGTCAGCCCCACGGCGCACACGATCGCGGTGGCCGCGGCGACACCCGCGCCGCCTCCCCTGCTTCCCCTGCTCCCCTTGCTTCCTGTGCCTCCCTCGCCGTCCCCGCCGCCCCGCCCCACCTTCCGCTTCCTCATCACCTGCGGACCTCCACGAGCCGTCGCGTAACCCGCGCGCCAGAGCTGACTTACCGGTACGTAGGGACGGATAGTGACATGCCGTACCTCAATCCGACAGAGTCACGCGCCGTTCACCACCGCTCTCACCCCCGCTCAACCGGAACCGAGGCCTCAGCCGGGCCACCACCCTGACGGCCGAGGTTCACCCTCCGTTCACCCGTGCCCATCAGCTGCGTCACCTGATCTGCCTAATTTCAGCCCTACAGAGTGCGGGTCGCGCCCATGGCATGGCCTGTCCATCCGAGCAGACTTGTGCGCCGTCCCCACCGGCGGCTCCTGGAAGGAAAACCCGAAAGTGAAGCTTCAGCGCAACAACCGGCTTCGCGCCATCGCCGCCGGTGCCCTCGCCGTCTCCGGCGCCCTGGTCCTCACCGCGTGCGGCTCCGACAACAACAGCGGTTCCTCGGGCGGCGACGGCGGCACCAAGGCGGCCAGCAACATCAAGTGTGACGGCAAGGGTCAGCTGCTGGCCTCCGGGTCGTCCGCCCAGAAGAACGCCATGGACCTGTGGGTCAAGAACTTCGGCGCCGCCTGCAAGGACGTCAAGATCAACTACAAGGCCACCGGCTCGGGCGCGGGCATCCAGGAGTGGCTCCAGGGCAAGACCGCCTTCGCGGGCTCCGACTCGGCGCTCAAGCCCGAAGAGGTCGCGTCCTCCAAGAAGATGTGCACGGGCGGCGGCCAGGGCATCAACCTGCCCATGGTCGGCGGCCCGATCGCCGTCGGCTTCAACGTCCCCGGCGTGGACAAGCTGACCCTGGACGCCAAGACCCTCGCCGAGATCTTCGACTCGAAGATCACGAACTGGAACGACGACGCCATCAAGAAGCTCAACAAGGGCGTCAACCTGCCGAACCTCAAGATCCAGGCGTTCCACCGCTCGGACGACTCCGGCACCACGGACAACTTCACCAAGTACCTCAAGGCCGCCGCCCCCTCGGCGTGGCCGCACGAGCCGGGCAAGGCCTGGGAGGGCAAGGGCGGCCAGGCCGCGGACGGCTCCGCGGGCGTCTCCTCGCAGGTGAAGCAGGTCTCCGGTGCGATCTCCTACTTCGAGCTGTCGTACGCGACCGCCAGCAGCATCAAGACCGTGGACCTGAACACCGGCGCCGCTGCCCCGGTCCAGGCCACCGTCGACAACGCCTCCAAGGCCATCTCCGAGGCCAAGGTCAAGGGCACCGGCAAGGACCTCGCCCTCGACCTGGCATATGACACCAAGGCAGAAGGCGCGTACCCGATTACGCTGGTGACGTACGAGATCGCCTGCGACAAGGGCAACAAGTCCGACACCCTCGCCGCCACCAAGTCGTTCCTGACCTACGTCTCGAGCGAGGACGGCCAGACCTCGCTGAAGGAGCTGGGCTACGCCCCGCTGCCGGCCGAGATTGCCACGAAGGTCCGCGAGAGCGTCTCGAGCCTCTCCTGACCCGAGTGCGGCCGGCTCCAAAGCATGGGAGCCGGCCGCACCGTCCGGTGCACCGCCGCAAGGAGCCCCACCCCACGGCTCCGCAGACCGGAGAACCCATGAAAACGGACATAGAACCCACATCCCCCACAGACCCATCGGCCAAGGTCAGGACGCGCAGCACCGGCCGATTCGGTGACAAGATCTTCCTCGGACTCTCCCGGGGCTCCGGCGTGCTGCTGCTGGTGATCATGGCCGCGATCGCGGTCTTCCTCGCCGTGCGCGCCGCCTCCGCCCTCTCCGACAACCACGGGAACTTCCTCACCACCTTCGAGTGGAACACCAGTTCCCGGCCGATGGTCTTCGGCATCGCCGTCCTCGCCTACGGCACGATCGTCAGCTCGATCATCGCGATGGTGATCGCGGTACCGATCGCGGTCGGCATCGCGCTGTTCATCTCGCACTACGCGCCGCGCCGGCTGGCCACCCCGGTCGCCTACGTCGTCGACCTGCTCGCGGCGGTCCCCAGCATCGTCTACGGCCTGTGGGGCGGGCTCTTCCTCGTCCCGCACCTGACCGGCCTGTACAAGTGGCTCGACGAGTACCTGGGCTGGACCAAGATCTTCGAGTACAACGACGGCGCCGCGCGCTCCCTGTTCACCGTCGGCATCCTGCTGGCGATCATGATCATCCCGATCGTCACCAGCGTCAGCCGCGAGGTCTTCCGCCAGGTCCCGCAGATGCACGAGGAGGCCGCGCTGGCGCTCGGCGCGACGCGCTGGGAGGTCATCCGGATGTCGGTGCTCCCCTTCGGCCGCTCCGGCATCATCAGCGCCTCCATGCTGGGCCTGGGCCGCGCGCTCGGCGAGACGATGGCCGTGGCCACCGTGCTGTCCCCCAGCTACCTGATCAACGCCAGCCTGCTGGACCCGGGCGGCGGCACCTTCGCCCAGAACATCGCCAGCCACTTCAAGGAGGCCGACGGCCCCGCGCGTGACGCGCTGATCGCCTCCGGTCTGGTGCTGTTCGTCATCACTCTGCTGGTGAACGGCGCCGCGCGGCTGATCATCGCCCGCCGCAAGGAGTACTCGGGAGCCGCCGCGTGAACGACGCACACGCGGCCGCCGGGCCGCAGACGACCGCGATAGCCGCGCCTCTGCGCCGCGTGGGCGACAGTGCCCGTGGCGGAGCCGCTGATGGATCGAGCAGCTGCTGGCGCAGCGGGGTGAACGAAAGGGGCGGCGCATGAGCAACGCAGTCATCGACAAGAGCACGGTGGCCGGTGACGCCCCGCGTCCGGCCCTCAAGCAGCCCCGGCTGCCCAAGTGGACCCCGATCGGCCTGGCGGTGCTCGCCATCGCCCTGGGCTGCGGCATCGGCGTCGCCGCCGATCTGAGCAGCAGGACCCAGTGGGGTCTGATCGCCGCGCTGCTGTTCGTCGTGATCTCGTTCGGCCTGACCGCCAAGGTCGAGGGCTCCCGCCAGGCCAGGGACAAGCTGGCCACCAGCCTGATCTGGGTCTGCTTCCTGCTCGCGGTGATCCCGCTGATCTCGCTGATCTGGGAGACCGTCGACCGGGGCCGCACGGTCCTCGACGGCTACTTCCTCGGCCACTCCATGGAGGGCGTGCAGACGATCCTCCCCGGCGGCGGCGTCTACCACGCGATCATCGGCACGCTGGAGCAGGTCGGCATCGCCACCGCCATCGCGGCCCCGATCGGCCTGCTGACCGCCGTCTACCTGGTGGAATACGGGCGCGGCCGGCTCGCCAAGGCCGTGACCTTCTTCGTGGACGTCATGACCGGCATCCCCTCGATCGTCGCCGGTCTGTTCATCCTCACCTTCTGGATCATCATCCTGGACTTCGACTACTCCGGCTTCGCGGGCGCGATGGCCCTGGCCATCCTGATGATGCCGATCGTCGTCCGCTCGACGGAGGAGATGCTCAAGCTCGTCCCGAACGAGCTGCGCGAGGCCTCCCTCGCGCTGGGCGTGCCCAAGTGGCGCACCATCCTCAAGGTGGTGCTGCCCACCGCGATCGGCGGAATCATCACGGGTGTGATGCTCGCGGTCGCCCGTATCGCCGGTGAGTCGGCCCCGATCATGCTGCTGGTGTTCGGCGCCACGGGGATCAACAACAACCCCTTCGACGGCGCGCAGTCCTCGCTCCCGTACTACGTGTACGAGCAGTGGCAGCTCGGTAACGATGCCTCGTACAACCGGGCCTGGGCGGCGGCGCTCGTCCTGATCGCCTTCGTCATGATCCTCAACCTGCTCGCCCGCGGTGTCGCCCGCTGGAAGGCCCCGAAGTCCGGCCGCTGAGGCCACGCCACGAAGAAGAGAAGTGATTCACATGGCCAAGCGCATCGACGTCAGCGGCCTGACCGCCTACTACGGCAACCACAAGGCCATCGAGGACATCTCGATGACCGTCGAGCCCCGCTCGGTGACGGCCTTCATCGGCCCGTCCGGCTGCGGCAAGTCCACCTTCCTGCGCACCCTGAACCGGATGCACGAGGTCACCCCCGGCGGGCGCGTCGAGGGCAAGGTGATGCTGGATGACGAGAACCTGTACGGCGCGGGCGTCGACCCGGTCTCCGTGCGGCGTACGGTCGGCATGGTCTTCCAGCGCCCGAACCCCTTCCCGACGATGTCGATCTTCGAGAACGTCGCGGCGGGGCTGAAGCTGAACGGCTCGTACAAGAAGAGCGAGCTGGAGGGCATCGTCGAGAAGTCCCTCAAGGGCGCCAACCTGTGGAACGAGGTCAAGGACCGGCTGAACAAGCCGGGCGCGGGCCTGTCCGGCGGCCAGCAGCAGCGGCTGTGCATCGCGCGCGCCATCGCGGTGGAGCCCCAGGTGCTGCTGATGGACGAGCCGTGCTCGGCCCTGGACCCGATCTCCACGCTCGCCATCGAGGACCTGATCGGTGAGCTGAAGGAGCGCTTCACGATCGTCATCGTGACGCACAACATGCAGCAGGCGGCGCGCGTCTCCGACCGCACGGCCTTCTTCAACCTGGCCGGCGTCGGCCAGCCCGGCAAGCTCATCGAGATCGACGAGACCGAGCGGATCTTCTCCAACCCGTCCGTCCAGGCGACCGAGGACTACATCTCGGGCCGCTTCGGCTGACGCACCGCCTCCCGCGCCGGTCCGCCGGCGCGGGCAGGGATCGTCCTGTGGTGCTGCATGGCGGTGCCACCACAGGACGAAGGGCCCGCCCCCGGATCACCCGGGGGCGGGCCCGCCGCATTTACGGAGCGCTGTGCGGCTGCGGTGTACGGCCGCGCTGTGCGGCCGCGCTGTGCGGCCGTCAGCCGAAGGCCAGGTTGACGATCCAGTAGCTGAGGGCCGCGACACCGGCGGCCGCCGGCATGGTGATGAACCAGCCGAGAATGATGTTCTTCGCGACGCCCCAGCGCACCGCGTTCACCCGCTTGGTGGCGCCGACGCCCATGATCGCCGAGGTGATGACATGGGTCGTCGAGATGGGCGCCTGGAACATGAACGACGCCGTGTACATGACCGAGGCCGCCGTGGTCTCCGCGGCGAAGCCCTGCGGCGGGTCCAGCTCGATGATCCGCCGTCCCAGCGTGCGCATGATGCGCCAGCCGCCCGCGTAGGTTCCGAGCGAGAGCATCGCGGCGCAGGCGATCTTCACCCACACCGGAATCGCGTCGCTCTCGTCCTCCACACCCGCGATGACCAGGGCCATCACCACGACACCCATGGTCTTCTGGGCGTCCTGGAGACCGTGGCCGAGCGCCATGGCAGCCGCCGAGACGGTCTGGGCTATCCGGAAGCCGCGCTTGGCCTTGTGCGGGTTGGCGTCCTTGAAGATCCACAGGATGGCCACCATCACGAAGTAGCCCAGCACCAGACCGACGATCGGTGACAGGAACATCGGGATGACGACCTTCTCCACCACCCCGCTCCAGTGGACGGTGCTGGACCCGGCGAGGGCCGCTCCCACCAGGCCGCCGAACAGGGCGTGTGAGGAGGACGACGGAAGTCCGTAGTACCACGTCACCATGTTCCAGGTGATCGCGCCGATCAGTGCGGCGAACAAGATCATCATGCCTTGGCCGCCGGTGGGGGTGGCGATCAGCCCCTCGCTGACGGTCTTGGCGACCCCGCTGCCCAGGAAGGCGCCCGCGAGGTTCATCACCGCGGCCATCGCGAGCGCCGCCCGCGGGGTCAGCGCCCGGGTCGAGACGGAGGTGGCGATGGCGTTCGCCGAGTCGTGGAAGCCGTTGGTATACGTGAAGAAGAGCGCGACCGCAATGGTCACGACAAGCGCGAAGGTGTCCATGCCGAGGCTCAGGACTCCTTGACGGCGATCGTCTCGACCGTGTTGGCCACGTGCTCGAAGGCGTCAGCCGCCTCCTCCAGCACATCCACGATCTGCTTGAGCTTGAGCACCTCGATGGCGTCGTACTTGCCGTTGAACAAGTGCGCCAGCAGCTTGCGGTGGATCTGGTCCGCCTGGTTCTCGAGGCGGTTCACCTCGATCCAGTACTCCGTGAGGTTCGTCATGGTCCGCAGGTTCGGCATCGCCTCGGCAGTCAGCTCCGCGGCCCGCGCCAACACCTCGATCTGCTGCTCGACCCCCTTCGGCAGCTCGTCTATCTGATAGAGGACGACCAGGTCGACGGCCTCCTCCATGAAGTCCATGATGTCGTCGAGGGAGGACGCGAGGGAGTAGATGTCCTCGCGGTCGAACGGCGTGATGAAGGAGGAGTTCAGCTGGTGGAAGATCGCGTGAGTCGCGTCGTCCCCCGCGTGCTCCGCGGCCCGCATGCGTTCGGCGAGCTCGCTACGAGCGGAGGAGTCCGCCCCGAGCAGTTCCATCAGGAGTTTCGAGCCGGTCACGATGTTGTCCGCGGATGCGGCGAACATGTCGTAGAAGCTCGTCTCCCTGGGGGTCAGACGAAAGCGCACTGGGGATCCTCGGAATGCATCGGGGTCTGTCTCGTTGATGCTAGGTGCATCATCCGGCCACGGTAACCGGCGTTCCCCAGTGTGACCCATAGGGCAGAGTGCTTATCACAGGGACCCGGTCCAACCTGGCAGACCCGGTACCATATACCCAGCTGGGGTATATGGGGACATAGCGCTGACAACGGGAGGACGCCATGACGACCACGGGAGCCGACAGCTCCGCCACCGGCGGCGGCGAGGAGCACGGCCAGGCGTCCGGGCCCGGAGCGGCGACCGCCCTCGCCGAGCAGCACACCGGCCACGGCTACGCGAAGCAGAAGGACCAGCACCTCAAGCGGCTGCGCCGCATCGAGGGCCAGATCCGGGGCCTGCAACGCATGGTCGAGGAGGATGTGTACTGCATCGACATACTCACCCAGGTCTCCGCGAGCACCAAGGCGCTCCAGTCCTTCGCGCTCCAGCTCCTGGAGGAGCACCTGCGCCACTGCGTGGCGGCGGCCGCCGTCCAGGGCGGCGACGAGGTCGACACCAAGGTGGCCGAGGCCACCGCAGCCATCGCCCGCCTGCTGCGGACCTGAGGGCACCCGCCGCTCCCGCACCGGCGGACCACCGCCGCCGGCGCCAGGCCCTGTCTCCCCGATCTCTGTGACGGTGACATCAGCGGCTCCGCCGCGGGGGCCCGCGGCGTCAGGGGGCACCTCCCAGCGGTAGCTGGGAGGGGGCACCGCCCAGCGGTAGCTGGGGGAGCGTGCCAGGCGTCGCGGGCCCGCAGAGATCGGGGGGAGACAGGGCCTAGGGCCGGGCGTCCTCGCCCTCGGCTGGATCTGATCGGTCCGCCGCCACCTGGAGCACCTCGTCGATACGGTCCGGACTGAGCCTGTCCTCATCCGCGCTCGACGCAGCGATCATCAACTCACCGTAGAGATCGATCTCGACGAGGGCCACGGGGTCCGGGCCCGACGAGCCGCGACGCGCAACCACGTGTTTCACCTCCTCCTGCGAGCATCTGCAAGCACTTCCGAGCAGCGGCTTCCCAGCGTAGGGATCGGTACACACTCCGCGCATGGCACGGATGGACCATTTCACGGGGCTGAACGGCATGCGCTGGCTAGGTCTGGGGGGTTACGACCTTTCCTGTGTAGATATCCGATGGTTTGGGCAGCGTGACGGCGGCCGGGGCACCGAAGTCGTACAGCTCGGTGATGGAGGCCACGCCCAGCGTGCGCCGTACGCCCTGGGGGCCGGGGGCGCTCCGCTGCCCGGGGGCGCCCTGGTCGGGTCGGTAGGCGTCGCTTCCGGTTCCGGTTCCGCCTCCGTTTGTGGTTCCGCTTGTCGCGCCGGCACTGGTTCCGGTGTCGGTGCCGGTGCCCCCGTCCTGACCGCCCTGACCGCCCTGGGCGTCCTGGCCGTCCTGGGCGGGCCGGCCGACGACCTCGCTGGTCACCGTGAAGTGGTGCCGCACCTCGCGCAGCCGCCCCTGAAGGTCGAGATACGCGTCGAAGGGCACCGCGTGCTCGGCGAACCCCCGCGCGGCGGCGGCCAACGGGCCCCGCACGCCCGGCGACGCGGCCCGCGCGGCCCGCCCGATGTCCGTCGTCCCGCGGTAGTGCCGCACCACCGTGCCGTCCAGCGCCTCCTCACCCACCAGACTCACGCCCCGCGCACCGCGCAGCAGCTCGGCGGCGGCCAGCGGATCGGTCGCCCCGCCGGTGACCAGGTTCCCGTCCGGGATGCCGGCCGTGTCCACCCGCACCCACTTGTCCGGCGGGATGCCCGCGCCCCGGTTCCGCATGAACAGCGCGCCCGAGGAGAGCAGTTCGGTGATCGGCTCGTGCTCGGCGGCCCCCATCGCGTCCCTCGGCAGCACCAGCCGCAGCCGCCCCATCCGCCTGGCGTAGTCGTAGGCGCCGCTGCCCCTGATCGATACGCGGGTGCCGCCCGTAGCCGTCTCCATCGTCGTACGGACCCGCGAACTGCCCGACCGGATCAGCACATCCGCGGCGCGGTGCAGCGCGGCGGCCGCGTCGGTCTCGGCGCGCGATTCGCCGCCGGGGCGTTCGTCCGCGACCGTCTCGGAGGAACAACCGCTCACGGTCGCCATCAGCCCGGCCAGCAACCCGCCCGCCAAGGCGGCCGCCACGCGCCTCGTCGGGGCACCGCCCGTACGCCGCTGGATTTCCATCGACCGCCGACCCCCTGGCCACGCTCGTCCACGCCTTGGTACTTGTTCGTTTAACGACTCGCCCCGTCGGCCCGTCACGGCCGGGTAGCGTGGTTATGTGCTCGACTCAGGCGACCCAGGTACAGGCGCAGGCCAACACCGCACCACCACCTCGGAGAAGGGCTCCTTCTGTATCGCCCGCTGCTCCTGCGGCTGGTACGGACCCGCCCGCCGTTCGCGGGACAAGGCCCGTACGGACGCGTCCGACCACGCCGCCGAGCTCGCCGCGGAACCCGCGGCCGCGCGCACAGCCGCTCCGCCGCCGCCCCGCAGCGCGCCTTCCGGCCCCGGCATCGCCTCCGAAGCCATCGCTGATGCCGCCGCGGAAGTCACCGTCTCCCGTTCCGCATCCGCCGCCCACGGAACCGGACGCGCCGCCTCGCCCTCTGAGTAGGGGACCGGACCGGCGCGCGCCGCCCGGCCAACTGGTGGGTCAGCAGCGTCAAGTGGGACGGGAGGCCGCCATGAACCGGCGGACACTACTGGCAGCGGGCACGGCACTGGCGACCACGGGGGCCGGGGCCGCCGCGTGCGACAAGAACTCGGGACAGTCGGCGGGCGACGGCGACCCGTCCACCCGCGCCCCCTCCTCCGCCTCCGACGCCCGCTCGTCGTCCGCCTCCGCCTCCGCGTCGGCCTCCGCCGGCGGCTCCGACGGCAAGCCGCGGGCCACCGACTGGACCGCGCTGGGCAAGGGCCTTCAGGGCGACCTGATACGCCCCGGCGACGCCGACTACGCCACCGCCCGTCAGCTCTACAACACCCGCTTCGACCGGCTGCGGCCCGCCGCCGTCGCCTATGTCGCGAACACCTCGGACATCTCCGAGTGCCTGGACTTCGCCCGCCGCCACGGCACTCCGGTCGCCATCCGCAACGGGGGTCACAGCTACGCCGGTTGGTCCAGCGGCGACGGCCGTCTCGTCATCGACGTCTCCGCGCTCAAGTCGATCCGTACCTCCTCCGGCGAGGCCCGGATCGGCGCGGGCGCCAAACTCATCGACGTCTACACCACCCTGGGCGCCTCGGGCGTCACCGTGCCCGGCGGCTCCTGCCCCACCGTGGGCATCTCCGGCCTGACCCTCGGCGGCGGCCACGGCGTGGTCTCCCGGGCGTACGGGCTCACCTCCGACAACCTCACCGGCGCGACCGTCGTCACCGCCGACGGCCGGAGCCTCCAGGTGTCCAAGGACCGCGAGGCCGATCTGTTCTGGGCCCTGCGCGGCGCCGGCAACGGCAACTTCGGCGTCGTCACCGAGCTCCGCTTCCGTACCCACCGGGCCGCCGACGGCGTCACCTGCTACATGAAGTGGCCGTGGGCCAAGGCGGCGACGGTGCTGCGCGCCTGGCAGAAGTGGGGCCCGGAGCAGCCGGACGAGATCTGGTCCGCGCTCCATCTGGAGGCCTCCCCCGGACGCACCCCGACCGTCTCGGTGAGCTGCTTCTCGCTCGGCACCTACGGCGAGCTGCAGAACGCCGTCGACCGGCTCGCCGACGGCCCGGGCGGGCCCGGCCCCGCCTCGACCGTCACGCTGCGCCGCCGCGGCTATGTGGAGGCGATGCGGATGTACGCCGGGTGCGGCGACACCGGCACCGCCCAGTGCCGCCTCCCGGGCGACACCCCGGGCCGCGGCTCCTCCGGCGTACTCCAGCGCGAGACGTACGCGGCCCGCTCCGACTTCTACGCCCGTTCGCTGAGCGAGGCGGGCCTGCGCGCGATGCTCGGCCAGGTGGAGGCCTACGGACGCCGTACGGGCGGCGGGGGCGCGGTCAGCATCGCGCTCACCGCGCTCGGCGGGGCCGTCAACCGCGTCGCGCCCCTGGCCACCGCCTTCGTGCACCGCCGCTCGCGCTTCCTGGCGCAGTACACCGCCTCCTGGGCGGCCGGCGGGGCCGGGACCGCACAGCTCTCCTGGCTCGACGGGGTACACACGGCGATGCGGCGCCACGCGTCGGGGGCGGCGTACCAGAACTACACGGACGCCGCCCTCAAGGACTGGCGCACCGCGTACTACGGCTCGGCGGCGGACCGGCTGACAAAGCTGAAGAAACGTTACGACCCGGACCGGCTGTTCGACTTCCCGCACGCGCTCTGACCGCCGGGGCGCGGGGCCCGGGGCCCAGGCGGTCAGGGCCTGGCGGGTGTGAAGGCCAAAACGCGGCGTGGGGGGGGGGGGGGGGGGCCCCCCCCCCCCCCCCGGGGGGGGGGGGGCCCGGGGGGGGGCGGGGGGGGGGGGGGGGGCCCCCCCCCCCAAGCGAGGCGGCCCCGGCCCCCC
>NZ_JBIRPV010000022.1:0-85114 GCF_044332865.1 Streptomyces sp. NPDC021225 | reverse complement strand
TTGCTATGCCCGGACGGCCGCCCCCTACCTGCTTTCGCAGGTCAGGGGCTCGGCACCCGTTGCGGGTGTTTCACCGCAACAGGTGCCCAGCTGTCCGGGCACTCGTGCCGTCCGCCGCACCCCCGTCCCCACGGGGTTGATGACGGGATGTCCCCGCCCGGGCCGCTCTCCCGGGCCTGGGGCGCTCAGCGCCCCAGCATTCCCGCCACGGACGACGCCTGTGTGACGACGGCTTCCCAGCCGCCGAACGCGATGGCCAGGAGAGTGGCCAGCGGCAGCACCATGGCCGCCGCGACCAGGGGGTGACGCGTGCCGGTCCGCTGTTCGCCGAACACATCCGCCGCGCGGTGCCCGCGCGCCCGGGTGGTCCTCCGTCCAGCGGGATCCACCATCGTCCCTCTCCTGTCACATCTGGGGCGGCGAGCGTCTGACCTCGGGGGACGAGTGCTGCGCCCGCCGCTTGACCACCACATTAGGCGCGGGGAGGGGAGACGGCGTCATGCCTTCGTACCGATGCCGGGCCTCCCGGAGGATGACGTCCTGCGCGGGCGACTACTCCCCTGGGTGGAGACCCGGAGTCAGGACTTGGGGTCTTCCCTGAGAGGGCTCTCCTGGCGCTCTCCGTCGTCGATGCGGGGCACCGGCTGCTCGACCAGCGCCAGCACTCGGTTGGCCATGAAGCGGGCGGTGCGCACCGCCGTGCCGCTCCGGGTGACTTCGCTCACTTCCACCACGCCTCGCCGCACCGCGGTCTCCACCCTGCGGCCCGCCCGAGTCGCCACCACTTCATACGTCCGGGTCGTGTCACCCGCGTCCACGACTATCTCCACACGATCACCCTTCACGGGCTCAATCCCCCTTCTGCGACGGTTCCTTGAGAACTCGCACCGTGGTCCGGAGCGCGGATTGCCGCGTTTCCGCCCCACTTCTCCAAGGATTCCACCTGCCACTGACAATCCATCTGCCGACGCATGCGCGGCCTCGCAGCGCGTCGGGCCGTCAATCCGTAAGCTGTGCACGTCAGACGGCGGCAGCGGATGGGGCCTCCCCTCCAGGGGTACTGGGAAGGGGCCTACCCACCGGAGGTAGGGGACGGACATGGCGATGATGCGGCTCCGGCGCGAGGACCCGCGTGTCGTCGGCTCCTTCCGCCTTCACCGGCGGCTCGGCGCGGGCGGCATGGGGGTCGTCTACCTCGGCTCCGACCGGCGCGGGCAGCGCGTGGCGCTGAAGGTGATCCGGCCGGACCTGGCCGAGGACCGCGAGTTCCGGTCCCGGTTCGCCCGCGAGGTCTCGGCCGCGCGGCGGATCCGCGGCGGCTGCACGGCGCGGCTGGTGGCCGCCGACCTGGAGGCCGACCGGCCGTGGTTCGCCACCCAGTACGTGCCCGGGCCGTCCCTGCACGACAAGGTGAACGAGGACGGCCCGCTGCCCGCCGCCCAGGTCGCCGCCATCGGGTCGGCCCTGGCCGAGGGCCTGTTGGCGGTACACGAGGCGGGTGTGGTGCACCGGGACCTCAAGCCCTCGAACATCCTGCTCTCGCCCAAGGGCCCGCGCATCATCGACTTCGGCATCGCCTGGGCGACGGGGGCCAGCACGCTGACCCACGTCGGCACGGCGGTCGGCTCCCCCGGCTTCCTCGCGCCCGAGCAGGTGCGCGGGGCGACGGTGACCCCCGCGACCGACGTCTTCGCGCTGGGCGCGACGCTCGCGTACTCCTCGATGGCGGACTCCCCCTTCGGGCAGGGGAGTTCCGAGGTGATGCTGTACCGCGTGGTGCACGAGGAGCCGCAGCTGGCCGGGGTGCCGGACGCGCTGGCGCCGCTGCTCCACGCGTGTCTCGCGAAGGATCCCGAGGACCGGCCGAGCACGCTTCAGCTCTCCCTGCGCCTGAAGGAGATCGCAGCGCGGGAGGCCCACGGGCACGGGGGCCCTGGGCACGGGGGGCACGGGCACGGCGGGCAGGGGCACGGGGGGCACGGGCACGGCGGCCTGGGGGCCGGCGCCTCCGACGGGCACCACCCGGGCGGTCACCACGGGGCCCGGCAGCCGTCGGAGCGGCCGAGCGGCCGGCGCCCCGAGGAGTACGCGCGGCAGCGCACGGAGCGGCGCCCGGGTGGCACGCCCGCCCCCACGCCCCGCGCCCAGGCTCCGCGCGCCTCCGCGCCGCGCCCGGGGCCCGGCACGGGGGGCCGTTCCACCGGGTCCACCGGTCGTAACTCCGGCGCCCGCCCGACGCCGGCGCGCCCCTCGGGGCGCAACGGTGCGCGGCCGCCCGTCCGTACGGTCCGTACGCCGCCGAACGGGCGGCGGCCCGCGGGGCCGGACCGGCGGCTGCTGCGGCAGCGGCTGATCGTCTTCGTGGTGGTGACGCTGCTGGTCGCGCTGGGCATCGCCGCCGCGCAGGGGTGCCAGGGGCCGCCCTACGGGCTGGGGGCGCCGACGCCCGCGTCGTCGTTCACGCCGACGTCCACGACGTCGTTCGGCTGACCGTGGGTGGTGCGTGCGCCTGGTGTGCGTGGGTGGTGCGGGGGCGGGGCCTTAAGGGGCTGTCACCCTGGACCGCATATTTACGGCGCCGGTGCCCGGAAGCGTGGGGCGGGGCGGAAATTGGCGCCACACATATGCGTAAGCGTCCAGGGCACCACCCCTGCACCCCCACCCCCTCCCGTCTCGTTCGCGGCTGCCCGCCTCAGCCCTGCGGGCGGCCCGCCGTGACCGCGTAGAAGGCCACCGCCGCCGCGGCGCCCACGTTGAGGGAGTCGACGCCGTGCGCCATGGGGATGCGCACCCATTCGTCCGCGGCCATGAGGGCCTGCGCGGAGAGCCCGTCCCCCTCGGCGCCCAGCATCAGGGCGACGCGCTCGATGCGGTGGGGTGCGGCGTCATCGATGGAGGTGGCCTTCTCGTCGGGCGTGAGGGCAAGGATCTTGAAGCCCGTGTGCCGGACCGCCTCCAGGCCGCGGGGCCAGGTCTCGAGACGGGCGTACGGCACGGAGAAGACGGCGCCCATGGAGACCTTGACCGAGCGGCGGTACAGCGGGTCGGCGCAGTCCGGGGAGAGCAGCACGGCGTCCATGCCGAGCGCCGCGGCGCTGCGGAAGATCGCGCCGATGTTGGTGTGGTCGTTGACGGACTCCATGATCACCACGCGCCGGGCGCCCTGGAGAAGTTGCTCGGCCTCGGGCAGCGGCTTGCGCTGCATGGAGGCGAGGGCGCCGCGGTGGACGTGGTAGCCGGTCACGCGTTCGGCGAGGTCGGGGCTGACGGCGTAGACCGGCGCCGGGACGTCTTCTATGACGTCCCGCATGACGTCGACCCACTTGGCCGACAACAGCATGGAACGCATCTCGTAACCGGCCTGTCTGGCCCGCCGGATGACCTTCTCGCCTTCGGCGATGAACAGGCCCTCGGCGGGCTCGCGCCTGCGCCGTAGCTCCACATCGGTCAGACCCGTGTAGTCGCGCAGCCGCGGGTCGTCGGGGTCATCGACGGTGATGAGATCAGCCACAGGGTGATACTGCCTTGTCCTGGAGGTCGTGCCAATGACGCGGACGTGATGCGTTACCCATGGTTACCCGAGGCGAGGGACACGACATCGCCGATCACGACGACCGCGGGGGGTCGTACTCCCTCGGCCGTGACCCGTTCCGCCACGGTGGCCAGGGTCGCGTCGACGCGCCGCTGGGTGGCGGTGGTGCCCTCCTGGACGACGGCGACCGGGGTGTCCGCGTCGCGGCCGTGCCGGATGAGCGCGGCGGAGATGGGGCCTATCTTTTCGACGGCCATGAGGAGGACGAGGGTGCCGCGGAGCTTCGCCAGCGCGGCCCAGTCCACGAGCGAGCTGGGGTCGTCAGGTGCGACATGCCCGCTGACCACCGTGAACTCATGAGCGACGCCCCGGTGGGTCACCGGGATCCCGGCCGCGGCCGGCACACTGATCGCGCTGGTGACGCCCGGTACGACGGTGCAGGGGATGCCCGCCTCGGCGAGCGCGTGCGCCTCCTCCATGCCGCGCCCGAAGACGAAGGGGTCGCCGCCCTTGAGCCGGACGACCGACTTGCCCGCCTTGGCGTGCTCGATCAGCGCGTTGTTGATCGCCTCCTGGGCCATATAGCGGCCGTACGGGATCTTCGCCGCGTCGATCACCTCGACGTGGGGCGGAAGCTCGTCGAGGAGATCGCGGGGGCCGAGGCGGTCGGCCACGACCACGTCCGCCTCGGCGAGCAGCCGACGGCCGCGCACGGTGATCAGGTCCGGGTCGCCGGGGCCGCCGCCCACCAGCGCGACATGGGGCCCGCGGGCGCGGTGCCGGGGCGCGGCGAGGGTGCCGTCGCGCAGCCCCTCGACGACGGCGTCGCGCACGGCGGCGGAGCGGCGCGGATCGCGGCCGGTGAGCACGGCGACGGTGACACCCTCGCTGCGCCCGGTGGCCGGGGTCCAGGCGGTGGACGCCTCGGCGTCGTCGCTGCGTACGCACCAGATCCGGCGGGCCTCGGCCTCCGCGGAGGCGGCGGCGTTGGCCTCGGGGTCGTCGGTGGTGATCAGGGCGTACCAGGCGCCTTCGAAGTCGCCGTCCCGGTACCCGCGGCGCTCCCAGCGCACCTCGCCGGCCTCGGCCATCGCCTCGACGGAGGCCGTGGCGGACGGGGAGATCAGCACGATGTCCGCGCCCGCCGCGATCAGCGCCGGCAGCCGGCGCTGGGCGACCTGACCGGCCCCGAGGACGACCACCCGGCGCCCGGACAGGCGCAGTCCCACGGGGTATGCAAAGTTCTCGGACATGGCGATGCGGCTCTCCTCGTGCGAATGCGCGGCCGCTGCGGCGCTGGAGCGGCTGATCGACGGTGGGACAGGCCCCCGCGCACACCCTACGTGGCGGGGGCGGACGTCAGCCCTTCTCCGTGACTCCGGCGGAATCGAAGGTCGCCACCTCGTGCATGGCCCGGGCGGCGCTCTGCACCACGGGGAGGGCGAGCAGCGCGCCCGTCCCCTCGCCGAGGCGCAGATCGAGGTCGACCAGCGGCCGCAGTCCCAGTTTGTTCAGCGCGGCCACATGACCGGGCTCGGCGCTGCGGTGCCCGGCGATGCACGCGGCCAGCACCTCGGGGGCGATGGCGCGGGCGATCAGGGCGGCGGCGCCGGCGCTCACCCCGTCCAGGATGACGGGGGTGCGCAGGGACGCGCCGCCCAGGAGCAGTCCGGCCATCGCGGCATGTTCCAGGCCACCGAAGGCCGTCAGGACGCCGATGGGGTCGGCCGGGTCGGGCTGGTGCAGCTCCAGACCGCGCCGTACGACGTCGACCTTGCGGGCGTGCATCTCGTCGTTGATGCCGGTGCCGCGCCCGGTGACCTCGGCCGCGTCCACGCCGGTGTAGACGGAGATCAGGGCGGCCGACACGGTGGTGTTGGCGATGCCCATCTCGCCGGTGAGCAGCACCTTGTTGCCGGCGGCCACGAGGTCGCGCGCCGTCTCGATGCCCACCTCGATGGCGCGCAGCGCCTCCTCGCGGGTCAGCGCGGGGCCGACGGTGAAGTCGCCCGTCCCCGCCCGCACCTTGCGCGGCAGCAGCCCCGGGGTGCTGGGCAGCTCGCCGGCCACGCCCACGTCCACGACGCAGACCTCGGCGCCGACCTGGCTCGCGAAGGCGTTGCAGACCGCCCCGCCGCCCAGGAAGTTGGCGACCATCTGGCCGGTGACCTCCTGCGGCCAGGCGGTGACGCCCTGGGCGTGCACCCCGTGGTCCCCCGCGAAGATCGCAACGGTGGCGGGCTCGGGGATCGGGGGCGGGCACTTCCGGGACAGCCCGCTGAGCTGCGCCGAGATGATCTCGAGCATGCCGAGCGCGCCGGACGGCTTGGTCATGCGCTTCTGCCGCTCCCACGCCTCGCCGAGCGCCTTGGCGTCCAGCGGACGGATGCCCCTGAGGGTCTCCTGGAGCAGATTGGCGGGGTCCTCGCCGGGCAGCGCGCGCCGCCCGTACGTCTCCTCGTGGACGACCCAGGACAGCGGGCGGCGCTTGGACCACCCGGTCTTCATCAGCTCCGGCTCGTCCGGGAACTCGTCCACGTACCCGACGCACAGATACGCCACGATCTCCAAGTGCTCGGGCAGCCCCAGCGCGCGCACCATCTCGCGCTCGTCGAAGAAGCTGACCCAGCCGACGCCGAGCCCCTCGGCGCGCGCGGCCAACCACAGGTTCTCGACGGCGAGCGCGGAGGAATACGGCGCCATCTGCGGCTGGGTGTGCCGGCCGAGGGTGTGGCGGCCGCCGCGGGTCGGGTCGGCGGTCACCACGATGTTCACCGGGGTCTCGAGGATCGCCTCGACCTTGAGCTGCTTGAACTGCTTGGCCCGGCCCTTGGGGAGCGACTTGGCGTATGCGTCGCGCTGGCGCATGGCCAGCTCGTGCATGGTGCGGCGGGTCTCCTCGGACCGGATGACGACAAAGTCCCACGGCTGCGAGTGCCCGACGCTGGGCGCGGTGTGCGCGGCCTCGAGCACGCGCAGCAGCACCTCGTGCGGGATGGGGTCGGAGCGGAAGCCGTTGCGGATGTCGCGGCGGTCGCGGATGACCCGGTGGACGGCGGCCCGCTCGGCCTCGGCGTAGCCCTCGGCCGGGGGGACGGTGGGGGCGTCGGGTGAGGCTGTTTCTGGGGAGGTGGTCTCAGGGTCGGGAGCGACCGCCTCGGGAGCGACGGCTTGGGGGTGTGCGGGTTCGGGGTCGGTTGTTTCGGCGTCGGTAGTTTCGGGGGCAGTGGCCTCGGCGGCGGTGGTTTCGGGCCCGGCTGCGGCGGCTGGTTCGGGCGCGGGCGCCTCGGCAGGCGCCTCGTCGGCGGAAGTCTCGGCGGCGGCCGGGGCGGCGGGCGCGTTGTCGGTGCCGCCTTCGACGGCCGCGGCCTGCGCGGCCTCGGCGGGAGCCGGTGCCGCGGCGGAGGCATCCTCCTGCGGCACGGCGCCCGCGGCCGCTTCGGCTTCGGGTGTTTCATCGACGGCCGAGGTCTCGACGGACGCGTCGGCGACTGCTTGGGCAGCCGGGGCTGCCTCCTGGGACCCGGCCTCCGGCTCCTGCGGTTCGGCCGCGGCGGAGGAGGCGTCGTCAGTCGTCGCCTCGGCGGCATGACCTGCGTCCGGCTCGGCGCCCTCCGACGCGGCAGCGGCCTCGTCAGCGGCAGGCGAGGCGGCATCGTCCCCGCCAGGCGCGGCGACGGCGGCCACGGGTACGGCAGCCGTCGGCGCGCCGTTCGCGTCGTCACCAACGGGCGCGGCGACGGCCGCGTCTTCGGCATCGCCGCCAGGCGCGGCAGCAGCGCCGTCCCCGACCGGCGCATCGACAATCGCGCCCTCGGCCGCGTCACCAGCCGGCGCAGCGGCTGCGGCCGCGGGCTCATCAGCCGACGGCGCGGCAGTCGCGTCCTCCCCAACGGGTGCGGCGACAGCCGCGTCTTCAGCGTCGCCGCCAGGCGCGGCAGCAGCGCCGTCCCCGACCGGCGCATCGACAATCGCGCCCTCGGCCGCGCCACCAGCCGGCGCGGCAGCAGCGGCCGCGGGCTCATCAGCCGACGGCGCGGCAGTCGCGTCCTCCCCAACGGGTGCGGCGACAGCCGCGTCCTCGGCATCGCCGCCAGGCGCGGCAGTCGCGCCGTTCTCAACGGGCGCGTCGGCAACCGCGCCTTCACCTTCGGCGTCCCCGCCGGGCGCGTCGGCCGCAGGCTCATCGGCCGGCAGCGCGGCGTTCGTGACGTCCCCGACCGGCGCGTCGACGACCGCATCCTCGGCCGCGTCACCAGCCGGCGCGGCAGCAGCGACCGCAGACGCAACAGCCGACCGCTCGGCGGCGGGCCCCGCATCAGGTGCGGCTGCCGCGCCATCCCCGACCGGCGCGTCGACGACCGCGCCCTCGGCCGCGTCACCAGCCGGCGCGGCAGCAGCGGCCGCGGGCTCATCAGCCGACGGCGCGGCAGTCGCGTCCTCCCCAACTGGCTCGGCGGCGGGCTCGGCAGCCGATGGCGCGGCAGGAACCCCGTCGTTGTCCTGCGCTTCCGCACCCGGCACGGCAACAGCCTCGGGTTGCTGAGCCGTCGGCGCGGCATCGGCGGACGCGGGCACGTCGGCCGCCGCGGCCACATCAGCCGTTGGCGCGTCAGCCGTTGGCGCGTCAGCCGTCGGCGCGTCAGCCGTCGGCGCGTCAGTGGGCGCCTCGCCCTCAGCCGAGGTCGGCGTGGCTGCGACCGTGCCCTCGGCCGCAGCCGAGTCGCCGGCGGTTGTGTCGTCGGCCGAGGCGCCAGGCGCAGCGCCGGAGGTGTCGGCCTCAGGTACCGCGGTCTCGCCTTCCGCGACCGGGGCATCGGCGACCGCAGCCGCCGTAGCGGCTGCCTGCGCCTCGGCAACGTCACCAGTCGACGGCGGGGCGGCGGGCTCGGCCCCGGCTGGGTCAGCGGCCGGGGCCGTCGGTGCGTCCGTGGCCGCGCTCCCGTTCGACGGGGCGCCAACTGGCGCGGCGGGCGCGCCCTCGGTCGGCGCGGCCACCGCCTCGACGGCCACCGGCGCGGCGCCGGGCACCTCGGGCGCCGCAGCCACCGGCGCGTCGGCGAGTGGCGGCGCGGGCGCTTCGGGGGGCGTCTCCTGAGCCTGTGTCTGCTGGCCCTGCTGGCCCTGGCCCCGGGCCGCTCGACGGCGGCGGCCCTGGGGGGCCTGTGCCGCGGCGGCCCGCGGGGCGTCGGTGGGGGCCGCGGTGGGCTCGGCCGGGGCCTCGTCCTGGGTGGCGGCCCGGCCCCGGGCGGCGCGGCGGCGGGCGGCGCGCCCCTGGGGGGGCTGTGCCGCGGCGGCCTCGTCCGGCGCGGGCGCCGCGCTCGCTTCCTGGGGCTGTGCCGCGGCGGCCTCGTCCGGCGCGGGCGCCGCGCTCGCTTCCTGGGGCTGCTCCGGTTGGCCCTGCGCGGGGTCCTCGGGCGAGGGGGCCTCAGCGACTATGGCGTGGCCCGGGTCCACGGGTACGGGCTGCGGGGCGGGTTCGGCCGGGAGCGCGGTGCCGTCCGCCTGGGCCGGGATGGCGATGGCCGGCCCGGACTGCTCGGCCTGAGGGTGGTTCTGGGCCGGGGTCCCCGCCATGGGGCCCGCGAAGGCCTCGGCGGCGTCGTCCGGGGCGGTGTCCGCGCCGGGGGCGTGCGCCAGGTCCTGCTGGTCCGGGACCGCGTCGGGGTGGACCTGCGCGGGGATGTCGACGGCCGGGTCCATGCCCTGGAACTCGGCCGCCTCGGGGGCGGCGGGCTTGGCGTACTGCCGCGGGTCGAACGGGTCCAGCTCCTCGAGTTCCTCGGCGGGGGCGGCCGCTTCCGTCGTCGGGGCCGCGGCCTGCGGGGGCTGGGCGTCCCAGGGGGCACCGGGGAGCGGTGCGGCGTCGTCGTGGGGCTGCTCGATGTACTGGGGTCCGGCGGCGGGCGGTTCGGCCTGGTGGACGGGCACGGACTGGGTGGGGGTACCGGCCGGGCCGCGGTCGGCGAGGGAGCGCACGATGCCGTTGGACGGGTCGGGCACGGGCGGGCCCATGTGCAGCGGGCGTCGCGGCGTGGTGGGGGCGGCGTGGGCGAGCGGCCTGGGCGACGGGGCGGCCTGGGCGTGGGCCTGGTGGATGGGCGCCGGCTGGGGTTCGGGCGGTACGTCCTCGTACTCGGCCGGGGCCTGGTCATAGCCCTGGGCCGGTCCCGCGTCGTAGCCGCCGCCCGGGACCTGGTCGTAGGCCGCGGCCGGAACCTGGTCGTAGACCAGGCCCGCGTCATAGCCCTCGGCCGGGGCCGGCGCGTAGCCCGCGGTCTCGTACGGGCCGGGCGCGCCGGGCAGATGGGTCATGGGCTGCTGGTACGGGTCCTGGTACTGCGGCTGGTGCTCGCTCCACGCGCCCTGCGCGCCGGGCATGAGGAGGAGGTCGTCCTCCTCGCCGACGGCGTCGTGCGGGTTGAGGAAGGTGTACGCGGACTGCGGCTGTTCGATGAATCCGGCGTCGGCGGGGGGGATGGGGACATCCGCGGGATGCGGCTGCCCGAGTCGTCCGCCCGCGTTCTCCGGCAGCCCCTCGCCCGGGACCTGGCCGGTGTCGGTCATGCGTACCCCTCGCCCATCGCTAGTGCTCCTTCCTACCGCCTACCACCGAGAGCAAGCCTCAGAGGCAAGAACGAGCGCACGCGGTGCGCGGCACGTAGCACGCCCGAGGCATTGCCTACCGCGGCCCGTCAAGAGGGGGACGCATTCCGGCCATTGGCCGATAAAGCGCCGAACGCCGGGCAGCGGCACAGGCAGTACAACGATCTGCCAGCCTACCTCGGACGCCGCCCGGAGGCGGTCATAGGGGCGAGGGTCGGGGGAACGTCACAGAGCGAAAATCACAGGTGCAGGCGGTGACCGCAGACCAGGAACGCGACGGCGCGCTCACGTTCGGCCCAGACCCTGGTGTCCAGCTCCACCGACTGGAGAAGGGCGCACTCGACCGCGTAGCCGCCGTCCTCCAGAGCCCGGCAGACGGCTTCCGCCTCGTCCCGTGTCGCGGCATGTGTGACGATCCGCTCGGGGCGGCGGGCGGCGCACGCGGCGATCACGTCGGGGCCTCCGCCGCCGACCCGCACCACGTCGGGCTCGGGGAGGTCTTCGAGCACCTGGGGGGCGGTGCCGTGGACGACCTGGAGCTGGACGCCGTAGCGGCGGGCGAGGGCGGTGGTACGCGCGCAGGCGTCCGGGTCGCGGTCCACGGCGATGACGGCGGCGCCGAATCCGGCCGTCTCGACGGCGGCGGCGCCGCTGCCCGCGCCGATGTCCCAGACCAGGTCGCCGACGCGGGGGCCGAGGCGGGCGAGTTGGGCGGCGCGCAGCTGGGGCGACTCGCTGTCGCCGAGGACGGTCGCGTAGGCGGCGGCGGGCAGCGCCCAGCCGCGTACGGCGCCCGGGTAGCCCGGGTCGCGGCCGGCGAGCCACCCTCCGCCCTGGAGTGCGCCGCGCGCGCCGCCCGGGGCCGGGGCCCCGCGTACAGGGGCCGCGCCGGAGCCGCCGATGACGATGACGACATTGGGGTCGCGCCAGGTGTGGTCGGCGGCCTTGTCGGAGGTGAGCACGGTGACCCGCTCGCGCTGGGTGCCGAGGGCCTCGCAGATGACGAAGGTGCGGTGCACCGGGCCGAGGAGCAGTGCGAGTTCGGCGGGCCCGGCGCCGGGCGAGGTGAGCACGGCGACCTTGGGGTGGGCGCGGCAGACGTTGACGGCGCGGCGCAGATCGCGGCTGTGGGCGACGACGACCTGGGCGTCGTCCCAGGGCATCCCGGCGCGGGCGAAGGCGGCGGCGACGGAGGAGACCGCGGGGACGACCTCGACCTCCAGGCCGTGCTCGGGGGCGCGCAGGGCGCGGACGACGCCGAAGTATCCGGGGTCGCCGTCGGCCAGGACCACGGCGGAACCGCGGTGCTGGGCGATGCGGCGGGCGGCGAGGTCCACGCTGCCGAGCCTGATCCGCTCGGCGCCCGGCGGGACTTCGGGCAGCGCCAGGTGGTGGGCGGCGCCGGCCACGAGGGTGGCCGCGCCGAGGGCGGAGCGGGCCGCGTCCGTGAGCGGGGATCCGTCCCAACCGATCACCGTGACGCGGTCGGCCATCGTCGTGTCTCTCCCAGGTTGTCGCGGGTGGGCGGCGGGTCGCCGCGGAGATCGGGTGTGCCGGTGCGCTCGGCGCGGCGCGGGGGCGCGCTCCACACGGGCCTGGAGAGATTATCCCGCCTGGTCCGTACCTCCTGACGCAGGGCGGGAGGCGCGGGGCGTGGGTGCGGGGCGCGCCGAGGGCCGGGCGCGCCGGGCGTGGTCAGTTCCAGTCGGTGTACGTGGAGTAGTCGCTGAAGCTCTCCACGTCGGTCGGCCCGCCGTGTACGCCCTGGAGGTCTTCGGGCAGCAGGCTCCAGACGATGACGTCGGTGCGCAGGTCGGTCCAACCGCCGTCCTCCGTCTGGGTGCGCGCTATCCAGGCGTTGCGCAGGACGCCCTCGCTGATGCAGCCGATCTTCTGGGCGACCTGCTGGGAGGCGGTGTTGTCGGCGGCGGTGCGCAGTTCGAGCCGCTCGAACTTCTGGTCCTGGAAGAGCCAGCGGGCGACGGCCAGCGCGGATTCGGAGGCGTAGCCCTCGCCGCGCGCCCAGTGGGCGGTGACGTAGGAGATCTCGGTGGCCAGCACGCGCCAGTCGGTGTTGCTCAGGTGCACGATGCCCACGAGGCGCTGGGTGAGGAACTCGGCGACGGCGAAGACGATGCCGCGGCCCGAGGTGCGCTCGGCGGGCGCGATGCGCAGCGCCCATTCGCGGGCGTCGCGGGTGGTGTAGGGGTGGGGCACCGAGGTCCAGGCGGTGACGAGTTCGTCGTTCATCATCTCCGTGAGCGCGGGCACGTCCGCTTCCTCGAAGGGGCGCAGCACCAGCCGTTCCGTACTGATGGAGATGTCCGGGAAGGTGGATGTCATGCGCCGCTCCGTAACCGGGGGTCCAAGGATTCAGGAAGAGCCCAGCATGCAGCATCGCCCGAGAGAAATGCAGCACGGGGTGGCCGAACGGAAGGCTCCGTATCCGATGGTGGCGTTCGGATACGGAGCCTTCACGCGGGCGTCGGCTATCCGCCGGTGACCGGCAGCACCGACCCCTTGTACTTCTCCTGGATGAATTTCCGCACTTCGGGCGAGGTGAGGAGCTTGGCCAGCTTCTTCACCCGCGGGTCGTCCTCATTGCCCTTCTTGGCGGCGAGGACGTTGGCGTATTCGTTTCCCTTCACCGACTCCAGCAGCACCGAGTCCTTCGCCGGGTCGAGTCCGGCGTCGAGCGCGTAATTGCTGTTGATGACCGCCAGGTCGACATCGTCGAGAGAGCGCGGCAACTGGGCCGGTTCCAGCTCCTTGAAGGTGAGCTTCTTCGGGTTGGCGGTGATATCGGCGGGGCTCGCGGTGACCCCCGCGTCCTTCTTCAGCTCGATGAGCCCCTTGGCGGCGAGCAGTTTGAGGGCGCGTCCCTCGTTGGTGGTCTCGTTGGGCACGGCGACGGTCGCCCCGGTCTTGAGGCCGGAGACGTCCTTGACGTGCTTGGAGTAGGCGCCCATGGGTGGCAGATAGATATCCGCCACGGACACCAGGTCGGTGCCCTTGGTTTTGTTGAAGTTCTCCAGGAATGGGACGTTCTGGTACAGGTTGGCGTCCAGCGAGCCTTCCTGGAGGGCGGTGTTCGGCAGGACGTAGTCGGTGAACTCCTTGACCTCGAGCTTGAGGCCTTCCTTGTCCGCCAGGTTCTTCTTGATGTAGTCGAGCACCTCGCCCGCCGGGACGGCGGTGGCCCCGACGACGAGCGTGTCGTCGTCCGAGCCGCCGCCGGAGCCCGCGCCGCACGCGGTCAGCCCGAGGGCGAGTGCGGCGGCGGCGAGAGGGACCGCGAGCTTGCGCATGATGTGGCTTCCTCCGGGGTCACGCAGTCCGGGTCCGTGGTCAGAACGAGGCGATGACGGAGCCGTCGTACTTGTCCTTGATGAACTTCTTCACCTCAGGGGAGGTGAGGAGCTTGGCGAGCTTCTTGACGCGCGGGTCGTCCTCGTTGCCCTTCTTCACGGCGAGGAAGTTGCCGTACGGGTTGTCCTTGGGCGACTCCAGGACGAGGGCGTCCTTGGCGGGCTTGAGGTCGGCCTCGATGGCGTAGTTGCCGTTGATGACCGCGGCGTCCACGTCGTCCAGGGAGCGCGGCAGCTGGGCGGCCTCCAGTTCCTTGAACTTCAGGCCCTTGGGGTTGTCGGCGATGTCCTTGGGGGTGGCCTCGTTGCCGACGCCGCTCTTGAGCTTGATGATGCCGTTCGCGTCCAGGAGCTTGAGCGCGCGGGCCTCGTTGACGGTGTCGTTGGGGATCGCCACGGTCCCGCCGCTCTTGAGGTCGTCGGCCTTCTTCACGCTGTGCGAGTACAGGCCGAGCGGCTCCAGGTGGACCGTGACGACGGGCACGATGTGGGTGCCCTTCTTCTTGTTGAAGTCGTCCAGGAACGGCTGGTTCTGGAAGTAGTTGGCGTCCACCGAGCCGTCTTCGGTCGCCGTGTTCGGCGTGTTGTAGTCGGTGAACTCCTTGACCTCGAGCTTGAGGCCGGCCTTCTCGGCCAGGTTGTCCTTGATGTAGTTCAGGATCTCGGCGTGCGGGACGGGGCTCGCGGCGACGACGAGCGCGCCGTTCTTGTCCGAGCCCGAGTCCGCGCCGCAGGCGGTGAGGCCGAGAGTGAGGGCGCCGGCGGTGAGGGCGATAGCGAGGGTCTTGGTCGTGTTACGCACGAAAAGTGCCTTTCTTTTTGGGCGTACGAAGCCGCTGTGGGTGCGGGACGCTCTGCGGAGAAGGAGTTCGACGAGGGGGATGGGTAAGGAGGGACGGGAGTCGGGGCTCAGGGCGCCTCGGGGGCTTCGGCGACCTTGGCCACCGGGCCGGGCTCCTCCGCCCTCTTCGGGGCGCGCGCCGGCCGCAGCCACGAGGTGGCCGAGGAGCGGCCGCGATGCGACAGTGCGCGGGCCGCGAAGTCACCGGCGAACTGGATGATGGAGATCACCACCGCGAGGATCGCCACGGTGATCCACATCAGCTCGGTCTCGAAGCGCTGGTAGCCGTAGCGGATGGCGAGGTCGCCCAGGCCACCGGCGCCGACCGTGCCGGCCATCGCCGAGTAGCCGATGAGCGCGACGACCGTGGTGGTGGCGCTGGAGATCAGCGAGGGCAGCGCCTCGGGCAGCAGGACCTTGCGTACGACGGTCCAGGTGGAGCCGCCCATGGACTGCACCGCCTCGACCAGCCCGCCGTCCACCTCACGCACCGCGGTCTCCACGAGCCGGGCGAAGAAGGGGATGGCGCCGACGGCCAGCGGCACGATCGCGGCCTCGGGGCCGATGGTGGTGCCCACGACCCAGCGGGTGAAGGAGATCAGCGCGACCATGAGGATGATGAACGGCATGGATCGGGCGATGTTCACGATCTGGCCGACGACCTTGTTCACCACGAGGTTCTGAAGCACCCCGCCGCGGTCGGTGAGCACCAGCAGCACCCCGAGCGGCAGTCCGCCGACGACCGCGATCAGGGCCGACCAGCCGACCATGTAGAGCGTGTCCCAACAGGCCTGCTCCAGCAGGGGCTGCATTTCGGACCAGGTCACTTGGCACCTTCCTTGGTCAGCACGGCGTCGCCCGTCCCCCGGTGCGCCGCCTCTTCCGCTCCGTCGGCCACCTCGACCTGGAGCCCCTGCTCGCGCAGGAACCCGATCGGCACGACGTTCTCCTCGAACGGTCCGGGCAGCTCGATCCGCATCCGGCCGACCTGGCGGCCGCCGACGGTGTCCATGGCGGCGCCGAGGATCGAGATGTCGATGTTGTAGGTGCGCGCCAGCTGGGAGATGACGGGCTGGGTCGCGGCCTCACCGTGGAAGGTGACGTCCACCACGGTCCGGTCGATGCCGGGCAGTTCCCCGCCGACCGGGAAGAGCTGCCGCGCCAGTTCGGAGCCGGGCGTGGCGAGCAGGTCGGCGACCGTGCCGGATTCGACGATCCGCCCGCCGCGCATCAGCGCGGCCGAGTCGCAGATCGTCTTGACGACGTCCATCTCGTGGGTGATGAGCAGCACGGTCAGGCCGAGCTGCCGGTTCAGGTCGCGCAGCAGTTGGAGGATGGAGCGGGTGGTCTCCGGGTCGAGGGCGGACGTGGCCTCGTCCGAGAGCAGCACCTTGGGGTCGCCGGCCAGCGCCCGGGCGATGCCGACGCGCTGCTTCTGGCCGCCGGACAGCTGCGCCGGGTACGCCTTCGCCTTGTCGCTGAGGCCGACCAGGTCCAGCAGTTCGAGGGCCTTGCGGGTGCGCTCCTTGCCGGAGACGCCGAGGATCTCCAGCGGCAGCTCGACGTTGTCCCGGACGGTGCGCGAGGAGAGCAGGTTGAAGTGCTGGAAGACCATCCCGATCCCGGTGCGGGCCTTGCGCAGCGCCGATCCGGCCCCCGGCCCGCGCCCGGCGAGCGCGGTGAGGTCCTGGCCGGCCACGCTGACCGTGCCGGAGGTGGGGCGCTCCAGGAGGTTCACGCAGCGGATGAGGGTGGACTTGCCGGCGCCGCTCTGTCCGACGACGCCGTACACCTCGCCCTCCCGGACATGGAGGTCGACGCCGTCGAGGGCGGTGACCTCGCGGCCGCGTGAGCGGTAGACCTTGGTCAGGCCTGTCGTGGTGATCACAGGGGTTTCCGTCACTGTTGAGTGCACGGCGGATGGTGCCGCCGGGCACGGTTCGTTCATTGCGGAACGCGGCGTGGAGCGCCGGAGGCGCGCGCGAGCGCGGGCGCGGCTTCGGGGTCCGGTGACGCGGGGCGGCGCGGTCCGGTGCACGGCCAGGTAGGGGGCGGCACGGACGCGGCTCGGCTCAGCGGGTCTCGCTTCGGGGCGCGAGGCTCAGGCAGGGGCCCTCAGCGGTCACACATTCGACACATACAACGAGCACCGGGCGTCTGGATCGCCTCGGTCGCGTGGGCGCGGCTGCTCGTCGTGGTCATGGGCGCAAGTAAAGCAGACATACGTACGGGCCAATCAAACGTGTCCGAATAGCGGACCCGGTTGACCAGCCCGTGGACGGCGGCGGTGCGGGTCACTCTCCGGCCGTGATCTCCAGCCCGCCCTCGGTGGCCTGGACGGACACGGCCGACAGGTCCTTGACGACGACATCGGCGAGCAGTTGGTCCGGGTCGGTGGTTGTGGTCAACGCCACGGTCCGCATGCCGGCGGCCCGGCCCGCCGCGAGCCCCGCCGGGGCGTCCTCGAAGACCACACAGCGGGCCGGGTCGAAGCCGAGCTTGTCGGCGGCGAGCAGAAAGGGCTCGGGGTCCGGCTTGCCGCGCGTGATGTCGTCGGCGCTGATCAGCAGGGTCGGGGTGATACCGACCGCGGCCAGCCGGGCCTCCGCCAGCGGGCGTATCGCGGAGGTCACCACGGCCCAGCGGTCCTGGGGAATCCGGCCCAGCAGCTCGAGGGTGCCGGGCAGCGCCACCACCCCGCCGCCGGGCACGTCCTCCAGCTCCAGCTCGTCGATGCGGGCGCGGGCCTCGGGGACGCGGTGCGCGGGAAGCAGATCGCCGATGATGTCGGAGGCGGTGCGGCCGTGCAGCTCGACCCGCGAGAACTCCTCCGCCGGGATTCCGTACTCCCGCGCCCAGCGGCTCCAGCAACGGTGGACCGACTCCAGGGACGAGATGAGGGTTCCGTCGTTGTCGAACAGCAGAGCGTCAGCGGAGATCTTCATATCGGGTCAGCGTACGGGCCCGCACAGGGGCGGGCACAGGGCGCACCCCGCGGCCGATTACCCTCGTCCCATGCTTGCCACCCCCTGTGTGCGCCGCCGCACCGCGCGGAGGTCCCGTTGATCGACGCGCTGACGGTCGCGCTCGGTGTGACCGCCCTCGCACTCGCCGCGTGGTGCGGGTTCGCCACCTACCGCGACCAGCCCACCAAGGACTGGCACTTCATCGGTATGGCCGTGGTGACCCTGCTGGGCCTCGCCCAGCTGGTCATAGGGATCGTGCTGCTGGCGCGCGGGCAGCGTCCCGACGAGTCCGTGGCGATCTTCGTGGCGTATCTGATCGGCTCGGGGCTCGCCGTGCCGATCGCGGCGTTCATGTCGCTGGCGGAGCGGACCCGGTGGGGATCGGCGACGGTGACGGCGGCCGCGGTGGTGCTGGCCGTGCTCGAGGTGCGGCTGTACGACATCTGGGGAGGTACCGGTGGCTGAGTCGACGCCCGATTCCACATCCACCGAGCCCGCCGGGAACCGGCGGACCGAGCTGGGCCAGGGGCCGGGGCGGCTGCTGGTCCTGCTGTACGGGGTGTTCACCGTCGCGGCCGCGTCCCGCTCGATCTACCAGCTGATCGCCCAGTACCACGAGGCCCCGCTCGCGTACGTCCTCTCCGCGGTCTCGGCCGTGGTGTACGCGTTCATCACCGTCTCGCTGGTGCGCGGCGGGGAAGGGGCGCGGAAGGCGGCGATCGTCTGCTGCGCCGCCGAGTTGCTGGGGGTGCTGACCATCGGCACCTGGACGCTCGTGGACCCCTCCGCCTTCCCCGACCAGACGGTGTGGTCGGACTACGGCATGGGCTATCTCTTCATCCCGATCTTTCTGCCGGTCACCGGGCTGTTCTGGCTGCGCAGGGCCCGCCAGGACTGATCCCGGCGGGCCCTGGCCACTCCCTCGGACAACCGGCGTCAGGCGCTGGCCGCGTACGCGGAGGGCGTGGCCTCCTTCTCCAGGGTGACCAGGCTCAGCCGGCGGTTGACCTCCTCGGTGCCCACCTGCGCATAGCCGTACCGCCGGTACAGCCGCAGATTGCCCTCGCTGCGGTGGCCGGTGAACAGCCGGTACCGCTTGGCGGCCCGCTCCTCGGCCAGCCGCTCCTCGATCGCCGCGAGCAGCCTTCCGCCCAGGCCGTGCCGCTGCATCCGCGGGTGCACGATGAGCTTGCCGATGGCGGCGGTGCCCTTGTCGTCGACCATCCCGCGGACCGACCCGACGACCTCCGCGCCGAGCCGGGCCACGAGCACACAGCCCTCGCCCAGTTCGGCGCGGAGGTCGTCGAGGGACTGGGTCAGCGGTTCGATGGAGTAGTCCCCGTAGAGCTCGGCTTCCCGCTGGTAGCACAGGTACTGCAACTTGAGGATCTGCTCGGCGTCATCCGCGGTCGCCGCAGAGATGGTCACGCTCATGCCCATGTGCGCATGCCTCCCCTTGTATCGGTCCGCCGGCCGCGCTGAGGGTAGGGATGCGACCGGGGGTGTTGGCCTGACTGGAGCCGTCGTGAGGATGCACGTCCGCCTCCGAGGCGCCGATTGTCCTAGACCGTCCGATAGTAGGGCCCGCGGCGTCGCGGCCCGATGGCTCTCGCCTGGACGCACCGCGCTCGTCGCACGCAGCGCCGCTGCGCTCTCCTCACGCGGCACGCCCAGACTCGGCCCTCGACCCGCTCCTTCACCCGCGCTCCCTACTACCGGACGGTCTACCGCTCCTTTCCCCAGAGTTCAGGAGCCGCAATCTCCGCCGTGAGCATTCTGCGCAGGCAACCGAGACATCGGGAACGTACCGGGCCAAGGCTGCCCTGTGACATTCCCAACTCCCCCGCGATCTCGCGATACGTCAGGTCGGAGCGGGACAGCAGCGCGCCCAGTAAGAGGGGACAGCGGCCGGGCAGCCGACGCACCGCGGCGCGCAGCGCCCGGCCCGCCTCCGCCCTGAGCACCGCGTGCTCGGCCGACCGGGCGTCGGGGGCGCCGGGCGGGCCGTCGCCCACCGGGTCGTACGGCACCTCCCGCCGGGCCCGGCGCCTGGCCCCGCGCACCTCGGCCCGGACCGCGCCGCGCAGCCAGGCGGCGGGCTCGGGCGGCGGGCCGGCCTCGCGGGTGCGCTCCAGCAGCCGCAGCCACACCGCCTGTTCGAGCTCGGCGGGTTCGATGCCCGCGCCGTAGGCCTCGGCCGCCGCCTCGGCGGCGAGCAGCGGGCGGAGTTTCTCCACAAGGTCCATAACCGGCGGGACGTGGGCGGGTCGGGGCCGGTTTCCGGTGCGCCGCTCTCTCACCCGACCGGGCGGCCGCAGCACGGAAGGTTGACGGCGTCACGGCGGTACCGAGAGGGGTCGCCGGACATGCCACGGCGCGCGGCGGGCCCGCGTGGGCACCGCCGCGCGCCGGGGCGTGCGTTCACCGGCTCTTGCGGAAGTCCTCCGCGGCGAGCAGCGCGGTGTCCGGGTTGTCGGAGAAGATTCCGTCGATGCCCGTCTCGAAGTACTTCTTGAAGGCGCCGAAGGCGTCCCCGTACGCGTTCGGGTCGGTGCCGCGCCGGAAGTCGGCGGGCAGGAAGGAGTTCTCGTTGCGCATGGTGTAGGGGTGCAGCACGAGACCGGCCGCGTGCGCGTCCTTGACCACGCTGGTCGGGGTTCCCAGCTTGCCGTCGGCGGTGCGCGGGATGATCACGGACAGGTCGGGGCCGATGCCCTGGGCGTAGCTCGCGATCCACTTCAGGCCCTCGGGCTTGACCAGGTCCGCGACCGTGCGCGGGTCGTTCGCCTCGATGAAGTCCCAGGGGCGGCTGTTGATGGTGGACAGCAGCACGACCGCCGGGGTGTCGACCAGCTTGCGCAGCCGCTGGATGCTGCTCGGCTCGAAGGACTGGAGGAACAGCGCCGCGTCCTTCTTGTGGCGGCCGTACTTGCGCAGCAGCTTGGCCAGCGGCTCTTCCAGGCCGAGCCCGAGCTTGCGGAAGTAGGTGGGGTGCTTGGTCTCCACGTACAGCCAGATGCGGCGGCCCCGCTTGCGGCCCTCGCGCTCGGCCCACTGGAGCACCTCGTCGAAGGTGGGCACCTCCCAGCGGCCGTCGTAGAGCGTGTTGCGCTGGCGGGTGCCGGGGATGCGCTCCTTGGCGCGCAGGGTCTTCAGCTCGGCGAGCGTGAAGTCCTCGGTGAACCAGCCGGTGAGCGCGGTGCCGTCGACCGTCTTGGTGGTCTTGCGGTCGGCGAACTCCGGATGCGCGGAGACGTCCGTGGTGGCCGTGATGTCGTTCTCGTGGCGGCAGACCAGGTGGCCGTCCTTGGTGGGGACCAGGTCCTGCTCGATGATGTCGGCGCCCATGTCGAGGGCGAGCTGGTACGAGCCCAGGGTGTGCTCGGGCCGGTATCCGCTGGCCCCGCGGTGCCCGATGACGGTGGGCACCGGCAGCCCGTGGCCCTTCCCGGACGCCTCGGCGGCGGTGGCGGTGCCCGCACCGCTCAGCGCCATCGCTCCCGCCCCGAGGGCCGCGGCCCCCAGAATGGCGCGCCGTCCAGGCTGTTGCTCCCGCTCCATGACCACTCCTCGCTGAGGCGTCCGGTACCCGCCAAAACCTGATCAAATGACGGGCCGATCGTAGGGTGATGCGGCTTTCCTACGGGAGACGTTGGACGGAACGCGTGGGAAACGTGGGTCAACAGTGCGTATCAGGTGGGTGAACCCGGTGTGCGCGGGGGTGTGACCGGCGAGTATCGTCTCACCGGCGTAAGACCGTCCGGTAGTAGGGAGCGCGGGAGAAGGAGCGGGTCGAGGGGCAAGCATGGGCGTGCCCCGCGAGGAGAGCGCAGCGGCGCTGCGTGCGACGAGCGGGGTGCGGCCAGGCGCCGCCCATCGGCCCGCGACGCCGCGGGCCCTACTGCCGGACGGTCTGAGTGTGCGGTATCGGGTTGACTCACCCCAGCCCGGTCTCCCGCACCCGAGCGCTTCAGACCATGACCCCGACCGGAGGGCCCGTTGTCCCGATTCACGTTCCTGAAGGCAGTACTCGGTCCGCTGATGCGCCTGATGTTCCGCCCGCAGGTCGAGGGGGCGGAGCGGATCCCCGGATCCGGCCCGGTCATCCTGGCCGGAAACCATCTCACCTTCATCGACTCGATGATCCTGCCGCTCGTCTGTGACCGCCAGGTCGTCTTCATCGGCAAGGACGAGTACGTCACGGGCAAGGGGCTCAAGGGCCGGCTGATGGCCTGGTTCTTCACCGGCGTCGGCATGATCCCGGTGGACCGGGACGGCGGGCACGGTGGCGTGGCCGCGCTGATGACCGGCCGCCGGGTGCTGGAGGAGGGCCGGATGTTCGGCATCTACCCCGAGGGCACCCGCTCCCCCGACGGCCGCCTCTACCGCGGCCGCACCGGCATCGCCCGGCTCACCCTGATGACGGGCGCCCCCGTGGTGCCGTTCGCGATGATCGGTACGGACCGGCTCCAGCCGGGCGGCAAGGGGCTGCCCCGGCCGGGCCGGGTGACGGTCCGCTTCGGCGAGCCGCTGGAGTTCACCCGCTACGAGGGCATGGACCGGGACCGCTTTGTGCTGCGGGCGGTGACCGACGAGGTCATGAGCGAGGTCATGCGGCTGTCCGGCCAGGAGTACGTGGACATGTACGCCACCAAGGCGAAGGCTGCCTGACAGACCTTCTCGGCGAGAGGCCGCCTGGCGATGGCTCAGGCGGCCTCTTCGCGTTCGCCGCGGTGGGTGACGCGGATCTTCGACTGCCGGTGGGGCAGTTCCTCCCAGTCGTCCATGAACCGCGCGGCGAGACCGTGGTCCGCGGCGAGCCGCACCAGGGTGGCCGTGCGGTAGTAGAAGTCCTCGCGCAGCACATGGTGCTCGGGACCCTCGGTGCGGTTGAAGGTGAAGTCGAAGTATCCGCCCGGGGCGAGCACCCGCCCCACATGGGCCAGGCACTCCTCGATGACCTCCCGGGGCGAGTGGGAGAAGACGCTGTGCGCGTGCACCACCGTGAAGTACGCCTCGGGCAGGGCCGCCAGCCGCAGATCGCGCACCAGGCCCAGATGGGGCAGCTTGGCCTGGAGGCCACGGCCCGCCACGACCTCCTGGGCCGCGAGGAGGATGTCGGGCGAGATGTCGATGCCGTGGTAGTGGCCCGCGTCGAGATAGTCGACAAAGCGCCATCCGCCGCGCAGATTGCCGCATCCGATGTCCAGCATCCGGTCCTCGGGCCGCAGCCCGTGCCGCAGGAGGTAGTCGTGCTGCATCTGCCCCAGGGCGAGCCAGCGCTCGTGCGACGCGCTGCCGACGGCCGCCTCGGGGCTGCGGGCGGTGTCGTCCCGCATCACCGCCCGGTAGTAGGCGATGTGGTCGCGGGTGGAGACGCGCAGCCGCAGATCCCGGGCCATCCGCCGGACATAGCGCGGCACCCGCTCGGGATGGCGTACGGCGTACCGGACCTTGTGCAGGGCGCTCGCGCGGTTCTTGGTGCCGGGTGTGGTGGTGCGTACGGGCATCGGGACCTCGCTGTCACGGTTTGCCCCATCCTCTCCGCCGCGGTGTGCCCTCGCCAGCCGCGTGTGGCGTCCGGGCCCCTGCCGCGAAATCGGGTGGTCGCCCCGGTCGGCGCGGCACTAGCCTTCGGCGGATGGCTGCTCCCGCGGATGGCTCCACCGCCCCCGTTCCCGAATTCCTCGCCGTGCGCGGCCGCCGCGTCGCCTGTCTGGACTTCGGCGGTCCTGGCGCCCCGGTGCTGGCCCTCCACGGCCACTTCGGGCGCGGCCGGCTGTACGGGCCGCTGGCCGCGGCCCTCGCGCCCGGCCATCGGGTGATCGCCCCCGATCTGCGGGGGCACGGGCTGACCGGGGGCGGCGGGCCGTTCTCGCTGGACGAGTACGTGGCCGACGCCGCCGCCCTGCTGGGCGCGCTGGGGCTGGGTCCGGTCCCGGTCGTCGCCCACTCCACGGGCGGAGTGATCGCGTACACCCTGGCCGCCCGCCACCCGGAACTGGTGAGCGCGCTCGTCATCGAGGACATCGGCGCCGTGACCGACCGCCCGGTGGTCGGCCATCCCGTGCTCGACGTCTCCGGCTGGCCCACGCGCGCCGCGGACCGGGAGGCGCTGCGCCGGGAGATCGAGTCGCGCGGGATCCCCGAAGCCACGTACTTCCTGGACAGCGCGGAGCCGGACGCCGAGGGCGGCGGCTGGCGGCTGCTGTTCTCGCCGCGCGAGCTGATGGAGTCGCAGCGGGCCATGTGCGGCGACTTCTGGGATCAGTGGCTGGGCTCCTCCTGCCCCGCGCTGCTGCTGCGCGGTGAGCACAGCTCCATGCTCCCGGCCGCCCACGCCCGCGAGATGACGGCCCGTCGGGCGGGGACGGCGCTGCGGGAGTTCGCGGGCTGCGGGCACTGGATCCACGACGACGCGCCGGAGGCGTACGCGGGGGCGGTGCGGGAGTTTCTGGCGGGGCGGTAGGCGAAGCCGCCTCAGGCCCAGGGCAGCTCCGCGCGGTGGTGCCAGTACGTTTCCGGCGACTCGGCCAGAGCCGCCAGAGCCTCCCGCTGTCCCTCGTCCAGCCGCAGGGTCGCGGCCGTCAGGTTGGAGTCGAGCTGGGCGGTCGTCGCCGCGCCCGACAGGACGACGTCCACCCACGGCTGGTGCAGCACCGCCGCGAGGGCGACCGCGTCGGGGCCCGCGCCCGTCTCCCGCGCGACGCGGCGCAGCGCCTCCGGGAGCTGTTCGGGCGCCGCGAGGCGGCCGTTGGCGACGGCCTCCTTGACGATCACCGCGCATCCCGCCTCGTGCGCCTCGGCCAGGGCCGCCCCGGCCGAGGGCTCGAGCAGGTTGTACGTGGACTGGACCGTACGGAACAGCGGCTTCCCGTCCACGGTGACCTCGAGCGCCGCGCGGATCGCCTCGGCCTGGGCGGGTCCGCTGGTCGACAGCCCGATCGTGACGCCCTCGGCCGCGAGCCGGGCCAGCCGGCCGTGCAGCTCGGGGTCGGTGAGGGCGGGGCTGCCGGGGGTGACGGAGTGCACCTGGTAGAGGTCGAGCCGGTCGCCGAGCAGGGCCCGGCTCTCCGCGCTCTGGCGCTCGTACGTCGCGACGCTGTGGTCCTTGACCTCGTGCGTCTCGGCGTCCGTGCGCCAGTCGGCGACGTAGGTGTAGCCCCACTTGCTGCCGATGACCACGTCCCGTACGTCGGGGCGGAGATCCAGCCAGGAGGCGAGGAACTCCTCGGCCCGCCCGTACGAGCGCGCGGCGTCCAGATAGCGCACGCCCCGCGCGTACGCGGCGTCCAGCACCTGGTGGGTGCGGTCGCGCATCGCCTCGACGCTGCGCTCGGCCGGCAGGTCCCGCCGCCGGCCGAGGTTGATGTAGCCGGGACGGCCCACGGCGGCGAGGCCGAGGCCGATCCGGGCCGTGGGGGTGGTGACTTGCGCGAGGCGCGCGAACGCCATGGTCTGTCCGCTCCTTGTGTCGGGTGGCCGAGCCGTCCGGTCAGTGTGCCGTGCGGCGGCGCGCGCCGTCAGGGCCGGGCGTCAGCGCTTGGCGTCGGCCCAGTCGCGCTGCACCGCCAGGTCCGCCTTCACCTCGGCGAGCTGCGCGGCCACCGCGGAGGGGGCCGTGCCGCCGCGGCCGCTGCGGGAGGCGAGCGCGCCGGGCACATTGAGGACGGTGCGGACCTCGGGCGTCAGATGCGGCGAGATCTTCGCGAACTGCTCGTCGGTGAGCTGGTCCAGCTCGATGCCCGCCAGCTCGCACTCCTTGACGCACTCCCCCGCCGTCTCGTGCGCCACCCGGAACGGCACGCCCTGCTTGACCAGCCATTCGGCGATGTCGGTGGCCAGCGAGAACCCGGCCGGGGCCAGCTCCTCCATGCGCTCGCGGTTGACGGTGAGCGTCGCCATCATGCCGGTGAAGGCGGGGAGCAGGACCTCCAGCTGGTCGCAGGAGTCGAAGACCGGCTCCTTGTCCTCCTGGAGATCGCGGTTGTACGCGAGGGGCAGGGCCTTGAGGGTGGCGAGCAGGCCGGTGAGGTTGCCGATCAGCCGGCCGGACTTGCCGCGGGCGAGCTCGGCGATGTCCGGGTTCTTCTTCTGCGGCATGATCGACGAGCCGGTGGAGAAGGCGTCGTGGAGGGTGACGAAGGAGAACTCCTTCGTGTTCCAGATGATGACCTCCTCCGCGATCCGCGAGAGGTCGATGCCGATCATCGCGGTGATGAAGGCGAACTCGGCGACGAAGTCGCGGGAGGCCGTACCGTCGATGGAGTTTGCCGAGGAGCCGCCCTCGAAGCCCAGGTCGGCGGCGACCGCCTGCGGGTCGAGGCCCAGCGAGGAGCCGGCCAGGGCTCCCGATCCATACGGCGAGACGGCCGTGCGCCGGTCCCACTGGCGCAGCCGCTCCGCGTCCCGGGACAGCGCCTGGACATGGGCCAGGACGTGGTGGGCGAAGAGGACGGGCTGGGCGTGCTGGAGGTGGGTGCGGCCGGGCATGGCGACGTCCGGGTGGGCCTCGGCCAGCCCGACCAGCGCGCCCTGGAGGTCGGCGATCAGGCCGCCGATGATCCGGGCGTGGTCGCGCAGATACATCCGGAAGAGCGTGGCCACCTGGTCGTTGCGGGAGCGCCCGGCCCGCAGCTTGCCTCCGAGGTCGGGGCCGAGCCGCTCCAGCAGGCCGCGCTCGAGGGCGGTGTGCACGTCCTCGTCGGCAATCGTGCCGGTGAACTCGCCGGACGCGACATCGGCCTCGAGCTGGTCGAGCCCGGCCAGCATCCGCTCAAGCTCGTCCTCGGTGAGCAGCCCGGCCCGGCGCAGCACCCGGGCGTGGGCGCGGGAGCCGGCGATGTCGTACGGTGCCAGGCGCCAGTCGAAGTGCACGGAGGCGCTGAGCTTCTCCAGTGCCTCGGACGGCCCGTCGGCGAAGCGCCCGCCCCACAGGCGTACGTCACCGTTGTTGCCGTTGCTCACGCTGTTGCTCCTTGAAGGGTGTGGGTGTGCGACCGCCTCCGCGCCGGGGCGAGGAGGCGGCTATGACATGCAGGCTACTGGTGCGCCGGCGTCAGCTCTGCCCGAGATCCCGCCCGGCCGCGATCTTGCTGGACAGGCCGAAGATCTCGATGAAGCCCTTCGACAGCGACTGGTCGAAGGTGTCGCCGGTGTCGTAGGTCGCCAGGTTGAAGTCGTAGAGCGACTGGTCGGACCTGCGGCCGGTGACCACCGCGCGGCCGCCGTGCAGGGTCATCCGGATGTCTCCGGAGACCTGCTCGTTGGCCTCGGCGATGAAGCCGTCCAGGGCCCGCTTGAGCGGGGAGAACCACAGCCCGTCGTAGACGAGCTCGCTCCACCGCTGCTCGACCTGGCGCTTGTAGCGGGCCAGCTCGCGCTCGACGGTGACGTTCTCCAGCTCCTGGTGGGCGGTGATCAGCGCGATGGCGCCGGGGGCCTCGTAGATCTCCCGGGACTTGATGCCGACGAGCCGGTCCTCGACCATGTCGATCCGCCCGACGCCCTGGGCCCCGGCCCGCTCGTTGAGCTGCTGGACGGCCTGGAGGACGGTGACCGGCCGCCCGTCGATGGCGACGGGGACGCCCTTGTCGAAGGTGATGACGATCTCGTCGGCCTCGCGCGGGGTGGCCGGGTTCGAGGTGTACTCGTAGACGTCCTCGATCGGCGCGTTCCAGATGTCCTCCAGGAAGCCGGTCTCCACGGCGCGGCCGAAGACGTTCTGGTCGATGGAGTACGGGGACTTCTTGGTGGTCGCGATCGGCAGCTTCTTCGCCTCGCAGAAGGCGATGGCCTTGTCCCGGGTCATCGCGTAGTCCCGGACCGGGGCGATGCACTTCAGCCCGGGGGCGAGCGAGGAGATCCCGGCCTCGAAGCGGACCTGGTCGTTGCCCTTGCCGGTGCAGCCGTGGGCCACGGTCGTGGCGCCGTGCTTCTTGGCGGCGGCGACCAGGTGCTTCACGATCACGGGCCGGGAGAGCGCCGAGACCAGCGGGTAGCGGTCCATGTACAGCGCGTTGGCCTTGATCGCCGGGAGGCAGTAGCCCTCGGCGAACTCGTCCCTGGCGTCCGCGACCTCCGCCTCGACCGCCCCGCAGGCGAGCGCCCGCTTGCGGATGACGTCCAGGTCCTCGCCGCCCTGGCCGACGTCCACGGCGACGGCGATGACCTCGGCGCCCGTCTCCTCGGCGATCCAGCCGATGGCGACGGAGGTGTCAAGGCCGCCCGAATAGGCGAGTACGACGCGCTCGGTCACGGGGGTCTCCTTTGGATCCATGCACTAGCTAGCATAAGTATGCACTCCTCTGTATGGTCCGTCAACGCGGCAGGCTGTCGGCATGCGGCGCTACGGTGCGGCTATCAGGTGCTCAACAGGGGGGTAGCCGACATGAGCGTGCAAGACGACATCCTCTGGCAGACAGCCGAGCGTGCTGCGGCGCAGTTCGAGGGCTTCAAGATCGAAGCAGTGGGGGGCCAGATCGTCATGACACTGCGAAGCAACATCCAGAGCTGGACCATCCTCCGGGTGCAGAACGCAGCCGAGGCCGCCGGCATCGCCGAGGAGCGGCTCCTGTCCGATGTGCTGATTCAATTGCCAGACGAGCCTCCCCGCGTCCCGGATGTGACGATCCTCGAGGACGGAGCCGAGGAGCCGTACTCTTACGACGATGTACTGGCCGCGGTGGAAATCGTCTCCACAGAGGATGACGACAACGACTACGTGATCAAGCTGAAGCAATACGCCCGATGCGGCATCCCGATCTACTTGATCATCGACCCGTTCCGAGGCCAGTGCACCCTGCTGACCCGCCCCAAGGGCGACACCTACGGCGAGACCGTCACCCTCCATCTGGCGGACGGCAACAAGGTCGACATCCCCACGGACAAGTTCAAGCGCAAGAGCTGACGCCTGATCCAAGCCAGGTGGAGCGACAAGGGCACCGCCGGTTTGACCTGGTCGCGTATCAGCAGCGGCTGGCCGCCAGGCCGCAGCGACGCCCCCCGTACGATCCCGCTCCTCGTGGACCACGGCCACATCGACGACGGCACACGGCAGGTCCATCGCCCGAGCCAGGTCGAGGAGCAGGCCATCGGGGGCTGGCTCAACGAGGATCCCCGGCGCTTCTTCGCGACCTGGAATCCCGGACGGCGGAGATGGATTTGTGGTGAGTATGAGACGGCGACACGCCGTCATTTCGGCGTGTCGCCGTCTCATACTCACCACAAATCAGCGGCATTGGGGCTCGCTCCTTGACGCTCAGGTGTCGATTTCCGCCCAGACCGTCTTACCGGGCCCCCTCGGTCGGTGACTCCCCAGCGGGCGGCGATGGCCGCGACCAGCAGGAGGCCACGGCCGGTTTCCGAGTCGGGCGGGGGTGCGACCGGCGCGGGATCGGTAGACGGTCCGGCCTCGTTGAGGGTGTCGGCGACCTCGATGCGGATCGTGTGCGCGGTGCGGATGAGGCGGACCTCGAAGTCCCTGCCGGGTACGCGGCCGTGCGTGGCGGCATTGGCGGCCAGCTCCGCGACGATCGCGGCGACCGTGTCGGATTCCGCGCTCCGGTAGAGGAAGCCCCACTCGTCGAGCTGGCGGAGGGCGAGAAGCCGGGCAAGGCGGGCGCCCTTGCGGGTGGAGCTGAACCGTTGGGTGAACACGGCGCCGGGGGTCTGAGTCTGCGCCTGAGCTGACATGCGGCTCAAGGTGGCCGTTCCGCGAGGGATGTGACCAGCTCGACCACCCGTACGCTGAGTCAGCGTACGGGCACCCAGAGTGGACAGTACGGGTAACAGGCCGTGACCATGGAGGCATTGGCCAGATAGTCAGGCTCAGAGCGGGTGCACCGGAGGTGGCCGGAGATGGCGGGCAGCGCGGGAACCACAGGCAATAACGAACCGGAGTCTTCGGACAGCCTCAAGGCATTCGGGGCCATCGTCAAGGTCTTCCGAGAACGGGCGGGACTCACCCAGGAGGAACTGGCGCCGCTGCTTCAGTACTCGGTCCAGACACTCGCATCGATCGACCAGGGACGCCGGTTTCCGCAAACGGAGTTCGTCGAGAGGGCGGAAGAGGTGCTGGACGCCTTCGGGGTGCTGCGGGCAGCGGCGCGGCACTTGGCCCGGCGGCCGGGGCTGGCAGCGTGGTTTCGGCAGTGGGCGGGGCTGGAGGAGCAGGCGGTCAGCCTGAACACGTACGAATGCCGGGTGGTCCCTGGACTGTTGCAGACAGAGGCGTATGCGCGGGCCGTCTTTCAGAGCAGGGTGCCACTCCTGGCCGACCAACAGATCGAAGCCCAGCTCACCGCCCGCCAAGAGCGCCAACGTCTGCTCCGGGACAGGCCCAACACTGCGTTCAGCTTCATCGTCGAAGAGGCGCTTTTCCTGCGGCGTACCGGTGGTGCGGAAGTCACCCGGCAGCTCGTCGAACACCTCCTGGAGTGTGCGGAGCTCCGAAATGTCGAAATCCAGATCATGCCGCTGAGGCAGGAAAACCACGCCGGGCTGGAAGGACCCATGCGACTGCTGGAAACCCCGGACCACCAGTGGTTCGGCTACACCGAAGGTCAGCGCAGCGGCCACCTGATCTGTGACCGGAAAGACGTCAGTGTGCTCCAGATGCGGTATGCGAAACTGCGCTCACAGGCTCCCACCCCCGAGGACTCCGTGAGCCTGCTGAAGCAGATCCGAGGAGCGCTATGAACACCAGTGAGCCGGCCTGGTTCAAGAGCAGCTACAGCGGAGGTGATGGTGACGACTGCGTCGAAGTTGCTACCTGCCCTGACACCGTCCACATCCGGGACTCCAAGGACCAGCAAGGCCCCCAGCTCGCCGTCTCCCCCGCCGCCTGGTCCGCCTTCGTCACATACGCCGCGCGCAGCTGACCGTACGACCACAACCCCGCACCTCACACCCATGCTCGGCTGCAGTCCCCCAATGGAACATGGCCGACGGCGCTACGCTGCCGTGCCATGCAGGAGACACGCCTCGACACTGCTCGGATCCGGGCGGCTCGCCGGGTGATCGACCCGATTTTTCTCGACACTCCGCTGTACCCCTGCGAGCCGCTGGAGCCCGCCCTCGGGTGCGCGGTGAGCATCAAGCTCGAAACGGCGAACCCGGTCCGCAGCTTCAAGGGCCGCGGCACCGAGGTAGTCGCGAGCCTGCTCGCCGACAATGACTCGCGAGCCGTGGTGTGCGCCAGCGCGGGCAACCTCGGCCAAGCCCTCGCCTGGTCCGCTCGCGGCCGGGGGCTCGACGTCACCGTTGTGGCATCCCGCTTCGCGACTGCGGCCAAGCTTGACCGCATCCGCGCACTGGACGCCGGGCTGGAACTGGTGGACGGCGACCACGAGATGGCACGCGAGCGGGCCGCGGCCATCGCGCGCCACGACGGCATCCGGCTGCTCGAAGACAGCCTGGACATCGAGACCTGCGAGGGTGCAGCGACCATCGGCCTGGAGCTGGTCGATACGGCGCCATCGTTCGACACCGTCCTGATTGCTCTCGGCGGCGGGGCGCTGGCCACCGGTGTGGGGCATGTGGTGAAGGCCTTGGCGCCCGGCGTCGAGGTGATCTGCGTCCAGCCGCTGGGCGCACCGGCGATGACACACTCGTGGCGCCGGCGGCGCGTCGCCACCACCGACTCGACCAACACCATCGCCGACGGCGTCGCCGGCCGGTGTCCCATCCCGGCCGTCCTGGACGACCTCCTGCTGGTCGCCGACGACGCCGTCCTGGTCCAGGAGGCGTCGATCATCGCCGGTATGCGAATGCTCCTCGACCACGCCGGCCTCGTCGTCGAACCGTCGGCCGCGCTCGGGGTCGCGGCGATCCTCGAAGACCGCGACCGCTTCGCCGGCCGACACGTAGTCACCATCGTGTGCGGCAGCAACGTCGACGTAGACGCCTATCACCGCTGGGTCGGTGCGGCTCCCGTCCACAGGTCTTGACAATTACTCGGCCGTAAGCCACCTGCGGGAAGCGGGTATTCGGCCTCGGGGAACATCGGTACACCGGTTATCGGTGAGAACGATCATGGTGGACCAGCACAGTGATCCACTTTGCCGCTGGGGTTCGGTGAAATGCCTCCAGGGCTGCTCTGGGGCTGGTTACGGTCCGGCTCGTGCCGGTGGAATTTCTGAGTGATGAACAGGCCGAGGCGTACGGGGCGTTCGCCGAGGAGCCGACGGGGCCCGAGCTGGAGCGGTTCTTCTTCCTGGACGACGTGGACCGGGATCCGATCGCCCTGCGGCGGACGAAGCACCATCAGCTCGGGTTCGCGCTCCAGATGTGCACGGTGCGGTACGTCGGTCTGCTCCTGGAGGACCCGCTCGCGGTGCCGTGGCCGGTGGTCGAGCACCTGGCCGTGCACCTTGGCATCGAGGACCCGTCCGCGGTCAAGCAGTACAGCGAACGGCGTCAGACGCTGTACGACCACGCGTGGGAGATCCGGGAGGCCTACGGATACCACCCCTATGGGGACGCTGAGTGGGGCCGGCGCTTCCGTACGTTCCTGCACGGGCGGGCGTGGATGCACGCCGAGGGCCCGAAGGCATTGTTCGACCACGCGGTGGGCTGGCTGCGCCGTCACCGGGTGCTGCTGCCCGGGGTGTCGGTGCTGGCCCGGCAGGTATCGGAGGCGCGGAAGGTCGCGGAGAAGCGGCTGCACGCCACGGTCGCGGGGTCCGCCCGGCGGGCGGACCCCGCGTTACCCGGCGACCTGGTGGCGACGTTGATGACGCCGGAAGGCTCTCGGTTCTCGGAGCTGGAGCGGCTGCGCCGGCCGCCGACGCGGGACGAGGACATCGCCCGGTCCTCCCCGCTCAAGCACCGCAACCTGAACCTGCTCGGCCGCTACAGCTTCACAGCCTCCACCCCGGCCGCCGGCGCCCTGCGCCCGTTGCGCGACCCGGACGCGCCGGAGCTGGACGAGGACGACGACGGGGCCGCACAGAACTGAGGAAGCTGTGCGAGCACCTGGACGTCGAATCGGATCCGTGGGGCGAGTCCAGCGTGGCGCCGGGGGCGCCCGTGGCCGACGAGCGGATGCCGCCCGGTGGGCGGCCTCTGCGGGCATTTAGCGCTGTTTTTGAGCCGGCCATGGCATGACAGCCCGTGGAGTTTCGGTGTTCGCCCAGCCAGGAGCTTCCCCGACGCCCGCGTCGTGGAGCCCACTATCGGCCAACCCGACACAATGTGTAAATGATCTGTCGCTTACTGTAGTCAATCTGGGAGCATGGTGCGGCGCGGCCCGCGTCCGGTGAGGGTCGGCTTCTACCTGTGGGAGTGGCGATGTCTTCACCTGTCGACAACGGGACCTTCACCCGGACTGAGCGGCTGGAGCGGCTGCGCGGCCTGCTGTCGGGGGCGCGGGAGGAGGAGTGCGCGGGGCGCGCTTCGGGCCCGGAGTCGTACGGGCATCTGCTGATGGGGGCGATGCTGCACGGCGCGGACCGCCTGCGGCAGGGTCAGGAGCCGACCGATCTGGAGAGGCTGCTGCTGGACGCGGTGGGCTCGGTGCTCTCCGAGGAGGAGACGAAGGCGTGGGGCGCGGTGTACCGGGAGGTGGCCTCCGGGAGCCGGATGGCGCTGCTGCCGCAGGCGTTCGCCGACCGGCCGGTGGAGTCGGGCTATGCGCTGGAGGATCTGCAGCGGGACCTCCCTGAGATCGTCGCGGAGGCGATGGCGGCGGGGAACACCCAGATCATCGACCCGCGGACGCCGGCCCGGGAGGCCAACGATCCCGCCTTCCTCGCCGCGATGCGGGCGGCGAAACTCGGCATCACCGCCTTCGCCACCCCCAGCGAGCGCCTCCTGCCCGACACGGACGACCTGGCGGGCACGGAGCAGGCGCCCCAGGAGGGCGGAGAAGACCCGGAGGGCCGCTCGGGCCCGCCGTTCCGCGTGCGGATCTTCACGGAGAGCTTCTACGTCCACAAAGCGGTCGGCGACCAGTGGGGCGGAAGGGACGAGATCTTCTGGACGGCGGCCGGCAGCGTCGGCGGCGGCACCAAGCACTCCTTCACCTCGGAGGAGTTCGGAGCCGTCGAAAAGGGCCAAACGCGGGCGTTCTCCGTGAACAACAAGACCCTCTTCGACGGGTACTCCTCCGGCGACTACCTGGGGATCAACGTCACCTGCTGGGAGAAGGACGAAACTCCCAACGAGTGGTGGAGGGCGCTGAACAAGGCGCTGCTCGACGCGATGGAAGCCCTCAACAAAAACCTGGCCTTCGACGACTTCGTCACCGGCCAGCTGCCGGTGTGGCTGGGCATCGCCGTCCAGGTCGCGAACATGTTCATCGACGTCATGATGGAGCTCATCAACATGAGCGACATCTCCTGCCAGCGCGTCATCGGCATGGGCCGCTACGAACTCGCCATGCTCTCCCGCGGCGGCGGCTCCATCTGGAAATTCGACGGCGACGGCCACCACGACCTGCGCCTGGCGTGGGGCGGCAGCCTCATCCCCTTCCACCAGGCCTACCTGAAGTCCTCCATCCGCACGGGCAGCACCTGGAGCGAGCCCGGACACGTTCCCTTCAAGACCATCACCACCCCCGCGCTCGCCGTCCACGACGGCAAGCTCTACATCGCCTACCTGCGCCCCAGCGACCAGGCGGTGATGTGGGCCGCCATGGACAGCGGCGGCAACTGGAGCACGCCCCAGCAGATCGGCGGCGACCAGAGCTGGTACGCACCGGCCATGACCTCGGCCCACGGCAAGCTGTACTACACCCACACCGGCAAGGACTACAAAATCTATGCCCGGACCTTCACCCCCGCCGCCGGGTGGAGCGCGGCGAAGCCCCTCGAGGGAGGGTGGCTGTACGCGCCGGCTCTGACCACGCACAACAGCGATGTCTGGCTGGTCGCCTACGGCCGCGACGAGAACCTGTGGACCTCCGGCAACAACACCGGCGCCGACACCGGCTGGAGGAAGCCGGTCTCGGACAACCTCGGCTGGGAGCTGAACACCTACGTGACCCTGGCCTCCTACCGCGGCTACATGTGGCGGATCGCCACCGGCAAGGCCCGCGAGATCCGTACCAGTAACAGCACGGGCGGCTATTGGAACAGCAAGGGCAACATCCCCGGGTGGGGCTCCACCCACGCCCCCGCCCTGGCCGCCGACGCCAACAACATGACGCTCCTCAGGCGCGGTGACGACGCCGCGCTGTTCTCAGGCGAGTACAACGGCACCTCCTGGCACAGCTCCAGCAAAATCCCCGGAGCCACCGCGAAGGAGACACCCGGCGCCGCCTACTACAACGGCAAGCTCTACGTGATGTACCTGCCCCCCGCCACCTGACAGGGCGGCGGGCGGCCTTCCGCGCTGGTCTTCTTCCCGCCGTCCGGCACCTCTCGTCCTGTTGGATGACGACTTCGAGGACACGGGCTGGGGCTCCCCTGTCGAATTCACGCTGTGGGGCCCGCCCAGGGTGTAGCGCGGCCCCAGCACACCTTGCGAACCCCATCAACTGGGCTTCATCCACGGAGGACCGAAATGTCTAATACTGAACCCGCGGCGGAGAACTCCGGCCTGGTGATCCTGCCGGCGGAGCAGGTCAGTGAGACAGTCAAAGCCACGCTGAAGATCGAAGAACACGACGGCACCCTCATCGTCCGCGCAACCGAGGGCACTGCCCTTCCCGCCAACCTCGTCATTGTCGATGGGGACGACACCCCCATCGCGATCTACTCGGCTGCCGAGCTGCCCCGGCCAGTCGCGTTGCAAGGACGCACGGCCGACATCCAGGTCCTCACTCAGACCCTCGATGGATTCAACGACTGGCTGCTCACCGAATCAGGCGAGCCCCGCCAGTAGTTCGCATCCACGGGCACTACTGGCAGCGGCTGCCACGAATCCGTCGTGAGCGACAGAGCCCTGGAGACACCTTGGTGTCTCCAGGGCTCTGTCGCGTACGCCCGACATTGGCCTCCGGCCCTGCGCATCAGCGCCGCCCCCGCCATGCACCGCCGTCTCCTCGCCCGCTGCCAGCCGCTCAACGGCGCCCAGGGCGTCCCGGCGGTCCCGGCCCAGCGCAAGGCCCGCCGCGAGTACGAGAACCGGGTCAGCACACTCACGCCGCCCGGACCATGATCGTTCTCACCGATAACCGCTGTACCGATGTTCCCTGAGGCCGGTATTCCGGCACTCGGGCTGCGACAGGAGACTCCGGAGGCGGCGGGCGGCACCAAACGGACCTCACCGACGCCGGGATGTCTTAGCCACCTCGCGCTCCGGGAGCCAACCTCACGGACGGACCGTCCGCCCGAAATTCCGGGGAATCCTCGCCGCCGTTGAGACATTGGCGCCCCCGAGCCGTATCCCTCGTCACCGGAGCCGTCCGGTGACGCGCGGACGCGTGCGGAAAGGGGACAGGGCGTTGACGACGGTGACGAACAGCCGGACCGACCGGCGGGAGGTGATGCGGCGCATCCGTCCCCGCCGCTCCCCCGCGGTGCCGCTGATCCTGCTCAGCTGGGCGGGGGCCGCGGCGGTGGTCACGCTGTGGTGGCAGAACACCCCGAACGTGGTCGGCAACGCCGAGTGGCTGGTCGGCGGGGGCCGGCTCACCGGGCTCCTCAGCGGGTACTCCATCGCGCTGGTCGTGCTGTTGATGGCGCGGGTTCCGGCGCTGGAGCGGCGCGTGGGGTCGGACCGGGTCGCGCGGTGGCACGCCGTGGCCGGCCGGTACACGCTGTGCCTGATCATCGCCCATATCGCGCTGATCATCTGGGGGTACGCGGTCCAGGCGCGGACGAGCGTCGTCGACCAGACCGTCACGGTGGTGACCGAGTACCCGGACATGATCAAGGCGACGGTCGGCACCGGGCTTCTGCTGCTGGTCGGCCTGATCTCGGCGGGGGTGGTGCGCCGCCGGATGCCGTACGAGGCCTGGTACTACCTGCACCTGATGACCTACGCGGGCGTGTTCCTGGCCTTCTGGCACCAACTGGCCGCCGGCGCGGAGTTCGTCGCCGACGAGGTGGCGCGCATCGCCTGGTACGTGCTGTACGGCAGCGTCACCCTCGCCATGGTGTGGTTCCGGGTGCTGGTCCCGGTGGGGCTGAACCTGCGCCACCGGATGCGTGTGTTAGCCGTGGTGCCCGAGGCGCCCGGCATGGTCTCGGTGGTGATCGGCGGCCGGGATCTGGACCGGCTGGGCGCGGAGCCGGGGCAGTTCTTCCGCTGGCGGTTCCTGGCGCCGCGGCTGCGCTGGGGCTCGCACCCCTACTCGCTGTCCGCGCCCCCGCAGCAGGAGCGCATGCGGATCACGGTCAAGGCGGTGGGCGGGCACAGCACGGCGCTCGCCACGCTGGAGCCGGGCACGCGGGTGTGGGCCGAGGGGCCGTACGGGGCGATGACCACCGGGCGGCGCAGCCGCAGCAAGGTGCTGATGATCGCGGGCGGGGCCGGGATCACCCCGCTGCGGGCGCTGTTCGAGACGCTGCCCGGCCGCGGCAGCGACATCACGCTCCTCTACCGGGCCCGCAGCATGGAGGACCTGGCGCTGTGGGACGAGCTCCAGCGGATCGCCGAGGCCCGCGGGGCCCGGCTGCTGTACGCCGTGAACGGGCCGGACGGCGCCCGCCCCGAGATCACCTCCGAACGGCTGCGCTCGGTGCTGCCCGACATCGACCGGCACGACGTCTTTCTGTGCGGGCCCCCCGGCCTGGCCGAGCACGCCTACGCGGCGCTGCGCGAGGCCGGGGTGCCCGATCGCCGTATCCACCACGAGTCCTTCGAAATGTAGGGAGGCGGAGTCATGAAGAGGAAGCATCCGCTGCGCCGGATCATCCTGGGCACCGCGGCCACCGTCTCCGGGGTCGTGCTGCTGCTCGCCCTGAAGCAGCCGGCCTCCGAGCCGGTCGCCGCGGCCGGCTCGCAGAACGCCGGGCAGGTGCCCGCCACCGCGCCGCCGGCGCCCGGCGGAGACAGCAGGGGCGGAGGTGGCGGTGGCGGTGGCGGAGGCGGCGCCGCGCAGACGGTCACCGGCGACGAGGCCAACACCCAGTACGGCCCGGTCCAGGTGAGCGTCACCGTCACCGGCGGAAAGATCACCGCCGCCACGGCCGTCAAGACCCCCGACTCCGGCCCGCAGAGCGAGCAGATCGCGGCCGATTCGGTGCCCAAGCTGAACCAGGCGGCGGTGACCGCCCAGAGCGCGAAGATCGACACCGTCTCCGGCGCCACCTACACCAGCGAGGGCTACCGGAAGTCCCTCCAGAGCGCGCTGGACAAGGCCGGTCTGTGATGGACGGCGAGCCGCGGCGCATGCTGCATGTCGAGGAGACCATGGGCACGGTCTTCTCCCTCGACGTCCGCGAGGTGGCCGACGCCGACCGGCCCCGGGTGCGGGCCGCGCTGGACGGGGCCGCGGCCTGGCTGCACCGGGTCGACGAGCTGTTCTCCACCTGGCGCCCCGACAGCCAGATCAGCCGGCTGCACCGCGGCGAGCTCGACGTGTCGCAGTGCGACGCGGACGTACGGGACGTGCTGCGGCTGTGCGAGGAGGCCGAGCGGCTCAGCGACGGCTGGTTCTCCACCCGCCACGCCGGCCGGGTGGATCCGACCGGCCTGGTCAAGGGCTGGGCGGTGGAGCGGGCCGCCCAGATGCTGGCCTCGGCGGGGGCCGGGTCGGTGTGCGTCAACGGCGGCGGGGACATCCAGACGCACGGGGGACCGTGGCGGGTGGGCATCGCCGATCCGCTGCGCCCCGGGGAGCTGATCGCCGTGGTGGAGGCGCGCGACGAGCTGGCGGTGGCGACCTCCGGCCCGGCCGAGCGCGGCTGCCACATCCTGGACCCGTACACCGGCGCGCCTCCCGCGGAGCCGCTCGCCTCGGTCACCGTGGTGTGCCGGAGCCTGACGGACGCGGACGCCTGGGCCACCGCGGCCTGCGCGATGGGCGCCGAGCGGGCCCGGCCCTGGCTCCAGCGGCTTCCGGACGCGGCGGCGTTCGCGGTCACGGCGGACGGCGCGACCTGGCAGACGAGCGGGTTCGCGCGGTACGACGCGGCGATGTTCGTGTAGCGGTGTTCCGGCCGCGCCGCGCGGCACCCCCGGCGATCGATGTAGGGACCACATAACGAGACGGCCTTGCGCGTCGCCCCGTCGAGGGCGTTCCATCACGCGGTGCGATCAGAAGACACGAGCCGCAGGGCGGACGCCACAGCGCCGCCGACACCGACGCAGTCCGCCACCACCGACCGGGCGGCCAGACGGGCCGTCACCGTCTTCCCCATCCTGGTCCTCGCCGCGGGCGCGGCGGGCCTGGCGACGCCCGGCACCTTCAGCGGCTGGGCGCCGAACGTTCCCTACCTACTGGGAACGATCATGTTCTGCATGGGTCTGACCATGACCACGCAGGATTTCTCCGGCGTCGTCAAGCGGCCGTGGGCCGTGGCGCTCGGCCTGGTGGCGCACTATGTGATCATGCCGGGCCTGGGGTGGCTCATCGCCCATGCCCTGGGCCTGTCACCGCAGTTGGCGGCCGGTGTGATCCTCGTCGGCTGCGCCCCGAGCGGTACGGCCTCGAATGTGGTGACGTACCTGGCGCGCGGCGACGTGGCGCTGTCGGTCTCGGTGGCGACCGTCTCCACGGTGCTCGCCCCGCTGGTCACCCCGCCGCTGACGCTGCTGCTGGCCGGGGAGTATCTGCCGGTGGACGCCGGGTCGATGGTCACCGACATCCTCAAGACGGTGCTGCTGCCGGTCCTCGGCGGCCTCGTCGTACGGCTGGTGGCGGGGCGTTACCTCGGCCGGGTGCTGGGCCTGCTCCCCTGGCTGTCGGCCGCCACCATCGCGGTGATCGTGGCGGTCGTGGTGGCGGCCAGCGCGGACGCCATCAAGTCGGCGGCCGGGCTGGTGCTGTTGGCCGTGGTGCTGCACAACGGCCTCGGGCTCGCGCTCGGCTACGCCGCGGGCCGGGCCGCCCGCCTCGGCGAGCCCGCCGGGCGGGCCATGGCCTTCGAGGTCGGCATGCAGAACTCCGGGCTCGCGGCGTCCCTGGCGTCCGCGCACTTCAGCCCGCTGGCCGCGCTCCCGGCCGCCATCTTCTCCGTCTGGCACAACATCTCGGGCGCGCTGGTCGCCGCCTGGATGTCCCACCGCTCGCGCCGCGCGGAGGGCTGACGGCGGGGGTCACACGACGACCGGGTCCTCCCAGGCCCGGTCGACCACCCGCACCAGACCCAGGTCCGTCAGCTTGATCTGCGGCGACACCGGGAGGGTCATGGTGGACACGCTCATGAAGGCGTTGCGGTGGCGCCAGCCCCACCCGTGCAGCGCCTCCCGTACGGCGCCCGCGCCGGCCGCGACCTCGGGCGCGGGCGCGGCGGACATCACGCCGCCCACGGGCAGCGGCAGATGGACGTCCGGCCGCCCGGCCACCGCCACGCAGATCCCGCCGCCCGAGGCGATGACGCGGTTGGCCGCCCGGCGCAGCGCGCCCGCGTCGGTGGCCACGACGGTGAGGTTGTGGCTGTCGTGCGCGTACGTGGTGGCGGTGGCGCCCTCCGCGAGGTCGAACCCCACGACGGGGGCCATCGTCCGGCGGCCGGTGCCGTGGTGGCGTTCGTACACCGCGAGCACGGCCGTCCTGCCCTCCCAGTGCACGACACCGTCGCGTACGGGCAGCACGACCTCGGCCGGCTCGGTGAAGGTGTCGACGGGGTTGACCCGCAGCGCCCGGAAGGTGTGCTCCCCGTCGGGGAGGTCGGCGCGCCACACGCAGTCGGCCTCCTCCAGCGGGGCGAGGCGGACGGAGTCGGCGAAGGGGTTGTCGGGCGCCGGCCCGGCGGTGTCGTCCCCGGCCACGACGCGGCCCCCGCAGACCACGGTCACCGGTGTCGGGTCGTCGAGGGCGCGCAGCAGGACCAGGTCCGCCCGCTTGCCGGGGGCCACCACGCCCCGGTCGTCCAGGCCCAGGCGGCGGGCCGGGTGCAGGGTCAGGGCACGCAGTACGGTGGCGGGGCTCATCCCGGCGTCGAGCGCGACACGGGCGATGTGGTCGAGGTGTCCGCGGTCGAGGATGGCGTCGGCCGCCAGGTCGTCGGTGACCAGGCAGAAGTCGGGCAGCACGGGGAGTTCGTGGAGGCGGCGCACCAGTTCGGCGCTCAGGCACTTCTCCTGGAGCATCAGCAGCATGCCGAGCCGCGCCTTCTCGACCGCGACCTCGGGGGTGTTCTTGGTGTGGTCGGAGTCGATCCCCGCCCACAGGTATTCGCCGAGGTCGTCGCCGGTGAGGTTGGGGCAGTGGCCGTCCAGGCGGACGCCCTTGCGCCGGGCCGCGTCGACGATCGAGCGCATGCGCGGGGAGCCCGCGACCACGGCGCGGTAGTCCATCACCTCGCCGAGGGTGGTCACCCCGTCCCAGTCGAGCATCTCGGCGATGTCCTCGGCGGTCAGCGAGGAGCCCGCGGTCTCGAAGCCCTCCAGCGCGGGCACGCAGGAGGGCACGGCCCAGAGCATGGTCTGCTCGGCCCCGCGGCCCTGCTCGATCATCCAGGCCATAGCCTCGCGCCCCGCGACGTTGACGATCTCGTGCGGGTCGGCGAGGACCGTGGTGGTGCCCCGGGGCAGGGTGATCCGGGCGAACTCGGCGGGGGTGAGCAGCGAGCTCTCGATGTGCATATGGGCGTCGATGTAGCCGGGCGCGACGATCAGCCCGTCGGCGTCCAGGACGCGCTCGGCCTCGATCCGTACACCCGGGGCGGCCACGGCGCGGATGAGGTCGCCGGTCACCACCACGTCGGCCGGCAGGATCTCGCCGGTGTGCACCGAGAAGACGCCGGCGCCACGGATGAGGAGGTCGCAGCGGCTTGGCATCGGCATGGGGTCTCCTGCTCGCTTCCTGCTCTGGGGGGTTGGTGAGGGGTGCGGCCGTTACGGCACGGGGGTGGTGTCCGCGCCGTAGTGGCCGCGCAGCCGGGACATCAGGAAGGCCCGGAACGCCTCCGCGTCCACGCCGGTCGCCACGCGCGCGTTGGGCGGAAGGCCGGTGCGCCCGTGCACATCGGCCACCAGGGCGCCGCGGGTGAACTCGCCCGCGCACTCGACGGTCACCCACGCCTCCGTCCACTCCAGCAGCTCCGGGCGGACGGCGGCGGCCACGGCGAGCGCGTCGTGCACGGCGCAGGCGCGCACCTGGTGGCGGCGGGCGTAGCGGTCGATGAGGTGGCGCAGCATCTGCCCGGCCGCCGTGGTGACGGGCGCGCCGTCGGCGACGAGCGCGTCGGCGTCGGCGAGCGGGGTGAGGGCCTGGCGGGTGACGTCGAGGCCGACGATGCGCAGCGGGACGCCGGACTCGGTGACGTAGCGGGCGGCCTCCGGGTCGGCGTGGAAGTTGAACTCGGCGGCGGGGGTGGTGTTGCCCGGGGCGAACGCCGCGCCGCCCATGACCACGATCTCCCGCAGCAGTCCGCGGGTGTCGGGGTGGGTGTGCAGCAGGGCGGCGACGTTGGTGAGCGGCGCGGTGGCGATGAGGGTGATCTCCCCCGGGCCCGCGCCGCGCAGCTGCTCGGCCATCCAGTCCACGGCGTGGCCGGGGTGGGCGGCGCGGGCGGCCGCGGGGAGTTCGACTCCGCCGAGGCCGTACGCGCCGTGGACCGGCTCGTCGGGGTGGCGCGGCACCCGGGCCAGCGGCCCGGCGTGGCCGCGGAGCACGGGGGTGGCCGCGGCAGGCCCGCCGATCAGGTCGCACAGCCGCAGGGCGTTGTCGACCACCTGGTCGAGGCCGACGTTGCCCGCGACCGTGGTCACGCCCGCGACCTCGAGCTCCGGCGACGCGTACGCCAGGAAGAGGGCGATGGCGTCGTCGATGCCCGGGTCGCAGTCGATCATGACCCGTCTGGGGGTCCGGCTCATCCGGAGACCTCGCGCTGGAAGCGGTCCACCCACGCGTCGTTGTGCTCCACGGAGTAGGCCAGGTCGGGCGAGGTGAACCCGGCGGCGGCCGGGTCGCTCGCGGCCTCGCCGGACACCTTGGTGATGGCGGCGGGGACCTTGGCGTCCTTGTTGACCGGCTTGTCGCTGAAGGAGGCGGCCGCCTTCTCCTGGACGTCGGCGGACAGCAGGTAGTCGAGGAACTTCTCGGCGCCCGCCTTGTTCTTGGCGCCCTTGACGATCTGGGCGGTGTTGGCGGCGACGTAGCGGCCCTTGTCGAACGGCACCCAGCCGATGGGCTTGCCGGCCTTGGCCGGGTCCACGGCGAACAGGTCGAGGCCGGGGGCCATCTCGACCTCGCCGCGGTCGAGGAGGCTGACCAGCTCGGTGGAGCGGTTGAAGAACTTCAGCACGTTCGGCTTGAGGTCGGAGAGCCTCTTGAAGCCGGTGTCGGTGTCCTTGGGGCCCGAGCCGTACGTCGCGGAGACGGCCTGGAGGAACGGGACACCGGCGCTGGTGGACAGGTCGGGGACGGCGACCTTGCCCTTGTACTTCGCGTCCCACAGGCTCTCCAGCGTGGGCGGCTGCTTGACCTTGTCGGTGCGGTAGAGCATCCCGAGCAGCTGGTAGGTGTAGGCGGGGCCGTAGCCGTCCTGGCTCTTGGCGAAGTCGTAGATCTTCGCCATGTTGGGGACCTTCTTGGCGTCGACCTTGTCGAAGAGGCCCTGCTTCTGGCCCATGGCGGCGAAGAGGTCGGAGATCATCACGACGTCCACGGTGGGGTCGTTCTTGTTGACCTTCAGCTTGGTCAGCCGGTCGGCGTTGGCCCCCGTCTCCAGGGTGACATCGATCCCGGTCTTCTTCTCGAACGGCTTGATCACCGTCTCCTCGAAGCGGTCGGCCCCGAAGCCGAAGGTGCTCACCGTCAGCTTCTTCGGGTCGGCCCCGGCGCTCTCCGCGCAGCCGGAGAGGGTGAAGGCGATCAGGGACGCGGCCAGGGCGCCGGTGGTGAGTCTGGCGGTGCGGATCATGCGGGACACTCCTGACGAGGGTTCTTGCCGAGCCGAGCGGCGCCGTCGTCGCCGGGCAGAGGGATGGCCTGCCCCAGGGGCAGATGGAGCCGCACCGACGCGCCCGCGCGCAGCGTCTCGTCGGTGGTGACGGCGTGCAGGACGCGGTCGCCGACGGCGGCGGTGACCGCGAAGTCGGTGCCGCGGAAGCGGACCGCGGTGACGGTCGCCTCGACCACCTCGCCGCCCGCGGGCGGCTCGGCGTCCGGGCCGAGGACGCCGATGTGCTCGGGCCGGATGGTGACCGGGCCGCGCCCGGGGAGGTCGAGGAAGTTCTCGTAGCCGAGGAACTCGGCGACGAAGCGGGTGGCGGGCGCCCGGAACACCTCGCGCGGCGGGCCCTGCTGGACGATCCGGCCGCGGTCGAGGATCACCATGTTGTCGGCGAGTTCGAGCGCTTCTTCCTGGTCGTGGGTGACCAGGATGGCGGTCAGCCCGGTCTCCCGCTGGACCCGCAGCAGCTCCTGGCGCATCTGCACCCGCAGCCGCGCGTCCAGGTTGGACAGCGGTTCGTCGAGCAGCAGCACCGAGGGGCGGATGGCCACCGCGCGGGCCAGCGCGACCCGCTGCTGCTGGCCGCCGGACAGCTGCTTGGGCTTGCGCCCGGCCAGGTGGGCCAGGCCGACCAGGTCGAGGACCTCGGCCACGCGGGTGCGGATCTCGGCGCTGGGCACACCCCGCATCCGCAGTCCGAAGGCGACGTTCTTCTCGACGGTCAGATGCGGGAAGAGCGCGTAGGACTGGAACACCATGCCGATGTTGCGGCGCTCGGGCGGCAGGGTGGTGGCGTCCTTGCCGTCGAGCAGGATCGTGCCGCTGGTGGGCGGCAGAAAACCGGCGATCATCCGCAGGGTGGTGGTCTTGCCGCAGCCGCTGGGGCCGAGCAGCGCGGTGAACTCCCCGCGGCGCACCGTCAGATCGATCGAGTCGACCGCCACCGAGCCCGAGAACTCCCGGCTGATGGACTGGAGCTGGACCACCGGCGTCGTCGTCTTGGTCACCGTCGTCGTCGTCGTTGGCATCGTCGTCATGGGTGCATCCCTACTTGCCGAAGACCTTGTTGAAGCCGACGAGCCGCTCGGTCACCAGGGCGACAACCACCGTGGCCGCGAGCAGCAGGGTGGACACCGCCGCGACGACCGGGTCGAAGGAGAACTCGACGTAATTGAGCATCTGGACCGGGAGGGTGGTCACGCCGGGGCCGTTGAGCAGCAGCGACAGCGGCACGTTGTTGAAGGAGGTGAGGAAGGACAGCACGGCCGCGGAGACGATCCCGGGCATCATCACCGGCAGGGTGACGTGGAAGAAGGTCCGCAGCGGGCCCGCGCCGAGCCCCCGCCCCGCCTCCTCCAGCGCGGGGTCGGCCATGGCGAGCGAGGCGCCGGTCACCCGCACCGCGTACGGCAGCAGCAGCACGGTGTGGCCGATCAGCAGCGCCCCGAGGGCGGTGATCCGCAGGGTGACCATCAGCTGCTGGAACAGCGCGAAGCCCAGGACCAGCTCGGGGACGATCGCCGGGGACAGGAACAGCGCCTCGGCCGCCTTGCGGCCGCGGAACCGCCGCCGCTGGATCGCCAGCGCGGCGGGGATGCCGACGAGCAGCGCGAGCAGCGTGGCCCCGGCCGCCACCATCGCGCTGGTGGCCAGCGCGTCCTGGAAGGGCTGGTACGCCAGCGCCTTGGTGAACCACTTGCCCGACAGGCCGGGCGGGGGGAACTCCACGGTGTCGCCGGAGGAGAAGGCGATGGCCACCACCAGGAGGATGGGCCCGAGGAGAAAGACCAGGGCCAGCGCGGCCACGGCGGTCAGCAGCGGACGTCCGCGCATCAGACGGCACCCACCTTCGACAGCCGGCCGGAGATCCAGCCCGCGACGAGCACCAGCGCGGTCATGATCAGGGCCACCGCGCTGGCCGCGCCCCAGTCGAGCTTCACATTGGCGTAGTCGTACAGGAGCGTGGCCAGCGTGCGGTTGCGGGTGCCGCCCAGCAGCAGCGGGGTGGTGAACGCGGTGACCGCGCCGGCGAACACCAGCATCGCGCCGACCAGCACACCGGGCAGCGCGATCGGCAGCACCACGCGGCGGAAGGCCCGGCCGGGGCTCGCCCCGAGGCCGCGGGCGGCCTCCTCCAGCTTGACGTCGATGTGCGAGAGCGAGCTGTACGAGGTCAGGATCATGATCGGGGTGAAGAGCTGGGTGAGCCCGGCGATCAGGGCGAACTCGGTGTAGAGCAGCTGGGTGCCGCCGTCGGCGAGGCCGAGGGCGGTCAGCAGGTCGCTGATCAGTCCGTTGCGGCCCAGGATGACCAGCCAGGAGAAGGTCCGTACGACGGTACTGAGCAGCAGCGGGAACACCGCGAGGGCCAGCAGCAGCCCCTGGCGGCGCCGGGGCGCCCGGGCGATCAGATACGCCACCGGGAAGCCGAGCAGCAGACAGATGGCCGTGGTCAGGGCGGCGACCCGGACGGTGCGGGCCGCGACCTCCAGCACGTATCCGTCGCCGAGCATGCCGCCGAGCTTGCCGAGGACATCGGGGTTCTCTGCGGCGGGCGGTGCGAACAGGGTGATGCCGAAGGGGTAGAGGAAGCCGAAGGCGAGAAGTGCCACGCCCGGCAGGAGCAAGAGGCCAGAAGCCGCTCTGCGTGACACGAGCCGGACCCTCCTAGATGTTACTGATACGTCGTCTGCAACCGGTTGCGGCAACCGGTTGCAGGCAAGCTACGCTGGAGCCGGTGAGCCCGTCAACAACTGCCGGTTAAAAACATGTAACCGGCAACGGACAACAGAAGGCAGGGGCGGATGGTTCGGCTGGCAGATGTCGCACGCGCCGCGGGGGTGTCCACGTCCACCGCGTCCCGCGCTCTGAGCAGGCCCGACATGGTGGCGGCGGAGACCCGGGAGCGGGTCGCCAAGGCGGCCGCCGAGATGGGATTCACGCTCAACGCCACCGCGCGGGCCCTGACCACCGGCCACACCGGGCTGGTCGGCGTCATCGTCCCCACCCTCGCCAACCCGTTCTTCCCGCCCATCGTCACCGGTGTCCAGGAGTCACTGGCCGAGACGGGCGGAAACGTCCTCCTCGGGGTGTCCGACCGCTCCGAGGAGCGCGAGCGCGAGCTGGCGGCGCAGTTGGGCTCGCGGGTCGACGGGCTCGTCCTCGTCGCCCCGGTCAGCGGCGACGCGACGCTGCACGAACTCGCCGAGCGACTGCCGGTGGTGACGGTCGACCGCACCACCCCGGGGCTGCCCGGGGTGGTGGTGGACACCCCGGGCGGGGTGCGGGAGCTGATGGCGCATCTGCTCGGCCTCGGCCACCGGCACATCGCCTACCTGGGCGGCCCGCCCGGCTCATGGATGGACCGGCAGCGCACCAGGGCCGCCCGCAAGGCGGTCGAGGACGGCGGCGGCGAGCTGACCGTGCTGGACCCCGTGCCGCCCCAGGTCGACGCCGGCCTCGCGGCGGCCGAGCACCTGGTGCGGCGGGCGGAGCGGGTCACCGCGGTCATGGCGTACAGCAGCTACGTCCTGCTCGGCCTGCTCATGGGGTTGCGCGGGGCGGGGCTGCGGGTGCCCGAGGACATCAGCCTCGCGGCGTCCGACGACCTCACCGTCATCGGGATGACCCAGCCGGGCACCACCGCGCTGCACGTCCCGCTCCAGGAGGCGGGAGCGGCGGCGTGCCGGCTGGTGCGGGAGGCTCCGCACACGGGCGAGCGCCCGCCGCGCGTCCGCGTCCCCACCCGCCTGGTCGTCCGCGGCTCCACGGCCCCGCCGCCGAAGAAGCGCTAGCCGTGCCGGCGGGGGTTTCTGGGGCGGCGGGCTGTGAGCGCCACGATCGAGTGATGCTCGATCGAGCGCTGCTTCGATCCTGCGGTTCGCATTCGGAGTGTCGCGGCCGGACGAGTGCCGGCCTTCGCCTGAAGGGGAATCTGTGATCTCGAAAACCAAGCGCGCCGTGTGTTCCATGGCCGTGGTGCTCGCCGCGGCGGCCGCGTCCACTGTCACCGTGTCGAGCGGCACCGCCTTCGCCATCGACCATGTCCAATGCGTCGGCGGCGAGAACTTCCTGAAGATCTGGTCGCACCTCGACGGCCGCGAGAGCGTCGACTGCTACGCGAACGCCGGCCGGACCGACTTCGGCGGGTGGTGGGTCGACCGCATCTACACGGGCAACAACGACCTGATCTACTACGACGCCAACGGTGACTCGGTGAAGATCGAGCGCTGGCACGACATCACCTTCCCGAACCGCCCGCCGAGGGTCGTCTCCATCCAGATCCTGTGACAACCCGCGGCGGAAGCTCTAGCGCTCCTTCTGGGCCAGCCGGAGCAGGTGGTCGGCCAGCGCCTGGCCACCTGCCGACTCGCGGCTGATCAGCAGCACCGTGTCATCGCCCGCGATGGTGCCCAGGATGGCGTGCAGCTCCGCCGAGTCGATGGCCGAGGCCAGGAACTGGGCGGCGCCGGGCGGGGTGCGCAGCACCACCAGGTTCGCGGACGCCTCCGCCGAGATCAGCAACTCGGCCGCCAGCCGCGCCATCCGGGCCTCGCTCGCCGACTCGCCGAGCGGGGCCCGGGGCGTGCGGTCGCCGCCCTCGGCCGGGACGGCGTAGATCAGCTCGCCGCCGGTGTTGCGGATCTTCACCGCGCCCAGTTCGTCCAGGTCGCGGGAGAGCGTCGCCTGGGTGACGGAGAGCCCGTCGTCGGCGAGGAGCTTCGCGAGCTGGCTCTGGGAGCGGACCGGCTGCCGGTTCAGGATGTCCACGATCCGGCGGTGCCGGGCAGTGCGGGTCTGCGGCACGGCCGGGCCACCATTGTTGTGGTTGCCGGTGCCCTGCGCCTCGGTGTGCTGCGCCTCGGTCATCGTCTCGTCAGTCTCCGGATCCGTCAGTGCCCGTGTCTCCCCTGGGCGGCGTCCAGGGCGGTGGGGAAGGCCCGGAGGAACGCATCCACCTCCTCGTCGCCGATGACGAGCGGCGGGGCGAGCCGGACCACGTCCGGCGCGACCGCGTTGACCAGGAGTCCCGCGTCCTGAGCCGCCTGCTGCACCTGCGGCGCGAGGGACTCTGTCAGCACGATACCCAGCAGCAGGCCGGAGCCGCGGACATGGTCGATCAACGCGTGGCCGAGGGACTCGATCCCGTCACGCAGCCGCTCGCCGGTCCGCTTGACCCCGTCGAGGACACCATCGGCCGCGAGGGTGTCGAGCACCGCCACCGCGGCGGCGCACGCCACCGGGTTTCCGCCGAAGGTCGATCCGTGCTGACCTGGGGTCAGCAGCTCGGCGGCGGGCCCGAAGGCCACGGTCGCACCGATGGGCAGGCCGCCGCCAAGACCCTTGGCGAGGGTCACCACATCGGGCTCGACGCCCTGCGCCTGGCATTCGAACCAGTGGCCGGTGCGGCCGATTCCCGTCTGGATCTCGTCGACGACCAGCAGGGTGCCGGTGGCCCGGGTGATCTCGCGGGCCGCCGCGAGATACCCCGCCGGAGGCGCCACGACGCCGTTCTCACCCTGGATCGGCTCCACGATGAACAGCGCGGTGTCGGTGGTGACGGCCGCGCGCAGCGCGTCCACGTCCCCGTACGGGACATGGGTGACCTCGCCGGGCAGCGGCAGGAACGGGTCCTGCTTGGCGGGCTGGCCGGTCAGCGCGAGGGCGCCCATGGTGCGGCCGTGGAAGCCGCCGGTGGTGGCCACCATGTGCGTACGGCCGGTGCGCCGCCCGATCTTGAAGGCCGCCTCGACGGCCTCCGCGCCGGAGTTGGAGAAGTAGACCCGCCCGGGGCGGTCGAAGAGCTGGAGCAGCCGCTCGGCCAGCGCCACCGGGGGCTCGGCGATGAACAGGTTGGAGACATGGCCAAGGGTTGCGATCTGGTCGGACACGGCCCGTACGACCGCGGGGTGGGCGTGGCCGAGGGCGTTGACGGCGATGCCGCCGACGAAGTCGACGTACTGGTTGCCGTCGGCGTCCCAGACCTTGGCGCCCTCGCCGTGGGTGAGCGGGACGCGGGGCGTGCCGTAGTTGTCCATCAGCGCGCCCTGCCAGCGCTGTGTCAGCTTCTCGTTGCTCACCGGTCCGCCCCCTCATTTTTGTTGCTGTCGTTGTCCGGGTCGGGCAGGACCATCGTGCCGATGCCCTCGTCGGTGAAGATCTCGAGCAGGATGGAGTGCTGGACCCGCCCGTCGATGACGCGCGCGGTGGTGACGCCGTTGCGCACGGCGTACAGACAGCCCTCCATCTTGGGCACCATGCCGCTGGCCAGGTCGGGCAGCAGCTTCTCCAGCTCGCTCGCGGTGAGCCTGCTGATCACCTCGTCGCTGTTGGGCCAGTCCGCGTACAGGCCCTCGACGTCGGTGAGGACCATCAGCGTCTCGGCGCCCAGCGCGGCGGCGAGCGCGGCCGCCGCGGTGTCGGCGTTGACGTTGTAGACGTGGCCGTCATCGGCGCTGCGGGCGATGGAGGAGACGACCGGGATGCGGCCGTCGTCCAGCAGGGCCTGGACCGCGCCGGTGTCGATCTCGGTGATCTGGCCGACCCGGCCGATGTCCACCCGCTCGCCGTCGATCTCGGCGAAGTGTTTGGTGGCGGACATCAGATGGGCGTCCTCGCCGGTCATGCCGACGGCGAGCGGCCCGTGGCGGTTGAGCAGCCCGACCAGCTCGCGCTGGACCTGGCCGGCCAGCACCATCCGTACGACGTCCATGGCCTCGTCGGTGGTGACCCGGAGTCCCGCCTTGAACTCGCTGACCAGGCCGTGCCGGTCGAGCTGAGCGCTGATCTGCGGGCCGCCGCCGTGCACCACGACGGGGCGCAGGCCGGCGTGGCGCAGAAAGACCACGTCCTGGGCGAAGGCGGCCTTCAACTCCTCGTCGACCATGGCGTTTCCGCCGAACTTGATGACGACGGTCTTGCCGTGGTGGCGGGTCAGCCAGGGCAGCGCCTCGATGAGGATGCGCGCCTTGGGCAGGGCGGTGTGTTTACGGGCGGTCGGCTGGCTCATGAGGAGTAGGCGCTGTTCTCGTGGACGTAGTCGGCGGTCAGGTCGTTGGCCCAGATGACGGCGGATTCGGTGCCCGCGGACAGGTCGGCGGTGATCCGGACCTCGCGGTAGCGCATGTCGACCAGCTCGCGGTCCTCGCCGACGGAGCCGTATCTGCACACCCACACGTCGTTGATGGCGACGTTGAGCTGGTCCGGGTCGAAGGCGGCGGAGGTGGTGCCGATCGCGGAGAGCACCCGGCCCCAGTTGGGGTCCTCGCCGTGGATGGCGCACTTGAGGAGGTTGTTGCGGGCGATCGAGCGGCCCACCTCCACGGCGTCGTCCTCGGTGGCGGCGCCCACCACCTCGATGCGGATGTCCTTGGAGGCGCCCTCGGCGTCGCCGATCAGCTGCCGCGCCAGGTCGGCGCAGACCGTGCGGACCGCCTCGGCGAACTCGTCGGCGGCGGGGGTGACTCCGGACGCGCCGGAGGCGAGCAGCAGCACGGTGTCGTTGGTGGACATGCAACCGTCGGAGTCGACCCGGTCGAAGGTGGTGCGGGTGGCCGCGCGCAGCGCCGCGTCCAGGTCCTGGGCCTCGACGTCGGCGTCGGTGGTGAGCACGACGAGCATGGTGGCAAGGCCGGGGGCCAGCATGCCCGCGCCCTTGGCCATGCCGCCGACGACCCAGCCGCCGGCGCCCTCCGCCACGGCGGTCTTGTGCACGGTGTCGGTGGTCTTGATGGCGATGGCGGCCTTCTCGCCGCCGTGGGCGGTCAGCTCGGCGGCCGCCTTCTCCACGCCGGGGAGCAGCTTGTCCATGGGCAGCCGGATGCCGATGAGCCCGGTGGAGGCGACGGCGACCTCACCGGCGCTGTGTCCGAGGACCTCCGCCACCTTCTCGGCGGTGGCGTGGGTGTCCTGGAAGCCGAGCGGGCCGGTGCAGGCGTTGGCGCCGCCGGAGTTGAGGACGACCGCGCTCACCGCGCCGCCCTTCAGCACCTGCTCGGACCACAGGACGGGGGCGGCCTTGACGCGGTTGGAGGTGAACACGCCGGCGGCGGCCAGGCGCGGCCCGTTGTTGACGACGAGGGCCAGGTCGGGGTTGCCGTTCTCCTTGATGCCCGCTGCGACACCGGAGGCGGTGAAGCCCTTGGCTGCCGTAACGCTCACTGTGACTCCTTGTTCGCCCCAGGGGGGCCGGTTTCGTGGGGTGCGGCGTCGGCCGCGCGACTCGTTCCGGTCGGGCTTATGGCGCGATTCCGGTGGTGGGGAGCCCCAGCTCCTCCGGGAGGCCGAGCGCGACGTTCATGCTCTGAACCGCGCCGCCGGCGGTGCCCTTGGTGAGGTTGTCGATGGCGCTGATGGCGATGACCCGGCCGGCCGCCGCGTCGAGGGCGACCTGGATCAGCGCGGTGTTCGATCCGTACACGGAGGCGGTGGACGGCCACTGCCCCTCGGGCAGGAGGTGGACGAACGGCTCGTCCTGGAACGCCTTCTCGTACGCGGCCCGCACCGCCTCGGCCGTCACCCCGGGCCTGGCCTTGGCGCTGCACGTGGCGAGGATGCCGCGGGGCATGGGGGCGAGGGTGGGGGTGAAGGAGACCGAGACCGGCTCCCCCGCCGCGGCCGACAGGTTCTGGATCATCTCGGGGGTGTGCCGGTGGCCGCCGCCGACGCCGTACGGGCTCATGGCGCCCATGACCTCGCTGCCCAGCAGGTGCGGCTTGGGCGCCTTGCCCGCGCCCGAGGTGCCGGAGGCGGCGACGATCACGGCCTCGGGCTCGACGAGCCCCGCCGCGTACGCCGGGAACAGCGCGAGGGAGACGGAGGTCGGGTAGCAGCCTGGGACCGCGACGCGCTTGGACCCCTCCAGCGCGTCGCGGGCCCCGGGCAGCTCGGGGAGGCCGTAGGGCCAGGTGCCCGCGTGCGGCGAGCCGTAGAACCGCTCCCAGTCCCCCGCGTCCTCGAGCCGGAAGTCGGCCCCGCAGTCGATGATCAGGACCTCGTCGCCCAACTGCTCCGCGACGGCGGCGGACTGGCCGTGGGGCAGTGCGAGGAACACCACGTCGTGCCCGGCGAGCGCCTCGGGGCCGGTCGGCTCCAGGATCCGGTCGGCGAGCGGCGGAAGGTGCGGCTGGAGGGCTCCGAGGCGCTGGCCGGCGTTGGAGTTGCCGGTCAGGGCGCCGATCTCCACCTGGGGGTGGGCGAGCAGCAGGCGCAGCACCTCGCCGCCCGCGTATCCGCTCGCTCCGGCCACCGCCGCACGTATCGCCATCGAAACAACCTCCCTGTCGATGGCATGACTATACGGTTGACCGAAGCTTTATGCAATGAGTGTTTCGGACAGCCGGGGGCGGTGACACGGCGGGGGTGACGCGTGTTACGCGCCCAGAGGGGGTCGGGCCCTTTCGAGAGGGGGCCGGCAACGAGATATCTTGATGTCGAGCAATGTTGCAGACGTGGAGCGGAGCACCCGGTGACTGACTCGACCATCATCTATACGCACACCGACGAGGCCCCGGCCCTGGCGACGTATTCGTTCTTGCCGGTGGTCCAGGCGTACGCGTCGACGGCCGGGGTCGCTGTGGAGACCCGTGACATCTCGCTGGCCGGGCGCATCATCGCCGTCTTCCCCGAGTACCTGGAGGAGGGCCTGCGGATCCCCGACGCCCTCGCCGAGCTCGGTGAGCTGGCCAAGACGCCCGAGGCCAACATCATCAAGCTGCCGAACATCTCGGCCTCGATCCCGCAGCTGAAGGCCGCGGTCGCCGAGCTCCAGCAGCAGGGCTACACGCTGCCGGACTACCCGGACGACCCGAAGACCGACGAGGAGCGCGAGATCCGCGCCCGCTACGACAAGGTCAAGGGCTCCGCGGTCAACCCGGTGCTGCGCGAGGGCAACTCCGACCGCCGCGCCCCCGCGTCGGTCAAGAACTACGCCAAGACGCATCCGCACCGCATGGGCGCCTGGACCGCGGAGTCGAAGACCAACGTCGCCACCATGGGCGTCGACGACTTCCGCGCCACCGAGAAGTCCGCGGTGGTCGCCGAGGCCGGCTCGCTGCGCATCGAGCTGGCGGGCGACGACGGCTCGACCACCGTGCTGCGCGAGTCCGTACCCGTGCTGGCCGGCGAGGTCGTGGACGCGTCCGTGATGCGCGTGGCCGCGCTGCGCGAGTTCCTGACCGCTCAGGTGGCCCGGGCCAAGGCCGAGGACGTGCTGTTCTCGCTGCACCTCAAGGCCACGATGATGAAGGTCTCCGACCCGATCGTCTTCGGCCACGCGGTGCGGGCCTTCTTCCCGAAGACCTTCGCCGAGTACGGCGAGGTGTTCGCGGCGGCCGGTCTGACCCCCAACGACGGGCTCGGCGGCATCCTCAAGGGCGTGGAGTCGCTGCCCGAGGGGGCCAGGATCAAGGAGTCCTTCGAGGCCGAGCTGGCCGAGGGCCCCCGGATGGCGATGGTCGACTCCGACCGCGGCATCACCAACCTGCACGTCCCCTCCGACGTGATCGTCGACGCCTCCATGCCGGCAATGATCCGCACCTCGGGCCACATGTGGGGCCCCGACGGCCAGGAGCACGACACCCTCGCCGTCCTGCCCGACAGCAGCTACGCCGGCATCTACCAGGCCGTCCTCGACGACTGCCGGGCCAACGGCGCCCTGGACCCCGCCACCATGGGCTCGGTCCCGAACGTCGGCCTGATGGCGCAGAAGGCCGAGGAGTACGGCAGCCACGACAAGACCTTCGAGATCCCCGTCACGGGCACCGTCCGCGTCGTCGACGAGGCCGGCAACGTGGTCCTGGAGCAGGTCGTCGGCGCCGGTGACATCTTCCGTATGTGCCAGACCAAGGACCTGCCGATCCGCGACTGGGTCAAGCTCGCCGTCACCCGCGCCCGCGCCACCGGCGACCCGGCCGTCTTCTGGCTCGACGAGAACCGCGCCCACGACGCCCAGCTGATCGAGAAGGTCAAGGCGTACCTGCCGGAGCACGACACCGAGGGCCTTCAGATCGAGATCAAGGCCCCGGTCGACGCGATCACGTTCTCCCTGGAGCGGATCCGCCGCGGCGAGAACGCCATCTCGGTCACCGGCAATGTGCTGCGCGACTACCTGACCGACCTGTTCCCGATCCTGGAGCTGGGCACCAGCGCCAAGATGCTGTCGGTCGTCCCGCTGATGGCGGGCGGCGGCCTCTTCGAGACGGGCGCCGGCGGCTCCGCGCCGAAGCACGTCCAGCAGCTGGTCAAGGAGAACTACCTGCGCTGGGACTCGCTGGGCGAGTTCTTCGCGCTGGTGCCGTCCCTCGAGCAGTACGCGAAGACCACCGGCAACGCGCGCGCCCAGGTGCTCGCCGACACCCTCGACCGGGCCACGGCCACGTTCCTCAACGAGGACAAGTCGCCCAGCCGCCGGGTCGGTGGCATCGACAACCGCGGCAGCCACTTCTACCTGTCGCTGTACTGGGCGCAGGAGCTGGCCGGGCAGACCGACGACGCGGGCCTGGCCAAGGCCTTCGGCCCGCTCGCCGAGACGCTCGCCGCCCAGGAGCAGACGATCGTCGACGAGCTGATCGCCGTCCAGGGCGAGCCGGCCGAGATCGGCGGCTACTACCAGCCCGACCCGGCCAAGGCCGCCGCCGTGATGCGTCCGTCGGCGACCTTCAACCAGGCCCTCGCCACCCTCGGCTGACGCGGCGGTCTTCCCTCCGCCTCTTCTGCCTCTCGCCGCCGCCCCGGCCGGACACCGTTCCGGCCGGGGCGGCGGCTTGTGTGCGCCCGTCCCCGCGCGCTTCTCCGCGGCCCCGCCGGGCGCGCTCCCCCGCAGCCCCCGCCATGTGCGCTCCGTGGTCCCCCGGTCACCGTGCCGACAACCAATAGCGGAGCCCTACAAAACCCGGACCCCGGCCTGCTGGGATTGCGCCATCTGCCCGGCCGTGAGCCCCCTGACAGAGTGGCCGACAAGTGATCTCCTCCCGCGAACTTCCACGCGGGAGTCGTGTGTCCACTACACGGGGGTAGTTTTCGATGAGCGCTGACACCGAACAGGTGGTGGTCACCGGTCTCGGGGCCACCACACCGCTCGGCGGCGATGTGGCCTCGACCTGGTCCGGGATGCTGAGCGGGAGATCCGGGATCAGCCGCATCGAAGAGGCGTGGGCGACCGACGCCCCCGTGCGGATCGCGGGCCAGCTGGCGGTCGAGCCGACCGAGGTCCTGGACCGGGTGCAGGCCCGGCGCATGGACCGCTGCCAGCAGATCGCGCTGATCGCCGCCCGCGAGGCCTGGGCCGACGCGGGCGCCCCCGAGGTCGAGCCGGAGCGGCTGGCCGTGGCCATCGGCACGGGCACCGGGGGCACGCTGACCATGCTCCGCCAGAGCGACATCATGGAGTCCTCGGGGATGCGGCGGATGTCCCCGCACTCCGTCCCGATGCTGATGGCGAACGGTCCCGCCGCCCTGGTCAGCATCGAACTCGGCGCGCGCGGCGGCGCCCACGCCCCGGTCAGCGCCTGCGCCTCGGGGGCCGAGGCGATCGCCATGGGCTTAGACCTGATCCGCCTCGGCCGCGCCGACGTGGTCGTCGCGGGCGGCACCGAGGCCTGCGTCAACCCGCTGGTGCTGGCCGGATTCGCCCAGGCCCGAGCCCACTCCACGCGCAACGACGAGCCCGAGCGGGCGTCCCGGCCCTTCGACGTCGACCGCGACGGCTTCGTCATCGGCGAGGGCGCTGCCGTGGTCGTCCTGGAGCGCGCCGAGTTCGCCGCCGCCCGGGCGGCCCGCACCCACGCGACGCTCGCCGGGGCCGGGGTCACCTCGGACGCCCACCACATCACCGCCGCGCACCCGGAGGGTCAAGTCCGCGCCATGCGCATGGCGTTGGCCTCCGCGAAGCTGACCCCGCTCGCGATCGAGCTCATCCACGCCCACGCCACCTCCACGCCGATGGGCGACCTCGTCGAGGCCGAGTCGATCGCCGAGGCCATCGGCATCCACCCGTCCGTGACCGCGACCAAGTCCATGACCGGCCACCTCTTCGGGGCGGCGGGGGCGGTCGGCGCGGTCGCCGCGATCCTCGCGGTGCGCGACGGGGTGATCCCCGCGACCCAGAACGTCGACGCCCTCGACCCGCAGGTGAAGCTCGACGTCGTCACGGGAGCGCCCCGGCGCGGCGCGGCGCCGACCGCCGCGCTCAGCAACTCCTTCGGATTCGGCGGCCACAACACCTCGCTCGTGTTCACTCCCGCGCCGTAGTCCGGCCGCGGAGGGTGTCCGGTGGGCATCCGGGCCGACCGGGAGCCGCCGGCCTCCTCCGGGCCGGGGCGCCGGGCAGCGGCCCTGGATAGGCTCGGGGCCCATGACCTCGGACCACCCCAACGCCTGGGCGGCGGACGCGATCCGGCGCCTCCGCGCGGAGGGCCGCGGAAGCGGCCCGACCCCGCTCCGGCCGCTTCCGCTGCCCGCGCTGCCGGACGTCCGGGTCTATCTCAAGGACGAGTCCGCACACCCCACCGGCAGCGTGAAACACCGCCTGGTGCGGGCCATGTTCCACGAGGCGATCGCGACCGGCCGGATCACCGCGGACACCACGGTGGTCGCCGCCACCGGGGGCGCGGTCGCCGTCGCGGGAGCCCACTTCGCGCGGCTGCTGGATCTGCCGTTCCTCGCCGTCGTACCGGCGAAGACCCCGGCGGACACCCTGGCCCGCGTCGAGCGGGAGGGCGGGCGGTGGCAGGTGGCCGAACAGCCGCCGGCCGCGGTGCAGGAGGAGGCCCGCGCGGTGGCCGAGCGGCTCGGCGGACACTTCCTCGACCACTTCACCGACGCCGAGCCGGCCCTGGCCGCAAGCCGCGAACCGACGATCGCGGACGAGATCTTCACGCAGCTGCGCGAGGAGCCGCATCCGGTGCCCGCGTGGATCGTCACCGGCGCCGGCACCGGCGCCACCTCGGCCTCGATCGGACGCCATCTGCGCCACCACGGCCATCCGACCCGGCTGGCCGTGGTGGACCCGGAGAACTCCGCCTACTTCCCGGCGTGGGCGAGCGGCTGCCGCGACTACGCCACCGGCATGCCTTCCCGGATCCCCGGCATCGGCCGCCCCCGCACCGAGCCCGGGTTCCTGCCCACCGTGATCGACCTGGTGATCCCGGTTCCGGACGCCGCGTCCCTGGCCGCCCTGCGATGGCTGCACGACACGGCCGCCGTCCCGGCCGGCCCGGCGGCCGGGACCGGGCTGTGGGGCGTATGCCACCTGGTGGCGCGGATGCGCGAGTCGGGAGCGCGGGGCAGCGTGGTCGGCCTCGTCGGCGACCACGCCGAACCGTACCGGAACACCCACCTGGACCCCGAGTGGGTACGCGCCCGGGGGCTCGACCCGGCGCCGTACGCGGGCGTCGTCGAGCGGTTCGCCACCACCGGGGAATGGCGGCCGCCGGCCGGTTAGGCCGTGTCCGGCCGTCCCGGACCCGGCACTTCGCGGACACGGCCGGGCGCCCCCGGCTACCGCTGGGAGGTACCCCCGCCGGCGGTAGCCGGGGGCGCGTGCGATCGCAAGGCGGAGGGCCGCCCTCGCGGGCCCGACAACGCAGCGCGAGGGCGCGTGCCAGGCGTCGCGGGCCCGCAGAGATCAGGGCCTAGCGGAACCGGCGAGTTGCCGGGCGCGGTGCAGGCCCGCGGTGACGTCGGCGAGGGTCGCGCAGGGGACGCCGCCCAGCGGTAGCCGGGGGACGGTGACCAACGGTCCGGCGGGCAGCGGGAGATCGGCCGACGGGCGACGGGCGGCGACCGCGTCGGCCAGGTCCGACAGGGCGGCCCGCAGCCCGTCCGCGAGGGCCGGCTCCGGGCGCGGCGCGCCGTGGTCCAGCCGGACCCCGCACGCCGTCGTCGCGTCCACGATCTCCTCGAGCGCGGCCACCACCGGGGCCCACGCCGCCAGGTCGCGCCCGAACGGCGGGTGTTCGGCGCCCGCCACCTCCACCGCGCGCCGGGCGTCCGCCAGCGCGCGGTACGCCTCGCGACGCAGCCGCAGCCGTACCGCGTACGGCGCGTCGGCATCCAGCACCCGGTCCAGGTGGTCGCGGGTGGCGCGGACCGCGAGCGACAGCCGTACGGACACCTGGGCGCGCGGGCCGCCGAGGCCGGGCAGCGCGCCCGCCGCCAGCACCACCGCGCAGGCCAGCAGCGTGTCCGTGAGCCGCGCGTACCCCGCGCCGCGGTCGCCGCCGAGGTACACCAGGGACAGCAGCAGTGGCGTGAGCACCGCCGTCTGGAGCGCGAAGTGGCGTACGGACACCGGGATCAGCGCCGAGCACACCGCGGCGACGGCCACCGGCCACACCCCGTCCGCCCCCGCGAGCGGGCCGAGCAGCGCGGCGAGCCCGCCGAAGACGGCCACGCCGACGGCGGTGCCGAACGCGCGGCTCACGGCCCGCGACACCAGCGGGCCCATGTCCGGCTTGACCAGGAAGGCGGCGGTGGCGGGGAGCCAGTACCAGTGTTCGCCCGGCAGCGACCGGGCCAGCGCGGTGGCGACGCCCACGCACAGCCCCACCCGGGCCGCGTACTCCCGGCCCGCCGGGCCGAGCGCCCGGCGCAGCCGCTGCCGGGGGCCGGGGCCGACCGCGCCGACGGCCGGGGCCGGTTCGCCGTCGAAGACACGGGCGGCCAGCAGCACCGCGCGGTGCGCGGCGAGGCCGCCGGCGGTGTGCGGCGCGGGCGCGGGGAGCGGGCCCGGCGGCCGGCCGGTGCGCACCGAGCGGGCCAGCAGCGCGGGGGTCCGCGCCACCCGGGCGGGCAGCGGCTCGCCCTCCCACAGCAGGGTCACCGCCGTCTCGCTCAACGCCCCGGCCACCGCCAGCAGATCGCGCAGCCGGCGCCGGCCGGCGTCGGGGCGGTGGAGCGGGACACGGTGTGCGTAGAGCGATTCGTAGGCGGCGTCGTACGCGGCGGTCAGCCGGCGCCGGGCCGCATGGCCGCGCTCGGTGCCGACCGCCGCCATCAGGTCGGCGAGCGCGTCGTAGACGGCGGCCACCGCGACCCGCTCGTCGGGCAGGCCCGCCGCCGGGCGAACCGAACCCCGAAGGGGGGCGAGCAGCGGCAGCAGCCACGCCATGGCCAGCACCCACGCGGCGCCGGCGAGCAGCAGCCCGGCCCGGGCGGGCGGGGATTCGGGGGCGGGCATGCCCGTGCCGACCACGCACACCACCATCAGCTGGACCCCGGCCGAGGAGCACACCGGCCCGATCGCGCTGATCGCGCCGGACACCAGGCCGACCGCCGCGAGTGCGAGCGCGATCCAGGTGCCGAGCCCCAGCGTGCCCAGCCATGCCCCGGTGAGCATGCCCACGGCCCCGGCCAGGGCGGGCAGGCCGATGCGCACCAGGCGGGTGGCGCGGGTGGCGGGCCGGTCGTTGATGTGCGCGAACATCGCGCCGAGGCCCGCGGTCACCCCGGCGGAGGTCTGCCCCGCGGCCACTCCGGCCGCCAGCACGGGCCCCACGCCGAGCGCGCCGCGCGCCACCGCCGCCCAGGGCACGGGCCCGCGCAGCCCGCGAGCGCCGGGCAGCGGGTGGGTGAGCCAGCGGGGCAGTGCGGGCGAGGTGTGCGGGGTGCGCAACGGTGTCCTCCGGGCGGTCGGGCGGGGGGGCTTCCCTCGTCGTCGAGGACACGTCCCCTCGAACGTACGCGACCGATGCCGACATTCCGTAACCGCTGCGTTTCCACTGTGTAGACCGCTGTGTGGACCGCTGTGCAGACCGCTGGGCGGGCCTTACAACTGCGCTTCGCGGTCCACGCACAGCCGCCACCGCCCGGCCCCGCCGATCAGCGTGACGGTGGACAGCGGGAGCACATCGACGTTCCAGTAGCAGTGCGGCGGCGCCTTCATCGCGTGGGTCACCGCGGCGCGGATCACACCCGCGTCGGCGACGGCGAGCATCCGGTCGTCGAATCCGGCGGGCCGGTTGTCCAGCCATCTGCCCACGCGGTTGATGAACGCCGACAGCGACTCGCCCCCGTGCGGCGCGCTGCCCGGGTCGGCGAGCCAGGCGTCGACCGCCTCGGGCTCGCGCTCCTTCACCTCCTCCAGGGTCCGGCCGCGCCAGTTGCCCATGTCGCAGTCGCGCAGGGAGGTTTGGGAGAGCGGCATGAAACCGAGGATGTCGCCGGTCTCCCGGCTGCGGGCCGACGGAGAGCAGTAGCGCAGCTCAGCGGCGGCCAGCGGAAGCAGCGAGGGCGCCACGCGCTCGACCTCGCGCCAGCCCGCCGGGTCGAGCGGCCGGTCGTCGTCGAAACGCTCGGCGAGCCGGGAGGAACTGCGGGCGGAGGCGATCAGCGTGAGCCGGAAGTTCATCCGGGCATGGTAGGCGGCATGGATCATGGTGGCGGCTGCCGAAGCCCGTTCCGCCGTGTGGGAATGGGTGGCGCGATGTGTGGGGTGTGTGTCCTTGCCGCCATCCGGGACAGACCGCAGGGTGGAAGGGTGAACCAGCGACACGTCGTCTTCGTGATCTACGAGGGGTTCCAGTCGCTCGACCTGGCCGGTCCGCTGGAGGTGTTCCAGCACGCCGACCGCCTCGCGGGCGGCTACTCCTGCCGGATCGTGGCGCCCCTCCCGGGCCCCGTGCGGTCGTCCGGCGGCCTGCCGGTGCACGCGGCGCACGGGGTGGCCGATCTCGACCCCGGCGGGATCGACACGCTGGTGGTGGCGGGCGGCCGCGGGGTGGACCGGGCCCGCCACGATCCGGCGCTGACCGGCTGGATCGCGTCGGCCGCGGCCGGCGCCCGGCGGGTCGCCTCGGTGTGCAGCGGGGTGTTCCTGCTGGCCGCCGCCGGGCTCGTGGACGGGCGGCGGGTCACCACCCACTGGGGCCGCGCGGAGCAACTGGCCCGGGAACACCCCGGGGTGCGGGTCGACTGCGATCCCATCTTCGTCCGGGACGGGAAGGTGTGGACCTCGGCGGGCGTGACCGCCGGGATGGATCTGGCGCTCGCGCTGGTGGAGGCGGATCTGGGGCGGAAGACGGCCCACACCGTGGCCCGGGAGCTGGTGTTGTTCCTGCGCCGCCCCGGCAGCCAGTCCCAGTTCGGCGTGGGGCTGTGGTCGGCGCAGCCGGCCACCGACTCGATCGGCGCCGCGGTGTCGGCGATCCACGCCGACCCGGGCGCCCGGCACACCGTCGCGGATCTGGCGGGGTGTGCCGGGCTGAGCACACGCCATCTCCAGCGCAGGTTCGCCGCCGAGCTCGGCGTGCCGCCCGCGGTCTATGTGGAGCGGGTGCGGGTCGAGGCGGCGCAGCGCGCGCTCGTCGAGGGCGGCGACCCCGTCGAGGCCATCGCCCGGCGGTGCGGCTTCGGCACCGCAGAGACCCTGCGCCGCGCCTTTCACCGCCATGTCGGCGTCGCCCCGTCCGACTACCGGGACCGTTTCCGATCCACGAGGGAGTACACATGACCACCTACGGACTGCTGGTGTTCGAGGGGGCCGAGGAGCTCGACTTCGTCGGCCCCTGGGAGGTGTTCACCGCCTCGTCGATGCTGCGCGACCACGCCGACACCGCGCTGCTCATCGCCGAACGGCCCGGCGCCGTCCGCTGCAACAAGGGCATGCGGGTGCTGCCGGACCACACGCTGGACGACCATCCGCCGCTGGACGTCCTGCTGGTGCCCGGGGGCATGGGCACCCGCCGCGAGGTGTCCAACCCGGCGGTCATCGACTGGATCCGCAAGACCTCCGCGCACACCGAGTGGACCACCGGCGTCTGCACCGGGGCGCTGCTGCTGCACGAGGCGGGCCCGGCGCGCGGTCGCCGGGTGGCCACCCACCACGCTTTCGAGGACGCTCTGGAGGCCCGCGGCGAGGTCACGGTGGTGCGCGACGCCCGCTATGTGGTCGACGGCGACCTGGTCACCAGCCAGGGTGTCTCGGCCGGGATCGACATGGCGCTGTGGCTGGTCGGCCGCCTGCACGGCCGGGACCACGCGCGCGCGGTCCGCCGGTACATCCAGTACGAGCCGGCGCCGCCCTACCTCGCCGACGAGCCGCTGGGGTCTTCTGTCTGAACACCTCCTGACGTAGTCGGCCGGCGCGGGTGCCTGGTTCCCGCGCCGCACCGGGAGAAACCTCACGCGCCCCGCCCCCGTGCCACGGCGTCCGCACGGTGTTCCGGCGTGCCAGCATGACGGCGGCCGACCAGGCCATGTGCTCTCGCAGGAGTGATGATGACGGACCACCATCCCCCGTCCCCCGAAAGGCGTGTCGCCGTGCGGCGCCTCGCGCCGCCTCCCGCGCTGCTGGGCTTCCTGGTGCTGCTCGGGCTGCTGTTCGCGGCCTCCTACGCGGTGGGGGCGGCGGCCGGGCCGGTCGCCCCGTGGATGCGCCCGTCGAGCCCGTCCGGGACCGCCCCGGGGGACGGGGGCGGGGGCGGAGACGAGGGCGGGGATGGCGGCGGCGGGATGCACGGCATGGCCGCGCGGCCGGGTGGCGGGCGGTGACCGCCGCGGCCCCGCAGGTGGCGCCGTCGGCCGGGCTCGCGATGCCGCCGCAGCGCCCGGGCCCTGAGGACGTGGCGGCCGACATGGCGGCGCCGGAGCGCCGGCGGCTGCTGGTCGCCGCGGTGCTGGCGCTGCCCGTGCTGGTGCTCTCCGTGGTGCCGGGCGCGCAGTTCCGCAACTGGCAGTGGCTGTGCTTCGTACTCGCCGCGCCGCTGGCGGTGTGGGGCGCCTGGCCGTTCCATCAGCGGGCGCTGCGAGAGCCGACGGTCGCCTCGGACACTTTGGTGTCGCTCGCCGTCGTCGCGTCGTTCGTCTGGTCGGCGTACGCCCTGTTCCTGGGCGGGGCCGGGGAGCCCGGGGCACGGCTGCCCTTCGACCCGACGGCCACCGCCGGAGTCGGCGCGGCACGCCCGTGTCCGGACGCGGTGGCCGGGGTCGTGCTGTGTGCCCTCGCCGGGCGCTGTCTGGAGGCCAGGGCCGGGCGCCGTACCGCCGCCTCGGCTCCGCTCCCGGCCGACGCGATGGCCCGGGCCTGTGTGCCGATGGTGGCGGCCGTGGCCGTGACGGTGCCGGGCTTCTGGCTCGGGGCGGGCGCCGAGCCACGGGCCGCGGTGGCCGCCGCCGTGGCGGTGCTGGTGGTGGCCGCCCCCTGCTCGCTGTTGGCGGCGGTCCCGGCGACGCTGCTGTCCGCCGCCCTGCGCGGCGCCCGGATCGGCGTTCGGGTCCGTCGGCCGCGGGCCTTGGAGGCGCTGCGCGCCGTCGACACCGTCGTGCTGAACACCGTGCGGCGGCCCGGCGATTACCGGGCGGTGCGCCATCTGAAGCGGCTCGGGCTGCGGCCGGTGCTGGTCACCGGGGAGCAGGAGGAGGCGGCCCGGGCCGCCGCCGACCGGTTGGGCATCGCCGAGGCGCAATCCGGTGTCGGGCCGCGCGACAAGGCCGTCCTGGTGCGGGAGTTGCGGGAGCGGGGACACCGGGTGGCGGTGGTGGGCGAGGGCGCCGAGGACGCGGCGGCGCTGGCCGAGGCCGACCTGGGCATCGCCCTGGGGGATGGCGACCCGGTGGCCGTCGGGGCGGCCGACATGACGCTGACGCGCGGGGACGTCGAGGCCGTCGTCGACGCGATCCGTCTCGCGCGGCGCACCGGGTACGTCCTCCGCGCCCAGCTGGTCTGGGTGCCGGGCTGCCAGGTGGTCGCCCTGGCGCCCGCCGCCGCCGGTTGGCTCAACCCGTCGGGCGCCGTCGTGGCGATGGCGGCCGGTGTTCTGCTCGCCGTCGCCGACGGCCTCGGCGCGTACGCCACCGGCCCGCGCCCGGCCCCGGCCGCCCGAAGGCTCACCCCATCATGAGGAACGTCATGCGCCCCGTGCTTTCGCCCACCCGTCGCCGCCTGGCCGGCGCCGTCCGCGGCGCGCTGGCGCCGCTGGTGGCGAGCGCCGTCGCCCTCGGCGGGCTGACGGCCTGGACCGCCACCGGCGCGGCCGGTTCGCCGGCCCGGCTCCGGATCACCGACGGCCGCGTCTGGCTGCCGTACGCCGGCAACGAGTTCACGGTGGCCTTCTTCCGGGTGCGCAACGCCGGGGGCGCCGAGGACCGGCTGGTGTCCGTGACCTCCCCGGTCACCGGCCGCGCCATGCTCTCCCGGACGGTGCGCAGGGGCGCCACGGAGTCCATGGCCATGGTCGACACGGCGGCCGTCCCCGCCCGCTCCGGGCTGACCATGTCGGCGGGCGGCCTCAAGGCGATGGTCAAGGTTTCCACGCCGCTGCGGCTGGGCGAGGAGCTGCCGTTCGTGTTGCGGTTCCGCGACAGCGGCCGGGTCACGGCCACGGCCCGCGTGGTGCGACTCGGCGACTGAAGCAGGTGTCAGGGCGCGGCGAGCGGCCGCGCCGCGTACGCCCGGGAGTCGCGGCGCCCGTCCGGAGTCCCGTTCAGACGCCCCTGGCGGCGGCGTAACGGGCCGCCACGTCCTCCCAGTTGACGAGGTCCCAGAGCTTGGTGACGTAGTCCGGGCGGACGTTCTTGTACTGGAGGTAGTAGGCGTGTTCCCAGGCGTCGAACACCAGCAGCGGCACCGCGCCCTGGCCGACGTTGCCGTGATGGTCGTAGACCTGCTCGACGATCAGGCGCTTGCCCAGCGGCTCCCAGGCGAGCACGCCCCAGCCGGAGCCCTGGACCGTGGTGGTGGCGGTGGTGAGCTGCTTCTTGAACGCCTCGAAGCCGCCGAGGTGTTCGTCGATGGCGTCGCCGAGCGCTCCGTCGGGGCGGTCGCCGCCGTCCCGGGACAGGTTCTGCCAGAAGATCGAGTGCAGGACGTGTCCGGAGAGGTTGAACGCGAAGGTCTTCTCCAGCCCGACCAGGCCGCCGAACTGCTCCTTGTCCCGCGCCTCGGCGAGCTGCTCCAGGGTGTCGTTGGCGCCCTTGACGTAGGCCGCGTGGTGCTTGGCGTGGTGCAGCTCGAGGATCTGACCGGTGATGGCCGGCTCCAGCGCGGCGTAGTCGTACGGCAGGTCGGGAAGCGAGTACGTGCCCATCAGGCACAGCCCCTTTCGGCTTTCGACGGTGAGTGATCGTGCCGGGACCCACCCTAGAGCCTTATTGCGACTTAGTTGCAACAACTACAGATATGCAGGAGCATGAAGGCGTGCGGGGCCGGCCCGTCAGCCTTCGCGATCGACGCCCGTAGCCATCCGGGCGCGTCCTTCCGAGGGGTGATCGTCTTCTCGCCCGGCGACCGCCGGTACCCGGCCGGCTCCGTGCACAACCACCCCCCTCCCGCCCCGCTCATTACCAAGTCTTTGCCGTTCGATAGGGTGTACGGGGGACGTCACCGGCCAAAACCAGCCGCCGTGCGTCCACCGCCAAGTGGCACACACGACGGAAGGATGGCCGTGGGAGCTCCGCGGATCAGCAGTACGCCGTTGCCCGGAATCGGTGTCCGTTACGACCTGACCACGCGAGAACACCAACGCATGTCGGTGGTCGCGCATCGCGACGGCGGGCGGACAGTGAGCGCGTATCGCGAGGACGACCCTGACGAGTGCGCGCTGTCCGTGCGGCTCACGGCCAAGGAGACGGAGTCCCTCATCGGCGCGCTGATGCCGTCGCACCACAGCCCCGCGCTGCTGTCCACGACCGAGCTGGGCCTGGTGGCCGAGCGGGTCGAGCTGTCGTCGGTCTCGCACTGGAACGGGCGGGTGCTGGGCGAGACGCGGATGCGGACCGAGACCGGCGCCTCGATCGTCGCGGTGCTGCGCCGCGCGGAGGCGATCCCCTCCCCGGCGCCGGACTTCCGGCTGGCCGGCGGCGACACCCTGATCGTGATCGGCACCCGCGAAGGCGTGGAGACGGCCGCGACGATACTTGGGCGGGAGTGATCGATGCATTCCTCCGCTCTTTTCCTGATCGAGTTCGGGGCGGTCATCCTGGGCCTGGGCCTGCTGGGCCGGCTGGCCGGACGCCTTCAGTTCTCCCCCATCCCCCTCTATCTGCTGGCCGGGCTCGCCTTCGGCGAAGGCGGTCTGCTGCCGCTGGGCGCGAGTGAGGAGTTCGTGGCGATCGGCGCCGAGATCGGCGTGATCCTGCTGCTGCTCATGCTCGGGCTCGAGTACACCGCCAGTGACCTGGTCAGCAACCTCAAGACCCAGTACCCGGCCGGACTGGTCGACGCCACGCTCAACGCCCTGCCCGGCGCCGCCATGGCGCTGCTGATGGGCTGGGGCCCGGTGGCCGCGGTGGTGCTGGCCGGGGTCACCTGGATCTCCTCGTCCGGCGTCATCGCCAAGGTCCTGGGCGACCTGGGGCGCCTGGGCAACCGCGAGACCCCGGTCATCCTGTCCATCCTGGTCCTCGAAGACCTGGCGATGGCCGTCTATCTGCCGATCATCACCGCCCTGCTGGCGGGCGTGAGCCTGGCGGCGGGCAGCGTCACCCTGGCCATCGCGCTCGGCGTGGCCGGTCTGGTGCTGTTCGTCGCCGTGCGCTACGGCCGGGTCATCTCGCGCTTCGTCTCCAGCGACGACCCGGAGAAGCTGCTGCTGGTGGTGCTGGGCCTGACCCTGCTGGTCGCCGGGATCGCCCAGCAGCTCCAGGTGTCGGCGGCCGTCGGGGCGTTCCTGGTGGGCATCGCGCTGTCCGGCGAGGTGGCCGAGGGCACGCACAACCTGCTCAGCCCGCTGCGGGACCTGTTCGCGGCCGTGTTCTTCGTCTTCTTCGGTCTGCACACCGACCCGGCGAGCATTCCGCCGGTGCTGCTGCCGGCCCTCGCGCTGGCCGTCGTCACCGCGGGTACGAAGATCGCCACCGGCTACTGGGCGGCGAAGCGCGCCGGGATCTCCGTCAAGGGCCGCTGGCGAGCGGGCGGCACCCTGGTCGCGCGCGGCGAGTTCTCCATCGTCATCGCCGGACTCGCCGTCACGGCGGGCATCGAGCCGGAGCTGGGGCCGCTGGCCACGGCCTATGTGCTGATCCTGGTGATCCTCGGCCCGCTCACCGCCCGCTACACCCAGCCGCTCGCCATGCGGCTGACCGGCCGCCGCAAGCCCGCCGAACCGGCCGCCCTCGCCGAGGCGGCCGAGGCCGCCGAGCGGCCGCAGGAGGCGGCGGAGCCGCGGGAGTCCGTGGACCAGCACGGCCACTGACCTGCCCGCGGCCCGGCCGCGTCACCTCCCCGGCGCCTCGGCGCCGGGGAAGCGCAGGGTCATCCAGTGCTCCGGGTCGTCCAGGAGCGAGAAGCCGATCTTCTCGTAGACGCCGTGGGCGTCGAACGTGGCGAGCAGGATGCGCCGCAGCCCGAAGGGCTCCAGGTGGTCACGGACGGCCGTGACCAGCGCGGTGCCGAGGCCCGTCCCGCGCGCGGACCGGTCCACGTAGACATCGCACAGCCAGGCGAAGGTGGCGTGGTCGGTGATGACCCGGGCGTACGCGACCTGGGTGCCCGAAGCGGTCTCGTACGCGCCGAAGTTGAGCGAGCCGGCGATGGCCAGGTCCTGCTTCTCGCGGGTGCGGCCCAGCGCCCAGTACGCGTCGGTGGACAGCCAGCGGTGGATCCGGGCCGGGTCGAGGCGGGCGGGGTCGCTGGATATCTCGTAGCCGTCCGGCACCGGCCGGCCGTTCGTGTCACTCATGGCGGGAGACTCGCAGGTCAAGGGGGCCGCGTCGAGGGGTTTTCGGCACGTGGAAGATCCTGCGTGCCGTCACCCCAGCACCTCGTCGCAGGCGAGGCGCAGCCGGCGCAGCCCCTCCGCCAGCTCGCCGGCGCCCGCCGCCGAGGCGAAGCCCAGCCGCAGGTGCGGGGCCGGCGGCTCGGCGCAGAAGTACGGGCGGCCGGGCGCGACGGACACCCCGGCGCGCAGGGCCGCGGCCGTCAGCGCGGCCTCGTCGGCCCCGTCGGGCAGCCGCAGCCACAGGTGGAAGCCGCCGGGCGGGACATGGCGCAGGGCGAGTTCGGGGAGGTCCCGCCGCACGCCCGTGGCCAGCGCCTCGCGGCGGGCGCGCAGCTCGGCGGCGACGGTGCGCAGATGGCGGGGCCAGGCGGGCGAGCCGACGAGTTCGAGCGCGGCCTCCTGGAGCGGGCGCGGCACGAAGAAGCTGTCGACGACCTGGATGGCGCGCAGCCGCTCCAGCGCCGGGCCGCGGGCGGCGAGCGCGCCCACCCGCAGGCTGGCCGAGGTGACCTTGGTGAGCGAGCAGACGTGGACGACGACTCCGTCGGGGTCGTCGGCGGCGAGGGTCGCGGGCAGCGGCCCCGCGTCCTCGTGGGCGAGGCGGCGCGCGAAGTCGTCCTCGATCACGAACGCGCCCGCCTCCCGGGCGACCCGCAGCACCTCGCGCCGCCGCTCGGCGGAGAGCACCGCGCCGGTCGGGTTCTGGAAGAGGGGCTGGCAGAGGAAGACGCGCGCCCCGGTCGCGCGCAGCGCCTGTTCGAGCAGATCGGTGCGGACCCCGTCGGCGTCCACGGGGACCGGGACCGGCCGCAGCCCGAAGGCGCGGGCGGCGGCGAGCGCCCCGGGGTAGGTGGGCGACTCCACGAGTACGGGCGCGCCGGGGGGCGCGAGGGCGCGCAGCGCGGTGGTCAGCGCGCTCTGGCCGCCCGCGGTGATCAGCACCTCGGAGGGGGCGAGGGCCCCGGCCCGGCCGCCGATCTCGGCGGCGAACCACGCGCGCAGCTCGCTCAGCCCGTCGATCGGCGGGCGGTCCCAGGCGCCGGGCCGCCGCCCGGCGCGGGCGAGGGCGGCGGCCAGCGCCCGCTCCGGCTGGAGCGAGGGGTGCAGATAGCCGCCGTGCAGTTCGAGGGCGCCGGGCGGCGGGACGGCCAGGGTCATCAGCACCCCGGAGGCGTCGACGGAGCGCGGGACCGACTCGCCGGACGTCTCGACGCTGAGGGCCACCTCCTGCCAGGAGGTGTCGCCGGGGCGCGGCGCCTCGGCCGCGCGCGGCCGGGCGGCCCGGAAGGCCCCGGCGCCGGGGCGGGTGACGACGAGCCCCTCGGCGCGCAGCGCGGCGAGCGCCCGGGAGACGGTCACCGGGCTCACCCGGTAGCGGTCCACCAGGGCCCGGCTGGACGGCAGCTTCTCACCCGGAGAGTAGCGGTTCAGCTCCGTGCGGAGGATTCCGGCCAGTTCCACGACACTGCTACGCTCTTGCATGAGAGTCCAAGATAGCGCTATTGCGAGCGAGACGATAGCGGTGAGCGGTGGCGCCGAGCCGCGCCCCGCCGCCCGGCCGCCGCTCGGCCGTCCCCGCCCCGCTCCGTCCCCCGTCCACCGCGGGGGCGTCCTCGGCACCGTCATGGCCGCGCTGGGCGTGGCCGCGTTCTCCCTGACCTTCCCCGCCACCGCCTGGGGTCTCGAGGGCCTGGGCCCCTGGTCGCTGGTCGCCTGCCGGCTCGCCCTGGCCGGGCTGGTCGCGGGCGGCGCGCTGGCCGCCCTGCGCGTCCCGCCGCCCGCCCGGCGCCACTGGCCCGGGCTGCTGGTGGTCGCCGGGGGCGTCGTCATCGGCTTCCCGCTGCTATCCACGCTCGCGCTGCGGACCTCCACCACCTCGCACGCCGCCGTGGTCGTGGGCCTGCTGCCGCTGACCACAGCCGCCTACGCGGCGGTGCGCACCGCCGAAGGGGCGCGCCGCTGTCGAAAGGGAGAGCGCGCGCAGGCCCTGAGGAACGAGGGGCCGAGCACGGTCGACCGTCGACAGGGGCTGAGGCGCCCCGGAGGCGAACCAAACCCAAAAAAAGGAGCCAGGCCCACCCGTGTGTTCTGGATTGCGGCCCTGATCGGCGCGGCGGTGATCGTCGCCTTCGCGCTCCAGCAGAGCGGCGGCGCGCCGACCGCCGGAGATCTGTATCTGTTCGGCGCGCTGCTGGTGTGCGCGGCGGGCTACGGGGAGGGCGCCCGGCTGGCGGCCCATATGCCGGGCTGGCAGGTGATCGGCTGGGCGCTGGTGGCCTGTCTGCCGCTGTCGGTGCCGGGCGCGGCGGCCGCCCTGGCCACCGAGCCCGTGCACCTCGGGGCGCACGCCGTCGCCGGGGTGCTGTGGCTGGCCCTGGGCTCCCAGTTCCTGGGTCTCGTGGTCTGGTACCGCGGGATGGCCGCCATCGGCGTGGCCAGGGCCAGCCAACTCCAGCTGGCCCAGCCCCTGCTCACCCTGGTGTGGTCCGTGCTCCTCCTGGGAGAACACCTCACCTGGGCCGCCCCCGTGGCCGCCGTGGCCGTCCTGGTGTGCATCGCCGTGACGCAGCGGGCGTCGACGGGCGCAAACCGGGAGGAGCGGCCATAAACTGGCCTCAGGGACCGCAACACCCTCCGGGGCACCGGACAGGAGGTCACGCGCATGGAGGCGACCGTAGGCGACAAGCTGCTGGTACACGGCAGGGTTGTCGGAATTCACGACCGGACCGCGGAGATCATCGAAGTGCTCGGGGACGACGGGACCCCACCGTTCCGCGTCCGCTTCGAGGACGACGGGCACGAGTGCGTGGTCTCCCCCGGCCCGGATTCGGTCGTGCGTCACCTGCACACAGAGCCCGGACGGCCGTAGTCCAGGCCCAGACGGCTCAGCGGGGCGGACGCACGCGATACGGGTAGTGGTCGGCGACCACGCGCGCCATGGCGCCGTTGCGGTCGGCGGCCACTTCCTTCGCGGAGAAGTAGACGTTGCCCCGCACCTGCGGATAGTCCCGGTCGAAGGTGAGGTGCCGGGACAGCTCCGCCGGGTCCTGCCAGGGCGCGGGCTGCGCCGGGTCCCCCGCCTTGTAGAGCGCCTCGCCGATGTAGAGGTGCACATCGGTGCCCCGCACCACCTCCGCCCACCAGGGCACCAGCTTGGCGTAGTCGGCGGCGGCGAAGCCGATGTTCCAGTACACCTGCGGGACGATGTAGTCGATCCACTCCTCGCGGACCCACCTGCGCGTGTCCGCGTACAGGTCGTCGTAGGTCTGCACCCCGGCCCGGGTGTCGGAGCCCAGCGGGTCGGTGGCCTGGTTGCGCCAGACGGCGAAGGGGCTGATCCCGAACCGCACCCGCCGGTCCAGCCGCTTGATCCGCCCGGCGGTCTCGCGCACCAGCCGGTCGATGTTGTCCCGCCGCCAGGCGGCCCGGTCCGGGAACCCCGCGCCGTGGCGTTCGTACGCCGCGTCGTCGTCGAAGACCTGGCCCGCCACCGGATAGGGGTAGAAGTAGTCGTCCCAGTGGACGCCGTCGATGTCGTAGCGCGCCACCGCGTCCAGCATCGCGTCCTGGACGAAGCGGCGGACCTCCGGCAGGCCGGGGTTGTAGTAGAGCTTGCCGCCGTAGGGCACCACCCACTCCGGGTGCAGCCGCGCGGGGTGGGTGGGGATCAGCCGGGTGGGGTCGGTGTGGTTGGCGACGCGGTACGGATTGAACCAGGCGTGCAGCTCCAGGCCCCGGCGGTGGGCCTCGCGCACGGCGGTGCCCAGCGGGTCCCAGCCCGGGTCGCGGCCCTGGACGCCCGTCAGATACTCGGCCCACGGCTCGTACCGGGAGGGCCACAGCGCGTCGGCGGTCGGCCGGACCTGGAAGACCACCGCGTTCAGCCGCCGGGCCACCGCGGTGTCCAGGAAGGCGAGCAGCTCGGCGCGCTGCTCGGCGGCGGTCAGGCCCGGCTTGGAGGGCCAGTCCCGGTTGGCGACGCTGGCCAGCCACATCCCGCGGAACTGACGCGTGAGGTGTCCGCCGCTCCCCCGCGCCTTCTCACGCCCGTACGCCGCCGTCGAACCCGTCGTGACGGTCGCGGCCAGCGCTCCGGCGGCCGCGACCGTCAGTCCCCTGCGCGTGATCTGCCCCATCCTCGCTCCTCGCTCGCTCGCCTGTTGATCGTGGCTAACTCCCGCCGATGATGCGGGTCTTACGGGCACACGGCAATCCTTCCCACCCTTCCGGACCACTCGACTCTTCACCGCCACGCCCTCTTGACTCCACTCTTCTCGCCCGGTCATCCGGCCGCTAGCATCGGTGGTACGCACACATGGGAGCGCTCCCAAACCCGGATACGGACAGACCGGCACAGACACCCGCCCCCGTACCGCCGCGGCCCGCGGCGGATGCCCGGAGAGGAAGTTCCCGTGCGCTTTCATGGCAGGAGAAGACCACTCGGCGCGCTCATGGCCGCGCTGGCGCTCGTCGGCGGATTACTCACCGCGGCCGCCGCCCCCGCCGCCGCCCACCCCGACCGCGCCGCGAGCGACCGCGCCCCGAGCCGCCCCGCCGCCGGGCTGGCCGCCGCCACCTGGAAGAACGTCCGCGTCGACGGGGGCGGCTTCGTCCCCGGCATCGTCTTCAACCGCAAGGAGAAGAACCTCGCCTACGCCCGCACCGACATCGGCGGGGCGTACCGCTGGGACCAGACCGGCAAGCAGTGGGTGCCGCTGCTGGACTGGGTGGACTGGGACCGCTGGGGCTGGACCGGAGTGTCGAGCCTGGCCAGCGACCCGGTCGAGCCGAACAAGGTGTACGCGGCCGTCGGGACGTACACCAACAGCTGGGACCCGACCAACGGCGCGATTCTGCGCTCCTCCGACCGGGGCGCCACCTGGCAGTCCACCACCCTCCCCTTCAAGGTCGGCGGCAATATGCCCGGCCGCGGCATGGGCGAGCGCCTGGCGGTCGACCCCAACAAGAACAGCGTGCTGTACTTCGGCGCGCCGAGCGGCAACGGCCTGTGGCGCTCCACCGACTCCGGCGCCACCTGGTCGAAGGTGACGGCCTTCCCCAACGCGGGCAACTACGCCCAGGACCCGAGCGACTCCAGCGGCTATCTGAGCGACAACCAGGGCGTGGTGTGGGTGACCTTCGACGAGCGCACGGGCTCGTCGGGCACCGCGACCAAGACCATCTACGTGGGCGTGGCCGACAAGCAGAACACCGTCTACCGCTCGACCGACGCCGGCGCCACCTGGTCGCGGGTGGACGGACAGCCGACCGGCTACCTCTCCCACAAGGGCGTCCTCGACTCCAAGAACGGCTACCTCTACATCACCACGAGCGACAAGGGCGGCCCCTACGACGGGGAGAAGGGCCAGGTGTGGCGGTACGCCACGGCCACCGGCGAGTGGAAGAACATCAGCCCGATGACGGACGCCGACACCTACTTCGGCTACAGCGGGCTGACGGTGGACCGGCAGAAGCCCGGCACGCTGATGGTGACCGGCTACAGCTCCTGGTGGCCGGACACCCAGATCTTCCGCTCCACCGACTCCGGCGCCACCTGGACCCGCGCCTGGGACTTCACCAGCTACCCCAACCGCTCCTTCCGCTACACCCAGGACGTCTCGTCCGTGCCCTGGCTGACCTTCGGCACCAACCCGTCCCCGCCCGAGGTCACGCCCAAGCTGGGCTGGATGACCGAGGCGCTGGAGATCGACCCGTTCGACTCCAACCGGATGATGTACGGCACCGGCGCCACGGTCTACGGCACCGAGAACCTCTCGTCCTGGGACTCCGGCGGGCAGATCAAGATCACGCCGATGGTCAGGGGCCTGGAGGAGACCGCGGTCAACGACCTGGCCAGCCCGCCGTCCGGCGCCCCGCTGCTCAGCGCCCTGGGCGACATCGGCGGCTTCCGCCACACCGACCTCGACGCGGTGCCCACCAAGATGTTCGCCTCGCCCAGCTTCACCACGACCACCAGCCTGGACTACGCCGAGACCAACCCGAACACGGTGGTGCGGGTCGGCAACAACGACGCCGCGCCCCGGATCGCCTTCTCGACCGACAACGGCGCCAACTGGTGGCAGGGCAGCGAGCCGTCCGGGGTCACCGGCGGCGGCACGGTGGCCGCGGCGGCCGACGGCAGCGGCTTCGTCTGGAGCCCCGACGGCACCTCCGCCGTCTACTACACCGCCGGCTTCGGCAACTCCTGGACGGCCTCCAGCGGCATCCCGGCCGGGGCGGTCGTCGAGTCGGACCGCAAGAACCCGAAGAAGTACTACGGCTTCAAGTCCGGCACGTTCTATGTGAGCACCGACGGCGGCGCCACCTTCACCGCCAAGGCCGCCACCGGGCTGCCCACCGACGGCCCCGTACGCTTCAAGGCCCTGCCGGGCACGGAGGGCGACATCTGGCTCGCGGGCGGCAGCGCGAGCGGTACGTACGGGCTGTGGCACTCCACCGACTCGGGCACCACCTTCACCAAGCTGTCCGGCGTCCAGCAGGCCGACAACATCGGCTTCGGCAAGGCCGCAACCGGTGCCACGTACCAGACGCTCTACACCAGCGCCAAGATCGGCGGCGTCCGCGGGATCTTCCGCTCCACCGACGCCGGGGCGAGCTGGGTACGGATCAACGACAACGCACACCAATACGCCTGGACCGGCGCCGCGATCACCGGCGACCCGCGGGTCTACGGGCGGGTGTACGTGAGCACGAACGGGCGCGGCATCCTGCGCGGCGACTCCGCGTAACCGAGAGGCCGCCGACCACGGCCCCCGACCGCCCCAACGGGGCCCGCCGCCCGCCCACTTGAGATCCCGGGCCGGGGTCCGGACCACAAGGTTCCGGCCCCCGGCCCACCCCTCGGACCCGACCGGCAGGTAACGTCTGGGACGACCTACTGATCAGCGGAAGGGCACGAGGTGACCGACATCCAACGCGTCGGAGTGGTGGGCTGCGGCCAGATGGGCGCGGGCATCGCGGAGGTGTGCGCCCGTGCCGGCCTGGACGTCAAGGTCGCGGAGACCACCGGTGAGGCCCTGGAGCTGGGCCGTACCCGGCTGACCAACTCCCTCGGCAAGGCCGCCGAGCGCGGCAAGATCACCGAGGCGGAGCGCGACGCGACGCTGGCGCGGCTGAGCTTCACCACCGACCTCGGCGAGTTCTCCGACCGCGATCTCGTCATCGAGGCGGTCGTGGAGAACGAGCAGATCAAGACCGAGATCTTCCAGGTCCTCGACCAGGTCGTGACCCGCCCCGACGCCATCCTGGCCTCGAACACCTCCTCCATCCCCCTGGTCAAGCTGGCCGTCGCCACCTCCCGCCCCGACCAGGTCATCGGCATCCACTTCTTCAACCCGGCCCCGGTCCAGCAGCTGGTCGAGCTGATCCCCGCGCTCACCACCGGTGACCAGACCATCAAGCGCGCCGAGGCCCTGGTCCACGACGTCCTCGGCAAACACGCCATCCGCGCCCAGGACCGCTCCGGCTTCGTCGTCAACGCCCTGCTGATCCCCTACCTGCTCTCCGCCATCCGCATGTTCGAGTCCGGCATCGCGAGCCGCGAGGACATCGACAACGGCATGGAACTCGGCTGCGCCCACCCCATGGGCCCGCTCAAGCTCTCCGACCTGATCGGCCTGGACACGATCGCGGCGATCGCCGACTCGATGTATGGCGAGTACAAGGAGCCCCTGTACGCCCCGCCGCCGCTGCTGCTGCGCATGGTCGACGCGGGCCGGCTGGGCCGCAAGACGGGATCGGGCTTCTACGAATACGCCTAACCAGCGCTGACACCTACGCTAAGCGATCACCGGAAGGTCCCGACGGGCATCAGCAAGGGCGGCTGTCCGCGAGTCGGATAGCCGCCCCGAGTGATCGTTCATGCCGCCAGGGAGTTCTCAGGGGGTTTCGGTGGGAGTTCACGCATCCCGCTCGCCGGCAGTTCAAGGACACCGCTGCCCGCCTCGCCGCCGGCGGGCAGGCCCCGGCCGGCGCCCCGTTCACCACGCCGGAGGGCCAGAGCCCGGTCCGCTGCCCAGGCGCATCGGCCCGCGTCCTGGCGGATGACCCCGCCAGCGACAGCACCACGACGTGAGCTCACCGGGGACCGCAGCCGGTTACTACTTCTCCCAGCACATCTTGTGTGACCCGATCCAAACCTTGTGATTCTTGCCGTTGATGGGGATCGTCTCGTGGTGAGCCCCGACGGTCACGCAGTGTTTGTAACCCGGGCTCGGGCTGGGCGTGTCATCACTGGCTGCCGCATGGGAGTGCGTGACCGAGGCGGGCGTCGCGAAGGCGGTACCCGTTGAGGCCACGGCCGCTCCGCCGACCAACATGGCTGCGGCGGCACCTGTGGCCAGCGCGCACGCTATCGGGTTCCGCATGCCTGTCACCTTCTTTGGTCGACTCGCGGATCTCTACGCCCCATCCTTCGCTTCTCTCATCGCCGGTGCATCTCGATCACCAGGTGCTCACGCCCCAGGCGAGACCGGCCCCAGCTACTTCCGCATTGCCCGCCCTGTGCCGCCCGGCCGGAGCGTTCTTCAAGTACGCAGGAGAAACTTCATGGCCCGTATGCCCGGCGCGACCTGACGCCCCGTACCGAACTGCACCAAGGGCGGACAGGACTCTGTCCGCGGTGTGGTGCTCCACATCATGCAAGGCACCCTCGACGGGTCGGACAGTTGGTTCCGCAACCCACGGCCAGGCCTCGGCGCACTTCGGCGTCGGCAAGGACGGCCGCATATACCAGTGGGCCGACGCCGCCGACCGCGTGTGGGCGCAAGCCGCAGGCAACCGCACCTGGTTGTCGATCGAGCACGAGGGGCACGCCGGAGAGGAGCTGACCGAGAAGCTGCTCGCCGCGACCGCCCGCATCGTTGCGTGGGCGCACACCGAGCACGGCGTGCCGCTACGGCTGGCGGATAGCCCCGAGGGGCGCGGCATCGGCTGGCACGGCACGAGCGGCTCGGCATGGGGCGGCCACACGGGGTGCCCGGGTACGCCTATCAAGAACCAGAGGGCGGCCATCATCAAGACCGCAGGGGGTCGGCGTCCGCCGGCAAGCCACTGTATGAGCCGTTCCCCGGCGTCGGCTTCTTCAAGCTGACGAACGCTCGTACGCCGCGCGGCAGCGCAAGCTCGGCTACGCCGGGGCCGACGCCGCATACGGAGATCACAGTTGCGCTTGCCCGCTGACGCCCCACACTGCGCCCCTTGCCTTGGCCTCCGGGCCGGGCGAGGGGTATTTTTGTTCAGCGGAGATCAAGCACCATGACGTCATATAGCGGAGAATCGGGGAACGGCAACCTTTCCCCAGCTTTTCGATAGCCCCACTTCTCATACATTGCCCTGAGCCGCGAGCGCTCTCGACGCACCAACAGCTGCACACGCTCCTCCTGACGCTGACTTGTCAGCTCGGCGTGCATCACTTGGGAAATGCCTCGACCACGCCACTTCTGCCGAAGCATGTTCTCGCACAACTTAAACGTGACTCCATCGCGGTCCGCGAACCCGTAGGTGAAGCCCGCGATTTCTTCGCTAACCTCGGCGATCACGCAGGCCCAGTCAGGAGCGGAAGTATGGCTCTCCAGGCGCTCCCCGAAGCGCTCCATGGAGAAAAATGGGTCGGTGGCGATATCGTCCGCGTATACCTCCGCGTACACATCCAGTATGATGTCTCGAATTTCCTCCAGCCGTTCGCGGGTGTAATAGCTGGTCGTCAGCAGGTCTGCGGACATTTCACCACTGCCTCGTATCGGTCGGAGAACTCCACAGCGTCCACCGGGCTGCGGTCGAGCAGGTCATCGCGGAGTTGACGCAGCTGCTGGCCGACGCGAGGGCTTCGGACCTCACGCAGAAGGGCAAGGGCATCGTCCCCGGCAGCGATAGCTGCTTCAAGCTCGCCAGCAGCGGCCAAACTCCGACCCAAGCGAACATGGGCCGCCAGGTGATTCCTCCTCAGCGGAGTTTGCTGGACAACGGCAAGAGCCTCGCGGGCCGCGTCCACCGCCTTGCCGTACTGGCGCAGATCCATAAAGCAGAGTGCTCTGGCACTGGATACCTCGCCGGCGTTGAAAAAGCCCAGCCAGCGTTGTGGCTCGGCGGGCTCGCGGTCCAGGTCTTGCTCAGCCCAGAGCAAGGAACGACCGCACCAGCCCCCCTCACCGCATAATGCGTGCCCTTGGGCAACCCAGGTGTGCAGCAATGCCGACAGCTGCCCATCGCGGCGTCCTCTGGTTTCATCCAGTGCCGCCCGAGCAATCGCCACCGCTTCGCGCCCGTGTCCCAGCCTGTATGCCTGATGGGACATGGAAGACCAGATCCGGGCCTGGAGCAGCTTGTTCCGGGCCAGGCTGGCGTAGCGCATCGCCGTGTCCCACCGCCTGCGGGCTACGTCCTGTTGCCCGGCGTCGAACGCGAACCACCCAGCGCTGGTTGACATCTCGCCCAGCGCCTCGTAAAGGCGCTTTTGGACGTTGCCGCCGTAGGTGCAGCGCCGGGCGTTGTGCTCGACGTACTCGACATAGCGGGCACTGATCTCGACCAGCTGGGCCCCGCCGTGGCGGTCGTCGATCTGGTGCAGCTTCGCAGCTGCGGACTGGATGCGGTGGACGTCGGCCATGCCAAGTCGGCCAGTGTCAGGCATGGGCGGGAGGGCGAGGACGCCTCCGGTGAGGCCGAGGACGAATTGTCGACGGAGCACGGGCGGTCCCTGGAGCTTCGGGGGTGCTGATGCTTGAACCGTAACCCCGGCGAGCCCCGTGGCGGGAGGGGTAAACCCCAGCGCGGCGGCGGATCGGCCGAAGATGGTCTCAAGCGCGAAGCGGGTGTGGTCGCGTGGCCAGCCAACTTGTCCAGACAGCCATCGACGCACATGACGTGCGGCGCATTTCCCTGGCGTGCCGCTGAAGTGCTCGATGGCGGTGTTCACCGCCTCGGCCAGGCCCTCATGGGTGAAGCCAAACTCGACCATGAGCTGGCGGAGAATGGCGTTCGGCAGGAGTTGGTCGGGCATCAGCTCTCCCTGTTGTGACGCGAGACACAGTAGTCGGGAGGTGACAGAACGTGAAGAAAAGTGTCCTCCTCTCGTGAAGTAGACGGCGCCCGGCCGTCCTTTCGCAGGCAAGCCCCACGGCGAGATGGTGGGTTCGCCGCAGGGTCACCCCCCTGGTCCTGAACAGCCGTGGAGCGCAGCATGACGACCAGAGCCGAACCGTGGACGCTGCCCAGAAGCCGTAGCGCGGAGCTACAGCCCGCTGGCCGATCGTGGGACGTCGTGTGTGTCCCCCTCTCCATCGGCATCGGCAAACGCACCCTCGACCTGCTGGACGAGACAACGGGCGCGGTCATCGAGAACCCGATCAACAGGGTCCTCTATTGGCTCATCTCCCCGGGCGCCGCTGCTGATTGGGACATGAGCCTGCTGCCCTCCGTCCAGGTGTGGGGCGCGACCGCCTACGTCGAAGTTCCCCCTGTGGGCTTCGAGACGGGGCCGGGCGTGCGCTGGCGCGTACCTCTCCGGTACGACCGATACCTCACCGACCCGGCGGCCCTCCTCACCGCGCTCAAGACCGCGACCCGCGAAGCGCTCGGCCCCCGCAAGGATGCAGCCCGGTGACTCAGTACTGCTACCGCTGCGACAAGCCCACCCGGGAACCGATCACCGTGCTCCGCTCGTCGGCGTCCGGACCCGGCTGCCTGCGCCACCTGTGCCCGGACTGCAACCGCCGACGACCGCACCCCGACGCCGACCTCTACGACGTGCTCGTCACCCTCCAGCGCGAGAGGACGGCATCGTGACCGCCCCGGTCAGCGGTCCACCCCAGCCAGACCCAAAGACACTGAACGGCGACCAGTTGCAGGGCTGGAACTGCGCCCTGTGCAATGCCCGCCTGTTCGCCGACCACTCCTTGGGCAAGGTCACCGTCGACTACGGCCACGTCACAGAGACCTACGAGCTGTGGGCATGTCGACCGTCATGCCCTCTTCCGCCCCCGTCACACGGGCAGGGGGCCACGTAGACCGGTGGGCCGCTGGTTGTCCGGTCCTGCCCCGTAGCCGGACACCTGTCGCTGGCCAGCGGCCCACCCCTCAGCGTTCGCCCGCCTCCAACTCGCCCCGGAGGCGGGCGGGCACCCAGCCCCCGCTCCGGCCGCTCCCCGTCAGGTGAGGACGGCCGGCCGGAGCGGGCCGCACACGCACGACGACCGAAGATCCACATCGTGAAGGAGAGCACACCATGACACCGACCCACACCCTCGATCGCCCGGCCACCTCGACCATCAGGCCGTTCGGCCTGTCCAAGACCGTCCCTGTGACGGGCGAAGCGTTCGTGATGCCGGCCCTGCACCTCTGCTCGGAGCGGCAGATCAGCGTGACCGCGACCGGGACGCCGTTCATCAGCGAGCCGTCGATGAAGACGCAGCTCACGACGACGACGCAGACCAAGGAGGACAACCAGCTGGCGACCGACACCGCGAACGACACCGACTGACGTCGGCTGACCGGCGGAACTGAACCATGACCGTCCTGGTGCTGACCCGGCCCAACGACTCCACCGCTGACCTGGTCATAGCGGAGCTCAACCAACGATCCGTACCCGTACATCGTCTCGACCCCGGTGACTTCCCGGAGATCCTGACCGTGTCGGCCCGGATCGGCCCCGACCTGACGTCGTGGCAGGGCGTCTTACGCGGCCAGCACCGGGACGTGTCTCTCAGCGACATCCGATCCGTGTACTACCGGCGCCCCGGAGCGCCCCGTCTCCACCCCGACATGTCCGAGCAGGACGCACGATGGGCGCAGGCCGAGGCACAAGCCGGGTTCAGCGGGATGACGTACTCGCTGCCCTGTCTGTGGGTGAACCACCCGAACCGCAACGCACTCGCTGCGTACCCGCCCGTCGCCCTGGCCGCAGCGGCCCGCGCCGGGCTCTCCGTCCCCCGCACGCTGATCACCAACGACCCGCACCAGGCCCGCGAGTTCGTCTCCGCGCTGCCGGGCCAAGTCGCCGCATACAAGGCGCTCGGCACCGCCCACCCCAGCGACCAGGACGACCGGCCGCAGGCCCTGTGGACGACGCAGGTCCGGCCGGGTGAGATCGATGAGTCCGTCAGGCGCACTGCGCACCAGTTCCAAGAGTGGGTGGACAAGGCGCACGAGGTGCGGCTCACCGCGGTCGCGCACAGCTTGTTCGCGGCCGAGATCCACGCCGGATCAGACGCCTCCCGAATCGACTTCCGCGCCGATTACGACAGCCTGACGTTCAAGCCCTGCCAGGTGCCCGAGCGCATCGCCGGGGGCGTCCACATGCTGATGTACACGTTCGGCCTCCAATACGTCGCCCTCGACTTCCTCGTTAACCCACAGGGCCACTGGTACCTGGTCGACGTCAATCCCAACGGGCAGTGGGGATTCATCCCGGACCTGAGGGCGCCCATCACCCGAGCACTGGCTGACCTTCTGGAGAGGGCTCACACATGATCACCGAAGTACCGTCGGCTGACGAGCTGCGGCACCACATGGCCGACCACCTGGTGAGGGCCGGCTGGGTCCGGACCAAGCCGTGGCGTGCCGCCTTCCTGAGCGTCCCCCGTCACGAGTTCGTCCCCGAATTCTCTGTCCGGTCGCGCGGCAGCCTGCACAGGTACAGCAAGGGCGACCCCGCATGGCTGACCGCGGCCTACAGCGACGCCTCCCTGCTGACCCAGTTCGACCAGGACGGCACCGCCACCAGTTCGTCCACGCAGCCCTCCCTCATGGCCCACATGCTCGAGGCCCTCGACGTTCGCGACGCGGACACCGTGCTGGAGATCGGGGCAGGCACCGGCTACAACGCTGCGTTGCTCTCCCACCGACTCGGCAGCAACAACGTCGTGACCGTGGACGTCGACCCCGATCTGGTGGCGGCCGCGAAGATGCGTCTGTGCGAGGCCGGGTACGAGCCGACGCTCGTGGTCGGCGACGGGATGGTCGGCTGCCCCGATCGGGCGCCGTATGACCGGCTCCTGGCGACGTGCGGCGTCGGCCGGATCCCGGACGCCTGGCGGGAGCAAGTCCGCCCGGGCGGGGTGATCGTGGCCAATGTGGGCTGCGGCATCGCGCGCCTGTCCGTGACGGCCGACCACTCGGCCGGCGGCCGGTTCCTCCCCGAGCTGGCCGGCTTCATGACCGCCCGGCGGAGCCCTGACACCGTGGGGACCGCCGCGGGGCGGCTCGTGCAGCCGCTGCTGACGCGGTCCGACCAGACCCGGGAGATCACCATGCCAGCGAGCCTGGACGCTGCCGTGCCGCAGCTGCTTGCCTCGCTGGTGCAACCGGGGGTCAACGAGTTCGCCCTGGCGGACGACGACGGCCGGCAGATGCGGTGCCTCTTCGACCCGGTCACCTCGTCGTGGGCGCGGATCACCATGACCGGGGTCCAGACCGCTCGGCTCGACCACGGCGGGCCCCGTGATCTGTGGGCCGAGCGGGAGCCGCTGCTCAGTCACTGGCGGGATGCCGGGCGGCCGGGGCACGACCGCTACGGCCTGTCGGTCTCCGCGGACGGTGCTCATACGCTGTGGCTGGACGAGCCGGAGAGCGTGAGCTGGGGACTGCCGGACTAAGACTTATCCCGTATGTGTGTACGGGGGCGGCCGGTGTGCGGTCGTGTCGTTCCGGCGTGGGCCTTGGACCGCTCGGTTGCGGGTCGGGTCTCATCCGGGGTTGCCACGGTGCACTTTCCGGCGTTTAGCCGAGCAGAGGCCGCCTGTTGCCGGGGAAGGGTGTTCCGGCGGGGTTCGGCTGCCGCGCGGGTCCGGCCCGAGGGCGCGGACTTCGGTGCGGTTGACTCGGACAGGGCTTCTTGCAGCCCTTGGGCGAAGAGGATCTGGGCGGCCCGGGCCCGATGGTGGTCGAGGCGGGCGGTGGTGGGGTCGTCGGGGTCGGTGAGGGTGGTGAAGGCGGCCAGGGCGGCGGAGACCAGGTCACGGTCCCCGCGCAGCCCGCAGCCGCCGTCGGCCGGGTCACAGTGATGGGTGCGGTCGCGCAGGGATTTGGGTGCGCGTCGGCCGCACAGGCAGTGCTGGGACAGGGCAGTGGTGAAGGTCGAGGCGCGCAGGAGGCGTCCGCCGGTGGCCGTGCACTCGGCGGCCAGTTGGGTGATCAGCCGTCCGGGGGTGGTGGCGGAGCAGGTACGGCCCCACAGGCGGAACCAGGTGCGGATGTCGCAGTCCTCGACGGTCAGGTGCGGGCCGTGGGCGGCGACCACAGCGGCGGCGATCTTCTTCGCACGGTGACGGGAGGCCTCGGCCGCGCTCGCGGCCATGGCACTGTGGCGGGCCCGCAGATTCCGGTAGCCGGTGCTGAGCGTGTCGCGGCGGTAGGCCTGCCGGGGTGTTCCGGTCGCGGTAGTGCGCCGGGGTCCGGCCGGGACGGTCACGGTCTTGGCGGGCAGGCCTGCCGCCCGCCGGCGTTCGTCGCGGGTCTGCTGGCGGCGGGAGGGCCGGTACTGCCGGGGGTTGGTGGCGCGGCGGGAGCGGTCCAGGGCGCGCTGGCGTCCCCGGGCCTTCTTGCGCGCTGCGGCCAGAGCGTGCTGCTCGGCTTCGGTGAGGGTGATCCGGGAGGAGCGTACCGGCCCGTCACCTTCGTCACCGGTGGCGGGGAAGGAGACGACGGCGAGGTTGGAGACGTTGCCGTCCACCCCACCGACGCGCGTGAGGACGGCGGCCTGGCGGCGCCGGATACGGGTGGCGGGGGAGGCGTAGCCGGGGACCAGGACCATCAGATGGGCCTCATAAGCCCAGCCGCCCGGGGCGGCCGGATCCCGCCTGCGCACCAGATCGATCTTGTGCCACCGGCTCGGGTCGTCCAGGTAGTGCAGCAGATAGGGCCAGCGTCCCGCGCCCTGCGGCAACCGTACCGGCAGGACGATGTCCCCACCTCCGGTGGGCCCGCCGGCAAAGACGACAGTCAGCGGCCCGGTGTGGTCGAACCACGACGCCGCCCTGCTGCGACCGCGCCCCCGGACGTCGGTGGTCCCGGTCGGGACGCCTCCCATGGGCCGGGCGGGGGCGGGCATGCGGCGCGGCTGGGCCAGCACCCGTATGCCCGGTACCAGCCGTGCGGCCTGGGCGGGGGTGGTAACAGAGGGCGGCAGCGCCGGGTGCCGGAATGCCTCCAGGTGTCCGGCGAGGGTGCCGTGCAGGCGGAAGGTCTCCCACTTGCGCTCGGTGGTGTGCGAGCGGGCCCGGCCCGGGATACAGGTGTACTCCCACCACGTCCCGGTCCTGGGACGCCCGGCCCGCCGCCCTGAGGCGTCCTGGTGCAGATGACGGGCCACGCCGGCCCACACCTCGTCGGCCTGGTGCATCACCAACGCCTTCGACACATGATCGCTCAACCAGCGTGAGCGCTCCAGATGCTGATACGCGCGCCGTTCCAGCCCGGTGCGGGACAGGCCCAGGTCGGCCCGCCAGGCCTTCACGTCCCGCTCGCGCCGCACACCACCGGCCCAGTAGGCGCCGGCCACGTCTCGCGCGTCACGCTGCAGGGCGCGTTTGACCTGCCACATCGCCGAAAACAACTGCTCGACCCGGCGGCGGACACTCGCGTCGCCGACGACCAGCGGCAGCCGGATCACCGACACCGGCGCATCCTTCGCCCGCCGCCACACCTCACCCCGATTCGGCCCCCGAAACCGCCGCCCCGACCCAGGCGCAGGAGCAGGAGCAGGAGCAGGAGCAGGAGCAGGAGCAGGAGCAGGAGCAGGAGCAGGAGCAGGAGCAGGAGCAGCCGATGATTGACCCGCCACCTCATCCCCCTCACCCGGACCAGCGTCAGCGTCAGCGTCAGCGTCAGCGTCAGCGTCAGCGTCAGCGTCAGCGTCAGGCATAACGTCATGAAGTCTGTTCGGGTTACGGTCAGTTGTATGGCACTTCGTCCCGCCATCTGCCGTTCAGCTCATTTGAAGGCGTGGACGGGGCTGTCCGGGCCGCAGCTGCACGCCCTGATCGCCCGTTTGTGGCGGCGCCGCCCGGACAGCGGGTGCGGTCGGCCCTGGTCACTTGCCTTCGGCGACCGGGTGCTGCTGGTCGTCCTGGACTACCGCACCAACCTCACCATGGAGCAGCTGGCCGCGCTGTTCGCCACCACGGACTCCACCGTGCACCGGGTCACCGCCGACCTCGCGCCGCACCTCGCCGCCCT
>NZ_JBIRPV010000021.1:0-112397 GCF_044332865.1 Streptomyces sp. NPDC021225 | reverse complement strand
AGTTCTTCGACTTCTTCGTCTTCTGCTGGTCGTGCACCGGAATCAGGGTGCCGTCCACCAGCCACAGCTCCCGCCGGTCGGTGGGCGGCGAGCCGGGCAGGGCGGCGAGGTGCGGCGCGAGGTCGGCGGTGACCCGGTGCACGGTGGAGTCCGTGGTGGCGAACAGCGCGGCCAGCTGCTCCATGGTGAGGTTAGCCCTGACCGAGTCAACCGCACCGAAGTCCGCGCCCCCGGGCCGGACCCGCGCGGCAGCCGAACCCCGAGGGAACACCCTTCCCCGGCAGCGGACGGCCTCTGCTCGGCTAAACGCCGGAAAGTGCACCGTGGCAACCCCGGATGAGACCAGACCCGCAACCGAGCGGCCCAAGGCCCACGCCGGAACGACACGACCGCACACCGGCCGCCCCCGTACACACATACGGGATAAGTCTTAGCGTGGATCCCATGGACATCACCATTCACACCAGCGTTCTTCCGCATGTCGACCCGGACGCGTCCGTGGCCTTCTACCGCGACATCCTCGGCTTCGAGGTCCGCAGCGACGTCGGGCAGGGCCAGATGCGCTGGATCACCGTCGGCCCCGCCGGCCAGCCCGATACGTCCATCCTCCTGGCGCCCCCGGCCGCCGACCCCGGCATCACCGAGGACGAGCGCCGCACCATCTCCGAGATGATGGCCAAGGGCACCTACGGCTGGATCCTTCTGGCCACCAAAAACCTCGACGCGACCTTCGAGAACGTCCAGGCCGGCGACGCCGAGGTGGTCCAGGAGCCGACCGAGCAGCCGTACGGCATCCGCGACTGCGCCTTCCGCGACCCCGCGGGCAACATGGTCCGCATCCAGGAGCTGCGCTGAGCCATCTGCGGTCGCGACCATGACCCGGTTACCCGTTCGTCCCGTTCATAAGGTCCGCCCAGCGCTCCGGCGCCTGGTCCCCGCCGCCTATCGGCCGGTGCTCGCCAACCGGGTCTTCCGGCGGCTGATCCTCGGCTTCGCGGTCTCGTATCTCGGCGACGGGATGAGCTTCGTCGCGGTGGCGTGGCTGGCGATCGAGCTCGCGCCGGAGGCGACCGCGGGGCTGTGGGTCGGCGGCGCGGTGGCCGCCTACACGTTACCCGGCGTGGTCGGCGTGCTGGTGCTGGGGCGCCGGCTGCGCCGGGTGCCGCCCAGACGCCTGCTGCTCGCCGACAACGCGGTGCGTGCCGTGTTCCTCGGCGCCGTACCGCTCGCCTGGCTCGCGGGGCTGCTGACGCCGCCGCTGTACCTCGCGCTGCTGGCGGTCTCGTCGCTGCTGCACGCGTGGGGCAGCGCGGGCAAATACACCCTGCTGGCCGAGTTGCTGCCCGACGAGCAGCGGCTTGCCGCGAACACCCTGGTCAGCTCGCTCAACTTCGCCGCCACGATCGCCGGGCCCGCGATCGCCGGGGTGCTGGTGACCTACGTCGGCTCCGCGCTGGTGCTCGGGCTGGACGCGCTCACCTATCTGTTCCTCGCCGTGCTCGTCGTACGCACCCGGCTGCCGGAGTCGGGTCAGGTCTCCGCCGTCGACCGGGCGGCCGCCCGCGGCGGGCTCGCGCTGCTGCGGTCCCATCCCGAGCTGCTCGGGCTGCTGACGCTCACCTGGTTCTTCAACCTGCTGTACGGCCCGGTCGAGGTCGCCCTGCCGCTCCATGTGACCGACGATCTGCATGCGTCGGGCGCGCTGCTCGGCCTGTACTGGATGCTGTTCGGCGTCGGTGCGGTGGTCGGCGGGCTCATGACCGGAGTGCTGCGGCGGCTGCCGCTGTGGCCGGTGACGGTGGGCGTCATGATCGGCTGGGGGCTCGCGCTGCTGCCGTTCGGCTTCGGCGTGCCGACGGCCGTCACCGTCGTGTGCTTCACGCTCGGCGGCGCGATATACGGACCGTTCGTAGCGCTCTCGGTGACGCTGATGCAGGCGAAGTCACCGCCGCGGCACCTGTCCGCGATGCTCGCGGCCCGCAGCGCGGCGCTGCTCACCGCGTCGCCGCTCGGCACGGCGCTCGGCGGACCGCTCGTCGCGGCGCTGGGCCCGCGGGCGACACTCGGCGGCTCGGGGCTCGCCACCGTGGCGCTGGGCGCCGTGGCGTGCGCCCTGCTGCTGGCCCGGCGCGGCAGGTAGGCACCCGGCCAACAATTCCACCGCCTCCGAAACCTAGGGATGCTAGGTTAAACCTAGGATCCCTAGGAAAGCGAGGTGGGCAGCCATGCCCATGCCCAAATCCACGACCGGCACCCTGAAGGTGCCCGGCGCCACCCTCCACTACGAGACGCGCGGCAGCGGCCCCGTCCTGCTGCTGATCCCCGGCGGCGCGGCCGACGCCGGGCTGTACGCGGGGATCGCGGCCGACCTCGCCGCCCACTACACCGTCGTCTCCTACGACCCGCGCGGCCTCTCCCGCAGCACCCTCGACGGCCCGCTCACCGACCAGCGCGTGGACGTATGGAGCGACGACGCCCACCGGCTGCTCGAACTGCTCTCACCCGGCGAGGAGGCCCGCGTGCTCGGCTCCAGCTCGGGTGCGATCGTCGCGCTCGACCTGCTGGCCCGCCACCCCGAGCGGCTGCGCCGCGTGGTCGCCCACGAGCCGCCCCTGTTGGAGGTCCTGGCGGACCCCGCGCCCCACCGGCGCCTCTTCGCCGAGGTCCGCGAGACGTTCCGCAGGGACGGGGCCGGCCCCGCGATGGCACGGTTCAGCGAGGGACTGGGGGGCGAGCGGCAGGCCGAGCGGGCGACCGAACTGCCGCCCGAGATCCAGGAGATGGCCCCGCGTATGCACGCCAACCTCCCGGCCTTCCTGGAGCACATGCTGTGCCCGTTCAGCTCGACCGCCCCTGACGTCGCCGCCCTGCGCCGCGCCGGGGACCGGCTGGTGCTCGCGGCGGGCAGGGACTCGCGCGAACAGGAGCCGCTGTACGGGCCGGCCCGGCGGCTGGCGGAGCTGCTCGGCGGAGAGGTCGTGGAGTTCCCGGGCGGGCATGTGGGAGTCACGCAGCACCCGAAGGAGTTCGCCGAGCAGCTGCTGGAGCTGTTCCTGGCCCCTTCCGAGAAGTGACCGCCGATTCGCGACGGATGCGGCAGGTCAGCCTTCGTCCGCTTCGGTCAGAGCTTCGGCGATCATGCGGGTGGCGAAGTCACGGTCGTCGGTGAGGCGGTTGATGTGCTCCGCGAGGAGGAATGCCGTGGCTTCCAGGGGAGTCATCTCGTCCTCGGTCCAGTATCCGTACTGCTTCCGCCACAGGCTGGGACTCAGGCCGGTGCCCGCGGCGACGAGCAGGCCGGCCATGGTGGGGATGGCCTCGGGGCGGACGCTCCTGGGCATCATGCCCATCGTGGCCACGAGGTTGGGCACCACGTACTCGATGACGTCCTTGTCATGGTCCTCGTAGGCCATCCGCAGCCACTTCATGAACATGAAGATGAGCGTGCACGTGCCGTCCAGCACGGCATCGGCTCCGCCGGGTCCCAGGGACTCGGTGAACTGGTCCGTCAGCGCCTGCTGTTCGGCTTCCGTGTCGCTCTTGCCGTCGTAGACGCTCTTGAGCCGAGAGTCGATCATCATGAGCGCCGCGCCCACGTCGCCGGCGGGAGCGTATTTGGGGTCGCAGGGCGATGACAAGGGATCCTCCTCGGATGACCACGGCGGGTAGCGCGGTGTGTCCGTACGGTAACCCAACGATGAGATCGAGGTCTGGCGAATCCGCTCAAAGCGTGGGCAGGGGCCGGGTACGCGTCGCGGCCCCCGGCCGCGGGGGCCATATGTCGACGTCACTCCCACCGTGACTCGTCGCAGACGTCGGGGTACTCCTTCGCCTGTTCCAGGAACTTGACGTTTCCGGCGTCGGTCATCCACTCCCGCCCGCCTTCGGCCGGGCGCAGGAAGGCGACATGGGGCCCCGGCATCCTGTGGTCGAAGATGAGATCGTCAACGTGACAGACCGCCTGGAGGACGCCGACGCGCCCCGTAGCAGCGTCGTACGCTTCCTGGCCCACCTTCGGGCCCCTGTACGGCGTCGGCCGGCTCATGCGGGCAACCCCCAACGAGCCGTACGGCTCGGCATCTCGTGGGACGGGTGACGGCGGCGCAGGATCTCGTACGTGGTCGCCTTGTCGTAATCCCCGTCCTCCTTGGCCTTCTCGCGCAACGCGGTGTACTCCTCGCACTGCGCGCAGGATCGGGTTCCAGCGGTCACCGCCGCGTCCCCCGCTCCAGGTGTTTGCGGATCGCCTTGCCCAGAGCCTCCGCGCGCTGCTCCAACTCCTTGGGAGTGGGGCGCGGGCCGGAACCCCCCTGCGTCTCCGGTGGAGGCGTCTCCGCGCTCACCTCGCCACCCCCAACGCCCGCTCACGCTCGTACTGGACGACGTACAGCCCCACAGGGTCGAAGTCCCAGAGAATCGGGAAGCGCTCAGCAGCGGGGACGCGCGGGAGGAAGAGCGTGGGCGGGTCCTCGTAGCGGACGGAGGACTGGGCGGAGGGCTCGGAGGACTCCGTGGCGACGGGCATCGGAGGCGGCGGCACGGGAGTTCGGGCGGGGTGAGCCGCAAGGTACTCCGCGCTGTGCCGCCCCCGGCCGGTCGTGCTCACGTGCCCTTTCAGCGCCCACTCCGCGAGGGTGCGTACGCCTGCTCGAATTAGCTCTCGAACGTTTTTCGGATTGGCGACGGCGGAAACGCGCATGCGCTTCAGCTCGGTAATGACAGTGGCCATGCAACTGCCTCCCATCACTGCAAAGTTGCTGGGCAGACGGGTGTTTCAGGCACAGAGATCGGCTGACTCCAGCCGCCGCCCCAACCCGGCCCTCGGTTCCTCAACCACTGTTCTGTACCTACATAGGTATCTGCAAGTGAAACTGCCGCTATGGTGAAAGTGGCACAGGCCTCCGCGTCAACAGGGGCTGTCGCCAGGGGAACAGGGGATGGCAGACTCGGTACGGCAACGTGCCGAGGCCACACACAGGCACGTGGAGGGATACAGAGATGGCAGCACGACGAGGTGCTACATTCCGCCGCCGGGAACTCGGCAAAGAGCTTCGCCGCCTGCGCGAGAAGAACAGTCTCACCATCCTGGAGGCAGCCGAAGGGCTCGGGTTTTCCGACGCCAAGCTCAGCCGGGTGGAGACAGGACTCAACGGGTTACCGCGTGTAGCGGACATGGAGAAGCTGCTCGACCGCTACGGTGTCACCGACGTCGATGACCGCGAATCTCTGCTGACCCTCCACCGCGAGTCGCTCACGAGTGACTGGTGGAGGCCGTACCGCAGCGTGATGCCGTCGGGCTTGCACACGTATGTCGGACTGGAGATGGACGCTCGCGCGATGCGTTCTTGGCAGTCGCACGTCATCTTCGGGCTGTTGCAGGCCGAAAGCTACGCACGGGCCCTGTTCATGACCGCCAAGCCTGTTGACGAGACGACGACGGAGTTCGTGGAACACAACACCCGCGTACGTATGGAGCGAAAAGAGATCATCACGCGGGAAGACAGCCCGGCAGAACTCCGGGTCATTCTCGATGAGTCGGCACTTCGCCGCGTCGTCGGCGACCCAAAGATCATGCGGGAACAGTACGAGACCATCGCCGAACTCTGCCAGCTGGACAATGTGACCGTCCAAGTCCTGCCGCTGTCGCTGGCCACGTACCGGGCAACCGACAATTTCATCATCCTTGACTTCGACAGTGGCGTGGACTCAGTTGTCGGACTCGAATACAGCAGCGTGAGCTTCACTGACAAGAAAAGCGAGGTGTGGAAGTACAACCGCCGCTTCGACGCCATGCGCGAGGGCGCCCTACCTCCCACAGAAACTCCCCGTTTCCTCACGGAACTAGCACGAGAGTTGGGTTAGTCATGAACGTCCGCATACCTGAAGACGCCTGGTTCAAGTCCTCTTACAGCACGCAGGAGGCAGGCGCCTGCCTGGAGGTCGCGAACCTCACCTGGTCCAAATCGTCCTACAGCGGCCAGCAAGGCGGCACCTGCGTAGAGGTCGCAGACCTGACCACCGCCGTCGGCGTCCGCGACTCCAAGGACAAGACCGGCCCCGCCCTCCTCATACCCGCCGCCGCGTGGACCGCATTCGTGAGCGGCGTCCGTGCGGGTCGGATCGGCCACCCGGCCGAGTAGGTCAAGGGGGCGATCAATCAAGCCGCCGGCCGCGCGAGCGCAGCAAAGTCTTGAGGACCTTGCCGCTCGCGTTCCGCGGCAGCTCCGTCAGGAACTCCACCTGCCGCGGCACCTTGTAGTTGGCCATCTCCCGCCGCGACCAGGCGATCAGGTCGTCCGCCGTCAGCGTCGCCCCCGCGCGCCGCACCGCGTACGCCTTCGCCACCTCCCCCAGCCGCGGGTCCGGGATGCCGATGACCGCGACATCGGCGACATCGGGGTGGCGGGCGATGAGTTGCTCGATCTCCGCCGGATACGCGTTGAAGCCGCCCACGATGAACATGTCCTTGATGCGGTCGGTGATCCGCAGATTGCCGTCCTCGCCCATGACGCCGACATCGCCCGTGCGCAGCCAGCCGTCCGGGGTGATGGCCCGGGCCGTGGCGACCGGGTCCTCGAAGTAGCCGCGGGTGACGTGGTAGCCGCGGACCCAGATCTCGCCCGGCTGTCCCGGCGGGAGCTCCGCGCCGCCGGGGCGGACGACCTTGACCTCGGTGCCGGGGATGGCGCGGCCGGAGGTGGCTGCGATCACCTCGGGCGGGTCGCCGCGGCGGCACATGGTGACGGTGCCGGAGGCCTCGCTGAGTCCGTAGGCGGTCAGGACGGTGGCGACGCGGAGTTCGGAGCGGAGCCGTTCGACCAGTTCCAGGGGGACGACGGCGGCGCCCGTGACGACCAGGCGCAGGGTGGACAGGTCGTGCGCGGCGCGGGCCGGGTGGTCGAGCAGGGACTGGTGGAGGGTGGGCGGGCCGGGGAGGACGCTGATGCGCTCGGCCGCGATGTTGGCGAGCGCGGTGTCCACGTTGAAGACGGGCTGCGGGACCATCGTGGCGCCGCGCGTCAGACAGGCGATGATGCCCGCCTTGTAGCCGAAGGTGTGGAAGAACGGGTTGACGATGAGGTAGCGGTCGCCCTCCGTGAGGCCGGTGACCTCGCTCCACGTGGTGTAGACGCGTACGGTCTGGGCGTGGGTGATCACGACGCCCTTGGGGTTGCCGGTGGTGCCCGAGGTGAAGGTGATGTCGGAGGGGTCGCCGGGGCGTACGGTGGCGGCTCGGGCGCGTACCGCCTCGGAGGAGACGCGCTCGCCCGCCGCCAGGAAGTCCTTCCAGGCGTGGAAGTCGGCGGGGGCGTCGTCGGCCAGGACGATCACTTCGCGGAGGTAGGGCAGACCGGGGAGCGGGCCCCGGCCCGACCCCTCCCCCGCCGCGCGGCGCAGCGAGGCCACATACGAGGTGCCGAGGAAAGTACCGGTGACGAAGAGGTGGGTGGCGCGGGTGCGCCGCAGGACGTATGCCGCCTCCGCGCCCTTGAAGCGGGTGTTGACGGGGACGAGCACCCCGCCCGCCGTGACCGCGCCGAGCGCCGCCACGATCCAGTCGAGGGTGTTGGGCGCCCAGATCGCGATCCGGTCGTCCGTCTCGACGCCCGAGGCGAGGCATGCCGCCGCGGCCCGCTCCACGCGCTCGCCGAGCTCCGCGTACGAGATCCGGGTGCGGCCCTCGACGACCGCCTCGGTGTCGCCGTAACGCTCCGCCGCCGCCCGTACCAGCGCCGGGATGGTCTCGCGCATCGGGTCGCCTCCCGTATCCGCGCCACGAGTAGCTGACTGGCCGTCAGATTAGCGGTAGCCTTCCCCGCTGTCAGCACCGGTGAACGCGGCCATGGAGGTGGCGATGGGGGCGACCTTGAAAGACGCGACAGCGATAGCCGGTATCGGCCAGACCCCCTTCGCCAAACGCCTCCCCGAGTCCGAGAAGACCCTGGCCTGCCGGGCGATTCTCGCCGCGCTCGACGACGCGGGGCTGGCCCCGTCCGAAGTGGACGCCTTCGCCTCGTACACCATGGAGGAGACCGACGAGGTCGAGGTCGCCAAGGCCATCGGCGCCGGGGACGTGACCTTCTTCAGCAAGGTCGGCTACGGCGGGGGCGGCTCCTGCGCGACCGTCGCCCATCTGGCCGTCGCGATCGCCACCGGCCAGGCGAGCGTCGGGGTGGCCTGGCGCTCCCGCAAGCGCGGCAGCGGCCCGCGCCCGTGGACCAACACCCGCGTACAGCTGCCCACCCCCGCGCAGTGGACCCGGCCGTACGGGCTGCTGCGGCCCGCCGACGAGATCGGACTGCTGGCCCGCCGCTATATGCACGAGTACGGCGCCACCCGCGACCACTTCTTCAATGTGGCGCTGGCCTGCCGCAACCGGGCCAACCAGAACCCGGCCGCGATGATGTACGAGCGGCCGCTGACCCGCGAGATGTATATGACGGCCCGCTGGATCAGCGAGCCGCTGTGCCTCTTCGACAACTGCCTGGAAACCGACGGCGCGCTGGCCTGCGTACTCGTCTCCGCGGAGCGGGCGCGCGACTGCCGGCGCCCGCCCGTGTACGTCCACTCCGTGGCCCAGGGGCTGCCCGCCCAGCACCACGGGATGGTCAACTACTGGAACGACGACCCGCTCACCGGGCCCGCCTGGACCGCCGCCCGCCGGCTGTGGAAGTCGGCCGACTTCGGGCCGGAGGACGTGGACGTGGCCCAGATCTACGACGCCTTCACCCCCCTGATCCCGCTGTCGCTCGAGGGCTACGGCTTCTGCGGACGCGGCGAGGGGGCCGCCTTCACCGAGGGCGGCGCGCTGGAGATCGGCGGGCGGCTGCCGCTCAACACCGGCGGGGGCGGCCTCAGCGAGGCGTACGTACATGGCTTCAACCTCATCACCGAGGGGGTCAGACAGCTGCGCGGCACCAGCACCGCGCAGGTGCCGAACGCCGCGACCTGCCTGGTCACGGCGGGCGAGGGGGTACCCACCTCGGCCCTGCTGCTGAGGAGTTGATCAAGGAGATGACACCGTCCGGTGCCCGGCAGCCCGAGGGGCTGCTCGCGCCCGTGCCCGACGAGGACGGGGCGCCGTTCTTCGCCTACGCGGCGCGCGGCGAGCTGCGCGTCCAGACCTGCTCCGGCTGCGGCGAGCCGCGCTTCCCGCCCCGCCCCTGCTGTCCGCACTGCCAGTCCTTCGAGAGCGAGTGGACACGGACCGGCGGCCGTGGCCGGATCTGGTCGTATGTCGTGCCGCACCCGCCGCTGTTGCCCGCGTATGCCGCGCAGGCCCCGTACAACGTGATCCTCGTCGAGCTCGTGGACGCCCCGCGCATCCGGCTGGTGGGCAATCTGGTCGCCGACGCCGACGCCGCCCTCGACTCGGTCGACCCGGCGCGGATCCGGATCAACGCCGCCGTGCGGGCCGTCTTCCACCGCCCGGCGGACGGGATCGCGGTGGTGCGCTGGGTGCTGGAGCGGCCATGACGGTGCGTACGCGGATCGAGGACGGCGGCGTCGCGGTCGTCACCCTCGACCGGCCCGAGCGGCACAACGCCATCGACCTGGAGACGGCCGCGGAACTGGCGGCCGTCTGGCGCGGCTTCCGGATGGACGAGTCGGTGCGGGCCGTGGTGCTCACCGGGGCGGGCGACCGGGCCTTCTGCACCGGCATCGACCGCGCGGCGCGGGTGGCCCAGCCCCCGTCCCCGTACTCGGTCGACGACCCGCTGCTGACCATCGGGCCCAAGGCCAACGACCTGTGGAAGCCGGTCGTCGCCGCGGTGGGCGGCATGGCCTGCGGCGGGGCGTTCTATCTGCTGGGCGAGGCCGAGTTCATCGTCGCCGCCGAACACGCCACGTTCTTCGACCCGCACACCAGCTACGGGATGGTGAGCGCCTACGAGGCGGTCTACATGGCGCAGCGCATGCCCCTGGGGGAGGTCGCGCGGATGGCGCTGATGGGCACCGCGGAACGCCTCACGGCCCGGCGGGCGTATGAGATCGGCCTGGTCAGCGAGGTGACCCCGGCCGGCGCCGACCCCGTCGCCGCCGCCCTGCGCGCCGCCGCGGTCATCGCGTCGTATCCGACGGCGGCCGTGCAGGGGACGGTGCGTGCGGTGTGGGCGGCCAAGGAGGCGGCGCTGGCCCAGGCCCTGGCGCACGCCCCGCAGCTGATCGCGCTCGGGAATCTGCCGCCGGAGCGCCAGGCCGGGCTCTTCGCGGGCCGCGCCAGGGAGTACCGGGTGCGGTGAGGGCCCTCAGGACGCCGGGGTCTTGCTCGCCTGGGTGATCTGGCAGGTGATCGACTTCCGCTGGGTGTAGCTGGTGGTGTCCCGCATCGTGACCGTCTTGGTGGAGTTCGCGAGCACGGTGGTCGATTGGGAGCGGAACCCGAGGAGACCGTACGACGACTCGTTCCAACTCACCCAGATGCTGTAGGTGTAGCCGCGGGCCGGGTCCGCGTTGGTGATGGTGACGTCGTACGTGAGCTGGCCGGTCGACGGATCGAAGAAGCAGTTGCTGCCGTCGACCTCGTCGAGCCCTTCGGGGTCGTAGGGCGCCGGCGCGGAGTACGTCGGGGTCGGGTCCGACGGGGCGCCCGAGGGCAGGCCGGACGGCAGGTCCGTGGGCAGATCGGTGGGGACGCCGCTGGGGGTGGACAGCGGCGTGTCACCGCCGCCACCACCCCCGGAGACGAAGCCGGACCCGAGCCCGCCGCCGTCGCCGTGCTTGTCCTTCTTTCCGCAGCCGGTCAGGGCCAGCAGACCGACCGCGGCGACGGCGACAAGACGCAGGGAACGGCGACGCATGAATTACCCCCGAAGCAAAGACACATTCGAGCCAACCGTGATCGTTGACGCGCGCACGCCACCCTACGCAACGGGGCTCGCCACCCCGAAGCCGCCCCGGGCGTCAGGACGGGAACTTGAGCACCGAGTCGACCTTGCAGGTGAAGGACGTCTGCTCGGTGAGGTAGCGGTAGGAGGTGGCCTTGACCGTCTGGCTGCTGCCGGCCATGACGGTGACGGACTCGTAGTCGCTGCCGAGCAGGCCGGCGGTGGACTGGTCGGTCCACTTGACGCTGATCCCGTAGCGCATGGACTGCGACTCGGGGTTCCGGATGGTGAGGGTGTACTGGAACGAGTGGGTGGTCTCGTCGTAGTCGCAGCCGGTGGCGGAGACGTCGTTCGTGCCGTCCGAGTTGTAGGTGGGCGGCGCGGAGTAGCTGTACGAGGGCGAGGGGGTGTACGACGGGGTGTAGGAGGGGGTGTACGAGGGGAGGCCCGACGGCAGGTCCGTGGGCAGATCGGTGGGGACTCCGCTGGGGGTGGACAGCGGCGTGTCACCGCCGCCACCGCCCCCGGAGACGAAGCCGGACCCGAGCCCGCCGCCGTCGCTGTGCCGGCCCTTCTTTCCACAGCCGGTCAGGGCCAACAGGCCGATCGCGGCGACAGCGACAAGACGCATGGAACGGCGACGCATGAATTACCCCCGTTGAAAAAGACACATTCAGGCCAACCTCGACGGTTGACGAGTGCACGGCACCCTACGCAATGGGGCGTCCTACCCCAAAGTCACTTCAGAGACGGTGCCGACCAGGCCCGTTCAGTCGACGGAGACGACCTCACACGTCACCACGGTTCCCGCAACCCCGGGATCATCCAGCGGAACTTTCACGGTCTTCGTCTGCTTAGCGGCGAAGCGCGCGTGCGCGCTGCCCGAGGTCACCTTCGAGTCCTTGTCGCGGAAGTCCATGGTGACGATGTACGTCTGGGACCGGTCGGTCTGGTTGGTCACCTTCACGATCGCCGCCGGCTCACCGTTCTTGTCCTTGCCTGCGCACTTGACGAGGGCCACGCGCGGCGCGAGCTCCCCCGGCTTGGTGGCGGAGCCGGACGACGAACCGCTGCTCGACGAGGAGTCGTTGTCGTCATAGCGGTCGTGGTAGCGGTAGCCGCCGGAACCAGAACCAGAACCAGAATCGGAGGAGCCGGACGAGGAGTCGTAGTCGTCGGAGCCGGAGTAGCCGCCGGAGCTCGAACCGGAACCGGAACTCGAACTGGAATCGGAGTTCGAGCTGGAGTGGCTCGAGCTGGAGTTGGAGCAGCCGCCCCCGCCGCCCGAGCCGTGCCGCCCGTGCCCACGGCTCTTGAATCCGGTCAGCGACACCAGCACCACCGCGATCACAGCCGTCAGCCGCAGCCCTCGCCGCATCATCTCTGTTCGTCCCCCGATTCACGTCCGCCTTCCCGGCCCCATCGGGTCCGGGCAGCGCCCGCCACCGTAGCAGGCACTGTCAGGTACACGACGCTAACCCCCGCGCCGGTTCCCGCCGGGCCCGCCCCGGTCGGGGCCTAGGCCGTGTCCGCAAAGTCCCGCCGGGCCCGCGACGCCTGGCACGCTCCCCCAGCTACCGCTGGGGGTGCCCCCGCGCTGCGTTGTCGGGCTCGCCCAAGTACGCCCAGTACGAGGGCGACCCTCCGCCTTGCGATCGCACGCACCAGACGCCGCGGGCTGATCCGACGCGACTTTGCGGACACGACCTAGCCCTGACGGCCCGAAGTCCGCGACTGGCCAGTGCCCTTGACCGCGTCCAGCGCGTAGACGCAGCGGTCCTTGCTGCACGCGTACACCACGCCGCCCGCGGCCACCGGGGAACCGGTGATCTCGCCGCCCGTCGCGAGCTTCCACCGCAGCTGACCGCCCGCCGCGTCCACCGTGTAGAGGCAGTGGTCGGCCGAGCCGAAGTGGACCCGGCCGTCCGCGACCACCGGGGAGCCGATGACCTCGCCGCCGGCCGCGAAGCGCCACTTCGGCGTGCCCGTGACCGCGTCCAGCGTGTACAGCGCGCTGCCGCTGCCCAGATGCACCGACCCGTCGGCCACCAGCACCGGCTCGATCGACTGGCGCGCCTCGGTCGCGATCCGCCAGCGGTCGCGGCCGTTGGCCGCGTCCAGGGCGTAGACCGTGCCGAGGTAGTCGGCGATGTACACGCCGCCGCCCGTCACCGCGGGCCCCGGCGCGTACGCGGGGGCGCACAGGAAGACGGCGGGCGCCTCGAAGCGCCACCGCACCTCCCCGCGCGCGATGTCGATCGCCAGCACACGTGTGCCCGCCGCCACGTACACGACCCCGTCGGGGGCCGGCAGCAGCCGGACCGGGACCCCGCCGCAGGACGCCGCATCACCGACCGGGTACGACCAGCGCTCCACGCCCGTGCGCGCCTCCAGGGCGCGCAGCCGCGCGTCGGCCCAGACGAAGACCGTGCCGTCGTGGACGACCGGCCCGGACTCGGGGGTCTCGAAGTCGGTCTGGGCGCCCTGCATCTCCCACAGCAGCTCGCCGTTCGCGGCCTCCCAGGCCTGGACGCCGCCGCCGCGCGTGCCGGTCACCACCGTGCCGCGGTCGACCTTGAGGCAGTAGACCCAGCCGTCCGTGGACAGCCGCCACCGCTCGGCGCCGTCCTCCGCGTCCAGCGCGTACAGCGTGGGGCCGTCCGAGGCGTGGATCCGGCCGTTCGAGACGGCCATGGCCCAGGCCACGTCGCGCGTCTTGAACTGCCGCCGCCCCGTGGCCACGTCCAGCGCGTGCACCTCGAAGGACGTCACGTACAGCAGATTGCCCGCGACCGCCGGGGTGCCCCATACGTCGTTGGACATCCGGAACCGCCAGGGGCGCCAGCGGCCGGGCGCGCCGCCCCCGCCCGGGGGCTCGGAGGCGTCCGGAGAGGGGGCCGAGGTGGACGGCGACGAGGGCGGCGGTACGGCGCCCGTCGCGAGGCCGCCGTCGGGTCCGTTCGCCCCGCCGGGCAGGCCGCTGGGCGGCCGCACCCAGCCGGTGGCGGGCCCCGTCTCGTGCTGCGGCGGTACGCCGCGCCCGTCGGTGACCCGGGGGCCGGGGCCGATGGGCACCTTGGCGCCGGGCAGCCGGACCGACCCGTCGGCTCCGGCGGGCGCCCCGGGGCCCGTCGGACCGGCGGCCGCGGCAGGTCCGGCAAGCCCGGTGGGGCCCGTGGCTCCGGCGGCTCCGGCAGGTCCCTGGGAGGCGGGCGGCGCGGCCGCGGCGTGCCGGCCGGGGCCGATGGCGCTCAGCGGGCCCGGCGGGGACGACGGGTCGGTGCGCAGGCCGCCGCGCGGGTCGCCGGTGGCCACCGGCTCCCAGCCGGAGGCGCCGGCAGGCGCGCTGTGCCGGCCGCGCCCCGGCCCCGGCCCGGGCGCCGGCGGGCGCTCGGGGGGCAGCGGCGACCGACCCGGGCCCCCACCGCTCGCGCCGTCGCCGCCGTGGCGGCCGTCCGAGCCCCGCGCGCCGCGCGCGATCTGGTTCCGCCCGTTGCGCTTGCGCTCGATCAGCGCCACCGCGCCGCCCGGCAGCCAGGCCGAGGCCGTACCGCTGTCCTCGGCGTTGGACGCGAAGAGATGGGGGGCCAGCTGCGACTGCAAATCGGCCGGGGTGGGCCTGCGCTCGGGGTCCATCTGCATGCAGGACTCGATGAGCGGCCGCAGCTCGTCCGGCAGGCCGGTCAGGTCCGGGCCCTCCCGCAACAGCATGAACACGGTCTCGACCGGGTTCGCGCCGTGGAACGGGGCGTGCCCGGTCGCCGCGAAGGTCAGCGTCGAGCCGAGCGAGAAGATGTCGCTCGCGCCCGTCACACTGCGCGAGTCCCGCGCCTGCTCGGGCGACATATAGGCCGGGGTGCCCACCGCCACGTTGGTCATCGTCAGCCGGGTGTTCGAGACGCCCGACGCGATACCGAAGTCGATCACTCGCGGGCCGTCCTCGACGACCAGCACATTCGACGGCTTCAGATCCCGGTGGACCAGGCCCGCGCCATGGATGGACTGAAGCGCCTCGGCGACCCCGGCCGCCAGCCAGCGCACCGCCTGGGCCGGCATCGGCCCGCACTCATTGACTATCTCCTCGAGGGAGGGAGCCGGTACATACGCGGTGGCCAGCCACGGCACCGCCGCACGCGGATCGGCGTCCACCACGGCCGCCGTGTAGAAGCCGCTGACCGCGCGCGCCGCCTCCACCTCACGGGTGAAGCGGACACGGAACAGCTGGTCCTCGGCGAGCTCGGTGCGCACCGTCTTGATCGCGACCCGCCGGCCGGACGCCGAGCGGGCCAGATAGACCAGCCCCATGCCGCCCGCGCCGAGCCGGCCGAGCACCTCGAACGGGCCGATTCGCCTCGGATCGTGCTGCGTCAGCTGCTCCACCACTTGCCTGCCACCTCCCCGTGGGGCTTCAAAAAATACCGCCCCGCTGCAACGTCTCACCGACAAACCAACCGGCGGCACGCAACCTGCATTCTCTCTGGCGAAGGCGGCGGTTGCGAACCCGGGGGCGATTTCGTCGTGTCACCAAGCGGCACCCGGTCGCCCCCCCATCTTGCCGAAAGCCGGGCGCCCGCCCCGCTACGCTCCGCTTTCCGCAGGCAAAGCGCCCGCCGCCGAGGGGTCGACAACGGCGAAGAGCGCGCCCTGATTGTCCGCAAGAACCGCGAAACGCCCGTACGGCGTAGCTTCGGGGCCATTGAGCAGACGCCCGCCGAGCTCAGGCGCCGTCCGTGCCGCTTCGTCACAGTCCGCGACCACGAAGCAGGTAAGGAAGTGCGCGGGCATTTCGGCCGGAAACCTGTCCCCCATCGCGGCGCGGGCGCCGATCGCGCGCCCGGGCTCGGCGGGCACCCCGCGATCCACCCAGAGCACCACATCCGCCCCACCCGCCCGCCCTTCCGACCCCTCACCCGATGCCTCGCCCGGCCCCTCGCCCGACCGCCCGTCCGACCGCCCGTCCGACCGCCCGTCGGATCCCTTCCCCAGCCGCACCGTCCCGTACCCGAAAACCGCCCGGTAGAAAGCGTCCACGCGCTCCGGGTCCCGGGTGCGGAGCTCCATCCAGCCGTACGAACCGGGCGTGCCGTGCTCCTCGAAGCCGGGATGGCTGCCCGCCTGCCAGAGGCCGAAGACCGCGCCCCCGGGGTCCACGGCCGTCACCATGACGCCGAAGTCCCCGATCCGCGTGGGCTCGGAGATCAGCCGGCCGCCCGCGGCGCGGATGCGTGCGGCGGTGGCGGCGGCGTCCCGGACGGCGACGTAGATGTTCCAGACGGTCGGCAGCCGGCCGTCCGGCTTGGGGACGAGGGCGGCGACGTTCCGCCCGTTGTGGAAAGCCTGGGTGTAGTGGCCGTAGCGCGGCTCGCCCGCCCCGAAGGTCCAGCCGAACAGCTCCCCGTAGAAGCGCTTGCCCGCCGCCAGATCGGGGAGCATCGCGTCCACCCAGCAGGGCACACCTTCCGCAAATGCGGCCATGGTCCAGATCCTCCCGTGCGAATGCCCCTCTTCGCCACGCACAACGCCCTTTGCGCCATTCACCACGCTAATGGGTCATCGCCGGGAAAGACCGATTCGATACGCGGGTGTGCGAGGCCCATTTCAGGTCTATTTCCGGCCGCTCGCCGATCCCCCGGGCCGCACCGCCGCACGGTTGTCCACCGAAGTTATCCACAGCCTGTTGATAATATGATTCACCCGAACGCAGGAGCCGTGGACCGACGGGCAAGAGGCCGCCCGATCCGGCCTTGATCGCCCGTTATCGCTGCTCAGCGCGGCCCCCGACACCCCGAGCCGGGTGTGGACCCCATTTGCACGCAGCCGAATCGCGCTTCGATCACCCCTCGGTAAGCTGACGTCATGACAGGACAAGTACGCACCGTCGACGGGCGGGTCGCCGGTCGCCGCGGACAGGCGACGCGGCAGAAGCTGCTCGACTGCCTCGGCGAGATGCTCAGCACATCCCCGTACCGAGACGTCAAGGTCATCGACGTCGCCCGCAAGGCCGGCACCTCGCCCGCGACGTTCTACCAGTACTTCCCCGATGTCGAGGGCGCCGTCCTCGAGATCGCGGAGGAGATGGCGAAGGAGGGCGCGGGGCTGACCGAGCTGGTCGCCGAGCGCTCGTGGGCCGGGAAGTCCGGGGCGCAGGCCGCGGAGGACCTCGTCGAGGGCTTCCTCTCCTTCTGGCGCAAACATGACGCCATCCTGCGCGTAGTCGATCTTGGTGCGGCGGAGGGGGACAAGCGGTTCTACAAGATCCGCATGAAGATCCTCAACGCCGTGACCAATTCCCTGACCGACGCCGTCAAGGAGCTCCAGACGAAGGGCCGGGTCGAGAAGGACGTCAGTCCGGCGGCCGTCGCGGGCTCGATCGTCGCGATGCTGGCCGCGGTCGCCGCACACCAGAAGGGGTTCCAGAGCTGGGGCGTCAAACAGGCCGAGCTCAAGCCGGCTCTGACGCTGCTGGTCCACCTCGGCATCACCGGCAGGAAGCCGCCCAAGTAGCCACATAGCACACACCACACGCGCCGGCTTCGCGAGCGTCCCGGGCCCCCGACCCTGGGGGCCATGCCGCTCGCCCACCAGCGCGGGTCGGTCGGCCCGCGGTCCCGCACGTCCTGTCACCCCCCACGGCGGACCGCACCCCCGACCACTCCTGGGCACCCTGCCCCTGTGCCCCACGCCGACGCGCGGGCCGTCTCCGGACGGCCCGCGCGTCGCTTCTTCGGGGGGCGCGCGACGCCCCGTCGCGCGCGTGCTGTCAGGCCCGACCGCGCGAATCGCGGTCCGGGGCCCGCTCCACCACCCGGAACAGCCGGATCTCGCGCTCCACCCGCGCCTGGTACTTCGCGTACGGCGGCCAGAAGCGGAGCGCCGCCGCCCACGCCGCCGCCCGCTCCTCGCCCGTCAACAGCCGCGCCCGCACCGCGATGTCGCGGCCCTTCCAGCTGATCTCGGCGTCCGGGTGGGCCAGCAGGTTCGCGGTCCACGCCGGGTGCCCCGGCCGGCCGAAGTTGCTGCCCACCAGAAGCCAGGTGCCGCCGTCCTCCGGCATGCAGGCCAGGGGGGTGCGGCGGGACAGGCCGCTTCGCGCGCCCGTCGTCGTCAGGACCACACCCGGCAGCATCTGCGCGCTCAGCAGCACCTTGCCGCGCGTCAGCCGGTGCACGGCGCGGTCGAGCGCCGGGATGATGTGCGGCGCGACCTTGGCGAAGGCCCGCCCCGACGAGACCTTCTGGACGAGCCGGGCCCCATAGCCCGTACGGGTGGCCGCCGCCATCACACCCTCACCGCCTTCCGGGCCCGGCGCCCGTCGGCACCCGCCCCCATGCCCGGCCTGCCCGCCGCGTCCGTCGCCGCGTCCGGTGCCGCGAACAGCCCCTCCCGCTCGGCCGCGCGCGTCCGCAGCCGGTGCGCCGGCCCGAAGAGCAGCTCGTCCGAGGCGGCCCGCTTGAAGTACAGGTGCACGTCGTGTTCCCAGGTGAAGCCGGTGCCGCCGTGCAGCTGCACCGCTTCGCCCGCGGCCGCGCGCTGCGCCTCCAGCGCCGTCGCGAGCGCGAGGCCGCTCGCGACGGCCGCTTCCGTCCCGTTCACCCCGTCGGCCGCCCACGCCGCGTAGTACGCCGCCGACCGCGCCGTCTCGACCTTCACATACACCTCCGCCAGTCGGTGTTTGACCGCCTGGAAGGACCCGACCGGCCGGCCGAACTGCTCCCGTACCCGCACATACTCGACCGTCCGCTCCAGCGCGGCGTGCGCCGCGCCCACCGCCTCGGCAGCGAGCGCGGCCGCCGCCGTGGTGCCCAGCCGCACCAGGGCACCCGCCACGTCCGCGCCGTCAGCCCCCTCAGCCCCTTGCGCGCCCAGCGGCTCGGCGGGCACGTCCCGCAGCTCGATCCGGCCCTGCGGCCGCGTCTCGTCGAGTGCGGTCAGCCTCGTCCGGGCCAGTCCGGGCGCCCCGGCCCGGACGAGGAACAGCAGCGTCCGGCCGCGCGTATAGCCGCCCGTGCGCGCGGCGACGAGCAACAGGCCCGCGCCGTGCCCGTCGAGGACCTGGTCCACCTGCCCGTAAAGCCGCCAGCCCCCGCCTCCACCTGGGCCCCCGCCCCCGCTTTCCCGCGCCTGGACGCCCCCCGCGCGCCCGCCGCCCGCCCAGCCTCCGCCGTCCCCGCCGTCCCCGCCTTCGCCGTCGTCCCCGTCCGTCAGGCCGAGCGCCCTGGTCAGCTCTCCGCCGGGCACGGCGAGCGCGGCCGTGAGCTCGCCGTCCGCGACGAGCGGCAGCAGTTCGGCGCGCTGCGCGCCCGTCCCGAGCCGGTCGACGAGGGGCGCGGCGAGCACCGCGGTGGCCGTCAGCGGCGACGGGAGCAGTGCGCGCCCCGCCTCCTCGCAGGCGAGGGCCAGCTCGGCGGGCCCGCAGCCGACGCCCCCGACGTCCCGGGGGAGGGCCAGGCCGGGCAGCCCGAGCCGCCGCGCGAGCAGCCGCCACAGCGACTCGTCGTGGCCGGGCGGGGTGCGCACCGCCGCCTTGACCTCGTCGGGGCCGCACCGCTCCCGCAGCAGTCTGCGCAGCGTACGGCGGATCTCGGCCTGTTCCTCGGTGAACGCGGTGTCCATCGGCACACACCTCCGCTACTGACGGACCGTCATATTAGGGACCGGGTGAACACTTTCCCAGCCCTCGCGCCCCACCCCCCATTGAATCTGATGTACCGTCAGATTTATGTCCTCAGCGAAGCGCGAGCGCGCCCGCAAGGTCGCCGTCGTCGGTGTCGCCCTCTCCGACTGCGGCCGCGTCGACGACGCGACCCCCTACGCCCTCCACGCCCAAGCCGCCCGCCGCGCCCTCGCCGACTCCGGCCTCGACCGGTCGGCCGTCGACGGCCTCGCGTCGGCCGGGCTCGGCACGCTGGCGCCCGTCGAGGTGGCCGAGTACCTGGGCCTGCGCCCCACCTGGACCGACTCGACGTCCGTCGGCGGCTCCACCTGGGAGGTGATGGCGGCCCACGCGGCGGACGCCATCGCCGCGGGCCACGCGCGCGCCGTCCTCCTCGTCTACGGCTCCACCGCCCGCGCCGACATCCGCGCGGGCCGCCGCACCTCCAACCTGTCCTTCGGGGCGCGCGGACCGCTCCAGTTCGAGGTCCCGTACGGGCACACGCTGGTCGCCAAGTACGCGATGGCCGCGCGCCGCCATATGCACCAGTACGGCACGACCCTCGAACAGCTCGCGGACATCGCCGTACAGGCGCGTGCCAACGCCGCGCACAACCCGGACGCGATGTTCCGCACCCCGATCACCGTGGACGAGGTGCTGAGCGGCCCGATGATCGCCGATCCCTTCACCAAGCTGCACTGCTGCATCCGCTCCGACGGCGGCTGCGCCGTACTGCTGGCGGGCGAGGAGTACGTTCGGGACACCGCGAAGCCTCCGGTGTGGGTGCTGGGCGCGGGCACCGCGATCTCGCACACCACGATGTCGGAGTGGGACGACTTCACTGTCTCCCCCGCGGCGGCCTCGGGGCGGCAGGCCTTCGAGCGGGCCGGGGTGCGGCCCTCGGAGATCGATGTGGCCGAGCTCTACGACGCGTTCACCTATATGACGCTGGTGACCCTGGAGGATCTGGGCTTCTGCGCCAAGGGCGAGGGCGGGGCGTTCGTGGGCAAGGGGCGGCTGACGCTTACGGGCGATCTGCCGACGAACACGGACGGCGGCGGGCTCTCCGCCTGCCACCCCGGTATGCGCGGGCTGTTCCTGCTGGTGGAGGCCGTGCGGCAGCTGCGCGGCGAGGCGGGTGGGCGGCAGGTCCGCAAGGCGAACGGGCGGTTGCCGGAGCTGGCCGTGGCGTCGGGGACGGGTGGTTGGTTCTGCTCGTCGGGGACGGTGGTGCTGGGGCGCGACTGAGGCGCGCGAGCTGCGCCGTGCGCTCGTCGCCGCCGCCCCCATGTCACCCTGCTCATCGGGAACGAGCGAGGAGGCACAGAGCCCGATGGGTGAAGTCGACGACGAGACCGCCGAGGAATTCCGCGCGCTGCTGCGCGGACTGCGGGTGCGGGACGGCGGCGAGCTGCCCGCCCTCGACCCGGCGACCGCGCCGGACGAGCCGCTTCCGCTGTTCCGGCGGTGGCTGCGCGAGGCCGCCGAGGCGGGCGTACCGGGCCCGCACACCATGACGCTGGCCACCGCCGACGCGGACGGCCGCCCCTCCCTGCGCACCGTCATGCTGCATGACGCCGACGCGCACGGCTGGCACTTCGGCACCCATCGCGCCAGCCGCAAGGGCCGGGAGCTGGCCGCCCGCCCGTACGCGGCCCTCGGGTTCCACTGGACGGCGCTGGGCCGGCAGGTGCGGATCGGCGGGCGGGTCACGGCGGCCGCCCCCGAGGAGAGCGCGGCGGATCTGCGCGGGCGCTCACCGGCGGCGCTGACGGCCGCGCTGGCCGGGGGCGGGCGGCAGAGCGAGGTCCTGGGCTCGTACGGCGAGCTGGAGCGGGCCTTCGAGGCGGCGCGGGAGCGGGTCGAGCGGGAGCCGGACGCCACGGCGCCGAGCTGGACGCTGTATGTACTGACCGCGGACGAGGTGGAGTTCTACCAGGAGGAGGAGCACCGTCGGCACGTACGGCTGCGCTACCGCCGCGCGGCCGGGGGAGACGAGGGCGGGGGCTGGCTGCGCGAGTTGCTGTGGCCCTGAGACGCGGGGGCGGGGCGGAAGACGGGGATCGCCGGGGCGCCCTCGGGTGAGGCGTCCCCGTCCGGTGCACGGAAGTCGACGCACAGCTCCATGCCCACGCGCAGATCGGGACCGGCGCACCCGACCACCTCGGTCATCATGCTCGGGCCCTCGGCGAGTTCGACCACGGCGGCGGTATAGGGGACACGGGCGCCGAACGGCGGGAGGTCGTTGCGGTGCACCACGGACCAGGTGTAGAGGGTCGCGCGGCCGCTCGCCCGCTCCCAGATGACGTTCTCGCTCCAGCACCGGGGGCAGAACTCGCGCGGGTAGTGATGGGCTTGCCCGCAGTCCGCGCAGCGGCGGATCAGCAGGTGCCCCCGCACGGCCGCGTCCCAGTAGGGGCGGGTGAAGGCGTCGATCTCCGGCAGGTCGAAGCGGGGCGCGCCCGCGGGGGGCACGGGGGGCGCGCTCACAGGAACAGCCCCCACGTCCCGTCCAGGGCCCAGGTCTGCCAGCTCATGCCGAGGAGGGCGACCAGGGAGATGAGCACCATCATGGAGTTCTGCCCCTGCTCTGCCCAGTCGTGGATCATGAGCACGAAGTAGAGCAGGTTCAGCAGGGCGCCGCCGATCAGCGCGATCGGGGTGAGGAAGCCGAGGACCAGGCCGAGGCCGATGGCCAGTTCGGCGTAGAGGACGACATACGCCATGAGCTTGGGGCGGGGCCCGACGACCGCGGCGAAGCCGCCGCGTACAAACGCCCAGCGGTGCTTGGCCGCCATGTCGGCCGCCCAGGCGATGCCGGTGCCGCGCCCGCACCAGGCCTTCTTGTCCTTGTGCCGCCAGCTCTCCAGCCACCACAGGCCGAGCCCGATGCGCAGCACGGCGAGCCATTCGGGCCCGCTGAGCCAGATCGTACGCATCGCTCTCCCCCTCTCCGTCCGTCCCGCCGGGGCATGTATCTGACGGTACGTCAGTTCAGCGGAGACGGACACGGCCGCGCAAGAGGTCGTGCGGCGGGCCGTGATCGATCCGCAACCGATTCGGAATAAATTTGTCGGAAACCTGTCAATTACATGGCTACGCTCACGCTCATGGCCGACACCTTCCCCGAGCACTCCTCACCTGTGTACGTGATCGGCGGCGGACCGGGCGGGCTCGCCGCCGCGGCCGCCCTGCGCGAACGCGGCATCCGCGCGGTGATCCTGGAGAAGTCGGACGCGGTCGCCGCCTCCTGGCGCGCCCACTACGACCGGCTGCATCTGCACACCACGCGCCGGCTGTCCGCCCTCCCCGGGCTCGCGATCCCGCGCGCGTACGGGCGCTGGGTCGCCCGGGACGACGTGGTGCGCTATCTGGAGCAGTACGTCGAGCACCACCGGCTGGAGATCGTCACGGGCGTGGAGGTCTCACGGATCGACCGGGCGCGGGACGGCGAGGGCTGGGTGCTGCGGGCCACCGGCGGGCGCGAGCCCTCCTCGCCCGTCGTGGTCGTGGCCACCGGCTACAACCACACCCCCCGGGTGCCCGACTGGCCGGGCCGGAAGACCTTCACCGGCGAGCTGCTGCACGCGAGCCGCTACCGCAACGCCCGCCCGTACCAGGGCCGGGACGTCCTGGTCGTCGGCATCGGCAACACGGGCGCCGAGATCGCGGTCGACCTCGTCGAGGGCGGCGCGGCGCGGGTGCGGCTGGCGGTGCGCACCGTGCCGCACATCCTGCGCCGCTCCACGGCGGGCTGGCCCGCACAGGCCACCGGCATCCTGGTGCGGCGGCTGCCGACCAGGCTGGTGGACCGGGCGGCGCGGACGATGAGCCGGCTCACCATGCCCGACCTGAGCGCGCAGGGGCTGCCATGGCCGGAGACCGGCCTCTACACGCGGGTCCGCCAAGGCGCGATCCCGGTGCAGGACGTCGGTCTCATCGACGCGGTCCAGGCGGGGAAGGTGGAGGTGGTGGCGGCGGTCGAGTCCTTCGAGGAGGACAAGGTGATACTGGCCGACGGCTCCCGGATCGGCCCGGACACCGTGGTCGCGGCGACCGGCTACCGGCGCGGCCTGGACGACCTCGTCGGGCACCTGGGCGTGCTCGACGAGCGCGGCCGACCGCTGACCCACGGCCCGCGCACCGCCCCTTCGGCCCCGGGCCTGCACTTCACGGGCTATACGAACCCGATCAGCGGCATGTTCCGCGAGCTCGCCCTCGACGCGCGCAAAATCGCCAGGGCCATCGACCGCACATCGGCGTGATATCGCCGCTTTCCCCGGCGTGACCTCCTGACCCACCGGGCACCATCACCTCACCGCACCTCGGGCGACCCTCGTCACCCTGCGTGTTGTCCCTGCACCCCCATTCCTGACTAGGCGTCAGTTCCGTTAATCTGAACCGCCGAGTAATCTGACTGGACGTCAGATATCTGGCTTGTCGCTTGTCGCCAACGAGCAGGAGTGGCGGATACCGATGCTTGGTTCGACTCACGGCACCCTCACCACCAACTCCCGTCACGCCCGCGTCGCCGCCTGCGGCCGGCCTCCCGGCCCCGCCGTCCATGTCCACGGCAGGACAGCGGCCGACGAGGACGTGGACGTCAGCGGCCGCCCGCTGCACTCCGCCGTCCCCGACCTGGACCGGTTCTTCCGCCCCGAGTCGGTGGCCGTCGTCGGCGCCTCCGACACCGAGGGCCGCCCCAACACCGGCATCACCCGCCAGCTGATCGCCTGGGCCGAGCGCGTCGGCGCCCGGCTGCACCCCGTACACCCCTCCCGTCCCGCCGTCTTCGGCCTGCCCTGCGTTCCGTCCGTGGCCGACCTGCCCGAACCGGTCGACCTCGCCGTCCTCCTCGTCCGCGATCCGCTCCCGCTCATGGAGGAACTCGCTTCGGCCAAGGTCAAATTCGCCGTCGCCTTCGCCTCCGGCTTCGCCGAGACCGGCGCCGAGGGTGCCGCCGCCCAGGCCCGGCTGTCCGCCGCCGCGCGGCGCGGCGGGCTGCGCCTGCTGGGCCCCAACACCAACCTCAACGCCTTCGAGGAGTTCCGCGAGGACCTGGAAGGCCCCGCGATCGCCCTCATCACCCAGTCCGGCCACCAGGGCCGCCCCGTCTTCACCCTCCAGGAGCTGGGCATCCGGCTCAGCCACTGGGCGCCCACCGGCAACGAGGCCGACCTGGAGACCGCCGACTTCATCTCCTACTTCGCCTCACGGCCCGAGGTCGGCGCCATCGCGATGTATGTGGAAGGGCTCAAGGACGGGCGCAGCTTTCTGCTGGCCGCCGACCACGCCGCCCGCGCCGGGGTGCCCGTCGTGGCCGTCAAGGTCGGCCGGACCGAGACCGGGGCCCGCACGGCCGCCTCCCACACCGGCAAGCTCACCGGCTCGGACGCGGTCGTGGACGCGGCCATGCGGCAGTTCGGCGTGATCCGGGTCGACGGCCTCGACGAGCTTCAGGACACGGCCGCGCTGCTCGCCCGCGCCCGGCCGCCGCTCGCCGAGGGCGTCGTGGTCTATTCGATCTCCGGGGGCACCGGCGCCCACTTCGCCGACCTCGCGACGGCCGCCGGGCTCCCGCTGCCCACGCTCGACGCGGAGAAGCAGGCCGAACTCCACCAGTGGATACCCGGCGAGCTCAGCGTCGCCAACCCGGTCGACAACGGCGGGCACCCCGTCGGCGACTGGCGCGGCCGGAAGATCATCGACGCCATCCTCGCCGACCCGTCCGTCGGCGTGCTGATCTGCCCGATCACCGGGCCTTTCCCGCCGATGAGCGACAAGCTGGCGCAGGATCTGGTGGACGCGGCGGAACACACGGACAAGCTGGTGTGCGTGGTGTGGGGCTCGCCGGTCGGCACCGAGCCCGCCTACCGCACCACCCTGCTCGGCTCCTCCCGCGTCGCCACCTTCCGGACCTTCGCCAACTGCATCACCGCCGTCCGCGCCTATCTGGAGCACCATCGCTTCACGGCGGGCTACCGCTCCCCCTTCGACGACGCCCCGCGCACCCCCTCCCCCTCGGCCCGCAAGGCCCAGGCGCTGCTGCGCCCGGGAGAGCAGCTGAGCGAGCACGCCGCGAAGCAGTTGCTGCGGGCGTACGGCATCCGGGTGCCGCGCGAGCATCTGGTGACCAGCGCGGCGGCGGCCGTGCGCGCCGCCGGCCTGGTCGGCTATCCGGTCGCCATGAAGGCCTCCGCGCCGCAGCTCGCCCACAAGACCGAACTGGGCCTGGTCAGGCTCGGGCTCACCTCCGCGAGCCAGGTCCGCGACACCTATCGCGACCTCACCGACATCGCCCGCTACGAAGGCGTCGAGCTGGACGGCGTGCTGGTCTGCCAGATGGTCGAGCGCGGTGTGGAGATGGTCGTCGGCGTCACCCACGACAGCCTCTTCGGGCCGACCGTCACGGTGGGCATCGGCGGTGTGCTCGTCGAGGTGCTGCGGGACACGGCCGTGCGCGTGCCGCCCTTCGGCGAGGACCAGGCGCGCGCGATGCTCACCGAGCTGCGCGGCCGCGCCCTGCTCGACGGCGTGCGCGGCCTGCCCCCCTGCGATGTGGACGCCCTGGTCGAGGTCGTCCTCCGCGTCCAGCGCATGGCCCTGGAACTCGGCGACGACCTGGCCGAACTCGACGTCAACCCGCTGATGGTGCTGCCCCGCGGCCAGGGCGCGGTGGCCCTCGACGCCCTGGCCGTGTGCCGCTGAGGCCCCCGGCCCACGCGCCCGGCCCTCGACTTCGACCTCTGCCCCAGCCTCTGCCTCTGCCTCAGCGCAAGGGAATTCCCCCATGACTTCCTCCCCCGAAGAATCACCTGAATCCGTTGTACGGCACGCCACTGACAACGGCGTGGTCCGGATCACTCTGAACCGCCCCGCCGCGCTGAACGCCATCACTCCTGACCAGCGCGAACGCCTGATCTCGCTGCTCGATGACGCCTCCGCCGACCCGGCGGTCGGGGCGGTCGTGCTCACCGCCACCGGCAAGGGCTTCTGCGCGGGCGCCGACCTGCGCGGCGGCCCACGGCCGGCCGCCGGGTCCGGCGCCGGGTCCGGGCCGGGGCCGGGGTCGGGGTCGGGGTCGGGCGGGGATGAGCGGGTCGCCGGCGATGTGGCCCGGCTGATCCGGCGCGGGGCGCAGCGGCTGATCACCGCCGTACTCGACTGCGAGAAGCCGGTCATCGCCGCCGTGAACGGGACCGCGGCCGGCCTCGGCGCCCATCTCGCCTTCGCCTGCGACCTGGTGCTCGCCGCCGAGTCGGCCCGGTTCATCGAGGTCTTCGTGCGCCGCGGTCTGGTCCCCGACGGCGGCGGCGCCTATCTCCTCCCCCGCCTCATCGGCCCGCAGCGGGCGAAGGAGCTGCTGTTCTTCGGCGACGCGCTGTCGGCCGCCGAGGCCGAGCGGATCGGCCTGGTCAACCGGGTCGTCCCGGACGGCGATCTGGCCAAGACCGCCCGCGAGTGGGCCGAGCGGCTGGCCGGCGGCCCCACCCGCGCCATCGCCCTCACCAAGCAGCTGGTGAACGGCTCGCTGGAGGCCGATCGTACGGCCGCGTTCGCCGCCGAGGCGGCGGCCCAGGAGATCAACATGACCACGGCGGACGCGAGGGAAGGCGTCCGCGCCTTCGCCGAGCGCCGCGCTCCCGAATACCGGGGCCGCTGAGGGGCGCCGAAGGCTCCCTCCGGGGCTTCACATCTGACGCAGCATCAGATTCAATGGAATCATGATGGGACACGCCGGGATGGCAGCCACCGCGGTCCGCTATCTGCGCTCGGTCGGCTCACCGACCACCGCCGCGCGCCCCGACGACCCCCTGCCGCGGGCCGCCCCGGCGCCGCCCCGCCCCGGCCGCCCCACGCTGCGCGCCGTCCGCGCGGACGAACGCCTTCCGCTGGACCCGGCGGAGTTCCGGCGAGTCCTGGGCCACTTCGCGAGCGGGGTCACGGTTGTCGCGGCGGTCGACGAGGAGGGCCCGGCCGGGTTCGCCTGCCAGTCCTTCTCCTCCCTCTCCCTCGACCCGCCGCTGATCGCCTTCATGGTCGCCCGTACCTCCACGACCTGGCCGCGCATCGCCCGCGCCGGGGTCTTCTGCGTCAACATCCTGGGGGCGGGCCAGGGCGAGCTGTGCCGCGGCTTCGCGGTCAGCGGCTCCCGGCGGCCGGACAAGTTCGCGGGCGTCGAGCACCGGCCGGCCCCGGTGACCGGCTCGCCCCGGCTCGTGGACGTCCCCGCCTGGATCGACTGCACGGTCCACGCCGTGCACACCGGCGGTGATCACCTGGTGGTCGTGGGCCGCGTCCGCGCCCTCGGCACGGACGACGCCGCCGCCCGGTCCGGCCCCCTCCTCTTCCACCGCGGCGCGTTCGCCTCACTGGCCCCGCTCGACCCGGACGCCTAGGTCGTGTCCGGCGAGGGGATGCCTTCACGTCTCGGCGCGGCGGAACTTACGGTTTGTGGGTCACCCAGAGCAGTTCCGCCGGCCAGCGGTGTGCCCAGTCGGGTGGGTCGGTTTCGTTGTAGCCGTTGGGTGTTCCGAGTTCGGGCCGCGGCTCGATGAGGTCGTCGATGATGAGACCCGCGCCGCGCAGGACCTTGACCCAGTCGCCGTACGTGAGCTGATAGCTGGTCGCGCCGTCGCCTTCGGCGATGGTGTTCAGCCCGAAGTAGTCCTGCTGCATCGTCGTGGTCACGCGTCTGGCGGCTTCGTCGTAGCAGGCTTCGAACCATGGGCTGGCGACGTTGAACACCAGGCGCCCGCCTCGGCCCAGGACGCGTGCGGCCTGCGGGACGGCCAGGTGCGGGGGCGCCCAGCTGAGCCCACCGAAGTCGCAGAACACCAGGTCGAAGCTGTCGGCGGCGAAGGGGAGTTGTTCGGCGGCGCCTTGCACCAGCGGGTAGCGGGCCGCTCCCATCGCGCGGGCCGCTGCGGCGAGTTGGGCTTCGGACAGGTCGAGCCCGACCACGGTGGCGCCCTCGGCGGCGAGCGCCCTGGACCACTGGCCGGCGCCGCAGCCGAGTTCGAGGACGCGCTTGCCGGTGACGTCGCCCAGGGCGTGCAGGTGCGCGTCGGGGATGGAGTACATGCCCCACAGCCGGGGTGTGGCGCCGATTTGCGGGTCGTGCTTGTGCTGGTAGGCGCTGCTGATCTGGTTCCAGAGCCGCCGGTTGGCGGGGATGCTGTCCACGTGCCGACTCCAGCACTGCCTGCCGGGGGCGGTCAACACGATGAGGGCACTGGCCGGCCCTCGCCTCGGTCCGGCCCTGGCTCGGCCCATGATCCGCCGGACGAGCCCCAGGCCCTGTCCGGGCGATCTTCTCGGGCCCGCGACGCCGGCTACGGCGCCCCCGGCTGCGTTGTCCGAGTCGCCCGCCACGCCGCGTCAGGGGGCACCTCCCGGCGGTAGCCGGGGGAGGCATATCGACCGCAGCGCCCAGTACGAGGGCCCGCGGCGGCAGCCGCCGGTGTCGCAGCCTCCGCCTTGCGATGCTCCCCCAGCCTTCGGCCGGGAGGCGCCCCCTCATCCGACGCCGCGGGCTGATCCTCAAAGATCGCCCGGACAGGACCTAGGCGGCGAGCGGGAGCTCCTCCCGCTCGCGCCGGATGACCAGGGCCATCAGCGCGGCCATCGCGCACAGCGCGCCCGCCCCGTACCAGACCACGTCGTACGACCCGAAGGTGTCCCGCGCCATTCCGCCGAGGAAGGCCACCACCCCCGCGCCCACCTGGTGCGAGGCCAGCACCCATCCGAAGACGATCGCGCTGTCCTCGCCGTAGTGCTCGCGGCACAGCGCGATGGTGGGCGGCACCGTCGCGACCCAGTCGAGCCCGTAGAAGACGATGAAGAAGATCATCGGCGGATGCACGGAGTCCGCCAGAAGCATCGGCAGGAACATCAGCGACAGCCCGCGCAGCGCGTAGTAGACGGCGAGCAGCCGCCGCGCGTCGAACCGGTCGGTGAACCAGCCGGAGGCCACCGTGCCCACGATGTCGAAGATCCCGATGACCGCGAGCAGGCTCGCGGCGGCCGTGACGGGCATGCCGTGGTCGTGCGCGGCGGGCACGAAGTGCGTCTTGACCAGGCCGTTGGTGGAGGCACCGCAGATCGCGAAGGTGCCGGCCAGCAGCCAGAACGGGCCGGTGCGCGCGGCCGAGAGCAGCGCGGTGACCGCCCGGCGGGCCGCGCCGCGCTGCGGGGCGGGCTTCGGGGCGGGCGGCCCCTCCGCCCCGTACGCGGCCAGGCCCACATCGGCCGGATGGTCGCGCAGCAGCAGCCACACGAAGGGCACCACGGCGAACGCGGCGACCGCCACCGTGACCGCGGCCGGGCGCCAGTGGTGGTGCTCCACGATCCACGACAGGGCGGGCAGGAACACCAGCTGTCCGGACGCGCCTCCGGCCGTGAGAATGCCGGTGACCAAGCCGCGCCGCTGGACGAACCAGCGGTTGGTGACCGTCGCGGCGAAGGCCAGCGCCATGGAGCCGCTGCCGAGCCCCACCAGGACGCCCCAGCACAGGACGAGCTGCCAGGCGGCGGTCATGAAGACCGTGAGTACGGCGCCCGTGGCGATCACCATCAGCGCACAGGCGACGACCTTGCGGATGCCGAAGCGGTCCATAAGGGCGGCGGCGAAGGGCGCGGTGAGCCCATAGAGGGCGAGATTCACGGACACCGCGAACCCGATCAGCCCGCGCGACCAGCCGAACTCCTCGTGCAGGGGCTCGATCAGCAGACCGGGCAGCGAGGCGAAACCGGCCGCGCCGATGATCGTCACAAAGGTGACGGCGGCGACCCACCACGCCCGGTGGATCCTCGGCCGCCGCCGGGGTGCGGCGGCCCGCTCGTCCTGGCCCGGAGTGCCTGGCAGTTCGGTTGTCTGTGTCACCGGATCAGCATCAATGCATCGGTCGGTCCTTACGAGTGGCCCGACGGACAGCATTCGTTAGGATCGGGCCATCGATATGCGCGCTGGAGGCCCGTATGCCCGAGACCATGGACGCCGCGAGGCCGCACCGCGTCGCCGTGCTGGTCCTGCCTGGGGTGATCCCCTTCGAGCTGGGCATCCCGTTCAGGATCTTCGGCAAGGCCCGCTCCGCCGAGGGCCGCCGCCTCTACGAGGTGTTCAGCTGCACGCCGGAGCCCGGCGAGGTGCCGACGGACGCCGACTTTCCGGTCGTCGTCGAGCGCGGCCCCGAGGCGCTGGCCGAAGCCGACACCATCGTCGTGCCCACCAGCTACGAGCTGGGACAGGCCTATACCGAGGGCACGCTTCCGCCGGCGCTCGCCGCCGCGCTGGTCCACGCCCGGCCCGGCGTCCGCTGGATGTCCATCTGCACCGGCGGCTATGTGCTCGCGGCCGCCGGGCTGCTCGACGGCCGCCCCGCCACCACCCACTGGCGCAGCGCCGCCCACTTCCAGGCCCTCTTCCCCTCCATCGCGGTCGACCCGGACGTGCTGTTCGTCGACGACGGCGACGTGCTCACCTCCGCGGGCGTCGCCTCGGGCATCGACCTGTGCCTGCACGTCGTACGGCGCGACTTCGGCGCGGCCGTCGCCAATGAGGTCGCGCGGCGCAGCCTGGTGCCGCCGTACCGCGACGGCGGCCAGGCTCAGTACATCGAGCGTCCGCTCCCCGAGCCGCAGCAGGCGACCACGACGGCGGCGCGCGCCTGGGCCCTGGGCCGCCTGGAACGCCCGATCTCGCTGCGCGAGCTGGCCGACCGGGAGGCGATGAGCGTACGGACGTTCACCCGCCGCTTCCGTGAGGAGGTCGGGATCAGCCCCGGGCAGTGGCTCGTCCAGCAGCGCGTGGAGCGGGCCAGGCACCTGCTGGAGGACACCGACCTCTCGGTGGACCAGGTGGCGCGGGACGCGGGCTTCGGCACGGCCGCGTCGATGCGACAGCACCTTCAGGCGGCGCTCGGCGTCTCCCCCACGGCCTACCGGCGCACCTTCCGCGCCCGCGACCGGCTCCGGCAGGAGGCCGTCGCCCCGCGGTGGGAGGTCGTCACCCCGCGTCGGCGAGACGCCGTCCCTCAGAACGTGAGCACGCCCCGGGCCACCCGGCCCGCCCGCGCGTCGTCGGCGGCCTTCGGGAAGTCCTCGACGGGGTAGGTGTGCGTGACCAGTTCGTCCAGCAGCAGCCGGCCCTGGCGGTAGAGGTCCGCGTACAGGGCTATGTCGCGCTGCGGCCGGGCTGAGCCGTAGCGGCAGCCCAGGATGGCCTTGTCCAGATACATGGAGGAGACGAGGAAGGACGCCTCGGCGTCGGCCGGCGGCACGCCCAGCAGCACCGCCTGGCCGTGCCGGTCGAGCAGGTCGACGGCCTCCCGGATGAGCCGGGTACTGCCGACGCACTCGAAGGCGTGGTCGGCGCCGGATGGCAGGACCCCCCGGGCCTCGGCCGCTGAGGCCACGAAGTGCGTGGCGCCGAACTGCCTGGCCAGCGGCTCCTTGGCGGGGTTGGAGTCGACGGCGACGATCGGCGCGGCCCCGGCAATCCGGGCGCCCTGAAGCACATTGAGCCCGATCCCGCCGGTGCCGATGACCACGACCGACTCGCCGCGGTCGACCCGGGCGCGGTTGAGCACGGCGCCGACGCCGGTGAGCACGCCGCAGCCGATGAGTGCCGCCGAGGTGAGCGGGATGTCTTTGGGGATCTTGACGGCCTGCACCGCCTTGACCAGGGTGCGCTCCGCGAAGGCGGAGTTCGAGGCGAAGTTGAACAGCGGCTCCCCGCCGCGGGTGAACGGCCGGTCGGGCCTGCCGATGGCCCTGCGGCACATGGTGGGGCGGCCACGGCCACAATCGGCGCAGGTCCCGCAGTTGGCGACGGTGGACAGGGCCACATGGTCGCCGGGGGCGACATGCGTGACCCCGGCGCCGACGGCCGCCACCGTGCCCGCGCCCTCGTGGCCGAGCACGACCGGGACGGGGAAGGGGATGGTGCCGTCGACGACCGACAGATCGCTGTGGCACAGGCCGGCGGCGGCGATGGCGACCAGCACCTCGCCGGGGCCGGGCGCCCGGATCTCCAGGTCGTCGACCACCCGCGGTTCGGTGCCGTCGAAGATGACGCCTCTCATCACCACTTCGCCACTTCCCTTTTCCGTATTTCCCGCATTTCCCGCATTTCCCGTCTTTTCCGTCCCACGTCTGTCCCTCTCCTCAGGAGGCCCAGACCACCGACTGGAGTTCGCTGTACGCGTGCAGGCCGAACGAGCCGCCGTCGCGGCCGACCCCGCTGTGCTTGAAGCCGCCGAACGGCGTCTCGGGGTGGCGCTGGGCGGTGTTGACGCCGACGTTGCCGCTGCGCAGGCGGGCGGCGAGGGCCCAGGCGCGGCCCGCGTCGGCGCTGAAGACGTAGTCGTACAGGCCGTACGGGGTGGAGTTGGCGATGCGGACCGCCTCGTCCTCGTCATCGAAGGGGAGGGCGACGACGACCGGGCCGAAGACCTCCTCCTGCGCCACGGTCATGTCGGGGGTCGCGTCGGTGATCAGGGTCGGGGCGACGTAGAAGCCGGGCTTGACGGCGGGGCGTTCGCCGCCCACCGCGATCCGGGCACCCTGGTCACGGGCGCCGGCGAGGTACGCCTCGACGCGGTCGCGCTGGGCCGCGGAGATCAGCGGGCCGACGATCGTGGAGTTATCCACAGGATCCCCGACGATCAGCGAACTCGCATACCGTGTGAGTGCGACGACGACCTGCTCGTACAGCGATCGATGGACGAGCACGCGGGTCGGCGCCGTGCAGATCTGCCCGCTGTGGAAAGACCAGGTCGAACCGACCGCCCCGACCGCCGACTTGATCACGGACTTGTCGGCGTCCCCAAGGACGATGGCCGCGCCCTTGCCCCCCAGCTCCATCAGGGTGCGCTTCATCGAGTGGCCTGCGGACTCGGCGATCTTCTTTCCCACGGCGGTGGAGCCGGTGAAGCTGACCATGTCGACGCCGGGGTGTGCCACGAGTGCCTCGCCCGCGGCAGCGCCCGATCCGGTGACGACATTGAAGACACCGTCCGGGAGCCCGGCCTCCTTCAGCAACGGGCCGAGTTCCAGACAGCACAGAGGGTCCTGCGGGGCCGGTTTGGCCACGACCGTATTCCCCATCGCCAGGGCGGGGGCGACCTTGCCCGCGAGGTTGGCGAGAGGGAAGTTGTAGGAGGTGATACAGCACACGACACCCACGGGGCGGCGGACCGCGGCCGCGCCGATGAGCCCGCCGGGGGCGAGGGGCGTGGCGGCCACGGGCACGGGCGCGAGCGGGACCGTGTCCGGTTCGAGGGCGCCCCGCGCATACCGGCGGAAGCGGTCGGCCGCCGGGGGCACCTGCATCGCCTTGGCGACGCGCATCGTCGCGCCCGTCTCCGCCTGGGCGAGCGGGGCCAGGTCCCGGGCGTGCTCGGCGATCAGGTCGGCGGCGCGGTCGAGCACGGCGGCGCGCTCACGGGGGGCGGTGCGCGCCCACCCCTCGTAGGCGTCCCGTGCCGCGCTCACGGCGGCGTCCACGTCGGCCGCGTCGGCCTCTGGGGCATGGCCGACGGTCCGCTCGGTGGCGGGGTTGATGACCGGGTAGTGCCCCTGCCCGGGCCGCCGTGGGCCGCCGCCGATCCAGTGCCCGTACACCGCCCGCCCGTCCGCCTCGTCCGTCGTCAACCCGTCCGTCTTCGGCCCGTCCGTCTTCATCCGCGTGAGTCCTTAGGGAGGTTGAGAACGCGCTCGGCGATGATGTTCCGCTGGATCTCGTCCGAGCCGCCGTAGATCGTGTCGGCCCGGGAGAAGAGAAAGAGGTGCTGTGCGTCGTCGAGTTCATACGGCCGCTCGGCGCTCCATGGCTCGGGGCCGAGCGCGGCCGCGGCGCCCCGCACCCGGACGGCCAGCTCGCCGAGCCGCTGGTGCCAGCCGCCCCACAGCAGCTTGGCGACGCTGGGCGCGCCGGGGCCCTGTGCCGAGCCCAGGGTCCGCAGCGCGTTCCAGCGCATGGTCTTCAGCTCGGCCCACTGCGCGATGAGACGGTCGCGCAGCACGGGGTCGGCGGCGGCGCCGGTGCGTAAGCCCATCCGCACCACCCGGTCGAGCTCCTGGGCGAAGCCGATCTGCTGGGCGAGGGTGGAGACGCCGCGCTCCAGGGCGAGCAGTCCCATGGCCACGCGCCAGCCGTGGCCGGCGCCGCCGACGAGGTGTTCCGCGCGCGCCACCGCGCCCTCGAAGAAGACCTCGTTGAACTCGGCGTCGCCGGTCAGCTGCCGGATCGGGCGCACCTCGACCCGTCCGGGCTGGTCCATCGGCACCAGAAGAAAGGAGAGACCGTGGTGGCGCCGTGAGCCTTCCTCGGTGCGCGCCAGGACGAAGCACCAGTCGGCTTCGCGGGCGAGGGAGGTCCAGATCTTCTGCCCGGTGACGCGGTAGGTGCCGTCGCCCGGGTCGCGGACGGCGCGGGTCCGCACCCCGGCGAGGTCCGATCCCGCGTCGGGCTCGCTGTAGCCCTGGCACCACAGCTCCTCGCCGCGTGCGACGGGCGGCAGAAAGCGGGCGCGCTGGGCGTCGTCGCCGTAGGCGAGCAGGGTGGGGGCGAGGAGGTTCTCGCCGATGTGGCCGAGCCGGGCGGGGGCCCCGGCGCGGGCGTACTCCTCGGCCCAGACGACCTGCTCGGTGAGGGTGGCGGGCCGGTTGCCGTAGGTGCCGTGGGTCCGGTCCCAGCCGAGCCCGATCCAGCCGCCGGCGCCGACCTCCCGCTCCCAGGCGCGGTGCGCTCCCTCCCCACCGTGGCCGACGCCGGGCCGCGGCTGTCCGCCGAGACCGGTGTGCGCGCCGGTGAAGTGCTCGTCCAGCCAGTCGCGGGCCCGGGTGCGAAAGCGTTCGTCCTCCGGTCCGAAAGCGAAGTCCACGGCTCCTCCCGTCTCCCGTCCCGCGTGGCCGCGGGGTCGGGTCACGCGTTGGGGCGTTGTCCCGCGGCCGCCGCCTTGGCCATGGCGTCGAGCCGCGCGAGCATCGGCATGGGGTCGGTGCCGACCGTGCCCGGGAGGAAGTCGGCGATCTTCTCCGGGGTCCAGGCGCCTTCGGCGTATCCCGCGCGCAACTCCCGTGGCTGGGCCCAGACCGCGATCTTGGGTCCGGCGATCGTGTAGACCTGCCCGGTGATCTTCTCTTCCCTGGCACGGTCGCTCAGCAGATAGACCACCAGGGCCGCCACGTCCTCCGGCTCGCCGATCTCCTTGAGCTCCATGGGCACATTGGCGGACATGCGCGTCCGGGCGACCGGGGCCACGCAGTTGGCGGTCACCCCGTACTTGTGGAGGCCGAGCGCTGCGCTGCGCACCAGGGAGATGATCCCGCCCTTGGCGGAGGCGTAGTTGGCCTGCGCGACGCTGCCCTGGTGGTTGCCGCTGGTGAAGCCGATCAGGGTCCCGGAGCCCTGTTTGCGCATCACCGCGGAGGCCGCGCGGAAGACCGTGAAGGTGCCCTTGAGGTGGGTGGCGACGACCGGGTCCCACTCCTCCTCGGTCATGTTGAAGAGCATCCGCTCGCGCAGGATCCCGGCGATGCACACCACGCCGTCGAGCCGCCCGTAGCGTTCGAGCGCGGTGTCCACGATCCGCTGCCCGCCCGCCATGGTCGAGACGTCGTCGGCGACGGCTACCGCCGTTCCGCCCGCCGCCTCGATCTCCTTGACCGCGGCCTCGGCGACCTCGCTGCTGGGTTCGCCGCCCTCGATCGACACCCCGTAGTCGTTGACGACGACCTGGGCTCCCTCGGCCGCGCAGGCCAGTGCCACGGCCCGGCCGATGCCCCGCCCGGCCCCGGTGACGGCGACCACCTTGCCGCCCAAGAAGTTGCCCACGTCGCGTCCCCTCCCGCAGTATCTGACGGTCCGTTAGATTTTTGAGCAGACGCGGCGCGAGTACAAGCCCCCGAGCGGAAACCCGCCGGGAAGCCGCCAGGAAGCCGAACCGAGGAGGTTCCATGGCCCTGCCGCCCGAATTCCACGACATCGCCAGGCGCGTCAACAACTGGGGCCGCTGGGGCGAGGCGGACGAGATCGGCACGCTCAACCTGATCACCGACGAGGTGGTCAGGGGCGCCGCGGCGGACATACGCAGCGGCCGCCGCGTCCCGCTCGCGCTGCCGCTCCAGCAGGACGGGGTGCAGACCGGAGTGATCCCGGGCCGGGTCAACCCCCTGCACACCATGGTCGCCGTCAACCTGGAGATCTTCGGCCCGGACACCGTGGCCACCAGCGACGACGCCGTGACGATGGGCCTACAGGCGGGCACCCACTGGGACGGGCTGACCCATGTCTCGCACTCGGGCCGGATCTACAACGGCCGCCCCGCCGCCTCCGTCACCGCCCACGGCCGCGCCGCCTTCAGCGGCATCGAGAAGGCGCGCCACATCGTCTCGCGCGGGGTGCTCCTCGATGTCGCCCGCGCCCGAGGGTTCGACCGGCTGCCCGAGGGGCATGCCGTCACCCCCGAGGACCTGGAGGCCGCGGAGGAGTTGGCGAAGACCACTGTCCGACCCGGTGATATCGCCCTGGTGCGCACCGGCCAGATCCAGCGCTATCTCGCGGGCGAGAAGGAGGCGTACGCCTTTCCGTCACCCGGCCTGTCCCTCCGCGCCCCCGAGTGGTTCCACGCCCGGGACGTGGCCGCGGTCGCCAACGACACCCTCACCTTCGAGATCTTCCCCCCGGAGATAGAGAACCTGTGGATGCCGGTCCACGCGCTCGATCTCGTCGAAATGGGCATGCAGCAGGGCCAGAACTGGAATCTGGAGGAGCTGTCGGAGGCCTGCGCCGAGGAGGGGCGCTACGCATTTCTGCTGTCGGCCATGCCCGAGCCGTTCGTCGGCGGGGCGGGCAGCCCCGTCGCACCCGTGGCGGTCCTATAGCCTCGCGAGGCGCGGCCCCGCGAGGCGAGGGCGGGTCTGTCGGGCGGCGGCGCGCTCATGCGCACCCCGAGCACGGCATCGCGCACCGCCGCCCGGCTCCGGCGCAGATGCCCTGTCACGCGCCGGGCAGCGACCCGCACTCGCCAAGGAACCACCCCATGAGCACACGGCCCACAGGGAACTCAGAGCCCTCGACGTCCCCTCGCAACGAATCGCCGATCCTAGAGTGATCACACCGCCACATCACGTCAACACCTGGTCTGGACTTTGCCGACTACGCCCGATTTGTGATGGCGCATGAGGACCCGCACGCCCCATCAGGACCGGCTCCTCATGAGTTCCGGGCGCCCCATGGCCCCCACGGACGCCCCGGTCCACCTCGCACCAGATGCGCTTGCCCGCGCCCTCCGGATGCCAGCCCCACCGGTCCGCCAGACCGTCGACCAGCTCCAGACCGCGCCCGTTGGTGGCGCCCTCGTCCGCGCACCGCCGCCGCGGCCCCCGGCCGCTGGAGTCGGCGACCTCGACCCGGACCGTGCCGGAGCCCGGCCCCGGCCCGTCGAGGCCGCCCGCGCCGGGCCCGCCGCCGTCGCCCTGCGCGGGGAAGAGCATGCGCAGCACCGCCGGACAGCCCGTGTGCACCACGGCGTTGGTCACGAGTTCCGAAATCAGCAGGATCAGCGTCTCGGCGAGCGGCTCGTCCACCCCTATCCCGGACCCGGCGAGCCGTGAGCGCGCCCACCTACGGGCCCGGCTCACCTCCGCGGGGTCGGGCCTGACCTCCATCTGCATCTGAAGCACCTGCACCGCTCACACCATCCGAACTGGCGGACACATCGCCTCGTACCTCCAAGAGGTCACGGAACGTGACTCTCCCCCAGCTACCGCTGGGAGGTGCCCCCTCCCGGCTACCGCCGGGAGGTACCCCCTTGCGAGACAGCATGGTTGACGTACAGTCACCCCAACAAGCGCTTCGGTCATATTCCAGCGCCAAGGAGTATGCGTGCGGCATACTGTGCGACGCGCGCCGCGGGGAGTCGAACACCGGGGCGCCGATTGGGTGCACCCCGCGCGAGCGGGGCACATTGGCGTGCCCGGAGTCGCCCCACGGGCCACGCCGGGATCGCTGCACCCCAAATCCGCTCGCACGCAACGGAGAGTACCCGAGGGCGGGCCCGACTCCGCCCTGTGACGAGTCACACCTAGGAAACAACCCGGTATCAACGCTCGGTCACCTCGAAGACCCTGGGGATTTCCCCAGCAATCACGACACCTGAACAATTCAGGCGTTTCCACGAAGTCGGGTCACAAACCTCATACACGGGGGCGCAACAGCCCGGCCGCGAGCCCCTCCTCGGCCTCGGCGGCCGTCTGCCACTGCCCGGCCCTGACCCAGGCCCGCTTGAGATGCAGATGCACATCGGCCTCCCAGGTGAAGCCCATCCCGCCGTGGACCTGGAGACAGTCCCGCGCGTTACGGACGGCGGCCTCGTCGGCCAGCAGCTTGGCGGCGGCCACATCATCCGCGTCTTCTGTGACGGCTGCGGCGTAAACCATGCTTCTGGCTGTTTCCGCGCGCACCAGCATCCCGGCGCACAGATGCTGTACGGCCTGGAAGGTGCCGATCGCCCGGCCGAACTGGAAGCGCTCCCCGGCGTGGCGTACGGCCATCTCGACCGTACGGGCCGCGCTGCCGAGCTGGAGGGCGGCGGTCAGCAGCACCGCCTCACGCCTGAGCCGGGCGGCCGCGGTCGGCGGCCCGCCCCCGGAACAGCCTCCCGGATCCAGGCGGTGCAGGCGGTCCAGGCGGTGCAGCGGCGTCGCCGGGTCCACGGACCGTATCGGCCGCGCGGAGCGCGCAAGTCCGGCCGCGGGCAGAACGCCGACGCGCCGGTCGCCCTCGTCGTCGCCGATCACCAACACGGCATCCGCCGACGCCAAGTGCTCGACCAGGGGCCCCGCCGCGCCAGGCTCAGCGCCCCGCGCCGCGTCCAGCGCCGTGACCACGGCCCGGCCCTCGGCCGCCCCCTCCACCACCGCGGCCGCCAGATGCGTGGCGACCAGCGGCCCCGGCAGCAGCGCCCGGCCCGCCTCCTCGAAGACCAGCGCCGCCTCCGGCAGGCTGAGCCCCACCCCGCCGTCCGCCTCCGCCAACCGCAGCGCGAAGAACCCGGCCCCGCCCAGCTCCCGCCACAGCGCCCGGTCCACCGCGGGCTCGCCGCCGTCCACCACCGCCCGCAGCCGCTCCCGCGGAAACCGCCCTTCCAGCAGCTCGCGGACGCCCGCCCGCAGCGCCCGCTGGTCGTCCGTGAGCCGGAAGTCCACGGCCGACTCACCGTCCCTTCGGCAGGCCGAGGATGCGCTCGGCGACGATGTTGTGCTGGATCTGGGAGGTGCCCGCCGCGATGGTGTACGAGAGCGACGACAGCCGGTCCGCCACCCACGCGTGCCCGGCGTCCAGCGCCCCGGCCCCCAGCACCTCGGCGGCCGCGTCGTAAAGCTCCTGCCGCACCTGCGAGTAGCGCAGCTTGAAGACGGAGCCGCCGGTCCCGGGCACCCCGCCGGTGCGCTGCGCCTCGCTCACGTTCCACTGGGTGAGCCGCCACAGCGCGGCGAACTCGGCCGCCAGCCGCCCCAGCCTGCGCCGCAGCACCGGGTCGTCCCACCGCCCGTTGGCCCTCGCTTCGCGCGCCAGGGCCTCCAGCACCCGGCGGCAGGCGACCACCTCCCCCACGAACGCCGTGCCGCGCTCGAAGGAGAGGGTCACCATCGTCACGCGCCAGCCGTCGTTCTCCGCCCCGATCCGGTTGGCGACCGGCACCCGCACCTCGTCCAGGAACACCTCGGCGAACTCCGCGGTCCCGGCGAGCGTGCGCAGCGGCCGCACGGTGACCCCCGGCGCGTCCATCGGCATCGCCAGCCAGGAGATCCCGCGATGTTTGGGCGCCTCGTCGCCGACAGGTGCGGTGCGGACCAGCAGCTCGCACCAGTCGGCGACCTCGGCGTGCGAGGTCCAGATCTTGCTGCCGGTAACGACATAGGAGTCACCGTCCCGCGCCGCCCTGGTGCGCAGCGAGGCCAGGTCGGATCCGGCCTCCGGCTCCGAGAAGCCCTGACACCAGACCTCGTCCCCGCGCAGGATCGGCGGCAGCCAGCGCGCCCGCTGCCCCGGGTCGCCCTCGGCGGCGATGGTGGGGCCCGCGTGCAGCAGCCCGACGAAATTGGCGCCCACATAGGGCGCTCCGGCCCGTTCGGTCTCCTCCAGGAAGATCAGATGCTGAGTCGGGGTCGCCCCCTGGCCGCCGGCGTCCTCGGGCCAGTGCAGCCCGGCGTAGCCCGCGTCGTACAGCATGCGCTGCCAGCCGCAGTCGTAGACGCGGCGGCCGGGCCAGTCGGCCGGGTCCGGCGGGTCCGGCAGCTTCGGCAGGACGTCCGCCAGCCAAGCGCGCAGCCGCCGCCGGAACTCCTCCTCCGGCTCCGTGTAGTCGAGGTCCATCCCCGTCCCCTCGCCGGGCAGATCTGACGCTTCGTCAGATAAATCACAAGGCTAGCCCCGCGGACTCTGGACCGACAAGGCGCCGGGCTCTACGCTTCCCGCACAATCTGACTAGCCGTCAGTTGGAGGTCCGTATGACCGACACCGCGCAGGCACTCGGCACATCGGCGACGCTGTGGGAGCTGGTCGAGCGGCGCGCCGCGCTCACCCCCGACGCCCCCGCGCTGCTCCAGGCCGCCGCCTCCGCCCGCGACGACCGGCGGATGACCTTCCGCGCGCTGCGCACCCGCGCGGAACGCACCGCGGCCGGGCTGTACGACATGGGCGTGCGCCCCGGCGACCGCGTCGCCTGGCAGCTGCCCACCCGCATCGAAACGGTCGTCCTGGCCCTCGCCCTGGCCCGGCTCGGCGCCGTACAGACCCCGCTCATCCCCTTCTACCGCGACCGGGAGGTCGGCTTCGCGCTGCGCGCCTCCGGCGCCCGCTTCCTCGCCGTCCCCGGTCACTGGCGCGGCTTCGACCACACCGCGATGGCCCACCGCCTCGCCGCGCGGCTGCCCGAACCACCCCGGGTCTTCGAGACGTACGACACCCTCCCCGAGGCCGACCCGCTCGCCGTGCCACTGCCCCCGCCGCCCGCCGACGGGACCGCCGTCCGCTGGATCTACTGGACCTCCGGCACCACCTCCGAGCCCAAGGGCGTGCTGCACACCGACCGCAGCCTCATCGCCGCCGGCGCCTGCCTGGCCCACGCGCTGCGGCTGCGCCCGGACGACATCGGCTCCATGGCCTTTCCGTACGCCCATGTGGCCGGGCCCGACTACACCGTGATGCTGCTGCTGTACGGCTTCCCTGCCGTGCTGTTCGAGCACTTCGCGCTGCCCGGCTCGCTCGCCGCCTACCGGCGGCACAAGGTCACGGTCGCGGGCGGCAGCACCGCCTTCTACTCGATGTTCCTGGCCGAACAGCGCAAGGACCCCGCCCACAAGCTCATCCCCACCCTGCGGCTGCTGGCCGGCGGCGGCGCCCCCAAACCGCCCGAGCTGTACCACGAGGTCGTCCGCGAGCTGGGCTGCCAGCTCACCCACGGCTACGGCATGACCGAAGTCCCGATGATCACCATGGGCGCGCCGGACGACACCCCGCACCACCTCGCGACCACCGAAGGACGGCCGCCCGCGGACATGGAGATCCGCATCGTGGACGGGGACGGAAAAACGCTGCCCATAGGGGCGGACGGTGAGGTGCGGCTGCGCGGCGAGGCCGTCTGCGCCGGATATCTGGACGAGGCCCAGACCCGTGAGGCGTTCGACGCCGACGGCTTCCTCATCACCGGAGACCTCGGGCACCTCACCGAGGAGGGACATCTCGTCCTCACCGGCCGCGCCAAGGACGTCATCATCCGCAAGGGCGAGAACATCTCCGCCAAAGAGGTCGAGCAACTGCTCTACCAGCACCCCGGGATCGGCGACGTGGCGGTGATCGGGCTGCCGGACGCGGTCCGCGGCGAGCTGGTGTGCGCGGTCGTCGAACAGCCCGCCGACGCGGAACCGCTCACCCTTGAGGGCGCGGTCTCGTATCTGCGTGCCCAAGGGCTGTCCCCGCACAAGCTGCCCGAGCGCCTCGAAGTGGTCGACGCGCTGCCGCGCAACGACACGCTCCGCAAGGTGCTCAAGTACAAGCTGCGGGAGCGGTTCGGCTAGAAGGCCGGCCAGGTGGCGGGGTCAGCCGGTCGTGGTGCTGTACGTCGCCGTCGCCTGCTCGTAGTAGCGGGCGACCTCGCGGCGCTCGTCGGCCGGGCCGATGACCAGGACGACGTGGTACCGGCCGTCGATGAGCATCACCAGGTTGCGCGCGTACACATCCCGGCCGCTGCTGTCCCGCCAGCTGAACTCCCCCTCGGCCATCGCCGTCTGCCCCACGTCGATCCGGCGCAGCCCGGAGGACGAGGACCAGGAGGAGGAGCGGAAGGCGGCCAGCTCGGGCTCCCTGTTCTGCTGGTACGCCATGGGGTCGGCGCCGAACTCGGACTCCCTGTCCCGCCCGGCCACCACCACCAGCTCGAAGTCGCCGCCGACATAGCGGATCTGGCCGCGGGGGTTCTCGCCGCGCCGGGTCCAGGTCTCGTACACCGCGACCTTGAAGCCCTTCGGGTCCTTGCGGACGGCGAAGCCCTTCGCAAGGCCCGCGGGCGGCGTCGACTGCGGCTGATCGTCCGGCGAGGAGGTGCCCGAACCGGCCCCGCCCCCCGCCCCGGCCGACTGGTCCGGGGACGGCTCCCGCGAGGCGCTGGGCACATCGCTCTGCGAGCCCGCCGTGCCCGTACGGCCCTGGCCGTTCTTCTCGTCGGCCTTCGGCATAAACATCATCGCGTAGAGCACCGCGGCCGCCAGAGCCAGCAGTATCAGCAAGAGCAGCACCCGCCCCAGCCTGCGCGGGCGGCGCTCACCGGCCTGCTTGCCCCGCTTGTGCCGCCCGTGCGCGGCCACCGGCGCGCCCGCCCGGCCCCTGCGCACCAGCCAGCCGCGGCGGCGCACGATCGGCAGCCGCCGGGGGTCGGACGCCCCGCCCGGCCCTGCCGACGGCACCGTGACCGTGCTGCTGCCCACGTCCGGCTCCGGCGCCGAGCGGATCAGGGACCGCAGCCAGCCGCGCAGCTCCTCGAAGTCCGGGCGCTCGGTGGGGTCCTGGCGCAGCAGCGACTCCACGACCGGGCGCAGCGGGCCGCACTCCTCCGCGTACGCGGGCGCCTCGGAGCACACCAGCTGCACCAGCTCGGCGGCGCTCTCCTCCGGGTACGGGGCGTGTCCCTGTACGGCGCGGAAGAGCAGCACACCGACCGCCCACAGGTCGGCGGCCGGGCCGACAGGGGGCGCCAGCCGCCAGTTCTCGTGCACCGGAACCGCCTGTTCGGGGGCCCACCGCTCGGTGACGGCCCCGACCACGACGATCCGCGCCTGCCGCGCCCGCTCGACGGCCAGCGCGCTCGCGGGACCGCGCCGCGCCCCGTGAGCACCCGCCGCCTCGTCGTCCCATGAGCCCACGCCGCCCCCCGCGGGCCCCGCCGGCCTGGCGTGAGGGGGGTTGAGGTCGGGGTTGGCAGACCTGTTCGGGGCCTGGTCGCCCGTAGGGGCGGCGGGTCGGCCCGGGTCGATATACAGCGCCCGGGTCGGGTGCGGCCTCCGCTCGACCTGCCCGCTCGGGCCGGCATGCGGCGCCAGGGCCCCGTGCGAGTTCCGTTCGGCGTACGGGTCCTGGGCCGTCGCGCTGCCCGGGGCCGAGCCGTTGGCATCGGTCGCGGGGCGCGGGGCGCCTTCCGCGCGCTCAGCGGCGGGGCCGCTCGCGCCGTCGGGCGCGCCGGGGTGGGCGCCACGGGGCGCGGGGCCCTCGACGTGCGCCCGGGCGGCGGCACGGGCGCCCGCCGTGTAGGCGGCGATCGCGCCGGCCCGCACGGCGCGCCCGGCGGCGCCGCCCTGCGGGTCGCCGCCCGCCGGGGCGGATGGACCGCCGCCGAGGGCCGGTTCGCCCGGCCGCGCTCCCGGCACAACCGGCCCCGCACCATGCGTGCTGTTCGGGCTGTCCGGGCCGTTCGGCCCGTCCGTTCGCCCGTCTTCGACGCGCTCGGCGGGCCGCCACTCCGAGCCGGGGGGCAGCGGCAACCCGGAGCCCGCGGGGGGCTGTTCGAGCGCGCCGCGCGGCCCGGGAAACTCCGTACCCGAAGCGCTCGGCGCAACCGTCACGCCCCGCACACCCGGATCGCGCGGCCCCGGGAAGCCTCCCGCCGCGCCCTGGTCGCGGTACAGCGGCGGCGCCTGGCGGGCGGCGGGCTCGTCGACGGCCGGGCCCCCTGCCTCACCGCCGTCGGCGTCGGCCGCCTCGACCGAGGTCGCGTCGGCCGAGGCCGCATCGGTCGGCGGCCGGGGCACCGGGTCGTAGCCGCACAGGGCCTCCTCCGCGGCGCCCGCCGCCAGCCCGGTGAGCATGGCGCGCCCGTCGTCGCAGACCAGGACGGTCCGGGCGGTGATGTTGCGGTGGATCCAGCCGTCGGCGTGCAGGGCGCGCAGCGCGGTGAGGATGTCATGGGCGAGCTCGGCGGCCCGGTACGGGGACAGCGTCCGCTCCGCGAGCAGCGCGGCCAGCGGGCGGCCCGCGACCAGTTCGCTGACGATCCACAGGCTCCCGGCCTCCGCGAAGACATGGAAGACCTGGTCGAGCCGGGGGTGGTCGGGCACCTGCGCGGCGGCCGTCGCGGCCTCGATGGCGCGGCGCACCGCCGGGTCGGCGACGCCGCCGCGGGCGCCGCGGCCCATGCCGGTCGCGCCGTGTGCGCGCCCCGGGGCCCCCGCGTACGCGTAGTGCTCGTCGGCGCCGACGACCTCCGCGTCGACGGTCTCCGGCAGCGGTATCTGCCTGAGGTGGACTTCCTGTCCGCTGTAGGTGTCGAAGGCGCGGGTCTCGACGAGTTCGTACTCATCGGCGGGCGGCAGGGGCAGGCGATAGCGGTCGGCGAGAACCCGACCCGCGTATTCGTCCACGAAGCCTCCCCGAGCGCGCGATCCACACCCTCATCCGCACCGCGCGAAACCGTCAATCAGGGGCGTTTTGCCCGTCGTTGCCGCTGCGCACGGTCCACGGCCTCTCACGATACGTGCCGGGGGCGCCCCATGCCGACCGGAGTGTTCAGTCCGTGATGTCGAAGGTGTCGAACGCGGTCTCGCGGAGCGTCTTGCACTCCTTCTCGTCCCACTTGCTCTTCTCGCAAGTGATCATTATGGCGAAGCCATGGCTGCTGTCCGCCCTGAAGCCGCGGTTGAGCACCCGGACCCGCTTCCCGCTCTGGTCGCGCTCGAACTGCCAGTCGGCGACCGTGGGGTAGCCGTGCCAGCTGACCGACTCGATGCCGATCAGCTTGTAGCGGGGGGTGGTCCTGCTCACGTTGGGCTCGCTCTTGCGCCACTCCGCCGCAGCGTCCGCCTTCGGGGAGTCGGTGAAGTCGACCTGGATCCGCGGGATGTCGGATCCTCCGTAGTAGATACGGCTGCCGGGGTACTTCCCCGAGTGGACCTGCCATCCCTTGGGCATCGCCATGGTGAACGGGAAGTCGGAGCTCTTGACCGTCTCGTATCCGTCCGGCGCCGAGCCCTTGCCGCCGCCCCCGTCGCCGTCCTTGCCCTTGCCCTTGCCCTTGTTGCCGTCCTCGTCGTCGTCCGAGCCGCCGGACCCGCCCTTGGTGTCGTCGTCCGTGGGCTTCCCCGTGGACGGCTGTGCGTCCGGGGACTGGCTGGACGACTTGTCGGACTGGTTGCCGGCGCTCTTCTCGTCCTTGGTGTCGCCGCCGTCCGCGCCGGCCGAAGCCGTCGTACGGTCACCTGACTTGCCCTGGGAGTCGCTGCCGTCGTCGCTCAGCACGATGGCGAGCACCGTGCCGACGATCGCGAGCACCACGACCACCGCGATGATCACCAGCGTGCGCCTGGACACCACGTCCGTCAGCGGGGCGCGGGGCGGCTGCGGGGCGGGCGGGACCTCGGAACCGCCGGCGGCCGCCGGCTTGGCCTTCGCGGCCTTCGCGGCCTTGGCGGGCTTCGCGGTCTTCGCGGGCTTGCCGTCCGCGGACGTGGACTTCTTCGCGGTGGACGCGGCGGAGTCCCCCGCGTCACCCGATCCGGCGGCGGCCGAGGCCGCCGAGGCCTTCCGCACGGAGCGCAGCGCGCCCCGCACCCGCTCCGAGGCGGCGTCGGACGCCGGGGCGTCCTCGGGCGGGGCGGGCGGCAGGGACATGGTGCGGGTGGCATTGGCGGCCGCGGCCTTCGACCGCCCCTCGTCGGGGGCGTCCAGCGCCTGGTTCAGCAGCGCCCGCGCGCCCTCGTCGTCGAGCCGCCGCTCGGGGTCCTTGTTGAGCAGGCCGTAGATGACCTCCTCCAGCACGCCCGCGTTCTTCGGCGGGTCGACGGGCTCGGTCATCACGGCGGTGAGCGTCGCGATGGCGGTGGCCTTGTCGTACGGAGGCACTCCCTCCACCGACGCGTACAGCAGGCCGCCCAGCGACCACAGGTCGGCCGGCGGCCCGGGCTTGTGGCCGCGGGCGCGCTCGGGCGAGATGTAGGAGGGCGCGCCCACGAGCATGCCGGTCGAGGTGACCGAGGGGTCGCCCTCGACCTGCGCGATGCCGAAGTCGGTGAGCACGACGCGGCCGTCGTCGGCGATGAGGACGTTGGAGGGCTTCACATCGCGGTGCAGGATGCCCGCCTGGTGCGCGGCGCGCAGCACATCGAGGACGGCGAGCCCCACCTCGGCGGCGCGGCGGGGGGTGAGCGCGCCGTCGTCCCGGACGACGTCCGCGAGCGAGCGGCCCTCGATCAGCTCCATGACGATCCAGGGGCGGTCGTCCTCGTCGACCACGTCGTAGACCGTGACGGCGCCGTTGCTGCGGATGCGGGCGATCGCCTTCGCCTCGCGCAGCGTCCGGGTGATGAGCCGTCGCTTCTCGTCCTCGTCGACACTCGACGGGAAGCGCAGTTCCTTGACCGCGACGGTACGGCCCAACGTTTCGTCACTCGCCCGCCAGACCGTGCCCATCCCGCCCTGGCCCAGCACTTCCCCGAGCCGGTACCGCCCGGCGAGGAGGCGTCCGGTCGAGCCCTGCGTCCGCTCCGCCTCCGACATGCGTCCCCTCTGCAAATCAACCCGCCCTGAACCCACCCTGGAAGAGCCCCCATTGTCTCTCATCCGCGGACCAACGGAAGTCCGGGGTCGGGGGCCCGGCGTGGTGGCCGTGGCCACACCTGCGAACATCTGGGGGTTCGCAGCCGATGAAAACCCGATGAAAGGGTTCTCGACATGCCGATCCGCGCCCCGGAGCGGACCAGACGGGGCCGCACGCGGGCCGCGGCGCTCGCGCTGGCCGCGGTCCTGTCCGCCGCCGTCCCCGGCTGCGGCGGACCGGGCCCGGCGGACCGCGGCGCGGCCCGCACCCTCGGCGCCGGTGCCGACACCGGCCCCGGCACCGGCGCCGCGGCGACCCGGCAGGCCGACGGGCGGCATACGGAGGCCGCCCTGCGCGCGGCCGTACGGCGGCTGGCGGCCGAGGGCAGTGCCCCGGGCGCCGCCGCGCTGGCCCGGGACGGCGACGGGACCCGCTTCGCGTCGGCCGGGCTCGCGGATCTGCGCACCGGGCGGCGCATCCATCGGAACGACCGCTTCCGTGCGGGCAGCATCACCAAGACCTTGATCGCCACGGTCGTCCTCCAACTGGCCGACGAGCGGAGGCTCGGCCTGGACGACACGGTCGAGGAGCATCTTCCCGGACTGGTGCGGGGCCGGGGCAACGACGGCCGGAAGATCACGCTCCGGCAGCTCCTCACCCACACCAGCGGCCTGTTCGACTTCGCCGCCGACCAGCGCGTGGCCCGCCGGCTGTCCCGCCCGCCGACCGCCGCCCCGCTGACGCCCCGGCAGCTCGTACGCACCGCCGTCGCCCACCGCCCGCGGTTCGCCCCGGGCGCCGCGTGGCACTACTCCAACACCAACTACGTCCTGCTGGGCCTGGTCGTCCAGCGCGTCACCGGCCGCCCCTACGCCGCCGAGACCGAGCGCCGCGTGCTCGGCCCCCTCGGCCTGCGCGGCACGTCCTTCCCGGGCGCCCGCGGCACCCTCCCCACCCCGCACGGCCGCGGCTACGCCCCCATCACCGGCACCGGCACCGGCACCCCGCGCGACGTCACCGTCCTCGACCCGTCCGCGGCGGGCGCCGCGGGCGAGGCGATCTCCACCCTCGACGACCTGGCCCGCTTCTTCGGCGCGCTGCTGCGCGGCGGCCTGCTGCCGCCCGCGGCGCTGCGGCGGATGCGCGACACGACCGCCTCCGACGGGCGGTACGGCATGGGCCTGTTCCCCGTACGGCTGTCCTGCGGCGTGACGCTGTGGGGCCACAACGGCCAGATCAACGGTTCATACGCCCAGGTCGTCGCCACGCCCGACGGCCGCCGTGTGCTGGCCTACCGCCTCAACACCGAGGCGCGCCCGGCCGCCGCGGCGGAGCGGGCCCTCCTCAAGGCCGAGTTCTGCCGGACGTGACGCCTCACACTGCCTGAGCCTCGGAGCGTGGCTCAGAGCGGGACGATGTCCGGCGCCCCCAGCCGGGCCGCGTCCGCCGTCAGGTCGTCCGGCTGACGCTGCGACTCGCGCTCCGCCTCGACCCGCTTCTCGTAGTGCCGGACCTCCTTGTCGATCTGCTCCTGCCCCCAGCCCAGCACCGGCGCCATCAGCTCGGCGGCCTCCCGGGCGCAGCGCGTGCCCCGGTCGAAGGTCTCGATCGAGATCCGGGTGCGCCGGGTCAGGACGTCGTCCAGGTGACGGGCGCCCTCGTGGGACACGGCGTAGACGACCTCGGCGCGCAGATAGTCGTCGGCGCCGGCCAGCGGTTCGCTCAGGGAGGGGTCCTCGGCGATCAGCTCCAGGACCTCCCCGGTGAGCGAGCCGTAGCGGTTCAGCAGGTGCTCGACGCGGGCCACATGCAGCCCGGCGCGCCGGGCGATGCGCACCCGCCCGTTCCACAGCGCCTGGTAGCCCACGGCGCCCGCCAGCGGCACATCCTCGGTGACGCAGGGGCCGACCCGCTGGTCGAGCCCGTGCACCGCCTCGTCCACCGCGTCCTTGGCCATGACCCGGTACGTGGTGTACTTGCCGCCCGCGACCACCACCAGGCCCGGCGCCACATGCGCGACCGTGTGCTCGCGCGAGAGCTTGCTGGTCGCGTCCGACTCGCCGGCCAGCAGCGGGCGCAGCCCGGCGTACACGCCCTCGACGTCGTCGCGGGTGAGCGGCACCGCCAGCACCTCGTTGACATGCTGCAGCAGATAGTCGATGTCGGCGCTGGAGGCGGCCGGATGGGCCTTGTCCAGGCCCCAGTCGGTGTCGGTGGTGCCGATGATCCAGTGCCTCCCCCACGGGATCACGAACAGCACGCTCTTCTCGGTGCGCAGGATCAGCCCGGTCGTGGAGTGGATCCGGTCCTTGGGCACGACCAGGTGGATACCCTTGGACGCGCGTACGTGGAACTGCCCCCGCTCCCCGATCAGCGCCTGTGTCTCGTCCGTCCACACCCCGGTGGCGTTCACCACCTGGCGGGCGCGGACCTCGAAATCCGCGCCTTCCCTCCCGAAGGGTGCTTCCACATCGTGCACCCTGACACCGACAACGCGCTCTCCCTCCCGCAGGATGCCCACCACCCGCGCCCGGTTGGCGACATGGGCGCCGTACGAGGCGGCGGTGCGCACCAGCGTGGTGACGAAGCGGGCGTCGTCCATCTGGGCGTCGTAGTACTGCAACGCCCCGACCAGGGCGTCCTTCCGCAGGCAGGGCGCGACCCGCAGGGCCCGCCGCCGGGTCAGATGGCGGTGCGCCGGCAGCCCGCGGCCATGCCCGGAGGAGAGCGACATGCCGTCGTACAGCGCCACGCCGCTGCCCGCGTACAGCCGCTCCCAGACGTGGTGCTTGAGCGGATACAGAAACGGCACCGGCTTGACCAGGTGCGGGGCGAGCCGCTGAAGCAGCAGACCGCGCTCCTTCAGCGCCTCCCGTACGAGGGCGAAGTCCAGCATCTCCAGATAGCGCAGGCCCCCGTGGATCAGCTTGCTGGACCGGCTGGAGGTGCCGGCCGCCCAGTCCCGCGCCTCGACCAGGCCGGTCTCCAGGCCCCGGGTGACCGCGTCCAGGGCGGTGCCGGCCCCGACCACCCCGCCGCCCACCACCAGCACGTCCAGCTCCTGGTCCGCCATCCGGGCCAGCGCCTCGCCGCGCTCGGCCGGCCCCAGTGTCGGTGTCCTCACGGCTGCCTCCCGTGGTGATCGAGACGGTGATCGAGACGGTGATCGAGATCACAACGTTCGTGAACGATTTTCCTGGGTTTCCTCCCGGGGCGCCATGCCGGTACGGGGCCCACTCCGGGTCTCCATGGCCGCGACACCCCGTCGGCCGCAACACCCCGCATCAATACTGAATACGAGTCATATTTCCGCTTAGTCTGTATTCACGCAATTTCGCGCCATCCGAAAATCGCCTCGGGAAGGACGGCACGAAGTCATGCCCGCAGATCTCGCCGTCATCGGACTCGGTCACCTCGGCATCCCCCTCGTCCAGGCCGCCACCGCCGCCGGCGTCCGCACCCTCGGCTACGATCCCGACCCCCGCGCCGCCGCCGACCTGCGCGCGGGCCGGCTGCCCTCCGGAGCCTGGAACGGCGCCCTGTCGGCCGCCGAGCTGCGCCGGATGACCGCCGGGGGCTTCCGGACCACCAGCGACCCCGCCGAGCTCGGCCGGGTGCACACCGCCGTGATCTGCGCCCCGACCCCGCTGGGCACGGACCGGACGGCCACCCTGTCGGCCGTCGGCGAGGCCGCCCGCGCGCTGGCCGCGCAGCTGCGCCCGCACACCACCGTCGTGCTCGAATCCGCCGTGTACCCCGGCACCACCGAGGAATACCTGCGGCCGATCCTGGAGGACGGGTCCGGGCTGCGGGCCGGGCGCGACTTCCACCTCGCCTACTCCCCCGGCCGCCTCGACCCCGGCAACCGCACCCACGGCTACGCCAACACCCCCAAGGTCATCGGCGGGCTCACCCCCGCCTGCACGGAGGCGGCTGCCGCGTTCTACAGCCGCCTCACCGAGAAGGTCGTACGCGCCCGCGGCCCGCGCGAGGCCGAGACCGTCAAGCTCCTGGAGACCAACTACCGGCACGTCAACATCGCCCTGGTCAACGAGATGGCGGTGTTCTGCCAGGACCTCGGCGTAGACCTGTGGGACGTGATCCGCTGTGCCGAGACCAAGCCGTTCGGCTTCCAGGCCTTCCGGCCGGGGCCGGGCGTCGGCGGCCACGGGGTGCCGATCGCCGCGGACCTCCCGCCGTACCCCGGGCGCGCCCCCGGCCGCCCCCTGGCCATGGTGGAGCTGGCACAGCAGGTCAACGGGCGCATGCCGGGCTATGTCACCCGGCGCTGCGCGGCCCTGCTCAACGAGCACGGGAAGTCGGCGCGCGGCGCCCGCGTCCTGCTGCTCGGGGTGAGCTACAAGCCCGACGTGGGCGACCAGGAGGGCTCGCCCGCCCGTGAGATCGCCTCACGGCTGATGGAGCTGGGCGCCGAGGTCAGCTTCCACGATCCGTTCGTGGCGCGCTGGCGGGTGCTCGGCCGGCCGGTGCCGCGCGCGGACGCGCTGTACGAGGCGGTGGCCGACGCCGATCTTACCGTGCTGCTTCAGCACCACCGCAGCTACGACCTCCAGGGCCTGGCCGTGAAGGCGCAGCTGCTGCTGGACACGCGCGGCGCGAGCCCGGCGGGCGCGGCGTACCGGCTCTGAGCCAACCCGCCCACAACCGCTGAGCCGGTCGGCCCGCCCCCCGGGACCGCTCTGAGCCGTCGCGCCCGCGGCTGCTCTGAGCCGTCGCGCCCGCAAACCCCGTCACCCCCGTGCGCCCGGTGGCTCACCACCCCGCCCCCGCGCGCGGCGCAGCCGTACCGCCGCGGCCAGCACCATCAGCCCCACCCCACCCACCACGAACGCGACCGCCCCCGAGGGCACCGAACGGACCTCGGCCATGAAGGTGATCGGCCGGCCCCAGGGCCTGCCGTCGGAGCTGGTGTAGAGCCGGGCGGTGAGCCGTACCGGCCCGTTGGCGTGGGCTCGCACCCGGACCCGCACCGTACGGCTGACCGCCCGCGACGCCCGGACCCCGACCGCCCGGTCCACCGTGTCCAGCCGCTCCGGGCGGCTGGAGACCACCCGCAGCTCCACGCCGGTGAGGTCCTGCTGGAGCCCGTTGTCGACCGTGACCGGGATGATCGCGGACTGCCCGGCGACCGTCACCGTCGTCTTGGGCACCAGCCGGACCGAGTCGATCGAGGCGGACAGATAGCGGCTCACCCCGCGCCGGTACGAGCGCGCCCCCGCCGGGTCCCCGCGCCAGCTCATGGAGACCGCGCGCGCCATCGCGGCATGCGCGGCGGCGGTCGTGCGCCCCGGATCGGACAGCACCTTGGAGAGGGCGCGCAGCCGCTCCAGGTCCCGGGCGACCGCCCCCAGCGAGCGGGCGGGCAGCTCGGAGGCGCGCAGCGCCACCGGGTAGCTCGTGGGCTCCCGCAGCTGCCCCGGCTCCGGGTCGTGCACCGCCACCTCCAGCCGGGACGGCTCCAGCCAGCCCGCGTCCCGCCCCTCCGACACCGCCTCGGCCAGCGCCCGCACCGCCCCGGCCGACATCCGCCGCGGGGGAACGACCACCAGGGCGCGCGGGGCGTACGGCAGCTCCCGCACGGCCGTCAGGCTCTCCGCGAGCAGTCGCTGCCGCAGCCCCAGCCGGAGCGGCGCGCCGGCCGCGGCTGCTTGCGGAGCGCCTTGCCGGTTCCGCGCCAGCAGCGAGGCGATGGTCGAGTCGTACGTCAGGGCGGTCAGCCGCTCGCCGAGGGCGACCGCGCGGTCGTCCGTGGCGCCCGCGGTGACCAGCGCGCCGGAGGAGCGGCGCAGCCCGGCGACGGTGCTGCCGGTGGCCAGCACCGTGCCCAGGCCCAGCCGCTCCGCGTACCCGGCGATCCCGCCGTCCACCGCGCCGCCCGCCGGCCAGGCCACATCGGCGCGGGAGTCGGTGGACAGCTCCCGGTCCACCACCTGCTTGCCCGCCCGGGAAGCCCGGCGCAGCAGCCCCGCCAGCGCGTCGCCGCCGCGGCCGCCGCGCGCGAGGGAGGCCAGGTCGGGGTCCGCGTACGGCAGCGCGACGACGTCCTGCCCGCGCACCGCCCCCTTGAGCGCGGCCAGCCAGCCCGCCGCCGCCCGGCCGCCCCTGCCCTCGGTGGTGTGCCGGGGATCGGTGGAGCCGGGCGTGCGGGCCACCCGGTAGCCGTCCACCATCGCCCGTGCCTGCGCCACCAGGTCCGGGTCCACCACCCAGGTCACCGGCAGCCGCCCGCCCGTCTCGACCAGTTGGCGGAGCCGCCCGCCCTCGGCGAACTCGGCGGCCAGCGCGTCGTCGCGGAACACCGGCCGCACCCTGCCCGGGGTGCGCAGGGTCAGCGCCTCCATGCGCGGGGTGCCGGTGACGGGCCACAGGACGGTGGTGCGCAGCGGCTCGAACGCCGTGCCGTCCGGGTAGCCGGGCAGAAAGGTGCGGGCCAGCCCGAGGACCGGCCCGTCCTCGCGGGCCACGTCCACCGTCAGCCCGTACGCCCCCGCGCCGACCGGCCCCAGCTCGGGCACCGGCACCCGCAGCCGGAAGTCGTGGGTGGCGCCGGGGGCGAGGGAGGGGAGCCGTTGGGCGCGGCCGGGGATCTCCTCGCCGTCCGCGCGGGTGAGGGCGGTGCGCCCGGCCGCGACGGCGAGGCCGCTGCGCGTGCCGAGCGCCTCCCGTCCGACGCGCACCGCCACCCGGGCGCCGCTGATGCGGCGGCGCGAGTCGTTGACCACGGTGCCGCCGAGCGTGAGCACGTCGTCCCGGCGCCGCAGCACGGCAGGGCTCAGGGACTCCAGCCGGACGGTCACGGCATCCGAACTCCGGTGGCCGTGACCGCGACCGGGCGGGGCGGCGCGCGGGTACCCGTACGACGACGCGGCGGCCGCCGCGGCGGGCTCCACCGACACCACCGGCAGGACCAGCGTGACCAGGACCGCGCTCAGGGCCACGACCGCCGCGGCGATCGCTCGCGCACATGTCCCGTCGCGTGCCACTACCGCCACCTCGACGTCGGTTCGTACCGCGCCCGTGAACGGACGCGGTGTCACCACACCACCACGGGCGGGCCCGTACCGCACCCGGGAGACCCCCACCCGGACCGCCCGGGCGCGGTGGCGCCGTCAGACCCGCGCGGTGGCCAGCCTTGCGGGCCGGGCGTCGAGCACCGTCCGCAGCGACGCGAAGTCCTCGACGCACCGGCCGGTGCCCAGGGCCACACAGTCCAGCGGGTCGTCGGCCACCAGCACCGGGATGTCCAGCTCGCTGCTGAGTCGGGCGTCGAGGCCGCGCAGCAGCGCCCCGCCCCCGGTCAGCACGATGCCCCGGTCCATGATGTCGCCCGCCAGCTCCGGCGGGGTCTCGTCCAGCGTGGCCCGCACCGCCGCGATGATGCTGTCCACCGGCTCGGCAAGCGCGTGCCGCACCTCGTCCGCCGTCAGCTCCAGCACCTTCGGCAACCCGGTGACCTGGTCCCGGCCCCGGATGGTGCAGCGGTCCGGCGGCAGCAGCGTCTGCGTCCGCTCCGGGTCGTCGCCCTTGTCGAGCGAAAGGCCCTCGCCGCCCCGAGCGGCCGACACCACCTCCACGTTGCGCTCAGCAAGCCGGGTTGAGGTCCCGACACCGGGCGCGGACCAGGCGCCGCCCGGGGCGGCGGAGCCGATGCTCACCTTGATCTCCTCGGCGGTCCGCTCCCCGATCGCCAAGGCGTACCGCTTCTTCACATGGGCGGTGAGCGCGGCGTCCATCGCGTCACCCGCCATCCGCACCGAGCGGGCGGTGACGATCCCGCCCAGCGAGACCACGGCCACCTCCGTCGTGCCGCCGCCGATGTCGACCACCATGGAGCCGGTCGGCTCACTCACCGGCAGCCCCGCGCCGATCGCCGCCGCCATCGGCTCCTCGATCAGATGCACTTGGCGCGCCCCGGCCTGCGAGGCGGCCTCCATGACGGCGCGCCGCTCGACACCCGTGATGCCGGAGGGCACACACACCACGACACGGGGACGGGCGAGCCGGCGGCTGCCGGTGACCTTCTTGATGAAGTGCCGCAGCATCCGCTCGGCGATCTCGAAGTCGGCGATGACGCCGTCCCGCAGCGGGCGGACGGCGACGATGTTGGAGGGGGTACGCCCTATGGTCTCCTTCGCCTCGGAGCCGACCGCGAGCACACTGCCGTCCGTCGTGCTGACCGCGACGACCGACGGCTCATTGAGTACAACCCCCCTGCCCCGTACGTACACCAGGGTGTTCGCCGTGCCGAGGTCGATGCCCACATCGCGTCCTGCGAACGTCTTGTTCTGCGCCATAAGTTGACATTATTGCTTATGCCGGATTCCTGGCGGCACTGATGTCAGTCGCACCCCTGTACTGGCCGACCACTGCTACCTTTTCGATCATGATCCCCAGGTCGCGACGGGAGCCGAGAGTTATCTGACAACCCGACAGGTCACAGAATGACGGGTATCAAATCCACATAAGGGCGGACAGGTTGTCTCCGTCCGGTCCCAGCCGTGTCACGGACGACAGACACGACTTGTCTGATTGTCATGCCCGGCTGTTACTTTTATGGCTCGAACTCTTCGTTCGCGCTCCCATCAGCACAAATCCCCGGAGCGCGGACTATCACCTTCATCCCCGGGGGATCTCCATGAGCCAGAACTGGCAGCAGCCTCAGCAGCCGCAGCCGCCCCAGCAGCCCGGTGGTTACGGCTACCCGGCCCAGCCGCCGCAGCCGCAGTACGGCGGCCCGCAGCAGCAGCCGCAGTTCGCGGGTGGCTTCCCGCCGCCGGCGCCGCCGGTCGGCCGCCAGGGCAACCCGGCCCTCGCCATCCTGGCCGCTGTTGTCGCCGCGGCCGTCGGCGGTCTGCTCTACGCCTTCCTGCTGAGCGCCATGGCCGACACCGACGGCGCGGAGCCGAAGGTCACCCAGTTCGCCTATGCGGGTGTCGCGGTCGGCGCGCTGGTCGGTTTCGTCATCGCCAAGCTGGGCGGCCGCAACCCGGCGCTGTGGGTGGTCGGCGCGGTTCTGGCACTGGCGGCGGTGTTCTTCGGCGAGCTGTACGGCTACGCGATGGTCGCGGCCGACTACGTCAGCAACTACGCCGACAAGGCGGGCGCCCCGAGCACCGTCGATCTCCCGACGGCGAACGACTTCTTCTTCGACCAGTTCGGTGACCTCTTCGACGGCTGGAAGAAGGACTCCGGCTTCCTGACCTACCTCTTCATCGCGCTGTCCCCGGTCGCGGCGGTCTCCACCGCCTACCGCCTCGGCAACCGCTGACGCCGGTAACGCACCAAACGGGTTGGGCCCCGACCGCATCGCGGTCGGGGCCCAACCCGTTTGTGCTGCGCGCTCAGCGCTTGTCGTGCTGCGACGGAGCGACCGTCACCTCGACCCGCTGGAACTCCTTGAGCTCCGAGTAGCCCGTGGTGGCCATCGCCCGGCGCAGCGCGCCGAAGAAGTTCATCGAGCCGTCGGGGGTGTGCGAGGGGCCCAGCAGGATCTCCTCCGTGGTGCCCACCGTGCCCAGGTTCATCCGCTTGCCGCGCGGCACCTCGTCGTGCACGGCCTCCATGCCCCAGTGGTGGCCCCGGCCCGGCGCGTCCGTGGCCCGCGCCAGCGGCGAGCCCACCATCACCGCGTCCGCACCGCAGGCGATGGCCTTGGGCAGATCGCCGCTCCAGCCGACGCCGCCATCGGCGATCACATGCACATAGCGGCCGCCGGACTCGTCCATGTAGTCCCGGCGGGCGGCGGCGACATCGGCGACGGCCGTCGCCATCGGCACCTGGATGCCCAGCACATTGCGCGTGGTGTGCGCGGCGCCGCCGCCGAACCCGACCAGCACACCGGCCGCGCCCGTCCGCATCAGGTGCAGCGCGGCGGTGTAGGTGGCACAGCCGCCCACGATGACCGGGACGTCCAGCTCATAGATGAACTGCTTCAGATTCAGCGGCTCGGCGGCGCCGGAGACATGCTCGGCCGAGACCGTGGTGCCCCGGATCACGAAGATGTCGACCCCGGCGTCCACCACGGCCTTGGAGAACTGCGCGGTGCGCTGCGGGGAGAGCGCGGCGGCCGTCACCACGCCCGAGTCGCGCACCTCCTTCAGCCGCTGCCCGATCAGCTCTTCCTTGATCGGTGCGGCGTAGATCTCCTGCATGCGCCGGGTCGCGGCGTCCTCGTCCAGCTCGGCGATCTCCGCGAGCAGCGGCTCGGGGTCCTCGTACCGGGTCCACAGCCCCTCGAGGTTGAGCACCCCCAGACCGCCGAGCTCGCCGATGCGGATCGCGGTCTTCGGCGAGACCACCGAGTCCATCGGGGCGGCGAGGAACGGCAGCTCGAACCGGTAAGCGTCGATCTGCCAGGCAATCGAGACCTCCTTCGGGTCCCGGGTACGACGACTCGGCACAACGGCGATGTCGTCGAACGCATACGCCCTGCGGCCGCGCTTGCCGCGCCCGATCTCGATCTCAGTCACGTGGGTGCCTTTCGCTCTTCAGGTCTGCCGTCCCAGTATCCCTGCCCCCTGCGCCGCCCCTTCGTACGGGCTGACGACTTCGTACGGGCTAACGACGAGCGGAGTAGTTCGGAGCCTCGGTCGTCATCTGGATGTCGTGCGGGTGGCTCTCCTTGAGTCCGGCCGCCGTGATCCGCACAAAGCGGCCCTTCTCCTTGAGCTCCGGCACATTCGCCGAGCCGACATACCCCATCGACGCCCGCAGACCGCCCACGAGCTGGTGGGCGACCGAGGCCAGCGGGCCGCGGTAGGGCACCTGACCCTCGATGCCCTCGGGCACCAGCTTGTCCTCGGAGAGGACGTTGTCCTGGAAGTACCGGTCCTTGGAGTACGAACGGGCCTGGCCACGCGACTGCATCGCGGCCAGCGAACCCATGCCCCGGTAGGACTTGAACTGCTTGCCGTTGATGAACACCATCTCGCCCGGCGACTCCTCGCACCCGGCCAGCAGGCTGCCCAGCATGACCGTGTCCGCGCCCGCCGCGATCGCCTTCGCGATGTCGCCGGAGTACTGGAGACCGCCGTCGCCGATCAGCGGCACCCCGGCCGCATGGCACGCCCGCGCGGCCTCGTAGATCGCCGTCACCTGCGGCACACCGATGCCCGCGACCACCCGGGTGGTACAGATCGAGCCCGGGCCGACGCCGACCTTGACCCCGTCCACACCCGCGTCGATCAGCGCCTGGGCGCCGTCACGCGTGGCGACATTGCCGCCCACCACATCGACCGTGATGTTGGACTTCAGCTTGGCGATCATGTCGAGGATGCCCCGGCTGTGGCCGTGCGCGCTGTCGACCACGAGGAAGTCCACCCCGGCCTCGACCAGCGCCTGCGCCCGCTCGTACGACTCGTCGCCGACACCGACCGCCGCGCCGACGATCAGCCGGCCGTCGGCGTCCTTGGCCGCGTGGGGGTACTTCTCGGCCTTCACGAAGTCCTTGACGGTGATCAGGCCCTTGAGCACGCCCGCGTCGTCGACCAGCGGCAGCTTCTCGATCTTGTGGCGACGCAGCAGCTGCATCGCGTCCTCGCCGGAGATCCCGACCTTGCCGGTGACCAGCGGCATCGGGGTCATGACCTCGCGGACCTGACGGCCCCGGTCCGTCTCGAAGGCCATGTCGCGGTTGGTGACGATGCCCAGCAGCTTGCCCGCCGCGTCCGTCACCGGGACGCCGCTGATCCGGAACTTCCCGCACAGGGCGTCCGCCTCGGCCAGCGTCGCGTCCGGCCGGACCGTGATCGGGTCGGTCACCATGCCGGACTCGGACCGCTTGACCAGGTCGACCTGGTTGGCCTGGTCCTCGATCGACAGATTGCGGTGCAGCACGCCGACGCCGCCCTGGCGGGCCATGGCGATGGCCATGCGGGACTCGGTGACCTTGTCCATGGCCGCGGACAGCAGCGGCACATTGACCCGGACGTTCCGAGAGACCCTGGACGAGGTGTCGACCGCGTTCGGCAGCACCTCGGAGGCGCCCGGCAGCAGCAGCACATCGTCGTACGTCAGCCCGAGCATCGCGAATTTCTCAGGCACTCCGTCGACGTTGACAGTCATGACACCCTTCCAATGGTCTTGCCCCAGCGCGGACTCCCATGCTAACGGGCTCGACAGGTGTCCCATTCCTCCCTGTGGAAAACCCCCGCGGCCTGCCGAAACCACCATTGACACGGCCACTGACACGGCCGTTCGTACGGCCGCGCGGGGCTACTGCTCGGCGAGCGCGCGCAGCCTGCTCAGGGCCCGGTGCTGGGCCACCCGCACCGCGCCCGGCGACATCCCGAGCATCTGCCCGGTCTCCTCCGCCGTCAGCCCGACCGCGACCCGCAGCAGCACCAGCTCGCGCTGGTTCTCCGGGAGATTCGCCAGCAGCTTCTTGGCCCACTCGGCGTCACTGCTCAGCAGCGCCTGCTCCTCCGGCCCGAGCGAGTCGTCCGGCTGCTCCGGCATCTCGTCCGAGGGCACGGCCGTGCTGCCCGGGTGGCGCATGGCGGCGCGCTGTAGATCGGCGACCTTGTGCGCGGCGATGGCCACGACGAACGCCTCGAAGGGCCTGCCGGTGTCGCGGTAGCGCGGCAGCGCGCACAGCACCGCGAGACAGACCTCCTGCGCCAGGTCGTCCACGAAATGGCGCGCGTCCCCCGGCAGCCGCGACAAACGCGTGCGGCAATAGCGAAGGGCGAGCGGGTGCACATGGGCGAGCAGATCGTGGGTGGCCCTCTCGTCCCCCTCGGCGGCGCGCCGGACAAGGGCTCCGATGGCCCCCTGGGTCCCTGGGCCGCCGGCCTTCGGGGACCCCTGGGTCTCGTCGTCGCGCATCCGTCCATGGTGCCTTGACGCCGTGGCTTCCGTAGCACCGCGTCCGTAGTTGTGCGCTGAAGCGTTATGAGCAGGTGCGCCGGCTGTCGTCACGTCCTGCGCTCTCCCCTCACGCCCGACCGACATGTCCCCGAGGAACTCCACACCTTCAAGGATGCGGCATCGCCCGGCAAAGCGACACAAGCTGCTGCCGCAGCGGGGACATAAGCCTTCCCCAGCTACCGCTGGGCGGTGACCCCGGCCGCCGCGACCTCGGCGGGATATCGGCTGTCCTCAACCCCGCCCGTCACCCGACGGGCGGGGACAGTCCGCCCCCGCTGTGCGCGCACCTCGGCTCGGCCCGGTGAATGATCCGGCTCTAGCGGACCAGGCCCCACCGGAAGCCGAGCGCCACCGCGTGTGCCCGGTCCGAGGCGCCGAGTTTCTTGAACAGTCGCCGCGCGTGCGTCTTGACGGTGTCCTCCGACAGGAACAGCTCACGGCCGATCTCCGCGTTGGACCGGCCGTGGCTCATGCCCTCCAGGACCTGGATCTCACGGGCGGTGAGCGTGGGTGCCGCGCCCATCTCCGCAGAGCGCAGCCTGCGCGGCGCCAGCCGCCAGGTCGGGTCGGCCAGCGCCTGGGTCACGGTGGCGCGCAGCTCGGCGCGCGAGGCGTCCTTGTGCAGATAGCCACGGGCGCCGGCGGCCACGGCCAGCGCGACGCCGTCCAGGTCCTCGGCGACCGTGAGCATGATGATCCGGGCGCCGGGGTCGGCCGAGAGCAGCCGCCGCACGGTCTCGACACCACCGAGGCCGGGCATCCGCACGTCCATCAGAATCAGATCCGAGCGGTCGGCCCCCCAGCGGCGGAGGACTTCCTCGCCGTTGGCCGCCGTCGTCACACGCTCGACGCCGGGCACGGTCGCCACCGCGCGGCGCAGCGCCTCTCGGGCAAGCGGGGAGTCGTCGCAGACGAGGACGGATGTCATGACCGCCCTCCGCAGCTGATGCGCGTCACCTTGAGCCTCCAGGCTGGTACATATCGTCACCTGTGCGATTGACGACCTCGGACGCCCGTCCGAGAGCTTTACCCATCAACCGCCTCCGCACTCTCAACGACGGTCACCCGAAAGAGTTACGGGGTCCGGCGGCCACCTTCGACACTCTACGTGAGGGAACGGACACAGAGCTGCTTCATCGCGGCCGCCGCGCCCCGCCCCGAGTTCTGCCCTCTTCGATGGCATTTGGCGACCTTGCTTCCAATTTGCCTGTCTCTGTGGCTAGATTCGCAATGAGTCATATTTACATCTACTTACACAGTAGGTGTACGACCCAGGACACAGCGTCCGCACCAGATCGCTTCGAGGAGATAAGGCAATGGCAGATTTCTCCCGTCTTCCCGGTCCGAACGCCGACCTGTGGGACTGGCAGCTCCTCGCCGCGTGTCGCGGGGTCGACAGCTCGCTCTTCTTCCATCCGGAGGGCGAGCGCGGTGCTGCCCGCAGCGCACGCGAGTTGTCAGCCAAAGAGGTGTGCATGCGATGCCCCGTGCGCGCGGAGTGCGCGGCGCACGCGCTGGCGGTTCGTGAGCCGTACGGCGTGTGGGGCGGACTGACCGAGGACGAACGCGAGGAGCTCATGGGGCGGGCACGCCACCGGGCCGTCGCCACTTCCGGCGCCGGGGCTCCCGGCGCCTGATCGCGCCCGCGATCACCACAGACTGAAGAAACGTATCGCCACCGACCGCGAGCCCCGCGAGCCCCTCTTTCGCAGCTCGGCGTCTCCCCGGCCGTCGCTGCGGGACGCCTTCAGCGGTGCGTCACGGCCGCGTCTCGCGCCGCGCCGCGGACTCCAGCCGGTCCAGCGTCGCCGCCACCGCCGGGACCCGTGCGAGGTCCGGCAGCGTGAGCGCGACGACCTCCCGCCGCACCGCCGGCTCCACCTCCACCCTCGCGGTCCCCTTGGCCCGTACGGACTCCATCGCCAGCTCCGGCAGCACCGCCACCCCGAGCCCGGCCGCCACCAGCCCGATCACCGCCGGATAGTCGTCCGTGGCGAAGTCGATCCGCGGTGTGAAGCCCGCCGCCTCGCACACGTCCACCAGATGCCTGCGACAGCGCGGGCACCCCGCGATCCACGGCTCCTCGGCCAGCTCCCCGATGCCCACCGCCCCGGCCCCCGCCAGCCGGTGCCCCTCGGGCACCACGCCCACCAGCCGGTCCCTCAGCAGCGGCCGTACGACCAGGTCGTCCTTGCCCCACGGGCCCTCGGCCGGGGCAATCAGCTCCTCCGCGTCCGCCACCGCCGGTTCGACCTCCGGGTAACGGAAGGCCACGGCGATCTCGACATCGCCGGCGCGCAGCAGCTCCACCGAGCGCGGCGGCTCGGCCTCCACCAGCGAGACCCGGGTCCCCGGGTAGGCCCGGCGCATCTCGGCGAGCGCGGTCGGCACCAGTGTCGAGCTGCCGCTGGGGAAGGACGCCAGCCGCACCCGGCCGGCCCGCAGCCCGGCGATCGCCGCGACCTCCTCCTCGGCGGCGGTCAGCCCGGCCAGGATCCCCGCCGCGTGCCGCACCAGCGCCTCGCCGGCCTGCGTCAGCCGCATCTCCCGGCCCGTACGGACCAGCAGCGGGGTGCCCGAGGACTGTTCGAGGGCCTTCATCTGCTGGCTGACGGCGGGCTGGGTGCAGCCCAGTTCGCGGGCGGCCGCGGAGAAGGAGCCCGTGGTTGCCACGGCGCGCAGCACCCTCAGGTGACGAGCCTCGATCATTCTTCGAGCATAAGCGACCCTTGGGTATGGTCCGCGATATCACGTCGACGCTTTGAATCGCCGTCCTCTAGCGTGCCGCCATGACGCGTATCCCCGAGGCCGGGTCCCCGCACCCTGAGCCGCGCCCCCAGCCGCGCATTCAGCCGCACCCGACGACCGTGCTCACCGTGAACCTCGGCCGGCTGAAGCAGGTCGAGTACACCGACGCCCCGTCCGGCGGCACCGGCATCGACAAATGCCCCGCCGACGGGCCGGTGCGGGTGGTCGCCCCCGGCCCCAAGGGCGAGGCCGGGAGCGGGCTGATCGGCGACGCGGTCAGCGACACACGCCACCACGGCGGGAACGACCAGGCCGTGTACGCCTACGCGCGCGAGGACCTCGACGCCTGGGAGGGCGAGCTCGGCCGCGAGCTGCCGAACGGCGTCTTCGGCGAGAACCTCACCACCCGCGGCCTCGACATCACCGGCGCCCGGATCGGCGAGCGCTGGCGGATCGGCGCCGAGCTGCTGCTCGAGGTGGCCTCGGCGCGCATCCCGTGCCGGACCTTCGCGGCCTGGCTGGGCGAGGAGCGCTGGGTGAAGCGGTTCACCCGGGCGGCCGTCCCCGGCGCGTATCTGCGGGTCCTCGAGCCGGGCGAGATCCGCTCCGGGGACTCGGTCGAGATCGTGCACCGGCCCGACCACGAGGTGACCGTCGGCTTCGCCTTCCGCGCCGTCACCACCGAACGCGCCCTGCTGCCACGGGTGCTCGCGGCGGGCGACGCGCTCCAGCCCGAACTGCGGCAGACCGCACTTTCCTATACCGGAACACTTTCCCACTCACCGGAGAACTGATCCGGACGGGTGCGCTCCGACCCCCGCCGAGGCCGCTAACGTGCGCGTATGACGACTGCGTTGATTACGGGAACCACGGCGGGCATCGGCGCCGCCTTCGCGAGCCGGCTCGCGGCGGACGGTCACAACCTGGTGCTGGTGGCGCGGGACGAGAAGCGGCTGCGCGACCAGGCCGCCGACCTCCACGACCGGCACGGGGTGGAGGCGGACGTGCTGCGGGCCGACCTGTCCGAGGACGACGGCATCGCGGCCGTCGAGGAGCGCCTCGGCGACCGCAAGCACCCGATCGATCTGCTCGTCAACAACGCCGGCTTCGGCAACAAGGGCCGCTATCTCGAGGCGCCCCTGGCCGACGAGCTGCGGATGATGAAGGTCCACTGCGAGGCCGTGCTGCGGCTCACCACCGCGGCCGCCGAGACGATGCGGACCCGGGGGCGCGGCGGAGTGATCAACGTCGCCTCGATCGCCGCGTTCTTCCCGCGCGGCACGTACGGGGCCAGCAAGGCGTGGGTCGTGCAGTTCACCCAGGGCGCGGCGCGGGACCTGGCGAGTTCCGGGGTGCGGCTGATGGCGCTGTGCCCGGGGTTCGTACGGACCGAGTTCCACGCGCGGGCGGGGATCAAGCCGGACAGCGTGCCGAGCTGGATGTGGCTGGACGCCGACAAGGTGGTGACGGAGGCGCTCAAGGACTTCGCGCGGGGCAAGGCGCTGTCGATCCCCGATCCGCGGTACAAGGCGATGACGGGGCTGGCGAAGCTGGCGCCGCGGGCCGCGCTCTCGGTCGTCTCCTCGAACGTCGGACGTCCTCCCAAGCGCTGACACCCCCGCCGCCCCCGGAGCCCCGCGGCCCCGGAAACGCCTCGGGCGCGGTCACCCCCGCGAGGGGTGACCGCGCCCGGCGGGATCGCGCGGGGCCGCGTCAGTGCGCGTGACCGTGGCCGTGGCCCGCGGCCTCGGGCTCCTCCTCGGCCGGCTTCTCGACCACCAGCGTCTCGGTGGTGAGCAGCAGGGAGGCGATGGACGCCGCGTTCTCCAGGGCGGAGCGGGTGACCTTGACCGGGTCGATGACGCCGGCCTTCACCAGGTCGCCGTACTCGTCGGTCGCGGCGTTGAAGCCGTGGCCCTTCTCGAGCTCGGCCACCTTGGAGGTGATGACGTAGCCCTCAAGGCCCGCGTTCTCGGCGATCCAGCGCAGCGGCTCGACCGCGGCGCGGCGGACGACCGCGACACCGGTGGCCTCGTCGCCCTCCTTGCCGAGGTTGTCCTCCAGCACCTTCACGGCGTGGACGAGCGCGGAGCCACCACCGGAGACGATGCCCTCCTCGACCGCGGCGCGGGTCGCGGAGATGGCGTCCTCCAGACGGTGCTTCTTCTCCTTGAGCTCCACCTCGGTGGCGGCGCCGACGCGGATCACGCACACGCCGCCGGCCAGCTTGGCGAGGCGCTCCTGGAGCTTCTCGCGGTCCCAGTCGGAGTCCGTGGCCTCGATCTCGGCCTTGATCTGGTTGATCCGGCCGGTGACGTCCTCGGACTTGCCGCCACCGTCGACGATGGTGGTGTCGTCCTTGGTGACGGTCACCCGGCGGGCGGTGCCCAGCACGTCCAGGCCGACCTGGTCGAGCTTGAGGCCGACCTCCTCGGCGACGACGGTGCCGCCGGTGAGGGCGGCCATGTCGCCGAGCATCGCCTTGCGGCGGTCGCCGAAGCCGGGGGCCTTCACCGCGACGGCGTTGAAGGTGCCGCGGATCTTGTTGACGACGAGGGTGGACAGGGCCTCGCCCTCCACGTCCTCGGCGATGATCAGCAGCGGCTTGTTGCCACCCTGGATGATCTTCTCCAGCAGCGGCAGCAGGTCCTGGATCGAGGAGATCTTGCCCTGGTGGATCAGGATGTACGGGTCGTCGAGGACGGCCTCCATACGCTCCTGGTCGGTGACCATGTACGGCGACAGGTAGCCCTTGTCGAAGGCCATGCCCTCGGTGAAGTCGAGCTCCAGGCCGAAGGTGTTGGACTCCTCGACGGTGATCACACCGTCCTTGCCGACCTTGTCCATCGCCTCGGCGATGAGCTCGCCGACCTGCTTGTCCTGGGCGGACAGCGCGGCCACGGCGGCGATGTCGGACTTGGAGTCGATCGGGCGGGCGGTGGCCAGCAGCTCGTCGGACACGGCCTTGACGGCCGCGTCGATGCCCTTCTTCAGGGCGGCCGGGGAAGCACCGGCGGCCACGTTCCGCAGGCCCTCGCGGACCAGGGCCTGGGCCAGCACGGTGGCGGTGGTGGTGCCGTCACCCGCGATGTCGTTGGTCTTGGTCGCCACCTCCTTGACGAGCTGGGCGCCCAGGTTCTCGTACGGGTCCTCGACCTCGACCTCGCGGGCGATGGTGACACCGTCGTTGGTGATGGTCGGGGCGCCGAACTTCTTGTCGATGACGACGTTGCGGCCCTTGGGGCCGATCGTCACCTTGACGGTGTCGGCGAGCTTGTTGACGCCACGCTCGAGGGCGCGACGGGCGTCCTCGTCAAACTTCAGGATCTTCGCCATGGGTTGCGTATGTCCTCTCGAACGAACCGCGCCCCGGCCCCGGTATGGACTGGGGCACCGGGGCGCGGCTCACAGGCAAAACTTCGGTGACTTACTTCTCGATGATCGCGAGAACGTCGCGAGCCGAGAGGACGAGGTACTCCTCGCCGTTGTACTTCACCTCGGTACCGCCGTACTTGCTGTAGAGCACGACGTCGCCTACGGAGACGTCGAGCGGGAGACGGTTGCCGTCCTCGAAGCGGCCCGGGCCCACGGCCAGGACGACGCCCTCCTGGGGCTTCTCCTTGGCAGTGTCCGGGATAACCAGGCCAGAGGCCGTGGTCTGCTCGGCGTCGAGCGGCTGGACCACAATGCGGTCCTCGAGCGGCTTGATGGCAACCTTGGAGCTGGCGGTCGTCACGATCCGACCTCCCCCTTCGGAGATCTCACGGGGTTAACTGTCTGAGGTGGCGACCAGGTGGATCCGTCGTCGCGGGTGCCGGACCTGCCCGTCGCTGTGTTTGGCACTCGTTGGTGCTGAGTGCCAGCCACGACATTATGACGCGGTTAGCACTCAGTCAACCAGAGTGCCAAGTGACGGGGTGCCGCGGCGCCCCGCCGGAGTCGGCGGGACGCCACTCGGCCGGTCCCCGGAGGCGGTCCTCAGGGGGAGCCCTCGGAGGGATTCAGAGATAGTCCTCCAGCCGGGCCACGGCGAAGCCCTCGGCCTGGATCTCCCGGAGCAGCTCGGTCATCACATCGGTCATGGTCCGCCCCTCCTGCTGGGCGGGACCGCGGAAGTGGGCCAGCACGATGTCGCCGGAGTGCAGTCGGCCGCCCGACGCGTACTCCAGCCCGTCGGCCTTCATCTCGGCCGACCACATCACCAGCGCCCGCACCCCGCAGGCCGCCGCCGCGCGCACCGTGTCGTCGTCGACCGCCCCGTACGGCGGGCGGAAGAGATACGGCCGGGTACCGAACTGGTGAGCGAGCACATCCTGCTGGCCGCAGATCTCATGGGCCTGCTCCTCGAACTCCAGATCGGGCAGCCTCGGATGGGTGAGGGTGTGGTTCTGGATCCCGTTGCCGAGCCGGCGCAGCTGCTCGAAGTAGCCGTAGTCGCCGGACGCCACGTCGTCCGTCAGGAAGGCGGTGAACGGCAGCCCCAGGTCGTGGGCCTGCTGGATGAAGGCCGGGTCCTTCTCCGCGCCGTCGTCGATGGTCACGAAGACGACCTTGTCGTGGGTCGGCACATGGTCGATGATCGGCGGCCCGGCGGGCGCGCCCGCCCCGGGCGGCACCAGGGGCGGCTTGGACGAGGGCGGCGCCGCCGTTTCCAGCGGCCCGTCGAGCCCCCAGCGGCGGTAGCCGTCCGGGGCCGCGGGGGGCGCCGAGGGCAGGTCGGAGGCCGAACCGGACTCGGACGCGGGGCCGGACCCCGGCTCCGGCCCCGGCGACCGGGACGAGTCGTGCAGCGAGCCCGGGGCGTGGGCCCCGGCCCCGGGCGACGACATGGACGAATGGGGAGACGAAGAGGACATCGACGAGTCGGACGACGGCGAAGACGGCGCAGCCGTCCCGGCGCCATGCCCGTCCCCACAGCCCGCGAGCAGCGCCGCGGCCGCGACCAACACGAGACACCTTGAAAGGCCAGTCTTGATCATCATCACATAAGCGATCTTCAGCCGGGTGTCGCGAACGCGCGCGCTGAAGCGGGGAGAATGGGCGACGTGGACGTTGACGCCTTCGACTCACTGCTCCGCGACGAAGGGCAGACGCTGCTCCGCGAGCTGAGCGACTACGACCCGGCGCGGGAGCTCGCCACGGCGACCCGGCTGCGCCGTGACCACCCCGCGGAGCTGGTCTCCGCGGCCCTCACCCAGGCGGGGCTGCGGCAGCGCGCGGCCGCGAAGTTCGGCGCCGCCGACGCCCACCGCATGTACTTCACCCCCCATGGCGTCGAACAGGCCACCCGGGCGTCCGTCGCCGCCTACCGCGCCGCCCGCTTCACCGAGCTCGGCGTGCGCCGCGTCGCCGACCTGTGCTGCGGCATCGGCGGCGACGCGGTCGCGCTGGCCCGCGCGGGCATCTTCGTGCTGGCCGTCGACCGCGACCCGCTGACCTGCGCCGTGGTCCGGGCCAACGCCGAGGCCCTGGGACTGGCCGACCTCATCGAGGTGCGCCACGCGGATGTCGCCGAGGTCGACACCTCCGGCTACGACGCGATCTTCGTGGACCCGGCGCGGCGCGGCGGGCGGGGCCGCGTCTTCGACCCCGAGGCGTACTCGCCGCCGCTGTCCTGGGCCGTCGCGGCCGCCCGCACCGCCCCGCACGCCGCGCTCAAGGTCGCCCCCGGCATCCCGCACGACGCGGTCCCCGAGGACGCGGAGGCCGAGTGGATCTCGGACCACGGCGACGTGAAGGAGGCCCTGCTGTGGTTCGGCACGGCGCGCCCCGGCCTGCGCCGCGCCACGCTGCTCCCCGACCACCACACCCTCCTCGGCACCCCGCTGCTGCCGGACCCCGAGCCGGGCACGGTCGGGCGCTGGCTGTACGAACCGGACGGCGCGGTCATCCGCGCGCACCTGGTCGCGGACGTCGCCGCGCGGATCGGCGGCCGCCTCATCGACCCGACGATCGCCTATGTCACGGCCGACGACCTGCGCCCGACGCCGTACGCCACCGCGTACGAGATCACGGACGTGCTGCCGTTCAACCTCAAGAAGCTCAAGGCGCTGCTGCGTGAGCGGAAGGTCGGCGTCCTGACGGTCAAGAAGCGGGGATCGGCGGTCGAGCCGGAGGAGCTGCGGAAGAGGCTCCGCCTCGATGGGGTGAATTCCTGCACGGTGTTCCTCACCCGGGTGAGCGGCGCCCCCACCATGCTCCTCGGCCACCCGGCCCGAGCCTGAGCCACGCGGCCGGGGCCGGGCTCGGAGAGCAGGCCTTTCCCCACCCCGCCCCAGTCGAGGGAGGGCGGGGTGGGGGAAATCACCCGGCCCGGGCGGCTCCGTCAGGCTCCGGTGCCGTTCCTGGTTTTCAGCTCGAACCAGACGCCCTTCGCGTACATCCCCGTCGGATCCCCGTCCGCCGTCCCCCACTCGTCGGCCAGCGCCGCGACCACCCCGAGCCCGCGCCCGTACAACCGGTCGCCCGCCGGGAGATACGCGCCCGTGGGGAGCTCGGTGCTCGCGTCGTAGACGCTGATGCGCAGCCGGGGCTGCTCGATCATCACGCGGAGCATCAGGGAGTCGCCCTCGGCGTGCAGATAGGCGTTGGTGGCCAGCTCCGAGGTGCAGGCCGTCGCGGTCTCGACAAGGTCCTCATGGCCCACGGAGTTCAACACGCAGGCGACGAAGTCCCGGCAGATCTTCGGGGAGGTGGCCCGGCGGGTGCTCTGAAGCGTGTAGACGTACGGCTCTTCGGGTCCCGAGGAGGGCGAACTGTCCGCAGGGCTGTCGTCGGGCTCGTGGTCGGGTCCCATGTCAACTCCCTGCGACGGGGCCGTTGGTGCGCGTACCGTTACGATGATCAACGCTTCGTAACGGCGACAGCACCTACCGTAGGACAGTGCTGCAAACAAGTGCTACGGATTCGTTGAATTTCCCCGACAAATAGCCCGCGAGGGTGACACGTATGGGAGAGACATGCCACCCAGGAACGCGCCAACCGCCCGGCAACAGCGGTTGGGCACCGAACTGCGCAGGATGCGGGAGGACGCGGGCCTCAGCATCCAGGAGGCCGCCGACCGGCTCGGCATCAACCGGACCCACATCACCAACCTGGAGCTGGCCCGGTTCGGGGTGAGCGAGGAGCGCGTACGGACCCTCGCCGCCATCTACGCCTGCCCGGACATCGCGTACATCGACGCGCTCGCCGCCATGACCCATGAGCGCAAGGGCGGTTGGTGGGAGGAGTACCGGGGGCTCATCGCCACCGGCGGACTCGACCTGGCCGAGATGGAGTACTACGCGTCGAGCCTGCGCGTAGTCGGCCTCATCCACATTCCCGGGCTTCTCCAGACGGAGGAGTACGCACACGCGGTGATGGGCCAGGCCGTGCCCCCGTGGTCACCGACGGAGCTGCGCCGCAGGCTCTCCCACCGGATGAAGCGCCGGGACATCCTGGACCGGGACACCCCTCCCGAGTGCACCTTCGTCATCCACGAGGCCGCCCTGCACACCCGGTTCGGCGGGGCGCGAGTGCTGCGGGCCCAGCTGGAGCGGCTGCTGGAGGCGTCGGAGCGCGAGTACGTCACCGTGCGCGTCATCCCGCTCGACACGGACGGCTTCCCGGTCGCCGGCTCCACGGTCACCTACGCCTCGGGGCCCGTACCGCAGCTGGACACCGTGCAGTTCGACTCGGCCCTCGGCTCGATGTTCCTGGACGCGGAGTCCCAGCTGCGCAAGTACCGAGGGGTCCTGGACCGCAGCGCGGAGGTGGCCCTGCCCGACGAGGAATCGCGCTCTGTCGTGCGCGCCGCCGTTCAGCGCCTCTGAAAGCAAGGAAATGCGCACCATCAACTGGCAGAAGTCCTCCTACTCCGGCCAAGGCGAGGGAGACGCCTGCGTCGAGGTCGCCTCCATGGGCGAGGACATAGCGCTCCGGGAGAGCGACGACCCCGACAGAGTCGTGACCACCACCCCCACCGAGCTCAGATCGCTGCTCGACGGCATCAAGGCCGGTGAGTTCGACCGCCTGTCCTTAACGGTGACACCGCCATGACCACCCCACCGCCCGAGCCCTACGCCCAGCGGACCAGGTCCCCTGCCTCCTCGGCCCGACGCGCGCCCGGCCGGGCGTCGTTACGTTGATCACCATGACCGAGACCACCACCATGCCCGAGGCCCCGAGCACGCCCCGGCTGGACCTCGACGCCTACCTCGCCCGCATCGGCCGGCCCGGCGAACGCGGCCCGAGCGCGGCGTCCTTGCGCGCGCTGGCCTTCGCGCATGTGACGTCCATACCGTTCGAGAACCTCGACCCCCTGCGCGGCTCGGCGCCCTCGCTCGCCCTCCCCGACCTGGAGGCCAAGCTGGTCCGCGCCCCGCGCGGCGGCTACTGCTACGAGCAGAACACGCTGTTCGCCGCCGCCCTGAGGGCCCTCGGCTTCACCGTCACCGGCCTGGCCGCCCGGGTGCGCGTCGGCGCCCGCGGCGCCCTCCGCCCCCGTACGCACATGCTGCTGCTCGTCGAGGTCCCGGGCGAGCGCGAACCGTACGTGGCCGATGTCGGCTTCGGCAGCATCGGCGGTCTGCTGGAGGCGGTGCCGCTGGCCGCGGACACCGAGTTCCACGACGGGATCCGCCGCCACCGCTTCGTCCGCGAGCCGCACCCCGGCCATGAGGACCTGTGGGTGCTCCAGGCATTCCTCGACGGGGCGGACGGGGCGTGGGAGGACCAGTACGCCTTCACCCTCGAACCCTGCGAGCGCCCCGACTACGAGATCTTCAACTGGTATGTGGCGACCCACCCGCGCTCGCCCTTCCGGCGCACCCTCCACGTCCAGCGCACCACCGCCGACCGGCATCTGGCACTGAGCGGGCACACCCTGACCGAGACGGACCGCGACGGCACCCGCGCCCAGCGCGAACTGGCCGATGAGGCCGAGGTGCTGGCCGTACTCGCCGCCGAGTTCGGCATCGAGGCGCCGGAGGGCGTCCAATTGCCGAGGTAGCCCTTCGGGCAGACCCCCGGCCATGGCACGATCATCCCGCTAATGGGCGGATGAGAGGGTGGCAGGGGGCATGGGCAAAGAAAAACTGTCCGTATCGGATCAGGATCTGACAAGCCTGATCAAAGACCTGGAGGAGACGCAGAGCTACGTCGAGACGAAGATCAAGCGTCTGAACCTCCTGGTCGAGTCCGTCGACAAGGACGGGAAGGGGCCCGCGGCCACCGCCTACAAGAAGCTCCAGCGCGATGTGAGCATGGACGCGGTGCGGATCAGGCAGATGCTGAACGCCGTCGAGGAGGCGACGAAGGCGCAGGGGGCGGACGCCGACCCCCGCTATCTGGAACTGCTGCACAGGTTCCAGGTGTTGCAGAGGTCGTGGGAGGAGCAGCCCGGACCGCAGGGCACGGACGGCCACGACGAGCCGGACCCCGCGGCCTGACCCTCCCCGAACCGACAGCGACACCAACACCCTCGCCGAGGCCGGACGCTCAGAACATGTCGTCCGGCCGGTCGCCCTCCGGGTCCGCCTCGGGCGCGGGGGTGAGTTCGCGGGTGACCAGGCGGTAGTAGCCGACCGCCTTGGCCATGCCCAGCGCTCCCGTCCCCGCGAGGACGACCGCGCACCCCAGGGCCCGGACGGAACCGTCCACGGCGGCCGCCCTGGCCGCCGAGGCCGACCCGAAGCAGCACAGCAGCAGAGACGGCAGCAGCCAGAAGAGAGCCCGGCCCGGGGAGTGCCACCGGGCCAGGGAGTCCCGGTCCCGCCCCGCCCCGGCCCAGGCGCGGAGCCGCTCGCGCGCCTCCAGGTCGTCCCGGACGCCGGAGGTCATGGCCAGCGTCGTGGGCACCACGAACCCCACCGCCACGGCCAGGAAGAAGACGCCGAGCACGACGCTGACCACATCGCCCATGCCCACGTAGCGGCTCCCCGCCCAGGCCGCCACCCACCCCACCGAGATGAGCCCGGCCGCCAGCCAGAACAGCAGCGCCCGCCGCCGCCCCAGATACCAGGGCACCAGCTCGCGCAGCGCCTCCTCCCGCTCGGCGAGGAGGTCGGCGTGGTCGGGCGGCGGCCATATGTCCGAGGCGGGGTCGGGTGGCGGCGGGAGGCTGGGGCCCGGCATCCGGCTCACACCTCGGGCGCGGCGGACTCGACGGACTCGAACCGCCAGCGGTGCACGGCCCGGCGCACCAAGTCCTCCCCCGGCTCGGGGAGTTCGGGCAGCTCGGCGTCGTACGGGGCGTCCCACCAGGTGATGACCAGGACGCGGTCCGCGGGGGCGCGGAGGGTCTCGCGGCGCAGCGGCGCGGGGTCGAGCCGCTGACCGCGGGCCCAGGCCAGCAGCCGCTCGCCGCCGCCCTCCACGGCCCGCGCCTCCCACATCAGGGCGACGGTCATGCGTAGAGGTTCTTCCGGCTCAGCTCGTGCACATGGTCGTGGTCGTGCACATGGTCGTGGTCGTGGCCCGCGGGGGCCGGGACATGCGGGTCGGTCACCGGCAGCGAGGAGTCCGCCGACAGGTCCCAGGCCGACGCGGCCCGCCCGCGCGCCACCATCTCCGCGCCCAGCGCCGCGACCATCGCGCCGTTGTCCGTGCACAGCTTGGGCCGGGGCACGCGCAGCGTGATGCCCGCGTCCTCGCAGCGGCGCTCCGCCATGGCGCGCAGCCGGGAGTTGGCGGCCACCCCGCCGCCGATCATCAGGTGGTCGACGCCCTCGTCCCGGCAGGCCCGCACGGCCTTGCGGGTCAGCACGTCCACGACCGCCTCCTGGAAGGAGGCCGAGACATCGGCCACCGGCACGTCCTCGCCCGCCGCCCGCCTGGCCTCGATCCAGCGGGCCACGGCGGTCTTGAGGCCGGAGAAGGAGAAGTCGTACGGGGCGTCGCGCGGGCCGGTCAGCCCGCGCGGGAAGGCGATCGCGTCCGGGTCGCCCTCGCGCGCCATGCGGTCGATGACCGGGCCGCCCGGGAAGCCGAGGTGCAGCACCCGGGCGATCTTGTCGAACGCCTCGCCCGCCGCGTCGTCGATCGTCGAGCCGAGCGGGCGGACGTCCGAGGTGATGTCGGGCGCGAGCAGCAGCGAGGAGTGGCCGCCGCTCACCAGCAGGGCCATCGTCGGCTCGGGCAGCGGGCCGTGCTCCAGTTGGTCCACGCAGATGTGCGAGGCCAGGTGGTTGACGCCGTAGAGCGGCTTGCCGAGCGCGTACGCGTACGCCTTGGCGGCCGAGACGCCGACCAGCAGCGCCCCCGCGAGCCCGGGCCCGGCGGTGACCGCGACGCCGTCCAGGTCGGACGGGGCGACCCCGGCCTCCTTCAGGGCGCGCTGGATGGTGGGGACCATCGCCTCCAGATGCGCCCGGCTGGCCACCTCGGGGACCACGCCGCCGAAGCGGGCGTGCTCGTCGACGCTGGAGGCGACGGCGTCGGCGAGGAGGGTGTGGCCGCGGACGATGCCGACGCCGGTCTCGTCGCAGGAGGTCTCGATGCCGAGTACGAGCGGTTCGTCAGCCATGGGTCTTCGTTCCTTGTGCGGAGCCTTGTACGGAGCCTTGTCCTTGCACGGGGCACTGCGCGGCGGGCGTGGGGGAGGCCGGGTCCGCCAAGCGCATCACCAGCGCGTCCACGTTCCCCGGCTGGTAATAGCCCTTGCGGATGCCGAGGGGCGCGAAGCCGAAGCGCTCGTAGAGGCGCTGCGCCCGCAGATTGTCGACGCGCACCTCCAGCAGCACCTCATGGCACTCGAAGGCGGTGGCGGCCGTGATGAGGTTCGTCAGCAGCCGGGCGCCGAGCCCGGTGCCCCAGTGGTCGCGGGCGGCGGCGATGGTCTGCACATCGGCCGTGCGGTCGACGGCGGCGAGCCCCGCGTAACCCACCAGCCGGCCGCCCGCCTCCGCGACCACGTAGTGGCGGGTCGCGGCCGGGCCGCGGGCATGGGCGAGCTCGGACCAGAACATGCCGGGCGACCAGGCGTCGTCCGGGAAGAGGTCCACTTCGAGCCGCAGCACGCTCTCGATGTCCCACCAGCGCATCTCGCGCACCACCGGGGCCTGCGGTGTCGCGGGGGTCACCGGGGCGTGACCACCTTGTAGTTGGCGGGCACCTGGGCGTCGGGGCGGCGCAGATACAGCGGCCGGTCGGGCAGCAGCTCCTCGCCGCGCGCCAGCTTCTCGGCGGCCAGCGCCGCCAGCGCGCCGGCCGACTGGTGCTCGGGCATCCCGGCCGGTACGTCCGCGAAGGCGGCCGGGTAGAGCAGGGCGCCCGCGCCGACGGCCGGCAGCCCGGCCACCCGCTCGCCGAGGTCCGCCGGCAGGTCGACGGCCGGCTCGGTCACCCGGGTGCGGGCGTCGTCGTACCGCGCCCAGTAGACCTCTTTGCGCCGCGCGTCCGTGGCCACGACGAAGGGCCCTTCCAGACCGGCCTGCCCGGCGGCGTACGCGATCCCGTCGAGCGTGCACAGCCCGTGCACGGGGATGCCGAGGGCCGCCCCGAAGGTGGCCGCGGTCACCAGGCCGACCCGCAGCCCGGTATACGGGCCGGGCCCCACGCCGACGACCAGATCGGTCACCTCGCCGAGCGCGGTCCCCGCCTCGGCCAGCACCCGGTCGACGGCGGGCAGCAGCAGCTCGCCGTGGCGCCGCGCGTCGGTCTGACGCGACTCGGCGAGGACGGCGGTGCCGTCGTGCAGGGCGACGGTGACGGCGGGGGTGGCGGTGTCAAGCGCGAGCAACAGCACGAGGACAGCCTACGGCGCCCGCGGCGGGGGCCGCTCCGCCGCGGGGCGCGCACCGCGAGCGCGCGCCGGAGGGGGACGGGGTGCGCGCGGGAGGGGGCACCTCCCGGGCGAAGCCTGGGGGAGGTTGTGGCGCACATGGGGACCGCGCTCCGGTGCTACGGTCGGCTTGTCCTCTGTCCGCCCGCGGTCCGGCCCGCGGCGACGGGAGGAATCCGGAGCCGAGGAGAGGGTGGCAAGCCGTGCCAAGGAGCAGCACCGGGACCGTCGTGGCCGCGCTCACCGCCGCCGCGCTCGGCGGCGTGGGCTTCCTCGCCTATCAGGCGTCGGCGACCGCTCCCGACCGCCCCTCCCACTCCGTGCGCGACTCCAAGGCGGGCGGCTCCGAGGACAAGGCCAAGACCAAGGACAAGGGCGACAAGAAGAAGTCCACCGCGCTGCCGGCCAAATCCGGCTCCGGGCTCCGCGTGGTCTACGCGCTGGGGGAACGGCGGGTCTGGCTGGTGGACGCCGACGAGAAGGCGACCCACACCTTCGTGGTCTCCCCCAGCACGGCGAGCCCGGCCCCCGGGACGTACGAGGTCACCTCGCGCGTGGCGAGCACGATCGGCTCGGACGGGGTACAGGTCGAACACGTCGTCGTCTTCAACACGGAAGCGGGGGTCGTGTACGGCTTCAGCGCGGCGGTCGACGGCTCGCTCCCCGACCCGAACGCGACGAAGAAGACCGGCGGCATCCGGGAGAGCCGCGCGGACGCCACGGCGATGTGGCAGTTCGCGCAGGCCGGCACGAAGGTCGTCGTCCTCGCCTGACCTTCGGCGCGCGCCGCGCCACGCCCGCTACGCCGCGTCGCGGCGCGGTTCGCCCTCCCCCTCGCACGCGCCGGCCTCTTCCGGCTCGCCCGCCGCGGCGGGCGCCGGGCCGGGCGACGGGCACTCCGGCGGCGTGGACACCGCGCTCGCCGCCGCGCAGGCGGCCAGCAGTTCCCTCATCGACGGGGACCGGTCATCGCGCCGGCCCGCCTCGGCAGCGGGCTCTCGGGACGGCATGGATGCCTCCTAAGGGTCCTGGGGCAAACGGCCAACTTAGGCACGCCTAACTTAGCCTCTCTTCCCATGTGACCACGGGGGATGCCCCTCGCGCAACATTTTGCCGACGGCTTGTCGGAACCTTGTCGGCGCCGCGGCCGGAACCTTGTCGGCGCCGCGGCCGGAACCTCAGCCCGCCAGCGACGCCAGATCCTCACCCGCCCAGCGCGGCCCGACCCCGGTCACCACCACGCCCCGGACGTCCTCCGGCGCGGTGGCCTCGTCCCCCGCCGTCCGCTCGATGACGACGTGCAGCCGGTCCTCCGAGAGCCCCTCGACCTTCCCCTCGCCCCACTCCACGGCCACCACCGACTCCGGCAGCGACACATCGAGGTCCAGGTCCTCCATCTCGTCCAGGCCCCCGCCCAGCCGGTAGGCGTCCACATGCACCAGCGGCGGGCCGTCGCCCAGCGACGGGTGGACGCGCGCGATCACGAACGTCGGCGAGGTGACCGCGCCGCGCACCCCGAGCCCCTCCCCGAGGCCGCGGGTCAGCGTCGTCTTGCCCGCGCCCAGCTCCCCGGTGAGCAGCACCAGGTCACCGGGGCGCAGCAGCTTGGCAAGCCTGCGCCCCAGGTCCCGCATCTGCTCGGGCGAGGTGACGGTGATGCGCAGGGTGGCGTACGGGCCGGTGGCGTGCGGGGTCTCCATACCGGCCGATGTTACGGCTCGGGCCCCGCCCCGGGCCGGGCCCGGGAGCCGCTACCCGCGCGCCGTACGCCGTCGTCCGCTCCCGCCGGACGCGGCCCGCGAGGTGTCCGTACCGGCCGCCTGCGCCAGCAGGTCGATCAGATGTCCGTTCACCTCTTCGGGGTGTTCCAGCATCACCAGGTGCCCGCCCTCCTCGACGATCACCAGGCCCGCGCCGGGCAGCGCCTCCGCGATGGCCTCGCTGTGCTCCATCGGGGTGATGAGGTCCTTGTCGCCCGCCAGCACCAGCACCGGCAGCCCGTCGAAGACCGGCAGCGCCTCCGCCTTGTCGTGCTCCACGAAGGCCGGGTAGAACTCCGCGACCACATCGATCGGCGTCGCCTCGATCAGCCGCTCCGCGAACCGCGCGACCCCCGGGTCCACGTCCTTCGACCCGAACGAATAGCGCTTGATCACGCCCGCGAACAGATCGGCCGTGGCCCGCCGCCCCCGCTCGACCAGCTCCGCCTGCCACCCCAGCGCCTTCAGCAGGCCCGGCAGCAGCCGCCGTACCGCGTTCACCCCGACCACCGGCAGTCCGAAGCTGACCTCGCTGAGATGCCCCGACGACGTGCCCACGAACGCCGCGCCGATCACCCGCTCGCGCACCAGCTCCGGGAACTGCGCGGCCAGCGCCATCATCGTCATGCCGCCCATCGAGTGCCCCACCAGCACCAGCGGCCCCTCGGGCGCCGCCGTGTCGATCACGGCCTTCAGATCGCGGCCGAGCTGGTCGATGGTGACCTGCGTGCCGTCCATCTGGGCGCGGCCCCGCGCCGACCTGCCGTGGCACCGCTGGTCCCAGTAAACGGCGCGGACCCCGCCGCGCAGCACCGCGCGCTGGAAGTGCCAGGAGTCCTGGGCCAGACAGTAGCCATGGCTGAAAATCACCGTGATCGGGGCGGGGGTGCGCCGCCCGAGCAGCCGCTTGCGGCGCGCCGGCGTCTGCGCCGGTATGTCCTCGACCTCGTAGTACAGCTCGGTGCCGTCGTCGGCGACCGCCGTGCCCGGGGTGCCGCGCAGCGTGCCGAACGGGCCCGCCGCGTCCAGCTCCAGCCGCGCCTTGCGCCGTACGCCACGGCCCACCGTCAGCCGCTCGAGCCCGACGCCCATGGCCGCGCCCGCCGCGACGACACCGATGGCGACGCCCGCGAAACCCGCGCCGCGCCGCCACCCCACGGCCGTTGCCCCCGCCGCCACCCGTGCCGCCGTCTCCGCTGTGCTGTCGCCTTCCATGGTCAGTTCCCAGTGCCCGCAGCGTGACCCACATAAACGCGCGGCACGCGTGCCCCGATCCTCGTGACGATCTCGTACGCGATCGTGCCGACCGCCCGCGCCCAGTCCTCCGCGGTCGGCTCGCCCCGGTCACCGGGCCCGAACAGCACCACCTCGTCCCCCGGCGCCGCGCTGTCACCGCCGAGATCCACCACGAACTGGTCCATGGCCACCGTGCCGGCCACCGTCCGCCACTTGCCCGCCACCAGCACCGGACCCGTCCCGGAGGCATGCCGCGGAATCCCGTCCGCGTAGCCCACCGGCACCAGCGCGAGCGTGGTCGGGCCGGGGGTGACATAGCGGTGCCCGTACGACACGCCGTGTCCGCCCGGCACCCGCTTGACCGAGGCGAGCGAGGCCACCAGCGTCATCACCGGGCGCAGCCCGAAGTCCCCGGGGTGGCCGACCTCCGGGCTCGGCGAGATCCCGTAGACCGCGATCCCGGTCCGTACGAGGTCGAAGTGCGACTCGGGCAGCGTCAGCGTCGCCGGCGAGTTGGCCATGTGCCGCACCTCCGGGCGCAGCCCCGCCTCCTCCGCCTGCGCCAGCAGCGCCCGGAACACCTCCAGCTGCGCGGCGATCGACGGGTGTCCCGGCTCGTCCGCGCACGCGAAGTGCGACCACAGACCGGTCACCTTCACCGTGCCCTCCGCCTCGGCGGCCCGCGCGGCGGCGATGAGTTCCGGCCACTCCTCGGGCGGGCAGCCGTTGCGGCCCAGCCCGGTGTCCGCCTTCAGCTGCACGCGCGCCGTACGGCCGCACTCCCGGGCCGCGGCGACGGCCTCCCACAGCGCCCACAGCCCGCTCAGCGACACGTCGACGTCCGCCTCGATCGCCTCCCGCCACGGGCCGCCCGGCGTCCACAGCCAGCACAGCACCCGGCCCGTGTCACCCGCGGCGCGCAGCGCCAGCGCCTCCTCGGGCGTGGCCGTGCCCAGCCAGCTCGCGCCCGCCTCGCGGGCGGCGCGCGCGCAGGGCACGGCGCCGTGGCCGTAGGCGTCCGACTTGACCACGGCCATCAGCTCGGCCCCGGGGGCCGCGGCGCGCAGCGCGCGCACATTGGCCCGCAGGGCGGCCAGGTCGACCACGGCACGGGCGCGCATCGGTGTCTCGTTCATCAGCGTCAGTCTCTCAGGCCCGCCCCGCGCGCGGAGCGCGTGCTTCCGCACGAGCCGTCCGCACAGGCGCCCGGCGAGTGCGGCAAAGGTCCGGGAAACTGGTCGCCATGAGGATTGCCTACAGCGTCGAGACCGTACGGGCCGCGGAGCGGGACCTGATGGCGCGGCTGCCCCGAGGAGCGCTCATGCAGCGCGCGGCCGCGGGCCTGGCGGCCGCCTGCGCGGGGCTGCTGGGCCGCGTGTACGGGGCCCGGGTGGCCCTCCTGGTGGGCAGCGGCGACAACGGCGGAGACGCTCTGTATGCCGGAGCCCGACTCGCCCGGCGCGGGGCGGGGGTGACGGCCGTACTGCTGGCGCCCGACCGCGCCCACGCGGGCGGGCTGCGGGCGCTGCTCGGCGCGGGCGGGCGCGCGCTCCCCGCCTCTTCTGATTCCGCCTCCGTCTCCGCCGAAGCGGTCCTGGCCCAGGCCGACCTGGTCCTCGACGGGATCGTCGGCATCGGCGGCAAGGGCGGCCTGCGGCCCGACGCCGAGCGCCTGATCCGGGCCGTGCGCGGCACCATGGTCGCCGTCGACCTGCCCAGCGGCGTCGACGCCGACACCGGCGAGGTGCGCGGCCCCGCCGTGCGCGCCGACGCGACCGTCACCTTCGGCACCTACAAGCCCGGCCTGCTCATCGACCCCGCCCATGAACACGCGGGCGCGCTGCGGCTGATCGACATCGGTCTGGCCCCCCATCTGCCCGCCACCCCCGACGCCGAGGCCCTCCAGCACCACGACGTCGCGGCCCTCCTGCCCCGCCCCAGCGCGGAGAGCGACAAGTACCGGCGCGGCGTCGTCGGCGTCGTGGCGGGCTCGGCCCGCTACCCGGGCGCCGCGGTCCTGGCCGTCGCGGGCGCGCTGCGCGGCGGGGCGGGCGCGGTCCGGTACGTGGGCCCGGCGGCCGACGCGGTCATCGCCCGCTTCCCCGAGACCCTCGTCCACTCCGGCCCGCCGCACAAGGCCGGCCGCGTCCAGGCGTGGGTGGTCGGCCCCGGCCTCGGCGACGACGCGGCCGCCCGCCAGTCCCTCGACGACGTCCTCGCCTCCGACGTCCCGCTCCTCGTCGACGCGGACGGGCTACGCCTGCTCCCCTCCGGCGACCTGGGCTCACGCGGCGCGGCCACGGTCCTCACCCCGCACGCCGGGGAGGCCGCGGCGCTGCTTGGCGTGGCGCGCGAGGAGGTCGAGCGCAGCCGCCTCGCCTTTGTGCGCGCCCTCGCCGAGCGCTACGGCGCGACCGTCCTCCTCAAGGGCTCGACGACGCTCGTCTGTTCCGGCCCGGGCTCCGGCCCCGTACGCGTCAACCCCACCGGCACCGGCTGGCTCGCCACGGCGGGCAGCGGCGACGTCCTCTCCGGCCTGACCGGCTCCCTCCTCGCCACCGGCCTGCCCGCCCACGACGCCGCCTCCGCCGGCGCCTACCTCCACGGCCTCGCCGCCCGCCACGCCACCTCCCCGACCGGCGCACCCATCGCGGCGTACGACGTGGCGACGGCCCTGCCCGAGGTCTGGCGGGACGTGCTGCTGGGCTGAGCACGTTGGTTGGGTGCGGGTTCGTGGGGGGTGCGCCTGCTGTTCGTGAGTGGTGCCGGGGGTAGGGCCTCCGGGGCTGTCACCCTGGACCGCATATTTACGGCGCCGGTGCCCGGAAGCGTGGTCTTGCCCGGAACTTGGCGCCACAAATATGCGTAAGCGTCCAGGGCACCACCCCTGCACCCCCACCCCCTCCCGTCTCGTCGGCGGCTAGCCGCCCTCTCGGCGCAGGTCGAGCATCATCACGTCATGCAGGTCGGCGCCGTCCCATGGGTGGGCCTCGCCCACCTTGCGGTATCCCCACGATTGGTACGCGGCCTGCGCGGCCTCGACGTCCGGCCGTGCGTTGAGCAGCACGCGTTCTGCGGTGGTGTCGGCCAGGACTGCCTGATGCAGTCGGAGGGCCACATGCTGGCGGCGCCACGGGGCGCGCACAGCGAGTTCCATCAGCCCGAACGTCCGCCGCCCGTCCTCGCGGCGCAGCTCTTGGCTGACCGGCGTCGTGAGCCGGTCCCACCAGCCGGTGCTCGGGCTGAGCGGGTAGCCGTAGGCGATGCCGACGGGCTCGCCGCCTGTGGTGCGGGCGAGGGCTCCCCGGAAGGTCGCCTTGCGGACCTGGGAACGGAACCGCCGGAAGTTCTCGTGGACCGATTCGGGAGTCTCCTCGTACGGCTCCTCCGCGAAGACCTCCGCGTAAACGAGCCTGAACTCCGCCTCGGTCTGCGCGGCAGCCGAGCCGTCCATGCGCTCGACAGCGATCGTCTCCGACACGGTCATGTACAGCCTCCTCGTGTGGCCTCACGGATGCGAGCGGAAGTGTCACGCGCCACTGCGGTGTCAATAGCCGTGGCTGTCCTCTGGAAAGCGTCAATGCGCCGGGTGAGGCGGTCGGAGTCGATCTCTCCGTAGGCGTCCAGCACAGTTCCCATCTCGGCGCACGCCTCCTCGACCTCACCGGCGTCGAGGAGCGTGCTGGCCAGCTTGGACCGGTACCAGGCTGTGTTGCGGGCATAGCCGCCTGCCAAACCATCGACGGCGGCACGCAAAAATGGCACGGCACGTCGTGGGTCGCCAACGCTCATGTACATATCCGCTGTGGCGTAGTCGATCTCAATGGGGCTGGCGAACCGCGCCCAGTCCGGCACATCCGTGTCCATATCAGCACGACTCTGGTACGAAAGTGCACGACTGAGCGCCCGCCGGGCGGCGGCCGTATCCCCCGCATTCGTAGCGACGTTGGCCTCGCGCAGGGCGATCACGAGATGCACGGTTGGTCCCGCCCCACTCCTGGCGGCCAAGCCATACGCGAACTCGACCGCTGACGCGGCTTCCCACAACCGGTCCGCCTTGATGTCGATCAGCACGAGTGTTTCCAATGCCGAAAGCTGCAAGAGGCCGTCACCAATGAGTTGGGCGGCGGTCAAGGCCTCCATGGCGACGGCGCGTGCTTGCCCAATCGGCCCGCTGTCATAGCCGTACCAGGCCTGATTACTGTGCAGCTCAGAAAGCATGGCCTGAAGATCCCGGCCAACCCCACTCGTGTAGACGCTATGACTCAGGGCCCGCGTGATGTGCTGCTCAAGTCGCCGCGCTCCCGCCTTCGCGGGAATGCCTCCCGAGCGATGATCCACGGTATAGAGCTCGACCAGCCGGGCGCGGAACGCCGCCACTTCGCCGGCACCGATACGGGGGCCGCGCTGGTTCGGGAGGATCGTTGCCGCCACGGCCGCGCCTGATCCAGTGACGAATGCTCGACGCTTCACCTCTCCATCGTCGCCGATCCTCTCGACGGTCGAATGCCGATGCGAAGGAACATCGAACCCCATCTCCGCAAGCGGAAGCCCGAACATCGCTTCCAGAACGGCCTGCTGGCCCGGATGCGGTAACGGTGGAGGCGACTCGCTCTCCCATCGCCGGAGTTGGCGGACGCTCAACGAGGCGTCGATGACCAGTCGGGCCGCCTCGCGGACGAAGTCCGAAACGAAGGCCACCTGGGTATACCCCGCCGCCTTGCGCAACCCTGCAAGTCTGCTGACGCCGCTGTCCGCCATTGACTTTCTCCCCACGTGCGCGACCGAACACTCAGCGTAGCGATGCGATCGATGCGCCGTCAGGAGAAAACGTCCGCCCCAACGTCCGGTCGCGAACGGCTCACGGCTCCCGTCGAGGCGCTGCACTGGTGGGCAGTGCGCAAGACCCCCGCGACGTTGCGGACGTCCGGGGGCGTGGCCCACCAGCTGATGGGAGCTGATGAACATGAACCACCCTATGGCCCGTGCCCTCGAACGAGTGAGAGCGGTTTGCGCCGCCCGTACGCCCGGTCCGCACCATGTCGGGGAGGCCGCCGGATGGACGCGATGACCGGCCTGCGCCTGCTGCCCTGGTCCGATCCGGACGGCAGGCCCTGCTATCTGTCCTCGGACAACGGCGACAGTCTCCTGAACCGACGAGCGGACCAGATCGAGGCACTGCAACTGTCCATGGGGACGGAACTCCTCGGCCACGCCCACGCGCTGCTGGACGACCGCAAGGCAAGCACCACAGAGCTCCGCTTCCTCGCGCAGCGGCTGTGTGAGGCACTGCGCGACACGCTGCGAGTAGCAGAGAGCAGGGGCAGGCGACTGTCTGACTACAACGAAGACGAGTGCCCCGTGCCCAAGCACGCCGGAGGAATCTCATGACCGCCAAGCGCGACGCTTCAACGGACGCGGCTCACCCGCTTTTCTCGGCGATGGCCATGAGATCGGGGTGCAACCTGGCCTTGGCGTCGAAAAGTTCGATGCCAAGAAGCCGTCCCTGCGCGTCGAAATCGAGCACCGCGGATTCGTCCTCGGTGAGTTCCTGCCGGGTGGCTTCGCCTGGGCCGACCTCGTCCACCAGGTAGATGTACCCCATGTTCGCCTCAGCGTCGTATGTGACTCGCACTGATTCCCCCTCGTTCGCCCGCCTTTGCCGAAAGGCTACTGCCGTCACACGTGAAGGTCGGACGGGAAACCGGTCCAGCGGAGATGCGGGGGAAGGTGCCCCATGTCGTTGTAGAAGAGCACGGAGGCGGGCCGATCGGGCGCGTAGCGGATGACCGTCAGGGCGGCATTGGCGTGGTTGAGACCCATCCAGCGCCAATTCGGAGCGTCGAGGGCGGCCCGGACAAGCCAGCCGATGAGGAAGTTGTGGGTGACGACAAGTTCATGGCGAGGCTTGTCACCTTTGACAGCTCCGGTGAACTGGGTGAGGGCCTCCTGTGCCAGCCGGGGTCCGAATTCGCGTTCTTCGGCCGGGAACTGAGTGAGGCGGTCGAGCATGGCGTCGGCCGAATCAGGCGGCAGCTCTTCTCTCTTCGGCAGGTGGGGGATGTAGTCCCCCGCCAGTTCCGAGGGTTGTAGTGAAACGCCGTCGAGCTGGTCGTGGATCAGCCGGGCAGTCTGCTCCGCTCGTGGCAGCGGGCCGTGGTGGATGGCGGAGAGCGGGCTGCTCCGGAGGCGTTCGCCGAGTAGTACGGCTTGCCGGCGGCCGTTGTCCGTCAGCTCGCTCTCGTCTGGTGATGCCTCGCCGTGCCGGGCGAGGTAGAGGTGGCGGGCAGCCGTCTCAGTCATGGGCGAGGTCCTTCGTTGTTCATCCTTTGAGGGGGCAGACGCCGGCAGACGTCAGAGGGTTCTACCGCGAGCTGCTAGCGTCCTTGGCGCGATCACGACAGGTGAGCGGGGTGCCGGGGTGAAACGGGGAACGCCGATGCGGCGACGGGCCAAACGATACGGCGGCATTGCGGTGGCGCTACTCGCCGCCGCGGCGGGGTGGTTCTACTTCAGCGGCGGCTACGACCGCTGGAGGGACGAGAAGTCCGTGGCCGACGAGTGCGACGGCACGGTGGCCGTCGACGAGGTGCGCGCGCTGCTCGGCACCGACGACGTCAGCGGCAGTACCAAGCACAGAGCGGTCGGCAGAACGGACGGAGAGAAGTACCGGGACGGGTCCGGCCCGCCGGTCATCTGCTGGCTCGACGGGCCGGGCGGGTTCAATCAGCGTGCCGTGGTCCGGATGGAATGGCGGTCCCAGGCATGGGGCCCGCACATCGAGTCCGGGCGGGACCCCGGCTCCTTCACCACAACGGTCGCGGTACCGATCGGCGCGGGATGGCCGGGCATGGTGAACCTCGCGGGCGATGGCGCCGCGGCCACCGTTGTCCTCGACTGCCGGAACACGGACGGTCCGCGCGCCGGGGACAGCCTGACGCTGTTCGTGCACAGCTGGGGTTCGCGGCCGTACGAGGAGGCGGCACAGCGGGTACGACTGGCCCGGTTCGCGACGCGGACCGCGCAGGCCGCCGCCCGCGAGTACGGCTGCGACGCCCGCTTCGGCGGCCGCGTACAGCGGGTGGGGCCGCTCGACTCCGGGAGGCCGAAGTACCGGGAGGCGCCACCACTCGCCGAGGCGGGCGGCACGTGCGCGGGCATCAAGCCGGGCTCGGTGATCACGCGTGCCCGCGAGACGGCCGCAGGTCGCGCGCCCGTGGAAGATTGCATGCTGATCGACGACAAGGGCCAGGCCCTGTTCCGCCTGTCCTCCTACTACGGCACCTTCGCGGACGACCAACGTATGAAGACGCAGACCGGCAGGGAGCTCGACTCGGCGGTGACCAAGCCGCTGCGGACGGACTTCCTCTTCCGGGCCGAGGCGGTTTGCCCCGGCTCACCGCGACAGGCGGTCTTCGTGGTCGACTACCGCGACGGCGACCACGACGCCAAGCCGCAGCGTGGGTACGCCCGCGAAGCGTTGCGGGAGTTCGCGGAGCGATCCGCGGCCCGGCATGGCTGCACGCACGTGAAGCTGTTCTAGGTCCGGAAGGGGCGAGCGGAGCCGCCTCGCCTCCGCATGCGCCCTCCGCCGAGCGCTACGGCCCTCCCCGGCACCTGGCGCGACGTCACGGCGTGACGAGGCCGGACTGGTAGGCGACGACAACCAGTTGGGCGCGGTCACGCGCGCGCAGTTTCGTCATGGCGCGATGGATATGGCTGCGTACGGTCAGTGGGCTGACAACGAGTCTTTCAGCGATCTCGTGGTTGGACATGCCTTCTGCGGCCAGTGCCATCACTTCTCGCTCACGGGCGGTGAGGACGGCCAGGCGTTCGGGGGGCGCCAGGTGGCTGCCGGGTGCGGGGGTGGCGAGGAAGCGGGTGATGAGGGCTCGGGTGGCCAGGGGGGAGAGGAGGGCATCGCCGGACGCCACGGTGCGGATGGCGGTGAGGAGTGCGTCGGCGGTGACGTCCTTGCCGAGGAAGCCGCTCGCGCCTGCGCGGAGTGCCCGGGCGACGTACTCCTCGGTCTCGAAGGTGGTGAGGATGAGGACGCGGGTGGCGGACAGGTCCGGATCGGAGCAGACGGCGGTGGTGGCGGCCAGGCCGTCGGTGCCGGGCATGCGGATGTCCATGAGGACGACGTCGGGGTGATGGGCGCGGGTGAGCTCGATCGCTTCCGTGCCGTCGGCGGCTTCGGCGACCACGCCCATGTCGGAGCAGGAGTCGATCAGGATCCGGAAGGTCGCCCGCAGGAGGGCCTGATCGTCGGCGAGCACGACGCGGATGGTCATCTGTTTCGGTCACTTCCGGGTTCTGTCCGTCCAGGCTGTCCGGGCTGTCCAGGCTGTCTAGGGGCGAATCGGCAGTTCAGTGGTGACGGCGAAGCCGCCTTCGGGGCGGTGACCTGTTTGCAGGCGGCCACCGACGGACTGGGCGCGCTCGCGCATCCCGATGAGGCCGAAGCCGCCGCCCGGGACCGGCACGGTGGGGGCCGCGGTTTCTCCGTCGTCGCTGACCGTGATGGTCAGCAGGTCACGGGAGTACGCGAGCCTCACGCGCGCGGTGCCCGCGGCGGCGTGTTTGGTGACGTTGGTGAGCGCCTCCTGCACGATCCGGAACGCTGTCAGGTCCACACCCGGTGAGAGTTGTCTCGCCTCGCCCTCGGTGGTGACGGTGACCTTGAGTCCGGCGGACGCGAACGCGGTGGTCAGTTCGGAGAGCCGACCGAGTCCGGGGGACGGTTCCAGGGGCGTCTCGGGGTCGTCCGGTTGACGCAGCAGGCCGACGGTGGCCTTGAGCTCGCGCAGCGCCGAGGACGTCGTACCGGCGAGGTCGGTGAGGATCTTCTGCGCCTGGTCGGGGTCGGTCCGCGCGAGGTGGCCGGCGGTGCCGGCCTGGGCGTTGGCCAGGGCCAAGTGGTGGGCGACCACGTCGTGCAGCTCACGGGCGATGCGCATGCGCTCCTCGGCGACCCGGTGCCGCGCCTCCTCCTCGCGGGTGCGCTCGGCGTATTCGGCGCGGGCGTGCACGGCCTCCATATAGGCGCGCCGGAGCCGGACCGCCGTACCCCAGGCGACCGGCACCAGCAGCGAGAAGGCGGGGTTGATCGTCCTGAGGATCAACGAGTGGTGGTAGGGGGCGACGATCAGTGTCGTGGGCACCAGCAGTGCGATGACGGCGAAGCAGTAGGTGCGTGCGGTCTTCCGGTCGGTGTGAATGGCGAGCCAGTACAGCGCGGCCATGGTCGGTGCCAGCAGCAGGGCGGTCAGCAGGTAGCCCAGCGCGCTGCCGGCGTTGGCACAGACCGCGGTGATCGCGACAACGGTGCGGGGGTGGCTGCGATGCCACCACAGGGCTGTGCAGGCGACGCCCGCCAGGAGCGCGCCGGGCCACCAGTCGATCCGCTGGGTGAAGGGTTCCACGCTGCTCAACATGGTTCCGGAGAGGGAGGCGGCGAACAGCAGCAGGATGGCCATCGTGTCGACGACGCGGGGATGGTTCTTCGCGTACCGCTGCCAGCTGGTGTTCATCGGGTACTCCGGTCAGAGCGATCTGGGTCCATGGGGGGCGCGCCGTGTGCGAACCGCCGACGAGGGCCGCCCGTGTCCCGCACGGGCGGCCCTCGGGCGCTACGGCTGTCAGACGTGAGCCGATTCCAGCTCGGTCGTGTCCACCGGGGCCGGGGCGGTGGAGGACCGGCGGCTGAGAGCCTCGCCTTCCACATCGACGCGGGGCAGGAGCCTGTCCAGCCAACGCGGCATCCACCACGCCGCCTTGCCGAGCAGGGCGAGGACGGCGGGCACGAGTGCCATGCGGACGACGAACGCGTCGAACAGGACGGCCGTGGCCAGACCGAACCCGATCATCTTGATCATGGATTCACCGGCGCCGACGAACCCGGAGAACACGGCCATCATGATCAGTGCGGCGGCCACCACGACGCGGGCGCTGTACCGGAACCCGGAGACGACCGCCTGGCCGGGCCGGTCCCCGTGGACGTACGCCTCCCGCATGCGGGAGACCAGGAAGACCTCGTAGTCCATGGCGAGACCGAAGACGATGCCCACCAGGAAGATCGGCATCAGGCTCATGATCGGGCCGGTCTGCTCGACACCGAGGAGGTCGGCGCCCCAGCCCCACTGGAAGACCGCGACGACCGAGCCGAGAGCCGCCAGCACCGACAGCAGGAAGCCGAAGGCCGCCTTGATCGGTACGAGCACGGACCGGAAGACCACCAGCAAGAGCAGGATGGCCAGGCCCACCACGACGATGAGGTAGGGGATCAGCGCGTCCTGGACTTTCTGGGCGACGTCGATGTTCACCGCGGTGGTGCCGGTCACCTCGAAGCTCGCTCCGGTGGCCGACTCGGTCGCGGGGCGTTCGTCGCGGATGGTGTGGACGATGTCCTTGGTCTTCTTGTCGCTCGGTCCGGTGGCCGGGACGGCGGAGAACACCGCGGTGTCACCCGCGGGGTTGAACCGCGCCGGCGAGACGGAGACAACCCCCTCGGTGGCGCCGATCTTCTGCTCGATCGTCTTCACCGCGGCCTTCGGGTTCTCGGCGCCCTTGGCGTCCACGACGATGCTCAGGGGCCCGTTGAAGCCGGCACCGAAGCCGTGGGCGAGCGCGTCGTAGGCGCGGCGCTCCGTGGTCGAGGTGGGCTTGACCTCGTCTCCGGGCATACCCAGTTGCAGATCCATCACCGGTACCGCGAGCGCCCCCAGGCCCGCGACCGAGGCGAGGAGCACGGGGACGGGGCGGCGCAGCACGAACCGGGCCCAGCGGCTGCCGCCGTTGTTCTGACCGGCCACCTCGGCCCGCCCGCGCTTGCGGGCGGAGCGCGAGAGTACGGCGTTCGGCCAGAAGCCGAGCAGGGCCGGGACCAGGGTCAGCGCGATGACCACGGCGACGCCGACCGCGCCCGCGGCGGCCAGGCCCATCTTGGTCAGCATCGGGATGCCGACCACCGAGAGCCCGGCCAGCGCGATGACGACGGTGAGCCCGGCGAAGACGACCGCCGACCCGGCGGTACCGGCGGCCAGCCCCGCCGCCTCCTGGGGTGCGTGCCCCTTGGCCCGCTCCTCGCGGTAGCGGGAGACGACGAACACGGCGTAGTCGATGCCGCACGCGAGGCCGAGCATCGTGGCCAGAGTGCCGGTCGTCATGGACAGGCCCAGCGCACTGCCCAGGGCCAGGATCGAGGCCATGCTGATGCCGACGCCGACAATCGCGGTCAGCAGCGGAAGCCCTGCCGCGGCCAGCGAGCCGAAGGTCACCAGCAGCACGACGGCTGCGATGGCGATGCCGATCCCCTCGGCCGCCCCGCCCGCCGAGGGCTGGGTCGCCAGCGCGCTTCCGCCGACCTCGACGGTCAGGCCCGCATCCCGGGCCTGACCTATGGCGTCCTCAAGCGTCTTCTTGCTGGCGTCGGTGAGGTCGTCGGCCTTCACCTTGTAGGTGACGGTCGCATACGCCGTCGAGGCGTCCTTGCTCACCGCCTTCGCCTGGAACGGGCCCACCGCGCTGGCGACCTGAGTCCCGTCGGCCGCCTCACCCACGGCCTTCTCGACGGCCGCCCGGTTCCCGGCCGCGGTGATCTTCTGCCCGTCCGGAGCGACAAAGACGATCCGGGCGCTCGCCCCGTCGGCCTTGGCCCCGGGGAAACGCTGCTCCATCAGGTCGAATGCCTTCTGGGACTCGATACCCGGCATGGAGGACCCCTCATCGGGGGCAGCGGGAGCCTGGACAGCGCCGAAGCCGACAGCGGCCAGCACCGCCACCCACAACAAGGCGAAGCGCCAGCGCCGCCGGAAGGCCAGACGGCCCAGTCGGTACAGAAAAGTAGCCACGGACGGAGGTCTCCACATCTGATCTCGGGGTACCCCCAGACTCCCCGGACCCGGCCCGTCCCGTCGTCGTGCGCCCGCCGACATTCCCGACTACTGAGAACGCACTACACGCGGCCGGGCATGTCCTCCACGGGTATGACGGGGCACTCCCTCCGCAAGGCAGACGCGAGGCTTACTCTCATCCGGTGAGGCCTCGCCGTGCCGGGCGACGTAGAGGCTGCGGGTGGCCATTCCGGTCATGGGCGAGGTCCTCTGTCGGCGTTCACCGGCACGCTCAGAGCTGCCGAAGGTGATCACGCAGTGTGCGGGCGACCCACGCCATCAGAGCGTCGGCACCGGGCTGCGTACTCGCGGGAACGAGGGATTCGGTGAGGACGGCGATGGCGAAGGCCTGGCCGTCGGAGTGCTCGACGACGCCGATCTCGTGGCGGAGGTTGAGCAGGGTGCCGGTCTTGGAGGACCAGGTGGTGGCGTCGGAGCCGAAGTCCGGGGCGAGGCGGTGCCGGATCAGGTTCTGGGACATCAGGCCGCGCACGCGCGTGGCCACTTCCGAGGGGATGGCCGACGGTGTCCACAGGGCCTGGAGCAGTTCGACACAGGCGCGGGCGCTGCCCGTGTTGGCGCGGGTGGTGTCGAGCTGCGGCACCCGGTGGCCACGGCCGCTGGTGCCGGCGTCGATGGCGAGGGCGTGCGCGAGATGCGCCTGGGTGGTGTCGAAGCGTTCGACGGGGGTGTCGGCCAGTTCCCGCATGGTGTGCCGGACGGTGATGCCGTGCAGGCCGAACTCGTGGAGGAGGCCAGCGACCTGCGCGGGCGGGGTGAGGTCGAACAGCGCGTCCGCGGCGGAGTTGTCGCTCACGCAGGTGCTCAGATAGAGCAGGTCGTCGATCGCGATCCGGGCGGGGTGGCGGAACCGGCTCAGCCCGGTGGGGCCTGGCGTGGTGATCCGCCCGGGTGCCACGTCCAGCATCGTCGCCCCGTCGAGCTCGCCGCGCCGGATGCGCTCCGCCGTCGCCAGCGCGAGCGGGACCTTGACCAGGGAAGCGGACGGCAGTTGGACATCCGGCTCGATACCCAGCTCCTCCCCGGTGCGCAGATCCCGGACGAGGAGATGGCCGCGCAGGCCGCCGTCGTGCAGACGCCCGCGCATCTCGCGAAGCAGCGCCTCCGTCATGCGACCGCCCCCAGACAGCGCGCGATCACATCGCCCAGGCGCGCCTGGATCTGCTGCGGATCGTCGGTGGCGGTGAGGGCGTACCCGCGGGTGACCGTGATATCGCCGAGCGGGCGCCAGCTCAGGGAGAGTTCCCGGGCCTGTGCGGGCGAGCACAGCAACAGATCGCGTGAGCAGAGCACTTCCGCCGCGGCGGTCGTCAGGTCGGTCGCGACGGCGAGCTGTACGGGCCGCAGCCCGACGGCGTCGCGCAGGCGCGTCAGGGGGTCTCGGAGGTGCGGGACGTCGTCCTCCGGCTGGATCCAGATGCGGCGGGCCGGCCCGGGGTCGGCCCGCCCCATCCGCAGCGTCTCGACGTATACGCGCTTCACTCCGAGATCCTGAGCACCCGCCAGCCCGAGTGGCACCGACCACCTGGCCTCGTCCGGCGGGACCGGGAGCAGGGCGGCGCGCACCTGTTGGGAGCGGACGAGCTCCAGCCGCCGCGGCGGCGGGCCGACGCGGAGTTCGAGGGTGACGCCGTGCCCCCGCGCGTCGGCGACCAGACGGGCGAGATCCACGGCGGAGCAGATCCCGGGCACCGCGAGCCGCCACGGCTTGCGCTTCGCGGCTTCCGCCTCGTGCTGAAGCACATCGGCCGCCAGAACCAGCTGCCGGGCCGCGGGGAGCATGTCCCGGCCGAAGGACGTCAGAACGGCCCGCCGGGAGGTGCGCTCGAACAGTTGCTCACCGAAGTGCGCCTCCAGGGCGGCGATACGGCGGCTGGCCACCGGCTGGGACATCCGGGCGGCGGCCGCCCCGACGGTGAAACTGCCGCGCTCGCTCACGCTGACGAACGCGCGACACGCCCCCACCAGATCCACAGCGCCCACCCCTATGTCACATCGGCATGAAAGGCCACCCAAACGTATTGGATCGCATAGCCGCCACGAGACGAGAGTGGCCTCACCGCCACATCCCCCACAGGAGGTCCGGTCCATGCGGCACATCCGGCGCACCCTTCGTGGTGCGCTCGCCACCCTCACCCTCATCCCGCTCGTGGCCTGCGCCCAGAACGATCCCCCACCCTCGTCACCCCCATCCACCAAGTCACACACCAGCGAATTCAAGGACCTTGAGCGCGAATTCGACGCGCGCCTGGGCGTCTATGCCATCGACGCGGGAAGCGGCCGGGAGGTGGCGTACAACGACGGCGAGCGCTTCGCCTACAACTCCACCTTCAAGGCCCTGGCCTGCGGCGCCGTCCTGCAAAAGCACTCACTCAGCGGGATGGACAAGAAAATCACGTACTCCAGAAGCGACCTGCTCCCAAACTCCCCCATCACCGAAAAACACGTCGACACCGGAATGACCCTCGCCGAGCTGTGCGACGCCACCATCCGCTACAGCGACAACGCCGCCGCCAACCTGATCTTCGAGGAACTCGGCGGCCCCAAGGCCCTCGACGCCATACTCGAGAAGATGGGCGACAACGCCACCCGGATGGATCGCCCCGAGCCATACCTGAGCCGGTGGGTCCCGGGCGAGACGCGGGACACCACCACTCCCCGGGCGTTCGCGAAGGACCTGCGCGCCTATGTCCTCGGGGACGTCCTCGGCAAGGGCGAGCGCACGCAGCTCACCAAGTGGCTGCGGACCAACAAGACCGGCGACAACCTCATCAGGGCCGGTGTGCCCAAGGACTGGGTGGTCGGCGACAAGACCGGAACCGGCAGCTACTACGGCGCCCGCAACGACATCGCCGTCGTATGGCCCCCCGACAGGGCCCCCATCGTGATGGCGATCCTGTCGCACCGCGGCAAGAAGGACGCCGAACCCGACGACAGACTGATCGCCGAAGCAGCGTCCGTAGTGGCGGACACGCTGTCGTAAGGGCCACCGGCGGGGGGCCGCCGACGAGACGGGAGGGGGTGGGGGTGCAGGGGTGGTGCCCTGGACGCTTACGCATATTTGTGGCGCGAAGTTCCGGGTAACACCACGCTTCCGGGCACCGGCGCCGTAAATATGCGGTCCAGGGTGACAGCCCCGGAGGCCCCGCCCCCGCACCCCGCACGCACATCAGGCGCACCACCCACCGGACCGGCGCGGTCCAGGGTGACAGCCCCGGAGGCCCCACCCCCGCACCCCGCACACACACCAGGCGCACCACAGAACACCCGCACCGCGAAAACCGGCGAACCGCCGGGTCACCCCTCCGCGATCACCACCGCAGACGCAACCCCCGCGTCATGGCTGAGCGACACATGCCACGCCCGTACCCCCAGCTCCGCCGCCCGCGCCGCCACCGTCCCGCGCACCGACAGCCGCGGCTGCCCGCTGGCCTCCGTCTCCACCTCCGCGTCCGTCCAGCGCAGCCCGCCCGGCGCGCCCAGCGCCTTGGCCAGGGCTTCCTTGGCGGCGAACCGGGCCGCGAGCGACGCGATCCCGCGCCGCTCGCCGCTCGGCAGGGTCAGCTCGCGCTCGACGAACAGCCGGTCCGCCATCCCCGGCGTACGCCGCAGCGCGTCGTCGAAACGGTCGATCTCGGCCACGTCGATGCCGACCCCGATGATCACCGGACGCTCACTCCACAGTCACCGACTTGGCCAGGTTGCGCGGCTGGTCGACCTCGTTGCCGCGCGCCGTGGCCAGCTCGCACGCGAAGACCTGGAGCGGCACGGTCGCGACCAGGGGCTGGAGCAGGGTCGGGGTGACGGGGATCTCGATCAGGTGGTCGGCGTACGGGGCCACCGCCTCGTCACCGCGCTCGGCGATGACGATCGTCCGGGCGCCGCGCGCCCGGATCTCCTGGATGTTGGAGACGATCTTGTCGTGGAGGACCGACCGGCCACGCGGCGAGGGCACGACCACCACCACCGGCAGGTCCTCCTCGATCAGCGCGATCGGCCCGTGCTTGAGCTCGCCCGCCGCGAACCCCTCGGCGTGCATGTAGGCGAGTTCCTTGAGCTTGAGCGCGCCCTCCAGGGCGACCGGGTAGCCGACGTGGCGGCCCAGGAACAGCACGGTGTTCTTGTCCGCCAGCGTCCGCGCCAGCTCCCGCACCGGCTCCATGGTCTCCAGCACCTGCTCCACCTGGGTGCCCATCTCGGACAGCTCGCGGATCACGGACTGGATCTCGTCGCCCCACTTGGTGCCGCGCACCTGCCCCAGATACAGCGCCACCAGGTAGCAGGCCACCAGCTGGGTGAGGAACGCCTTGGTCGAGGCGACCGCGACCTCGGGCCCGGCGTGGGTGTAGAGCACGGCGTCGGACTCGCGCGGGATCGTGGAGCCGTTGGTGTTGCAGATGGCGAGCACCTTCGCGCCCTGCTCGCGCGCGTGCCGCAGCGCCATCAGGGTGTCCATGGTCTCGCCGGACTGCGAGATGGCGATCACCAGCGTCCGCCGGTCCAGGATCGGGTCGCGGTAGCGGAACTCGCTGGCCAGCTCGGTCTCGCAGGGGATGCGGGTCCAGTGCTCGATGGCGTACTTCGCGATCATCCCGGCGTGGTAGGCGGTGCCGCAGGCCACGATGACGACCTTGTCGACCTCGCGCAGCACCGACGCCGGGATCCGGACCTCGTCCAGGGTGAGGTTCCCGGCCACGTCGATGCGCCCGAGCAGCGTGTCGGCGACGGCCTTCGGCTGCTCGGCGATCTCCTTGAGCATGAAGTAGTCGTAGCCGCCCTTCTCGGCGGCGGAGGCGTCCCAGTCGACGTGGTAGGTGCGGATGTCCGCGGGCGCCCCGTCGAAGTCGGTGACCGTCACCCCGTCCCGGCGCGCCTCGACGACCTGGTCCTGGCCGAGCTCGATGGCCTCCCGGGTGTGGGCGATGAAGGCGGCCACGTCGGAGGCCAGGAACGCCTCGTCCTCGCCGACGCCGACGACCAGCGGGGAGTTGCGGCGCGCCCCGACCACCACGTCGGGCGCGTCCGCGTGCACCGCGACCAGGGTGAAGGCGCCCTCCAACTGCCGGCACACCTGCCGCATCGCCTCGGCGAGGTCGCCGCAGGACGAGAAGGACTCGGCGAGCAGATGCGCCACGACCTCGGTGTCGGTCTCGGAGGACAGCTCGTGGCCGCGCTCGGTGAGCTCGGCGCGCAGGGTGGCGAAGTTCTCGATGATGCCGTTGTGGACGACGGAGACCCGGCCCGCGTTGTCCAGGTGCGGATGCGCGTTGGCGTCCGTCGGGCCGCCGTGGGTGGCCCAGCGGGTGTGGCCGATGCCGGTGCCACCGCTGGGCAGCGGGCGGTCGGCGAGCTCCTTCTCCAGGTTGGCGAGCTTGCCGGCCTTCTTGGCGGCGGCCAGCCCACCGTCGGCGAGCACGGCGACGCCCGCCGAGTCATAGCCGCGGTATTCCAGCCGCTTCAGCCCGGCGAGGACGACATCGAGGGCGGACTGCCCTCCCACATAACCAACGATTCCGCACATGCAGTGCAGCGTACGGCCCGCGGCCGGACGCCCGGACCGCGGCCCACGCGCAATCCGCCACCTGCCGGTCATCCGCCGCACATCCGGCGTCCACACCGAAGGGCGGCGCGCCGGTCGGCCGACCGGAGTCCCCCGCGCGTGATGGACCCCACGCCCCGCCCGCCCCACGCGCCCGCGCCGAGCCCCGACAATGAGAGGATGATCACGTCTCCCGCGCAGGACGCGCACCCCGCGCGCACCCCTCGGCGAGCCGAGCCGAGCCCGTACGTGGATCTGTCCCGCGACGAGTGGAGCGCGCTGCGGGACAAGACCCCGCTGCCGCTCAGCGCCGAGGAGGTGGAGCGGCTGCGGGGCCTCGGCGACGTCATCGACCTCGACGAGGTACGGGACGTCTATCTGCCGCTGTCCCGGCTGCTGAACCTCTACGTCGCCGCCACCGGCAGTCTGCGCGGCGCGCTCAACACGTTCCTCGGCGACGCCAAGAAGGGCAGTGGCACCCAGCCCGGCACGCCCTTCGTGATCGGCGTCGCGGGCAGCGTCGCGGTCGGCAAGTCCACCACCGCCCGGCTGCTCCAGGCGCTGCTGGCCCGCTGGCCCGAGCACCCGCGCGTCGAGCTGATCACCACCGACGGCTTTCTGTACCCCAACGCGGAGCTCGACCGGCGCGGTCTGATGTCCCGCAAGGGCTTCCCCGAGTCGTACGACCGCAGGGCCCTGACCCGGTTCGTGGCGGATGTGAAGGCCGGCAAGGAGGAGGTGTCGGCGCCCGTCTACTCGCACCTGATCTACGACATCGTGCCGGGCGAGCGGCTGACCGTGCGCCGCCCGGACATCCTGATCGTGGAGGGGCTCAATGTGCTCCAGCCCGCGCTGCCCGGCAAGGACGGGCTGACCCGCGTCGGTCTCGCGGACTTCTTCGACTTCAGCGTGTACGTCGACGCCCGCGCCGAGGACATCGAGCGCTGGTACCTGGGCCGCTTCCGCAAGCTGCGCGAGACGGCCTTCCAGGACCCGTCCTCGTACTTCCGCAAGTACACCCAGGTCTCGGAGGACGAGGCGCTGGACTACGCCCGGATGATGTGGCGCACGATCAACCAGCCCAATCTTCAGCAGAACGTCGCGCCCACCCGCGGCCGTGCCACGCTGGTGCTCCGCAAGGGCCCGGACCACAAGGTCCGGCGGCTGTCCCTCCGCAAACTCTGAGACACGAACTGGAGCATCACCGTGCTACACCTTCGGCTGATCGTCCCGGCCGACCGCACCGAGAAGGTGGTGCACACCGTGGAGCAGACGGTGGGCACCACCCATCTCGTGGTGCTGCCGGGCGCCGCGCGCAACCCGGCGGGCGATGTGGTGACGGTCGATGTGGCGCGCGAGGCGGGTGACGCCCTGCTGGGCGAGTTGCGCGCGCTGGGCCTGGACGCCGATGGCTCGATAGCCGTGGAGAACATCGATCTGTCGCTGTCCAAGCGGGCCGACAAGGCGGAGGAGGAAGCTCCGGGTGAGGGCGCGGACGCCGTCCTGTGGGAGCAGCTGGCCGAGGCCACCCACGAGGAGTCCACGCTCTCCGTGACCTTCCTGGCCTTCCTCGTCCTGGCCACGATGATCGCGGCCTGCGGTGTGGTGCTCGACAACGCGATCCTGATCGTGGGCGCGATGGCGGTCGGCCCGGAGTTCGGCCCGCTGGCGGGCCTGTCCACCGCGCTGGTCCAGCGGGCCCCGCGGCTCGCGGCCCGATCGACGATCGCGCTGGTCGTCGGCTTCGCGGTGGCGATGGTGCTGACGACAGGCTTCAGTGTGCTGATGGACGCCTTCGGGCTGTTCACCAGGGAACAGCTGGAGCGGGCCCGTCCGAACACCGACTTCATCTGGAAGCCGGATATGTTCTCCTTCGTCGTGGCCCTGCTCGCGGGCATCGCCGGCACGCTCTCGCTGACCTCGGCGAAGTCCGGGGCGCTGGTCGGCGTGGCGATCTCCGTCACCACGGTGCCGGCCGCGGCCAACGCGGCGGTGGCGCTCGGCTACGGCGAGATCGACCAGATGTGGGGCTCGACCGAGCAGCTGCTGCTGAATCTGGCCGGGATCGTGGTCGCCGGCACGCTCACACTGCTGGCCCAGAAGTTCCTCTGGGCCAAGCAGCGTGACCGAGCGCTGCGGCGGCTACGGGGAGACAGGGCCTAGCCCAGCGCGGACTTCACCGCGTCCGCGAGGCGCCCCGCGACCGACCGGGCCTGGTCGATGTCCGCGGCCTCGACCATCACGCGCACCACGGGCTCGGTCCCGGACGGCCGCAGCAGCACCCGCCCGGTCTCGCCCAGCTCCCGCTCCGCGTCGGTCACCGCGGCGGCCAGCTCGGCGCTGGAGGCGACCCGGGACTTGTCCACGTCCCGGACGTTGATCAGCACCTGCGGCAGCCGCTCCATGACGCCCGCGAGGTCGGCCAGCGTACGGCCGGTGGCGGCCACCCGGGCGGCCAGCAGCAGCCCGGTCAGGGTGCCGTCGCCGGTGGTCGCGTGGTCGAGCACGATGACGTGGCCGGACTGCTCGCCGCCCAGGGCGTAGCCGTGCTCCTTCATCTCCTCCAGCACATAGCGGTCGCCGACCGCCGTCTGGACCGGCTCGACGCCCTCGCGCCGCATGGCGAGCTTGAAGCCCAGGTTGGACATCACGGTGCCGACGACCGTGTTCTCGCGAAGCGTGCCCGCCTCGCGCATCGCGAGCGCGAGCACGGCGAGGATCTGGTCGCCGTCGACCTCCTCGCCCGCCGCGTCCACGGCGAGGCAGCGGTCGGCGTCCCCGTCGTGCGCGATGCCCAGGTGGGCCCCGTGCTCGACGACGGCGGCCCGCAGCGGGTCCAGGTGGGTGGAGCCGTAGCCGTCGTTGATGTTGAGCCCGTCCGGCTCGGTGCCGATGGTGATGACCTCGGCACCGGCCCGGGTGAACGCCTCGGGGGAGACGCGGGCGGCCGCGCCGTGCGCCCCGTCGATGACGATCTTCAGCCCGTCGAGCCGGTTGGGGAGGACGCCGAGGAGGTGGGCGACGTATTTGTCGAGGCCCTCGTCGTAGTCGCGGACCCGGCCCACGCCCGCGCCGGTCGGCCGGTCCCACGGCTCGCCCGAGGCGTGCGCGCGGTAGGTGTTCTCGATCCGGTCCTCCAGCTCGTCGGCGAGCTTGTGGCCGCCGCGCGCGAAGAACTTGATGCCGTTGTCGGGCATCGGGTTGTGGCTGGCGGACAGCATCACGCCGAGGTCCGCGCCCCGCTCCCCGGTCAGAAACGCCACGGCGGGCGTCGGCAGCACACCCACCCGCAGCACGTCCACGCCCGCGCTGGCCAGCCCGGCCACCACGGCGGCCTCCAGAAACTCCCCGGACGCGCGCGGATCCCTTCCGACCACCGCCATCGGCCGATGGCCTTCGAAGGTTCCCGCCTCGGCGAGCACATGCGCCGCCGCGACCGACAGGCCGAGCGCCATCTCAGCCGTCAGGTCGGCGTTGGCGACACCGCGCACACCGTCCGTACCGAAGAGTCGTCCCACTGGTGTCCTCCGAGATTACGAGCTGGGGGGCGGAAGCTTGCTTGTAGGTATACGCCCCCTGGTGCCAATAGCCGAACGCCCCGGCGGCACGGGTGGTGCCGCCGGGGCGTTCGAACGAGCGGACAAGCCGCCGCATGAGCAGCGAAGCCGCGATTAGCGCTTGCTGTACTGCGGCGCCTTGCGGGCCTTCTTCAGACCGGCCTTCTTACGCTCGGTGGCGCGGTCGTCACGGGTCAGGAAGCCGGCCTTCTTCAGCGGGCCGCGGTTGTTGTCCACGTCCGCCTCGTTCAGCGCGCGGGCGATGCCCAGGCGCAGCGCACCGGCCTGACCGGAGACGCCGCCACCCGAGATGCGGGCGACAACGTCGTAGCGGTCGTCCAGCTCGAGCACCTTGAAGGGCTCGTTGACTTCCTGCTGGTGCACCTTGTTGGGGAAGTAGTCCTCAAGGGTGCGACCGTTGATCTTCCACTGGCCGCTGCCCGGCACGATGCGGACGCGGGCGATGGCGTTCTTGCGGCGCCCGGTGCCGGCGGCCGGCTGCGGCTCGCCGAAGCGGGAAGCGAGCGACTCGGAGGTGTACTCCGACTCGATCGTCTCCACGCTCTCGGTGGTGTACTCCTCGACGTCGAGGGGGGTCTCGGCGGTGGTCTCGGCCACGATGCTCCTCAGATTCTTTTCGTCTTAGGGGGTGGCCGGGACTACTGCGCGACCTGGGTGATCTCGAACGGGACCGGCTGCTGAGCGCCGTGCGGGTGCTGGTCACCCGCGTAGACCTTCAGCTTCGAGAGCATCTGACGGCCCAGGGTGTTCTTGGGGAGCATGCCCTTGATGGCCTTCTCGACGGCCTTCTCCGGAGCCTTGTCCAGCAGCTCGTCGTAGCGGATGGAGCGCAGACCACCCGGGTAGCCGGAGTGGCGGTACGCCATCTTCTGGGTCCGCTTGTTGCCGGAGAGGTGCACCTTGTCGGCGTTGATGATGATGACGAAGTCACCAGTGTCGACATGCGGCGCGTACACCGGCTTGTGCTTCCCCCGCAGAAGGGTGGCTGCCTGAGAGGCCAGGCGGCCCAGGACGACGTCGGTGGCGTCGATGACGTGCCACTGACGCTGGACGTCGCCGGGCTTGGGGCTGAACGTACGCACGGTCGTTGCCTTCGCTTCTTCAGTGATGGGGTCTCCCCAGGTCCGCCAGGACCGAGGGGATGGGTCCGAACAAGGCCACCCGGACGATCACGACAGCCTTGGCCGCACATCGGTGACGCAAACCGAGTGCCTGCCGCTGGTCATCGGCCCGGTGGACCGGCGTAACGGCCTCTCACGTGAGAACGAGCAAGCCAATACGCATAACGAACTGGCAGAATACCGGCCCGCCCCCGCACGGGTCAAAACACCCCCGGCCGCCACCGCACCACTCACCTCTTACGGGCCACCCGCCCCTCGTCCCAGACCGGCTCCGACGCCTCCCGCACCACCCCGTCCGCCCCGAAGACCAGGAAACGGTCGAAGGACCTGGCGAACCAGCGGTCGTGCGTGACAGCCAGCACCGTCCCCTCGTACCGCTCGAGCCCCTCCTGGAGCGCCTCCGCGCTCTCCAGGTCCAGGTTGTCCGTCGGCTCGTCCAGCAGCAGCGCGGTGGCGCCCGCGAGCTCCAGCAGCAGAATCTGACCCCTTCCTTCTGGGGGACACCCCCAGACCCCCGTGCCCCTGCTGCCCGCCCGACAGCTTGCCGAAGCGCTGATCGCCCTGGCGCTCCAGCTCATAGCGGCACACCGCGGCTCACCGCTTGCGCGCCACCCGCCCCTCGTCCCAGACCGGCTCCGACGCCTCCCGCACCACCCCGTCCGCCCCGAAGACCAGGAAGCGGTCGAAGGACCTGGCGAACCAGCGGTCGTGCGTGACAGCCAGCACCGTCCCCTCGTACCGCTCGAGCCCCTCCTGGAGCGCCTCCGCGCTCTCCAGGTCCAGGTTGTCCGTCGGCTCGTCCAGCAGCAGCGCGGTGGCGCCCGCGAGCTCCAGCAGCAGAATCTGGAAGCGCGCCTGCTGCCCGCCGGACAGCTTGTCGAAGCGCTGGTCGCCCTGGCGCTCCAGCTCATAGCGGCGCAGCGCGCTCATCGCGCCGCCCCGGTCCTTGGCGTGCTCGGTCCACAGGATGTCGACGAGGGGGCGTCCGTCCAGCTCGGGGTGGGCGTGGGTCTGCGCGAAGTGGCCGGGCACCACCCGCGCCCCCAGCTTCCACGCGCCCGTGTGGCCGACCTCGTCCCCCGCCAGGAGCCGCAGGAAGTGGGACTTGCCCGATCCGTTGCTGCCGAGCACGGCCACCCGCTCGCCGTAGAAGACCTCCAGGTCGAACGGTTTCATCAGGCCGGTGAGCTCCAGCCCCTGGCAGGTCACCGCGCGCACGCCGGTGCGGCCGCCCTTCAGCCGCATCCGGATGTCCTGCTCGCGCGGCGGCTCCTGCGGCGGGCCGGCCTCCTCGAACTTCCGCAGCCGGGTCTTCGCCGCCTGGTAGCGGCTGGCCATGTCGGAGTTGTACGCCGCCTTCTGCTTGAAGGTGAGCATCAGCTGCCGGAGCTTGGCGTGCTCCTCGTCCCAGCGCCGCCGCAGCTCCTCGAAGCGGGCGAAGCGCTCCTTGCGGGCCTGGTGGTACGTGGCGAAGCCGCCGCCGTGCACCCAGACGTCGCTGCCCGCCGGGCCCGGCTCCACGCTGATGATCTTCTCGGCGGAGCGGGCCAGCAGCTCCCGGTCGTGGGAGACGAACAGCACCGTCTTCTTGGTCTCCCGCAGCCGCTCCTCCAGCCAGCGCTTGCCGGGGACGTCGAGGTAGTTGTCCGGCTCGTCCAGCAGCAGCACCTCGTCGGCGCCGCGCAGCAGCGACTCCAGCACCAGCCGCTTCTGCTCGCCGCCCGACAGGGTCCGCACCTGGCGCCACTGCGCCCGCTCGTACGGAACGCCGAGCGCGGCCATGGTGCACATGTCCCACACCGTCTCGGCCTCGTACCCGCCGGCCTCGGCCCAGTCGCTGAGCGCCTGGGCATATTGCATCTGCGCGGGCTCGTCGTCCCGGGTCATGATCGCGTGCTCGGCCTCGTCCACCGCCTCGGCGGCCTTCCGGATACCCGGCCGCGCGACCGAGACCAGCAGGTCCCGCACCGTCCGGTCGTCCCGCACGGACCCGACGAACTGCGGCATCACGCCGAGCCCGCCGCTGACCGTCACCGAGCCGCCGTGCGGCTTGAGCTCCCCCGCGATCAGCCGCAGCAGCGTGGTCTTCCCGGCGCCGTTGGCCCCCACCAGCGCCACCGCGGCGCCCTCGCCGACCCGGAACGACACATCCCCGAGCAGCACCCGTCCGTCCGGGAGGTAGTACTCGAGATGCCCTGCCTCCACATGTCCCATGGACCGGATTGTGACCTCCGGGCGCGTACCGGACCAACCGGTTTAACACTTGCGCGGATTAAGATGCGCGCCATGAGCTTTGGGCAAGGGGGGCCTTATGGGCCCGGGGGAGGCTACGGGCCCGGGGGTGCTCAGCCGCCGACGCCGGACTGGGCGGCGCTGGCCGACGACAGCGCCAGGCGCGGCCGCCGCCGCAAGCTGCTGTTCATCGGCGGCGGGGTGCTCGCGACGGCCGCCGTCGGGGCGATCGTGGCCACGGCCGTGATCAGCAGCGGCGACAAGGGCAAATCCGCCAACAAGTCCGACAAGTCGGCCAGTCAGCTGCCCGCGCCCCAGGACCTGCCGAGCGAGTCCCCGACCCCCGAGCCGACGTTCTCCGACGTCGCCCCGCCGGCCCCGCCGAAGCCGCTGGACATCCTCTCCAGCGCGCAGCGGGACAAGGCGCCCATCAGCACCGGCACTCTCTTCCCCGACAAGAAGGCCGTGGGGAACGGCCGCGAGTACGCCAAGGGCTCCACCGCGGCCACCAAGAGCTGTGCCACGGCGGCCCAGGGCAGCCTGGTCCCCGCCCTCACCGGCAACGGCTGCCGCCAACTCTTCCGCGCGACGTACTCGAAGGACGGGGTCGCGGTCACCGTCGGAATCGCCGTCTTCGACACCAAGGCGGCGGCGGAGCGGGCGAAGGAGCAGGCGGGGCCCAATGTGGCGTCCCTGTCGGGCGGCGGCGTGCCCGCCTTCTGCCGCCAGGCGGACTGCCGCGCCTCGGCCAACGCCATCGGCCGCTACGCCTACTTCACCATCGCCGGATACACCTCCGGCGCGGATGTGGCCTCCTCCGACACCAAGGCGCTGGAGGCGGGGCGCGATATCGCGGACTACGCCTTCCGCCGCATCCTGGAGCGCGGCAACCAGCAGGCGTCGGCGGCGGCGACGGCCTCCAACTGACACCGCGCACCCGCCCGACCCCGGTCTCCGCAGCCGGGGTCGGGCGGGGCGTCACATCAACCCGTCAGGGGCTTCAGGCCTTCAGGGCCTTCTCCAACTTGGCGACCTGCGCCGAGACCACGGCCTCCGGGATCTCGGACTTGGCGGGGTTCGCGATGTTGACGCCGAAGAACACGGACAGGTGCGTGCCCGAGCGCACGACGGTGAACTTCACGGCGGCGCCCTCCTGCTTGTCGGTCACCGTGTAGGCCAGCGCCTCGTCGCCGAGCTTCGGCGCGGTCAGCGTCTCCACCTTCGAGACGTCCGCCTTGTCGCCGGACCCGTCGGTCGCCTTGAACCCACCGGCGCAGGCCTTGAGGGCGCCCCGCAGGTCCGAGATGGTCTGCTCGGCGCCGGCCTCCGCGTACGAGGACACCCGGATCATGCCCGTGAGGCCCAGATCCGCGTCGTCGCCGCCCGGGGTGCCGGAGGCGAACGTCGCGTACGCCGAGGCCTTCGGCACCGGGTTCTGCTCGGCCCCCATCATCTGCGCCAGCGGCTGGCACTCGGCCTTCGCGGCCTTGGCCGCTCCGCCGTCGGCGTACTCCTTGTCCGTCATCTTCTCGACCTCGAAGCCCTTGACGTCGGCCTTCACGATCACGGCCTTCTCCAAGTCGGCCTTCGCGAGCGGCGCCGCGACCGCCTTGTCGCCGCCCGGCGTCTTCCCCGCCGTCTGCTCTGACGACTTGTCGGACTTCTTGTCCCCGTCGGAGTCGCCGCTGCACGCGGTCACCAACCCCAGCGCCGCCACGGCCGTGACCGCCAGCACGACGCGCGACACAGACTTACTCACTTTTTTGTCCACCCTTTGTTGATTCTCCCGCGATCGCGGTTGGGGTCATCAAACAACGGGTTGCGCGCGTTCGAACAGCGGTTTCCATGACGATCAGGTATCGCCGAAAAGGTTGCCCCTCGCCTGATCACGAGATCACAACGGCCCAACATGCCGTCCAGCGGCGGGGCCGGGAACCCCTCACGCCGGCGCGGGGGCAAGAAGGGCGGCCGCGTCGGCTGCCTGTGCCGTGACGTGTGCGGCCGCGCGGGCGGCTCGTCCGGTCACTCGCCAGGTGAGCATGCGTACCGCGATCGCCGGCGTCGGCGGAAAGATGCCGAGTTGCCCGAGCATGGCGACATCGTCGCGCACCGCCTCGTGCACGGCCACCTTGCCGTCGCGCAGGCCGAGCACATGGATCTGTTCAAAGTCGATCTCGCGCCCGGTAGGGGGTATTGCCTGGTCGAGGGCGCCCTCACGGAAGCGGACGAAGGGGCCCGTATGACGACCCCGCATGCGCAGCCGCACCCAGACCTGGTCATCGTCGCGGGCCGTGCCGAGGATGGGGAAGCGCAGGTCGCTGAAGGCCGACCGCATCCACGCGCCCGAGGCGAGGACCCCAGACGGCCCCGGAGTCGCGCAGACGCGTGCGCTGATCCTCCGGCAGGCCACAGAGCTCTTCGCCGAGCGCGGCTATGGCCGAGTCACGGTCGCGGACATCGCCTCAGCGGCCGGTGTCGCCGCGCGCGCCACCGCCGCGTACCGGGACGCACTCATCGCCGCCGCCCCTCACCTGCACACGCTCGCTCCGGCACCCTCCCGCACCGTGGAGGAGACGGCCGGCCTGCTGTGGTTCTGGTTCGGCCCCACCGGCTGGCGCACCTTGGTGGTCGAGAACGGCTGGTCGTGGGATCAGGCCGAGAGCGTCCTCTGCCGCACGGCGATCGCCACTCTTCACTGAGCCGGCGGCGGGCGGGGTCCATCGGATCCGCACGAGGCTGCATCAACGCGCCCCGCGCCCCTCCCGTTGAGATGGCCGCGACACCCGACCCCCGCGGAAGGTTGTATCGGATGGCCCAGATGTGGGGCATCGCATATCACCTGCCGCATAAGCAACCTTTCCCGCGTCCAACGGTCTTACCGACCGATCGATGCTTACCGAACCCATACCGGCCCCATACCGGGCTCATGTGGGCGTATTTCAGAGTGGTTTGTGAGTTGAGCGCATTACGTGAAGCTGAACGGGAGGCAGCGGCGCGACGGTCCGCCCAGGCCGCGCCTACATCACCATGAAGATCTCATTCCTGCTGCACAACGCGTACGGCATAGGCGGCACCATCCGCACGACCTTCAACATGGCAAGCGCGCTCGCCGCCCGCCACACCGTTGAGATCGTCACCGTCATGCGGACCCACGACGCGCCCAGCCTCCCCCTCCACCCCGCCGTCCGCATCACCCCGCTGATCGACCGGCGCCCGGACGCGGAGACGAGCGACGCGGACGACCCCCTGCTCACCCGCCCCACCGCGCACATCCCCGCCGCCGAGGCCAAGGGCACCACGAACTTCAACGCCCTGACCGACCAGCGCATCGCCGCCTATCTCGCGGACACCGACGCCGACGTGGTCATCGCGACCCGCCCCGGACTCGTGATCTACCTCGCCGAGTTCGGGCAGGCAGGCCGCTGTCTGCGGATCGGGCAGGAACACCGGATCTACGGCACCCACGAGGCCACCCTCCGCGCCGCCTGCGACGCCGCCATCGCCCGCCTGGACGCGTACACCACCGTCTCGGAGGCCGACGCGGCGACGCACCGCGCCCATCTGCCCGGCGTGGCCACCCGTATCGTCGGGCTGCCCAACGGGGTCCCCGCCACCGAGGTCGAGCCCTCCGACGGCTCGGCGAAGCTGGTCGTGGCGGCCGGCCGGCTCATCCCCGTCAAGCGGTACGACCTGCTGGTGGAGGCCTGGGCGACGGTCGCCGCCAAACACCCCGACTGGCACTTGCGCCTCTACGGCCGCGGCCCCCAGCAGCCGATCCTCCGCCGCCGGATCGACGAACTCGGCCTGGCCGACCACGTCACGCTCATGGGCGCGCACTCCCCCATCGAAACCGAGTGGGCCAAGGGCTCCATCGCCGCCGTCACCTCGCGCGAGGAGTCCTTCGGCATGACGATCGTGGAGGCCATGCACTGCGGCGTGCCCGTCGTCGCCACCGACTGCCCCCACGGGCCCGGCGAGATCATCACCCACGGCCAGGACGGCCTCCTCGTCCCCGTCGGCGACAGCGACGCCATCGCCAAGGGGCTGCTGAGCCTGATCGAGGACGACGAACTGCGCCGCACCATGGGCGCGGCAGCCCGCACAGCCGCCCAGCGGTACGCGCCTGAGCGCGTGGCGGAGGCGTACGAGCAACTGTTCACGCAGCTCTACGAGGCACGCGGCACGTCCGCCCCCGCGACCCGGCGCGGACGCCGTCCGCTGCGAGGGCTCGCCACCCCGGGGACGCCCCTGAAGACCGCACTCAAGGGCGCGGTCAAGCAGCTGATCCGCAAGCCGCTGCGCCCCAGCGCCTCCTGCCGCGTCGACGCGGACGGCAACCTGACCGTCCTGATCGACCGCACGGACGTACGCGGCACCGACCTCGCGCTCACCCTCACCCGCCGCGACGATCACGACGGCCAGGGGGCCGCCCCCCTCACCCTGCCCCTGCGTCCCCCCGCCACCGACGACGCCCCCTGGACCGCGCTGCTCGACCGCCGCGCCCTCACCCTCGCGGAGGGGCGCTGGGACCTGCATGTCCTACGCCCCGGCGACGGCGCCCGCCGCCGGGTGGTCTGCCGCTTCGCGGAGGGGCGCGGCCTGCTGGACCTGGAAGATCCGTCGCCCGACGCCCCGTTCTCCTGGTGGATCCCGTACCGCACCGTGGGCGGCCATCTCGCCCTGCGCACCTGGCACCGCCGGGCCCACGCCGAGGCCCGGACCATCCACGCCGACGCCGAGGCGCTCAACGTGGCCGGCACCCTGCACGGCACCGCCTTCCCCGCGGGCGCGACCCCCACCGTCCTGGCCGTCCCCCGCGGCGGCCCGTCCCGCCCCTTCACCGTCCCCGTCACGGCCCTCGGCCCGGCCGAGTTCCGCGCCACCATCCCGTACGACCGGATCCGCGAGGCCCACACGGAATCACCCAAGGCCCCGGTCTGGGACCTGACGCTCCGTCTCACCCCGGACACCCCAGCCCCGGCCGACATCAGCCCGCTCCGCGTCGGCCGGATCATGGGCGACATCGTCGACCGCAACAAGACGGACCTCTACCCGTCCACCGACGGCATCCGCCCTTACCTCACGAAGGCCAACAACCTGGCTGTCACGTGCCCGAGCCCCGGGAAGTGAGTCCGGAGGTGGAGTCGCCGGGTTCGGGCAGGCTCGAGCCGGACACAAGGAGGGAGAGCATCGACACCGCTTCCTCCCCGAGCGCCCCCTGGAAGACCCGCACCTCGTCGACGGCCCCGGAGAAGTAGTCGGCCGCGTCGGAGCCGGTCGCCGACCGGCCGACATCGAGGCGCGTCGTGGAGAGGTCCCAGGAGTTGACCCACATGGTCTCCGCGCCGGCCAGTTCGCCATTGACATATAGCCGAACCTCGCGGGCCGTCGCGTCGTACACCAGCGCCAGGTGATCGCCGAAGTTCTCGTCGCTGGGGTATGTGCCCACGGCCCGGGCCGTGCTGACCGCGGCACCGCTGTCGTCCCGACTCGTCACCGCGAGCTCCCACCTCTGCGTGAAGGGCGAGTAACGCACCACCGCGGCCCGGGCGAATTGGCCGGAAAGACTCAGGACCGTGTGGTTCCCTGCCGTGTCCAAGGACGACAGCCGGGCTCGTGCGGTGATCGAGAAACTGTCCTCGGACGCCAGCAGCCCGGCAGCCCGGTCGGCGAACGCGCTCGTGCCATTCAAAGCCAGGTGCCCGTTGCCGCTGAGGGCGTAGGCGTTCGGATCGACCACGCAGTCCGGGTCCATGCCGGGGTCACACCCGGGATCCGCCGGGGTGTAGATCGACGCGCCGCCGCGCAGTGAAATCCCCGTTCCCGCCGACTCGTCCGGTCGCTTCGGATCCATATCGGGGGCGACGCCGCCGGTGGCGGATTCGAGGGACCAGTAAGCGACCTGATGCGGCTTCACGGTGCCCAGCTCCTCGGCCTCGGGCACCGGGACGACACGGTCGTACGCCCGCACATCCGCCACGGTCCCCCGCAGCCGGCCGGTGTACCCGGAGGGGGATGCCTCGCGCCCGATCTGCAAACCGCCGGTACCGCCGGCCACCGTGCGGCCAGGCCGGATGTCCTCCTTCACCAGACGCCCGTTCACATACAGCCGGAGGCTGCCCGCTTCGACGTCGTACACCCCCAGGAGGTGGATCCAGCTCTGCCGCGGCGCGGCGCCACCCGACACCGCCCAAGACAAGGACCCGCCCTCGGCTGGCGACGCGCGAAAGGCCCAGGCACCTGCCTCATCGTCATATCCCAGGGCGAAGGCGGGCCCGTCGGTGCCATCCTGGCTGACCACGGTCATCGAGCGGGACGGCCGATCGGGCAGATACACCCAGGCCCCCACTGCGAACGCCTTGCGCGTGTCGAGTGCCGACCCACCCGCGTCCAGGTACGCGCCGCTCGTGCCGTCCAGGGCCGCCGCGGTACCGGTGTTCCAGCCGTGGCCCGGCCGCCCGAACGTCACGCCCGGCCCGGCCGTGGCCGACGGGGCGGATCCGCTGCCCTGGGCCCGCTCCGAACCTTCGGGGTCGTCCAGCCGCCACGCGGCCTTGGGAGCCCGTCCCGAGGCGACCTGGAACCAGGAAGTGCCCGTCCCCACGGTGGAACCTTCGCTGTCGTACGCCCTCACGGACAGGTGATACACACCTGCGCTCTCCGGCATGAAACGAAAGGTCACAGGACCGCCAGGAACAGACGGGGTTAGGGTCGCCCGGCCCTGACCGGTCAGTTCGTACTGGTACTTCACCGCGTCAGGGGAGGCGGCGTCGAGCGTGAAGCTGCCGTACTCTCCCGCGCCGTCATACCACTGCTCGTCGTCCGGATACCGGTCCGAGGTGATGGCCACCGGCTGGATCTCCGCCGCGGCGGCCGAAGTCGCACCGAACGGCAGCCCGGCCGGCAAGTCCGCCACCCCCACTGCGACCAGCATGGTCAGAGCCGCCGTCACCGACCCGGCCCGCGCCCAGCGTCTGAGTCCGTGGCCGTCTCTTCCGTCTCGCTGTCGCATTCCCCACCCCTTGTGATGAGATCATCTGACTCAAGGGAGACTTCCCCGAACAGGCGTGCCCATACAAGACGCTAACGGGCCAACAGAGCCGCTGAGCCTCAGCAGCAGCCCGCCCCCGCCGCCGTCGGACCCACCAGCGGCAGCGAACGCCTGTTGCGGGCCTCGCGGTTGCGGGCGGCGAGTTGGTCGTCGGCAGGGTAGCCGACCTGTTCGAGGGTCAGGCCGTGGGGGCGGACGACATGGACCGCGGAGTCGCGGACTCCGGCGGCGAGGACCTTGGCGGGCCAGTCCGGCGGGCGGTGGCCGTCGCCGACGAAGAGGAGGGCGCCGACCAGGGAACGGACCATGTTGTGGCAGAAGGCGTCGGCCCGGACGGTCGCCGTGATGATGCCGTCGGGGCCGCGCTCCCAGCTGAGGTGCTGGAGGGTGCGGATGGTGGTGGCGCCGTCGCGCTTCTTGCAGTACGCCGCGAAGTCGTGCTCTCCGAGGAGCTGCTGCGCGGCCTCGTTCATGGCGTCCACGTCCAGCGGCCAGTCGTGCCACAGCACATGCCCGCGCAGCAGCGGGTCGACGCCGCCGGGGTGGTCGACGACGCGGTAGGCGTAGCGGCGCCAGATGGCGGAGAAGCGGGCGTTGAAGCCGGGCGGGGCCTCCGCCACGGACCAGACGCGTATGTCGTGCGGGAGCCGGCCGGCCAGGCGGCGCAGCAGCTTCTCGCGGTGTTCGGCCCAGACGGGCTCCGGGAGGTCGACATGGGCGACCTGGCCGCGCGCGTGCACGCCCGCGTCGGTGCGGCCGGCGACGGTCAGCTCCACGGGGTCCTGCATGCGCATGACGACCTGGAGGGCACTCTCCAGCTCGCCCTGCACGGTGCGCACCGTGTCCCGGCCGCGCTGCTTGGCCCAGCCCGAGAAGTCGGTGCCGTCGTACGACAGGTCCAGCCGGACGCGTACGTAGCCTTCGGGCGCCTCGTCCGTCACCCGGAAATCCTCTCCATGCAGGACGGGCCCGCCCCCAAGTCGCTGGGAGCGGGCCCGTCACCTCAAGCCGTCAGAACGACGCTCAGGCGTCCTTGTCCTTGGACTCCTCGGCCTCAGCGGCCTCCGCCGGGGCCTCGGCGGCCTCGGCGGCCTCGTCCTTCTTCAGGCCCTCGAGCGCCTGGTCGCCGGCAGCGTCCTTCGCGGTGCGCTTGGTGGCGGCCTCGGCCTCGCCGACAGCCTGCTGCTGCACGGTCAGCGCCTCGACCAGCTCGATGATCGCCATGGGCGCGTTGTCGCCACGACGGTTACCGATCTTGGTGATGCGGGTGTAGCCACCCGGCCGGTTCTCGTAGCGCGGGCCGATCTCGGTGAAGAGAGTGTGCACGACGCTCTTGTCACGGATGGTCTGGAGCACCAGACGGCGGTTGTGAAGGTCGCCCTTCTTCGCCTTGGTGATCAGCTTCTCCGCGACCGGGCGCAGACGGCGGGCCTTCGCCTCGGTGGTCTTGATGCGGCCGTGCTCGAACAGCGAGGTGGCGAGGTTCGCCAGCATGAGCCGCTCGTGCGCAGCGCTGCCGCCCATACGGGCGCCCTTGGTGGGCCTCGGCATGTGTTTCTCCTTGGGTCTGCACCGGCCGTATGAGGTACCGGTGTCAGTCACCGACGGGCGAGCGCCCGCCGGAAGTTCTGGGCAGAACCGAGGGCCCCGGGCTCAGAGCCCGGGGCCCAGTGGTTCAGTACTGCTCGGTCTCCACGAAACCGGCGTCCGCGTCGTCGTCGGCGCCGAAGGCGTCGGCGGCGGCGGTCGGGTCGAACCCGGGCGGGCTGTCCTTGAGGGCCAGGCCCATGCCGGCCAGCTTCGCCTTGACCTCGTCGATCGACTTGGCGCCGAAGTTACGGATGTCGAGCAGGTCCGCCTCGGACCGCGCCACGAGCTCACCCACGGAGTGGATGCCCTCGCGCTTGAGGCAGTTGTACGAGCGGACGGTGAGCTCGAGCTCCTCGATCGGCAGCGCCAGGTCGGCGGCCAGGGCGGCGTCCGTCGGGGACGGGCC
>NZ_JBIRPV010000020.1:0-126546 GCF_044332865.1 Streptomyces sp. NPDC021225 | reverse complement strand
GAGGAGCATGTTCTCCTCGCCGGTGATCAGGCCGTCGACGGCGGAGAACTGCCCGGTGACACCGATCGCGGCACGCACCCCGTCCGGTGACGTGGTGAGGTCGTGGCCCGCGACCTGCGCCTGTCCGCCGTCGGCTGAGATGAGCGTGGACAGGATCTTCACGGCGGTGGTCTTGCCGGCGCCGTTGGGCCCGAGCAGTGCGAACACGGACCCGGCCGGGATGTGCAGGTCGATGCCGTCGAGGACGGTCTTGTCGCCGTACGACTTGCGCAGACCGACGGTGGAGATGGCGGCCGGCGACTGCGGACCATCGCCCCGACTGGATGTGGGCATGACAGAAGAAGGCATGAGGCCCTCCCATTCGAAGGCAGAAGTGACGGGGGGAGTGCGCGAGTTGGCGGGGCCGGTGCTCAGGCCTTGGCGCGGAGGACGTCGATGTTGCCGTACCGGGTGCGGGCGCGGACCTCGACGGTGTCCTCGGCCTTCTCCGGGCTCTCGGAGGCGGTGAGCGTGTTGCGCACGTGCCCGGAGCCGGAGCTGGCGTCGACCCAGGCGGCCGTGCCCTCGCGGATGCCGACCTCGATGGAGCCGAAGGAGGTCTCCAACTGGACGGTGCCACGGGCCACGTCGGCGACGCGCAGGGTGCCGTGGGCGGTGGTGGCGACGACCGAGCCCTCGGCGCGCGCGATGTCGATGGCGCCGTGGGCGCCGCTCACCCGCAGGTCGCCGCTCGCGGCCCCGACGGTCGTGGAACCGTGCGAGTTCTTCAGGACGGCGGAGCCGTCGACGAAGCCGACGCGCACGCTGCCGGTGCTGGTGGTGATCTCGGCCATGCCCTCGATCCGGTCGACGGTGATCGAGCCGTGGGAGGCGGTCAGCTTCAGCGGCCCGGTGGTGTCGAGGCGGACGTCACCGGCCGAGGTCTTCACCCGGGCCTCGCCGAGCCGGCCCTCGCCGAGCACCTGGGCCCAGGCACCGGTCATGTCGATGCGTGAGCCCGTGGGCAGTTCGACCGTCACATCGACGATGCCGGGGCGGCGAAGCGAACTGCGGTGCTTGGGGGTCCTGACGGTCAGGGTGCCGCTCGCGTACGTGACCTCGGCCTGCTCGGCGGCGCGCACGTCCCGGTCCTTCTTCGGGTCGCGGGGCTGCACCTCGACGACGGTGTCGATGCGGTCGCTCGCGGTGAAGCGGATCGAGCCGGCCTCCACGTGGGCGGTGACGGAGATCGCTTCGGGAGTGTCGAAAGAAGGCATGGCTGTCCCGTCCTCTTGGGTCTTGGTGGCGTCCCTGCTGGTGGGACGCGGTGGGTGAGTGAAGTGGTGCGGGCGGGCGGCGCGGCTATCGCACCCAGCCCGTGAAGCTCTGTCCGACGCTGTGGGTCTTCGTCGTCGTACGCGGCCGGGTGCCGCCGTCGACCGCGGCCGACACGGCCCGCACCAGCCACGAGTTGACCGACAGGCCCTCGCGGCTCGCGGCCTCCTCGGCGCGGGCCTTGAGGTGGGCCGGCAGCCGCAGATTGACGCGGGCGGTGCCGCCCTCGTCGCCGTCGGCCGGGGGCGGGGGGCTGAGTGGTTCGGCGGGCGCGGTCGGCTCCGCGGGGACGCCGCTTTCGGCGGGCGGCAGTGTCACCACGAAGTCGGGGTCCAGCCCGCGCAGCCGTACGTCGACCGAGCCGGGGGCGAGTTCGCGAGTGATCTCGTCCATCGCGGCGGAGAGCACGTTGAGCATGACCAGCCGGGTCGCCGACTCCAGGGGGGCGGTGAGCCGCTCGGCCAGCTCGCGGGCGTCCTCCCCGCCGGCTTCGGCGGCCACCGCGAGTTCGCGGCGGAGGGTGTCGACATACGGGGTGAGGTCCATGACGTCATCATGGCACCACTATGGCGCCATCCGCAATCCCTGATGGCGTCTTATGGGGTTCGGGTTCGAGGGAAGCCGCCCTGAGCTGCGGAGACGTGAAAGCGGTGGCCTGAGTCATGGTGGCGCCATGCGCCCGCATGTGCTTTGAGGGGCCCGGAATGGCGCCGGGTGGCGCCGGGTGGCACCGGATGGCGCCAAGCGGTGCCATGTGGTGTTCCGGCCTGGCCGACGACTTTCGCGTCGAGTTCCGCCGCGTGGCCGTCGCCGTCCCCTGGCGGGCGGCGACGGGCCCGGCGCCTCAGCCCCAGCCTGCGGGCGGCGTCCGGCTGATCTCGCACCAGACCACCTTGGATGCGGGGCTCCATAGCTCGCCGGTGAGCGGGAAGTGATTCCAGCTGTCGGCGAGCAACTCCAGCAGCTGTAGCCCCCGCCCGCATTCGCTGTCCGTGTGGATCTCCCGGCGGTTGGGGGGTGTCGCGCTGGTGTCCCAGACCGTCATGCGCAACCGCTCGGCGGACCACTTCACCCGCAGGTCGGCCTCACCCCCGGCGTGCACGATCGCGTTGGTGAGCATCTCGCTGGCCGGCAGCTCGGCCCGATCGACCAGTTCGGGCAGCTCGTGCGCGGTGAGGGCGGTGCGGAGGGAGGCCCGGGCGACGCGGACGGCGCGGGGGTCGTGGGGGATGTGCAGGCAGTATTCGAAGGGCGCGACGGCAGGGGTGGCGAGGGGCATGAGGGCCTCCTGTGGCGCGGCGGGGTGTGCGAACTCCGGCCGACCGGACGTTTCGCTCGGTGAGTGATGTGATACTCAACGCAGGGTGCTACGTAGCACCGGCGCAACGTAGTACGCCACGTTCGCTCAAACGGGGCGGTCCATGGCAGGGTGGCGCGGCAGTTGCTGAGTAGCAGGGAGTAGGCGCATGCCGCCGAGGAGTAACCCCACCGCCCGTCAGGAGCGGCTGGGCGCCGAGCTGCGGAAGCTGCGGGAGCGGGCCGGGATGACCGCACGAGAGGCCGCCAAGCGCCTGGGCGTGAGCCCCATGCAGATGAGTCACATGGAGGTCGGCCGTCTCGGCGTCAGCGAGGAACGGCTGCGCACACTCGCCGACCAATACCGCTGCGGGGACGAGGCGTTGGCCGACGCACTGGCGGCGATGGCGACGGAGCGGGTGCGAGGCTGGTGGGAGGAGTATCGCGGCACCCTCGCCTCGACGTCGCTGGATCTCGCTGCTCTGGAGTGGCACTCCCGTGGGATGCGAAGCTTGCAGGTGGTGCACATTCCGGGGCTGCTCCAAGTGGAGCCGTATATGCGGGCCCTGTTCACCTACGCGCGCTCCGTCCACGCCTCGGACCACCTTGAGGCGGTCATCGACTTCCGTCTGCGACGTCGTGCCGTGCTTGAGTGTGAAGATCCGCCCAGCTTCACGGCGATCATCCACGAGGCCGCGCTGTTGATGAAGGTCGGCGACCCTAAGACGTCTCGTGAGCAGCTGGGCTTCATCCTGGAGACTTCCGAACTCCCGAACGTCACCGTACGGATCGTGCCCTTCTCGGCGGAGGGGTTCGCGGGCATGGGCTACGCCATGACGTACGCGGCAGGTCCTGTTCCGGGACTCGATACCGTGCAGATTGACCACATGCATGGCATCGACTTCCTGCACGCGGAGGCGCAACTCAACTACTACCGCGCTCTCCTCAGTACCGTCGAGGCATCGGCGATCAGCCCCGAGAAGTCGCGAGACTTCATTCACCGCATCGCACGAGAGCTGTAGAGGATCAGGACATGCATCAAGCCCGCTGGCGAAAGTCCTCCTTTTCCGGGACCGGCCCCGACAACAACTGCCTGGAACTCGCCGCCGCCAACGGCGCGATACACCTCCGCGAGAGCGAGGCCCCCGGCACAGCCATACGCACCGCCCCGCGCCCGCTCGCGGCCTTCATCCGGGCGGCCAAGGCGGGGGAGTTCGACCACTTGTGGTGAGTATGAGACGGCGACACGCCGACGGCACGGCGTGTCGCCGTCTCATACTCACCACAAACCGGGTTGTCCACAGGCCCAGGCGGGGCCGGCGCCCAGGGCGGCGTGGTGCTGACGGCTCAGGCTCTGGCGGGCGGGTGGAATCAGAGCCAGTTGAACCGATGCCTGGTGAGCGACGGGTGGACGCGCATCGGTCGCGGGGTCTGGGCGGAGCCGGGGCGGGCGGTGGACGTGGTGACGCTGTTGTGGGCGAACCAGCTCGCGCATCCGCAACTGGTGGTGAGCCATACGGCGGCTGCCGTACTGCACGACATCGAAACGTGCATGGAGCGCGTGGAGTTCACCGGGCCCCGCAGCCGTAGACCCACGTTGCACGGTGGGGTGCTGCATCGGCTGCCGTTGGGCGCGGATGAGATCACCACCGTGGCCGGGGGGCTGAGAGTCACGACCGTGGCGCGCACCATGGCGGATCTGTTGCGGGCTGGGCCGCGGGACTGGGCGTTGGTGGCTGTGGAGTCCGCCGTGAGCCGGCGTCCCCGCCGGGGCCAAGATGGAGCGGGACGGCGGCGGGAGCCGTGCACCACGCTCGGGGAGATCGCCCGCGCCCTGGAGAGCGGGACCCCGCCGCAGGGCACGAGGGCAGCGCGCGAGTGGCTGGCGATGGCGGACCCGAAGGCCGGGTCGCCCGCGGAGACGGTTGCCCGGCTGCGGATGAACGACGCGGGGCTCTACCCGGAGTCACAGGTGGCACTCATCGCCCCGGCAGGGCGGCGGATCTTCCCTGACTTTCTGTTCCGGGGGCAGGGCTTGGTGGTGGAGATCGAGGGCTACCGGTGGCACGGCAGCCGGGCCCAGCACCAGAGGGACACGGTCCGCTTCAACGACCTGATGTCGTGCGCGGAAGTGCGCCGCATTCTGAGGTTCACGGCGAGCGATGTGTACCGGCGCCCCGGCGCGATGATTCGCGACATCCGGGGCGCCTTGGCACAGCTGTCTGGTGTCCGGACCGCTTCGTAGCGGGCTGAGCCGTCGGCGACGTAGCGGAACGGCAGGCTCGTCGTCAGGTGAGGGTTTCGCCGCCGTCGACGGTGATGACCTGGCCGGTGACGTAGTTGTTGGCCATGAGGAAGAGGGCCGAGGCGGCGGCTTCTTCGGCGGTGCCGAAGCGGCCGAGGGGAGCGGTCGATCCGGCGGCGGCGATCGCTTCGTCGGAGTCCAGCCCCGGCAGCGAGCGCAGGAGCGGGGTGTCGATCCGGCCGAAGCGGACGGTGTTCACGCGCAGCCGTGCGGGGGCGAGCTCCACGGCGAGGGCCTTGGTGAGGGTCTCCACGGCACCGCCGACCGACAGCGGGGCGGTCATTCCGGGCATGGGACGGACCACGAGGATCCCTGAGCTGAATGTGAGCGAGCCTCCCGCGGGAAGCCGGGTCGCTGCTGCGCGGGCGGCTGCGAAGGCCGGCCAGAGGCGGGAGTTGAAGGTGGTGCGGATGTCGTCCGCCGACAGCCCGGTCAGGGGGCCGGCGCCGCTGAGGCCGCCCGCGGTGAGGAGCACATGGTCGACGTGGCCCGCCCTGTCGAAGGCCTCGGCAAGGGTCCGCTCGTCGCCGCCGTCGCCGGTCACGCCCAGCACGGCGTCGTCGGGGTCCTCGGCGGGGTCCTCGGCCGGGCTTGCGCTGCGCACCCGGGCGACGGCGGCCCCGAGTCGGTCGGGGTCGCGGCCGATCAGTACGACGCGGGCGCCGACCGAACGCAGCAGGACGCCCGCGGCCAGCCCGATGCCCGAGCTTCCGCCGATGAGGACGGCGGTGGTGCCGGAGAGGGCGCTCGTCAGGGGCGAGCGAACGGGGATGGGAGTCGAGGTGTTCAAGGGAAAGGGCCTTCCGGTGGGTGGAATAAACCATCTGGTTGTTTTATTGCTGGGATCGATACTGCTGCCTGGGTGGAGAGGAGTCAACCGGATGGTTTAATTCGCTCATGGCCTATGACGCGGAGGACACCAGACGGCGGATCTTCGACGCCGCTGCCGCCGAGTTCGCCGAGCACGGCCTGGCGGGGGCCAGGGTCGACCGGATCGCGACGGTCGCCAGGGCCAACAAGCAGGCCATCTACCTGTACTACGGGAGCAAGGAGAAGCTGTTCGCCGCCATCCTGCGGGCGAAGCTCGAGGAGGTCCACGTCTGCGTCGCCGTCGATCCCGACGCGGTGGGCGAGTCGGTCGGGCAGCTCTTCGACTGGTACCAGGAACACCCGGAGCTGATCAGGCTGCTGCTGTGGGAGGCGCTGGAGGCGTCCGGCGAACCCGATGAGAGCGAGCGGGAGCGCCGTGACGGTTTCCGCGAGAAGGCTTGCCGGCTCGTGGACGGAGGCATGGCCCGCCACCTTCCGGAGGCTACACGCGTTCGCGCCGCGCAGGACCTGCTGTTCACCTTCATGGGACTGATCGCCTGGAACTTCGCGGTGCCCAGGATGTGCCGCATGATCCTGGACGAGGAGACCGACCAGGCCGCCCTTGCCCGCCGCCGCGAGACGGTGATCGAGGCCGCTCGCACACTCGCCACCGCCGCTGGACGCCGCCACGGCGAGGTTTCGGAGTAACGGAACTCAGCCGAACCCACCCCCTGCGATGAGCCGACGGCGATGTCACCGAGGCGCGCAGCGGGCGGCCCGTTCCAGGAGGAGTCGGCGTTCGCGGGCGTTGTGGGTCTGGGCGGCCGCTCGCTCGAATTCGGCGCGGGCTTCCGCCGGGCGGCCCAGGCGTTCCAGGAGGTCGCCGCGGACGCTGGGGAGCAGGTGGTAGCCCTTCAGGGCTGGGTCCTCGGTGAGGGCGTCGACGATTTCGAGGGCGGCCGCGGGGCCCTGGGACATGGCGACGGCGACGGCGCGGTTGAGCTCGATGACGGGGGAGGGGGTCAGGGTCATCAGCCGGCCGTACAGGGTGGCGATCGTGGTCCAGTCGGTGTCCTCGTAGCGGACCGCCTGGGCGTGGCAGGCGGCGATGGCGGCCTGGAGGGAGTACGGGCCGTGGCCGGCGCGGTGGAGGGACTCGACGCCGCGGCGGATGAGGAGGCGGTTCCACTTGGCGCGGTTCTGGTCGGCGAGGAGGACGGGTTCGCCGTCGGGGCCGGTGCGGGCCGGGATGCGGGAGGCCTGGAACTCCAGGAGTGCGGCCAGGCCGTGTACCTCGGGTTCCTTGGGCATCAGGCCGGCCAGGACGCGGGCGAGACGGAGGGCGTCCTCGCACAGGGCGGGGCGGACCAGGTCGTCGCCGGCGGTGGCGGCGTAGCCCTCGTTGAAGACGAGGTAGATGACTTCGAGGACGGAGGCGAGGCGGGCGGCCCGGTCGTCGCCGTACGGGACCTCGAAGGGGACGTCGGCCTTGGCGAGCGTGCGTTTGGCGCGGACGATGCGCTGGGCGACCGTCGGCTCGGGGGCGAGGAAGGCGCGGGCGATCTCCTGGGTGGTCAGCCCGCCCAGCAGCCGCAGGGTGAGCGCGACCCGGGCTCCGGTCGGCAGCACGGGGTGGCAGGCGGTGAAGATCAGCCGCAGCAGGTCGTCGTCGATGTCCTCGGCGGGGTCCTCGGAGTACTCGGGTGGGGAGGCGTCCGTGAGGGTCCGGCCGACCTCGGCCAGCTTGCGCGCGTAGGTCTCCTTGCGGCGTACGAGGTCGATCGCGCGGTGCTTGGCGGTGGCCATGAGCCAGGCGCCCGGCTTGTCCGGGACGCCCGACTCCGGCCACTGCTCCAGCGCGGCGACCAGAGCGTCCTGCGCGAGCTCCTCGGCCAGCCCCACGTCCCGCACGATGCGGGTGACGCCGGCGATGATCCGCGCGGACTCGATTCTGAAGACCGCCTCGATTGCCTGGACCGCTTCCGAGCTTGCTCCCGTCACGTCCACCCATCAGAGCAGCCGCGCCAGGTCGGGGCAAGCTAGGCCGGTCAGCCCTCGGCGATCTCGCGGACCTCGGCGGTGATGGTCCAGTAGTCCTCGTGGGTCTGGAGGAACCGCTTGGTCCACTCCAGCGCCTCGGCCTTGTCCTTGGCCTGGACGATCGAGTAGCCGCCGATGACCTCCTTGCTCTCGGTGAAGGGCCCGTCGGTGTAGCTGAGCTTGCCGCCGGACCAGGTCACCCGGGTGCCCTCGGAGGTCGGGGTGAGCCCGGCCGTGTCCAGCATCACTCCGGCCTTGGTGATCTCCTCCAGCAGCGCGCCCATGCGCTCCATGAGCTCGGGGCTGGGGCCCTCGGCGGGGGCGTTCTTCTCGTCGACGCGGATCAGGGTCATGAAGCGCGGCATGGTGTCTCCTTGGTTCCTTGGTTCCGTGGTTCCTTGGTTCTTCGGTACGGAGGGCGGGGGCTCTCTTCCCGCTCTCACCCTTGCGTCGAACGGGAGACGGCCGGATCGACAGCTCCGGTAAAAAATCTTCGGAGAGTTTTCCGCCCCGTGCGGCCGTGTGCGCCCGGGCGCAGGATGGGGGAAGGGGGCAGCAGGTGCCGACGCCCGTCGGCAGGGAAGTGGATGAGTACTGGTCGCACGCCACCCCGTCATCCCGTGCGCCGCACCCGCAGGGCGGGGCGGGGCGCCGGGAGCGAGCGCACCGATCGGATGCTGCGGACGCTGCTGCGCCGCCGCAAGGAGCCGTTGTCCCTCTCGGATGTCACGGTCGTGGACCGGCCGCGGCTGCGCCGGGCGGTCGCCGCCACGGCGGTCGGAAACACCATGGAGTGGTTCGACTTCGGCGTCTACGCGTATGTCGCGGTCACCCTCGGCAAGGTCTTCTTCCCGTCGAGTTCACCGGCGACGCAGGTGGTGTCGACCTTCGCCACCTTCGCGGTCGCGTTCCTGGTGCGCCCGCTGGGCGGGCTGGTCTTCGGGCCGCTGGGGGACCGCATCGGGCGGCGGCGGGTGCTCTCGACCACCATGATCATGATGGCGATCGGCACCTTCGCGGTGGGGCTGCTGCCCAGTTATGCGTCCGTCGGCATCGCGGCCCCGCTGCTGTTGCTGGCGTGCCGGGTGGTGCAGGGGTTTTCGACCGGGGGCGAGTACGCGGGGGCGACCACGTATATCGCCGAGTTCGCCCCGGACCGGCGCCGGGGCTTCCTGGGGAGCTGGCTGGACTTCGGGACGTTCGTCGGCTATTCGCTGGGGTCCGGTGTGGTGACGGTGTTGGCCGCCGTCCTCGGCGACCGGGGGATGGTCGACTGGGGCTGGCGGCTGCCGTTCCTGATCGCGGGGCCGCTGGGGCTGATCGGGCTGTATATGCGGCTGCGGCTGGAGGAGACCCCGGCGTTCCAGCAGGAGGCGAGGCGGGCGGCGGAGGCGGTCGGCGCCGGGCGCGCGGGCGTGGATCCGGTGGAGGAGGCGCGCCAGTCCGGCAGGGGCAGGCTGAAGGAGATCTTCACCCGGCACTGGCAGGCCGTGCTGATCTGCATGGGGCTGGTGCTGCTCTACAACGTCACCAACTACATGGTGACGTCCTACCTGCCGACGTATATGACCTCCACCCTCGGCCAGGACGCCACCACGGCCCAGGTGCTGGTGCTGGGCACCATGATTCTCGTCGCGTTGACGATCACGGTGGTGGGCCGCTCCTCCGACCGCTGGGGGCGCCGGCCGATGTTCATGGCCGGCAGTGTGGCGATGATCGCGCTCGCGCTCCCGGCGGTGCTGCTGATCCAGGCGGGCGGCATCCTGATGCCCGCCGTGGGCTGTGTGATTCTGGGGCTGCTGCTGGTGGTCTTCGCGGGGACCAGCGCGGCCACGCTGCCCGCGCTGTTTCCGACCCGGCTGCGCTACGGCGCCCTGTCGATCGCGTTCAACATCTCGGTGTCGCTGTTCGGCGGCACCACCCCGCTGGTCGCCTCCTGGCTGGTCGCCACGACCGGCGACACCCTGGTGCCGGCGTACTACCTGATGGCCGCGGGCGCCGTCGGCCTGATCTCCACGGTCTTCCTGCACGAGACGGCGGGCAGGCCGCTGCGCGGCTCCGGGCCCATGGTCGAGACCGTCGACGAGGCCCGGAGGCTGGTGGCCCTGAGCCGGGCCCGGGCGGGGCGGCGGGCGCGGGATGTGTGGATCAGACTGCGTCACCCGTGGGCGGCGGTGCAGCACCACCGGGACGGGGACGAGGGTCGGTGAGTTCGGTTCGTCCGATGTGTGCGGGTGCGGGGTTCCGAGGCGCACGATGGAAGTACGGCACAGGAGGTAACGCCATGTTGGAAGTCAAGACGATCGATAAGCCCGACGAGCGGCGCGACTTTCCCCGGGGCCACATCGAGGCCCTGCACCTGACCGGTCTCGATTTCGCCGTCGGCACCTTCGAGCCCGGCTGGCGCTGGAGGGAGTCGGTCCAGCCCATAGTCGGGACGGAAACCTGCGAGGTGCCGCACCGCGGGATCATGGCCCAGGGGCGGATGCGCGTCCGGATGGACGACGGGGCGGAGTCCGAGATCGGACCCGGCGATGTCTATGTCGTCCCGCCGGGGCATGAAGCATGGGTGGTCGGTGACGAACCGGCCGTGTTGTACGACGTCGCCGGCGAGATGGCCACCGACTACGCGAAGGCCAAAGGTTCGAGCTGAGTGGCGATGGGGGACAGGGGCGTCGCCGGGCGAGACCCGGCGGCGTCTCTCGTGCTCATGCCCGGCCCAGCGCCCTGGTGAGCGTGATCTCGATCAGCACCCGGTCCGGGTTGGGCGAGGGGGTGCGCTCGTAGCGCTCGGCGTAGCGGCGCACCGCGTCCTCGATGAGCTCGGCCTCGGTACGGATCACCGCCCGGCCCTCGAGCGTCGCCCACCGTTTCCCGGCGAACTGGCAGACGGCGACGGGCGCGCCGGAGGGGCCGGCCGCCTGGACGTGGGCGACCTTGCGGCTGTGCTTGTTGGCGATGACCCGAGCGATTCCGGCCGCCGGGTCGTATGTGACACCGACGGGGACCACATGCGGCGTGCCGTCGGGGCGCGGTGTGGTCAGGGTGCACACATGGCGCTCGCGCCAGAAGGCGAGGTAGGCGGGGTCGGGGTCGCGGGGGTCGAGAGCCATGGTGGCCAATCTATCGGCCAGGGCGTTCCCTCTCTCGACCGGCCACACTTGAGTGGAATAGACTCAACTTTACGGATGTTGGGCACGGCAGGGATTGAGTGCCATCAGCACGATGAGGAGGAGCACGGGGACGTGGACGCCGAGCTGACCAACAAGAGCCGGGCGGCGGTGAGCGCCGCCAATGACCGCGCCGTCTCCGCGGGGCACGCGGACCTGACGCCCGCGCATCTGCTGCTGGCCCTGGTGCAGGGCCAGGACAACGAGAACCTGATGGATCTGCTGGCCGCCGTGGACACCGACGCGGCCGTGGTGCGCGACGGCACCGAGCGGCTGCTGGCCGGGCTGGCCAGCGTGCGCGGGTCGACGGTCGCCCCGCCGCAGCCCAACCGGGAGCTGCTGGCGGTGCTGGCGGACGCCGGGCAGCGCGCCAAGGACCTGGGCGACGACTACGTCTCCACCGAACACCTGCTGATCGGCATCGCCGCCAAGGGCGGCCGGGCCGGCGAGCTGCTGGCCGAGCAGGGCGCGACCGCCAAGAAGCTGCTCGCCGCGTTCGAGAAGGCCAGGGGCGGGCAGCGGGTGACCAACCCGGACCCGGAGGGCACGTACAAGGCCCTGGAGAAGTTCGGCACCGACTTCACGGCCGCCGCCCGCGACGGCAAGCTCGACCCGGTCATCGGCCGGGACCAGGAGATCCGCCGCGTCGTCCAGGTGCTGTCGCGGCGCACCAAGAACAACCCGGTGCTGATCGGCGAGCCCGGCGTCGGCAAGACGGCCGTCGTCGAGGGCCTGGCCCAGCGGATCGTGAAGGGCGATGTGCCCGAGAGCCTGCGGAACAAGCGGCTGGTGGCGCTGGACCTGGGCGCGATGGTCGCGGGCGCCAAGTACCGCGGCGAGTTCGAGGAGCGGCTGAAGACCGTCCTGGCCGAGATCAAGTCCAGTGACGGGCAGATCATCACCTTCATCGACGAGCTGCACACCGTGGTCGGCGCGGGCGCCGGCGGCGACTCGGCCATGGACGCGGGCAACATGCTCAAGCCGATGCTCGCCCGCGGCGAGCTGCGCATGGTCGGCGCCACCACCCTCGACGAGTACCGCGAGCGGATCGAGAAGGACGCCGCGCTGGAGCGCCGCTTCCAGCAGGTGCTGGTCTCCGAGCCGACCGTCGAGGACACCGTCGCCATCCTGCGCGGGCTCAAGGGCCGCTACGAGGCGCACCACAAGGTGCAGATCGCGGACGGCGCGCTGGTCGCCGCCGCCACCCTGTCCGACCGCTACATCACCTCCCGCTTCCTCCCCGACAAGGCCATCGACCTGGTCGACGAGGCCGCCTCCCGGCTGCGCATGGAGATCGACTCCTCGCCCGTCGAGATCGACGAGCTCCAGCGCTCGGTCGACCGGATGAAGATGGAGGAGATGGCGCTCGCCCGGGAGACCGACGAGGCCAGCAGGCAGCGGCTGGAGAAGCTGCGCCGCGACCTCGCCGACAAGGAGGAGGAGCTGCGCGGGCTGACCGCGCGCTGGGAGAAGGAGAAGCAGGGCCTCAACCGGGTCGGCGAGCTGAAGGAGACCCTCGACGAGCTGCGCGGACAGGCCGAGCGGGCCCAGCGGGACGGGGACTTCGACTCCGCGTCCAAGCTGCTGTACGGGGAGATCCCCGCGGTCGAGCGCGAGCTGGAGGAGGCCTCCGCGGCCGAGGCCGAGGTCCAGGAGGGCCGCGGCACGATGGTCAAGGAGGAGGTCGGCCCGGACGACGTGGCCGATGTGGTCGCCTCCTGGACCGGGATCCCCGCCGGGCGGCTGCTGGAGGGCGAGACCCAGAAGCTGCTGCGCATGGAGGACGAGCTCGGCCGGCGGCTGATCGGCCAGACCGAGGCCGTACGGGCCGTGTCCGACGCGGTGCGCCGCACCCGGGCCGGGATCGCCGACCCCGACCGGCCGACCGGGTCGTTCCTCTTCCTCGGCCCGACCGGCGTCGGCAAGACCGAGCTGGCCAAGGCGCTCGCCGACTTCCTCTTCGACGACGAGCGGGCCATGGTCCGCATCGACATGAGCGAGTACGGCGAGAAGCACAGCGTCGCCCGGCTGGTCGGCGCGCCCCCCGGCTACGTCGGCTACGAGGAGGGCGGCCAGCTGACCGAGGCGGTGCGCCGCCGCCCGTACAGCGTGGTGCTGCTGGACGAGGTCGAGAAGGCCCACCCCGAGGTCTTCGACGTGCTGCTCCAGGTCCTGGACGACGGGCGGCTCACCGACGGCCAGGGCCGGACGGTGGACTTCCGGAACGCCATCCTGATCCTCACCTCCAACCTCGGCAGCCAGTACCTGGTGGACCCGCTGCTCAGCGAGGAGGAGAAGAAGCAGAGCGTGCTGGAGACCGTGCGGGTCTCCTTCAAGCCGGAGTTCCTGAACCGGCTGGACGACCTGGTGGTGTTCACCGCGCTCGGCCGGAGCGAGCTGGCCCGCATCGCCGAGCTCCAGGTCGACCGGCTCGCCGAGCGCCTGGCCGAGCGGCAGCTGAAGCTGGACGTCACCCCCGCCGCGCTGGCCTGGCTCGCGGAGGAGGGCAACGACCCGGCGTACGGGGCGCGGCCGCTGCGCCGCCTGGTCCAGACGGCGATCGGCGACCGGCTGGCCAAGGAGATCCTGGCGGGCGAGGTCCGGGACGGCGACACGGTCCGGGTGGACCGGGTCGGCGACGACCTGCTGGTCGGCCCGGCACAGTAGGCGCGTCGGACGGCCTGAGAGCGGCCGGCGGGGGCCCGTGGCGCCGGCGCCACGGGCCCCCGCCGGGGCCTTTCGATGAACGGATGCCGTAACCAGTACGTCCGGGCTTGCACGGTGGGGGCGGGTGTGAGGGAGGATGGCGGTATCCAGACGAAGGGAAATCCACGGTGAGCATCGACCCGTCCTCGATTCCGAATTTCGGGGGCCAGCCCGAGCCGCAACCGACGGGTCCGACGGGCCCCGTGCTGCCCGACCAGGACCTGGTCAAGCAGCTGCTGGAGCAGATGGAGCTGAAGTACGTCGTCGACGAGGAGGGGGACCTCGCCGCGCCGTGGGAGCAGTTCCGCACCTACTTCATGTTCCGTGGTGAGGAGGAGCAGCAGGTCTTCTCGGTCCGGACGTTCTACGACCGGCCGCACGAGATCGACGAGAAGCCGCGGCTGCTCGAGGCGATCGACGACTGGAACCGCCGCACGCTGTGGCCGAAGGTCTACAGCCACACCAACGACGACGGCACGGTCCGGTTGATCGGCGAGGCGCAGATGCTGATCGGCACCGGCGTCAGCCTGGAGCACTTCGTGTCCAGCACGGTCAGCTGGGTGCGGGCCTCGATCGAGTTCGACAAGTGGCTGGTCGAGCAGCTGGGCCTGGAGGCCGACATCGAGTCCGACGGCGACGAGAAGCCGGGCGACGACGAGGCCTGACGGCCGCCGCCCCACGGCCCCGCCCCGGCGGGAGCGCTCGTGTGCCCACATGGGGACCCGCGCTCACAGGGGGGCGCGGGCCACGGTCAGCAGATACGTCCCATAGACGAGGGAGAGCCCGGCCAGCGCGCCACCGGTCAGCACGGCGGCGCGCGGCCGGGCTCTCGCCATGGCCAGCGCCATCGGCAGCAGCAGCGGGAAGGCGGGCAGCAGAAAGCGCGGCTTGGAGGCGAAGTAGTTGCTGCCCCCGAGGGTGATGGCGACCAGCACCAGCGTGTAGACCAGCAGCGACATCGGCGGCCGGTCCACCGCGAGCAGCGCGAGCAGCAGCAGCGACACGCCCAGGATCACCAGCGCCACGAAGTACGTGAACGACGCCTTGCCGATGAGCAGGTACCGGACGAACCGGAGGGCGTTCGCGCCGAAGTCGAACCGGGACCCCCACTCGTCCTGGACGGCGAAGTAGCCGCGCCAGCTGCCGCGCCGATAGCCCACCCAGGCCAGATAGCCGAGCCAGCCCAGCGGCGAGAGCGCCGCGCCCGCCCACACCCGCCAGGACCCCTGTGCGCGGCCCCGGCCCCGCCACAGCTCGGCGGCGGCGCAGCAGCAGACCGCCGCCGCGACGGCGATGCCGTTCGGCCGCGAGGCCCCGGCCAGCAGGGCCAGCGCCCCCGCCCACACCCAGCGCCGGGTCAGCACCGCGTACAGCGACCAGGCGGCCAGCGCGGTCAGCAGCGGCTCGGTGTACGCCATGGACTGCACGATCGCGTGCGGCAGCAGCCCCCACAGCACCACCAGCACCGTGGCCACGCGCCGCCCGTGCAGCCGCTCCCCGATGGCGTGGATCCCCCAGGCCGCGACGCCCGACGCCACCCAGGCGACCAGCAGCCCGGCGGTCACCGCCGTGATGGGCAGCACGGTGGTGAGGGTCCGCATGAGCATCGGGAACAGCGGGAAGAAGGCCATGTCGCTGAAGGGGACGCCGTGCTTGGCGGGGTCCGGCGGCAGGGCGCTGTTGTAGCCGTGCCGGACGATGTCCACGTACCAGACGCTGTCCCACGAGTAGCCGAGCAGCGTCCGCGGGTGCTTGCCGACCCACCCGGCCCAGACCGCCATGCACACCAGCCCGGTCAGCCGGCTCGCGGCGTACAGCCCGAGCGCGGGCCCGGCCCGGCGCAGCGACGCGCGCAGCCGGTGCGCGGTGCGTCGCTGATCAGGGGGTTGTGCGGGCGGCTCCGGGGCCCGTATGGGCGCGGTGGTGTCGGCTGACACGGGGCACCTCCCGGAGGGGTACACACGGCGGTCGCGTGCCGAGCCCCGGGAATGCGGCGGGGCTCGGCACACCCTGACCATGCGCCCTCCCGCGCCCCGCCGCGACCGGGGTGACCCGTACGGGGGGCGTGGCTTCAGGCCGCGAGGGTTTTGAGGCGGGTCGCGGCCTCTTCCAGGACGCTGTCGCGCTTGCAGAAGGCGAAGCGGACGAAGGGGGCGCCCTGGTCCTGGTGGTCGTAGAAGACGGCGTTCGGGATGGCGACGACGCCGCAGCGCTCGGGGAGGGCGCGGCAGAAGGCGAAGCCGTCGGTCTCGCCGAGGGGGCGGATGTCGGTGGTGATGAAGTACGTGCCCGAGGGGCGGAAGACCCTGAAGCCCGCGTCGGCGAGGCCGCCGGCCAGCAGATCGCGCTTGGCCAGCAGGTCCTCGCGGATGCCGTGGAAGTAGCTGTCCGGCAGCCGCAGGGCCTCGGCGACCGCGTACTGGAAGGGGCCGGAGGAGACGTAGGTGAGGAACTGCTTGGCGGAGCGGACCGCCGCGACCAGCTCCGGCGAGCCGGTGATCCAGCCGACCTTCCATCCCGTGAAGGAGAAGGTCTTGCCCGCCGAGCTGATGGTGACGGTGCGCTCGCGCATGCCGGGGAAGGAGGCGAGCGGGGTGTGCTCGGTGCCGAAGACCAGGTGCTCATAGACCTCGTCCGTCACCACCAGCAGATCGCGCTCGACCGCGAGCTCGGCGACCGCGGCGAGCTCGGCGCGGCTGAGCACGGTGCCGGTGGGGTTGTGCGGGGTGTTGAGGAGGATGAGCCGGGTGCGGTCGGTGACCGCGGCGCGCAGCTCGTCCAGGTCGAGCCGGAAGGCGGGGCGGGGCCCGGTGACGTCCGGGCGGAGCGTGACCGGGACGCGGGTGCCGCCGGCCATCGCGATGCAGGCGGCGTACGAGTCGTAGTACGGCTCGAGGGCGATCACCTCGTCGCCCGGCTCCACCAGCGCGAGCAGCGAGGCGGCGATGGCCTCGGTGGCGCCCGCGGTGACCAGCACCTCGCGGTCCGGGTCGTAGGACAGCCCGTACCACCGCTGTTGGTGCTCGGTGACGGCGGTGCGCAGCTCGGGGACGCCCGGTCCGGGCGGGTACTGGTTGCCGTGGCCGTCGCGCAGCGCGCGGACCGCGGCCTCCCGTACCTCTTCGGGGCCGTCGCTGTCGGGGAAGCCCTGGCCGAGGTTGATCGAGCCGGTGCGCACGGCGAGCGCGGACATCTCGGCGAAGATCGTGGTGCGGAATTCGGCCAGGCGGCGGTTGAGCAGCGGTCGTCCCATGGGGGCCATCCTGCGCCTAACCTCTGGAGTTCCTCAACTCCGCTTTGACACTCCGGCTGCCCGGGCATCGTTCATGACAGGTAGGGACCGGTGACCTGATACGGGGAGTACGGGGGAGAGTACGGGGGATACCGGACACCGGACCGAACACGGGGGACACGGGGGAACGGAAGGGAGTGAGGTCCGATGACCTTCATGGTCGTCCTGATCGTGGTGGCGTTCGCCGTCGCGGTGCTGGCCGCGCTCGGCACCGCGCGGACCCGGCGGGCCCGGGCCTGGGGCAGCTCGGCGTACGGCGGCGGGGCCGACGACAGCAGCTGGTGGGCCGGGAGTGACGGGGGCGGAGGACACGGAAACGGGGGGCACGGGGGACACAGCGGAGGACATCACCACTCGTGCGCAGGCAGCGGGTCGTCGTGTGGGGGCGGCTCGTCGAGCGGCGGCGGTGGTGGCTGCGGAGGGAGCAGCTGACTCACGGGGGGTCAGCTTCTCCACCCGCCTGTGCGCCCGGCGTGCCAACGCACGCCGGGCGCACTTATGTTGGGCGCCAGTGCCTATTGAACACATGAACTGATAGGCGCCCGCAGGGGTGGAAACCTGGCGAAGATGGGTAAAAACGATGTGCTGCCCGCTCATTCCATGATTCCGTGTACCACCGACCCCACGGACCCCGCGTGGGCACGCTTCGGCGCATCCGAACGCGCCCGGCTCACGGCGGGGCGGGCCGGCCGATCTCTTCCCCCTGCGCTGTTTGCGGAGCCGACCCATGCTCACGACCCTCAAGACTGCCTATACCGACACCCGCGCCGACGACCTCGCCTGGAGTCTGGGGCGGGAACCGCTGCCGGCCCTGGCCGTGCTCGATCTGCGGCTGCGTGAGTTCTCCGTGCAGTTGAGGCTGCTCGGCGCCTCCCACCAGGTTCTCCTGGAGGGCGAGGGGGGCTCCTGCTCGGAGACCGTGGCCTGTATGTCGGGCAACAGCACCCCGCTCCCGATGGGCGTCTCCACCCTGGTCGACGGCCGTGAGTACGAATTCGCGGCGCGCGTGGAGGAGTTGTCGCGCGACGCGTTCGCGGGGCGCGCGCAGGAACTGCTCGCGCTGGTCGCGGACCATCCCCACGGGCTGGCCGGCACCTTTCCCGGCAGCCCGCACGCGTTCACGGCGATGGTCGCGCAGTGGCGGGACGGGAAGGTGAGCTGGCGGACCTGGCACGCCTATCCGCAGGAGGGGCGGCTGGTGGCGACGCGTACGTGCATGGGGGCGCGGGTGGCGGCGGCGCTCTGACGCCCGACCCCTCGAACCCGGTCTCGCCCTGAGAAGAGGGGCTCTAGGCACGGATGAGCGGCGGCCATTGCCTCCGTGTGGGTGACAAAGCGTGAGTGATGTGTGACGTAGCGTGCCCTTCGTGATCGATTCGTCGGTGCCCGCCACCCCGAGCGCGCCACCTCTCCCCGAGCCCGAGCGCCCGGCGCGGCTGCCCGTGCCGCCCGGGCTCGGCCGCTTCCTCGTGCTCGGCACCGTCTTCGTCTGCGCCGCCTGCGGGCTGGTCTACGAGCTCGAACTGGTCGCCCTCGCCTCCTATCTGATGGGCGATTCGGTCACCCAGGCGTCCGTCGTGCTGTCCGTCATGGTCTTCGCCATGGGCCTCGGCTCGCTGCTGGCCAAGCGGCTGCGCTGCCGCGCCGCCGTCGGCTTCGGCGCGATCGAGGCGGTGCTCGCGCTGGTCGGCGGCTGCTCGGCGATGGCGCTGTACGCGTGCTTCGTCTGGTCCGGGCAGTCGCGCGCCGCACTCGTCGGCTTCTCGCTGGCGATCGGGGTGCTGATCGGCGCCGAGGTGCCGCTGCTGATGACCCTCATCCAGCGGGTGCGGCGGCAGGACGCGGGCGGCGCGGTGGCCGACTTGTTCGCGGCGGACTACGTGGGCGCGCTGGTCGGCGGGCTGGCGTTCCCCTTTCTGCTGCTGCCCGCGCTCGGCCAGCTCACCGGCGCGCTGCTGACCGGCGCGGTCAACGCGGTCGCGGGCGGGGCGCTGGTGCTGTGGCTGTTCCGCCGCGATCTGAGCGCGCGGGCGCGGTGGACGCTGGTCGTGGCCAATGTGGTGGTGCTCGCCCTGCTGGCCGCCGCCGCGGCGCTGACCCCCGCCTTCGAGCGGGCCACCCGGCGAGCCGTGTACGGGCCGGACATACGGGTCGCCGTGCGGACCGGCGTCCAGGAGATCGTGCTGACCGGCGGTGGGGCGGACGGGCGGCCGCTGTCCCTCTTCCTCGACGGCCGGCTGCGGGTCAGCGGGCGCGACGAGCTCCGCTACCACGAGGGGCTGGTCCACCCGGCGATGGCCGGGCCGCACCGGCATGTGCTGGTGCTCGGCGGCGGCGACGGGCTCGCGGCGCGCGAGGTGCTGCGGTACGGCGGGGTCCGCTCGGTCACCGTGGTCGAACTCGACCCGGAGGTGGTGCGCCTGGCCCGCACCGACCCGGGGCTGACCTCCCTGAACGCGCACGCCTACCGCGATCCGCGGGTGCGGGTGGTGACCGCCGACGCGTTCGGCTGGCTGCGCGGGGCGGGAAGTCCCTACGGCCCGGCCGACGGCCCCCGCTCGCCTGGCCCGTCCGGCTCCTCTGACTCTTCTGGCTCCTCCGGCGCGTACGACGTGGTGATCTGCGATCTGCCCGACCCCGGCGTCACCCCCAGCACCAAGCTCTACTCCCAGGAGTTCTACGGGCTGGCCGAGCGCGTGCTGACGCCCGGCGGGCGGCTCGCGGTGCACGCGGGAACGCTGAGCGCCGACCCGAGGGCCTACTGGACGGTCGAGGCGACGGTGCGCTCCGTCGGCCTGCGGACCACGCCGTACACGGTCGGCGGGCGGCCGCCGGGCGGCGACTGGGGCTTTGTGCTGGCCGGGCGCGCCCCGGTCCGGCCGGCCCTGCCCGATCGCGGTCCGCGCCCGCGGACCCTGACGCCGGACGCGCTGCGCGCGGGCGTGCGGGAGGCGGCTCGCCAGCGGCAGCCGGGGCTGCCCGCCTCGACGCTGACGCACCCGCGGTACGCGCCGTGACCCCGCCGCCCGGAATTCACGCGGGTGCGCGGTGAAAGTCGCGCGGGAACGGGTCTCACGGGAGGCGCGATGGGTAGTGTCTTGAGCTATGGAGCATGAGGTGTTCGTTCCGTTTCCCGTCGACACCGTCCGGCTGGCGCTCACGGAGTCCGACCGAGTCGCCCGCTGCGTTCCCGGGCTCCAGCAGGACGCCGATGAAACGGCCGGCCCGCTCGCCGGGCGGCTCCGACTGCGGATCGGCGGCTCGACCATCACCTACCGCGGCTCGCTGCGGGTCGCGGCGCGCGGCGGTGACTTCGAGGCGCAGGGCGAGGGGACGGAGGCGCGCGGCGGCGGCTCGGTGAAGCTCGCGCTGACCGTGGCGCTGAAGGCCGTGGCCGGAGGGACCGCGCTGATCTGCTCCGGGGCCGTGCGCAGGGAGGGGCGGCTGGCGGAGTTCGACGAGGAGGCGGCCGCCACGGTCGGCCGCCGGATGCTGGACCGCTTCGGCGCGGCGCTGGCCGCGGGCCTGGAGAGCGACCCGGTCGTCACGCTCGACGACGTCGAGGAGGTGGCCGTCGATGACGTCGGGGATCTCGACGACGTCGACGACATCGATGACATCGCCGATGTCGAGGACATCGAAGACATCGAGGACGTGGCCGAGGTCGGCGACCTCAGCGACCTCGACGAGCTGGGCGACCTCGGCGACGAGCCCCCCGCGGAGGCCGCACACGCCCGCCGCACGATGATCGGCCGCTCCACGGAGGAGGTCGACCACGCCCCGCCGCGCGGCCGCTACGCCCCGGTGCCCGCGCCCGAGACCGTGTCCTCCGGTATTGCACTGCGCTGGGCCGCGCCCGCCGCCGCAGTGGTGATCGCCTCCGCCGTCGTGGTCAGCCGGGTGCTGCGCCGCAGAAAGTGAGCGCCGCAGAAAGTGAGCGCCGCGGAAAGTGATCGCAGCGGAAGGTGAGCGAGGCGTGCGCGGGCGCATAAGGTCGGGGGCGTGACCACCGAAGAGAGTACGGATACCCGCGGCGTACGGCTGAGCGCCGGGGACGTCGAGCTGACCGTCGCGCCCGACAGCGGCTGCCGCGTCGGCTCATTGCGCATCGGCGGTACGGAGCTGCTGCGGCAGGGCCCGAAGTTCGGGTCGTTCCCGATGGTGCCCTGGTGCGGCCGGGTCGAACACGGACAGTTCCGTAACGGCGGCCGGAGCCATCAACTGCCCGTGAACGCGCCGCCGCACGCGATCCACGGCACGGGGCGGGACACCGCCTGGCGCACGGTGAGCGCCGACTCCGCCACCGCGGCCTTCACCTACGACCTCGCCGACCCGTGGCCGTACCGCGGGCGGGTCACCCAGACCTTCCAGCTGACTCCGGACTCCCTGACGACCACGATGAGCGTGGAGACCGAGGACGAGTCCTTCCCGGCGCAGGCGGGCTGGCACCCGTGGTTTCTGCGCAACCTCCCGGGTGACGGCGCCGGCACCGCCGTGGAGATCTCCTTCCAGCCCGACTGGCAGGAGGAGCGCGGCGAGAACCACCTGCCCACCGGCCGCCGGATCGAGCCCCGCCCCGGCCCCTGGGACGACTGCTTCGGCATGTCGCAGGGCGTGGACGTCACGCTCACCTGGCCCGGCCGGCTGGAGCTCAAGGTCGCCAGCCGCACCGAGTGGGTCGTCGTCTACGACGAGCAGGCGGAGGCCGTCTGCGTGGAGCCGCAGTCCGGCCCGCCCAACGGGCTGAACACCCTCCCGCGCCTGGTCACCCCCATCGACCCGCTGGAGATCGCCATGACCTGGAGCTGGCGACGGCTCGGGTGAGGCGCCGGCGGGACAGCGGTCTAGGCTCGTGGCCATGAGCGATGCGCGTGACGCCCTGCTACAGCAGATCAAGGACAAGGCCGTGGTCCACGGCAAGGTGACCCTCTCCTCCGGGCTGGAGGCCGACTACTACATCGACCTGCGCCGGATCACCCTGGACTCCGAGGCGGCGCCGCTGGTCGGCCAGGTCATGCTCGACGCCACGGCTGACCTGGACTTCGACGCGGTGGGCGGGCTCACGCTCGGCGCCGACCCGGTGGCCGCGTCCATGCTGCATGTCGCCGCCGCGCGGGGCCGCAGGCTCGACGCCTTCGTCGTGCGCAAGGCCCAGAAGACCCATGGCATGCAGCGCCGGATCGAGGGCCCGGACATCAAGGGCCGCCGGGTGCTGGTGGTCGAGGACACCTCCACCACGGGCGGCTCGCCGCTCACCGCCGTCGAGGCGGCGCGTGAGGCGGGCGCGGAGGTCGTGGCGGTCGCGACGATCGTCGAGCGCGGGGCCGCGCCGGCGATCGCGGAGGCGGGGCTGCGCTATCTGCACGCGTACTCGCTGGCCGACCTCGACCTCGGCTGAGGCGCGCTTGCGGGCGGCCGCGTTGGACACTTGATGACGGGGGGTGGTGGTTTCACGTGAAACCACCACCCCCCGTCCGAGTCATCCCGCCGTGCGCCGTGTGGAGCAAAGGACGGAGTCTGGGAAGATGGCCGTGACAGTGACGTCGCCCCCGCGGTTTTCCTAGGTCAGGGCCAAGAACCGACACCCGCACATCACAAGGAGCGGACAGATGCCCATCGCATCCCCCGAGATCTACAACGAGATGCTCGACCGGGCGAAGGCAGGCAAGTTCGCCTACCCGGCGATCAACGTGACCTCGACGCAGACTCTGCACGCCGCGCTGCGCGGCTTCGCCGAGGCGGAGAGCGACGGCATCGTCCAGATCTCCACCGGTGGTGCGGAGTTCCTGGGTGGTCAGTACAGCAAGGACATGGTGTCCGGTGCGGTCGCCCTCGCCGAGTTCGCGCACATCGTCGCCGAGAAGTACCCGGTCAACATCGCCCTGCACACCGACCACTGCCCCAAGGACAAGCTGGACGGGTATGTGCGCCCGCTGATCGCGATCTCGCAGGAGCGCGTCGCGGCCGGCCGGAACCCGCTCTTCCAGTCCCACATGTGGGACGGCTCCGCGGAGAAGCTCGACGAGAACCTCCGGATCGCGCAGGAGCTGCTCGCCGAGGCCGTCAAGGCCCGGATCATCCTCGAGGTCGAGATCACCCCGACCGGCGGCGAGGAGGACGGCGTCTCGCACGAGATCAACGACGAGCTGTACACCACCGTCGCGGACGTCGAGCGGACCGCGGAGGCGCTCGGCCTGGGCGACAAGGGCCGCTACCTGCTGGCCGCCTCCTTCGGCAACGTCCACGGCGTCTACAAGCCGGGCAATGTCGTGCTGCGCCCGGAGCTGCTGCGTGATCTCCAGGACGGCATCTCCGCGAAGTACGGCAAGGCCGACCCGTTCGACTTCGTCTTCCACGGCGGCTCCGGCTCCACGGAGGACGAGATCCGCACCGCGCTGGAGAACGGCGTGGTGAAGATGAACCTCGACACGGACACGCAGTACGCCTTCACGCGGCCGATCGCGGACCACATGTTCCGCAACTACGACGGTGTGCTGAAGGTCGACGGCGAGGTCGGCAACAAGAAGACGTACGACCCGCGGAGCTGGGGCAAGCTGGCGGAGAAGGGCATGTCCGAGCGCGTCACCAAGGCGTGTGCGGATCTGCGCTCCACGGGCACCAAGCTGAAGTAACGCGGCGACGCGGTTTCTGCGGGCCCGGTACCCCCACGGTGGGGGCGCCGGGCCCGCGGCTTTCTCCCCGCCCCGCCCCTTCCCGAACCGGGACTCCGCCCCGGACCCCGAGCCGGCACTCCGGCCCCCGGATCTTGGGTTTCGGGTTGGCGGGGAGGGGCGGGGGCGAGGAGGATCCTGGTATGGGTGATACCGGGCCGGGTGTCGGGCCGCGCCGCGAGCACAGGCCCTCGGGTTCCGCGCCGTCCGGGGCGGGCGGGGCGGGGGCGGAGCGTGCCGGGACGATGCGGCTTTCCTCCGCGGCCGGGCGCTGGGTCGTGTTCACCACCGTGCTGGGCTCGGCGATGGCGCTGCTCGACAGCACCGTCGTCAATGTCGCCCTGCCGCACATCGGCCTCGACCTGAACGCCGATCTCGCCGTTCTCCAGTGGACCATCAACGCCTACATGCTCACCCTCGCCGGGCTGATCCTGCTGGGCGGGGCGCTGGGGGACCGATTCGGGCGGCGGAAGGTCTTCGTCATCGGCGTGGTGTGGTTCTCGGTCGCCTCCCTCCTGTGCGGGCTGGCGCCGAACGCCGGGGTGCTCATCGCCTCCCGCGCGCTCCAGGGCATCGGCGGGGCGCTGCTCACGCCGGGGTCCCTGGCGCTGATCCAGGCGACCTTCCACCCGGACGACCGGGCGCGGGCGGTCGGCCTGTGGTCCGGGTTCGGCGGGGTCGGGGCGGCGATCGGGCCGTTCGTGGGCGGCTGGCTGGTGGACGGGCCGGGCTGGCGCTGGGTGTTCTTCCTGAACGTGCCGTTGGCGCTGGTGTGCGCGCCGGTCGCCCTGCGGCATGTCCCCGAGTCCCGCAATCCGCGCGCGCACGGGCGGTTCGATGTGCTGGGCGCCGCGCTGGGCGCGCTGGCGCTCGGCGGGGTGACCTACGCGCTGATCGCCGCGCCCGTCGCCGGGGTCTCGGCCGCCGTGATCGTGCCGGCCCTCCTGGGCGTGCTGCTGGGCGTGGCCTTCGTGTACGTGGAGCGGCGGCGTGCGTCGGACGCGATGCTGCCGCTGGACATCTTCGCGTCCCACCAGTTCACCGCCGTCAACGCGGTGACGCTGTGCGTGTACGCGGCGTTCAGCGGCTTCTTCTTCCTGTCCGTGCTTCAGCTCCAGGTCGTGGTGGGCTACTCCGCGCTCGCCGCGGGCACCGCGCTGCTGCCGACCACCGTGCTGATGCTGCTGCTGTCGGCGCGCGCCGGTGAGCTGGGGCGGCGTATCGGGCCGCGGATCCCGCTGACCGTCGGGCCGCTGCTGTGCGCGGTGGGGATGCTGCTGATGACGCGGGCCGGGCCGGGGGCGGTCTACTGGCGGGATGTGCTGCCCGCGCTGCTGGTGCTCGGCCTGGGCATGGTGACGCTGGTCGCCCCGCTCACCGCGACCGTGCTGGCCTCGGTGGAGGTGGAGCGCGCGGGTCTGGCCAGCGGCATCAACAACGCGGCCGCCCGTGCGGCGGGCCTGATCTCGGTGGCGGCGCTGCCGCTGCTGGCCGGGATGGGGCCGGAGGCGTACCGGTCGGCGCACCAGTTCCAGGCGACCTTCGACCGCGCGATGCCGATCTGTGCCGGGGTGCTGGTGCTGGGCGCCGTCGTGGCCTGGTGCACGGTACGGCCGGATGTGCTGGAGCAGGGGGCCGTCGAGCCCGCGCCCGCCGCCGGGCCTACGGCCGGGCCCGCGGGCGCTCCCGCGGCGGCGGCGGAGGAGGGCGCCCCGGGGCCGTGCCGTCCCGAGTGCGTCTACCACTGCGGCGTGGGCGCCCCACCGCTGGATCCGGGCGACGCCTCGCGGCGCGTCCCGGGCTGCTGAGGGCCGGACGGCTGTCCGGGACGCCCCCCGCCCGGGCCCGGACCAGGCAGACTGGGGTCCATGGCCATTCATGAGAATCTGCTCGGGGGACCGCCCCCGACCCATCTGCCCGACGACCCCGAGCCGCGTGAGCTGCTCGCCTCCGGCGCCGCTCCGGCCGAGGTCGCGGCGAAGTACCCGGCCTCCTCCCTCGCCTGGGCGCAGCTCGCCGACGAGGCCTTCGAGGCCGGACGCGTGGTCGAGTCGTACGCGTACGCCCGCACCGGGTACCACCGCGGCCTGGACGCGCTGCGGCGCAGCGGCTGGAAGGGCCACGGGCCCGTGCCCTTCGAGCACGAGCCCAACCGCGGCTTTCTGCGTGCGCTGCACGCGCTGGCCCGCGCCGCCCAGGCCATCGGTGAGCAGGAGGAGTACGAGCGCTGCTCGACGTTCCTGCGGGACAGCTCTCCGACGGCGGCGGACACCCTCTCCTGAGGACTCCTGAGGCCCGGCAGCGCACTTGCGATAAGTGCGCATGGCACGCATGATGCGCTCGGGGCCCGTCGATGGCGGGTCCCGAGGGGACCGGGGCTCCGACGCCGATCAGGAAGGGGCGGACCGCTACCCGGTAGCAGACTCAGGAGACAGCGATGTCGCATCAGCCTGCCCCGTACGAAGCCGAGCCGGACGCCCCGAATCTCGACTTCCAAGGCACGACGCCTTATGAGGACTACGTCCAGGCGTCCGTGCTCACCCACCTCCAGCACCCGCTCTCCGAGGACCCCGGAGAGATGGTGTTCCTGGTCACCACCCAGGTCATGGAGCTGTGGTTCACCGTCATCGTCCACGAGTGGCACACCGCCGCGCAGGCGCTGCGCGAGGACGATCTGTCCACCGCGCTGGCCGCGCTGAAGCGCTCCACGTACGAGCTCGAATCGCTCAACGCGTCGTGGAAGCCGCTCGCGCATCTCACGCCCGGCCAGTTCAACTCCTACCGCTCCGCGCTCGGCGAGGGCTCGGGCTTCCAGTCCGCGATGTACCGGCGGCTGGAGTTCCTGCTCGGCGAGAAGTCCGCGTCCATGCTCGTCCCGCACCGGGGCGCGCCGCGGGTGCACGCGGAGCTGGAGAAGGCCCTGACCGAGCCCAGCCTCTACGACGAGGTGCTGGGCTATCTGGCCCGCCAGGGCCTGGCCGTCCCGGAGTCCGTGCTGGACCGCGATCCGACGCGGCGGTACGAGCCGGACCCCGCGGTCGAGCGGGTGTGGGAGGAGGTCTACTCCGGCCCGGAGGACAGCGCTCCGGCCCGCCTCGGGGAGGCGCTCACGGAGGTCGCCGAGCTGGTGTGGCGCTGGCGCAACGACCACCTCGTCGCGACCCGGCGGGCCATGGGGGCCAAGACCGGCACGGGCGGCTCGGCGGGGGTCGCCTGGCTGGAGAAGCGGGCGACGAAGAACGTCTTCCCCGAGCTGTGGACGGCGCGCAGCCATGTCTGAGCCGAACGCGTCCGCCACCGCCTCCCTGGCCGAGGAGGCGGCGAAGCTGGACGCCGCCGACGAGCTCAGCGCCAAGCGCGCCGACTTCGTCCTCGACGACACGGTCTACCTCGACGGCAACTCGCTCGGCGCCCTGCCGGCCGCCGTCCCCGCCCGGCTGGCCGATGTCGTGGCCCGCGAGTGGGGGCGGCTGCGCATCCGCTCCTGGGGGGAGAGCGGCTGGTGGACCGCGCCGGAGCGGATCGGCGACCGCGTGGGGCGGCTCGTCGGGGCCGCGCCCGGGCAGGTGGTGGTCGGCGACTCGACCAGCGTGAATGTCTTCAAGGCGCTCGTCGGCGCCATACGGATCGCCCAGGGGCGGTCAGCGGGGCGAGATGTGGCCCGGGACGAGATCCTCGTCGACGAGTCCACCTTCCCCACCGACGGCTATATCGCCGAGTCCGCCGCCCGGATGACCGGCTGCGCCCTGCGGCCCGTACCGGCGGCCGAGATGGCCGCCGCCGTCGGCCCGCGCACCGCCGTCGCGCTCGTCAACCACGTCGACTACCGCACCGGCCGCCTCCACGACCTGCCCGGCATCACGGCGGCCGGGCACGCCGCGGGCGCCCTCGTCGTCTGGGACCTGTGCCACAGCGCGGGCGCGCTGCCGGTCGGGCTCGACGAGCACGGGGTCGACCTCGCGGTCGGCTGTACGTACAAGTACCTCAACGGCGGGCCCGGCTCGCCCGCCTACCTGTACGTCGCGTGCGAGCACCAGCCCCGCTTCGACTCCCCGCTGCCCGGCTGGAACTCCCACGCCGACCCCTTCGGGATGGCGCCCGCGTACGTCCCGGCCGATGGCGCCCTGCGCGGCCGTGTCGGCACCCCCGACATCCTGTCCATGCTCGCGCTGGAGGCCGCGCTGGACGTCTGGGACGGGGTCTCGACGGCCGCCGTGCGGGCCAAGAGCCTGGCCCTGACGGACTTCTTCCTGCGCTGCGTCGGCGCGTACGTCCCGGCGGGGCGCGTCGAGTCCCTCACCCCCGCCGCGCACGGGGAGCGCGGCAGCCAGGTCGCGCTGCGCTGCGCGGACGCGGGCGAGGTGATGGCCGAGCTCATCCGGCGCGGCGTGGTGGGCGACTTCCGCCACCCCGACGTGCTGCGCTTCGGCTTCACCCCGCTCTACACGGGCTTCGCCGACACCGAGCGCGCGGCGCGCGTGCTGGCCGCGGTGCTGGCGGGGGCGCCGGGGGAGGTGGCCTAGTGCCGCATCAGACGAGGTGCGCCCGGTTCGCCGTCCTGGCGCCCTCCTCCGGCTGTCGCCGGGCGGTGCCCGTGTGTTGTGTCGGCCGAAAGCCCGGTAGGCCCGCCCCCGGCCTTCGGCGGGGCGGCGCGCCGCGCCGCGCGTGGGCCCGCCGGACCCTCGGGCGCCGTCCCGCTGGACGGGGCCTGGCCGGGTGCCCGCACGGTGCGGCTCCGCACCGGGCCGTTGCCGCCGGGCCCCCGGGCGCGCGCCCGGGCACGGGGGATTTCCCCGATGTCCGGGGACAGGGCGCGGGGCCCCTCGCCCGGCGTCCCGGGAGGGGTTCGCACGGGGCCTCTCGCCCCTGCGCGGCCGAGCCCGGGCGGCCGGGGACGGGCCGGCCGTACGGGCGGGGGAGCCGGCGTTGACCGGCCGACCGGACCCGGCCCCGGACCCGGCCGCGGACCCGGCCGCGAACCCGGCCCCGGACCCGGCCGCGTCCGCGAAGGCGTCCGCCGAGGCCGAGGAGGCGTCCCTCTTCGGCCTCGCCACCGTGCCTCCCGACCGCGTCGCCGCCTACGGCGACCACCGGGACCAGGTGGTCGACTTCCATCTCCCTCCGTCCGAGGCGGACCCGCACCACGCCCCGCTCGTGCTGCTGTTCCACGGCGGCGCCTGGCGCGCCCCGTACGACCGGCGTCACGTCTCGCCGTTCGCCGCGTATCTCGCGCGGCGCGGGTTCGTGGTGGCATCGGTGGAGTACCGCCGGGGCGGGGGACAAGAGCACCACGCCGGGCGGTGGCCGGAGACGCTGGACGACATCGCGGCCGCCGTGGACACCGTGCCGGGGCTCGCGCGGGGCCTGGCGCTGCCCGTGGACCCGGCGCGGGTCGTGCTCGCCGGGCACTCCGCGGGCGGGCACGCCGCGCTGTGGGCGGCGGCCCGCCATGTCCTGCCGCCGGACTGCCCCTGGCATCTCCCCGCGCCTCCCCCCGTGTGCGGCGTGGTCGCCCTCGCCCCCATCGCGGACTTCGCCACGGCGCGCGAGCTGCGGGTGTGCTCCGACGCCGTCGACCAGTTCCTCGACGGCGAGGCGCACCACCCGGAGCGGCTGCCGCTGGCCGACCCCGCCGCGCTGCTCCCCACCGCCGTCCCCACCACCGTCGTGCAGGGCGCCACCGATATCGACGTCCCGCCGCGGGTCGCCGAGGCGTTCGCGGGGGCCGCGCGCGGCGCGGGGCAGCCGGTCCGGCTGGTGCGGCTCGCCTCGGCAGGGCACTTCCCGCTGATCGACCCCACCGCCCCCGCCGCGCGCACGGTCGCCGAGGAGATCGCCCATGCGGCCCGCAGAACGAGAGAGAAGTAGCGTCCGAGTATGAGCAGCAGCGCAGCACCCGCCCCGGCCTCCTTCGACCCGTGGGAGCCGTCGTTCGTCGCCGATCCCTATCCGGGGTACGCGGCGCTGCGCGCGGGGGGCCGCGCGCACTACTTCGAACCGTCCCGGCAGTGGCTGATCCCGCACTACGAGGACGTCCGGGCCCTGCTGCGCGACCGCCGCCTCGGCCGCACCTATCTGCACCGCTTCAGCCACGAGGAGTTCGGCCGCACCGCCCCGCCGCCCGAGCACGAGCCGTTCCACACCCTCAACGGCCACGGCATGCTGGACCTGGAGCCGCCGGACCACACCCGGCTGCGCCGGCTGGTGTCCAAGGCGTTCACGCCGCGCATGGTCGAGCGGCTCGCGCCGACCGTCGCGCGGCTGGCGGACGAGCTGGTCGAATCGTTCGTCGCCGAGGGCGGCGGCGACCTGGTGGCGGCGGTGGCCGAGCCGCTGCCGGTGGCCGTCATCGCCGAGATGCTGGGCATTCCGCCCGCCGACCGCGCGCCGCTGCGCCCCTGGTCGGCGGACATCTGCGGGATGTTCGAGCTCAACCCGGGCGAGGAGACCGCGCGGCGCGCGGTCCGCGCCTCCGTCGAGTTCTCCGCGTATCTGCGCGAGCTGATCGCCGCCCGCCGCCGGGACCCGGGCGAGGACCTGATCAGCGGGCTGGTCGCGGCGTACGACGAGGGGGACCGGCTGTCCGAGCAGGAGATGATTTCCACCTGTGTGCTGCTGCTGAACGCCGGCCACGAGGCCACGGTCAACTCCACGGGCAACGGCTGGCTGTCCCTCTTCCGCAACCCCGGCCAGCTCGCGCTCCTGCGGTCCGACCCCGACGCGCTGCTGCCCACCGCGGTCGACGAACTGCTGCGCTACGACACGCCGTTGCAGCTGTTCGAGCGGTGGGTGCTGGACGACATCGAGGTCGGCGGGACGGTCATCCCGCGCGGCAGCGAGGTGGCGATGCTCTTCGGGTCGGCCAACCGCGACTCGGCGCGCTTCACGGACCCCGACCGCCTCGATCTGTCCCGTACGGACAACCCCCACTTCAGCTTCGGCGGCGGCATCCACTACTGCCTGGGCGCGCCCCTGGCTCGTCTCGAACTCGCCGCGTCGTTCGGCGCGTTGCTGCGGAAGGCGCCCGGGCTGCGGCTGGTCGAGGAGCCGCGGTGGAACCCCGGGTTTGTGATCCGGGGGCTGCGGGAGCTGCTGGTCGAGGTCTGAGCCCGCGCCGGATGCCCGGAACCCCCGCCGTTGTCCACAGGGTGTGGACGACGGCGGGGGTTCCGGCTTGACGGGAGGCGTCAGTTGGTCATGTCGCGGCGCCGCAGCCCCACCAGCCCCGCGACCGTCAGGACGGCCGACAGGAGGAGGAGCCACAGGAAGGGCGCCGCCGACAGGCTCTCGCCCGGGAGCTTGGGCAGATGGCTGAAGGGCGAGAGGTTCAGCACGGGCTGGGGCGCGTCGAGCGCCGGGCCGAGCCAGCCGATGGCGACGACCACCCCGACCACGGCCCAGCCGAGGGACGCGGTGTAGTTGGGCAGCAGGCCGAAGAGGAAGACCACCAGGCTGGTGACCACCCACACCGCCGGGACCTGGGCGAGCATGGCACCCAGGACGCGCGGCAGCTCGCCGCCCAGGTCGTCGGACGCGGCTCCGTAGACCAGGCCCATCGTCAGCCCGCCGGCGGCGAGGACGGCGACCGGGCCGAGATAGGCGATGACGAGGTGGCTCGCGGCCCACCGCAGTCGGCTGACGGCGTTGGCCAGCAGTGGTTCCGCGCGCTGGTCGGTCTCCTCGCTGCGCAGCCGCAGCACCGCACTGACGGTGTGGACCGTGAGGACCACGCCGAGGACGGTGACCATGGCGGCGAGGAAGGCGTCGTTCAGGTTCTGCGCCCCGCCCAGGCGCTCGATGAGGTCGCGGTTCTTCTGGCTGTCTCCGATGATGCTGTCGGCGCCGTTGGCGGCGCCGCCGAGCCCGGCGGCGGAGAGGGCGATGCCGATACCCCAGCCGATCAGGGTGCCGCGCTGGAGGCGCCAGGCCAGGCCGTACGGGCCCTGGAGGGAGCGGCCGGCGGAGGCGGGGCCGGGGCGGGACGCGAAGAAGCCGGCGCCGATGTCGCGGCGGCCCGCGAGGGAGTAGGCGACGGCGAACGAGACGGCCGTGAAGGCGGCCAGCAGCAGCAGCACCCACCACCGCTCGTTCGCGAACGGCCGCGTGTACTCCGCCCAGCCGATCGGCGAGAGCCACACCAGCACATGGCCGGAGCCCTTCGACCCGTCCTGGGCCGCGTCGCCCAGCAGGCGCAGCATGTACGCGATGCCGACGGCACCGGCGGCCAGACCCCTGGCCAGTCGCGCGTTCTCGGTGACCTGGGCGGCGATGGCGGCCAGCCCGCCGAAGGCCAGGCCGGTGAGGCCGACGGCCAGGCCGTAGGCGAGCGCGCCACCGCTGCCCTCGCCCGCGAGCGTGGCCGTGATCAGCAGGGCGATGGCGGCGTTGGCGATGCCCATGGTGAGCAGGGCGGAGGTCAGGCCGGCGCGGCGGCCGACCATGCCGGCCGACAGCGCCTCCTGGCGGCCCGACTCCTCCTCCTCGCGGGTGTGCCGGATCACCAGGAGCACACTCATGATCCCGGCGAACGCGGCGAGGAAGACGCCCACGCGCCAGGCGGAGAGCGCGCCGTACGAGTCGCCGAACGCGACGCCGAGCATCGACCGCATCGAGCCGTTGCCGTTCATGTCCTGCACGACCTTGGCCCGGTCGGCGGCCGTCTCGTACGTGCTCTTGAGCCGGCCGAGGGCGCTGCTGCCGGTCATGCCGATGGCCAGCACCCACACCGGGATCATGACCCGGTCGCGGCGCAGCGCGAGCCGCAGCAGCGTGCCGGTGCCGGCCAGGTCGCGGGAGCCGGTGCGCTCCGGGGTCGTGGCGCGGGTGTCCGCTACGGCGGTCATCGGGCGGCCACCTCTGCCTCTTCGCGGATGTCGTCCTGGTAGTGGCGCAGGAACAGCTCTTCAAGGGTGGGCGGGGTGCTGGTCAGGCTGCGCACGCCCGACTCGCTGAGCTGCCGCAGCACGGCGTCCAGCTTGTCGGTCTCGACCTGGAGCTTGACGCGCTTGCCCTGGACGTCGAGGTCGTGGATGCCGGGGAGGCCGGACAGGCCGTTGGGCGGGCCGACCAGCTCGGCGGTGACGGAGGTGCGGGTGAGGTGGCGGAGCTCGGCGAGCGAGCCGGTCTCGACGGTGCGGCCCTTGCGGATGATGCTGACCCGCTCGCACAGCGCCTCGACCTCGCTGAGGATGTGGCTGGACAGCAGCACCGTGCGGCCCCGGTCCCGCTCCTCGATCACGCAGTCGCGGAAGACCTCCTCCATGAGCGGGTCGAGCCCGGAGGTCGGCTCGTCCAGGATCAGCACATCGACGTCCGAGGCGAAGGCGGCGACCAGCGCGACCTTCTGCCGGTTGCCCTTGGAGTAGGTGCGTCCCTTCTTGGTGGGGTCGAGCTCGAACCGCTCCAGCAGCTCTGCCCGCCGGTCCTGGTCGAGACCGCCGCGCAGCCGCCCGTACAGGTCGATGACCTCGCCGCCGCTGAGGTTGCGCCACAGGGTGACGTCGCCGGGTACGTACGCGATGCGGCGGTGCAGCTCGACCGCATCGTGCCAGGGGTCCTTGCCGAGGACCTGGACCGCTCCGCCGTCGGCCCGCAGCAGGCCGAGCAGGACGCGGATGGTGGTGGACTTCCCGGCTCCGTTCGGCCCGAGGAAGCCATGGACTTCGCCTGTCTCGACCTCCAGGTCGAGGCCGTCCAGCGCATGGGTTCGGCCGAATGACTTGTGGAGGCCGGAGGTGGAGATTGCCGTTGTCATGCTTCAGAAGCTACGCTAGTTTCACAAAATTGTGAAGTTAGGGAAGCGTATAAACTGATATTGAACAAGCGGCGAGGGGAGATGATGAGGTGGTGACGGAGGTGACGCGGCAGGAGGGCGCGCACAAAGGCGCGGACGACGATTTCGCGCGCGACGAAGAGGCGGTGGCGCAGTTCGTCGAGCGGTTCGCCGCGGACATGACCGAGTCCGGGATGCAGCGGATGGGCGCCCGGGTCTTCGCCGTGCTTCTCGCCTCCGACTCCGGCAAGCTCTCCGCCGCCGAGATCGCCGAGCGGCTCCAGATCAGCCCGGCCGCCGTCTCCGGCGCCGTCCGCTACCTCGCCCAGGTGAACCTGATCACCCGCGAGCGGGAGCCGGGCTCGCGGCGCGACCAGTACCGCCTGTACAACGAGGTCTGGTACGAGGCCGTGTCCAAGCGCGACCACATCCTCGAACGCTGGCAGCGCACGATGCAGGACGGCGCGAAGGTCCTCGGCCCGGACACCCCGGCGGGGGCGCGGGCGATCAGGACCGCGGAGTTCTACGAGTTCATGCAGGCGGAGCTGCTCGACATGCTGGCGCGCTGGCGGGCCCGCTTCCATGTGGGGGAGCAGCGGAACAACAGCGCGCCTTAAGCCGGACACCCCCTGCTCAGCCTCCTCGGGGGAGCATCAGATGCCAGGCCTCGGTGAGAACCGTCCAGGTGCGGGTGCGCACCGGGCCGCGGGCCAGGGTGTCCGCGCGGTAGCGGAAGTCCGGGCCCGAGACGGTGATCGCCCGGGCCCGCGCGCGGACCGGACCGGCACCGGCGCGCGCGTGGATCACGACCTCGGCCAGGCCGCCGCCCGCGGTGCCCGTGGACACCGAGACCCGCTCGACCGGCCGGTCCAGATCGGCCAGCAGCACGCCGTCCGCCTCCACCCGCAGCCGCTGCGCGGGCGGCCGTACGCGCCGCCGGGAGCCGCCCAGGCCGATGCCGCCGGGCAGCGACAGCAGCGTCAGCGCGGAGCGCGCGGTGCGGGCCGCCGGGGTCCACCACGGCTGATGGCCGCCCGGCGCGCCGTGCCCCAGGTCGCGCCCGGGCCTCTTGCCGTCGGGCCCGTCGCCGTCGAGCCCGCTGTCGCCGTCCGGCGCGCCGTCCTGCGCCTCGTCCTGCGCCTCCCGGTTCTGAGCCTCGTACGCCGCGTCGTACGGCGCGAAGCCGCACCCGCCGACCTCGGCCCCGGCCCCGGCCCCGTACGCGGTGGCGTCCTCGCCGGAGATCCTCAAGCCCCCGAGGACCACCCCGCCGCTCTCGTCGACCAGCAGATCCCGCCGGTGCGCGGAGCCGTCCAGCGCCGTGCGCGCCGCGCTCACCGCGTCCGTGGGCAGCCCCAGGGCGCGGGCCAGCGCCAGCGTCGCCGAGCCGCCCACCGGCACCATCGACAGCGCCGCGTCCGCCAGCTGCCGCTTGCGGTGCAGCAGCTCCACGGTCCGCAGCAGGGCCCGGTGGTCACCGACGACCACGGGGCGGCGGCTGCCGCGGCGGGCGAGCGCCCGCTCGACCTCGTCGGGCCCGTCCGGCAGGCAGATTTTCGCTGCGGCGCCCGCACACAACACATCTTTCGCGATCCGCACCGACTCCCCGTCCGTTCGCCGGGCGGTGGGGTCGATGAGCACGAGCAGGGGGCGGCCCCGGACGGCGTCCGGGGGAATCTGCCAGGGATCTGGAGCCGACACCTCGGTCCTTCCTCAGGTAATCTCTCGGTGCAAGAGCCCCTGTCGCTGTTGCGCCAGGGGCTTCGTCTATCCGGGGCACCGGTCCGACGGCTCTTGTGGTTGCGCGAGCCACCACGCACGTTGGACATGCCCCGCCCGGAAGGGGTGTACGCCTGTGCCCGCACTTGTGCTGCTCGGTGCTCAGTGGGGTGATGAAGGCAAGGGAAAGGCCACCGACCTGCTCGGCGGCTCGGTGGACTATGTGGTGCGTTACCAGGGCGGCAACAACGCCGGCCACACGGTCGTCGTCGGCGACCAGAAGTACGCGCTGCACCTCCTCCCTTCCGGAATCCTCTCCCCGGGATGCACCCCGGTCATCGGCAACGGCGTCGTCGTGGACCCGGCGGTCCTGCTCTCCGAGCTGAGCGGGCTGAACGCGCGCGGAATCGACACGTCCAAGCTGCTGATCAGTGGTAACGCGCATCTGATCACTCCGTATCACACCACCCTCGACAAGGTGTCGGAACGCTTCCTCGGAAAGCGCAAGATCGGCACCACCGGCCGCGGCATCGGCCCGGCGTACGCCGACAAGATCAACCGGGTCGGCATCCGGGTGCAGGACATCTTCGACGAGTCGATCCTGCGGCAGAAGGTCGAGGCGGCCCTCGACCTCAAGAACCAGCTCCTGGCGAAGCTCTACAACCGGCGCGCCATCGCCGTCGAGCAGGTCGTCGAGGAACTGCTGGGCTACGCCGACCAGCTCCGCGGCTTTGTCGCGGACACCACGCTGATCCTCAACGACGCCATCGACGACGGCCAGGTCGTCCTCTTCGAGGGCGGCCAGGGCACGCTGCTCGACGTCGACCACGGCACGTATCCCTTCGTCACCTCCTCGAACCCCACCGCGGGCGGTGCCTGCACGGGGACCGGCGTCGGCCCGACGAAGATCAACCGCGTGATCGGGATCCTGAAGGCCTACACCACGCGCGTCGGCGCGGGCCCCTTCCCGACCGAGCTCTTCGACGAGGACGGCGACAAGCTGCGCACGATCGGCGGCGAGCGGGGCGTGACGACCGGCCGTGACCGGCGCTGCGGCTGGTTCGACGCGGTCATCGCGCGCTACGCGACCCGGGTCAACGGCCTGACCGACTTCTTCCTCACCAAGCTGGACGTGCTGACCGGCTGGGAGCGGATCCCGGTGTGCGTCGCGTACGAGATCGACGGCAAGCGGGTCGACGAGCTGCCGTACAGCCAGACCGACTTCCACCACGCGAAGCCGATCTACGAGACGCTGCCGGGGTGGTCGGAGGACATCACCCAGGCGAAGACCTTCGACCAGCTGCCGAAGAACGCGCAGAAGTACGTTCAGGCGCTGGAGGAGATGTCGGGCGCGCCGATCTCGGCGATCGGCGTCGGGCCGGGCCGTGACGAGACGATCCAGATCAACTCGTTCCTGTGACCGTCCGGGGGCCCAGAGCCCCCGGACCTGAGCCCGCGCCGCGGGGCGTTGCCCCCGGACCCCCGGGTCCGGGGCGGGGCGCTCCTGCGGGGGTGCCGCACGTCGATGACGTGGGAAGGGGCCGGTAGCCCCGGGGGCGCCGCAGGCTTCGCCCGCGCGGCCGGGCGCCAGCTCGCCCGCAGGTGGCGTAGGAGCCGCGGGGGCGCCGGGGGCTGGGGCGGAGCCCCTCACGCGGCGGAGCCGCATATCGACAGGGGCTGGAAAGGGGCGGGGAGGGGAAACATTCCTCCGGACACCACTCAGCGCATCGCGGGAGGCCCGAAGCCCCCTCCCTCCGGCTGCCAGCGCTGCGGCTGCTGCATCTTCGTGACGCGGGCCACCACCATCAGCGCCAGCACAGCCGCGGGCGCGGAGGCCACATCGTCGATGATGCCCAGGCCGACGGACACCATCTTCCGCTCGGTCGAACTGGCCAGGCCCTCCGCCGCCTCCTGGAAGACGGTGCTGAAGCACATCGTCACGAACAGCGCCCACCACCAGTTCAGCACCGCGCGGGAGGCGGGCCGGGTGTTGGGGGGCGTGCTGGAGATCCAGATGTCGTTGGCGATCTGCTTGGGGATCCACAGCTGGGCGACCGGGAGGAACCACGAGCCGGCCGCGAGGCCGCTGCCGTACCGCTGGCGGCCGGGCGCGAGGAACGTGGCGTTGAGGTACACGTGCCGGAACCACACCGGGAACAGCACGATGAGCGTGATCCCCAGCACCCCGGTGAAGATCTCGAGGAGGTCCAGGGCGTTCCTGGCCTCGTCGATATCGGCCCTGGTGTCGACGCCGTTCAGAGAGTCGTCGTACGCGCCGAACAGCGTGCCGTTCAGGCCCAGATGGGCGATGGACAGCAGCGCGAAGGCGCCGAGCAGCCACTTCATGGTCGTGCTCAGGCCGCGCGAGGTGCGCAGCGACCGGGCGGGCGGGGCGCCGATGCGGCCCGGGAACTGGTGGTGGGCGCTCGGCCAGGGCTGCCCGGCCGCGCCGGCCATCGGGTAACCGGGGTGGGCGGCGGGCGGGGTGAAGGCGCCGGGTGGTGTCCCGGGCGCTCCGGGCGCGGGGGGCGTGGCGTAGCCGACGTGGCCGCCGGGGGTGTGCGGCGCGACGGCCACCATGCCGCCCGTCCGCAGGTTGGCGGTGTCCGAGTCTGCTTCGGAGTCGGAGTCTGCCTCCATCTCCAGCAGCTGTAGCGCGTCCCGCCCGAGCTTGGCGAGCAGCTCGCCCGGCAGCCAGGGGCCGGTGGCCGCCTGCCCGGCCGGTTCGGTGCGCGCGAGCACGTCGTCGATCGAGAACCGGGCGTCCGGGTCCTTGTGCAGACAGCCGACGACCAGCTCGCGCAGTCCCTCGGGCAGCCCCTGGAGGTCGGGCTCCTCCTGGGCTATTCGGTACAGCAGGGCGTGCACCCCGCTGGTCACATTGCCGAACGGCTGACGGCCGGTGGCGGCGAAGGCCACCACCGAGCCGAGGCAGAAGACATCGCTCGCGGTGGTCACGGCCTCGCCGCGCACCTGCTCGGGCGACATGAAGCCGGGCGAGCCGACGACCGCGCCCGCCACCGTCAGGTTGGTGCCCACGCCGGCGATGGTCTCCAGGGCCCGCGCGATGCCGAAGTCGATGACGCGCGGCCCGTCGATGGTGATGAGGATGTTGGACGGCTTGAGATCCCGGTGGATCAGCCCGGCCCCGTGGATGTCGCGGAGCGCGAGGGCCAGCCCGCGGGCGAGGGTCTGTACGGACTGCTCGGGCAGCGCGCCGAACTGCTCGGCGACGACGTCGTGCAGGGAAGGACCGCCGATGTAGCCGGTGGCCACCCAGGGCACCTGGGCCTCGGTGTCGGCGTCCAGTACGGGGGCGGTCCACTGCCCGCCGACCCGTCTCGCGGCCGCGACCTCACGCCGGAAGCGGCTGCGGAAGTCCGTGTGTCGGGCGAGTTCGGCCTTCACCAGCTTTACGGCGACGGTGCGGCCGCGGGAGGAGCGGGCCAGGTAGACCCGGCCCATCCCGCCCTCGCCCAGCCTGCCGAGCAGCCGGTACTCGCCTATCCACCGCGGGTCCTGGGCCCCGAGGTTCTCCATTGCCGTACGGCTCCTGTCCGTGTGCGTTCAGCCGACGACCGGCCATCGGCTGACGGGCGATCAGCCTACGCGAGTGAACGTCTGCGTCTGAGTCTCGTCGCTGTAGTCGTTCGGATCGTCGTAGTCCACACGGAGTTTGTCAGAACCGTCGGCGGTAAAGCTGAGCATCTCGCTCGAAGGGCAGGAGTCCGCCGGGGTCTCGTCGACGACCTCGCCGGGGCTCAGGACCAGTCCCTTGTCGACCGAGACCAGAATCCGCCTGGTCTCGCACTGGTACCTCTCGCTCTCCCCGAGGTCCTTGGTGACCACCGTGCCGATCGCGCCCTGCTTGATGGTGATCTTCAACGTGGCGCCGGACACCCCGAACGCGTCCTTGGCCAGCCAGGTGCCCAGGTACTTGTCGGGGATGGGGCTGTCACCGGACTTCGAGGGGCGCAGCGTGGCGGACGAGGAGCCGTCCGAGTTGTTCCAGGCGATGGAGCCGTCGTTGCCCAGCTTCAGGGTCTGTTCCCCGACGGCGCTGCAATTGGCCGAGGGGATGCTGGTGTTCACTTCTTCGTCCTCGATGACCAGAAGGCTCTTGACGTCCTTGAGGGTCGCCTTGCTCGAGCAGAAGGAGTCGGAGGCGGCGGTGAAGGTCTCGATGGTCTTCGAGCCGATCGCGCCCTGGGAGATGACGATGCGGCGGATCTTCCCGGTGGCCGTGTCACCGTCCATGATCTGGCCTTCCCAGGCGCCCAGGTAGTCATCGGGGACGTCGCCGCCGTTGTTCAGGCCCGTCGAGGACGGCTCGGGCGAGGACGAGTCGTCCTCGGACGGCGATGTCGGCGGCGTGGTCTTGGAGTTGGCCGGGGGCGTGTGGGTCATCTTGCTGTAGTCCGGCTTGTCCTTCTTGTCGTCGTCGTTGAAGGCGACGTAGGCGAAGGCGGCCGCGCCCGCGATGATCAGGGTCGCGGCGGCTGCGGAGGCGATGATGACCGGCTTGCGCCTGTTGCGCTTCGCGGGCGGGGGTGTGGGCGCGGGGGCGGGCGCGAACGGCCCGCCGGGGCCGCCGGGACCTTGGAGTCCGCCGGGGCCGCCCGGGCCCATGGCGCCGAGGCCCGCGGGGGGCGTGTTGGGCGTGGCGTCGAAGGAGGTGACCTCCGGCGGCCCGAATCCCTGCGGCGGCGTGGGCGCAGGTGCCGCACCCGGTGCCGCGCCCGGACCCGCGGTCTGCGCCGGCTCGGCGGGCGCGGCCGGTTCGGGGGCCTGCGGCGCGGCGGCGTTCTCCGCCCGCGGCTCGGGCACCGGGCTCGCGGCGGGCGCTTCGGCCTGCGGCGGGACGGCGGGCGGCTGAGGCGTCTGCGGGGCCGCGGCTGCGGGCGCCACCGGCGAGGCGGCGGGCATCGCGGGGGGAACGGCCGGGGGAGTGGCGGGGGCCGCGGGCGGGGCCGCCTGCGCGGGCGCGCCGGCCGGCGGCGGGTTGGTCGGCGGCGGGGGCGTCGGCGGCTCCGCAGGCGCCAGCGGGAACGACGTGGCGGACAGCGACGCCGTGGGCGGCGTGGCCGGGGGAGCCGGGACCGTCGGCTTGGCCGGCGGGAAGGCGGGCGGGCCGGCCGGCGGTATGGTCGGCGGCGCGGGCACGCCGGGCGACAGCGGCGAGGCGGGGGTCTCCGCGTCCAGCAGCTGTACGGCGTGGCGCCCGAGCTGGGCGACGAGGCTGCCCGGCAGCCAGGGCTCGTCGGCGCCGTCGGCCCCCTCGGGCTCGGCCGTGCGCTCCAGCAGCTGCTCCAGGGTCGGCCGGGCGGCCGGGTCCTTGCGCAGACAGTCGGTGACCAGCTCCCGCAGCCCATCGGGCAGCCCCTGAAGATCGGGCTCCTCCTGCGCGATGCGGTACATCACCGCGTGCACCCCGCTGTCGGTGGTGCCGAAGGGCTGGCGGCCGATGGCCGCGAACGCGAGCACCGACCCGAGGCAGAACACATCGCTGGACGGGCTGACCCGCTCGCCGCGCACCTGCTCGGGCGACATGAAGCCGGGGGAGCCGACCACGGCGCCGCTGCGGGTGAGGACGCCGTCGGTGATGGTCTCCAGGGCCCGCGCGATGCCGAAGTCGATGACGCGGGGCCCGTCGATCGTGATCATGACGTTGGAGGGCTTCAGATCGCGGTGGATCAGGTTCGCGCCGTGGATGGACTGGAGCGCGCGGGTCAGGCCGTTGCCCAGGATGCGCACGGACCGCTCGGGCAGGGGGCCCGACTCGGTCACGATCGCGTGCAGTGAGGGCCCGGCGATATAGCCCGTGGCGACCCAAGGGGTGGCGGCCTCGGTGTCCGCGTCGAGCACGGGCGCGGTCCACTCACCGCCCACCCGCTGCGCGGCCCGCACCTCCTGCTTGAAGCGGCGCCGGAATTCGGCCTGCTGCGCGAGTTCGGTCTGTACGAGTTTGACCGCTACCGTACGGCCGCGCGGCGAGTGGGCCAGGAACACCCGTCCCATGCCCCCCGCTCCCAGCCGGCGGATCAGCCGGTACTCGCCGATCCAACGAGGGTCGTCGGCCCCCAGGTCTTCCATGCCTCGCTGTCCTTCCCCTGATCCCCTGATCAGCCCCTTGCCAGAGAATAAAGGGGACTGAGAGCGAAGTGGACGACGCATACGATCCGTTATCGGTTCCGTATCTGACCGTGCCGATTCCGCACCGTCCGCACGGCCTCCGGCGGCCGCCCGCGGCGCGTCCGCCCCGGCCGTGAACCCCCCTCCCCCGCCCGGCTGTTCGCACAGCCGTCCGGCGCGACCCCGGTGGCCTGGAACGATCCCTCGAACGGCCGCGGCCTTCGGCGGGGACCGAGCTCCGTCACTCTGTCCATTCTGTCGATGGTTCGGGCCCCGCGCCCGACAGCCTGTCGGTGCCGCGCCCCGGTCACCGGTCCGTACCCTGGGCTCCACCGACCCGCGAGCGATCAGAGGTAGCGAACGTGTCCGCACAGCCCGCGCACTCCGCGCCGACCCCCAGCCCGACGCCCGACCCCGCCGCCGGTGCCGCCGTCAAGGCGGTGGACCGGGCCCATGTCTTCCACTCGTGGTCCGCCCAGGGGCTCATCGACCCCCTCGCCGTCGCGGGCGCCTCGGGCTCGTACTTCTGGGACTACGACGGCAACCGCTACCTCGACTTCTCCTGCCAGCTGGTCAACACCAACATCGGCCACCAGCACCCCAAGGTCGTCGCCGCCATCCAGGAGCAGGCCGCGCGGCTGTGCACCATCGCGCCGGGCTTCGCCGTGGACGTACGGTCCGAGGCGGCGCGGCTGGTGGCCGAGCGCACGCCCGGCGACCTGGACAAGATCTTCTTCACCAACGGTGGCGCCGAGGCCGTGGAGAACGCCGTGCGCATGGCCCGGCTGCACACCGGCCGCACCAAGGTGCTGTCCACCTACCGCTCGTACCACGGCGCCACCGCCGCCGCGATCAACCTGACCGGCGACCCGCGCCGCTGGGCCTCCGACACCGCCTCGGCCGGCGTCGTCCACTTCTGGGGGCCGTTCCTCTACCGCTCGCCCTTCCACTCCACCGACGAGCGGCAGGAGTGCGAGCGCGCGCTCGCGCACCTGGAGGAGACCATCGCCTTCGAGGGCCCGCAGTCCATCGCCGCGATCATCCTGGAGACCGTCCCCGGCACCGCCGGGATCATGGTGCCGCCGCCCGGCTATCTGGCCGGGGTCCGCGAGATCTGCGACCGCTACGGCATCGTCTTCATCCTCGACGAGGTCATGGCGGGCTTCGGGCGCACCGGCCGCTGGTTCGCCGCCGACCACTTCGGCGTCACCCCGGACCTGCTGACCTTCGCCAAGGGCGTCAACTCCGGCTATGTCCCGCTCGGCGGCGTCGCGATCAGCGCCGAGATCGCCGCGGACTTCGACCAGCGCCCCTACCCCGGCGGACTGACCTACTCCGGCCACCCGCTCGCCTGCGCCTCCGCCGTCGCCACGATCAACGCGATGGCCGAGGAGAGCATCGTGGAGAACGCCGCCGAGATCGGGGAGAAGGTCATCGGCCCGGGGCTGCGCGAGATCGCCGAGCGCCACCCCAGCGTGGGCGAGGTCCGTGGCCTGGGCGTGTTCTGGGCGCTGGAGCTCGTCAAGAACAAGGAGACCCGCGAGCCCCTGGTCCCGTACAACGCGGGCGGCCCGGCCAATCAGCCGATGGCCGACTTCGCGGCGGCCTGCAAGCGCGGCGGTCTGTGGCCGTTCGTGAACATGAACCGCACGCATGTCGTCCCGCCGTGCACCGTCACCGAGGCCGAGGCCAAGGAGGGGCTGGCGATCCTGGACGAGGCGCTGTCCGCGGCCGACGCCCACACCGACGCCTGACCCCGGCGTCCGCCCGCGCGCCGCGCGTCGGCGCCGCCCTGAGCCCGCAGGCTCAGGAGGAGATCAAATAACCGTGTAGACCAGTTCACTCGGGTCCTCTCCGCGCACTTCGCGCAACGGCCCTCGCATATCGTGATGCGAGGGCCGTCCGCATCCGTACGACACGACGGCCGCGGAAGGAGACGGTCCTCGATGTCCGTGCCCGGTGCCAGCCCGGTCAAGCGCAACACCCTGCGGCAGCAGATCGCCGAGGCGCTGTGTGACGAGGTGCTCGCGGGCAGGCTCCCGGCCGGGCGGCAGTTCACGGTCAAGGAGATGGCCGACCAGTACGGGGTCTCCGCCACTCCGGTCCGCGAGGCCCTGCTCGACCTGTGCTCGCAGGGGTTGCTGGACGTCGAGGAGCACCGCGGCTTCAAGGTCCACGAGTTCACGTTCCAGGACTTCCGGCACATGGTCGACGCCCGCAACATGGTCGTCGAGGGACTTTTCCGGCATGCCGTCGAGGAGACCCTGCGCACCATGACCCCGCAGGCCCTGGCCTCGGTGCGGCGCCGGGCCGAGGAGGCCGAGCGCGCCGCGCGCTCCGGCGACCTGGACATACTCATCGGCTACGACCTGCGCTTCTGGCGCGAGATCTGCGGGCTCGTCGGCAACCCCTACATACTCGACTTCCTCCAGCGGCTGCGGGTGCAGACCTGGGTGTTCACGGTGCCGTATCTGCGGCGCGTGCCGGATCTGCGCGGGGAGCTGTGGGCGGGGCACTGCGAGCTCACGGCGGCCGTCACCCGCGGCGACGCCGAGATCTCCGAGCGTCTGATAGCCGCGTACAACGCGCACTTCCTCGCCCTCATCGAGCGGTTGGTCAACGGGCGCGAGAAGGAGTGACCGCTCGCCCCTCGTGAAGCTGTGACGCAGAACACACAACCTGCCGGGGGTCCGGCGTGGTCACCGTCATGTGCTGCACACTTCGCCAAGTCCTCTCGTGGCCCGCGGGCCCGCGTCCGGCACCGGCGCCGTCGATCTGACGGTCGTCGTGCCCGCGTACAACGAGGAGGACCGGCTGCCCGGGACCCTCGACGCGATCTGCCGCTATCTGCGCTCCTCGCCCGGCCGCCACGCCGAGTGGGAGCTGATCGTCGTCGACGACGGGTCGACCGACGCCACCGCGGCCGTCGTCCGCGACGCGGCCGAGACCGAGCCGCGCATCCGGCTGCTCGCGCCGCCCGCCGCCGCATCCCCCACCTCCGGTTCCTTCGCGCGCAACCACGGCAAGGGCCACGCGCTGCGCCTGGGCGTGCTCGCCTCGCGCGGGCGCCGGGTGCTGCTCACCGACGCCGATCTCGCCACCCCCATCGAGGAGTTGGCACAGCTCCACGACCGGCTCGACGCGGGCTTCACCGCGGCCATCGGCTCCCGCGCCCACCCCGACGCGCTGATCGAGGTGGACCAGCACCCGCTGCGCCGGCTGCTCGGCCGGGCGGGCAACCGGCTGATACGGGCGGTGGCCCTGCCCGGCTTCGGCGACACCCAGTGCGGCTTCAAGCTCTTCGACGGCGACCGGGCGCGCGCGGCCTTCGGGCGGTCGCGGCTCGACGGGTGGGGCATCGACGTGGAGATCCTGCGCACCTTCCGCCGCGCGGACTGGGCGGTCGCCGAGGTGCCGGTGCGCTGGGCGCACCAGGCAGGCTCCAAGATCCGCCCGCTGGACTACGCCCGGGTGCTCATGGACCTGCTGCGCCTGTGGCGGCGGAGCCTGGGGGAGCGGATACGCCCCGGCGACCGGGCCGTCCTCCTCGCTTATCTGCTGCTGTCGGTGCTGCTCTACAAGGGGCTGTGGGTGGATGTCGGCCACCGCTACCTCGTGGACAGCGGGCAGGACCAGAACCAGTGGGAGTGGTTCTTCGCGGTCACCGCCGACAACCTCTTCGGGGGATCCGGGCCCGGCGACCCGTTCTTCACCGAGCTCCAGAACGCCCCGCTCGGGGTGAACCTCATGGCCAACACCGCCATGCTCGGGCTGTCCGTCCCGCTCGCGCCCGTCACCGTGCTCCTCGGCCCCGGGATGACCTGGGCGCTGGTGCTGACCTGCGGGCTGGCCGGTTCCGCGGGCGCCTGGTACTGGCTGCTGCGCAAGCGGTTCGTACGCGCCCGCCGGGCCGCCGCGCTCGGCGGCGCCCTCTGCGCCTTCGCCCCGCCGATGATCTCCCACGCCAACGCGCACCCCAACTTCGCGGTGCTGTTCATGATGCCGTTGATCATCGACCGGCTGCTGCGGCTGTGCGAGGGCACCCGTGTCAGGCGCGACGGCGTGGTCCTCGGCCTCTTCCTCACCTACCAGGTCTTCCTCGGCGAGGAGGCGCTGCTGCTCGCCGCGCTGGGCCTCGTCCTCTTCGCGATCGGCTACGCGGCCGCCCGCCCGCGCGTGGCGCGCGCGGCGCTGCGCCCGCTGGCCCGGGGGCTGGCCTTCGCGCTCGCGGTGTGCCTGCCGCTGGTCGCGTATCCGCTGCTGTGGCAGTTCTTCGGCGACCAGAGCTACCACAGCGTGCTGCACGGCCCGGCCGGCAACTCACCGCGCGCGTTCACGGAGTTCGCGGGCCGCTCGCTGGCCGGGGAGGAGGCCACCGCCGACGCGCTCGCCATGAACCGCACCGAGCAGAACGCCTTCTTCGGCCTGCCCCTGCTCCTGCTGGCCGCCGGCACGGTGGTGTGGCTGTGGCGGGACGCGCGGGTGCGGACGCTCGGCTGGGTGGCCCTCGGGGCCTCGGTGCTCTCGCTCGGGCGCACGATCCCCGTGCCCTGGACGGGGATCGTGCTGCCGGGCCCGTGGCGGGTGTTCGCCGGCCTGCCGCTGTTCGAGTCGGTCATCGAGTCGAGGGTGGCGATGGCGGCGGTGCCCGCGCTGGGCATCCTGGTGGCGCTGGCCTGCGACCGGCTGTACGAGGAGGGGCGCCGCGCGGAGGGGCGTCGCGCCGAGGGGGGTGAACGGCTCTGGTTGCCGCGCATCACGGGGGCAGGGACCACCGGGCCCCGCATCACCTGGCTCCGAACGACCGCCTCGCAAACCGTCGGGTCCCTGACCACCTGGCTCGGAACCGCCAAGCCCCAGCTCACCAGGCCCCAGCTCACCAGGCCCCAACTCACCAGGCCCCAGCTCACCTGGTTCCGAACCACCGGGCTCCGGATCGCCGGGTGGGCCGCCGTCGTGGCCGCCCTGCTGCCCATCGCGCCCACCCCGTTCACCACCGCCGACCGCACCCCCGTCCCGTCCTTCGTCGCCGACGGCACCTGGCGCGCGCATGTCCCCGAGGGCCACACGCTCGTCCCCGTGCCGCTGCCCAGCCCTGGAAACGCCGAGCCACTGCACTGGCAGACCGTTGCCAAGATGGGCTTCCCGATCCCCGGCGGCTACTTCAACGGCCCCTACGGCCCCGACCGGACCGGCATCTACGGCCCGGAGCCCCGCTACACCTCCGCCCTCTTCGAAGAGGTCCGCCGCACCGGGAAGGTCCCGGACATCGGCCGCAAGCAGCGCCGCGCCTTCCGCGCGGACCTCGACTTCTGGCGGGCGGGCGCCGTGGTGCTGGCCCCGCAGCCGGGGGACGAGGCGCTGCGTGCCACCCTGGAGCGCCTGCTCGGGTGGCGGGGCGAGTGGATCGGGGGCCTGTGGGTGTGGGAGGTGCACGGAGAGGCATGAGGGGGAGGGCGGGGCACGGGGCCGCCGGTACGGCCGAGGACTGGACGAAGGACCGGGCCGACGACCGGGCCGAGGCCGAGCGAGCGTACACCGCGTACGTCTCCGCGCGGCTGCCCGCGCTGCGCCGCCTCGCGCATCTGCTCTGCAAGGACCCGCACCGCGCCGACGACGTGGTCCAGGCGGCGCTGACCAAGCTGTACGTCCACTGGCGCCGCGCCCGCGCCGCCGACGACCTGGACCGCTATGTGCACACCATCCTCGTCCGGTGTTTCCTGAACGAACAGCGCCTGGGCTGGGCCCGGTTCGTCCGGCTCTCCGGCGCCCCGCACGACACGCCGGGGCTGCCGCCCGTCGAGGGGGTCCCGGACATCGAGACGCGCACCGTCGTGCACACCGCGCTCTCCCGCATCCCGGCGCGGCAGCGCGCCGTGCTGGTGCTGCGCTTCCTGTGCGATCTGCCGGTGGCCGAGGTGGCCGCGGTCCTCGGCTGTTCGGAGGGGAATGTGAAGAGCCAGACCGCGCGGGGCCTCGCCCGGCTGCGCGGCCAACTCGGCGACCGGCCGCTGACGTCGGGGCCGTCAGGGCCGTCGGGGACCTCGGGGACATCCGTGGGCAAGCCCGTGGGGAAGGAGTAGCCGCCATGCGGGACGACGACGAACTGGCACGGGAGGCGGTGCGGCTGCTCGCCCCGCTGCGCGGGCTCGAACCGGGCCCCGGGGCGCCGGGCGTGGACATGGCGCGGGCGGTGCGCAGCGGCAGGCGCCGGGCGCGGGCGCGCCGGGCGGCGGTGCCCGTGGCCGCGGGGCTGGTCGTCGCGCTGGTGGCGGTGGCGCTGGCCCTGGTCGTACGGATCCTGCCCGACGGCCGCGACGCGCCGCCCGCGGGTCCGGGCCCGGTCCGCCCCGTGTCGTCGACGACCACGACCACGACCACCACCGCGACCGCGTCGCCCTCGGAGTCCTCGTCCGGGACGTCCGGAACATTCGAGACGTCCGGATCGGCGGAACCGTCGGGGTCGACCTACTCGCCGTCGACGCCGCCGCCGAGCACAACGGGGGCCCAGCCGACGGACACGGACACGGTCACGTCGCCGGCGAGCCCGTCCTCGCCGACGCCCCCCGAGACGACTCCAGTGACGACCCCAGCGACCACAGCCCCCTGACGTACGGGACTCTTCGCGCGGCGTACGGGGAGCATTACGCTGGGCCGACCATCGACCGTACGGATACGAGAGTGAGATCGCGTGGCATGTGACCTCTGGCTGGTCCCCCTCGTCGATGTGCTGTGCCACAGCCCCGACAACCCCTTCGCGGAGGAGATCGCGGCATACGACAAGGCGCTCGGTGAAGCCGGACTGCCGCCCGTGCCCGTCTTCGGCTATATGCCGGGGCTGTCCGGGGACGTCGCCCCGGTCGCGGCCTTCGACTACGACGCGCTGCACTTGCTGCGCCGCGCCTATCTGCTCCAGGTCTGCGGGCTGGCCGTCTCGCCGGTGGGCGAACTCGGCGGGGACTACGAGCAGTTGCTGGAGATGTTCGAGCCCACGGCCCAGCAGTCGCACCTGGTGTGGCACTACGACCACGCCGGCACGTATGTCCCCGTCGACTTCGAACGCCCGCTGTCCAACGACGAACTCCTCGAAGGCGGCGGCCCCCTGGGGTCGAGCCACGGCCTGCTGAGAGAGCTGGAGGCGGTCGCCCCGGCCCTCGGTATCGACCCCAACAACCCACCCGCCGCCCCGGCGCCCCCGGCCCGCCCCACCACCCTGGAGGAACCGGCGGAATCCATTCCGTACGAGGACGGCCCCTTCGCCCGTGAGCGCCATGTCTGGCTGGGCCTGCACGCGGCGGCCACGCGCAGCCTCGGCCAGGGCTCGATGATCGTCTTCAGCTGAGACCCGACCCATCACATGGATGTGGCGCACGTCACATTCATGTGATGGGTTCGGCCGTCACATCTCCTGAACCGCGTCCGTCAGTGCTGTGTAAGCGTCGACACGGCAAGGAGAACACCATGGACGCCCGTCTGAACTTCTACGGCAACCCCGTCGCGGCCAAGTTCGCGAAGTACATCAACTCCGCGGGCAAGGCCGTCAGCGACTCGACGCTGCCGGCCGCGACGCAGGAACTGGTGAAGATCCGCGCCAGCCAGATCAACGGCTGCGGCTTCTGCACCGACATGCACACTAAAGACGCCGCGCACGCCGGGGAGACCTCGGTGCGTCTCAACCTGATCGCGGCCTGGCGGGAGGCCAAGGTCTTCACCGAGGCCGAGCGGGCCGCCCTGGAGCTGACCGAACAGGGCACCCGCATCGCCGACGCCGCCGGCGGTGTCACCGACGAGGCCTGGGCGAACGCCGCCAAGCACTACGACGAGGACCAGCTGGCCGCCCTCGTCTCCCTCATCGCCCTCATCAACGCCTACAACCGGATGAACGTGATCATCCAGCAGCCCGCCGGCGACTACCAGCCGGGCCAGTTCGGCTGACGGGCCCGGGCACGATTTATTCGATCGCTCCGCGCTTGTGCGTCCCGTTAGGTTGGCGCGATGGCCGAGCTGCGTACTGATCGTCTTGTGCTCCGCGGGTGGCGGGACTCCGACCTCGAACCGTGGGCTGTGATGAACGCCGATCCCGAGGTCCGCGAGTACTTCCCGGACGTGCTCACGCGGGAGCGGAGCGAGGCGTCGGTGGCCGGGTTCCAGGCCGACCTCGACCAGCGCGGCTGGGGATGGTGGGCGGTGGAGGTGCGGGCCACCGGCGAGTTCATCGGGTTCACCGGGCTGGACCCGGTGGACGAGGACACGCCGTTCACCGGAGTGGAGGTCGGCTGGCGCCTGGCCCGCCCGCACTGGGGCCACGGCTATGCCACCGAGGCCGCCCTGGCGGCGCTGGACCACGGCTTCACCACCCTCGACCTCGCCGAGATCCTCGCGATAACGACGGCCACCAACCTCCGCTCGCAAGCGGTGATGCGCCGTATCGGCATGACCCGCGACCCCGCCGATGACTTCGACGACCTGACGGTGCCCGAAGGGCCGCTGCGTCGGAATGTCGTGTATCGGCTTCGGGCAAAGGACCGCCAGTAGGCTTTGTCCGAGGGGGATGCTTCATGAGGCTATGGGTGACGTTGCCGCCGGAGCAGGGGGAGCGGGTGCTCTGCGTGAAGACCGGCGCGGTGCTCATTCCGGGGACCGGACTCGCGCTGATCGGCGGACTGCTCGTCCTCACCAACCGCCGCCTCTACCACGGCCCGCTGAACACCAAGCTCGCGGGCCAGCTGCTCAGCACGGTGGCGGGTTCGGCGGCCCCGCCGGGCGTCGACAGGGCGATCGACCTGATCGTCGGCTGGTCGAACAAGGCGCGGGCCGTGCGGCTCGAGGACATCACGTCGGTCGGGGCGGCCGGCCGGACGGTGCTCCGTATCACCACGCGGGACGGCGGGCGCCGGCGCTTCGGCATCGCCGCCGGCTGGCGGACGCCGGTGTGGTCGCGGCACAACATCGCGCACCGCGACGAGATGGTGGCGGCGGTCCAGTGGGCGATCCAGCAGGCGGCGCGCGGTTGAGCGTCAGCGCGCTGGTGCACGCGGAGCTGGAGCGCCACGACTGGGCGGCGCTGAGCTGCGGCTGTGGTGAGTCCGCGGAACATGTGCCGTTGATGTTCGAGGCGATCCTCACCGCCGGGACACCGCGGCACATGATCGGGTACACCCTCGACAACCACCTCGAGATCGGCACCAACCTCTTCGAGGCGGCCGTGCCCGCCGTCGGCGTGATCCTCGCCGCGCTGGCGGGGGACCCCTCCCCGCCGGCCCGACGCCACCTCCTGGACACGCTGTGCCACCTGGTCAGCGGTGACTCCCACGCCACCGAGCAGGCGGCGGGACGGGCGGAACTCGGCGACGAGTGCCGCCGCAAGGCCCGCGAGGGCTACTGGCTGATCGCGCGGACCGGACTCACGGGCAGCGCGGACGACGCCGGGACGGCGGCGGACATCTGCGAGTTCATCGACCTGGACGACGAACGGTCCGGCTACTACCAGGCCCTGCTACGAGAGCGCATGAGCGCGAAGACCAAGCGCCGCCCGAGGGGTTGAGGCTGTTCTCAACCCTGGGCCCGGCCTCAGCGGGGCGGCTCCGGCGGGCGCTGGCGCGGCATGTTGGGCCGGGTGGCAGGGGGCATCGGGAAGCGGTTCGCGGGGCTTCCGCCGTCCGGGCGGGAGCCCTGGGCCACCAGCGCCTGGGTGAACAGCGGCGCCGAGCCGGAGCCGAAGTCCACCATCCAGCCGGCGGTCTCGGTCCGTACGAGCTCCGACACGTCCTCGCAGAAGCGGCGCAGCACGGCGAGGCAGCGCTCCACGGCCTCGGCCGCGGTGCCCTCGGTCGGGCCGAGCACCTCGCGCACGCTCTCCGACGCCCAGTCGAACTGAAGCGCCTCCAGCCGCCGCTGTACGGCCTGCGCCGTCGCCACGTCCCGCATCCATCCCGACGTCAGCCCGAAGAACCGGTCGCACCCCACACACGCGGCGGCGATCAGCAGCATCAGACAGCCCCACCCGGCCCCGCCGCCCAGCACCCCGTTCAGATCCAGCAGCGGCAGTATGGCCCCCACGACCCCCGTGACCGCCGCCCCCACCCGCAGCGCCCGCGCGATCCGCCGCTTCCATACGCGTTCGGTGAGATACCACCGCGCGACCTGCAACGCGCCTTCCTCGACCCACCGGTAGAGCTCGTCGAGACGCTCGGCGGGCTCCCCCCAGTCGCCCTGCGGGAAGGGCCGGCCGAGCAGGTCCCCCTGCTTGTTCGCCTCTTCCTGTCGAGGAAGCCCCTCGGGCTGCATCTCCGGCTGACTCACCCGTGGCACTCCCTCTGCGCTGAGGTACTCGCTACGCCTCCCTTGGCGCGCGGCTGATGCGGAACCACCTTACCTACCGCCGAACGGCTGGCCACGCGGCCGGGTTCGCGGGATAACCGCCCGTACGAGGGGCGTGATTCGGTATAGGAGCGTCCGCCCCCTCACCCGAAAGAGTGCCGGGGCCGACCCGGCGACGGTCTCACCCCAGCGACCGGTCGGCGACGTACGACACATGCTCCTCGAACCGCTTCCGCGCATCCGGGGTCAGGCTCGCCAGCGCGACCATGGCGGTCAGGACGACGTCGCACAACTCCCGCTCCACGTCGGCCCACGTGTGGCTGGCGCCCTTGCGGGGGTTGCCGCCCATGACGCCGTGCACCGCCTCGGCGACCTCCCCCGCCTCCTCGCTGATCTTGAGCACCCGCAGCAGGCGCGCGACCTCCGGCGATGCCGCGGCGCTCTCCGCGTCCAGCCATGCGACGAGCCGGCGGACGGTGTCCCAGGTCTCTTCCATGACCGGCGAACGTACCTGTCGCGACGGTCATCCGACCAAGGTGAGCACCACTTCGTCGATCTCCTCGCCCCGTGCGTTCGCGAAACCGCGCTCCCTGCCGGTCACCACGAATCCGCACTTCTCCAGGACCCGGATGGAGCCTGCGTTGTCCGCTGCCGCCCGGGCGAGCAGCGGACGCTCCGGTACGGCGCCGAGCAGCTCCCGCAGCGCGGCGGTGGCCGCCCCACGGCCCCAGTACTCCCGCCCGATCCAGTACGTGACCTCGCGCTCCTCGGGCGGACCGAACACCGCGGCGTGCCCGACGATCTCACCGCTTCCGCCGACCACGGTGCGGTGGGTGACCGCCGGGTCCTGGCGGTTCCGCGCCCAGTGGGCGTCGAAAGCGGCGCGGTCGGATGGGTCCTCGGCGGTGAAGGCCGCCATATGAATCCCCTCGGGCTCGTTCATCTGAGCCCAGAAGACGGACAGGTCGTCGTCTCTCACTTCGCGAAGCGCGATGTCCATCGGCGGGATCAGCCCCGCCCGGCTTCGTCGGCCACCCGCTCCAGACGGTCCCGGTACTCCGCCCACCACGACGCGTCGACCGACGGCATGTTGCTGCTGGCGCTCCGCATCCCGACGGCCCCGTCGATGAGCTCCCGGAGGATGTCGGCGTGGCCGGCGTGCCGCTGGAGGTCGCTCGTCACGTGCAGCACGATCTGGTGCAGCGTGACCTCCCTGCGCCCCTCCAGCCACCACGACACATGACCGGCCGCGTCGAGCGGCAGTGCCTCGATCGTCTCGTCCGCGTGCTTCCACGCGCGGTGGTACAGCCCGACGATGTCTTCCCGCGACTCGTCGGCGGCCGCCCACATGTCCGCGTTGGGTTCGGCGTCGTCCGCCAGCCAGGGCAGCGGCTCGTCGGCCGGCCGCCCGAACACCTCGCCGAAGTACGTCAGCTCCACGCAGGCGGCGTGCTTGACCAGCCCCAACAGGTTGGTGCCGGTCGGCGTCAGGGGGCGGCGGACGTCGTACTCCGAGAGCCCGTCGAGCTTCCACAGCAGGGCTTCGCGGGCGGAGCGCAGGTAGTGGTGCAGATTCGCTTTGAAGTTCGCTTCCGGCATGCGGGGAAGTCTCGCAGAGGGCACTGACAGCGCCGTGGGCTCGCCGGGCTCGGCGGTCTCAGGACCTGGCCCGGTCCCAGGTCGGGCTGGTGCGGAAGTAGGTGTCGTAGAGCTCCTGGACCTCCGCCAGGCTCTCCGGCGGCACCTTCCCGTAGGCGATGCGCTCCAGGTGGCGGAAGTACTCGAACCGCTCGACGCCGGGGGTGATGACGATGAGGATGTCGGCGTTGTGCCCCGGTGCGGCGGCGAAGGCGTGGGCCAGACCGGGCGGCACGATGACGAGGTCGCCGCGCTCGGCGGTCACGACCTGCTCGCCGGACAGGAGCTGGGCGGTGCCGTCCAGCATGTAGAACAGCTCGGCCGAGTTGGCGTGGTGATGCGGTCTGGCGCCGTCCGCGCCGTCGGTGAGCGTGACGCGTTGAGTGGACAGCGCGCCGCCGGTCGAGCCGCTGTCGGCCAGCAGCCGGATGGTGGTCGGGGCCTGGCCGATCACCTCGGCCTCCGCGGAGCGGACGATCACGGACTCGTTGAATTCCGGCACGACCAGAGACATCTGCGTAACTCCCTTGGGGCGAGACTGCTGAGGGTCAGACGGCGAAGAGGAGCGCGGCGCTGATGAGGACGACCACGGCGGTGGCGAAGTGGATGCCGAAGGCCGCCGCCTTGGTGCCGCCATTGCGCAGGACGATGAGGGTGTCGCCGAGCGGGGTGAGGGCGACGGCCAGCATGTACCAGCCCACGGCATGGACGTCCGCGAAGGCGAGCAGGGCGAGGCCGATCACGCCCGAGGTGAGGTCGCGCAGGCCCTTGACCGTCAGGTAGGCGGCGTCTCCGTGCTGCTTGGCGGGTACGCCGAAGCCGGTCGCGGCGGCCTGGGGGCTGACCAGAAACCGTGCGCCGATGAAGACGACGAAGAGGGTGAGGAAGGCGGCCAGTCCGTAGGCGATGGGCGTGAGCATGATTTCTCCCGTTTGCTAGCGGCGCTAGGAACATGGTCGACGCTATCAGGTCGCCGACCGGAAATCTAGCGCCGCTAGAAACCGGGCGCGGTGGACAGCCGCACCTGGATCATCATTCGTCCGTGGGCAGGGCCCAGCTCGGCCCGTCGGGCTTGCGCAAGGACGACCTCTACGCGATAGACCTGAGCGCGGCGCCGTGGCGCAAGTCGTCCTTCAGCGACGGCGGCAATGGCTGCATAGAGATGACCGATCTCCCACGCGGCGGCGTCGCCATCCGCGACTCGAAGAACCCGGCCTTCCCGGCCCTCCGCTACACCGCCGCCGAGTGGGACGCCTTCCGGAAAGGCGTGCTCTCCGGCGAGCTCTGAGCCGGGTCCGGTACGGCCCGCACGGCCGCCGCGAGGGGGCGGCCGGGCCCCCGGGGCCGGGGGGCGGGGCGGGGAGGCAATAGGCTGCATACCGTGAAGGTCCTCGTCATCGGCAGCGGCGCCCGCGAACACGCCCTGTGCCGCGCACTGTCCCTCGACCCCGACGTCAGCGCGCTGCACTGCGCTCCCGGCAACGCCGGCATCGCGGAGGTCGCCGAGCTGCACACGGTCGACGCCCTCGACGGCGCGGCCGTCGCCGAGCTGGCCGCCTCGCTGGAGGCGGAGCTGGTGGTGGTCGGCCCGGAGGCCCCGCTGGTGGCGGGGGTGGCCGACGCGTTGCGCGCGCGGGGGATCCCGGTGTTCGGGCCGTCCGCCGAGGCGGCGCAGCTGGAGGGGTCGAAGGCGTTCGCCAAGGACGTGATGGCGGCGGCCGGCGTGCCCACCGCCCGCGCTTACGTCTGCACGAACGAGGCCGAGATCGACGAGGCGCTGGACGCCTTCGGCGCGCCGTACGTCGTCAAGGACGACGGGCTGGCCGCCGGCAAGGGCGTGGTCGTGACCAGCGACCTCGCCGCCGCCCGCGAGCACGCGCTGGCCTGCGGCCGCGTGGTGATCGAGGAGTATCTGGACGGCCCGGAGGTGTCGCTGTTCGCCGTCACGGACGGCGAGACGGTGATCCCGCTCCAGCCCGCCCAGGACTTCAAGCGGGCCTACGACGGCGACGAGGGCCCGAACACGGGCGGCATGGGCGCGTACTCCCCGCTGCCGTGGGCGGACCCCAAGCTGGTCGACGAGGTGCTGGCGACCGTGCTTCAGCCGACCGTGGACGAGCTGCGCCGCCGGGGTACGCCGTTCGCGGGGCTGCTGTACGCGGGTCTCGCGATCACCTCGCGCGGGGTGCGGGTGATCGAGTTCAACGCGCGCTTCGGCGACCCGGAGACCCAGGTGGTGCTGGCCCGGCTGAAGACGCCGCTGGCGGGTGTGCTGCTGGCCGCCGCGACCGGGCGGCTCGACTCGCTGGCGCCGCTGCGGTGGAGCGACGGCGCGGCGGTGACGGTCGTGATCGCGTCGCACAACTACCCGGACACGCCCCGTACGGGTGACGCGATCACCGGCCTGGACCAGGTGGCGGAGCAGGACGGGCCCAAGGCCTATGTGCTGCACGCGGGCACCAAGCGGGACGTTGCCTCGGGTGACGTGGTGAGCGCGGGGGGCCGGGTGCTGTCGGTGACCGCGACCGGCTCCGACCTGGCCAAGGCCCGCGAACGGGTGTACCAGGCGGTCACCCGGATCGGCCTGGACGGCTCCCACCACCGCTCGGACATCGCCGCCAAGGCGGCGGCGGAGGCGGCGGCGGAGGCGGCCGTGGAGGCGGGGCCCGGGGCGGCATCGGCCTGAGGCCCGGTCGAGAAGGGTTGGAGAAGGGATTGAGGAGCGCTCGAGTAGAGCCTGTGGTCGTCCAGAAAGCTCCTGGAGAAGTTCCCGGTTCCGACCAAGGCCATTCCATCGGGTGAGCCCTCCCGGCATCCTGCTGACGCACGCACGGGGCCCCAACTAGTGTGCCGCTCAGGCGCGGTGCGGCAACTGGCCCACCGGCATTGCGGCGCGGGCGGCCGGTGCGACAGTGGGGTGGGTAAGGGCACAACACCGCCGTCGTCCGCTGTTCGAAGATCGGCTGGACAGCAGGGGGTGATGGAACCGTGGCAGGTCCGGAAGCAGGCGCAGAAGTGGCGCGCGCTCGCGCCCTCGCGGTGCTGCGGATCCGGAGCACCGCGCTCGCGATCGCGCTCCTCCCGGCGGCGGCCGCCGTCGTACTGCTGGCCGGGGGCGCCACCGGCCGGATCGGCGGCTCCCATGACGAGGGCTGGACCGCCGTCCGCTGGGCGGTGGTCGGCGGCGCCGTGGTGGCGCTGCTGCTGGCGGCCGCCGTGGCGGCCGTGGTGGTCCGGGCCAGGCCCGCGCTGAGCCCCACCGTGCCCATCCCCGAGGAGACGGCCCCTGACCTCTATCGCCTGGTCCGCGACCTCGCGGACCGGCTGGAGGTGCCCGCCCCGTCCGCGATAGCGCTCACCCCGGACTGCGACAGCTGGCTGGAGGACCGTACGCACCGGGCGCACAGCCCCCGCGGCAGTGGTGCGGCCGCGGCGGAGCGCGTGCCGACCGGTGCGGCGGTCCTCGGGAGAGGCGAGCGGCGGGTGCCGCAGCCGCCCGTGCTGGTGATCGGCTCGCCGTTCCTGTGGTGGATGCGCGTCGCCGAGCTGCGCGCCCTGCTCGCGCCCGTGGTCGCGGGCACCGGCCCCTCCACGCACCCCGACATAGCGGCCGCCCGCCGCTTCGTCCGCGGCCTGGACGCCGCCGTGGCCGTCGCCGCCCACGGCGGGGGCCATGGCTCGGGCCACGGCGCGGGCCCGGCCCTCGGCCGGGCGGTGCGCCGCCCCGCCCTCGCCTTCCTCGGCTGGATCGCGCGGCTGCTGCTGCGCGGCTGCCGGGACCACGCCGCCGTGATGGAGCGGGCCGTCGCCGCGGCCGCCTCCGAGCGCGCCCAGACGGTCGACTACGGCCTGCGGATCGTGGCCCAGGAGCAGGTGGGCCTGGCGTACGCGGGGTGGGACCGGCTGCTGACCAGGGTCGCGCTGCCCGCGTGGCGGATGGGCCGCTGGCCGTCCCGCCTGGACGCGGGCGTGGTCGCGGCCCTCACCGAGCTCTCCCGCCGCGACCGGCTCGCCGAGGGGTTCACCTCCCGGCTCAGCGAGCGTCCTGCCTGCGACCTGCTTGAGGAGCCGGGCGTGATCGACGAGGCGACGTCCCTGCTGGCCGCCCGGCTGTTCCACGGCGGCCCGAGCGAGCCTGGCCCGGACTGGTCCCCGGTCGACTGGGGCGAGTATCCGGAGGAGGTCGTCGACCGCAAATGGCGCGTGGAGGCCGCCCGGCTGCACCGCGTCCTCGACGAGCAGGCCGGCTCCGGTGGCGGCGGACGAACGGGCTCCGCGGCGTCTGGAGAGGCGGCCACAGGGGCGGGCCCCGAGCCCGCCGCGCCCACCCTCGCCCGGGTCATGGACCGGCTGACCGCCGCTCCCGACCTCGCCCCGACCGGGCGGCTCGGCGAGGAGGTCGCCACCTGGCTCAGTGTGGAGCTGGCCCGTGAGGAGGCCGTCCGCCGGGCGGCCACCCGGGCGGCGCCCGGCCAGACGGCCGGGGTGCGTACGGGGGAGGGGCCGGGCTCCGGCGGCGACCCGTGGATCGACGGCTTCGCGCCGCTGTTCCCGCTTCAGCCGCCCCGCAGCGGCCGCGAGCTGCTGGCCGACCATGTCACGGCCATGGTGTGCTGCGCCGCCATAGACACCGCGGGCGCCGCGCCGGGCCTCGACTGGCTGGACGGGCCCGCGCTGATGATCGGCGGGCGGCGGCGGGCGGATCTGGCGCACCCGGTGCTGAGCCTGGTCGAGGACGGCGACGCCGAGCCGCTGCGCGCCTGGCTCGGCGAGGCGGGCGTGCGGCCGGAAAAGCCGGTCCGGCTGGTCTGACGGCCGGGCGTCACGGACCGAGCACCTCAGCCCGGTAAATCAAGGGCCGACCGGATGAAACCCGGACGTGAACGCTCCGGGTCTGGGTTCGGCAAAGTCGCGACGATCAGTGACTGAGTGGGTGCGTAATGTGATGTCCTGGGGTGGTGGTGGCTACAGGCCGCCCGGGGGAGGCAGGGAGGGGAGCCAGTCGTGGACGACGTCACGGAACCGGTCCGGCGCTGGGAGTCGGGAGCGCTCGCACACGCGGTGACGGATCCGTTCGGCCAGGGCCCGCTGCCCTGGCTGCGGGGCAGGCAGACCTACTTCAGCGAGACGGGCCGCCTGGTTCCCTGGTACGTGGAGCACGACCCGGCCACGGGGGCCCTCGGCACCACGGGAGCCACCGGGGCCACCCGAACCCCCCGGACGTTCGAGATGACGGGCGTCGGCGCCGGCGTCGGCCCCGGCGAGGCGGCCGACCCGGGCCCCGGCCATATCCCCTCCACCCGCACCGCCGACGACATACACCGCCAGATCAAGGGCTTCACCTCCGCCTCCGCCGCCGCCCCCGGCGAGGCCATCGACTTCCGGATCACCGTCGACCCGCCCCAGCAGTTCAGCGTCGACGTCTACCGCGTAGGCCACTACGGCGGCGACGGCGCCGCGAAGATGACCAGCAGCCCCCGGCTGTCCGGCATCGTCCAACCGCCCCCGCTCGCGGCCGACCGCACCGTCTCCTGCCACCACTGGTGGCTGTCCTGGCGGCTCCAGATCCCCTCGTACTGGAACCCCGGCGCGTATGTCGCCGTGCTGACCACCGCCGACGGCTACCGCAACCACATCCCCTTCACCGTCCGCGACCCCCACCCCGCCGACCTCCTGCTCGTCCTCCCGGACATCACCTGGCAGGCGTACAACCTCTACCCGGAGGACGGCCGGAGCGGCGCCAGCCTCTACCACGCGTGGGACGACCGCGGCCGGCTGCTCGGCGAGTCCCAGGCGGCGGTCACGGTCTCCTTCGACCGGCCGTACGCGGGCGCGGGGCTGCCGCTGCACGTGGGCCACGCGTACGACTTCATCCGCTGGGCCGAGCGGATGGGCTACGACCTCGCCTACGCCGAGACCCGCGATCTGCACGCGGGCCGCGTCGACCCGGCCCGCTACCGCGGGCTGGTCTTCCCCGGCCACGACGAGTACTGGTCGGCCCCGCTGCGGCGCGCCGTCGAGGCGGCCCGCGACGCCGGCACCTCGCTGGTCTTCCTCTCCGCCAACACCATGTACTGGCAGGTCGGCCTCGCGCCGTCGCCCTCCGGCCCGGACCGCCTGCTGACCTGCCACAAGCGCCGCGGCCCCGGCCGCTCGGCGCAGTGGCGGGAGACCGCGCCCGAGCAGCAGCTGCTGGGCATCCAGTACGCGGGGCCGGTGCCCACGCCGTCCCCGCTGATCGTCCGGAACACGAGCCACTGGCTGTGGGAGGCGACCGGCGCGGGCGAGGGCGACGAACTGCCCGGCCTGGTCGCGGGCGAGGCCGACCGCTACTTCCCGCGCACCAGCCTGCCCGGGCATCTGCGCCGGATCCTGCTCGCCCACTCCCCGTACCGGGACGCGGAGGGCGTCACCCGGCACCAGGACACCTCCCTGTACCGCGCGCCCAGCGGCGCCCTGGTCTTCGCGTCCGGCACCTTCGCCTGGACCCCGGCCCTGGACCGCCCCGGCCACACCGACGTCCGGGTGCAGCGCGCCACCGCCAACCTCCTGGACCGCATCTGCAAACGCGCCTAGGGGTGTCCGACGGATCTTTTCCCCTACCCGCCCCTTCCCGCGGTGTCGATGTGCGGCGGAGCCCCGCGCGGCGGAGCCGCATATCGACAGGGGCTCGACAGGGGCTCGACAGGGGTCGGGAAGGGGCGGGGTGGGGGAGGAGCCCGCCGCAGGCGTCAAGATTGGCCGGACACCGCCGAAGCCCCAGGCCACGCCTGGTGCGCCCCGCGTCGGCCGCGTGGTGGGGCGTGGGGCAGAATCGTGGGGGTCTTGGACAAACCCACCAGGAGGAACCGTGTCCGGATTCGTGGAGAAGCCCGAGCCGGTGGAGGTGCCAGGCCTTGTGCACCTGCACACAGGCAAGGTGCGCGATCTCTACCGGAACGAGAAGGGCGACCTCGTCATGGTCGCCAGCGACCGGATGTCCGCCTACGACTGGGTGCTGCCGACCGAGATCCCCGACAAGGGCAGGATCCTCACCCAGCTCTCCCTCTGGTGGTTCGACCAGCTGGCCGACCTCGTGCCCAACCACGTCCTGGCCACCGAGATCCCCGAGGGCGCCCCCGCCGACTGGGCGGGCCGCACCCTGGTGTGCCAGTCGCTGAGCATGCTCCCGGTGGAGTGCGTGGCCCGCGGCTATCTGACCGGCTCGGGCTTGGCCGAGTACCGGGAGGACCGTACGGTCTGCGGGATCGCCCTCCCCGAGGGCCTGGTCGACGGCTCCGAGCTGCCCTCCCCGATCTTCACCCCGGCCACCAAGGCCGAGGTCGGCGAGCACGACGAGAACGTGTCGTACGAGGAGGTCGCCCGCCGGGTCGGCACCGAGACCGCCGCCCAACTGCGCCAGGCCACGCTCGCGGTCTACAACCGGGGCCGTGACATCGCGCGCGACCGGGGCATCATCCTCGCCGACACCAAGTTCGAGTTCGGCCACGCCCTGGCCGAGGGCGGCGCGGACGGGCATGAGCTGGTCCTCGCCGACGAGGTGCTGACCCCCGACTCCTCCCGCTTCTGGCCCGCCGACGAGTGGCAGCCGGGGCGCCCGCAGTCCTCCTTCGACAAGCAGTTCGTCCGTGACTGGCTGACCTCCCCGGCCTCCGACTGGGACCACCGCGGCGAGCAGCCGCCGCCCCCGCTGCCGGCGGAGGTCGTGGAGCGGACGCGGGCGAAGTACGTGGAGGCGTACGAGCGCCTGACCGGCAGCCGCTGGGCCTGACGGCCGGGCGGCGGCACGACGAAGGCCCTGGCCGATGTGGCCAGGGCCTTCCTCACAAGAGCGGACGACGAGGCTCGAACTCGCGACCTCAACCTTGGCAAGGTTGCGCTCTACCAACTGAGCTACGTCCGCATGCGCGGACGAATTCCGTCCGGCGCGCCTCCACTATAACCAAACCCGAGACGAGGGAACTACCTCGTGCCGTCAGGCGACGTCGTGCGGCCGGAACTGGATGCTGATCCGCGGCCCCGTGGCCCGGGTGCTCTTGGGGATCGCGTGCTCCCAGGTCCGCTGGCAGGAGCCGCCCATCACGATCAGGTCGCCGTGCCCGAGCGGCCGCCGCACGGTGGCCCCGCCGCGGCGCGGGCGCAGCACGAGGTCGCGGGGGGCGCCCACGGACAGGATGGCGACCATCGTGTCCACCCGGGCGCCCCGGCCGATCCGGTCGCCGTGCCAGGCCACGCTGTCCCGGCCGTCCCGGTAGTAGCAGAGCCCGGCCGTGGTGAACGGCTCGCCCAGCTCGGCGGCGTAGTGAGCGGAGAGCGCGGCCCGTGCCTCGCCGAGGGCGGGGTGCGGCAGCGGGTCGTCGGCGCCGTAGAACGCGAGCAGCCGCGGTACGTCCACGACCTGGTCGTACATAGGGCGCCGCTCCGCTCGCCACGGCACCTCGTCGACGAGGTGCGCGAACAGGGCGTCCGCCCCGCTCAGCCATCCGGGCAGCAGATCGATCCAGGCCCCGTCGCCGAGCGCCGTCCTGCGCATATCGCCCAGCGGGCCGAGACGGATGTCGTCGGCCTGGTCGAAGAGCGAGCCCTGGAGGCCTCGGGGGTACGAGGGCATGCGTCCAGGATAACCGGCCACCCGAATGTCTGTGCGATTAGCTGCGCGCCGTCGACTCCTGCGCTACGTTCCCCGCATGGCTGAATTCGTGCTGGTGTCGGGTGCGTGGCTGGGGGCGTGGGCGTGGGACGAGGTGGTCCCGGAGCTACGGGCGGCGGGGCACGGCGCCCATGCCCTGACGCTGTCCGGGGTCGCCGAGAAGCGCGGGGTGCCCGCCGGGCAGCAGACCCACGTGGCGGACATCGTCGACGAGGTCGAACGCCTCGACCTGCGTGATGTCGTCCTCGTCGGGCACAGCTACGCCGGCATCCCGGTCGGCCAGGCCGCCGAGCGGATCGGCGACCGGCTGGCCCATGTGGTCTTCGTCGACTCCAACGTGCCGGCCGACGGCGAGTCGTTCGTCTCCGGCTGGGCGGACGGGCGGGCGGCGATCGAGGCCTCGATCGCCGAGACGGGCGGCTTCTGGGCGCCGCTCCCGGCGGACGACTTCGCCGGCCAGGGCCTCACGGACGAGCAGATCGCCCGCATCGTCGACCGCGCGACCCCGCACCCGGGCGCATCCCTGACCGAACCGGCCCACCTGTCCCGCCCGCTCACCGAGCTCTCCGCGACGTACATCAAGTGCCTGCTCGACTGGCCGCAGCCGAGTGACGACGTGGCCGAGCTGCTGAAGAGCGAGCGCTGGCGGCTGGTCGAGATGAACACCGGCCACTGGCCGATGCTCTCCCAGCCCCAGGAGCTGGCCGGCGTCTTGTGCGAGTCGGCGGAGCCCGCGCGCTAGCGGGCCCCGGGCTCTCTTTCCGCCCGCTCCTCCCCGGCTCCAGTCGATCTACGGCTCCGCCGCGTGGTGGGCCCGGCCCCCAGGCCTCGGGGTCCAGGCCTCGGGGTCCAGGCCTCGGGGTCCAGGCCTCGGGGTCCAGGGGCGGAGCCCATGGTTGTGGGAAGGGGCGGGTAGGGGAGAAAGCCCTGTCGCCGCGAGCCCGTGAGGCCGCCGCTCGCTAGATCCAGCCGCGCTCGCGCGCCAGGCGTGCGGCCGCGTGGCGGTTTTCGGCGGGGATCTTGGACGCGGCGGAGGACAGGTAGTTGCGGACCGTGCCCTGCGACAGCCCCGCCCGCTGGGCGATCTCCGCGATGGACGCGCCGTCCGCCGCCAGTTCCAGCAGCTCCGCCTCGCGGGCGGTCAGCGGGGAGTCGCCCGCGCTGATCGCGTCGGCCGCGAGGCCGGGGTCGATGTACCGGTTGCCGCCGTGCACCGTGCGGATGATCTCCGCGAGCCGCTGCGCCGACGCGGTCTTGGGCAGAAAGGCCCGTACCCCCGCCTCCAGCGCCCGCTTGAGGTGGCCCGGACGGCCGTGGCTGGTCACGATCATGGACCGGCAGCCGGGCAGCTCGGACCGCAGGGAGGCGGCCACCGACACCCCGTCCGCGCCGGGCATCTGGAGGTCGAGCACCGCGATGTCGGGCCGGTGTGCCCGGGCCATCGCGAGCGCCTCGGGCCCGGACGCGGCCTCCGCGACGACCAGCAGGTCCTCTTCGAGGGACAGCAGGGCGGCGAGGGCGCCCCGGATCAGATGCTCGTCGTCCGCGAGCAGCACGCGGATCGCGGAAGCCCCGCTCATACGCCGACCCCTTCAGACGTCTCGCGCGCCTCGCGCTCCTCGTGCTCCGTCAACGGGAGTTCGGCCCGCAGCCGGTACGTCCCGCCCTCCCCGGGCGCGGACCACAGCGTGCCGCCCAGCGGCACCAGCCGCTCCCGCAGCCCCTTCAGCCCGTGGCCCGAGGTACCGGGCGCCGACGTACCGGGTACGCGGGGTTCCACCTCAGGCACCCCGTCATTCTCCATGACCAGCACCGCCGCACGGCCCCCGTCCGTCGTCCGCCCCATCCCGACCCGCACCGTGCAGCGGGCCGCCTCCGCGTGGCGCAGGACGTTGGTCGTGCCCTCGCGCACCACCCACGCCAGCGCCGACCGCACCGCGGGCGGCAGCTCCGCGTCCGCGCCGTCGTCCGGGATCCGGTAGTCGATGTGGCAGTCGACGCGGGCCGCCCGCAACACCGATCGCGCTCCGGCCAGCTCCACTTGGAGATCCGCCTCCCGGTAGCCGCGCACCACGTCCCGGATCTCCTCCTGGGACTCCTGCGCGATCCGCTGCACCTCCACCATCTGCTCGGCGGCCTCGGGCCGCCCCCGCCGCGCCAGTTGCACCGCGAGCTCGCTCTTGAGCGCGATCACCGTCAGGTTCCGGCCCATCACATCGTGCAGATCACGGCCGAACCGCAGTCGCTCCTCCGCGACCGCGAGCCGCGCCTGCACCTCGCGGCTCGCGTCCAGCTCCCACATCACTTCCAGGATCCATATCGAGCTGCGGACCGAGAACGCGGACAGGGCGGCCATGAGGAGCACCGCCAGGGGGGAGGACACCGACAGGAAGACGCTCGCCTGCGCGACGGACAGCGCCGTGAGCGTCGCCGCGGCGATTCCCGCGTGCACCAGGGTGAAGGCGCGGACGGACAGCAGCAGGGGGCACGAGAGGGAGAACGGCAGCGTGTTCATCGTCGCCGCCGACATGAACGCCGAGCCTTCCGACGCACCGTCCACGATCAGCAGCGCCACCCCCGCGCACTGCCCTGCCGCCACCATCGCCCCGGCGAGCGCCAACAGCCCCCGCGGCGCCGCGCGCTCGCCCCGCCGGTGCTCGATCCCCCGCCGCAGCAGCGGAATCGCGAGCACGTTCTGGACCACCGCCAGGCCGAACTGCCCCCAGGCCAGCCCGTTCGCCGGTGCCTCCGACCGCAGTCTGTCGGGCAGCGGACCCGCCATGGCGAGCAGCATGATCCAGGGCAGCGCGTACAGCGTCCAGCGCGTGAACAGCTCCACGCGCACCACCTGCCGGCTGCGCCGCCGCCATCGCCGTATCACCAATCCTGTCCTTCCCCCTCGGCCATCACGGGCCACGACCGGTCAGCGCCGCGGCTCCCACGGGAACCGCCGGCGCACGGTCCACCCTGCCAGGGCCGTCCAGGCCGCCGCCGTGGCCAGGGCCGTCAGCGCCTCGCCGAGGCCCATCTCACCGGTCCAGCCCGCCCGTATGAGGGCGACCACCGGGGTCAGCGGCGCCCACTCGCACACCGCCGCCACCCGGTCCGGCATGATGTCGAGCGGTACGAACAGCCCCGAGGCCAGCATCGACACCAGCATCACTGGCATGGGGGTCAGCTGCGCGGACTCCGCCGTCTTGGTGAAGGCCGCGGTCGCGGCGGCCAGCGTGGCCATCAGGGCCAGACCGGCGGCCACCCCGAGCACGACCAGATGCGGCGCCTTCGGCGCGGGCGCGTCCAGCGCCGGGCCCACCGCGGCGACCATCAGCACACACTGAACCAGCCCCATCAGCACGGCGGGGAGCGCCGCCCCGGCGAGGATCTCCGGATCGGTCAGCTCACCGGTGCGCAGCCGCTTGAGGACCAGCTCCTCGCGGCGGATGACGTAGACGCCGACGAGGTTCATATAGACGGCGAGGATCAGCGCCAGGCCGATCGAGCCCGGGAGGACCAGCGTGGGCAGGTCCAGACCGGCCTTGTCGAGGTCGATATCGCTGGTGAAGGTGGTCATGCTGAGGGTGAGCGAGCCGGGCAGCAGCAGGGCGTAGGTCAGCGCGGCCTTGTTCCGTATGAGCAGCGTCAGTTCGGCCCGCGCGAGTGAGGTGACGCGGGCGCGCGCGGTCGTGCGGGCGGCGGTCTTCGTGGCGCCGGTGGTGGCGTGCGTGGTGGTGTGCGTCGTGGTCATCGGGCGTTCCCCTTCGCCGTCTCCGTCTTCTCCAGGCCCTGGGCGATATGCAGGAACGCCTCTTCCAGCGAGGCCGACCGGGCGTCGAGCCCGCCGAGTTCGAGCCCCTTGTCCCGCGCCCACATCAGCGCCTCGGTGGCCGTGCGCTGGAGGTCGCGGGTGCGCAGCCGCACCGTCCGCCCGTCCGTCTCGCGGTCGGTGGCGCCGAGCTGGGCGAGCGAGGGCAGGTCGGCGGCGGAGAGCGGGGCCGGGAGGGTGAAGGAGAGGTGCGAGGGCCGCTCGGCCACGATGTCCGCGACCCGCCCGGAGGTGACGATCCGCCCCTGGTGCATGATCGCGAGCCGGTCGGCCAGCTCCTCGGCCTCCTCCAGGTAGTGCGTGGTCAGCAGCACGGTGGTGCCCTCGTCGCGCAGGGCGCGCACCAGCTCCCAGGTGTCGCGCCGGCTCTCCGCGTCGAGGCCGGTCGTCGGCTCGTCGAGGAACAGCACATCGGGGCGGCCGAGCAGCGCGAGCGCCAGGTCAAGGCGGCGCCGCTCCCCTCCGGAGAGCATCTTGACCCGTACGTCCCGGCGCCGGACCATACCGACCAGGTCCAGGGCCTCGCCGACCGGCCGCGCCCCGCTGGTGCACCCCGCCCACAGCTGTACGGTCTCGCTCACGGTCAGCTCGGACGGGAAACCCCCCTCCTGAAGCATCACCCCGATCCGCGGCCGGACCCGGCCCCGCTCGCGGTACGGGTCGTGGCCCAGCACTCGCACCCGGCCGCCGGTCGGGGCGGCCAGCCCCTCCAGCAGTTCGACGGTGGAGGTCTTGCCGGCGCCGTTGGTGCCCAGCAGGGCGAACAGTTCGCCGTGCTCGACCGAGAAGGAGACGCCCCGCACGGCTTCGAAGCCCTGGGCCGAAGAGGTGCCGTACCTGCGCCGTAGTTCTGTGACGTCTATCGCGTTGTCCCCGAGATCCATGTCTCCAGGCTTCCGCCGTCCTCGGGGCGCGGGTAGTGCGGGCTGTCATGAGCTCGGATGACAAATGTCAGCAGAGCAATCTCTCAAGACCACAAAAGCCCTGAGGCGCCGGTCAATTCGACCGGCGCCTCAGGGTCATTGAGCGGACGACGAGATTCGAACTCGCGACCCTCACCTTGGCAAGGTGATGCTCTACCAACTGAGCCACGTCCGCATGCATCCGACTGGCTTTCACCAACCGGCGCGACCACCACTCTACCTGATCCACCGGAGTGGTCGAGCAGATGATGAGAGCGGGTGACAGGGATTGCACACTGCGCCTCCCCCTTGGAAAGGGGGCGCTCTACTACTGAGCTACACCCGCGTGACTCCGATCAACTTCCGCCGATCGGCGTGTCCATCACTCTACCTGATCCACTGGAGTGGTTCGGTCGAGCGATGAGAGCGGGTGACAGGGATTGCACACTGCGCCTCCCTCTTGGAAAGAGGGCGCTCTACTACTGAGCTACACCCGCGCGTTCCTCGGGGTTTTGCCTTTCGGCCTCGCCCCTCGGCGTGATCCAGACTCTAGCGGATCACCAGGGTGGGTGTGCAACTCGGTGCGGGGGCTTGCTCAGTTCGACGCGTTGAAGGCCTCGTAGACCTTCTTGGGGATCCGGCCGCGCGGCGGGACCTCCATGCCGTGCGACCGCGCCCAGGCGCGGACGGCGGCCGGGTCGGGGGCGACGGAGGTGCGGCGGTAGGCCTTGCCGGAGCGGGACCGCTTGCGGCCCGCTTCCACGTAGGGCTCGAGAAGGCCGCGGAGTTTCGTCGCATTGGCAGCGTTGAGGTCGATCTCGTACCCCTTGCCGTCGAGTCCGAACGAGACCGTCTCCTCCGCCTGACCGCCGTCGAGGTCGTCGGAGAGCGTGACTACTACGCGCTGCGCCACGGGATATCGGTCCTTTCGGGCTGCATCGATGCGTTGACGTGCAAAGATGGCAGCTGTCCTGTTGTTAGTGAACAATGCTTTTTCATTTGTACAGCGGCGAGCATTGCATTGTGAAGCCCCGCTAATTCTGCCCGCGTGTCACGTCGCAATCGGGACCATACGTTTTTCCTGGAACTTTCCCCAGCGGATGCACCTGCCGATGCTTAAACGTGACGGAAGGCCAACCTAATCTACCCGCGTAGATTTTCGATCGAGGTAGGCTTGGCGGACCGCCTTACGCACCAGCACCACACCACCGGGAGTGCCAGTGGCACGCGTCGTAGTCGACGTCATGCTCAAGCCGGAGATCCTCGACCCCCAGGGACAGGCGGTGCAGCGCGCGCTGCCCCGTCTCGGTTTCGAGGGGATCGCCGACGTCCGTCAGGGCAAGCGCTTTGAACTCGAGGTGGAGGGCCCGGTCGATGACGCCGCCCTCGCCCGTATCCGCGAGATCGCGGAAACCTTCCTTGCCAACACCGTGATCGAGGACTTCGACGTGCGGATCGAGGCCGATCAGGCCGATCAGGCCGCGCTCGCCGCGAAGGCGGAGTCGTGACCGTACGCGTCGGAGTCATCACCTTCCCCGGCACGCTCGACGACCGCGACACCCAGCGCGCCGTCCGCGTCGCCGGGCTGGAGGCCGTGCCGCTGTGGCACCGCGACAAGGACCTCAAGCAGGTCGACGCGGTCGTGCTGCCCGGGGGCTTCTCCTATGGCGACTATCTGCGGGCCGGAGCGATCTCCCGCTTCTCCCCGGTAATGGAGTCGGTGATCGAGCAGGCGAAGGCGGGCATGCCCGTACTTGGCATCTGCAATGGCTTCCAGGTTCTCACCGAGACTCATCTTCTGCCCGGCGCGATGCTGCGGAACAACCATCTGCACTTCATCTGCCGTGATCAGAAGTTGCGAGTGGAAAACGCCGACACCGCCTGGACCCGCTCCTACGAGCAGGGCCAGGAGATCAACATCCCGCTCAAGAACATCGATGGCCGCTATGTGGCCGACGAGCGGGTTCTGGACGAACTCGAAGCAGAGGGCCGTGTCGCCTTCCGCTATGAGGGCTTCAATCCGAATGGCTCGCTGCGCGACATCGCCGGCATCACCAACGAGGCGGGCAATGTCGTCGGCCTCATGCCGCACCCCGAGCACGCCGTCGAGCCGTTGATCGGCACCGGCGGCACCGACGGGCTCGGATTCTTCACCTCGATCCTCAAGAACCTGGTTGACGCATGACTCTGGACACCGTCAAGCACGCGGAGCAGACGCCCGACGTCCAGCAGCCCTGGGCCGAGCTCGGCCTCAAGCAGGACGAGTACGAGCGCATCCGCGCCATCCTCGACCGCCGCCCGACCGGCGCCGAGCTGGCCATGTACTCCGTCATGTGGTCCGAGCACTGCTCGTACAAGTCGAGCAAGGTCCATCTGCGGCAGTTCGGCGAGAAGGCCCCGGAGAACGATGCGCTGCTCGTCGGTATCGGCGAGAACGCGGGCGTGGTCGACGTCGGCCAGGGCTATGCGGTCACCTTCAAGGTCGAGTCGCACAACCACCCCTCCTACATCGAGCCGTACCAGGGCGCGGCCACCGGCGTGGGCGGCATCGTCCGCGACATCCTCGCCATGGGCGCCCGCCCGGTCGCCGTGATGGACCCGCTGCGCTTCGGCGCCGCCGACCACCCCGACACCAAGCGGGTGCTGCCCGGCGTGGTCGCGGGCATCGGCGGCTACGGCAACTGCCTGGGCCTGCCCAATATCGGCGGCGAGGTCGTCTTCGACCCCTGCTACCAGGGCAACCCGCTGGTCAACGCGCTCTGCGTGGGTGTCATGAAGCACGAGGACATCCACCTCGCCAAGGCTTCCGGCACGGGCAACAAGGTCATCCTCTACGGCGCCCGCACCGGCGGCGACGGCATCGGCGGCGTCTCCGTGCTCGCCTCCGAAACGTTCGATGACACCAAGCCGACCAAGCGCCCCGCCGTCCAGGTCGGCGACCCCTTCCAGGAGAAGCTGCTCATCGAGTGCACCCTGGAGATCTTCAGGGAAGACCTGGTCGCCGGCATCCAGGACCTCGGCGGCGCCGGGCTCTCCTGCGCCACCAGCGAGCTGGCCTCGGCCGGCTCCGGCGGCATGCGCGTCGAGCTGGACACCGTGCCGCTGCGCGACGCGACGCTCTCGCCCGAGGAGATCCTCATGAGCGAGTCGCAGGAACGCATGTGTGCGATCGTCGAGCCGGGCAAGGTCGACCGCTTCCTGGAGATCTGCGAGAAGTGGGACGTCATCGCCACCGTGATCGGTGAGGTCACCGAGGGCGAGCGGCTGGAGATCTTCTGGCACGGCGAGCAGATCGTCGACGTCCCGCCGCGCACCGTCGCCCACGAGGGCCCGGTGTACGAGCGCCCGTACGCCCGCCCGGAGTGGCAGGACGCCCTTCAGGCCGACGACGCGAACAAGCTGGCGCGCCCGGCGACCCCCGCCGAGCTGCGCGAGCAGGTCCTCAAGGTCGTCTCGTCCCCGAACCAGGCGTCGAAGTCGTGGATCACCGACCAGTACGACCGCTTCGTCCAGGGCAACACCGTCCTCGCCCAGCCCGAGGACTCCGGCATGGTCCGCATCGACGAGGAGACCGGCCTCGGTGTCGCGGTCGCCACGGACGGCAACGGCCGCTACGCCAAGCTCGACCCGTACGCGGGCGCGCAGCTGGCGCTCGCCGAGGCGTACCGCAATGTCGCCGCCTCCGGCGCCAAGCCGCTCGCCATCTCCGACTGCCTGAACTTCGGCTCGCCCGAGGACCCGGCGGTCATGTGGCAGTTCGCGGAGGCCACCCGTGGCCTGGCCGACGGCTGTCTGACCCTGGGCACCCCGGTCACCGGCGGCAATGTCTCCCTCTACAACCAGACCGGGGACGTGGCCATCCACCCGACGCCGGTGGTCGCCGTCCTCGGCGTCATCGACGATGTGGCGCGCCGCACCCCGGTCGGGTTCGCGGACGAGGGCCATCTGCTGTACCTCCTCGGTGACACCGAGGAGGAGTTCGGCGGCTCGGCCTGGTCGCAGACGGTCCATGACCACCTCGGCGGGCTGCCGCCGAAGGTGGACCTGGAGCGGGAGCGGCTGCTCGGCGAGATCCTGATCTCGGCCTCGCGCGACGGCATGGTGGACGCGGCGCACGACCTGTCCGACGGCGGTCTGATCCAGGCGCTCGTCGAGTCGTGTCTGCGCGGCGGCAAGGGCGCCCGCATCGTGGTGCCCGACGGCGTGGACCCCTTCGTCTTCCTGCTGTCGGAGTCGGCGGGCCGCGCCGTGGTGGCCGTTCCGCGCAGCGAGGAGGTCCGCTTCAACGACATGTGCGGGGCGCGGGGTCTTCCGGCGGCCCGGATCGGTGTCGTGGACGGGGACGCGATCGACGTCCAGGGCCAGTTCAGCATTCCGCTGGCGGAGCTCAAGGAGGCGCACGAGGCGACGATCCCGGGTCTGCTCGCCTGACGCCTGCCCCGTATGACGGGATAAACCCCGTTCCCTGCCGTCACACAGGGAGCGGGGCCGTCTTCTTCAGCGCCAGAACGTGTTCGAGGTGTCGATGTCCTCGCTGCACTCGTCGATGTCGCTGATCTTCCCGCCGACGATGGTGAAGAACATGCCGATCTTCATGTCGATGCCGATGTCGTCGCGCTCCGCACGGCACCGGTGGACGGAGATCACATGCCCGCGCCCGTCGGCCAGCAGCGTTTCCAGTTCGGTGCGCAGGGTGCCGCCGGACAGCTCGCCCAGGCGGCGGTACAGCTGGACGCAGGCCTCACGGCCCTTGTGATGGCCCGATATGGAACTCTCGCCGGGGACGTGATGCGTCACATCGGCGGTCATCAGCCCTGCCAGGGCGTCCAGGTCACCGCGGGTGAAGGCCTCGTAGCCGCGGCGGACCAGGGTGCAATCCGGGTGCTCGGCCATGGCGTTTCACGCCTTTCGTGCTGATTTCTCTCACCTTCCCTTCCATCCTCTGCCGCCGCCCCCGCGCTGTCCACGCTCCGGCCGTGCTCCTCGGGGCTTCTCGGTACGCTCGGCCGCATGCCTCCCCGCCCCCGCGCCCGTACCTATGACCCGGCCAAGACGCGCGCCGCCGTGACCGCGCAGCTCGAGCACGTACGGGACGCGGTGCGCGGCCTGGGCGAGGAGCAATTGGCCGCGCCGACGCGGCTCGGCGACTGGACGGTCCGGGAGCTGGTCGCGCATCTGTCGATGGCCGTGGGGGCGGTCGGCCGCCACCTGGAGCGGCCCGCGCCGCCGGCGCCGGAGGTCACCGCGACCGGCTGGGTGGCCGCGACCGCCGCCCTCGGCGGGGATATCGACGACGACACCCGATCGCTCGCGGCGAGCGCGGCGCCGGCCGAGCTGCTGGACCGCGCCGCCGCGCGCTTCGCCGAGCTCCTGCCCCAGGCGCCCGGCGACCGGCTGCTGGCCGCCCGGGTGGGGGCGATGCGGCTCGACGACTTCCTCGTCACCCGCTGTGTGGAGCTGGTCGTGCACACCGACGACCTGGCGGCCGCGCTCGGGACCACGCTCCCGTACGACCGCCAGGCCTTGGCCACCGCCACGCGCCTGCTCGCCGACGCGCTGGCGGCGAAGGCGCCCGGGGGCTCGGTCGAGGTGCGCGTCCCGCCGTACGCGGTCGTGCAGTGCGTCGAGGGCCCCCGGCACACCCGCGGCACGCCCCCGAACGTCGTCGAGACGGCCCCGCTGACCTGGATCCGCCTCGCCACGGGCCGCCTGGACTGGTCCGAGGCGGTCGAGGATGCGGATGTCACGGCCAGTGGCGAGCGCGCCGATCTCGCGCCCCACCTGCCGCTCCTGGCCTGACGCCGCACGCGTCCCAGGGCTCCTGGAAGGGTTCGCGGGGCCTTCTGGGAGGTCTTCCGGGAATGTGACTTACGCCCCCCTCGCCGTCCCTCGTGCCGTGGCGCTCCGGAACTGTCCTAGACTCGGTGGCGTGCCACGTGGTGACGGACGACTCAGCCACGACCTGCTCCCCGGAGAGAAGGGCCCCCAGGACGCGTGTGGCGTCTTCGGTGTCTGGGCTCCGGGCGAAGAGGTCGCCAAACTCACCTATTTCGGGCTGTACGCACTGCAGCACCGTGGACAGGAGTCCGCGGGCATCGCGGTGAGCAACGGCTCCCAGATTCTGGTCTTCAAGGACATGGGCCTGGTTTCCCAGGTCTTCGACGAGACATCCCTCGGCTCCCTGCGGGGCCATATCGCGGTCGGTCACGCCCGTTACTCCACCACCGGAGCCTCGGTGTGGGAGAACGCGCAGCCGACCTTCCGCGCGACCGCGCACGGCTCGATCGCGCTGGGCCACAACGGAAACCTGGTCAACACGGCCCAGCTCGCCGAGATGGTCGCGGCGCTGCCGCGGGACAACGGCCGGGCCACCCAGGTCGCCGCGACCAATGACACCGACCTGGTCACCGCCCTGCTCGCGGGGCAGGTCGACGAGGACGGCAAGGCGCTGACCGTCGAGCAGGCGGCCCCGATCGTGCTGCCCGAGGTCAAGGGCGCTTTCAGCCTCGTCTTCATGGACGAGCAGACGCTGTACGCGGCCCGTGACCCGCAGGGCATCCGCCCGCTGGTCCTCGGCCGTCTGGAACGCGGCTGGGTGGTGGCCTCCGAGACCGCCGCCCTGGACATCGTGGGCGCCTCGTTCATCCGGGAGATCGAGCCCGGCGAGATGGTCGCGATCGACGAGAACGGGCTGCGCTCGACGACCTTCGCGGAGGCGCGCCCCAAGGGCTGTGTCTTCGAGTACGTCTATCTGGCCCGCCCGGACACCGACATCGCCGGCCGGAGCGTGTATCTGTCCCGGGTGGAGATGGGCCGCCGGCTGGCCGCCGAGGCCCCGGCCGAGGCCGACCTGGTGATAGCCACGCCGGAGTCCGGCACCCCGGCCGCCGTCGGTTACGCGGAGGCCAGCGGGATCCCCTACGGCTCGGGGCTGGTCAAGAACTCGTATGTGGGCCGGACGTTCATCCAGCCCTCGCAGACCATCCGCCAGCTGGGCATCCGGCTCAAGCTGAACCCGCTGAAGGAGGTCATCCGGGGCAAGCGCCTGGTGGTCGTCGACGACTCGATCGTCCGCGGCAACACCCAGCGCGCGCTTGTCCGGATGCTGCGCGAGGCCGGGGCGGCGGAGGTGCACATCCGCATCAGCAGCCCGCCCATCAAGTGGCCGTGCTTCTTCGGTATCGACTTCGCCACCCGGGCCGAGCTGATCGCCAACGGTCTGTCGGTCGAGGAGATCGGCAAGTCGCTGGGCGCCGACTCGCTGGCGTACATCTCGATCGACGGCATGATCGAGGCGACCACGATCGCCAAGCCGAACCTGTGCCGGGCCTGCTTCGACGGTGAGTACCCGATGGAGCTCCCGGACCCCGAGCTGCTCGGCAAGCACCTCCTGGAGGCCGAGACGCAGGCGCCGATCCGCAGCGACGCGGACGGTGTGGCGACGCTGACGGCCGGCGTCGGCGGCGGGGACGCGCTGCGGCGCCCGTAGCGGACCGTTAAGGGCTCTACGGGCCACAGCGCCCGTGGAGCCCCGTCGGGACCGGGCCCGGTACGGCCCCGGCCCCCACGGCTCGGTCCTCGGCCATCCCCCTCACGAATCCCGACGCCTTTTCATCACGACACGAAAGATCTCAACGTCATGTCTGAGCCTTCCCCGGGCGCGGCCGGGTCCACGTACGCGAGCGCGGGCGTCGACATCGAGGCGGGCGACCGCGCGGTCGAGCTGATGAAGGAGTGGGTGAAGAAGGCGGCGCGGCCCGAGGTCGTGGGCGGCCTCGGCGGCTTCGCCGGGCTCTTCGACGCCTCCGCCCTCAAGCGCTACGAGCGGCCGCTGCTGGCCTCGGCCACCGACGGGGTCGGCACCAAGGTGGACCTCGCGCGCCGGATGGGGGTCTACGACACCATCGGCCGCGACCTGGTCGGCATGGTCGTGGACGACCTGGTGGTGTGCGGCGCCGAGCCGCTGTTCATGACCGACTACATCTGCGTCGGCAAGGTGTATCCGGAGCGGGTCGCCGCCATCGTCAAGGGCATCGCCGAGGGCTGTGCGCTGGCGGGCTGTGCGCTGGTGGGCGGCGAGACCGCCGAACACCCGGGGCTGCTGGGCGCCGACGACTTCGATGTGGCCGGGGCCGGCACGGGCGTGGTCGAGGCCGACCGGGTGCTGGGCGCGGATCGTATCCGGACGGGGGACGCCGTGATCTCCATGGCGTCGTCCGGACTTCACTCGAACGGGTACTCACTCGTCCGCCATGTGCTCTTCGAGCGGGCCGGCTGGTCCCTGGACCGGGAGGTCCCGGAGCTGGGCCGGACGCTGGGGGAGGAGCTGCTGGAGCCCACCCGGATCTACTCGCTGGACTGCCTGGCCCTCACCCGGACCACCGAGGTGCACGCCTTCTCGCACATCACCGGCGGCGGGCTGGCGAACAACCTCGCGCGGGTCATCCCGGGCGGGCTGCACGCGGTGGTCGACCGCTCCACCTGGACCCCCGGCCCGGTCTTCGGCCTGGTCGGGGAGGCCGGCTCGGTCGAGCGGGAGGAGCTGGAGAAGACCCTGAACATGGGCGTCGGCATGATCGCCGTCGTGCCCGGGGAGTCGGTCGATGTGGCGCTGGCCACTCTCGCGGACCGCGGCGTGGACGCCTGGGTCAGCGGCGAGATCGTCGAGCGGACCGCCGGGCACGCCGCGGGAGTGTCCGTGATCGGCGACTACGCGAGCTGATCGAGCGGACGACCGTGACGACCCCAACCGAGGCGCCGCGTACGGCCGCGTGGCGCACTGTCGGCCCCCTGGGCCATCCGGCGGGGTGCCGGGGGGCCTCCAGGGGCGCGAGGACAGCACAGAAGCCGGTCCGAGGCGGTTGCCCCGGACCGGCGGAGGTGCGGCTCGCAGCCGAGCGCCTGAAACGACCTGAAGTTAACGGTCAGGCGCGACGACGTTGCGCGGACGGACCCGACTGCTCGTCGGCGTCGTCATCGTCTTCGTCGTCGTTGTACAAATCCGCGTACTGTGCGTACGGGTCGTTGTCCAGCTCATCGTCCTCGAACCGCTCGCCGTTCGGCGGCGGGTTCGCTGTCGATGCGCCCAGCTCCTCAGCCAGGCGTGAGAGGTCAGTCCCACCGCTGTTGTACTTCAGCTGGCGGGCGACCTTCGTCTGCTTGGCCTTGGCCCGGCCGCGCCCCATGGCTCGACCCCCTCAACGACGGGGCTCGACGGCCCCAGAGTCTTGACACGCGTTCACGTTCATAATTCGGAGCGGACTCTCGAAAGAGAACCCGGCCCGTAGGGCTTCAACGGTACCTGCTTCTGTGGCCATACGGTACGTCGCCCGCATGACGTGCCACGCCGCATAACCGGCGGGCAGCCCTGTACCCGCTGGTCAGCTGCGATTTTAACGCGTCTGCGACGCCGACCCGCCGAGAGGCCGTGAGGGATCTCTCCCCGATGGCTCCCTACGGCCCCGTACGGGACCCGGTACGGCACTTGTCCGGCACTTGTCCAGATGACGTCCATAGGGTCCCGCACGGCCTGCCGAAGCGCTTCTCGGGCGTTTTCCCAGAGGTTCCCCGGGTGTTTTCTCCGGCGACTTCGAACGCCTTTAGGAGTGGCGGTCGAAGGCCGCGGCCAGAGGCTGCGGTCTGGCGGTCAGGAGTGGCGGCCCTCCGCCATGCGCTGCTCGGCCAGCCGGTCGGCGGCCGCGGCCGGCGGGATGCCATCGGTCTGTGCCCGATCGAATATGGCCAACGTGGTGTCGAAAATCTTTGCCGCCTTGGCCTTGGCCCGGTCGAAGTCGAAACCGTGCAGTTCGTCCGCGACCTGGATGACCCCGCCGGCGTTCACGACGTAGTCCGGCGCGTAGAGGATGCCGCGGTCGGCGAGGTCCTTCTCGATCCCGGGGTGGGCCAGCTGGTTGTTGGCGGCTCCGCACACCACGCGCGCGGTGAGCGCGGCGACCGTGGTGTCGTCGAGCGCGCCGCCCAGGGCGCACGGGGCGTAGACGTCGAGCTCGGTGCGGATCAGCGCGTCGGTGTCGGCGACGGCCGTCACCTCGGGGTGGCGGGCGCGGACCCGCTCGACGGACTCGGCCCGCACATCCGTGACCACGACCTCGGCGCCGTCCTCCAGCAGGTGCTCGACGAGGTGGTGGCCGACCTTGCCGACGCCCGCGATGCCGACCCGGCGGCCGCGCAGCGTGGGCTCCCCCCAGGACGCCTGGGCGCTGGCCCGCATGCCCTGGAAGACGCCGTAGGCGGTGAGGACCGAGGAGTCGCCCGCGCCGCCCGCGGAGGGGGAGCGGCCGGTGGTCCAGGGGCACTCGCGGGCGACGACGTCCATGTCGGCGACATAGGTGCCGACGTCGCAGGCGGTGACGTAGCGGCCGCCGAGGGAGGCCACGAAGCGGCCGTAGGCCAGCAGCAGCTCCTCGGTCTTGATCTGCTCGGGGTCCCCGATGATGACGGCCTTGCCGCCGCCGTGGTCGAGCCCGGCCAGCGCGTTCTTGTAGGACATGCCGCGGGCGAGGTTGAGCGCGTCCATGACGGCCGCTTCTTCGGGGCGCGCCTCGGAGGTGTAGGCGTGGAAGCGGGTGCCGCCGAGGGCCGGGCCCAGGGCGGTGGAGTGGATGGCGATGACGGCCTTCAGGCCGCTCGCCCGGTCCTGGCAGAGCAGGACCTGCTCATGGCCGCCCTGGTCGGAGGCGAAGAGCGTGGTGAGCGGGGACGAGGACCCGGATACTGCGCTGCCCGCCGGACCGTCGACGCTGACGGTATGACGTACGTCGGTCACTGTGGTGACTCCCATATGCCGCGTTGTGGCGCCCTCCTTGCTGGTGGGGAGGGCCGGTGGGCAAGAGCGTAAGCCCTGAGGGGCGGCTCGGAACGGCACCGTCCGTACTGAGTCCGGAAGGTGGGCGGCGAGTGGCCGTGCGGGCCGTGGGACGATGCGGTCAGCCCGGGACGAGCAGCGCCCCGGCGACCGTTTCGGACCTTTGTCTCGGACCTTGGTCTCGGACCCAGAGGGAGCGCGCGTGACCGTGGCGTCTTCGGTGGTTGTCCCCTACGCGGCGTACCTCCGGGTCTACGAGCCGCTGGCGGCCTTTCCCGAGCCCGAGCGCTCCCACTGGGCGCGTTACGCCAAGCGCGACGACCTGCCGGGCGCCCAGGACGAGCTGCGGCGCTCGCTGGCCGACCTGCTGCCGGTGCCCCCGGTGGCGGTGCCCGTGCACGAGAGCAGCGACGCGTTCGTGGCGGTCGTGGACGGGGTCACCTGCGTCTGTCCGTGGCGTACCCGGCTGCGCGGCTGGCTGGCCCTGGAGGAGGTCGCCGAGCGGCTCCCGGCGCCGCTGCTGGACGCCGCGCTGCCCCCGGTGGTGCGCCGGCAGGCGGCCGCGGACTACGAGCGGTGGCTGGAGCGCAACCCGGACGCCCGGCCGTGGATCAGGTCGGCGACCTGGCATGTGCCGGTGCGCTGGTTCGTGCTCTTCGCGGACGACGAGCGCGAGTACACCAAGGGGGAGGACGGGCCGCTGCTGCGCTACCGGACCCCCATGGTTCAGGCCAGGCGCCGAGTGGCGCGTGGCCTTAAGGTGCTCAAAGATGGTCTCGGCGAGGGTCCGCTGATCGACGGGCTGGTAGATGTTGGTCGGTGGCTCGAGGAATTCCACCCGCGTTCGCTGGTCGAGCTCGACTATGGCGGCCTGGTGCACGCGGTGCCCTCAGGGCAGCTGGACGACGACCGCTCCGCCGCCGATGTGGCGGAGGGGCTCGCGGCGCTGCGTGACGGGGACGGAGAGCGGGCGGGAAGCGCGTACCAGCGGCTGACGGAGCGCTGGACCGCGGTTCGCGGCCGCCAGAACGCGAGCTGAGACCACTGACACGGGGATGACACGGGGATGTACGGGGACATGCGGGGATGTAGAGAGACGGTGCGGGACGTAGGTCCCGATCCGGGCCATTGCCTCAATCGTGATCTAAAGCACTGACTTCGGGCCTTGCGGCAATCCCCCACCCTCGTGTCAAAATAGGACAAGGAGTCCGGGAAGGCCTCCTTCCGCCCAAGTATGGGCGGATTCATCGGTATTGCACTCCTTGACGGGGTCTGGTGACCCTGATCCTGTTGTGACTGATCGTCACGGCCGTGTGACTGTCCGCTATGGCATGGTCCATCGGCTTCCGTCGAGGTTGAACACCTGAGAGGGCAATTCCATCGGTTTGGCCGACGGGGCTGGACAGATGGTGTAGTTGTAGTGCCGAGGACAAGCCGTTCGTCCTATAACCGACTCGGCCCGCGTCCGCCATTTCGGGCAACGTGGGTCAAGGTGCAGAATTTAGAGGAAAGAACCGTGATGGTTCGGTTCTCCCGAGGAGGCCGCTCATGACCGCTCGCACCCCTGATGCCGAGCCGCTGCTGACCCCGGCTGAGGTTGCCACGATGTTCCGCGTGGACCCGAAGACGGTCACGCGGTGGGCCAAGGCCGGCAAGCTCACGTCCATCCGCACGCTCGGAGGGCATCGGCGCTACCGCGAAGCGGAGGTCCGTGCGCTTCTCGCGGGCATCCCGCAGCAGCGCAGCGAGGCCTGAACAACCGCATAACCGGGCATTTTCCGGCCCCCCAGCCTTGGAAAGAGCCCGCTCAGCTCCACTAGCTCCACAACGACTGGTGCCTGCCCCAACAGGCCCACGCCCGCTCGACATGGGTGCGTCGTCGATCGCGCTGGACTCCGCCGGGTCCAGCGCGATCTTTTTGTGTCCGCGCGCGTTCGCGGGGCCCTGGTGACTCACCGGTAGCAAGCCGTGGCGCGATGTCGCGGGAGGGTTGGAGCGGGTGGCCGGGTCGGTCTGGAATGACCCCTTCCGGAGCCCTTCCCGGGGTCTTCCAGGGGCTTGGATGGGCGGTGCAATTGCACATATTAAATTGACTTGTTGGAGGAGAGGCGTAAGTTCCCCCACTCCGCAAGCCCATTCGGTGACTCCCGTCACACCGCACAATGCTTGTCGTTCGCTCGGCAACTGCGGTAAGGGCTTACCGAGTTGCCGCCGTTGTCGCCGAACCGCCCTCTGGTTCGGTGGACCGCGATTCCGCCGCCGCGTCCCTCATCGGCTCCATGGCGAGCCGCAGCAGCCGATGGCAGATGGGACAGTGTCGGGTGAAGTGGCGATAGCCCGTGGCGGCCGCCAGATGCGCGCGGAGCAGCGCCCTGGTCTCATGCCTCGCGGATGTCGTCATAAGCCGTACCTCCCGCGCGCGCCCCCTTAGCGCCTTCTAGCTTGGGTACCTCTGGTACGTGCCGCCGTCAAGACACCGAAAGGCCCGGACCTCTGTACGGGTCCGGGCCTTTCGCGCTGCGGTCCTGACGGGATTTGAACCCGCGGCCTCCACCTTGACAGGGTGGCGAGCACTCCAAACTGCTCCACAGGACCATACGGCTCTCGCCGTTTGGCTGCCGCGCTCTTTCGTGCGCTGCGGAGACAGACTCTACAGCAGGTCAGGGGGTGCGGTCGAACTCGCGCCCGGCGGCCGTCCGGCGGCCATGTGCGGGCCCTCCGACGGCGGTACGCCGGCCCGCACACCCGACCGCGGCCTGCCTCCCGGGCGGCCCCGGGAGGCCCGTGAGGGCGCCTCAGGGCCCGTCTCGGGGCCTCAGGGCCCGGCCGGGGCTCCCGGGGGCCACACCCGCCCGGAGCCCCGCCTGAGCGCGGCCGTCAGGGCGCCGCCGCGTCGATGGCCTTCACGATGCGCTTGTCGGACACCGGATAGGCCGTGCCGAGGGCGTGCGCGAAGTAGCTCACCCGCAGCTCCTCGATCATCCAGCGGATCTCGAGCGCCTCTTGGGGCACCGGCCGGCCCTTGGGGAACTGCTCCAGCAGCCAGGCGTACTCGTCCCGCATCTCCTTGACCTTCGCCATCCGCGCCCGGTCCCGCTCGGCGTTGGCCGGGAGCTGCTGGAGCCGCCGGTCGACGGCCACCAGATAGCGCATGAGGTCCGGGAGGCGGCGCACCCCGTGCTCGGTCACGAAACCGGGCCTGATGAGCTCCGCCAGCTGCTCCTTGATGTCCGCGAGGGACGCCAGCAGCACGGGGCTCGTGGTGGCCTTCAGCCGCCGCTCGCAGGACTGCCAGGCGGCCAGCACCTCCTGGACCTTCCGCACGGTGTCGAGCGTGGCGTCCATGATGTCGGCCCGGACGCCGTCGAAGAGCTTGTGGAAGCTCTCCTCGTCCCACGCCGGGCCGCCGCGCGCCGCGATCAGCCGGTCGGCGGAGGCGGCGACACAGTCCTCGAACAGCGCCTGGACGTTGCCGTGCGGGCTGCGCGACAGCGCCAGCTTGGCCTGGTTGGACAGCTGGCCCTGGGCGAACTTGGCCGGGCTGGCGGGCAGTCCCAGCAGGACCAGCCGGCGGGTGCCGCGCCACATCGCCTGGCGCTGCTCGGCCTCGGTGTCGAAGAGGCGTAGGGCCACGGAGGCGCCCTCGTCCACGAGCGCCGGGTACGCCTTGACGGGCTGGCCCGCGCGGCGCGTCTCGAAGGTGCGCGGCAGCGTGCCGACCGCCCACCGGGTCAGCCCGGTGCGCTGCTCGATGCCCCCGCCCTCCTTGGAGGTCTCGAAGGCCTTGGAGATGGCGGCCCGGGTCTTCGGCTTCAGCTGTTGCTTCAGCGCCTCCAGGTCCTTGTCCTCGGCGAGTTTGCGGCGCCGCTCGTCGACCACCCGGAAGGTGATCTTGAGATGGCCCGGCACCTTGTCCGGGTCCCAGTCCTCGGGGTCGATCCGCACCCCGCCCATCCGCTGGAGCTCGCGGGAGAGCGCGGCCGTCAGCGGCTCCTGGAGCGGGACCACGCCGTCCAGAAAGCGCTTGGCGTAGTTCGGCGCCGGGACGTAGTTGCGGCGGACGGGCTTGGGCAGCGACCGGATCAGCTCGGTCACCAGGTCCTCGCGCAGCCCGGGGATCTGCCAGTCGAAGCCGTCCGGGGTGACCTGGTTGAGCACCTGGAGCGGGATGTGGACGGTGACGCCGTCCGCGTCCGCGCCGGGCTCGAACTGGTACGTCACCCTGAACTTGAGCTTCCCCTGGCGCCAGGAGTCCGGATAGGCGTCCTTGGTGACGCCCGCCGCCTGCTCGTTGATGAGCATCGACTTCTCGAAGTTGAGAAGCTCCGGCTCCTCCCGGCGCTTGTGCTTCCACCAGGAGTCGAAATGCGCCCCGGACACGATGTGTTCGGGCAGCCGCTGGTCGTAGAAGTCGAACAGCGTCTCGTCGTCGACGAGGATGTCGCGCCGCCGGGCGCGGTGTTCCAGCTCCTCCACCTCGCCGAGCAGTTTGCGGTTGTCCTGGAAGAACTGGTGGTGGGTGCGCCAGTCGCCCTCCACCAGGGCATTGCGGATGAACAGATCCCGGCAGGTCTCCGGGTCGATCCGGCCGTAGTTCACCTTCCGCTGGGCGACGATCGGCACGCCGTACAGCGTGACCCTCTCGTACGCCATCACGGCCGCCTGCTTCTGCTCCCAGTGCGGCTCGCTGTAGGTGCGCTTGACCAGGTGCTCGGCGAGCGGCTCGATCCACTCGGGCTCGATCTTCGCGTTGACCCGCGCCCACAGCCGCGAGGTCTCCACGAGCTCGGCCGACATGACCCAGCGCGGCGGCTTCTTGAAGAGCGCGGAACCGGGGAAGACGGCGAACTTGGCGCTGCGCGCGCCCAGATACTCGTTCTTGTCGGTGTCCTTCAGACCGAGGTGGGACAAGAGCCCCGCGAGCAGCGACGTGTGGATGTGGTCCGGCGCCGCGTCCTGGTCGGACATCTCGATGGCGATGTCCATGGTTTTGGCGACCGTGCGCAGCTGGCTGTAGATGTCCTGCCATTCGCGTATACGCAGATAGTTCAGGAACTCCTGGCGGCACATCCGGCGGAACGCGGACGAGGACAGCTCCTTCTGCCGCTCCCGGATGTACTTCCACAGGTTGAGGAAGGCCAGGAAGTCGCTCGTCTCGTCCTTGAAGCGCGCGTGCTGCTGGTCGGCCTGCTGCTGCTTGTCGGAGGGGCGCTCGCGCGGGTCCTGGATGGACAGCCCGGCCGCGATCACCATGACCTCGCGGACACAGCCGTTGCGGTCGGCCTCCAGGACCATCCGGGCCAGCCGGGGGTCCACGGGCAGCTGGGCGAGCTTGCGCCCGACCGGGGTGAGCCGCTTGCGCGGGTCCTTCTGGGCGCCGTCCAGCGCGTGCAGCTCCTCCAGCAGCTGCACGCCGTCCTTGATGTTGCGCCGGTCCGGCGGGTCGATGAACGGGAACTTCTCGATGTCCCCGAGCCCGGCCGCGGTCATCTGGAGGATGACGGAGGCCAGGTTGGTCCGCAGGATCTCCGCGTCGGTGAACTCCGGGCGGGTCAGGAAGTCGTCCTCGGAGTACAGCCGGACGCAGATGCCGTCACTGGTGCGCCCGCAGCGGCCCTTGCGCTGGTTGGCGCTGGCCTGGGAGACGGGCTCGATGGGCAGCCGCTGCACCTTGGTGCGATGGCTGTAGCGGGAGATCCGGGCGGTGCCCGGGTCGATCACGTACCGGATGCCGGGGACGGTCAGTGAGGTCTCCGCCACATTGGTCGCGAGAACGATCCGGCGGCCGGTGTGGCGCTGGAAGACCCGGTGCTGCTCGGCGTGCGACAGGCGCGCGTACAGCGGCAGCACCTCGGTGGCGCGCAGCTGCTTCTTGGTGAGCGCGTCGGCGGTGTCCCGGATCTCCCGCTCGCCGGAGAGGAAGACCAGGATGTCGCCCGGGCCCTCGGCCTGGAGCTCGTCCACCGCGTCGCAGATCGCGGTGATCTGGTCCCGGTCGCTGTCCTCCCCGCCCTCCTCCAGCAGCGGGCGGTAGCGCACCTCGACCGGGTACGTACGCCCGCTGACCTCGACGATCGGCGCGTCGCCGAAATGGCGGGAGAAGCGCTCGGGGTCGATGGTGGCGGAGGTGATCACGATCTTGAGGTCGGGGCGGCGGGGCAGCAGCTGGGCCAGATAGCCGAGCAGGAAGTCGATGTTGAGGCTGCGCTCATGGGCCTCGTCGATGATGATCGTGTCGTACTGGCGCAGCTCGCGGTCGGTCTGGATCTCGGCCAGCAGGATGCCGTCCGTCATCAGCTTGACGTGGGTGTCCTGGCTCACCTGGTCGGTGAAGCGGACCTTCCAGCCGACCGACTCGCCCAGCGGCGACCGCAGCTCCTCGGCGATGCGCTCGGCGACCGTACGGGCCGCGATGCGGCGCGGCTGGGTATGGCCGATCAGGCCCTTGACGCCGCGCCCCAGCTCCAGGCAGATCTTGGGGATCTGGGTCGTCTTGCCGGAGCCGGTCTCGCCCGCGACGATCACGACCTGGTGGTCCCGGACCGCGGCGAGGATGTCGTCCTTCTTCTGGCTGACCGGCAGCTCTTCGGGGTAGGTGACGGCGGGCACGGCGGCGCGGCGGTCGGCGACCCGCAGCTCGGCCCGTTCGATGTCATCGGCGATCTCGCCCAGCACGGCCGCGCGGGCCTCGGGCTTACGGATCCGGCGCGCGCCGTCGAGCCGGCGCCCCAGCCGCTGCTGGTCGCGCAGCATCAGCTCGGGCAGCCGCTCCAGCAGGGCGGGCAGGGCGGGGGCAGGCGTGGTGGACATACGGGCTCCAGGATCTCACCTCCCGAAAACGCCTGGCGAACCTATTTCCGTCCTGGTTGTCCAGACCGCGCCGAGAGGTATGTCCGTGATGTCCGTTCTAGCGTGACCTCATGGGCAACGAGGCGAGCGACGGTACGGCCGATGGCGGTAATCCCCGAGCGGAGCACGCGCGGCGCGGCCCCGGCCGGCGATCGGCATGGTCGATCTTCAGACACTCCCCGTACTACCCCGCGACGGTCGTGGTGCTGATCATCTCGGCGGGCGCGGGGCTCTTCGCCGGCTCCTACACCTACGCCTTCGCCAACCCCACCCCGCACCGCATCCCCACCGCCGTCGTGGTCCGCGACCACGGCACCCCCAAGCAGCAGGCCTTCGTCGCCGGCATGGAGAAGGCCCTGGGCGCCTCGCTCAGGCTGCACCACTACCCCACGTACCCGCGGGCCCTGCGGGCCGTCGACGAGCAGTCGGTCTTCGCGATCCTGCGGCCCCGCGGCCGCGCGGTGGAGCTGGACGTCTCCGGCGCCTCCGGGGCCTCGGTGGCCCAGCTGCTCAGCGAGGCCGGGCCGAAGGTGGGGCGGGCGATCGGGGTGCCGGTCCTGGTCAGGGACGTGAATCCGCTACAGCGCGGCGATCCGCGCGGACTCGCGATCTTCTACATCTCGCTCGCCGCCGTGATCATCGGCTTCATCGGCGCCATCCAGCTGAGCGTGAACGCCCGGGCCCTGGTGCCCGCCGAGCGGATCGCCTTCACCCTCGCGTACGCGCTGCTCGGCGGCTTCGCGATCGCCGCGATCGTGGACTGGGGGCTCGGCGCCCTCGACCTGCCCTTCGCCGAGTCCTGGGCGATCCTGGCCCTGACGATGTTCACCTCGGGGATGGTCTTCTCCATGTTCAACGTCTTCTTCGGACGGTGGGCGCTCATCCCGACCTGGGGCCTGATGGTGCTCCTCGGCAACCCCTCCTCGGGCGGCGCGGTCTCCTGGCCCCTGCTGCCCTCCCTGCTCGGCCTCATCGGCCGCTGGCTGCCCCCGGGCGCCTCCGTCAACGCGCAGCACACCGCGGTCTACTTCAGCGAGTACCAGCACGCCTTCCCGTTCCTGGTGCTGGCCGGGTGGGCCCTGCTGGGCTGCGCGGTCTTCTGGACCTGGCGCCACCGCCACCCCGGCGGCCGGGAGACATCGGTGCGGCTGCCCGAACGCTGAGCATGGGGCGGGGGTCCGCCGGTCGGAGCAGTTCCGGTTGTCGGCCAGGCCAAGATCAATTGTCCTGGGACCAAGGCGCGCGCCGAAGCGCCCCGGAGGACCGGACCCCGACAAGGAGCGTCATGCTCAAGGGCTTCAAGAACTTCCTGATGCGTGGTGACGTCATCATGGCGGCGGTGGGGCTGATCATCGCCCTGGCGTTCTCCACCCTGATCCTGGCGTTCACCGACAACGTCATCAACCCGATCATCGCCCGCGCCCAAGGCGGCAAGTCGGCCGGACTCGGCTGGCAGCTGGGCCAGGCCGGGAACAAGTCCACCTACCTCAATGTCGGCTCGTTCATCTCCGCCCTGATCTACTTCGTCATCTTCATGGCGGTGGTCTACTTCGTGATCGTCCTCCCGTACAAGGCGATCCAGGCGCGCCGCGGAGCCACCGTCTTCGGCGACCCCGCGCCCGTCAAGACCTGCCCGGCCTGCCTCTCCGCCGACATCCCGGAGGCCGCCTCCAAGTGCCGGTACTGCGGGACCGACCAGCCCGCGGCGCCCGAGCGGGCGGCGGGCTGACGGGCGACGAGTGTTGGGGCGCGCACGAAAACACCCCCTCCGGGAGACCCGGAGGGGGTGTACGCCCAAATGGGCTGCGGTGGCTGGGGCCGGGGTCGAACCGGCGACCTTCCGCTTTTCAGGCGGACGCTCGTACCAACTGAGCTACCCAGCCGCAGCGGTCCTGACGGGATTTGAACCCGCGGCCTCCACCTTGACAGGGTGGCGAGCACTCCAAACTGCTCCACAGGACCAAGCTCGTGCGAGAACTAGTCTCGCACATGGTGTTGCGTGCCCCCAACGGGATTCGAACCCGTGCTACCGCCTTGAAAGGGCGGCGTCCTGGGCCACTAGACGATGAGGGCTGATGGCCCACCTGGGCGCCTTCCGGCGCCGTCGGGGACGTGAGAAGCATATGGGATGCCGGTGAGGTTCGCCAAAACGGTTTACGGGGAGGTGGGCGCCGGGCGCGCCGCCGGGTCGTGCCCGGCCGTCCGAAGGCCGTGCCCGGTCGTCCTGGGATCCGTGCCGCGGTCGTCCCTTTCCGGGCCCGGCTGCCGGACAATGGCCACGTGTTGGAGATGACGCGCGAGGAGTTCGAGGAAGTCGTCGCAGAGGCCCTGGACCGGATCCCGCCGGAGCTGACGCGGCTGATGGACAACGTGGCGGTGTTCGTGGAGGACGAGCCGCCGGCGGACGATCCACAGCTGCTCGGGCTCTACGAGGGCACGCCGCTGACCGACCGGGGCGAGTGGTACGCGGGCGTGCTGCCGGACCGGATCACGGTCTACCGGGGGCCGACGCTGCGGATGTGCGAGTCGCGCGATGCCGTGGTCGAGGAGACGGAGATCACGGTGGTGCACGAGATCGCGCACCACTTCGGGATCGACGACGAGCGGCTGCACGCCCTCGGCTACGGCTGACGCGTGTCCTGGGCGGGGCGGGGCCAGTTGGGCAGTGCGTCCCTGACTCCCGCCCTGGAGGCATTCCCCACATGCCCGGATCGCCCGCTCCCCGCCCTGCCCGCCCCGACCGTCCCCGCGGGACCTCGCGGACCGCTCGCGTCCTGCGGGGCCCCTGCGCGATGGCGGCGGCCCTCGTCGCCGCGGCGGTGGCCCTGACGGGCTGTACGAGCGTCTCGGACGGCCCGAAGCGGCCGGGCCCCCACCACGGCCCCCACGACCGGGACGGGGCGGCCCCGGACGGCGGCGCGGCCCCGTCGGGCGCCAGGGCGCGTACGTACCCGGACGCCGAGCCGGACGGCGACCGGGGGAAGGACGGCGAGGACGGGAAGCGGGCGAAGGACGAGAGCGGCGAGAAGGAGAAGGAGGGCGAGCCGGGGGACGAGGGCACGGAGTCGGCCCGGACCTCCGCGCCGGGCGCGGCCGAGCCCTCCTCTGCCAGGCCCCCGACGAGCGGACCGGGCCCGCACCGGCCGGGTCCGTCCGCGCCCTCGTCGCCGACATCGCCGCCCGGGGGTGGCCCCTCCACCGCGGCCCCCTCGCATTCCGCGCCGAGCAATCCGGAGCCGTCGCGGCCGGCCACCTCGGGGCCCGCCTCCCCGCAGGCGTCCCCCGCGCCCGTGGAAGTGGAGACGGACTGACGGGCGCCGGCGCGGCGGATTTGCTCTTGGGGGGTGGAAGTGCGTATGGTGGTAGATCGTTTGATCCCATTTGCCCGGCGCCATGCAGAGAGCGCCGCGTGGCGCGTTCCTTTCCTTCCCGTGGCTGACCGCACTGAGGCGGTTTTTTGCGACATCACACGGAGCTTGGGCGCGTGCCGAGACTCCGGAAGGTTTCGCATTTCGCATGTCCGTTTCCACTGATCACGCCGTCATGCCCGCCGCCGACGAACAGGGCGAGCGACCCGAGCTGACCGAGCAGGCCCAGACCGCCGAATCCGCCCAGGCCGACGAATCCGCCCAGCCCGCGGAAGCCGCCCAGACGCCCGAGGAGCCCCAGGTCACCTTCGGCGACCTCGGCCTCCCCGAGCAGATCGTCCGCAAGCTGGCGCAGAACGGCGTGACCACGCCCTTCCCGATCCAGGCCGCGACGATCCCCGACGCCCTGGCCGGCAGCGACATCCTCGGCCGTGGCCGTACGGGCTCCGGCAAGACCCTGTCCTTCGGCCTTCCGCTGCTGACCACGCTGTCCGGCGGCCACACCGAGAAGAAGCGCCCCCGCGGCCTCATCCTCACCCCGACCCGCGAGCTCGCCATGCAGGTGAGCGACGCGCTCCAGCCGTACGGCGATGTGCTGGGCCTCAAGCTCAAGGTGGTCTGCGGCGGCACCTCGATGGGCAATCAGATCTACGCGCTGGAGCGCGGGGTCGACATCCTGGTCGCCACCCCGGGCCGGCTGCGCGACATCATCGACCGCGGCGCCGCGTCGCTGGACAAGGTCCAGGTCGCCGTCCTGGACGAGGCCGACCAGATGGCCGACATGGGCTTCCTGCCCGAGGTCACCGAGATCCTCGACCTGGTGCCGCAGGGTGGTCAGCGGCTGCTGTTCTCCGCGACCCTCGAGAACGAGATCGACACCCTCGTCAAGCGCTACCTGGTCGACCCGATCACCCACGAGGTGGACCCCTCCGCGGGCGCGGTCTCGACCATGACCCACCACGTGCTCGTGGTGAAGCCGAAGGACAAGGCGCCGGTCACCGCCGCCATCGCCGCGCGCAAGGGCCGCACCATCATTTTCGTGCGGACCCAGCTCGGCGCCGACCGCGTGGCCGAGCAGCTGCGCGACGCCGGGGTGCGGTCCGAGGCGCTGCACGGCGGCATGACGCAGGGGGCCAGGACCCGCACGCTGGCCGACTTCAAGGACGGCTATGTGAACGTCCTGGTCGCCACGGACGTCGCCGCGCGCGGCATCCACGTCGACGGCATCGACCTCGTGCTGAACGTCGACCCGGCCGGCGACCACAAGGACTATCTGCACCGGTCCGGCCGCACGGCCCGGGCGGGGCAGAGCGGCACCGTCGTGTCGCTGGCGCTGCCGCACCAGCGCCGCCAGATCTTCCGGCTGATGGAGGACGCGGGCGTGGACGCCTCGCGCCACATCGTCGGTGGCGCCGGGGCCTTCGACGAGGACGTGGCGCGGATCACAGGCGCGCGCTCGCTCACCGAGGTGCAGGCCGAGTCGGCGGCGAACGCGGCCAAGCAGGCCGAGCGCGACGTCCAGGAGCTCACCCGGGACCTGGAGAAGGCGCAGCGGCGGGCGACCGAGCTGCGCGAGGAGGCCGACCGGCTGACCGCGCGGGCGGCGCGGGAGCGCGGCGAGTACGTGGCGCCGGCCGAGGCCGCGACCGAGGCCGCCGCCCCGGAGGGCGCCGCCGACGCCCCCGCGGACGTCGTGGTGCCCGCCCAGCGCTCGGCGGAGCCCGCGGTGGCCGAGGCCGCCTCCGCGCCCGCCGTCGCCGCCTCCGAGGCCGACGAGGCGCCGCGGCGCTCCTCCTACGAGCGCCGTGACGAGCGGGGCAACTTCGACCGCCGGGACCGCCGGGACGGCGACCGTGGTGACCGTAACGACCGCTCGTTCGGCCGTGACCGCCGCGAGGACCGCCCGCGCGGCTCGTACGACCGGCGTGACGACCGGCGCGACGACCGGGGCGGGCGTCCCTTCGAGCGCCGTGAGGACCGTGACCGTGGCGGCTACCGCCGCGACGACCGCCGTGACGACCGGGGCGGCCGTTCCTACGAGCGCCGTGACGACCGTGGTGGCTATGAGCGCCGGGACCGCCGGGACGGCGACCGTAACGACCGCTCGTTCGGCCGTGACCGCCGTGACGACCGCCCGAGCGGCTCGTACGAGCGCCGTGACGACCGCGGTGGCCGTCCCTTCGAGCGCCGTGAGGACCGCGACCGTGGCGGCTACCGCCGCGACGACCGCCGTGACGACCGTCCGGGCCGTCCGTTCGAGCGCCGCGACCACAACCACCGCGGCGGCGACCGTCCGTTCAACCGTGACCGCCGTGACGACCGTCCGGCCCGCCGCGACGACCACCGGTCCGGCAACACCGGCGGCCGGTCGTACGACCGCTCGCACGACCGGTCCTTCGACCGCCGCGCCGACAAGCCGCGCTGGAAGCGCAACGGCTGACGGCTGCCGTCCGGTCGGCTGAGAGGCCGGCCGGACGGCCTGCCGGGGGCCGTGCAACGCCCTGTTGTTGCACGGCCTTTCGACCCCGTGGGGTATTGGCTCGGGTCTTCGCCCCCGGCCGAGCTATGCTGCGGGGGTGCGGGTCATTAGCTCAATTGGCAGAGCAGTGGACTTTTAATCCATTGGTTCAGGGTTCGAGCCCCTGATGACCCACGTGGCGAACCGCAGGTGTGCACCGCTGACCTGCGGTTTTCGTCGTTCTCGGCACATGGTGCCGCCCGCCTGCGCCCGAACGGACGCCGCCCCGCGGCGCTCCGCTCAGGCTGATCGGCGCGCTCGGCGACGGCCGGCGCACGGGTCGGGAGGGAGCCGGCTTGCGCCGAGCCGTGTCCACACCCTCACCGGTCCCGCGGTGTCCCGGCACGAACGGGCCCGTCGGGCCCGACGGGCTCCACTGACTGCCGGTGAGCACGGGGATCGACGTTGGCGGCATTCTCGACGCGAATACCGTGAGCAATGTCAGGCCAAGTGACCAACAACACTGTCGTCGGCGGAAGTCGCCGGTAATCGCGCCGTTAACTTCGAGGGCGGCGGCGGGATCACCGTCAATGGCGCGAATATCGCAATGAATTCCGGTTCCATCAGCGGAAATGCATCCGGAAGCCAGGGCGACGGTTTCGGCGGTTTCGCCGACTTCGGCGGCCGGTCGCTTGTGCAATCCGTCACCGTAGTCGACCAGATGACCGCGAATAGGTCAACGGCGGCCAGGGCGGCGGTATTTTCGTGGTCGGCGGAACTGCGAAGCCGCAGGGGAGCACCGTGACCGGCAATACCCCGGACACCGAACGGGCGCTGCCCCGGAAGGAATTCCTTCCGGGGCAGCGCCCGTTCGACCGGGAGGACGGTGCCGCGGGTCCCGCCTGGGCGGATCCCGCGGCACCCGCTACCGCATCAGTAGCCGTGGCCGCGGTGGTTCTTCTTGTTCTTCTTGTGCTTGCGGTTCTCGTGCTCGCGCTCCTCCTGCTGGACCGCGATGTTGGCGCACTTGCTGCCGATCTCCTGGTCGCCCGTCGGGGCCACGCCGGCGACGTTGGCGGTGATACCGGTGCGGGTGTCGCAGTCGTTGGCCTGGATCGCGGCACCGTTGTTGCTGGCGTTGACGCAGTCGGAGCCGATCTCCTGGTCACCGGTCGGCGCAAGGATTCCGACGTTGGCGGTGATACCGGTGCTGGTGTCACACGAGTTGCTCTGAATGCCGCCGTGCGAGCCGAGCAGGGATCCGAAGCCGTGAGCGCTCGCGGCCCCCGTGGTGCCGATGACCATCGCGCCGGCCGCAGCGGCCATGAGAGCGGCCTTCTTGCCAATCTGCATTGGTTGGTGCCTCCATTTAGGTTCTCCGCGAATTCCGCAGACGCCTTAACAACGAAGGCATTTGGCGAAGGATCCGGGGCCGGTCGCAGCTTCACCCGTCCGCCGCAGTAAGGATATCTTCGCAGCTTCTCCCGCATGGCCCGCCCATATAAACGCGGCCCCCGGCGGGAGTTGTCCGCCGGGGGCCGTTGCGCGAGGCCGTCAGGAACTCTTCATCCGGAACGGCTCCCGTTCTTACGCTTGCCGTTCCCGTCTCCGTCTCCGGAGATGTTGGCGCAGTGGGTCTCGTCCGAGACCTTCGGCCCGGGAGCCAGCGGCGAGATCGTGATGGGCCCGATGGCGGAGTTGGTGTCGCACTTGTTGCTCTGCTTCAGCACTCCGCCGTTCTTGCTGATGTTGATGCAGTTGGTCCGCCTGGTGATATCGGACGACCCCGCGAGACCCAGGTTGATGGTGATGGGTCCGATGGCGGAGTTGGTCCGGCACCGGTTGCTCTGCTCCAGCACCCCCGACTCGCTGCGGTTGACGCAGTTGGTCTCGGTCGAGAGGTCTCCCGTCGGAGCCAGACCGACGATCGAGATGGGCCCGAGTACGGAATTGGTGTCGCAGCGGTTTTTCTGGCTGCCGCCCCCGCCGGACGAGGGATGGGCGCCCGAGCCGTTTTCGGTGGCGTCGGCGGTGCCCGCGCCGCCGACGGCCAGCGCACCGACCGCGGCCAGAAGCAGCGCGGTCCTCTTGCGCCTGTGCATAGAGCCTCCAAATGGGTTCTCGACGGTTATCCGCGAACATGTGACCAACGAGGAGCGGTCGGCGATGGGTCTCCGGGCCGCCGCACCTATACCCGTCCGGCGCATTAGAGACATCGTCAGTCTGCGCTGGCCGATTTCCTCTCGCAACGCCAAGGCGGCCCCGGACGAAGTGGTGTCCGGGGCCGCGATGTAAGCCAGAGGTGTGTTCACCCTGTTTTCCTCATCGGGGAGAACACAGTGAGCGGGGCATGGAATCAGCCGCCGTAGCCACCACGGCGCTCGTGGCCGGACTTCTCGTCGCGGCGCTCCTCGCGGCGCTCCTCACCACGCTCCTCGCCGCGCTCCTCACCACGCTCCTTGACAACGACGGCCCTGGGCTCGGAGATGTTGGTGCAGCTGCTGCCGATCTTGTTGTCGCCGGTGGCGCCGAGGCCGGCGACGCCCGCGATCACGCCGCTGCTGGCGTCACAGTCGTTCTCCTGGAAGGCGACGCCGCCCTTGTTGATGTTGGTGCAGGCGCTGCCGATCTCGTTGTCGCCCGTCGGCGAGGCGATGGCGAGGTCGAGGATGAGGCCGCTGGAGGCGTCACAGTCATTGACCTGGACGCCGCCAATACCGCCACCGCCGCCGCCGTAGGCGGACGCGCCGCCGGCGCCGACGAGCACGATCGTGCCTGCGGCCGCAGCCAGGAGAGCTGCCTTCTTTACGATGTTCACTTAATTCCTCCCGGTGGGTGTCTGCCGCGGAATCGCGGACATCGACGTCAACGAAGTAAATCTGCAAAAGCTTCGGGCTGGCTTTCACCTTCACTCGTCCGGCATAATTAGTCCCTCCTTTGCCTCGCTCGCCTTGCGGCTTCAGTGAAAGAAATGGGCCGGTCGGAGCACAGGTGAGAGGTGGGGGTGAAGTCCTTTATGCGAAATGCGAAAAAGGCCTCGTCAACCCCGTCCGGTAGCGGAATCCCCCCGTCCGGGTTGTTCGACGGGCCGAACGAGTGATATATCCGAGCATCCCGACGCAGGACTGAGTGAGGTACGGCCCACAGACGGCTTCGCCCGAACCGCACGCGCGTCCTGTGTTCGCGCCGCTACGGTAAGTGCGCGAGGAAGTCGCCGGGGGGACGGCGAGCGGACGGCCGGGAGGCGGGAGGAGACAGACATGGGGCACTCACGAGCGGGCGCGGGTGGCGGCGGGCCCGCCGAGCATCTGGACGGGCTGCTCGCCCGCGCGCAGAACGGCTTCGAGATCGACGAGGCGGTGCTGGGTCGGGCCCGCGACGCCCTGATGCACCAGTCCGAGCTGCGTTCCTGCCGGCAGTGCAACGAGCCCTCCGGCCCGCTCGGCTACAGCACCTACCGCCATATCTTCCTGCTCCCCGACGGCAGCAGCCTGCTGCTGTGGGAGCTGGAGCACAACACCGGCCAGGACCACCGTCCCCTCTTCGAGCTCTACGCCGACGAGGACGCCCTGGCCCTGGCCGAGCGCCGGGTGCACGAGCGCATCGGCGGCGCCCGCTGGGACGAGCTGGAGGGGTTACCGCTGTGGCTGCCCGAGCAACTGCTGCACGCGGTCGCGCCGGTGGAGACCCCGCGCGCGTACGTGGCCGACAACTCGGCCGACCACGCCCGCCGCGTCCTGCGCCGCGCGGAGAACCCCGACCGCCCCGGAACGGCCACCGAGCAACTGCTCTCCACGGCGTTCGCCCATGACATCGCCCTGGCCCCGAAGCCGCGCCGCCGCTCCGGCGGCCCCGACGCCACCTGGTGCCGCTTCTACGAGCACGCGTTCCTCCTGGCCGGCGGGGACGAGATCGTGCTGTGGGAGCTGGAGCACAACCTGACCGCCGACGGGCGGCTGGTGTGCGAGGTGTATCTCGACGAGGTCTCCGCCGAGCTGGCGGCGGACCGCCACGCCCGGGCGCTCGGCGTTGACCTCTGACTTCTCCCGCGCGCACCCACCTGGCCGACACCGACTCGCACGCCGCCCCGCCGACCCGGAGCCTGGTGGGGTGGCGTAAGAGGAGCAGAGGACCAGGGGAAAGCGAGAGCGACCGGTGCGGGTGCGAGGGAGCAGGGCTCGTACGGGCGCCCGTACGAGCCCGCTCGAGGGACCGCGTACAAGGCGGCGTACGAGACCGCGTACGCGACCGCGCGCACCCGGGCGCGGGGAACCGCGCGCGGACGGGCCCCGCGCGGGCGACGAGGCGCCCGGGGGCGCCTCAGGCCGCCGCTTCGCGCCCTGGCTCCCCGGCATCCTGATCGCGGGCGGGATCGCCTTCGACCTCGGCACCCCGCCCCAGTACACGGCCGCCCCCTTCCTCGCCGCCGCCCCGCTCGTCGCCGCTCCGTTCTACTCGCCGCGGCTGACGGCCGTCACCGCGGCCGTAGCGGTCACCGCCGCCTGCCTGCTGGCCGAGTTCCACGGCGTCGGGGACTGGGCCCAGGCGGCCACCGAGGTCGCCACCGTCGTGACGGTCGCCCTGCTGGCCCTCCTCACCAACCACGTCATCCACCGCGGCGGCCGGCGGCTGGCCTCGGCGCGCGGCATCGCGGAGGCGGCCCAGCGCGCCGTCCTGCCCGCGCCGCCCGCCCGCCTCGCCGGCCTGGACGTCGCGGCCCGCTACGTGGCCGCGGAGCGCGATGCCGCGATCGGCGGCGACCTCTACGCCGTGCAGGACACCCCGCACGGCGTACGGATGCTCATCGGCGACGTACGGGGCAAGGGGCTGGGGGCGGTCGAGGTGGTCGCGATCACCATCGGCGCCTTCCGGGAGGCCGCCGAGCAGGAGGCGACGCTGGAGGGGCTCGCGCTGCGCCTGGAGCGGGCGTTGCAGCGGGAGCGGGCCCGGCGGGGCGACATCGAGCAGTCCGAGGGGTTCATCACGGCGGTGCTCGCCGAGATCCCCCGCGGCGACTCCCTCCTCCGCCTCATCAACCGCGGCCACCCGGCGCCTCTCCTGCTGCACGCCGACGGCTCGGTGTGCAGCCCCGAGCCCGAAGTACCGGCGCTGCCGCTGGGGATGGGCGACCTGGGGGCGTGGCCGGACCGGGTGGAGGAGCTGCCGTTCGCCGAAGGGGTGACCCTGCTGCTGTTCACCGACGGCGTGAGCGAGGCGCGCGACGAGCGGGGCGTGTTCTACGACCCGGCGGTCCGGCTGCGCGGCCTCGGCTTCGCCGGACCGGTGGAGTTGCTCGACGCGTTGGTCGCGGACGTGGAGCGGCACACGGGCGGCGGGACCGCGGACGACATGGCGCTGCTGGCGCTGCGCCGCTCCCCGGTGACGCCCGGCACCGCGCCTTAACACGCTCCGTAGCGGACCATGATCATTACGGATAACGATTGACGCACGATCAGGTCGAGGGCGTTTCCGGGTGCGCTTGGACGGCCGCCGACTCGCCCTCATCTGTCCCATGTTCGGCGTTAAGTTCACCTCAAAGGTTCCTCTGATTCCCGGGAACGGCTTGGAATCAGGTCACGCCTTCTATTAACGTTCGATAACGCAGCGCGGTCGTCACAACCGCCGCAAGAGGCGGCACCGCGCGCCGTCGCCGAATCCCGCACGCACGGCAGCACCCAGCAGCAGAGCGACAACAGCAACACCAAGGGAACCGGGGAACCACCAACCTTGGGGTGAATCGGGTCGAACCTGACCCGTAGGAGACCTTCCTGCTCCGAACCCGTCAGCTAACCCGGTAGGCGAGAGGGAAGGAAAGGAGTGCGCCCGCGTGGCGTCCAACAGGTCTGCCCTTGAAGAAGCTCCGACCCGCCGGTCCGGTGTCGACACCGGTACCGGGACCGCGGTCCGCTACGGCTCCTGGTTCGAACCGGCCGCCAAGGCGGGGGCCGACCAGGACACCGAGACCTGGGAGGAGTGGAATCCCACCGAGGAGTCCATAGCCCCCGTACGCGGCAAGCACCGCGTCCCCAAGCAGCGCGGCGGCACCATGGCCCGCAGCGGCGCCGTCCTCGGCGTCGGCGTGATCGCGGCGGTCGGCGCCGGCGGGATGGCGACCGCCAAGGACCGCCCCAAGGCCCCCATATCCATGCCGGACCTGGCGCACGTCGCCGGTCAGGTGCAGGACGCCCTCCCCGACGCCAAGGACCTGCCCGGCATCGGCGCGCTGTTCTCCGACTCCGGTTCCGACTCCGACGGCTCCACCACCGCCACCCCCCTCTCCACGGCCGGCCTGACCTCCGAGGACGAGGAGAACGGCGCCACCGACGCAGGCGAGGCACTGCGCGCCCGCATCCTCCAGCAGGCCGAGAACCAGCAGAACGCCGCCGACGAGTCGCAGCGCGACGCCGCGGCCGACGCCGCCGCCAAGCAGGCCGCCGAGAAGGCCGCCACCGCTGCCAAGAAGGCCTCCGACGCGGAGGCGAAGCGCAAGGCCGAGGCCGAGGCCAAGAAGAAGGCCGCCGAGGCGGAGGCCAAGCGGAAGGCGGAGGAGGCGGCCAGGAAGAAGGCCGAGGCCGAGCGCCTGGCCAAGCTCGCCGCCCAGTACACCCTGCCCGTCGCCTCGTACACCCTGACCGCGTCGTTCGGCCAGGCCGGCGACATGTGGTCGGCCGACCACACCGGCCAGGATTTCGCCGCCCCGACCGGCACCCCGGTCAAGGCGGTCCACGGCGGCACCATCACCTCGGCCGGGTGGGCCGGTTCGTACGGCTACCGCATCGTGCTCAAGCTGAACGACGGCACCGAGATCTGGTACTGCCACCTGTCGTCGATGGTCCGTACGTCGGGCTCGGTGACGACGGGCGAGGTCATCGGCCGCGTCGGCGCCACGGGCAACGTGACCGGCCCGCACCTCCACCTGGAGGTCCGCCCGGGCGGCGGCAGCCCGATCAACCCGATGCCCTGGCTCCGCGACCACGGCCTGACCCCGTGACCGCCGCGCTCCCGTCCCCGCAGGCCCTATAGACCGGTCCGACCGGTCCGGCCCCCGCACCCCGGCGGCCTTGGCGCTCTCTCCCCCCTTGACGCCAAGGTCGCCGGTTTTTTTCGCGAGGGTGAACCCGCTCAGGGATGGGAATACGCCCTTCCGCCACCGCGCTGAAATAACGCATGGCTGACAACAAGCAGACCGACAACCGCAAGCAGCTCGGGGACCTGTCCGTGTTCCCCCTGTCACTCGGTGGGAACGTCTTCGGCTGGACGGCGGACGAGGCCGAGTCCTTCGCCGTGCTCGACGCCTACGTGGCGGCGGGCGGCAACTTCATCGACACCGCGGACGTCTACTCCGCGTGGGTGCCGGGCAACTCGGGCGGGGAGTCCGAGACCATCCTCGGCAACTGGTTCGCCTCCCGGGGCAACCGCGCCGACATCGTCCTCGCGACCAAGGTCGGGGCCGGTGTCCCGACCCCCCGCGGCCTGTCCGCCGCGGCGATCAAGACGGGCGTCGACGAGTCCCTGAAGCGTCTGCGCACCGACTACATCGACCTTTACTACACGCACTACGACGACACCTCGGTGCCGGTGGAGGAGATCATCTCCACGCTGGACGAGCTGGTGAAGGCGGGCAAGGTCCGCCAGATCGCGGCCTCCAACATCTCCGCCGAGCGCCTCGAGGCGTCCCTGGACTTCTCGGCGAAGGAGGGCCTGGCCCGCTACGTGGCCCTCCAGCCGCACTACAACCTGGTCTCCCGCGACACCTTCGAGGGCCCGCTCGCCGATGTCGCCGCCCGCCACGGCGTGGCGACCGTCCCGTACTACGCCCTCGCGTCCGGCTTCCTCACCGGCAAGTACCGCCCCGGCGCCAAGGTCGACAGCGCCCGGGCCGAGGGCGCGGCCAAGTACCTGGACACCGAGCGCGGCCAGAAGGTCCTCGCCGCCCTCGACGACGTGGCGGCCAACCACGGCGCCCAGCACGCGACGGTCGCCCTGGCCTGGCTCGCGGCCCAGCCGACGGTCGTGGCCCCGATCGCGAGCGCGCGTACGGTGGACCAGCTGCCGGCGCTGCTGGCGGTGGCGGAGCTGAAGCTGACGGCGGAGGAGCTGGCGCTGCTGACGTCGGCGTCGGAGTAAGGCCGCGGCTTCCGCAGAGCACAAACGGCGGGGAGGCCCTGACGCCTCCCCGCCGCACAGAAGCTCATCACGCCCCTCAGGACTGGGCGGCCGCCCCGGCACTCCGCCGATCGGCGGCGGCCCAGGACGCGGCGGCGACCCCGCCGGCCACGGTGAGGACGGACGGCCAGGCACCCAGCTTCTTGGCCAGCGGATGCGACCCGGCGAAGGCCGCCACGTACAGCCCGCTCAGCGCCGCGGCCGTCCCGGTCCCCGCCTTCTGCCGCCACCCACGCGCGGCCACCACCCCGGCCGCCGCCAGGGCCACCCCGCCCAGCTGCCGCTTCTTGGTCCAGCGCGCGACCCCGTACCCGCCGACGAGCCCGCCCGCGGCCACCACACCTGCCGGAATTCCGGCCATGACCTCTTACCTCCACTGTGAGGGTCCAGTGCCTCGACCCTATGCCCGGCGCGGCGGCCGTACGCGCCGACGAGGTCATGATCAAGCACCGACTCCGCAACAGCTCCGGGCCACTACCTCCCCACGCGCCAACTGAGCACGGCGCGCGGCCCGCTTCCCCCGGACAGCCTGGTGCCGAAGGCCCCGCCGCCGTCCGTGCTGAAGCTGTTCATCCCGCTGTACGGAACGCCGAAGGTGAGCCGGGTCGCGTGCCCATTGCGCCAGCTCGCGTCGCAGTTCTTCGCCGTGTACTCGACACTGCCCGCGACCCCCCGGAGCGACCCTGCCCGGGACCGCGCCGTGAACCCGCCGTCCTGCCCCTTGCCCAGGGTCGCCGAGGGCCGCTTGACGAATTTCCCCGCCGTCAGCCCGTAGTCGGTGCGCACCAGCCGACACCCCGAAGCGTTGTGCACACGCACCTCGAACCGGCGGCCCCGCGCCTCCTCCCGCCCCCCTTCACCGACCGCCACCGCGGACCCGCAGACGGCGGCCGACACCGCGACCACCGCCCCGGTCACCACAGCTGCGGCCCAACGCGTCAGTGTCCTCATGGCGGCCTCCTCCTCATGTCACAGGTGCCACCACGATGCCGACCCCCGCCGAAACCCCACCGGACCGACACGACCCCCTGCCCCGCATGGCGGTCAGCGGGCGGCGGCCCGCGCCCCGTATGTCGTTTCGTCTGCCCCTACGCTCGACGCATGGGCGTATCCCTCTACTACCAGGGGCGCCGACCGACGCCGCTGACCGAAGCCGAGGGAGCCGAGGTGGCGCGCATCGCCGCCACCCGCCAGGCGACCTTCCCCTATGAGGACGAGGAGACCCTTTACCTCTACGAAAACGACGGTTGCGGGCCGGGCGAGATCCTGGCCGGATCCACCAAGATGCCCCACGACCCCGACCGGCTCATGCCGGTGCTCGCCCACCTGCTCGACTCCGTGACCGAGCTGCGCCGGGCCCTGCCGGATGCCGAGTGGCGGGTGCACATGGACGACCTGGACATCCCGTGGGATGAGGATGAGGGCTACGCATCCTCTCTGCTGTACGAGCCGCCACTGTCCTAGCCGTCCTAGCCGAGCTGGACGCCACCCGCCGCCTGCCCGCGACGCATGGCCGCGACGAAGTCCCCCCAGGCGCAAGCCGAGAACGCGAGCACGGCGCTCTCCGGATCCTTGGAGTCCCGTACGGCGATGCCACCTGTACGGAAGGCTGCTTCGACGCACTCGGTCTGTCCGGCGCCGCTGTATGAGGACTTGAACCAGGCGTCGCCTGCGACGGATATCGGCACTTCGCGCATCAGAACTCCTCACGGACGCGTTCGATGAGGGCGGAGGACGAAGCCATGTCCAACGCCTGGGCGCGAAGGTAGTCGAATGCGCGCCGGTAGCGCTCCAACTCTCCGTCTTTCTCCATAAGGATCGAGCCGACGTGGATATCAACGTACACAACGTCGAGCGAGGGCTCCGCGCCGCCGAGGATCACAAAGCTTCCCATCGCCGCCGAGTGAGCCCCCTTGGCGAAGGGCAGCACTTGTAGCGTGATGCCGGGAGATTCGTTGGCATGCAGCAGGTGATCAAGTTGTTCCCGCATCACATCAGGGGAGCCGACCACCCGCCGGATCACCGACTCGTCGAGGATGGCCCACAGGTGCGGTGGCTGTGCGCGGGTCAGGATCTCCTGCCGCTTCATACGGAGATCGACCAGGCGCTCGACCTCCTCCGCTGACACCCGCATCTCGGATGCGTGCTGCACAGCCTCCGTATAGCTGCGTGTTTGTAGGAGGCCCGGCACATAGAGGCACGCAAAGTGGTCTTCCCGGACGGCTTCGTCCTCGAGCGTGAGCAGGAGGTTCATCGTCTCTTCGAGGCCGTCGAAGGAGCTCCACCAACCCTGCTGCTTCGCATCCTTGGCCAGGCACACCACGGCCTTGCGCTCGGCGTCGCTTGCCCCGTACTCACGGCATAAGGCGTCCACGATGGGCCATTTCACGGGCCCTTCCTGTGTCTCGTACCGACTGACGGTCGCCTTCGAGACGCCGACGAGCCGACCGGCCTCCTCCAGCGTCATCCCCTTGCGCGCCCGGAACTTGCGCATCATGGCGCCGAGCTGACGGCGGCGCGTAGTAGCCCGCACTGACATGGCGGCTCCCTCTCCCTCTGCACTGGCCTGCGACTGCGACCAGCGGCAACCAGGCTATGAGTCATGGAAGTTGATGCCCCAGCAGATTCACTCTTCCGAGTTTTGTGAGAAGTTACATGGTGAGACTTCTCAATGCCATACTCGCAGAGTGAGGCTACGCAGCGCAGTCGTACGGACACGGCTGGGCGCAGCGCTGACGTAGCGCCCGAGGGAGTGTGGCCATGTACCGCTTCTCAGTCACCAAACCCGACCAACGCCGATGTGTCCTCCCCTTCAACGCCGAGCCGCCTCAGCTCGCCGGGCTCCGGCGAACCGTGAGAGCGCAGCTCGCTGCCTGGGGGATGTCGCCACTCGTCGACGAGGCGCAGCTGGCCGTCACGGAGCTGGCCTCGAATGTCATCAAGCACGTGGGGGAGGGCACCGCAGCCACCCTCGTCCTCGACGCCGGAGCGGATCAACTCCGCGTGGAACTCCACGACAAGAGCCATCACGAACCTCAGTGGCTTGCGTCCGGATGCGATGCCGAATGCGGCCGTGGCCTGCACCTGCTCGTCGGCGTGGCAGCCGCATGGGGCACGATCCGGACCGCTGCGGGCAAGGCCGTCTGGTGCGAACTAGCCCTGCCGCCGGACGAGAATCGGCGCCGCATCCAGCGTGCAACGACCGTGATGGAGACCTACGGCCGCGCCGTCGACCTCCCGGCGGCGCGGCTTCCTCGTCGGGCCGTCCTGGAGGAGTCGACCACCAGCCTCATCATTGATCTTCTGCACTGGGTTGTGGCCCAAGGGCTGGATCCGGACGACATCCTCGACCGCGCCCAGATGCACTTCGAGGCAGATCTGCCAGCGGCCCGCGCATCCGCTCATCCAGCTGCGATGGCCGAGTAGGTCCAGACGTCGGCGGGCAACTCGTGCTTGAGTCGCCAGACGATGCCCATGGGCTTGCTGCCTTCGTGGGACTCGTACTCGGCCGGGCCGAGCAGCATCCACGGCTGTGGCCCGCCGATGTCCGTCTTCTTGTAGCGCCGTACGAAGAGCAGGACCTGTGTGCCACGCTCCTTGTGCTGCTGATAGCGCAGGCCCGTGGTAGACGCGTCGGACGTCTGGTTCTGCGATTCCCAGTGGAAGCGCTCTGGGCTCATGGCGTAGTCCTTGTAGCGCGTCTGTGGCGAGAAGTCCTTGTCGTCCTTTTCAAGCGTGATCAAAAGCGCATCGGTCTTGAACCCCTCGCACCACTTCACGCCTTCCCGGAAATGCCCCGGCAGGGAGCCGCCGACATCGGCCTGGCCGAGGGCGGGCAGGATCTCTTCGCGACTATACGAAGCATGGACGGTCAGCGGAATCGTGCTGTGCTCGCCCAGGAGCGGAATCGGGTAATGGTCGGTGCGCTCCAGGTTGTAGGCAAGGACCTGGCGTAGTTCGCTTCGGAATGCCTTCTGGCAGCGCAGTGACTCGAACCCCTCGGAGTAACTTGCAAACTCTCCGCCAAGCGGCCATAGGGAGAAAAACAGCATCCGGGCATACGCCTGTCCTGCGGCGTCGAGCGAGTCGTACGAGGGGGCGTCGTCGGCCAGCATGCGGCTGTAGGCGTCCACGCGCTGTGGGTCGTCGACGTGCAAGAACGCCGACACACGCTTGAGGAGTTGCTCCTCACCCTCGGGTGCGTCGTCGGTGAGCAGATTGGCTCGCCGGAGGAGGCGGGTCCAAGAGTTGTTGGCCCGGTAAAGCTCTTTGAGCTCGCGCTGGCTCTCCTGTAGGTATGCGCTAAGCCGGGGCTCGGCGTACGCGGCGACCTCTAGCGTTAGCTGCCGTATGTTGACGTTGATCTGGCTCCGGATGTTGTCGAGGATCCGCTCTTTTGATTTGCGGTCCAGGATGATCTCGCAGCCGGAAGGGAGTTGCGGGAAGTCATGCTCGATGTGCTCGGCGAGTCGGTTTCGCGTGAAGTTTGTCAGCGCGCGGAACTGGTCCTCGAAGCGGAACTCTTTGCGATGCTGCCCAATGAAGTCGAGCACGGTGAGTACGGCCTTGTCTGGCGTACGGCGCAGCCCACGTCCAAGTTGCTGGAGGAACACCGTGGCGCTGGAAGTGGGGCGCAGCAGCAGAAGGGTGTCTACATCGGGGATGTCGAGCCCTTCATTGAGCAAGTCCACGGAGAAGATGATTTGTAGTTTGCCGTCCCGCAGGTCGGCGAGGGCCTGGGCACGCTCGGGGGCCGGGGTGGACCCGTCGAGGGCTGTGGCGCGGACACCGGCCACACGGAAGCGGTCCGCCATGAAGTGAGCGTGCGCCACGGAGACACAGAACCCCAGCGCCCGCATTGAGGCTGGATCCGTCACCTTCTCCTGCACGGCCTTCACGATGAGACGCGCACGGGCGTGATCTGCGGTGTAGAGCTGGCTTAGCTCCCCCGTGTCGTAGGCGCCTTGCTTCCAGGTGAGCCCTTCCAGGTTGGTGTTGTCGGCAATGCCGAAGTAGTGGAAGGGGCTGAGGAGGTCGTTCTCCAGCGCTTCCCACAGCCGCATCTCGGCGGCGATGTGCCCATCGAAGAACTCGTCTTGGACGTTCCGGCCATCCGCGCGCTCGGGTGTGGCGGTGAGCCCAAGGAGCTCCATCGGCTCGAAGTGATCAATGATGCGCCGGTAGGTCCGAGCAACCCCATGGTGGAACTCGTCGATGACCACCACATCGAAGTGATCGGGGGCGAGGTGCTCCAGTGAGCGGGCATTGAGAGACTGAACGCTGGCAAAGACATGTGTCCAGTCCCGTGGAACCTCCCCGCCGACCAGCAACTCCCCGAAGTTCGCGTCTACGAGCACGTCTTGATAGGTGCGAAGCGACTGCTTCAGGATCTCCTGGCGGTGAGCGACGAAGAGGAGGCTGAGCGGACGCCCTTCACGTTGCTTCCGTAGAGCCCGGTAGTCCAGGGCAGCCATGACGGTCTTGCCGGTGCCCGTGGCCGCAACGAGCAGGTTGCGGTGTCGGTCGTGGATATCGCGCTCGATGCGAAGACGTTCCAACATGTCTTGTTGGTGCGGATACGGCCGTACCTCAAGTCCGGAGAGGCTGATTGCGTGGGTGTCGCCCTGTTGCTTCCCACCGGCTAGGAGGAGCGCTTCCTGCAACCTGCTGCCATCGTTGGTGGGGTCGTAGGTCTCGAAGGCGGGCTCGCTCCAGTACGAGTCGAAAGTGGCCTCGAACTTCTTCAAGACGGCCGGCGTGGCTATGGAGGACAGGCGGACGTTCCATTCGAGCCCGTCGAGAAGAGCTGTCTTGGAGAGGTTGGAACTCCCGACGTAGGCGGTGTCGTAGCCGCTGTTGCGTCGGAACAACCAAGCTTTCGCGTGGAGACGGGTGGAGCGCACCTCGTAGTTGACCTTGACCTCGGCGTTGAACTCCTCGGCGAGCCGATCTAGGGCTCGTCGTTCCGTGGCGCCGATGTATGTCGTTGTGATGACGCGGATCGGCACGCCGCGATCGCGGGCTGCGGCGAGCGACTCTTCCAGAACCCGGAGACCGTGCCACTTCACGAAGGCGCAGAGCAGGTCGACTCGGTCTGCGGTTGCCAGCTCGGCGCGGAGCTCGAAGCCGAGGTTGGGGTCCTCCGGGGAGTTGGTGATGAGGGCCGTCTCCGAGAGCGGGGTGGCCGGTCGTACGGCGTAGACGCCCGGTGCCTGCTGCTCGGCGATGGCGATCAACTGGCGGGGGCCGTCCGCGATGAGATCGACCCACTGCTTGGCCCCGTCGATCGTGCTGATGGATTCGAGGATGTGGTTGGCTGCGGTGACCTGCTCTGCGGGCGGCAGGGTGAGGAAGATCTGTTGGACTGTCTCGGCGATGTGGCGGGCGAGCACGTGAGGGGAGGACTGCTCCCCGACCGTTTGCTTGATGGCCCGCCACGTGTTGGTGTCCAGCGCCTCAAGTTGGGCTTCGAGTCGAGACGTGATCAGCCGCTCGTACAAGCCTGGCGCAGGGCGTGTCGGGTCGTGGAAAGCAGCGGTCATGACAGGGCCCCCTCAACTCATCAGTCCATGTGGTGTTCTACCAGCCACCTCCGACGATCGAGGCGATTCGAGGGAAGACACGCCACATGGTGCGCGATGACCAGAGTTGATCGCTAACGGTCACTGTCGGTCGGGTGGTGCATAGTTTCTGAGCATGGGCATACGTGATCTGCTCCTTGATGTTGCTAGTACTTACGACGCAGGTGCGAAGAACGCGAACGGGGTGCCTGCCCAAGATCGCCTTCGAGCGGTAGGGGGCGAGTGGGCGCACATCGTGCCGGTGGGTTTTGAGGCTGAGGGCAATGGCGGCAGCGGCGGTGCAAGCAAGACTCCGTGGATCGGCGTGTACGACCGCGACATCAACCGCGACCCCAAGAAGGGCCTCTACCTCGCCTACATTTTCGCTGAAGATCTCAACACGGTGACGCTCACCCTCCAGCAGGGTGTGACGTCGCTCGCGGGTGAGTTGGGCACGGGGCAGAAGCGCCGCGATTATCTAGAGAAGAGGGCGCAGGCTCTGCTCGCGGGGCTCCCGGACGAGCTTGTCGACGGCTGGCGCGTCCGGCCCGACTTCAAGTCCAAGGTCCATCGGGCGCGTTCGTACGAGTCCGGAAGCGTCGTGGCGAGGTGCTACAGCACGGCCTCCATGCCGCCCGAGATCAACTTGCGCGAAGATCTTTGGCACATGGCTGAAGTCCTTCAGCATGCAGCGGCGGTGGAGAAGGAGCTCAACGGCGCGGAGACGTCAGGCGGGCCGGAAGTTAAGGGCTCAAGGAAGAAGCCACACGTCGAGTTTCAGGGCCTCGATGGGTTCCGGCCGAAGGACGGCAGCGACTACGTCGCGCGTATCCCGAAGCGGACGATCATCAAGTTGCGCAGCCATGAGGTGCTCCTCGAGGCCTTTAGCCACTATGTCAACGAGCGAGACTTCGTGCCCATCAACAAGGCCACGCATCCCAAGGACCTCGTCTTGCGGAAGGACGGGATCGAGTGGCTGGTGGAAGCCAAGACGGTGAAGCGCGGAAACCCCACCAAGGCGGTCCGCGAGGCCGTGGGGCAGCTCTTCGAGTACAACCACTTTCTGTATGAGCAGGAGGGGCACCCCAAGCCGCACTTGCTCGCGCTCTTCACCGAAGACATCGGAGCGTATGCGGCGTACCTCGAAGGGCTTGGCATCGCTTCGATTTGGAAGACTGTCGACGGATGGGCGGGCTCGGAGTCTGCCGCTACCTGGGGATTTGTCGACTAGCAGGAACGGTTCTCCAGCGTGCGACTGGCAGCCGCTATGGCGGCTACCCAGGCGTCACGGCTGACCCTGCGGCCGCGGCGGCTGGCCGGCCGGGGGCCACGCGGGGTAGCCGTAGGGGCCGGGCGGGGCGTAGGTGGCCTGGGGGGAGTGCCAGTACGGCGGGGGCATCATCCCTGGGTGCGGCCCCGGGATGGGGCGGCGGGGGAGGGGGACCGAGAGGGCCGCGTGGGCGAGGGCCGGTTGGGCGGTTTCGCGGTGTTGCCAGAGGCGGTCCAGGAGCTCGCGCTCGCGGGTGGTGAAGTCGGGGCCCGCCGTTCCGAGGTAGGCGCGGTGGCGGAGGAAGGCGAGTGAGGTGGCGGTCGCGGTGTAGTCGGCGACGACGCGGGCGGCGGCCGGGCCCTGGGCGCGGCGGGCGAGGTCGCGGGCGATGCCTCGGGCGCGCATGGAGGAGAGGGCTATGGGCTCGGGCGGGGTGAGCCAGCCGGCGGCCTGGTAGGCGGGGAGCTGGGCGCGTATGGTGCGCAGCTGCTTGTTGCGGGACCAGATGACCAGCCAGATCAGCAGGCCGAAGACGGGGACCATGAAGAGGGCGTAGACGGCGAGGAAGCCGTAGCCGCCGAAGGTGGCGGAGCCGTTCCAGAGGCCGTGCAGGACCATGGCGCCCAGCAGGGCGGCGATGGGGACGAGGACGCGGCGCGCCCGCTGGTGCTGGGCGGCCGCGGCGGCGATGCCGAAGCCGATGCCGGTGGCGGCGGTGAAGAGGGGGTGGGCGAAGGGGGACATCACCGCGCGGATGAAGAAGGTCGCGGCGGTGGTGGAGCGGATGCCCGAGTAGCCGAACTCCTGGTCGCTGACGAAGGCCGTGCCGAGGTACAGGATGTTCTCGGTGAAGGCGAAGCCGGTGGCGGTGATTCCGGCGATGACGACGCCGTCGACTATCCCGTTGAAGTCGCGGCGCCGGAAGAGGAAGAGGAGGAGGACGGCGGCGGCCTTGGCGCTCTCCTCGACGACGGGGGCGACGAAGGTGGCGCCCCAGGTGTCGGCGTCGGCCTGGCCGGAGGGGGTGGAGTCGGCGACGGTGGTCATGAGCCACTCGGTGGCGAAGCCGTTCGCGATGAGGGCGACGAGGGTCGCGGCGCAGGCGCCCCAGGCGAAGGCGAAGATCAGGTTCCGTACGGGCTCGGGTTCGACGCGGTCCATCCAGCGGAACGCGGCGATGAGCAGCGGTACGGGCAGGGTGGCCAGGCCCAGGCCGACCAGGAAGCCCTCGGTGCCGGTCTGCTCACGGACCAGCGCGAGGATGACCAGCCCGGAGAGGGACAGCAGAACGACCAGTGCCGTGGCGCGCAGGGACTTGTTGTCCCACAGCGCGCTCAGCCGGTCGCCCCAGGAGTGGCGGCGCGGTGGGTACGGCCAGTCTCCGGCCGGCGGCGCGGACGCGGGGTCGGTCCACGGCTGCTGTCCGTATGTCGTGGCCGGTGGGCCGGGCTGCTGGTGCGGGGGCGGGGGCTGGTGCACCTGACGACCCTAACGAACGACGGAAAGGCGGACCGGAGGATTATGCCCAGGCGCTAAAGGGCGCTATGTGTGCTTGCGGCGGAAGATCAGATCGTGGACGACATGGCCCTTCTCCAGGCCCTGGCCCTCGAACTTGGTCAGCGGGCGGAAGTCCGGGCGCGGGCTGTAGCCGCCGTCGGGCTGGGTGTTCTCGAAGTGCGGGTCGGCGGTGAGGACCTCGAGCATCTGCTCGGCGTACGGCTCCCAGTCGGTCGCGCAGTGCAGCAGCGCGCCGGGGCGCAGCCGGGTGGCGACGAGGGCGATGAACTCGGGCTGGATGAGGCGGCGCTTGTGGTGCCGCTTCTTGGGCCAGGGGTCCGGGAAGTAGACGCGCAGCCCGGAGAGGGAGGCGGGCTCCAGCATCTCGCGCAGCAGGATGATCGCGTCGCCGTTGGCCACCCGGATGTTGGAAAGGTTCTTCCGCTCCGCGAGAGCGAGCAGATTGCCCTGGCCGGGGGTGTGGACATCGGCGGCCAGTATGCCGGTGCCCGGGTCGGCGGCCGCCATCTGGGCGGTGGCCTCGCCCATGCCGAAGCCGATCTCCAGGACGACCGGCAGGTCCGGGTCGCCGAACAGCTCGCCGAGGTCGAGGCGGGAGAGGCCGTCGATATCCAGGCCCCACTGCCCCCACAGGCGGCGCAGCGCATCGCCCTGGCCGAGGGTCACCCGGCCGCGGCGGGGGCGGAAGGAGCGGATGCGGCGCTCGTGGTGCGAGCCGGCGGGGTCGGCCACGGGGCCGCCGGGGAACATCGGCTCGGAGCGACGGTCGCGCGGGGGCGGCAGCGTGCGCTCGGCTCGGGGCTCGGGGGCGGTGTGGCGCCCGGCGGTGTGGTTCTCGGCGACGTGGCTCTGGGCGGCGTTGTTCTCGGACACAGTGCTTCGATTCTACGGGCCCTGGCGGTACGGCCCCGGAGTGCGGGGTTCTCGGGACGGGCCGGGGGCCCGAGCCGGTCGCCGAGGCCGTCAGGGACCGGGCCCCAGGGCTCGCGGCCCGGTGTCCGGTGTCCGGTGTCAGAGGTGGTCCAGCACTCGCCGCGCGACCTCCCGGCCGATCGGCAGGGACGCCGTCGCCGCGGGCGAGGGCGCGTTGAGCACATGGACGAGGCGGGGGGACTCCTTGATCAGGAAGTCGTCCACCAGCGTGCCGTCGGGCAGCACCGCCTGGGCGCGCACGCCCGCCGGGGCCGGTATCAGGTCGTCGGCCGTGACATCCGGGAGCAGCCGGCGGACGGCGTCGGTGAAGGCGCGCTTGGACAGCGAGCGGCGTAGCTCCCCCGCCCCGTAACGCCAGTGGCGGCGGGCTATCTGCCAGGAGCCGGGGTACGCCAGCGTCCCGGCCAGCTCGCGCGGGTGGACCGTGTGCCAGGCGTAGCCCTCCCGGGCGAGGGCGGGCACCGCGTTGGGCCCGATGTGGACGGTGCCGTCGACGCCGCGGGTCAGATGGACGCCGAGGAAGGGGAACGCCGGGTCGGGGACGGGGTAGACCAGGCCGCGCACCAGGGAGGCGCGCGAGGGGACCAGCTCGTAGTACTCGCCGCGGAAGGGGACGATCCGCATGCCCGGGTCGTCGCCCGCCAGCCGGGCGACGCGGTCGCAGTGCAGACCCGCGCAGTTGACCAGGGCCCGGGCCCGCAGCACCGACCCGTCGGCCAGACGGACCGCGACCGCCGAGGGGCGCCGCCCGATGGCGCGCACCGCCGCTCCGTAACGCACCGACGCCCCGGCGTCGCGCGCGAGGCGGGCCAGCCGGGCCGCCACGGCCTTGAAGTCGCAGATGCCCGTCGTGCCCACATGGATGGCGGCCAGGCCGCGCACCCATGGTTCGTACTCCGCGAGCTGGGCGGGGCCGAGCTCGCGCACCGGGATCCCGTTCTCCCGGCCGCGCTGGACGAGGGCGTGCAGCCGGGGCAGCTCCGCCCGCTCCGTCGCCACGATGAGCTTGCCGGTCACCTCATGGGCGATGCCGTGCTCGGCGCAGAACTTGACCATCTCCGCCGCGCCCTGGGCGGCGAACCGCGCCTTCAGCGATCCCGGGCGGTAGTAGATGCCGCTGTGGATCACGCCGCTGTTCCGCCCGGTCTGGTGGCGGGCGGGACCGGCCTCCTTCTCCAGGACGGTCACGCGGGTGCCGGGCGCGGCGCGCGTGATCGCATACGCCGTCGACAGGCCGACGATCCCGCCCCCGACTACCAGCACATCGCAGTCCAGCGCTTTCACGTCACATCACCTCCCCGCACCACGCACAGTCCACTCACTCGACCGTCGAGTAACTATCATGACCCGCGCCACTGACAACCATCCGAAACCCCGGTCATCGGCGACAGGGCACCCGGACGCCCGGCCGGGGTCAGGTGATCATGCCACCAGAGCCGGAGCTGGGCCCGGGCCGGTCCCAGAGCGGCCCCCAGAGCGGCCCCCAGGGCGGCTCCCAGGGACCGGACCCCGAACCGGGGCCGAGGCCGCCAGCCGTCACGCCGGCGCCATCAGCAGCGGACGCGCCCGCTCCCGCAGTTCGGCCACGCGCGGCTCGTCCCGGTACGCCTCCAGACGGTGCATCAGGTCCCGTACGTACTCGGTGGTGCGCGCCGACGAGATGCGGTTGGCGACCTCGACGGCACGGGCGCCCGCCGCGCACGCCGCGTCCAGATTGCCGGACTCCAGTTCGGCCACGGCGGACACGACGAGCCGCAGCCCGTGGGAGCGGACGAACTCCTCGGTCGGTCTGGCCAGCGCCTGCTCGGTGAACCGCCGCACCTGGCGCGGCAGTCTGAGGTCGCGGTAGCACTCGGCGGCGTCGGCGGCGAACCGCTCGTGCGAGTAGAAGTCCAGCCAGGACGGGTCGGGGTCGCCCGACCGGGACCGCTCGAGCCAGCCCTCGGCGGACTTCAGCGCCGCGCCGCAGGCCGGCCCGTCCCCGGCCTTGGCCTGGGCGCGGGCCTCGACGAGACGGAAGAAGCTCATGGTGCGCGCGGTGGCCAGGCCGCGGTTGCGCTCCACGGCGGCCTGGGCCAGGTCCACGCCATCGTCGGCGAAACCTCTGTAGGTGGCCTGAAGGCTCATGGAGGCCAGCACATAGCCGCCCAAGGGGACGTCGGCCGCGGCGCGCGCGAGCCGCAGCGCCTGGATGTAGTAGCGCTGGGCGGCCTCCTGCTGGCCGGTGTCGAAGGCCATCCACCCGGCGAGCCGGGTCAGTTCGGCGGTGGCGCCGAACAGGGAGCGGCCGACCTCGTCGCTGTACGAGCCGAGCAGCAGCGGCGCCGCGTCGACCCGCAGACACTCGGGCACCATCGACGAACGCCAGTCGCCGCCGCCGTACTTGGAGTCCCAGCGGCGCGCGTCCTCGGCGGCCTCGCGCAGCTTGGTGACGTCGCTATGGCCGACGCGCTGCGCTAAACCGTCCAGACCGGCGCTGCTCTCGGCGTCCTTGGGCTCGCGCGCGACCGACGGGTCGGCCGGGGTTATGAGCCAGCGGGACGCCGGGGTGGCATATGCGCTGACCGCGAAGGATCCGGCCAGACTCTGCCAAATCCCGCCGCCTCCGCGCCGACCCGCCAGATCCAGCCGGTAGAGCTCGGTCGCCGAGCGCACGGCCTGAGCGATGTCGCGCGGGAAGGCGAGACCGACCTCGGGCGCCGGATCGGCGTCGGCGAGCCCGATCTCATGGAGTGGTACGGGCCGCCCGAGTTTGCTCCCGATCGCGGCCGCAATCAGATGGGGCGCGGCGCCTTGGGGCACCATGCCCTTCGAGACCCATCGGGCCACGGATGTCTTGTCGTAGCGAAGCGTCAGGCCACGCTGGGCTCCGAGGTCGTTGACTCTGCGCGCCAGCCCAGCATTGCTGATCCCCGCGAGGGCGAGAACGGTGCCGAGCTTCTCGTTCGGCCCGCGTGGCTCTCTGGTCATGCGTACCCCTCGACAGCGCGGACGGCCGCCCCGGCATAGGCACGGGGCATTCGTAAACCCAGCGTAGTTCGCCGCATCCCGACCGTTAAGAGGTGGTGTCCCGGATGGCGAGATTCTTGTACGAACGGGCGTGCGGAGCGTGGTACGTGCTCCTGTTGTGTGTGGCTGTGCGCCCGTCCGTGCGCTCTGTCTCAGGGTTCGCGAGGACGTTTCGATGGGTCCTGCGTGGGTCGGCCCGCTGGACGGAATCCAGTGGGCTGGGGGACGCCGCCGCCTCATTCCCCGCGGGCGGCGGAGCGGTCCGGGAGGCGGATGCCGCCTCCCGGACTGTCGTGCCGTCAGGAGCGGTGCGGCGGCGTGTGAGTACTTCAGGGCATCCGCACGCCCATCAAGAGCGCCACGGAAGTTTGGCCGAATAACGCCCATCGGGAGTGAGCGCCCGACGGGTTCCCCCGTGGCTTCGTGTGGCGCTGATCGCGGCCGGGCTCCCGTGCCGGGCCGGGGAGGGGGAGGTCCGGCGCGGCGGCCCCCGTCAAGGGTCAGGGCCTCCCGCCGTGATCCGGGTGCCCGTGCCGTGATCCGGGTGCCCGTGCCGTGGCCCGGCGGTGCGTCATGGTCCCGTAGGCCGCACGGTGTTCGGTGGTTCCGGAAGCCCCGCGTGGTGAAACGGAAGCTGCTGTTCGCGCCCTCGTACGCCCCTTTGCGCCCCACTCATGGCAGCATGGGCCACGGCGGAGCGGTCCGTCGCGCCGACGGCGGTTTCCCGTACGCGCGTCCGCGCCTGGCGGGAATACGTCTTGTGATCAACCATGTTGTTTCTGTGGTCGAATGCGGTCAAAGGACATCGGGGAGATCCATGTAGTTGTCCGGTTCGATGCCGAAACCGTCGACGTGCTGTGCATGATGGCCCCTACTTCTTGGTTGCCTTGTTTGCCCACACCCTGTGGAGGCGCGATGCGGTGGTTGGTGGGGTGGAGCAGTACCGCATCGGGGCCGGACCCCTCGCAGGGTCGCGGGATCCAGCCGGTCGGCGCCCAACTCCTGTGGGCGGACCCCGATCCGCTGTGGGCCGTGGGCGACTGGCGCCCCGACGAGGTACGCGTCGTCCAGGCCGACCCCTTCTCCCGCCTCGCCGTCTTCGGCTGCTGCGGCGCCTCCGACGAGGAGCTGCGCGTCGGCCTGTTCGCCGCCCGCGGCGGCGCCCTGCGCCACCTCACCGCCTGGCCCGGCAGCTACACGGCCGTCGCGCAGGTCGGCCGCCGCACCACCATCGTCGGCGACCTGGCCGGCGCCCGGCCCGTCTTCCACACGGACTGGGGCGGCGGCACCGCGTACGCCACGGCCGCCCTGCCGCTCGCCGACCTCATCGAGGCGCAGCTCGACGTCAGCCACCTCGGCGCGCTTCTGGCCTGCCCCGACTCCCCGGAGGCGATGGGCGACGGCACCCCGTACCTGGGCGTCAGACGGGTGCCCCCGGGACACGCCCTGATCCTGCGCGACGGCGCCCGAGACATCATCGGCTACGAGCCCACCGCCTCGCTCGCCGTCGCCGCGCCCCAAGTGGAGCAGGAGAAGGCCGTGGACGGCATCCGGGACGCCCTCGTGGAGGCCGTACGGGCCAGGCTCGCCGCGCCGCGCCACGCTCCCGAGACCGACGGCCTCGACCCCGGACCGGTCCCCGGTATGGGCCCCGCCGAGCGGCGCGCGGCCCGCGGCGCGCCGGCGCCCGGCATCGGCGCCGACCTCTCCGGCGGCAGCGCCTCCGCCACCCTCGCCCTGCTGGCCGCGGGCCTGCCCGGGATGCCCGGGACCCTGCTCGGCCACGGCACCGAGGCGGGCGAACGCCTCCTCGCCGTCACCTTCAACGACCTGGCCACCCAGGGCGGCGCCCGCGCCCGCGAGGCCGAGCTGGAGCGCGCCGGCGCCATCGCCGCCAACCCGCGGCTGCACCACGTCGTGGTCGCCGGGGGCGAGGAGGCGCTTCCGTACGCCGCCCTGGACAGCGGCCCGCTCACCGACGAGCCCGGCCCCTCCATCGTCGTCGCCGAGCGCCACCGGCGCCGGCTCGCCGCGGGCAGCGCCGACCACTTCGTCGGCCATGGAGCCCGGCAGGCGCTCGACGCCCACCCGGCGCGCCTCGCCGACCTCCTGCTCGACCGGCAGCGCCGCCATCTGCTGCGCCCCGCCACCGCGCTCGCCAAGGCCGACGGCCCCTTCGGCCACTCCTTCTTCGTGCCCTTCACGGTCTACCGGGCGGCGCGCAAGCTGGCCCGTACGTCCTACCGGGACGGCGTCGAGGACGCCGCGAGCCGCCTCCTGGAGCGGCGCTTCACCGACGACGGCGGTGGCGGCGGTGGCGGCGGTGGCGGCGGAGCGGACGGGAGCGCGGGCGGCAGGGGCGGGCGCGGGGTCGTCTCCGCCTCCCTCGCCGCGCTCGCCTGGTGCCGCCCCGGCCCCGCCGCGCGCTGGCTCACCGGCGAGGCGCTGGCCGAGGTGTCGCTGCGCCTGGAAGCCGCCGCCGCCCGCCCCGTGACCCTCCGCCGCCCCGGGGAACGGCGCGCCGACGCGGCCCTGGCCCGGCACGCGGCCGACCACCGGGTGTTCGAGCAGGCGGCCGAGGTGCGCAGCCAGCGGCTCCACGCGCCCTTCCTCGACAACCAGGTCGTACGCGCCTGCCGCATGCTCCCCGAAGCGCTCCGAGTGCAACCCGGGGCGCGCGCGTCCGTGCTGCGCGCGGTCCTCGCGGGAGCAGGCATCCGCGACCTGCCGCCCGGCTGGGGAGCCCCCTCGCACGCCGCCCACGCCGCCTCCGTACGGGCCGGGCTGCGCGCCTGGGTCGGCGAGGTCGTCACCCTCTTCGACGCGCCGCTGCTGGCCGACGCGGGCCTGGTCGAGGCCCGCGTCGTACGCAAGGCGCTGCGCGCGGCGGCGGAGGGGGAGCGGCTGCCCTTGGACGGGCTGGCCGAACTCGTCTCCACGGAGGTGTGGCTGCGGCGGCTGATGGCCCGGCGCGGCACGTGCTGGACGGGGACGGCGGCGCCGCGGCAGCGGGCGGTGGCGGGCGGGGTGGTTCCGCGGAGTCTGTAGGGCCGGAGCCGCGGTCTGTGGGCTCAGGTGTTTTGGGCTTTGTGTTCGGCGTATGGGCGGCGCGGCGCGCCGATTGCGTCGCTTATTCGTACGATCCGACCGCCGACCCGAGGACAATGACGCCGTGCGGTATCTGATCCTCGGCTCGGCCGAAGCGCGCGACGACGACGGGAACCCCCTGCCACTGGGCGGGCCCCGCCTCCGCGCGCTGCTCACCGCGCTCGCCATGCGCGCCGCACGCCCGGCACCCGCGCCCGTGGACGTCCTCATCGACGAGGTGTGGGCGGAAGACCCACCCCAGGACGCGCCCGCCGCCCTCCAGGCGCTCGTGGGCCGCCTGCGCCGGGCCGTCGGCCGGGACGCGGTGCTCTCCTCGCCCGGGGGCTACCGCCTCTCCACCGGCGGGCCCCAGGACGTCGACCTCCTCCACTTCGAGGCGCTGACGAAGAGCGGCACGACGGCCCTCGACGCCGGTGACCCGGAGACGGCCGCCGAGGTACTGCGGCAGGCGCTCGCGCTGTGGCGCGGCCCCGCGCTGGCCGACCTGCCGGACCGCGACGCGGCCGCCGCCCGCCCCGAAGCCCTCCGGCTGACCGCGCTGCACCGCCGTATCGACGCCGACCTCGCGCTCGGCCGCCCCGCGGACGCCATACCGGAGCTGCGCGAACTCGTCGCGGACCATCCGCTCGACGAGACCTTCCACGCGCAGCTGATCCGCGCACTGCACGCGGCGGGCCGCCCGGCCGACGCGCTCGCCGCGTACGAGGCGGTCCGGCACACCCTCGCCGACCGGCTCGGCACAGACCCGGGCCCGGACCTCAGGGCCCTCCACGGCCACCTGCTGTCCGGCACCCCCGCACCCCTCCCGGCGGGCGCGCGGGCGGCGGCCGTACGGGGGCCTGGTGGCTCTGGTGGCTCTGGGCGCTCTGGGCGCTCTGGGGGTGACGGCGCTGCCGGCGGCCGTGGTCCCGGCGGGGACGCCGGGGCGTCCTCCGGCGACGAGGCGGCGGGACGCGGGCCGTACGGGCCGCCCGTGGCACCTCGCCGCGTACCGGAGCGGACCCACACGCCGTACGCCGCCCAGGACTCTTCCGGTGCGGCTTGGGGCGGCGGGCACGCGAGGCGTGGCCCTGAGGCGGCCCACGGTGCGGAGACGGCCTTTGGGGCCGAGACGGTCGGTGGCGGCGCCGCCCGCGCCGCGTACGCCGACCCCGCCCCTGGGGCGACTCAAGGCCCCGGGGCGGCCTACGAACCGGTGGCGCCCCGTGCTCCGGAGACGGCCGGTGGACCGGGGGCGACGCGTGGGGGTGCCGCCGTCGGCGTGCCGGACCCCGGCCATGACCCCCGGGCGGCCTGTGGTCCGGAGGCGGACCACGGTCCGGAGCGGGCTCGTGGGGGAGCCGCCGGTGGCGCGCCGGGCTCCCGCCGGGGCGGTGAAGCGGTACCAGAGACGGCGTACGTGGGCCGTGGCCCCGGAGCGGCTCACGGTCCGGAGCGGGCTCGTGGAGGAGCCGCTCCTGGCACGCTGGGCTCCCCCCACGGCGGTGAAGCGGCCCCGGGAGCGGCGTACGTGGACCGTGGCTACGGGAGGGCCGACGGTCCGGCTGCGCCTCACGCTCCGGAACCGGCCCAGGGGCCGGGGCCGACTGGCGGGATCGCAGCCGCCGGCGTGCCGGACTTCGGCCACGGCGCTGAGACAGCCCAAGGGCTGGCGTATGGGAACCATGACCCCGGGGCGGCTTACGGTCCGGAGGAGGCTCGTGGAGGAGCCGCCCGGGCGCCGTACCCCGGACACGGCGGCGAAGCGGCCGAGGCCGGGTACGCCGCCCACGTCCCCCAAGCCCCCTCGGAAGCCGCGCCCGACGCCGCCCGCCGAGCAGCCGGGGCCGCCCACAGCACCGGCCCCGCCCCGGCCGACACCCCGCCCGCGCCGCCGAACGGCGGCCACGCGCAGGGCGGCGCCCCGCGCCCGCGCGGCAACCTCCGCGCGCGGCTCACCAGCTTCGTCGGTCGGCAGACCGAGATCGCCGACCTCCGCCGGGATCTGCGCGGCGCCCGCCTGGTCACGCTCACCGGCCCCGGCGGCTCCGGCAAGACCCGGCTGTCCGAGGAGGTCGCCGCGGCCGTCACGGCCGCCTACCCGGACGGCGTTTGGGTGGTCGAGCTTGCCAAGCTCGACCATGCGGCGGCCGTCCCAGGGGCCGTCCTGAGCGCGGTCGGCGACCGTGAGACGAGCCTGCTCGCCACCAAGCTCGAAACGCGGCTCGGCGGGGCGGACGGCGCCGACCCGGCCGCGCGCCTCGTCGAGCTCTGCGCCCACCGCCGCCTGCTGCTCCTGCTCGACAACTGCGAGCACGTCATAGACGCCGCGGCGGCGCTCGCCGAGACGCTCCTGGCGCACTGCCCGGGGCTGAGCGTGCTGGCCACCAGCCGGGAGCCGCTGGGCGTGCCCGGCGAGACCGTACGGCCCGTGGAGCCGCTCCGGCCCGCGCCCGCCCACCAGCTGTTCGCCGAGCGGGCCGCGGCCACCCTGCCGGGATTCGACCCTGCGCGGGACCCGGACACGCAGGCGGCTGTCGCGGAGATCTGCCGCCGGCTCGACGGCCTGCCGCTGGCGATCGAGCTGGCTGCCGCGCGGCTGCGGCTGCTCACCCCCAGGCAGATCGCCGACCGGCTCGACGACCGCTTTCGCCTGCTGACCAGCGGCAGCCGAACCCTGCTGCCGCGCCAGCAGACGCTGCGGGCCGTCGTCGACTGGTCCTGGGAGCTGCTCGACGAGCGCGAGCGCACGGTGCTGCGCCGGGCGTCGGGGTTCGCCGGCGGGTGGGGGCTGAGCGCGGCGGAGGCCGTGTGCGCGGAAGCGCCGCCCGCCGCGGCCCCGTCGGCCGCATCCCCGGCCGACGGCATGGCGCAGAACGGCATGGCGCAGAACGGCATGGCGCAGAACGGCATGGCACAGGACGGCATGGCGCAGGACGGCACGGCGCAGGACGGCACGAGCGCCATGAGCGCCATAAACGCGTCCGTGCAACCCGATGCGCACCCCGAGCTCCGCCCCCGCACCCACATAGCCCGCGGCGAGGTGCTCGATCTGCTCGGGGCGCTGGTCGACAAGTCACTGCTGGTCGTCGACCACCCGACGGCCGACCAGGCCCCGGCCGAGGCCCGCTACCGGATGCTGGAGACCATCCACGAGTACGTCGGCGAGCGCGCCACCGAGGACTCCGTCGCCCGGGCCGACCACACCGCCGCCCTCGCCCGCCACACCGCCTACTTCCGCGACTACGCGCGCACCGCCGAGCCACGGCTGCGCTCCGCGGAACAGCTTCCCTGGCTGCACCGTGTCGAGTCGGAACTCGACAACATCCGGGCCGCCCTGAAGCGCTCCCTGGAGGCGCGCGACGAGCAGACCGTGATCGAGTTCGTCATGGCCATGGGCTGGTTCTGGTGGCTGCGCAACTACCGCGACGAGGGCGTCGCCTGGACCCGCGAGGCACTGATCCTCGGCGGTGCCATGGGGCCCGGGGACTGGCAGAGCGTGCTCGGCTCCATACCCGGGGATGTCCCGCCCGGGGAGGACGGCGTCGACGAGACCGCCACGCACTACTGGGACCAGATGGACCTGCGGCTCCTGTTGTTCTTCCTGAACGCGGACAACGCCGATGGGCCCACGTTGACCAGTCCCGATTCCGTGACCGCGGCCCATCGCATCCGCGATGCCTACACCGCCCACCCCGGCCCGCGCGGCGCCCGCTTCCCCGGGATGCTGTGGCCGTTCTCCGGGTTCCTCCTCGACGGTCACGCCGGGGTGATCCCGCTGATGGACGAGGCGGTGGCCAACTCCAGGGCGCACGGCGACGACTGGGCGGTCGGCGTGGCGCTGATGTTCCGCACGCATGCGGTCATCGACTCGCCGGGCGGCATGAAGAACGTCGAGGCGGACTGGGCGGAACTCCGCGAGCTCAGCAGACGGGTCGGCGACCGCTGGATGCTCGCCCAGGTCGAGACCGCCGCGGGCGAGATGGCCGCGAGCCACGCCCGGCTCGACGAGGCGCGGGCGGCGTACGAGTTGGCGCGGCGGCTCGCCCGGGAGATCGGCGCGCACGCCGAGGCACCGTTCATCATCACCCGGCTCGCGGATGTGGCGATCAACGCCGGGGAGCTGGACCGCGCGGAGAAGCTGCTGGACCACTCGGACGAGGAGGCGGAGCGCCGCGGCTCCCAGGACCGGGACGTGCGGTCGTTCAACGGCTTGCTGCGCTCCCTGGTCGAGCTGCACCGCGGAAACCTGGCCCGGGCGCGGGCGCTGTGCGAAGGGGCGCGGCGTATGGCGGAGCAGGCGACTCCACCCTCGCAGTTCTGGGTGCTCGCAGACGGCTTGGACGCCCGTATCACCGCCGACGAGGGCGATGCGCCCGGCGCGCTGCGCAAACTGCGCGACACCCTGAGCAGGGGCGCCGAGACCGGCTGCGTCGAGATCCTGCTGGCCCAGCAGGCGGAGACCGCCGCCCATGTCCTGGTGGGCTGCGAGAAGGAGGGCCTCGCCGCCCGGATGCTGGGCGCGGCCGACGCCTGGCGCGGTGAGCTGGGGCGCACCCCGCTGCCGCTGCGCGAGACGGAGAAGGCCACGGCGGCCGCGCACCGCGCCCTGGGCCGCGAGACCGTCGACGCGCTGCGCGCGGAAGGCGCGGGGCTGTCCGTCGAGCAGGTCATCGCCCTGCTCGACGAACTGGTGACGACCCCCTGGCCGGGCTCCTAGCCGGGCCAGCCCGGCCCAGGGGGTGTCCGACGGATCTTGGTGCCCGCGATGGCCACGCGGCGGAGCCGCATATCGACGACGCGGCTCACCACCCCGGGGCCCGGCGCGCCGAGCCCACCATGCTCACCGCTCACCCGGCACGCCGCACCCGCGCGGCCGGTGTCACACCGCCGGGCGCGACCGCAGCCCGTCCAGGAGAATGTCCAGCAGCCGCGCCGACGCCGCCGCCTGCTGCGCCGCGTCAGGCAGCGAGGGCGCCGCCGTGGCGATCACCAGCAGCACATCGGCCACCGTCACATCCGGCCGCAGCTCACCCGCTTCCCGCGCCCGGTCCACCAGCTGCCCGACGACCTCCAGCAGCGCCGCCGCGCCCGCGTCGTCAGGGCCGCCCGGGACCGGGCTGTGCTGCTCCACCAGGCGCAGTTCCGGCTGGGGAGGAGGGTCGGCTAACCCCACGTGCCGCTGCTGCGGCACCCGGACCTCCGCCTCCACCTCGACCCCGACCCGCAGCACCTGGGGCGGCAGCAGCCGGCCCGCGCCGGACGCCACCGAGGTGCGCAGGAACCGGGCCAGCGCGGACCACGGCTCGTTCTCCTGGCCGAGGGCGGCCCGCGCCTGGTCGGTCAGCCGGGCCGTCTCCTCCTCGGCTATGCGGCGCACCAGGACGTCCTTGCTGGGGAAGCGCCGATAGACGGTGCCCACCCCGACTCGCGCGCGCCGGGCGACGTCCTCCATGGGAGCGCCGTACCCCAGCTCCCCGAAGACCTCGCGCGCCGCGCGTAGCACGTGCTCAAGATTCCGCTGCGCGTCTACGCGAAGCGGAGCGTTCCGGCCGCCGGCTCCGTCTACCGATGCGACGGCTGACGACCAATGAGAACCCTGAAGCTGCATAGTGATCCCCCGGTAATGACGTCTCCCCCCGGAGACTCCCCGCCCAGAATGCCGGGGCAGTCTCGACCCCGGCGTGGAATACGAACATAGTTGAGCGCCGGTCAAGAAAGAAGGGGGTAGGTCCGGACAGATCGACCCCCTTTCGGAGTACCGCACCGCCCGTCTCCGCTTCCCCTGCCGCCCACTGCCCCGCACCCCCTTACTGACCTGCGCACCTTCCGCACGCCAGACCGAATGAGGGCCGCCGGGCGTGCCGAGATCGCCGGTCACACAATTCGTCGGGCCTGTGGACAAACCGCGGCTCTGCGTGCGTCATGGGAGGGTGAAGGAACCTGCGCGCATTCTCGTTGTCGGCGGTGGCTACGTCGGGATGTACACCGCGCTGCGCCTCCAGCGGAAGCTGAAGAAGGAGCTGGGGCAAGGCGACGTACAGGTCATCGTGGTCGACCCCGAGCCGTATATGACCTATCAGCCGTTCCTCCCCGAGGCGGCGGCCGGGTCCATCTCGCCACGCCATGTCGTCGTGCCGCTGCGCCGCGTCCTGCCCAAGTGCCAGGTCGTGATCGGCGAGGCCACGGCGATCAACCACGGCAAGCGCACCGCGACGGTCAGAACCCTCGCGACCGAGGAGGAGGGCACCGGCTCGATCGAGATCCAGTACGACGAGCTGGTGATGGCGCCGGGCTCCGTCTCCCGCACCCTCCCGGTCCCCGGCCTGGTCGACCACGGCATCGGCTTCAAGACCGTCGAGGAGGCCATCGGCCTGCGCAACCACGTCCTGGAGCAGCTGGACATCGCGTCCTCCACCCGGGACCCCGACGTGCGGGACGCCGCGCTCACCTTCGTCTTCGTCGGCGGCGGCTACGCGGGCGTCGAGGCGCTCGCCGAGCTGGAGGACATGGCCCGCTACGCCGTCCGCTACTACCACAACATCTCGCCCGAGGACCTGAAGTGGATCCTGGTGGAGGCCACCGGCCGCATCCTCCCGGAGGTCGGCGAGGAGATGGGCAGATACGCGGTGCGCGAGCTGCGCGGCCGCAACATCGACGTACGGCTGGACACCCGGCTCGACTCCTGCGTGGACCGGATCGCCGCGCTGAGCGACGGCTCGCGCTTCCCCACCCGCACCCTGGTGTGGACCGCGGGGGTCAAGCCGCACCCCATCCTGGCCTCGACCGACCTCCCGGTGAACGAGCACGGCCGCCTCAAGTGCACCGCGGCCCTCCATGTGGACGGGGTGGAGCACGCCTGGGCCGCCGGGGACGCCGCGGCGGTCCCGGACCTGACGGCGGAGAAGCCCGGCACGTACTGCGCCCCCAACGCGCAGCACGCCCTGCGCCAGTCGAAGGTGCTCGCCGAGAACCTGATCGCCTCAATGCACAGCCGGCCGCTGAAGGACTACGCGCACAAATACGCCGGCTCGGTGGCCTCCCTCGGCCTGCACAAGGGGGTCGCCCATGTGTACGGGCGGAAGCTGAGGGGCTACCCGGCCTGGTTCATGCACCGCGCCTACCATCTCAGCCGGGTGCCGACCTTCAACCGGAAGGCGCGGGTCCTGGCCGAGTGGACCCTGTCGGGACTCTTCAAACGAGAGATCGTCTCGCTCGGGTCGCTGGAGAACCCGCGGGCCGAGTTCAAGCTCGCCGCCGACACCGGCCGCCATCCCGAGGCCAGTTGACGCCGTTCGACGCCAGTCCATGCCCGTTCGGCGCTCCTCTGGGCGGAGGCGGGAACTCCCCCTGACCGACCGGCGTCTCACGGATGTCAGTCCGGTCGGCCACACTGGACGTGTGACCATGGGTGGGCTCGTATCTGCAAAGAGTGACAATCGCGAGGATTCGGAAGTTTGCTGCATTCCCCTGGGGGCCGTCCCCCGCACCCACACCCGCACCCCTCTCCGTACCCCCGCGCCGGCGCGCCGCTCAGCCACAACCTCGCGAGGTAACCCCCGGTGAACTTCACGCGCTGGAGCGCCCGGCTTCCCCGAACACAGCGACGCACCGCCGCCCGCACCGACCGCGGCGCGCGGCGGCCACAGCCCGCGGCCGCGGGCGGCGGCAGCGGCTCCGTCCCCGCCGCCCGGGGCGAGCGCTCCGACCCCTCGGACCGCGGCGAGCCGCCGCCGTCGGGCGCGGCGGGCCCCTTCCCAGAGGACGGGATCCCCGCCGCCGTCCCCACCCTCGACGGGCTGTCTGTCCATGACGTGCTCGGCCAGGTCCCGGCCCTGGTCGCCGTCGTCTACGGCCCCGATCACCGCATCGCCTACGTCAACGAGTCCTATACGGCCATCTTCGGCGCCCGGACCCCGGGCGCCTCCGCCCGCCAGGCCCTGCCCGAGCTCCAGGAGCTGGGGCTGCTGCCGCTCATGGACCAGGTCCTGCGCAGCGGTCGGCCGCGTACGGTCAAGTCCCGGCGCGTCCTCGGCGCGCGGGCCGGGACCGCGCCGGTGGCCGTGGCGGAGACGGAGGCGGCGGGCTCCGTGGCCGAGGGCTCCGTGGCCCACGGCTCCGTGGCCCAGGGCTCCGGCTCCCACGGCCCGGCGAGCGTGGCCGGCCGGGGGCGGCCCGGCTACTACACCTTCACGTGCTCCCCGATCGAGATGGCCCCGCCGGCCCCCGCCCCCGCTCCGGCCGCCGCGGTCACCTCCGGGGCCGCCGATGCCCCGGCGGTCGCGACCGCGCTCGGAGCGGCCCCGGAGCAGCCGTCGATCCCCGACCCCGGGGCGTCCGGGCCCGGCGCTCCGGACGGGGCCCCGCTGCGCGGTGTGCTGGTCTTCGGCGCCGACGTCACCGACCAGGTGGAGGCCGCGGAGCGGCTGCGCGCCAGCGAGCGCCTTCAGCGCCAGGCCGCCGTCACCCTCCAGCGCAGCCTCCTCCCACAGGAGCTCGAGCAGCCCGATGACCTGAGGGTCGCCGCCACATACCAACCGGGCGGCACGGACGCGGCCGTGGGCGGCGACTGGTACGACGTCATCACGCTGGGCGCCGGCCGCACCGCCCTGGTCATCGGCGACGTCATGGGGCGCGGCGTCCGAGCGGCCGCCGTGATGGGCCAGCTGCGCACCGCCGTCCGCGCCTACGCCCGCCTCGACCTCCCCCCGCACGAGGTCCTCCAGCTCCTGGACGGCCTGGCCGCCGAGATCGACCCCAACCAGATCGCGACCTGCGTCTACGCCGTCCACGACCCGAACGAGAACCGCCTGGTCTACGCCTCGGCGGGCCATCTGCCGATCCTCGTCCGCGACCCTGACGGCACCGTCCGCCGCGCCGCCGAGCCCACCGGACCGCCCCTGGGCACGGGCAGCTGGCTGCACACCTCCGCCTCGATCCCCTTCGGCCCGGGCTCCAGCGCGGTGCTGTACACCGACGGCCTGGTGGAGCGGCGCGACAAGGACATCTACGAGGGCGTGGCCGCGCTGGAGCGCGTCTTCGCGGGCGCCACGGGAGCGCCCCAGGTGATGTGCGACCGCCTGATCCGGGCGCTGGGCATCACCGCCGACCACGACGACGACGTGGCCGTGCTGGTCCTCCAGCACCCCGCCCGCACCGGCCATGACGCCGAGCTGTTCCACAACGCCGCCCTGGAGCTCCTCGGCGGCGTCGAGGCGGCGCCCCGGGCGCGGGCGTTCGCCTCCGGCGTCCTCGCCAGCTGGCGCTTCCCCATGGAACTGCATGACCTGGGCGTACTGGCCGCGAGCGAGCTGGTCGCCAACTCGCTCCAGCACGGTGTGCCGCCGATGCGCCTGCGGCTGCGCCGTACGGACCGCCGCCTGATCATCGAGGTGACGGACGGCGACGAGCACCTGCCGCGCCGCCGCCGCGCCGAGCCGGCCGACGAGGCCGGGCGCGGCATCTCCATCGTCGCGACCATCGCCTCGTCCTGGGGATCGCGCCGCACGCCGGGCGGCGGCAAGGCGGTCTGGTGCGAGTTCGCCCTCCCGGCGGGTTAGGAGCCGCGCGCGCCGAAAGGCCCCAGGCCCAGTCGACACGCGGCGGAGCCGCGATTCGACTGGGCCTGGGAAGAGGCGGGTAGGGGAAGCGAGCCCAAGGCGCGGCTCCGCCGCGCGGCCGCCGCAGACGCCGCGCTCCGGCGTTACGCCGCCGTGGTCACCGGCTCCGTCGACTCAGCCTGCGATCCCCGCTCCGCCGGCTCCCGCCGCTGCGCGGGCACCGCCGCACCCGGGGCGGTGCGCAGCGGGTTGTCCTGGCGGGCCGTGAGCCGCCTGCCCAGCCGCAGCGCGAGCACCGAGATACCGAGCGAGCAGCCGACGAGCATCGCGATGTACGCCACGTACATCCCCGACGCCGCCATCAGGCCGCCCACCGCCGGGCCGACGGCCAGCGCCAACTGCTTGACCAGCGCGAAGCCGGAGTTGTACTGCCCGACCTGGGTCGGCGGCGCAAGATCGGCGACCAGCGGGGCGACGGTCGGCGACAGCATCGCCTCACCGAGCCCGAAGAGCGCGTACGCCGAGATGATCGCGCCGGTCGCGACGGCCTGGCTGCCCGGCACCAGGCCGGAGGCGCCCGCCACCAGCCAGGCCACCGTCCAGACCAGACCGGTCAGCGCGATGACACGGCTGCGCCGCCGCCCCTCCACCAGCCTGAGCACGACGAACTGCGCCAGCACGATGGCCGCCGTGTTCGCCGCCAGCGCCGCGCCCAGCATCGCGGGCGAGATACGAGTGACCTCCACCGCGAACGCCGCCAGCCCCGACTCGAACTGTCCGTAGCAGGCGAAGAACATCACGAAGCCCAGCACACACAGCTGCACCATGGCCCGGTTCCGCAGCATGGCCCGCCAGCCGCCTCCGGCCTGCCTTCCCACGGCTGAGGCGGGGTCGAGCTTCGAAACCTTCGGGAGTCGTACGGTCGCCACGGCCGCGCCCAGCACCAGGAACATCACCGACTCGATCGCGAACAGCCGGACGAAGCTCGACGGGTCCGAGGCGTCGACCAGCAGTCCGCCGAGCAGCCCGCCGACGCCGAGGCCCAGGTTGTTGAGGAAGAACTGCGTCGCGAAGGCGCGTGAGCGGGTGGCCGTGGTCGAGCACCACACGATCATGGTGGCGAGGGCGGGCTGGATCACCGCGATGCCCGCGCCGAGCAGGGCCACGGCCGCGATGACGGACGCCTCGTCGGAGGCCAGACCCAGCCCCATCGACCCGAAGGCAGAGGCCACGGCGCCCACCAGGGCCACCGGTAGCGGGCCACGCCGGTCGATCACCCGACCGGTGAAGGGCAGCACGGCCAGCGCCGCGACAGCGAACACCGCGAGCACCATGCCCGCCGTGCTCGCGCCGAGATCCCGCACCTGCGCCACATAGACGAACAAGAACGGAACGGTGAAGCCGTTGCCGAACGCGCTCAGCGCGTTCCCCAGCTGGATCCGGCGCAACGCTGCGCCCATCGCGGTGGTCACACTCACCTGCCTAGGTCGAGAAGAAGGACTGAAGGGGACTGAAGCCGAATAGTGGAAGCCTCAAGACTTCAACACTAAAGTTCGAAGCTAAAGAGTACACCTCGAAGGACTTCGAGGCGAATGAGGACGTGCCATACTGCCCGGCATGCCTGAGACCCCCGGCCCGGCAGAGCCGAGCCTCGAGGAGCAGATCGCGGCCTACCAACGTGAGTTCCAGGACCTGGATCCGCAGGTGGAGCAGGTCGTCAGCGCCCTCAGCCGCCTCAACCGGCGGATGAACGTCGCCTACAGCCGCCAGACCGCGACCCTGGGCATCAGCAACACCGAGTGGGAGGTGCTCAAGGCCCTCGTCCTCTCCGGAGCCCCGTATCGACTGGGCCCCGGCGACCTGGCCAAGCGGCTCGGCCTCACCCCGGCCGCGATGACCCACCGCCTCGACCGCATGGCGAGCGAGGGCCTGGTCACGCGCGAGCGCGACGAGGCCAACCGCGTACGCGTCATCGTCGAGCTCACGGCGGAGGGTCGGGAGAAGTGGCTGGAGGCCATGCGGATGGCGTCCGTCTTCGAGGAGGATCTTCTCCAGGACCTCTCCAGCGACGAGCGCGGGGCGCTGGGCGAAATGCTGACGCGGGTCCTTCGCAGGGTGGAGGAGACCCAGCCGGACGCCGGCGGACGGCTGAGCGACCTGGAGTGAGAAGACGCGCCGGGAATGAAGTTGACACGCCCCGGGGCGATGCGTAATGTACTCCGAGCTGCCACGGAGCCTTAACGGTTCTTCGACAGCCACTCGCGCCGCACCGGCGGCAAACCACTACTGCACGGCCCCTCATCGGGATGGATTTCGGCGTGCCCGGAATTCTGTCCCCGGAGCTCGATTATGAGCCCCGGAGGAAATCCGCTAAAGTAGTGAA
>NZ_JBIRPV010000019.1:0-180431 GCF_044332865.1 Streptomyces sp. NPDC021225 | reverse complement strand
CCCGCGGAGCGGGTACCACATCGCTGCGCGATGTGCAAGCGGGGCGGTCGCTGCGCTCCCGCTGGCCCTCGCGATGCGAGGGCGGGTCCCCTGCGCTGCGCTTCGGGGACTGGTGGGGCCGGTCGCTGCGCTCCCGGCTGGCCGCGTAGCGCGCGGCCGTGGTTGGCGGGGTGTCAGGTGCGGCTAGTTGGGCCTCCAGTAAGGGAGTTGGGGAGCGCTTCGCGCTCCTGGACGGGTCCGCTGCGCTCCCCTGCCTGACGGTCCTTCCGGCTGCGCCTCCAGAACCTTGGGGCCCGCTGGCCCGGGCCGGGCCGGCTACGGGGGTGGGGGTCGCTCGTTCGTGTGGGTTCTAGTGTACCGCGTGCATCAGGTTGATGCAGCATGTACCGTTGGCGGAAACATGGGACACCCCCCAACCACCCGGGAACCTCCCCGGAATTCCGAGAGGAACGACCGTAGATGACCTACGAATCTACCGGACCTGATCCTGGGCTGAGCAGCGATTTTGTGCGCCGGGTGACGCAGTACCAGACAGCGGGCGCGAACGCCCGGTTGAAGCTGATCGCGCTCCTGGAGGCGCAGGGCGTGCCCGCGGGCGAGGCCGACGACCTGATGGCCGCGCTGGAGGCCGGAGCGCTCGCCGGGGCGCAGCGCGAGGTAGAAGAGCTGGACCGTATGGCGCCGGCCTCTCAGGGCGAGGTGTCCGCAGACGCGTGGGATGACGGCGTGATGGCCGTGAGCATGGTCCTGGTGGACATCGCGGACCGCGTCTGGGGGCGGCGCGGCGGCCGGTCTGCCGGGACGCTGAACTGACCGTACACATCGCAGATGTGAGGCAGCGTGAGCGGGCGGACCTGGTGCGGCTGGAGAGGTTCGTCCGGGAGACCGTGCTGCCGCGTACCAACCCGCACACCACGGCGCGGCGCCGGGTGCTGGAGGCGCTGGGCGAGGCCGGCGGTCTGTGCACGGCCCGGACGCGGAACGCGGACGGGGATGTCGTCGTCTGCACGCTCGATGCCGGGCACTACGACCCGGACAACAAGCCGCCTTTCAAGGACGGAAAGCCGGGCGGCTGGCACAAGGCGGATGCGTCGATCTGGAACGACTTGGGTGCGGCCTGCATTCCGCACGCGGCCCTCTGAAAGACCACAAGAGTTCAGCGCTCGGGGAGGCATAGAAATGTCAGCGATTCAGCTCAAGGAACACCAGGTAGATCAGCGCTCCGCGTTTCGCAGGTGGGTGGGATTCCCTGCAAGGTCATCTGTGCCCCCGCAGGGTGCCCGGGGCACGATCGTGTCAGCGACCGGTTCGGGCAAGACGATCACGGCCGCCGCGTGCGCGCTGGAGTCGTTCGCGGACGGCCGGATCCTCGTCACCGTCCCGACCCTGGACCTGCTCGCGCAGACCGCTCAGGCGTGGCGCCTGGTGGGCCACCGGGCCCCGATGGTCGCGGTGTGCTCGCTGGAGAACGACGCGGTCCTCAAGTCGCTGGGGGTGCGGACCACCACCAACCCGATCCGGCTCTCCCTGTGGGCCGGGCACGGGCCCGTCATCATGTTCGCCACATACGCCTCTCTCGTGGACCGCGAGGACTTCGACGACCCGACGGGCCAGCGGAAGGTTCGCGGTCCGCTGGAGGCCGCCCTGGCGGGCGGAGACCGGCTGTACGGCCAGCGCATGGCGGGCTTCGACCTCGCGATCGTGGATGAGGCGCACGGCACCGCCGGTGGCCTCGGACGGCCATGGGCCGCGATCCACGACAACCAGAGGATCCCCGCCGACTTCCGGCTCTACCTCACCGCGACCCCGCGCATCCTCGCCGCAGCCCGGCCACAGAAGGGAGCGGACGGCCAGGAGGTGGAGATCGCGACCATGGCCGACGACCCGGAGGGCACGTACGGCGCGTGGCTTGCAGAACTCGGTCTGAGCGAGGCGATCGAACGCGAGATCCTCGCCGGGTTCGAGATCGACGTCCTGGAGATCCGCGACCCCTCGCCGGTCCTCGGGGAGTCGGAGGAGGCGCGGCGGGGCCGGCGTCTGGCCCTGTTGCAGACGGCGCTCCTAGAGCACGCAGCCGCATACAACCTCCGTACGGTCATGACCTTCCACCAGAAGGTGGAGGAAGCCGCGGCGTTCGCGGAGAAGCTGCCGGAGACCGCTGCCGAGCTGTACCTCAACAACGCCTCAGACGAGGACCTGGCCGCCGCAGACAAGCTGCCGAAATCCTCCATCGACGCGGAGTTCTACGAACTCGAGGCCGGCCGCCATGTCCCGCCGGACCGGGTGTGGTCGGCGTGGCTGTGTGGCGACCACCTCGTGGCCGAACGCCGGGAAGTGCTCAGGCAGTTCGCCAACGGCATCGACGCGGCCGGGCGCCGGGTGCACCGCGCCTTCCTCGCGTCCGTGCGGGTGCTCGGGGAGGGCGTGGACATCACCGGCGAGCGGGGCGTGGAAGCCGTCTGCTTCGCCGACACTCGCGGTTCGCAGGTGGAGATCGTGCAGAACATCGGCCGCGCGCTCCGGCTCAACAAGGACGGCTCCACCAAGGTCGCCAGGATCATCGTGCCGGTGTTCCTGGAGCCGGGCGAGGACCCGACCGACATGGTCGCCTCCGCCAGCTTCAAGCCGCTCGTGGCCGTGCTCCAGGGACTGCGCAGCCACGATGAGCGCCTGGTCGAGCAGCTCGCTTCCCGCGCGCTCACCAGCGGCAAGCGCAAGGTGCACGTCCGGCGTGACGAGGACGGGCAGATCGTCGGGGCCGGCGGGGAGGGCGACTGCGAGGACCAGGAGCAGGACGACACTCAGGCCGCCGCCGAAGCGGCGCTGCTGCACTTCTCCAGCCCGCGCGACGCGGCGACGATCGCGGCGTTCCTGCGCACCCGGGTCTACCGGCCGGAGTCGCTGGTGTGGCTGGAGGGCTACCAGGCCCTGCTGCGCTGGCGGGCGGAGAACGAGATCACCGGCGTCTACGCCGTGCCCTATGACGTGGAGGTCGAGGTCGGGGTCACGAAGGACTTCCCCCTCGGGCGGTGGGTGCACCAGCAGCGCAAGGCACTGCGGGCGGGTGAGCTGGAGGACCGGCGCAAGGTCCTCTTGGACGCGCCGGAGGCCGGGATGGTCTGGGAGCCGGGCGAGGAAGCGTGGGAGGCCAAGCTCGCCGCGCTCCGGTCGTACCGGCGGGCCACCGGGCACCTCGCGCCGCGTCAGGACGCGGTGTGGGGCGAGGGCGAGGCGATGGTGCCCGTCGGGCAGCACATGGCCAACCTCCGGCGGAAGGGTGCGAAGAACGGCCTGGGCAAGGACCCGGAGCGGGCCGCCGTGCGCGCGGCGCAGCTGACGGAGATCGACCCGGACTGGGACTGCCCGTGGCCGCTGGACTGGCAGCGCCACTACCGGGTGCTCGCCGACCTGGTCGACGCCGACGGCGTCCTGCCCTACATCGCGCCGGGCGTCGTCTTCGACGGCGACGACGTGGGCAAGTGGCGGTGGCGGCAGCAGGAACCGGGCACCTGGGCGCAGCTCCTCCCCGAGCAGCAGGAGCAGCTGACCGCGCTCGGCATCAACGCCCCTGCGGCCCCGTCTCCCGCCCCGACGACGCCCCGTGCGACGAAGGGCCCGAGCAAGGCGCAGCAGGCGTTCCAGCGCGGCCTGGCGGCCCTCGCGCAGTGGGTGGAACGGGAAGGCGCGGAGCGGCCGGTGCCGCGCGGCCACGGTGAACAGATCGCGGTCGACGGCGAGACGGAGCCGGTCGTCGTGAAGCTGGGCGTGTGGGTCTCGAACACCAAGACCCGCCGCGACAAGCTCACCCAGGAGCAGCGGGCAGCGCTCACGGAACTGGGCGTCGAATGGACATAGCAAGTGGCCGAACCTTTAACCGGACCGCACGAGGCGCCGGTCCGTCATGGCAACACCCGGGGTCTCGCGCTGCAGTGTCATAGCGAGTTGCTGCGTGCCTTGTACCGCTTGGCCGTGTGCTCCAAGAGCTTTCGGCAGGCCTCTGCCATGTCCTTGAGCTGCTCGTCATCGATGACAACGTTCAGCACGAACCCACCATTCGTGGTGGGCATCGCCCCGCGGACTTCCGAAGCACGGAGGTTAGGCCAGAAGCGACCATGAGCAAAGCCGGAGGCCACACGCCACAGCGCCTGAGTCGAGGTGGGATCGAGTCCAGCGCTCGCAGCGGCTTCACTGATGATGCCTGTGGCCTCGGGCTTCATCAGCTTGGGAAGACCGAGGCTGTCGGCCAGTTGCTGGACCTCCGCCCGGCGCTCTTGGCCCGTCCTGCCTCTGGGGCCCGCGACGTGGTTGGTGTCGGACTCGTGCTGCGCACGGTTACGAAAGTCTTCGGCCCACAGTGAGAGCACTCGGTGGCGGCGCTGGTCCCGATCCTTGCCGTGCAGGAGCCATACAGCCGTGGCGAAGTTCTCCAGAGCAGCACGCAGCAGAGTCCAAGGGCTGTACGGATCGATCTGACCTGCGACGGCCACGAGTTTCGTCAGGGCTTCAACCTGAATCGGGCCAGCGGAAAACGAGGACTGGATGAACTTGGCGGCGCCCCATGCCTTCAGGGGTTCATCGTCTTTGATCAGGCTGCTGCCCGGCACAGGGTCAGGCAGCAGGAAGAAGTGGTTGTCGCCTCGGTATGCTGCGGCGGCGCTGAAGAGTGGTACGAGGTAGGAGACGTCTTCTCGCCCCGTAGCGGACGCGCTCATGGCTTCACCGTACGCCGCCTGTGAGATGCATCGCCTGCAGTTTTATCCTCCCCACTGATGTGGGGCTGCCAACGCACAGCGCGGCGTCCCCTGCCGACGCTCAACAGCAGGGAGCGCGCCCCGGTCCCCAACAGCGTCCTGCAACGGTGCGCCGGTCAGCGGTCCAGTGCGGGCAGGGTGGGCCAGGCCGGTACCGAGCATGACGCGGTCGACGGGCCCGCGGCTGTTCGGGATCTACAGGTCGAACTCGAGGTGCTCAATACCGGTGAAGCGGACCTCCTCCAGCTGGCCAGCGCGGCGGCTGTTGTCCTGGAAGTACACCTCCTTGAGCGCTTCGGCGGCGATCTGCTGGAGCTGCTGGTCGGTAGCGCCCTGCTCCTGGGCGTCGAAGAGGCGGGCGGCGTACTGCGGCGGCAGCGCCACGGTCAAGTGCCGGAGGCGGTCCTCGTCCGTCGTCCCGATCGGCGCGGTGTAGCCGATCCGAGCGCGGGTGTCGATGACGATGCCGCCGGTGGTCGCCGCCTTCTGACGCGCCTTGGCACGGATCTGCGGCTGCCACCGCTTCTTCACCTCCCGCTCCAGGCGTGCGGCGAGGTCCGGCCGGGGCTTTTTGATCTGGTCCTTCACGTACCGCTCCACGGTGCGCTGGGAGATCCGCAGCATCTGGGCGACCGGCTTGGTGCCCTTGAGCTGCTTGACCAGGTACCGCATCTGCGCGCCCGCAGTCTTGGGCACCGGACGGGTGAACGCCTTGTGCACCGCGGCGTCCAGGCCGTTGCCGAACAGGCTCATCGCGCTCTACCTACTCCCCGGTGTCCTGGGCGGTGACGGTGCCGTCCTTGATGTACCGAGCGAGATTGAGCTCCGGGGCGTTGAACTGCTCGCGGACGCCCTCGCCCCACAGCACGCTCTGGGTTCCCTCCCACTTCACCAGGCCCGGGTTCACACCGAGCTTGAAGCCGCCCGGCAGCGGCTTGCCGTCCCGGTAGGGCAGGAAGTCCAGCGGCGACGGCCCGTCGGAGGCGTAGACGGCGCAGTCCGAGAGGACGGCCACCGGATACTGCCCGGTGAAGGCTGCGTGCTTGACGATCTTGCGGTGCATGTTGATGCGGGTGCGGGAGATGACGGCGGCGCGGATGTCCGGGCGCCAGGTGGGCCGGGCAAGGGCCCGCCACGGCTGCCCGGGCTTCCAGCCCTCCCCGCGCGGGCGCTCACGCAGCTTGCCGATGCCGCCCTTGACCGTCGCCTTGATCGCGGACACCACGACCGCCAGCTGAGGGTCACGCTGCCGGTAGCCGTCCATCGCCGTGAGGAAGTCGGCCGACGGCAGGTCCGCGTGCACGCCGAGGTCGGCCATCGTGGCGAGGTAGGCGTCGCGCAGCCGGTTGTACCAGGCGTCCAGGTAACGGCCGTTGTCGTGGCGGACGTACGCCTCGATCGGGCGCACGTCGTAGCCGAGCTCCACCGCGTAGGCCACGGTCGGCGTGGCGTACCAGGCTGGCCCCTCCGGGCCCTCGCCCTTCGGGGTGAACGGGCTCGGCAGCAGCTCGCCGTCCAGGTCCGTCCACTGCCTTGCGAGCTTCACGCGGGACAGGTCGACGTGGCTCAGGTCGACCAGCCAGGAGCCGGGCAGTTTCGGATCGAAGACGGGGTTCTTGATGTGCGTCGGCGCCCCAAGGCCGACCGTGAGGCCGTTCGCGCCGGCGGCGAAGGCCATGTTCACGTCGATGCCCACCAGGTGAGGGCGAAGGCATTCGGCGTCGGTGAGCGGGCGCGCCCAGTCGTACGCCTCCTCCACCAGGACCTCGGCTGGGGTGCGGTGGTGGAAGCGCGGCAGGTCCTTCAGCAGCGGGTGCCCGTCGGGTGCCTCGCATGGCGCGCAGTCCACCGGGTCCTTGCCCAGCGAGCCGGGGTTGTGCTCGGAGTGTCGCTTGCCCGTCGCATCCGGTTCGGAGGCGCGGGTGGGCGGGTGCAGGGCGGTCATCAGCTCCAGGCCGGTCACGGCGGTGGAGCCGCGCGGTGTCATCACGCGGGCCGCATACGTGCCCAGCAGCCGGGCGAGTTCCGCCGGTGGCAGCTGCCCCGCATTCGCCCAGTGCCGGGTGTCGAGCGCGTCCCACGATGGGATGCACAGCTGCACGCATGCCCGCTCCGCGCCCTGCGCGGGGCGGTAGATCCTCGCCCACGGCCCGAACCCGCGCTTGGTCAGCTGCCAGTCGGCGCGCGTCAGCTGCCTGATGACCTTGTGGCCCTCCGGGATCCGTCCGGCCAGGCGCTCCTGCTGTGTGAGCGTGACGGGCAGGCCGTAGTGCTCGCACGCGGCCTCGGTCAGCACGATCAGCGGGTCGGCGTCCTTGCCCGGCCCGGACAACTTCGGCTGGCCGAGCAGCCCTTCGCGCAGCGTCCACTCCACCAGGGCCGCAATCGACTTCGCCGGTACGTCCAGGACCAGGCCGCCGACGCAGTACGCCAGCACCTGACCATCTGCGTCGACGTCGACGATGGCGAGCGGACCGTTCTCGAAACGCGGATCGGCGCCGCCCGCCGGGGTGCCTGCGGGGGCGGCCTTCTTCGCGGCCGGACCGCGCGGCGTCGGCCTGGTCGTGGCCGCCGGGCGCGGTACAGCGGCAGGGGCGGCGGGGCGGAGTGCGGTGTTCGCAGGCTCCGCAGCGGGGCCTGTGGGTGCGGTGCGGGCTTGGGCCGGTTCGGCTGCCGGTGGCGCAGGAGCGGCCGGAACGGCAGGCGTTCCGGGGACCGCCCTGTCCTCAGGGGGCACCGGAGCGTTGGCGGGGTAGAGCTGGGCGAGCTGCTTGAGCATGCGGGCGTATGCGTCGCGCTCCGGCGGCCGCGGCTCGGTCTTGCCGGCCTCCCAGCCGCTGACCGTCGCCCGCCGCACCTGCAGTGCGGCAGCCACCTCGTCCAGCGTCAGCCCGTGCGCCTGGCGCAGCCGCTTGCGTTCCGCCGGGGGCGGCAGCGGGGAGCGGGACGCGATGAGCGCGTCGACCGCGTCGAACAGCTCGGACATGCAGCACCTCCTGTCCCGCAACCCTAGCGTGAAGCGCACGTTTCGCGTACCAAACACGTACGGATTCCGTAAACGGCGGTTGGTGGCACGGTTGCCCTGGAAGGGCGGCGCCTTCGGGCTTCGGTTGCTGCGAGCTCTTCAGCCGTCTTTAGCCGAGGGTTTGCGGTGGCGTCTTGGCTTTGCCTGAACTGGCCGGAGGGAGCGGCATGGCGTGAGAGATCTGGAGGAGCAGACGGCCGTGCACCAGCCATCGCGGGGGCAGAACGCTCGGGGGCGGGAATGGGTGAGATCGTCAAAGGACTCGAACGAGCGTTGCTGACCCGTCCCGTGCCCACGAGTGACGCCGCTGTACGTTTCCTACTCAAGACGCAGAAGGGCTCCACAAAGAACGTAGCTGTCCTCCTGGGGATCTCCCAGCGCACGGTACAGAGGTGGGTCACCACCCGGCCGGGAATGCGCCGCCGCCCCAGTGCTGTGCATGCGGGGCTGATCGACGAGGCCGTCAGGGCACGATGGCAGCCTCTGGTACGCGCCCGCCAGCGAGCCCGGGCCGAGGCCGACGGCTTTGTCTTCCACACCAGGGCGCGGTTCGGATTCGCCGCTCCGGCAGGATCGTCGGACGATCCGCGAGTACGGCTGATCACCCAGTATCTGTCGGGAGAAGTGGCCCGCGAGCTGTTCGCCGCCCGGGACGCCGGCGGGGGCGAGCAGCAGCAGATGGTGGTCCTCGCCCGTGCTTTGGGGCATGCCTACTTCCGGGACGGAGGCCTGCGTGCCCACGGTCTCGGGATCGCCTTCACCGATGTGGAGTTCGCCGAGTTCTCCATCGGCTGACCGTGCACCAGGGTTCGGGCTCAGCGCGAGGGCGGGGTCTGGTGCCGTGTCAGCATCGCGTCGTAGTGCTGTGCTTCCTTGCGTTCGCGCCAGTCCCACTCGATACGGCCGGTGCGCTGGTCGGCGGGCGGCTGGGGCGGTCGGAGCCTAGCGCCCTCGGCCACGCGCAGCAGGTGGGTGCGGTCGTGGGGGCCTGCCAGCAGATGTGGGTCCTGGCCGGGCTCGAGCCGGGCAAAGCACACGGCGGCCTTCAGGAAGACGCGCGCCCACGGCGGCACCCGGTAGGTGGCGCAGCCGTCGGTGTAGCGGGCGCGGTCGTGCAGGGTCAAGGTGGCTGCGGCGTCGTCGTAGTCGCCGGGGCAGGCGGTGGCGAGCTGATGGAAGGAAGCGCCGGTGAAGAGCGAGGCGGCGACGGCGGCGGCCAGGCGGGGATGGGCGGTCGCGGCGGCCAGGCGCCGGGCGGCTTCCCGGGATGTCCGCCGGGTGAGAGGTGCGGGTGGCGGGCGGTGCCGGAAGACGATCGGCGGCGGTGCGCACGGGGCGGTGCAGGGGATGGGGCTGTCGTAGGAGACCAGGCGCTCCAGTGCGGGCAGAGTGAGCCACCGATCTGTCGGCTGGGCGGGCTCGTCGGCAGGCTGGGGTACGGGAGCGGTCGTGCCGTAGTAGTGGCGTCGGGCGGCCTGGAAGTCGGCGGTGATGGCGTAGTCGGCCCTTTCCAGAGCTTGGTGCAGGGCAGCGGGCAGGTGGGGGCGGTGGCAGACCAGGGTCAGGTGGATACCCGTTAGGGCGCGCAACTGCAGGAGGCTCATCGTGCGGCGGGCGGTGAGGCGGTGGGCGCGCAGGACGGTCAGCCGGTTCACGGGCAGGGCGGTCATCCAGGCGGCAGCGGCTTCCCAGGCGGGCTGACGGCCGGCGGGGAAACGCCCCGGGAGGAGGGGCGGTTTACCCAGGGCGGCGAGAAGGTCGTGGGCGAGGCCGGTTTCACTGGTGGTGCCCGGGCCGGGGTGCAGGGTGATCCGGCCGGACGGCGGATGGTGGGCGGCCAGGGCGGTGTGCGTGTGAACCGCATCGTCGCCCGGGTCGATGACCACGGCGACCGGCGGTGGCGCGGCGGACGGCATCGCGGCGTGGTGGTCAGGCGAGGCGGCTGAAGGCCCAGCGCAGCAGTTCCTGGTCGACGCGGGGGCGGCCGGTGCGGGTCAGGGCGGTGCGGGTGTGGGCGGTCAGCTGGGCCCAGGCGCGGAAGTTGCCGTGTGCGGCGTGCTGGTCGGCGAAGGTGATGTCGTCGGGGTCGGCGTCGGCCCAGACGGGGTGAAACAGGGGGATGGCCTCGAGAACTTCGCTGGGGGTGAGGCGGGTGAAGTGCTGCCAGATGAAGATGCGGGAGGAGAGCATCGGTTCACGGCGCAGCACGGTGTGGCAGCCCTCCCCGCCGACGAAGATGATCGCGAGCTGGGTTGAGGGTTCGTCCCACAGGTAGCGGAAGTATTCGAACGCCTCCCCGTTGAGCCACTGGGCCTCGTCCACGAGGAAGGTGCGGGGGCGTTCGGCCAGGGCGGTCTTCAGCAGGCGGTCGAACTCGCTGGGGTGGCGCGGTGGTTCACCGGCCAGGTCGAGCGCGGTGAACAGTTCATAGCGCACCGCACGGGCGGTGGGACGGGCCCGGAAGGTGATCTTGCGGACGTCCTCGCCGGGTTCGAGTTCGCGCAGGCAGGTGTTGACGGCAAGGGTCTTGCCGAAGCCGGCGCCGCCGTGGATGCACATCATGGCGCGGGCGGCGACGGTGTCGCCGATGTTCTCCCGAGCGGTGAGCAGGGCGCGGGTGGTGACCACTGACGCGTCCGGGAGGTCGACGTACTGGTAGGTGGCCGCGGCGGTCACGAGGCATCTCCGTCTGCGTCGGTGGCGGGGTGTTCAGCCGGCTCGGGCGGGCCGTCCGGGGCGGGGGCAGGATCGCGGCCGGGCGGAGCCGGTGCGGGCTGGTCGGAGGTGGTGAGCGCGGCGAGGGAAGCGGGTGTGCGCCACCCCGCCGGTGGTGCGGCGGGCGGGATGAGGTCCGGCAGCGCCAGCTTCGAGGCGTCGGTGTGCTCGACGGCGGCTAGTTCACGCCCGGCTTGAGCGGAGGTGAGGGCTCCCAGCCGCTGGGCCGGCCCGGCCGTGGTGGCCGGGGCGAAGCGCTGTCGGCGCAGTGCCTCGGCGGCTTTCACCTCGGCGCGCAGACGTCGGGCACGCTCCGCACGGGCTGTGCGCAGGGCCTCGAGTTGTTCGGGGGTGGCCGCGTCCGCGAGGTGCGCGGGCCCGAGATACCCGCCGTTCGCGTCACAGATGTCGATCTCGTGATCGTGGTGCGGCATGTAGCGCACTGTGACGGGACGGCCGGCCTGGCCGGTCATCCATGGGGCGATGTAGGTGCGCCCGCGCCACCGCACGCCATGGCTGGTCAGCTTCCGCGGGCGGCCGTCGTCTTCGAGGGTGAACGTCCACAGGTCGGTGGCGGGGACGTCCGTGACGGGAGTCGGATCGGCCTGCCATGCCTCGAGCGGCGTACGGCCGGACAGCGCCTGCGGCCGGTGCTCGGTGTTCCACCAGTGTGTCCAGGCCAGCACTTCCGCTGTGAAGTCCTGAAACGACATGGCATCGGACGTCTCCGGCTTGCGGCCCGCGCCTTTGCTTCGCCGGCCGGAGCGGGGCTTGGCGGAGGTGAGGGTGTAGCCGGGCAGGGCCGCGAACAGCATCCGGTCGACGGCCCGGTTGAGGTTTTCCACTGTGCCCTTGAGATGGGGGCTGTAGGCGGGCAGGTCCTTCACCGTCACGCCCATCGTGCCGAACGCGGCAGTGACGGTGGTCGACAGGAAGTCCTTGCCCCGGTCCACCCGCACCTGCTCCGGTGTCCCTCCCGCGGGGCCATAGGGCTCTTCACGCAAAACAGCGGCGCGCAGCGCGACCAGCACGGAGGCGCGGGAAGGAACGCCAGGAGTGATCGCGGTGCCGGTGATGACTTTGGTGGCGGTGTCGATGAACCAGGTCACCCACGGGCGCACCAGGTCGCCGTCGGCATCGACCAGCAGCGGTGCCTGGACGTGATCGGTCTCCCACACGTGATTGCGCCAGGAGGCCGCCCGTTTGCCGAAGACGTCGTGCGCGCGTGCCGCGTCCGGTCCCGCGGCAAGACCGGCCCGCTCCCCCGCAGTGAGATCACGACGCACCGCGCGCAAGAACGTCGACAGCGACGGCACCGGGTCCAGCAACGGCACCGCAGCCGGCGGGGCGCCCGCGGGAGAGGCTGCGGATTCAGACGCCGTCGTCGGCTGACCGTCACGGCCGCGCGTCTCGGCCCGGGCCACCAACTGGCGGTGGACCGCGGATGCGTTGCCGCGCCAGTACGCCAGCAGTACCCGGATCTCCCTGGTGATCTCGAACCGGTCAACGCTGCGTTCCCCGGGACGGACCGCGGCCCGGGGTGACCGTGAGGCCTCAGCCAGCCACCGCCACACCGTCCGCTCCGACACGCCCAGGCACTCCCCGGCCAGGCGCACATGCTCCCGCGACAGCCGCCGCTCGGCGCGCAGCGCCAACAGACGACGCACCGCCGGCGCCCGCAACGCCGTCAACGACTTCTCCCTCAGCACACCGGCCGGATCCTGCGGCGGCGCCAGCGGCTGTCCGTCCACCCCATGCCCCTTCGTCTCATCCGCTTCCATGGAGCCCGCATTCGCTCACCTCGTCCAAACGGGTGAAGGCCCCCGTACACGAGCCCTTCGAGCCGCCCGGATCGTCATGAATAGGGCCCAAGACGCGCGCAGGCCTGCTCGATCAGCTCCCGGTCCACACTCCTTGCGGGGTCGCGCTCGCGGGCCGCGTAGACGTGCGACGTGATCTTCGCCCAGGTACGGAAATTGCCGCGTGCCATCTGCTCGTCCACCCGCGCAACGTCGTCCGCATCCGCCTGCGCCCACACCGGATGGAACAGGCTCAGCGTCTGCGGCACCCCAGACGCATCCAGCCGGCCAACCTGATGCCAGGTCAACACCCGCGAGCGCAGCGCCGAAGCGCGGGCAAGAGCCCGTTCACTTCCCGCCCCGCACAGCACCAGCGCCGCCGCACAGCCCGGCGCGTCCCACAACTGCCGCAGATAGTCCAGCAACGGCGGCGTCAGACGCTGGGCGTCATCGAGAAACAGCACACCCGGCTCGGCCAGGGCCCGCATCAGAGCCTGGCTGGCCGGCCCGGCCCGGTGCGGCAGCGCCCCCGCCGGCAGCCCGAGCGCTTCGCACAGCGAGGCCCGCAGCTGCGGCAGACCGGGCGCCACCCCGGCCACCGCCCGCCACACCGGCACCCGGCCAGGCAGAAGATGCAACGCCTGCTCGACGGCGACCGTCTTCCCCAGGCCCGTGTCCCCGTACACACAGCACATCCCCCGGGCCGCGACCGTATGCCCCACCGCCTCCACCACACCGGCCACCTGCCGCGTCGACACCAGCCGGGCCCCCGGCACGTACAACCGCACACCGCCGCCCCGCACCCCCGTATCCGCGGCGCCCTCCGGCACCGGCACGTCGGCGGGCGGCCCGTCGACAACAAGCGGACCACCCGCCCTGTCCACGAGCCCCAAATCCGCCAGTGCCAGGTCATACCGGCTCGGCTCCAGCCCGGCCCGGGCCCCTGCCGGACGGGCCACCTCAAGAACCCGGCCCGCACCCAGATCCCGCTTGATCACACGGTGCAACGTCGGCAACGAGGGCACACACTCCGCGCCCCACCCCTCCAACACGCCCTCTTCCTGGGCCCGGAGCATCCTGCGCCGCAACTCCGCGACATTCCCGCCCGCCTCCGCGAGGACCTCCCACAACGCGTCACTCAGCGAAAACCCGTCCTGCCGCGGCCGCGCCTCGACATGGCCCCGGCGCCCATCGGCCAGCCACCGCCATACCGTCCGCTCCGACACTCCCGCCAGTTCCGCCGCGATCCGCACATGCAACCCCGACAGCGCCCCTCCCCCATCCACCGCAAGAAGCCGCCGCACCACCACACCCCGCGCCAACGGCGCACCCCCGGCCGATCCCACCTCGGCCCCACCCGCCGAACCACCCTGAACCGTCACACGGCCCAGCCCACCCGACCCCACACATCCCTCACATAGGAACAGCGAAAGCCATGACAGCCAGGAACCAACCTGCTAGCCGCACCACAACATCCGCTTGGTCACCCCATGACAGCGACCACAACCCCGTCCTGCACCCGCTACCAGGACATCCACACCGCGATCCCGCTGACGCCCACCCGCTGCCACCCCACCGCCCACTCACACGGATTCACCCCCGCGGCGTCGATCGCGGACCGGATCAGGGCGCGGGCGGCATCGCCGTGCACCGGTGAGGGTTTCGACCACGGTGTGCTGGTCATCGCAGAGGCAGAAGGCCTCCGCACCAATGAACCGATGACCGCCCTGCTCCGCGGCGAACTCCACACGGCCCGGGGGCGGACCCCCATGCACCCCGGGCCGTCCGCGGCACCCTAGAACGAGCGGCTCAGGCGGAGTGACAGGTAGCAGCCGCCGGCGCGGCCGTCCGTGTCGTCGCCCACCGTCACAGATTTGGTCTCATCGACCGTGTCCCAGCCGCCCTGCGGAATGTACCCCCTGCACTGCCCCGAGGCATCGCGCCCGCCATCGCCGTACCACTGCACGTCGAGCCGAATGTCCGAGCGGCCGGACAGGGCGAAGGTGAGGTTGCACCAGCCCGCGCGGTTGTCGGTGTCCACCCGGATGCTGTCGCCGAATGTCTTGTACGTCTTGATCGGGATCGTGTGCGTGCCCTCGTTCTCGCACTGGCTCTCGTCGCTGCCGGGCTCCACCATCCAGGTGTAGGTGACGTTCAGGCCCGCGAGAGTGTTCGACGGGTCGTAGATGCCGAAGGCCAGCTGGCAGCCGCCCGCGCGGTTGTCGGTGTCCAGGCGGATGGTGGAGGTCCAGTCGGGCGCGGTGACCCACCGCTCCGGCGGATTCGTCGGCCCGTCGCACTGGCCGTCTCCGTCGGGGTAGAACCGGACGCCCAGTTCGGGCGCGGCGTTGGCCGAGGACGGCGCCGCGTCGGCCGATGTGGCCGACAGGCCGCTCACCATCAGTAAGCCGACCGCCAGCACGACCGCCCGTCGGGCCGATCTGCTGCCCAGCTTCTGCTTTCTCACGTGTGTCTCCCACGATGTCTTCGGTTGATCCGGAAAAGATGCCGAACCGTGCCACGAGCGTGAATGACCATCAGTGAATTCCCGTTGGTGCGATGGAGCGGAGAGGAACAGAGAGGTACGGAGAGAAAGGGAGGGCAGAATGGGCCCCTCCAAACCGAGGCGCCGCACCGACGGCGCGGCGACGACGCCAAATTATCCAGGGCACATCAGGACAAGCAGTAAGGCCGATACCGGCCAGGTACGGTCAAAATCGGGCAATGCCCGTCCGAAATCAGCGCCACCGGGCCGTACCGGACAACCGTGATCACCGTGCCGGGCCCCTCCGCACGAAGACCTGAGGCCAGCGCCCGATGGGCACGTGATCGCCGCTCACCACGCTTTGGTGCGACGGTTCTCTTCTCACCACACAGCAGCCCCAGCAGGAGGCGGCAGGAGGCGGCAGGATGCCGGCCAACGCCACCGCGCGTGTGCGCATCGCCTGCCCGTCACATGACCTGGAAGCGGCGGAGAGGCTCCGGGTCTCCGGCCTCGGCATCCTGTACCGGCATACCCCGGACGGTACCCCTGGTGACCACCCGCCCCTGATGGCCGGCCGGCCCCACGCCGCGTGGCACTTCGAGCTGACCCGCGGCCCCACACCCCCTCCCCCCACGGACCCGCGTCCGGCACGCGACGACCCCTTGGTGATCCACCTCGACGAACCGGAGCCGGACCTCCTGGCGGAAAGCCTCGAACGACACGGCGGCAAACCAGTACCGGCACACAACCCCTACTGGGACACTCGGGGCGTCGCCGGTGCCGGTGCCAGTGAAGTGGCGGAACTGCACGATCCGCCCGCCCGGGAGCCAGAACTGGAAGCCAGCGGACGTCCTCGCCGCCCTGGAGGTTCACGGGAGTAATGGCGTGCTCGTAGCGGATGCAGCCGGTGACCGGCTCGGAGACAATCCGAGCACGGCGCATCATCACCCCGCGAGCGACCGCGCCGGTGACCAGCCGTACCCACCGCGGCCAGAACGACAGGGGACGGGTCGGGTCCGGCGACGCCGGTGCGCAGGAATTCCCCGTAGTCCTCCTTCTCGTCGCCCACCGCGCAGGAGTCGCGCGTCTCCAGATGGACGGCGCCTTCGCCGGGTGGCGGCCAGCAGCTCAGCGAAGGTCACGGTGCTCAGCGGCACCGCACGCCTCCCACAGGACCGGCACCATACGGGCCGGGATACCGATCACTCGTCCGTGCAGGGGAATCCCCGCCCCGTGCCCCGGGCCCCCGCTCGGTGGTACCGACCGCATTGAGGAGGACGGCGGCCTCCTCTCCCTGGAGGATCACGTGCGCGGTCTCCTCCGCCGCCCACACGGCGGGTGATCCCTCGCCACCCGTGTTCGGGTCCGTCCCGACGAACCGCAACGTCATCGCGGCCTCCCCCGCCGAGTCGACTGCGCACAGTTGCAGACGACCGTCCCGCGCGCCGCTGCCAGCAGTCGAGGTTCTGAATCGGCGGTGAAAAGGGTGTCTCGATTGGCGTTGGATGCGCCTGAGAAAGCTGGTGGCCGGCAAGCCGAACCACGCGCTTGGATGACGCGATGGACGACGACTTCTTCCGGACTCCGGCACATCGTGCGGTTGAACTCGAAGATGCCGAGACCCTTGCCCGCCTGCTCGCGGACGGAGCCGATCCCAACAAGGTCTTCGGACAGGCGACGCTCCTCACCCATGCACTCGATGTGGAGGGGGACGGTGCCCTGCAGAGCCGTCAGCCGCTGACCGTGCACACCACGGCGATCCTGCTTGCTTTCGGGGCCGACCCTGAGCTGCACGACCCGTATGGGGACACTCCCATGGACGTCGCAGAGCGCTACGACCACCAGCCTGCGATCAAGCTGCTCTCAGAGCACATCAATCTGCCTGGCGGCGGCAGCAGATGAGGGCTGCGGCGATACCGGTGAAGGCGAGGAAGTACTCGGCCTTCCGCTCATAGCGGCCGTGCAGGCAGCGGCAGCCGGTGAGCCAGGCCAAAGTGCGCCCGATCACCCAGCGGTGCCGACCGAGTCGGCCACAGGTATCGACGCCGCGGCGGGCGACGCGCGGGACGACCTGGCGACGGCGCAGCCAGTAACGCAAGTGATCAAAGCCGTATCCCCTGCCCGCGTGAAACCTGGCCGGGCAGCGACGCCGGGGACCATCGCGCGCCCGCGCCGGTGGAGTGCCGCGCGGGACGACAGAGGAAGTCCCTCTGGTCCGCGGCCCCTGCGCCGAAGCGGACGGACGTCGCAGGTGTGAGGGCCGGCGTACGCACGCACCGGCTACGTCCTCCCGCGCCGTACCGGCCGCGCCGTCCCCGAGCTGTGCCGTGCGGTGTGGTGCGTCGTCGTCACCGGGCCACCAGCTCCGTGAGGTCGGCGAGCAGCTCGGACGCGGTCACCGGGTCGAGTTCCGCGAAGGCGAGCCTGGACGGCTCCCCGGGCGGGTTCCACGCACTGGGCTGCTCGGACAGCCCTATGAATTCCAGCGACTGCTCGGTGGACACGTCGACGGCGCCGATCGTGAACCCCTCCGACGGACTGACGATGATCCAGCGGTCCTTCGCGACTCGCTTGGACAGCCAGCACTGCACACCCGCGAACATCGGCTCGTCGCGCTCCCAGCCACGCCGTTCCAAGCCGAGCAGTCTGGCGGTCGGCACGGTGACGTTCTCGAACCGCTCCAACCGGTCACCGGCCGCCTCGTCCTCCGTGAGCCGGTGCACGGCGCGGCCGAGCTGCGGGAAAGGCTGCAGGATCTCGTGGCCGGCGAACAGCTCCTCCCACCCCGTCAGCTCCTCGCCGAGGTGGAGCGGGTGCGCCAGCCGCACCGAGGCGTCCCTGGGCAACGAGAACTCCTCGTCCCGTACGTCGGCGAAGGTGCGGTCCTCCGCCACCCGGAACGCCGTCACCGCACCAGCGCCACTGACGGCCGGGGTCCCGTACAAAGCCCTCTCCGAAGCCCCGGTCGGGATGCACAGCCACACCAGCCGCCGCACCAGATGCCACAGCAGGGGATGGGAGACGAACAGCTCGCGGAACTCGCCGGCCGTCCAGCTGCGGCCCGCGACCATCGCGCCCTCCAGCCGGCGCACCTGGTCCGAGGCCACCGTCCGCACATCCTTCTTCAGCGCCATGAACCGCTTGCGTTCCGCCGGCGCCAGCTCGGCGTCGTCGCCGGCACCCGGCTTGGGCAAGTCCTTGCGCCGCTTGCCCTCCCGGTCCAGGACGTACGGCCGCAATTGCTCGTCGAAGCCCACGGTGAAGCGCCGGGGCCCGTAGTCCACGACGGCCGAGCCGCCGGCATCCAGCCCGAAGTCCGGCACCAGCCGGTCGGCGAGCTCCTCGCCGGACAGCCCCAGATCGGCCGCCACCTGCTCCACCTTCTCCTTGGCGCGCGTCTTGAGCGCCTTGAATCTCACCCGCTCGGACACCCCGTGCAAATGCATCAGGGCCACGTCACTGCCAATGGCCGCCAGCACGTCCAGGCCCTCCACGGCCCGCTGGTGCGCTCCCTCACCGGGCCAGTTCCGCAGGACCGGCGCCAGCCGGCGCACCGTCTCATCGTCGCCGAACCACCCCAGGGCATGCAGCGCCCAGCTTCCCCCGGCCGGCATCCCCGACAGCCGCCACTGCTCGAACAAGGACCACGCGAACGCGGCCAGCGACTCGGGATCGCACGCCTCCTTCACCACCTCCACACCCGTATAAACCGCGCCCGGCCGGGAGATCGCCAGCATGGTCAGCACATGGCGCACGGACTCGGCCGGCAGCGCCGAGGCCCGGCCGCGCAGCAGCACCCGCGGCAGCAACCGGGGAGCCGCCCAGGCAGCGGGCTCCGGCATCCTCGACGGCAGCGCGAGCTCCAGACGATCAGCCGACAGCAGGTCACGGACGACCGCGACCGCCCTGGGACCATAACCGGCCGCCGCCTCGAGCACGGCGTCCTTGCCGTGCGTGGCGGCGATGGCCCGCAGCGCGTGCTCCGCGCCGTGGCGGGCAGCACCCGCCGGACCGGCGGCATCGGGCACCAGCAGCACGGCGGCGTCCGCGCCGTGCCGGGCGAACCAGGCGCGGGCCGTGGCCGCCACGGACTTCAGCCGCACGAACCAGTCGGCCATCAGCCGCGCGACCTCCAGCTGCCGATAGGGCAGGAGCAGCCCGCCGGCCACAGCGGGCTGCCGCGCCGCGGCGTGCAGCAGCGCCGGCAGCGCGTCCTCCTCCCATCGGGCGGCCACCGGCTTCAGCTCCCTGACAAGCTCCCACATGTGCTCAGGAGTCCACAGCACCAGCAGCGGCCGGTACGTGTCCGGGCCGTCGGCAAACAGGGCGGCCAGACGATAGTTGTCAAGGCCGGTGAACTGCTCCCGCAGGGTCCGGACGTCGGGATACGGCTCGTGTCGCCGGCGCCGCACCCGCCGCCCGGGCTCCCTGACCGCGGCAGCCCACGCCCCGCGCTCGCCCGGCTGCCACAGCATGCAGGTCTCCTCCCCGGCCACGAGCCCCTTGACCGTTCCCGGCTCCGGCACCGCCCGCCTGCCCGTCCACGGCGGGCTCACCAGCAGCCCGGGCAGCGCATCAGCGGAGGCGTCGGCAGCGGCCGGGCCCAGAAGCTCCCCCACCACCCCGGCAGCCCTGGGCGGGAACCGCGCGAGCCGCGACTCCAGCAGCTCACCGTGCGTGGCGACATGCGCAAGCAGCAACTGGCCCAGCAGAAAGGAATTGCGGCCCGGTGCGGGCGCCGCCCGGCCCGCCAGCAGACGGGCCGCGCGCACCGGATACCGGCGCACCGCCTCCAGCAGCGCCGGACGCACCTGCTTGTCGTCCGCGTGCGCCATCAACAGCTCGAACGCCTCGTCCGTCGGCAGCTCCAACAGGATGCCCGCCTGTTCTTCCGCCGATGCCCCGCAGGAAGGCGTACGGTACCGCCAGATCTCCGCCACCAGCGCAGCAACAGCCGGACCCACGCCCTCGGCGACGGTGGCCGCGGTGGCGAGCCGGCCATCGTAGGCGCACACACCGCCCGCCCGCAGCAGAGCCCGCAACTGCTCCCCGTCGTTCAGCGACTCAAACAGCATGGCCCGCACGACACGGTCCTCCCGGCCGCTCTCCCCCGGATCGGCGCAGCACTCCGCGACCCAGCCGGTCTCGCCCGGAACCAGATACGACACCACAATCCGGCGCCGCGCACCGCCGCGGTGCGCGGCCAGAGCCGCCACCACCTCCCGGTACCGGCCCTCACCAGCCATCGACAGCAGCGCCCGCACCCGGTCGGCGGCACCCCGGCGCAACCACAGCCCCTGCGTCGAGTCGCCCTCGGCCAGGACGGCCAGCCCGGTGGTCCGGCCCCGGTCATCCTCGAGATCGAGCCCGAACAGCTCCACCGCGGCACGGGCCGCGAAGACCAGCCCGTGCCGCAGATACCAGGCATCGGCAACCACGTCGTACAGCAACTTCCTCCGGTCGGTGACCACCGCCACAACCGCCGCACCGACCGGATCCGCCACCCCCTCCAGATAGCGGCGTGCGGCGGCTGCCAGCTGAGGGGCAATGCCCGGGACAGCCCCGCCCAGGACCGTACCGGTCCACTCCTCCCTCGCCACCGCGAGCCGCCTGTCCCAGGAATCGAGAGCCGACTCGTGCGGGGCATGCGAGTACCCGGCGATACCGCCCCAACGCGGCCGGAGCCTCTGCCGCCAAGCAGCGGGCAGCGTGAAAGAGTCCTCGCCGGGTGCCGCCACAGCGACTTCGGCTTTCCCCTCGCCCCCAGCACCCCCCGCGTCCCCGGCGCCCGGCGTGTGACCGGCACCCAGGAGCACGTACCCCTCGTGTTCCTTCTCCCGCACTGCCTCGGCCACATACGCCTCCGCGGCCGCCGCAGAGCCGCAGTCCTCGACCCGCGTACACCCCGGCACACCGGCCTCCCCCTGACGGACAGTCACCACCGCGCCCTCCGACCCGACCTCCCAGAACATGACCGGGCTGTCTTCTCCCCCGCCAGCCAGCTCCCAGCGCCGCACGGCCGCCCCTTCCTCGGACCCACGCCGACCCCAGGCCGGCGCTCCTGTGACGAACCCGCCCCCGACACGGGCAAGACGGGCCTCACAGTAGATCCGGTCACTGACAACCGCCGCCGACAGCCGTGCACCGGGGTCCAGCCAAGGTCAGGCCAAAAGCCACAACGGCTCCCCCGTGAGCCACGAGGTACCGCCCTTCGTACCAGCCCGGCCAGCCCCGAAACCCGCCAGCCCCGAAACCCGCCAGCCCTCCGGCACCACCACCAGCCCCCCCAACGCCACCGCGAGCACGAGCACGGGATCTGGCCCGGTGTATGGCACAGCCCACCGCCTCGAAGCACAAACACCGTTCACCCGCCATACAAACCCCCAACACCTCCCGCACCGCCACCAAGACACCAGGCAACAAAACCCAGTTGCGCAGCCACGTTCCTCCCCACCACCACTCCACACATGACCACACCCAACAACCCACCCACACGGACAGCGGCTAGCGATACCCTTGATCCAAGAACAGGCAAAGCTCCCGTAACTCATCGAGATCGTTCTATCCGAGTCCCTGCACAGGCCGATGACGAGTTCTGCGACCTCCTCGACCCGGACGACGACAGCATCGAACTGCTGGCGCAACACGCCGTTCGGCTGCCGTTTGCGGCGTATCCCATCGGTGAGGAGGAGGGCGGGATCCGATGGTTTCTGCGCCAGGACGTCCTTCTGCGCGACGACGGCGGCATGGCCGTCCTCGCCCGCGGTCGGACGGCCGAAAACCTCGACCGCGTTCACGATCTGATCCCGCGCTGCTGACTCAACCACAATCGCTGACCACGAGGCCCCCGTCCGCCAGGCCTCGCCCGCGGCCTCAACTTTCCGCGGCTCCAGCAGGGCCGACACCAGAGGCCTCTGCACAACCCCATAGCCGACGCAGCACTTCCGCATGACAACGCGCGTCGACATACCGGTCCTGGCATCGCGGCGGATCGCCGCGTACAGATCGACCTCGGACCTCGGCAGCACCCAGGCCCCCTCGTCGCGCCGAGCACGACCATGGTTCCGAGGCATCCAACCGGTGCCGGGAACCTCTGAATTCACTCAAACTCCACGGCACCTGGCCTTGGACTCGCAACGCTCATCCCATGACCGCCTCCGAATACGTACCGCTGGCCACAGTCGCAGCCAGCTTCGTCACGTCCGTGTTCGCCCTGTGGACCGGCCATCGCACCGCCCGCATGTCCTGGCACACGGCCTACACCAGCCCACGTCTGGACGCCGTCACCACCTTCCTGGAGGCCGTGGACGCCTTCGCGAAGGACCCGCAGGGCACCGCCCCGGCCACCGTCCGCATTCCATACCAGAACGTGCGCCTGGTGTTCTTCTCCGAAGACGACCCCGTCACGTGCGCTGAGGCGATCACCAACACCTGTGCCGCGCTGCGCGCCGCCACTCGCACCGACGTCCCCGCCAGCTTCAGGACTTTCGAGCTGCTGGAGGAGCGGGCGGACGGTGACGCCGACGACAGCGACCGCGATCGCGCCCAGCACCGGCAATACCGGGCCGTCCTCGAAGGGGTCAAGGAGATCCAGGCGCTACAGGACGAAGCGCTCAAGGCAGGGGCCCCCGCGCCGCATATCGCCGATCGTGTCGCGGAACTCGCCAAGGCCGCCCCTCCCGGAGTCTTCTCCGATGTGGACACGGTGCGAACAGCAATCGGGAATGCCAAAGCCCGCAACGAGTTCGACACGCGGTACGACCGCGCAGCGGAGGCTTATCGGGTTCTTCTCAAGCAGAGACAGAAGTTCATCGACTCAGTCACGACGCGGCTGCGCAATCCGAGCAACGCCACCACCCACCGACGACCACTCCCACACCGGACTGACCACCAAGGACCACCTCGCAGTGGAGCAGAGACAGAAACCTCTATCGATCCTGATCACTGCGGGGCACCGTGGCGACTCACCGCAGTTCGAGCCCGTTATGGAGGCGATCCAAGTGCCCCGTCTGGGGCCCGGAAGACCACGCAAGCGACCTGACCGAATTCGTGCTGACAAGGCGTACGACTCCCGCCGGAACCGTTCCTATCTGCGCAGACGCGGAATCAAGGCAACCACCCCGGTCCTCGCAGACCGCGTCCGGAACCAGCGGAGGCTTGGCTCCCGAGGTGGACGCCCCCCCGAAGTTCGACAAGACCGACTACTGCGAGCGTCACGTGGTCGAGTGTGGGATCAATCGCCTCAAGAGGCACCGGGCCGTGGCAACGAGATATGACAAGCTCGCCGTCCGCCACGCATTGTCCAAGGTCAAAGTCATCATGGACGTTTGAGCGGTCGGTAAACACGATCTCGCGCCGCGGCCACTTCTCCGGCCGGCCGCCGCGGCGGGTCTCGGCCGCCGGAGTCGGCAGCAGGGGCTCGATCAGGGCCCATTCGGTGTTCGTGGTGTGCGAGGGATAGCGGCGATGACGCATGGCAGTTTGCCCTCCGGGCATTGCCGCGGGCCGGCCACCATCCAGGCGGCCCCGCAACGGGGCAGGAAGAGACGACGAGATCGAGGCGGATGCGGAGCAGGCGGTGGGCTCGCACCTGGCGGGGAAGCCGGGATGTGTTGTACGGCTCGCCACGCACGAGGCGGAGCTGACGGACTTCTACACCAGGCTGGGCTTCACCGTGTCTCCCGACGGCATCGGGATCCCCATGCCCACGGGATTCATCTGCCACGGCCCGATCAAGGGCTTCCGCTTCTCTGTGAAGCCGCTGCGCACCGGCGTCCAGATGAAGGCCATGCCCACCCTGTACGAGCGGCAGCTGGTCCTCCAGGGCGTCCTGCCGCTGCCCCGCTGAGCGGGTGCCCCGGACACAGCAGCGTCGTTGGGCACGGCACCACGTGCATGGACATCCGCCTGCCCAGCCGACCTCGTTGTCAGCGCTCTGTGTCATTATTTCGGGCGCGTCCCAGGTGAGTGGGCCGCGCTCTACTGATTGCCAGGGGGTTGGGGATGGGCACGGGTACGGAGCCGGACGGCTCGTCCAGGTCCGACGAGGAGTGGGAGCGGTTTCTGCGCGAGTCGGTGGCGGGTGTCGCCGACGCGCCCAAGGAGCCGTCGGCGCGGGCCCGCGACGTGGCAAAGCGGCTGCGCGCGGATCCCGGCCGCGGCGTAGAGGGCTGGCGCAGCTACACGCCCGCGCGGCCCAAGCGGCGCACGGGCTGGTACGTGGTCGGGCTGCTGGCCTTGCTGGTGCTGCTCGTGGTGGCGCTCGCGCCGGGGAAGATCGTGGACCTGTTCGCCGGCACTGACTCCCAGCCGCTGGCGGCCGAGACCGCCCGCCCGACCCAGGCACCCCCGGCGGAGGCGGCCCAACAGCCCACCCTGGAGGAGCCGTTCCGCGGCTCGCCGGCGGCGCGCTGGGCGAGCGGAGCGGCGGGGATCACCGTGCCGAAGGCCGGGGCGGTCGGCTGGATGAGCGCGGCCGAGGTCGAGCGGGCCCTCGCCCGCAGCCGAGACTTCCTCGTGGCGTCCGGCCTGGACCGCGGGGTGCTGCGGGGCGAGCGCCCCGAGAAGGCGATTGCACTGATCAACCCGCACCAGAAGGACGTCCAAGACCTTCTGAAAACCGCTTTCCGAACCCCGAGCGAGAAGAACGACCCCCTCCTCCTCTTCAGCCGCTTCCAGCCCTCCCGCACCCAACTGGTCGGCGACGTCGTGAAGACCCGGGGCCGGCTCACCTACCGGGAGGGTGAGCGCGGCGCGCTCCAGGTGACCGCCGACGTCACCTTCGTCTACCCGGTCACCCGCGCGGACGCGGGCGGCGACGACGAGATCGTGCGCACGATCGTCCGGCGCGAGCTGATCCTGAGCTGGGACGACCCTGACAAGGTGATCACCGAGCCGGGCACGTTCTCGATCGTCTCGTACAAGTACGACATGACCAACGGCGGCTGCGGCGCCCCCACGGGCTACTTCACCCCGCCCTTCGGCACGGACCGCCAGGCGGACGAGGCCGGCACGGAGGTCGACCCGTACGACCGCAGCGCGCCGGTCGGGCGGGCCGAGTCCTCTGGGGACGAGTGCGCGAGGGCGACCCGGTCCTAGCGGGCGGCACTCGGTGGCGGCCACCCCAACCCCCAGGGCTATGAACATCCAGCCGCCGATCCGCTCCCAGCGCCGACGCCAGGCCGGTCGGCCAAGCACCGTGCGCAGCCGGGCAGCGACATACACGAGCGCCAGCCAGCAGACGACGCCAATCGTGATCGAGCTGCGCCGAGTCAGCCACGTCCAGTACGCAGCACCTGTCCCGTCTCATTTGATCTTGCCCGTGGCCGAGACTGTGATCAGGGGTGATGCAAAGAGGGCTGAGACGGATCTTCGACGGAGTCTCAGCTGGTGTTGTCTCTCAGCAGCACTTCCACAAGGTTGTCTCACTTGATGTTGTCCGTCAGTCGTCTTCGACCGCTGCGCGTCGACGGAAGGCGGCTTGGCGGCAGCGCCCTGAGCAGTGGCGAGCGTCATGACGTCGGTCGGTGCCAGTTGTCCAGGTGACCCCTCAGACTGGCCCCATGTCTGTTCAACCCCATGGTGAAACGGAGCGGGTCGCAGCGGCCTGGCAGGCCCTGACCGCGTGGCTCACCGAGAACGCCCCAGTCTCCCACGCCTCCCTCCTGCCGCCCGGGACGGAGGAGGAGATAGCCACCGCCGACTCCCGGCTGCACCGTCGCCTCGGCTACGGGCTGCCCGCGGAGCCAGCCGCACTGTGGCGGCTGTGCGGCGGTGTGCGGCACCAGTTCATCGAGGCGGACGAGGAGGGCGAGGTCGATCCGGCGCGTTCCTGCCCGGCGGAGTGATCTTCTCCCCCGCCGAGGCGCTGGGCCTGAGGCTCCCCGCAGACGGCCGGCGCGACGGGTGGGGCGGAGCCCAGGTGGTCCCGTGGCTCACCCGGGACGAGGCAGAACCCTTGCACGGCCACTACGCCGGTGACGACGGCGTCGGACGGTGGAACCTGGTGGACGAACCGGTGTCGAAGCCCGAGTACCCGTCGGTCACGGCCTACCTCGAAGCCGTCCACCGCACCCTGACCGAAGGCCCCGCAGACCTGATGGGCCCCGATGTGCCCGGCGTCGTGTGGGGCTGCCTGATCTGGGACGACCCCGAAAGCCCGGGCCTGGACGACGCTTTCAAGCACTGGACGCCAGTCCACTGAGCACCAGGGCCCTCACCCCCGAAACCTGAAGGGGTGAGGGCCTGGCCATGGTCTACCGGTCAGGCCTTCGCCATCGTGCAGACGAGCTCTGCCGGGCGCCCAATCCGAGTGACAACAGGCTTGCCTATGTGGCGCCTATCGCGCGTCGGCTCGGGCCCCCGCCAAGTACGACTCTCGGAACCCTCCGACTACGGCGCTCAGTCACACCTCCGGGCGACACTCCGGGCGCCGGCTCAGCCCACGAATTCGAACAGACACATCATTTCAGCCATGGTCAGACCTGACTTCCCCGCAGCCCTGCTCGCCGCACAGCAAGAACTCCACGAAACCACCCCCGCACGGTCGACCCTGTACGACCGCCTGACCAGGTCGGTCGAAGCACACGGCGGCTTCAAGGACCCGGACATCTGGCGCCCGCGGGAACCTCCCGCGAGCGAGGGCTGGCCCCAGGAAGACCAGGCATAAGTACAGCGGCAGCTGGAGCTGGAGCTGGAGCTGGCCAGCAGCGTGTCGACGCACGCCTTCTGGACCACGCTGGAGGGACCGGCCCGCGTCACGGCACGGATGATGATCAAGCACGCCCGCGACACACCCGTCGCATAACGGTCACAGACACCGTCGGCCCCGACGATCCGGAGCCGGACAGGCCTGGCCCGCCGGAGTGGGTCGCCCTGCCCGACAGCCAGAGCGCGACCGCCCAATTCAAAGGCACCGGCTTGGCCTTCCTGTCCAACGCCAAGAGCCGCTGTGGGAGCTCACTCCCGACAAACTCCATGCCTTGGCCGACCTCGGACTCGAATGGGCACGCTGAACAGGCGGTGCGGCCCGGCGGACCGACGCGGATCGGTGGAGGCCGGGGTCCAAGGCGCGGTCTCCCCCTCCCACCTGAACATCTGCCATGGACAGACTCGGCCGGCCACGTATCGCGCCAACGGTACTGCCGACCACCGCCCGCTCCTGACGGAGAGGCGCCTCCGGAAGAGGACATCCTCTCCGGCGCCAGTTCGTGTTGAAGTCCTGACAGTACCGTCACCATAAGTTTCTCAGTTGTTCATCTGGCGCCGCCAACGTCCACGCACGTGGAACACTCCCCTTTTCTTCCTCCAGCGCTGAGCGCGGCGACGCGTCGACGCTTCCTCACAGTCACGGGTGCCGCCGCCGGGCTCGCTCTTTCCGGCATGCTGCCCGGGATCAGCCCCGCCACCGCCGCGACCACCTCCGCCACCAAGCAGGACCCGTTCACGCTCGGAGTCGCCTCCGGCGACCCGCTGCCGGACGGTGTCGTGCTGTGGACCCGTCTCGCCCCTGACCCGCTGGCGCCCTTCGGCGGCATGGATCGGCGGACCTACTCGGTCCAGTGGGAGATCGCTGCCGACGAGCGCTTCAGCCGGGTGGTCCAGCGCGGTACGGCGAAGGCCTCACCCGAGTACGGCCACTCCGTCCATGTGGACGTCCGCGGCCTCCAGCCTGCCCGCGACTACTACTACCGCTTCCGCACCGGCGGGTTCGTCAGCCCGGCCGCCCGGACGAAGACGGCTCCGGCGCCGGACCAGCTGCTGCCGAGCATGACTCTCGCCTTCGCCTCCTGCCAGGCCATCTGGGAGGGCTGGTTCACCGCCCACCGCGACCTGGCCGCCCGCCACCACGACGTGGTGCTGTTCCTCGGCGACTACATCTACGAGTTCGGCAACGACCGCGGCGTCCGCCCCGGCGACGACGACCCGCTGCGGACCCGTCAGACCGTCACCCTGGACGAGTACCGCCAGCGTTACGCGTACTACAAGACCGACCCGGACCTGCAGGCGGCGCACCACACCGCCCCGTGGATCGCGGTCTTCGACGACCACGAGGTCGTCGACAACTGGGCCGACCGGTACGCCGGCAGCACGCCCCCCGACGAGTTCCTGGTCCGGCGGGCCAACGCGTTCCGCGCCTACTGGGAGAACCTGCCGCTGCGTGCACCGCAGTTCCCGACCGGCCCCGAGATGCAGCTCTACCGCCGCCTGCGGTACGGGCGGCTGGCTGAGTTCTCCATGCTCGACACCCGCCAGTACCGCAACGACCAGGTGAACGGCGACGGCATCAAGGCGCCCAACGAGGCCACGGCCGACCCCACCCGCTCCATCCTCGGCTTCCCCCAGGAGAGATGGCTGCTCGACGGCCTCACCGCGTCGCAGTCCACCTGGAACGTCCTCGGCCACCAGACCGCCATCACTCTCCTCGACACGGTCTCCGGCCCCGGCGTGGGCGTCCCGATGGACGCCTGGGACGGGTACAGCGCATCGCGCGACCGCCTCCTCGGCGGCATCGACGAGCGCGGCATCCAGAACGTGGTGAGCCTCGCCGGCGACCTGCACCGCACGGTGGTCAGCGACCTCGCGCTCGACTTCACCGACCCGGACTCGAAGGTCGTCGCCACCGAGTTCGTCGGCACCTCCATCTCCTCGGCGCGGGACGGCGAGGACCTGGACGCCGGCGGGCGGGTGCTGCTCGAGGAGAACCCGCACATGAAGTTCGGCAACTTCCAGCGGGGCTACGTGAGTTGCGAGATCACGCCGGACCGCTGGATATCCGAGTTCCGGGTCTGCGACCGGGTCACGGTGCCCGAAGGCACCATGAGCACCCGCACCAAGCTCGCCGTCGAGAGCGGCGTCGCCGCCGTTCAGCAGGCCTGAGAAGAGGAACGACCATGAACAAGACCCTGACCGCCGCCGCGGTCGCGGGCGTGCTGACCGCCGGCGTGACCCTCGCCACTCCCGCGGAGAGCGCCGTCGCCGCCCCGGTCGGCAAGGCCCGCTCGAACGTCGTGATGTGGGCCTCGCCCGCCGCGGTGTCCGCCAGCGAACTGCCGTGCCTGCCCACCTCGATCTCGGTGACCCTGACCAACACCGGCACCGAACCCGTCTTCGCGGACGCCACTCTCAAAGCCGAGGCGCCGCTCGTCCTCTCCGACACGCTCTTCCAGACATACCTGCCGCCCAACAACCCGGCCCAAGCGGTGACCAAGTCGTTCGGCGTTCTCGTTCCGCGCGGGACGAAACCGGGGACGTACGACGTCACCGTGACCAGCGGCAAGCAGAAGGAGGTCGTCCCGGTCACGGTCCAGCCGATGCCCGAGCGCGGGCCCGGGGCCAACCTCGCCTACGGCGAGCAGGCCATCGCCTCCTCCACGCATGGCAACTTCACGCTCTGCGGCGCCGTCGACGGTGACAAGGACCAGAGCCATTGGGACACCCTGACCGGCTGGAACGACGGTACCCGGGACGTCTTCCCCGACTGGTACGGCGTGGAGTGGCCGACGGTCCAGACGGTCGACCGGGCCGAACTCTGGACCAAGACGCCCGCCGCCACGAACGGCATCCGGGACTTCGACATCCAGGTCCGTGACGGCGACACCTGGCGCACCGTCGCGCAGGTCGTGGGCAACGCCGAGGAGCATGTCGTCACCAAGTTCCCCGCCGAACAGACCGACGCGGTACGCGTCTTGATCCACTTCGCCCGCAGCAACTACTCGCGTCTCGTCGAACTCGAGGTCTACGGCCCGCAGTAGAAATCCGAGCACGACGCCGGGGCGTCCCGTCTGTTGGCCCAACGGGCTGGGGCGTCCCGGCGCCCGTACTCGGCGTCTTCCCCAGGAGGCGGAACCAGAGAACTCGGATCCCCTCATCACTCCGGCATCACCCGCTGCAGACCGCGCGAGTCCGGGAAGCGCGTTATCGAGCGACCTGGGGCCTCCCCCGAGAGACCGGGACAGGGGTGCCGCAGGTCGAGTCTGCGTTCAAGACGATCAGGAGCCAGTTCTCCGGGCGCATCGCCCCGCTACTGACGGAGCAGATGCCCGAGTGGCGAGAGGCACTGATGCCTCTCCACGGCGAGGTACCCGTGGAGCAACGTACCGGCATCGGAGCTCATGTGAGGTCGGGTCGAGCAGGGACTCGGCGGATCGGCCGGTTCCTGATCGCGTGCGGTGTCTTCCTCGTACCCTGGTTGTGCCTGATCGCGACGGAACTGCCGACCAGTTCGGCTGCCGCACACTGGCGGGTGACCTGGGTCGTCATCGACGCCCTGGGGGCAGGCGGACTGATCGCCCTGGGCACGCTTCTGGCCCGTGGCAAAAGGACCCCGAACCGTTCGCCACAACCCGACGCAGCCTTATCCGCAACCTCGCTCAGAACGCGGAAATCAGGGTGACCGTCGCCAGCGAGGGCAAACCCAGAGCGCTCAGCTCGGGCGCGGATTTCGCGACGTACCGCATCATGCAAGAGACGCTCACCACTGTCACCAAGCACACCTCCGCAGACAGAGCAGAGATACGGCTCACATACACCGCCGGCCCGGTGATGGTGGCCGTTACGAACAATGGCGCGCCCACGGCTCCCCCTCCCCCACGCCGAAACGGCACTGCCCGGCCCTTATCGCGATGAGTGCGCCCAATACTCCAGCCGTAGAACGTGATCTTGCTGATCGGGCCGCTGCATCCGCACCATCCACAAGCTTCCCTTCCACTGCTACGGCTCCCCGCCGCGCGTCCCTTAACCATGGGTTCGCAATTCGAGAAGCTCCGGGGCAAGGATGGTGATCGTGTGGCGATTGACCTCGATCAGGCCGTCCCGGCGGAGCCGGGAGAGTGCACGGTTGACCGTCACCCTGGTGACACCCAGGAGGTCGGCCAAGACCTTCTGGGTACCTGGCAAGGAGATGCATCCCCTTGCATCTGATGCGGCCTCGTTCAGCAGCCAAACCGCCAGCCTGGCCTCTGCGGGCATTGTCGCAGTGATGGTGATCTTTTCTTGGTGACTTCGCGCTTGGCTGGCGAGAACGCGCAGTACATGCCTACGGACAGAAGGTGCATCGTCAATTACGTTCAGGAAGCGGTCACGCGGCAGCATCCGTACCGAACACGGCGTGAGCGAGGTGAGGGTGGCGGTGTGTCCGTGGCCATCGATCACGGCAACCTTGTCGAGCGCGCAAGGGCCGGCCCACTGGCCGAAGCGGACGACCCGACCCGAACGCGTGGTAGCGGTGGCGGCCACCCGACCACGCAGCAGCAGCACGAGATGCGACGCAGGATCACCTGCATTGCGCAGCGCATGTCCGGCTGGGTAGCCGCGTGCAAGCGAATCATCCCAGAGGGTGCGCAACTGGTTGTCCGACAACCCGGCCAACAGCGGAATCTCGCTCAGTGAGCGCCACTCCGCCGCAGCTGCAGTATCGCCTGATACAGATCCCGGCATCCTCAGAACCTACCCTCGGGCGCATGCTGATCGTCGAACTTGTATTCACCGCCACCTCAGAGCGCCTCGCGGCACGCCCCGCGCATCGTGTACTCCTCCAGCGCCTTCATGAAGAGGGCCTTCTCGTCACCGCAGGTCCGTGGGCAGACGACACAGGTGCGCTACTTGTTTTCGATACGGAACGTGGGGAGCTGGACCGCCTGCTTGAAACCGATCCGTACTACCGCACGCCCGGAGTCGAGGTGCTCGGCGTCCGCGAGTGGGCGCCGGTGGTCGGTCGGGAACGGCTGATTCACGACCACGCTTGAGCGGCGGCTTGTGGCCGGTAACGGCTGGCCTGGGCCCGGGCCTGATGACGGCGTCGCCAGACGGACCAGCCGAGCCGGTGGGCCGCGTCGCGCACGGGCCACACGACGAACGCCGTGAACAGCCGCTGGATCTCGTTGCAGGTGAGCGGGACCACTCCGTCCTGGGCGGGGCCGGCCCGGCTGGTCACTTGTGCAGGCGCCGACTGCCGGCTCCTGTGGCTGATGCCGATTCGGGTGTTCTTCTCACCGTCGTGCCCGAGGTAAGGGACAGTCTCGGGCCGGCCGGATCGTCCGCTGTCCAGGCAATCGCCCCCTCGGGACGTTCTCGGCGGAGCCGTACAGCGGAGCCGAGGGGCGGCCTCCCGTCCCTGCGCGCAGCGGGGCGGGAGGCTGGAGTCGGCCCTTGCGGCGTGAACCCGCTCAACGCAACGCCGCCTTTGCCGCCCGGGACGCCACCCTCGGGCTTCGGCGCTGATGTCGGTCGGACATTCTCGGGTTATGACGGTCGCCCGCCGAACTGCCAGTTGTGCACCTCAATGTCGGCGTACCGGCCCGCGGTCAGGATGGCGCGGGCCGTGTCCGGGTCCGGCGCCCGGACCAGTGCCGCCGTGCCGAGCCAGGTGGCGCCGTCGTCGGACAGCAGCGGCCCGTAGGCGATCAGGTCATCCCGGACGGGCGGTGCGGCGAGGTCAGCGGCCTGCCCCGTGCCGAGGCCGATCACCAGGTACCGGTTGCCGCCGGCCCGGCCGCCAGGGAAGTCCCACATGGTGCGGCCCAGGGTGTTGCGCCACCGTCGCAGGAGTACGTCCCGGTAGACGCCGGCCTGGTAGTTCGGCTCGTCAAAAGCGAAGGCGCGGGCAGCGGCTGGATCGGGCAGGTCGAGCATGTGCACGCTTCCGGTGGGGGTGTCGCCGTCCTCGGCGAGGGTCGGGCCCCGGGCGATCATCTCCTTCGCGTACTGGTCCATATATGACCAATGCTCTTCCAGTAGCTCGTCGCGCAGTGGCAGGGAGCCGGGCCGGTCGCGGTGGTAGCAGAGGAACTCCATGTCTATAGGATCTCTTCAAGGAGATCATCAGAGCGAGCGAGTTTCACTGTGATGACTGTTCCGCAGCACCATCCGGAAGCACGCGTGCCGTGCCGATGCCGAGTAGCTGATGGCTGACGTCTCGTCGATGCCGGTGACGGGGGCGAGGGCTTCTTCAGGCTGGCGGTCGGCTCGGAGCCGTTCGAGGGTGGCGGTGAGGTTGCGGGTGACCCGGGTGGTCCACGGCATGCCTGCCGGGCCGAGCGAGGCGGCGGTCTTCTGGGTGATCAGCAGGCGGGCTGGCTGTGCCCGGCTGACGGCTGCGGCGGGCAGTCGAGCCAGTCCGGGACAGCACGGCGGGTAGGTTCGTCGAACGGGGCGGATCAGGCCGCACCACACCGCCGAACTTTGCTCACCGTGAGTCGCCGCTGGTGCTGTCAGTGTTGGTCGCGGTCCGGAGCGCGGGGGTGGGATCGTCCAGCGCATGGTTGTCCGGCCTTCGAGGTCAGGTTGAAGAGCCACGGGACAGACCTGCCCGGAGCGGCGTACACCGCGATGTCTCATTGCGTGGTCGCCGCTGGTCCCGGTTGATCCCCAGGACCGGGCTTCCTTGCGACTTCGGTGGCGCCGAGATGTGAAGGGGGTGGGTCTGGCTCCCGCGTGCCCCGGCACACGGGGAGACACGGCAGTCGAGTGCGCCTTGTGAGCGGCCAGTAGACTCGACGGCTGTGGCGGACACCCAGTACGAAGACCTGTTGCGGCTGGTACTCACCTCCGGGACGGCCAAAGCCGACCGGACGGGCACTGGCACCCGAAGTGTCTTCGGGCACCAACTGCGCTACGACCTCTCGCAGGGGTTCCCACTGATCACCACCAAAAAGGTGCATCTCAGATCCATCGTGTACGAACTGCTGTGGTTCCTGCGAGGCGACTCGAACGTCGGCTGGCTGCATGAGCACGGCATCACCATCTGGGACGAATGGGCCGACGCGAACGGCGAGCTCGGTCCGGTTTACGGCGCACAGTGGCGTTCTTGGCCCGCCCCGGACGGTAGGCACATCGACCAGGTCAGCAAGGTTCTCGACACTCTGCGCCGGGACCCGGACTCCCGCCGGATGATCGTCTCCGCCTGGAACGTCGCCGAGCTGACCAATATGGCTCTCGCGCCGTGTCACGCCTTCTTCCAGTTCTACGTCGCCGACGGCAAGCTCTCCTGCCAGTTGTACCAGCGCAGTGCGGACCTGTTCCTCGGCGTCCCGTTCAACTTCGCCAGCTATGCCCTGCTCACGCACATGGTGGCGCAGCAGGTCGGCCTCGAACCGGGTGACTTCATCTGGACCGGCGGTGACTGCCACATCTATGACAACCATGTCGAGCAGGTGACCGAGCAGCTCTCGCGCACCCCGTTCGAGTTCCCGCGGCTGCGTCTGCGCCAAGCCGACTCGCTTTTCGAATACGTCTACTCCGACGTGGAAGTGCTCGACTACCAGCACCACCCGGCCATCAAAGCCCCGGTCGCCGTGTGAAGTCGGCCTGATCTGGGCGCAGAACGTGGAATTCGCTGCCTCCGCGATCCGGCCCGCTGTCCGGCAGACGCAACATCGTGGTGACCCGTGCCCCACAAGTGGGCGGCCAACAGCGCCTAGCCGGGTACATCGCCCAGGCCCTGGAACTTGCCGCCGAGCCGTCGGAGCCGGCGGCTGCCCCTGCCAAGGAGCAGCTGGTGAACATGCGGAGCGTGGCGTGGGAGAAGGCGCAGGCCTTGTTCTCATCGTCGGCCGCGAGGACGCCGACGCTGACCATGACGTAAGGCTCGGCGAGAGCGGGTGAGGGGGCGGAGCCGCTCGTGATACAGCTCGACAGCGGGGACGGCGTTCTCGGGGCGAGGTGATCGGCGAAGGCCAGGGGCAGCACGAGGTATCGGTTCCTGAACGACGGTTCAGGCTCAGGCGCGCTGCGCCCAGTGCGCGTCCAAGCGGTCAGCCAGGCGGGCGGCGGTGAAGGCGGCCTCCAGTTCGTCGCGGCCTTCGGTGAAGTGGGCCCGGCGTCGTGGTGAACCGCGACGACGCGGCAGGCGCCGAGGATCCGGGCGGCCTCGGCGGCCTGCGCGCTGTCCAGGGCGATCAGATCGCCCGACCCCCGTCGTCGCGGACGCTCTCGACTACCACGACAAGACCACCACCGGGGTCCGCAACGAGACCGGGTGGACATCGAGCCGATGCGCCCCGGGGAATCACACAAGGTCAACAACAGGCTGGGGTCCTCGGGGAGCCGCCGACAGCTGAAAACAAGCCCACCACTGTCGGACCCCAAGTCGAGGCAGCCGTTGATGGGACGCGCCCTCCGGTTGCACAAAACCGCTCGCAGTTGGCAGCCAACGGCACGATGCTGTCACGATGCCTGCAGAGACCGCTTACCACGACGAACTCGGCGACTACTTCGCGAAGAACGCCGACACCAGCCCCTACAACGCGCACACCGACCGGCCCGCGATGCTCGCACTTGCGGGGGACGTTGCCGGGCCAAAGGTTCTCGACGTCGGCTGCGGGGCCGGGCACTACGCGGCCGAACTCCTGGCGGGTGGTGCCGAGGTAGTCGGAATCGACGGTAGCGCGACTCTGCTGAGTCACGCGCGGGAGCGATTGGGCGACCGGGCCGAACTGCGCATGCACGATGCTGAGAAGCCGTTGGACTTCATCGACGACGCATCGTTCGACGGAGTCATGTGCGCGTTGACGCTCCACCATATCGCCGACCGGCCACGTCTCCTCGGCGAGCTACGACGCGTCCTGCGCCCAGGCGGGTGGCTGCTGGTCTCGACGACCCACCCGACGGCTGACTGGCGGAAATTCGGTGGTTCGTACTACGCCGACGACTGGGTTGACCGCCCTCTCGCCGGAGGCCCATTGGCAATCCACTACCAACGCATGCCGCTGGAAACGTTCCTGAACGAGCTGCTGGCCGCAGGATTCATGCTTGAAAGACTCATCGAGCCTCGCCCGAAGCCTGGCCTGCAAGAACTCGACGAAACGGCCTACAACAAACTCCACCAGGCTCCGTGCTTCCTTGCGGTCAGGCTCCTGCGGCCCTGACCTCACGCAGTCCCTGCCTCCCGGCGAACGCGCACAGTCACGACTCCATCTCCCAAGCGCCAGAACTGGAGACACAGGCATATGGGCACCGCGCTGAACCAGCTGCGCGCTGACGACTCCGATGTCCGCGACGAGGACGTGCCCGCCTCTCACTGTTTGTACGGCACCACATCAACATGCTCGGGTGCCATTCGTTCCAGCTCCCCGAGCCGGCCGGCGGCCTGCGCCCGTTGCGCAACAAGGACGCATCGACGACGGGTGATGCGGCAATGCCGTACGGCATCATCGGCTCGTCGTGGCCGTGGCCAACTTGACCAAGGCATACCTGCTGGTCAGCGGCCCAGAAGGGGTTCCGGGAGCCGCCTCGCCCGCCGGGGCCGTGACGGCTTCGCGGCCCCGCCCGTCCCGTGGGCGGGCGACGGTGGGGTGTGGAGGCAGGCGGTCAGGCGATGTGTCATCAGGGTGACGGCGACGATGAAAGGCACGAGAGGGTCATAGCCGCGTGGCTGTGCGGATCAGCCCCGCGAGGGCGAGGGAGCGGCTGTGCGCGGGCCAGGCGATGTGGGTGACGACGGGGGGCGCGTCGGTCAGGGGGACGGCGGTGTGCTCGGCCCACAGCCAGGCGCGGGCGGAGTCGGGGAAGACGGCCACGGTGCGTCCGAGGGCGATCAGCTGGGCCAGCTGCGTCTGGTCGTGGATCTCGGGGCCCGGGCCGGGTGGGTACGTGCCGTCGCGGGACCAACGGGCGAGCGGAAGATCGGGGATGTCGCCGACGTCGGCCAGGGACAGAGTCTTGTGCGCGGCGAGGGGGTGCCCGGCGGGCAGAATAGCGATCTGGCCCTCGGTCATCAGTTCCTCGCTGTCGAACCCGGCGAGTGAGTTGAACGGCGCGTGCATGAGCGCCACATCGGCGCGGCCATCGCGCAGCATCTCTCCCTGCTCGCACGTGCCGCTCGGCAGCACCTCGATCTCGGCGGCGTCGGGCTCGGCCGCGTAGGCGTCGAGGAGCTTGTGCAGCAGCTCGTGGGACGCGGCGGCCTTCACCGCCAGCACCAGGCGGTTGCGGGCGCCGCCCGGGCTGTCGGCGCCACCGGCGCGGCGGGTGCGGCGAGCGGCGGCGGTGGTCGCGTCGAGGGCTGCGCGGCCCTCGTGCAGCAGCATCTCTCCGGCGCCGGTCAGGGCGACGCCGCGGCGGTTGCGTTCCAGCAGGCGGACGCCGAGGCGCCGCTCGAGCTGCTGGATCGCCCGGGACAACGGTGGCTGGGCCATACCGAGGCGCTCGGCGGCGCGGCCGAAGTGCAGTTCCTCGGCGACGGCGATGAAGTACCTCAGCTCGCGGGTCTCCAAGGTGTCCACGGACACAGCATAGCCCGGTGATACCTGCCGGGTATGACAGGGCACCGTGTCGGTATTGGATGCGCCGCTCGTCGGCAAGCGAACATCGACGGCATGGGCGAAGCGAAGTCCGCGTCGGTGGCCGGCGCGGACGTGGAGTGCCGTTGGCGAACGGCGCACCACGTGGAAGACAGCCCTCTTGCAGTATCCGGCTCAGCAGGAAAGACACAGGCATGAACACACTCTCCGCTCCACTGCCCGGCGGCACCTGGCCCCTGGGCGATCTGACCGTCACCCGCTTCGGCTACGGCGCCATGCAGCTCGCCGGCCCCGGGGTCATGGGCCCGCCCGCCGACCACGACGGTGCGCTCGCCGTCCTGCGCGAGGCCGCCGCCCTCGGGATCACCCATATCGACACCGCCGGCGCGTACGGACCACGCGTCACCAATCATCTGATCCGTGAAGCGCTGCACCCCTATCCCGCGTCGCTGCACATCGTGACCAAGGTCGGCGCGGTCCGCGATCAGCAGGGCGGCTGGTTTCCCGCCCGGCAGCCCGAGGACCTGCGCCGCGCCGTCCGTGAGAACCTTGAGGACCTCGGCCTCGATTCGCTCGACGTGGTCAACCTCCGGCTCGGCGACGCCCAGGGCACCCGGCCCGGCTCGCTCGCCGAGCCCTTCGAGGCCCTGGTCGAACTCCAGCGGCAGGGCCTGATCCGACACCTTGGAGTGAGCAACGCGACGGCGGAACAGGTCGCCGAGGCGCAGACGATCGCGCCGATCGTGTGCGTCCAGAACATGTACAACCTCGCCTACCGCCAGGACGACGAGCTGATCGACGATCTCGCCGAGAAGGGCATCGCCTACGTGCCCTTCTTCCCGCTCGGCGGCTTCACCCCGCTGCAGTCCACGGCGCTTTCCGCCGTGGCCACCCGGCTGGATGCGACCCCGATGTCGGTCGCCCTGGCCTGGCTGCTGCGGCGGTCGCCGAACATCCTGCTCATCCCCGGCACCTCGTCGGTGGCGCATCTGCGCGAGAACGTCGTCGGCGCGGGACTCTCATTCTCCGACGAGGAACTCGCCGAGTTGGACAACATCGGCCACTAGCAGGACGCAGCCCGGCCCCCAGCAAGGCCAAGGGGCGGTGGCGAATGATGTGGTGCGGGTCTCATTGCTGGTGACCGAGGGGCGTGTTCACACATGCTGCTGCGCGGTGGCGCCATCGAAGGCGGCTCCACCGCGCCAGGGTTGAAGTTCTGCGTGAGAGACGGGATCCACTCGCCGGGCTGTGGTCGCGGTCGGTGGTGAGGCTTTTCAGTCGGTCGCGCAGGAACGAGACGACTCCGGCCCGGCGCCAGTGCGCCGACCACCCGGTCGTGTGGTCAGCGTCGGCTGTCGCCGGGCGCGAGCAGGCCCGTGACCTCGGCGATCACCTCCGCCGAGGGATGGAAGCAGCAGACGCCCCCTGCTTCTCCTCGACGGCTGCGACGCGCTGACCCAGTTGGGCGGCGCGGACGGCGGCGACGTAGCCACCGGGCCCGGCACCGAGTACGACCACGTCGAATCGCTCGTCCTGCTCGACCATCGGTCGTTCCTCTTCCATCGGTTCAGCTCCCGCTCTGTTGGCGCGATCAGGCGAGCATGGTGACGACGTCGATGGGGCTGACCAGGGTGTCTCGGATGGGCGAGCGGCTCTCGACGAGGGCGACGAGTTCCTCGAGTTGCTCGCGGGGAGTGTCCGGGGCGTCGATGTGGAGGCGGACGCGCGCCTGTTGCAGGCCCGGGCGGACTGTGGGGTCGATGCCGAGGAATCCGCGGAGGTCGACATCGCCTTCGAGCTCGAGGCGGAAACTCTTCAGCTCCACACCCTTGGCGGCGGCGTTGGCGGCGAGCGTGACGGTGCAGCAGCCGGCGAGTGCCTGCAACAGGTACTCCGCGGGTGAGACGGCCGTGTCGGTGCCCAGCAGCGGGGCGGGTTCGTCGCTCCTCATCACGTAACGCGCGACGCGCTTGTCGTCACGCTCGCCGCCCGCGGTCAGCGGGCCGGTCTGCGCGGTGAGCCGACAGCCGCCCTGCCACGAACCGTTGACCGAGAACGTGGCCTGGCCGAGCTCGCGACGTGGGCCTGGTGGCCGAGGTGCCAGCCGATGGCACTGGAGTTCTCGTGCGGGCGCCAGGTCACCTCGTCCGGGGTGAGGTCTTTCCACAGCTCGTCGGTGCACGCGCGGGCACGGTCGTACTCGCGTAGCAGCGCTTCGAGTTCGCGCATGACTCCACCTGTCGGTGTTGGGGTGAGGGGAAGGGATCGATGCCGAGTCAGGTGCGGGCGGTCTTCTTCGCCAGGCGCCGCGGCGCGATCGCTCCGGCGAGCTGCGCGGGGCCGATGACGGGCTGGGCGAAGCCTGGTGCGCGGGGTCTGCCCGGATGGCTCTGGGAGGGTCAGACGGTGTCGTAGAGGCGCACCTCGGGTGCCGCCTTCAGCAACGGGGACAGGCCGCCGACCACATCGCGGGTGAACAGGTCGCTCGCCAGGTACGCCTTCGCGTCGGCCACCTTCTGAAAGCCATGGAGGGGATTCCGTATATCGCGGGCGTATCGAAAATCGCATACGTCACCACAACGGCCCTCCGTCTCCAATGGGGGCATGAACCACAACGCATCCCTGTCGGCACCGCCCCGCCGCACGCGCAGGATCGTGCTCCTCAGCCTGGCGATCCTCGGCATGGCGAGCGCCACGTTCGTCGTGCGGCGGCCGCTCATGATGTCCGCTCCGATGTGCATGGCCGGGCGGTGGCACGGCTGCTTCGATACGTTCAACGGCGTGGTGCTCATGACATTGATCGCGCTGCCGTTGGCCGCGCTGGTGGTGTGGGCTCTGGCGTGCCGTCGGCGTGCCGTTGGCGTCACATCGGCGTGGCGGATGTCGCTGGCCGAGGTGGGCATGGTCCATGGGACGGTGCCGTTCCTATGGATGACCATGATGCCGGGCGCCGGGGTCGGCACCGCTCCACGCCGGGTGAGCCTGGTACCGCTGCGGGACCTGGTCACGATGGGGCCGGGCGGGATCGTCGGCAACCTGCTGATCTTCGCGGCGCTGGGGTTCTTCGCCCCCATGCGGTTCGCGGCGCTCGCGTCCGTGCCGCGGATCCTGGCGCTCGGGGCGGGCTGCTCGGTCCTGGTCGAAACCGCACAGTACGTCCTGTGGCTGGACCGGGTGTCTTCCGTGGACGACGTACTGGTCAACGCCGCCGGCGCCGTGCTGGCCGCGCTGGCGTCGCGCCGCTGGTGGCGCACTACGGCGGAAGCACCGTCGGACCAGCCTCGCCCCGCGCGGGCACCAGCGGGCTGAGTCGCGTGTCGGGTGTCGGGAGTGCACACGTCTTTGCATACGTCGGCGATATGTTGTGCTGCTTAGGCTTCGGACATGCGCGTACTGATCGTGGAGGACGAGCCCTACCTGGCCGAAGCCGTCCGTGACGGTCTACAGCTGGAGGCGATCGCCGCCGACATCGCCGGCGACGGCGACTCCGCCCTGGAACTGCTCAGCGTCAACTCCTACGACCTCGCGGTCCTCGACCGCGACATCCCCGGCCCCTCCGGCGACGAGATCGCCCGGCGCATCGTCGCCTCCGGCAGCGGCATCCCGATCCTCATGCTCACCGCTGCCGACCGGATCGAGGACAAGGCTTCCGGGTTCGAGCTCGGCGCCGACGACTACCTCACCAAACCGTTCGAGCTGCGGGAGCTCGTCATGCGGCTGAGGGCGCTCGACCGCAGACGCGCATACGCCCGGCCCCCGGTCCGCGAGATCGCGGGCCTGCGGCTGGACCCCTTCCGCCGGGAGGTCTTCCGCGACGGACGCTACGTCGCGCTCACCCGCAAACAGTTCGCCGTGCTCGAAGTCCTCGTCGCCGCCGAAGGCGGTGTCGTCAGCGCCGAAGAGCTACTGGAACGGGCCTGGGACAACAACGCCGACCCCTTCACCAACGCCGTCCGCATCACCGTCTCCGCACTGCGCAAACGACTCGGCGAACCATGGCTCATCGCCACGGTGCCCGGCGTCGGCTACCGAATCGACACCGGCATGGACACCGCCCAACCCGGCAGCACTCATGAATAGACGCCCAGGGCTCAGCACCCGGCTGAAACTCACCATCAGCTACGCCGGATTCCTCCTCCTCGCCGGCGCTCTCATGCTGGCCGTGGTATGGGTATTCGTGCTGCGCTGGCTGCCGGACGACGACCGCAGATCCCTCCAGAGGACGTTCGGCGCCGTGATCATCACCGGGCCCAACCGCTCCGACCTCCTGCGCGGCTTCGCCCCCGCCGCGGCCACAGCACTGGCCTTCCTCCTCGTGTTCGGCCTCCTGGGAGGATGGATCCTCGCCGGCCGGATGCTCGCACCACTCACACGGATCGCGTACGCGGCACGGATGGCCGCGAACGGATCGCTGTCCCACCGGATCCGCATGAAAGGCCCCAAAGACGAATTCCGCGAACTCGCCGACGTGTTCGACACCATGCTGGAACAACTCGAATCCCACGTCACCGAACAGCAGAGGTTCGCCGCGAACGCCTCCCACGAACTGCGCACCCCGCTGGCGATCTCCAAGACACTCCTCGACGCCGCCCGCAACGACCCCACGCGGGACCAGGGCGAACTCATTGAACGCCTCCGCACTGTCAACACGCGGGCGATCGACCTCACCGAGGCCCTCCTGCTGCTCAGCCGCGCCGACCGCAGGGGCTTCACCCGCGAGGCCGTCGACCTCTCCCTCATTGCTGAAGAAGCCGCCGAAACGCTGCTTCCCCTCGCCGAGAAGCGCCAGATCACGCTCGACATCACCGGCGAGACAACGCAGACCGTCGGCTCCACGGCGCTCATACTGCGGATGGTGACGAACCTCGTCCAGAACGCCATCGTCCACAACCTCCCCGCCGGCGGCACCGTAACGGTCCACACCGAACCGCAGCACGACACGAGCGTGCTGCGGGTCGAGAACACCGGCCGTCCGCTCCCACCGGAACTGATACCGACCCTCACCGAACCCTTCCAACGCGGAACAGAACGCATACGCACCGACGAGCATGCCGGCGTCGGCCTCGGGCTGGCCATCGTGCACAGCCTCGTCCGAGCACACGACGGCACCCTCGACCTCACCCCCCGCCCCTCCGGCGGCCTCCTCGTCACGATTCGACTCCCCGGCACGCCGCACGCGTCCTCCCCGAGCGGGGCCCACTAAGGCGTGCACCGAAAGTGGATCGAGGTAGTGGGTGAGCAGTCGCGGCGGAATGAGGCGATCTCGCCCCGGTCCGGCTCACCTGCCCCCACCCGACGGGCCGGGCTCCCGATCTGGTAGAAAGCGCCTGATCACCCAGGGGGTGCGGGTGTTATGGTCCCTCGCATGGCTGAACTGATCGCTCCCACAAGACAGCTGCATTCCTCGTGGCTCACGGCGCGTGACGAGTGGCAGCCTGGTGCTCACCAGGACGGGGCCGGCCTGCGTCTGGTTGGTGACGATGACCTCGACAGCCCGGAAGGGTTCGCCGCATGGGCCGAGCGACTGCGGCAGCAAGCGGACCGGTCGCTGCCTGTCGGGGAAGGACGCGTCCACGCTACCCACTGGTGGATTGTCGACGGCGAGACGTACCTCGGGGCCATCGACCTCCGGCATTATCTGAACGCCTTTCTGTTGGAAGGCGGCGGACACATCGGCTACAGCGTTCGGCCTTCCGCCAGGAGACGCGGACTGGCCTCGTGGGCGCTGGGCGCGGTTCTGCTCAAGGCGCCGGCGCTCGGTCTGGACCGGGTCCTCCTCACCTGTGACGACGGCAACCTCGGCTCGGCGCGCACCATCGAAAGCAACGGCGGCGTCCTCGAAGATGTGCGCAGCACCGAAGCCGGGGTCAAGCGCCGCTACTGGATCACTCTCAACGACGCTGGTCACAGCCATTCATCGATGGCCGCGACGAGGACGGTCGCCTCGTAGCGGGCCGCCAGCTTGTCGTCCCTCCTGGCCACGGCGCGGTGTCTTTTGAGGCGATTGATGTCGGTGTAGACCAGTCACCTCCTCCCCCACAACCTCGCGGCTGCTGGCCGACGTCGCCGCGCCAGCAATGGCTGCACCGCGCGCGGGCGTGGCCACACGAGGGAGGCTTTCAGAGGCGGAGGGCGTAGCAGCGGAGCAGGTCGAGGTCGGCGGTCCGTACGACAGACCAGCCCGCGGTGAGGAACTCGACGTCGGCGGCGGTGATCCCCAGCTTCTTGAGGGGGTCGGTGTCCTCGCGGCGTTCGGCAAGCTCCGTGACGACCCACAGGATTCCACCGGGTGCGAGCACGTGGCGGACGCGATCGAGGAAGGCCGGCTTGTCGTCCACCCACCGGTAGACAAGGCGGCAGGTGACGGCGGCGTACGCGGGCTCCGGCAGTTTGCCGAGGTCGTCGCTTGTGAAGTCCATCAGCCGCCAAGCCGGACCGGATTCGTCCTCCACGTCCTCGACGTCCTCAGCGGCCGCGAGGGCGACGGCCGTGGGAGCGCAGTCCACGCCGGTGGTGCGGTAGCCCAGCTGGTGGTGGAGGTGGCGGGCGAGCGCGCCGTCCCCGCTGCCGATGTCGAGGGCCGGGCGTCCGCGGCCGGGGCCGAGATGCCTGGCCAGGAGCGTGGTCTCGGCACCGGTGACCTTGCGGTACCGGCGGCCGTCGTGCCAGAGCCGCTCCCAGTAGGTGGCGGGCGCGATCGTCATCAGGACTCTACCTTTCGGGCGGTGGCGAACCGGAAACTCGTCAAGCGCCCGTGCGGCGCAAGGCAGTCCACGGGCCGAGTGGTGTGTGACGCACGAGAGAACTGCACGTCTGACCAGTTGCAACGGCGCTGGGTTCCCGACCTGTTCCGGGAGCGCGAGTGATCGCCACCCGTTGACGATCAAGGCTCCCAGCGAGAGGGTCAATCCTCCATCACCTCCACACGTTGAAACGGAAGGGCGGGCTCCGTGGACCTCGGCGAGCTGAAAAAGCAGGCGATTCGGATCCATGACCTCTACGACGAACTGAACCGCCGTGAGCGCGGACGGGCGTGGACGCGAGACGAGTTCATGCTCGGCTTCATGGGAGACGTCGGTGATCTGGCCAAGCTCATCATGGCTCAGGAAGGTGCCCGAGATGTCCCGGGCGGCCGGGCGGCGCTGGAGCATGAACTCGCCGACTGCCTGTGGTCGGTATTGATTCTTGCGCACCGCTACGAGGTGGATCTGGAGGATGCCTTCCGACGCACCATGACCGAACTCGATGAGTCGATCAGTGCCCAACTCACCGACGGCAAGGAACTGCCGTGACGGACGACCGCCGCGAACACGTCAGCGTGATCCCAGCTCTACGGGGCATTACGACGACGACCGGGCACGCGACGAGCCGGGCCGCGGCGGCCACACCCTGACCGTGAATTTCCTGCGGAGTAGGCCCCCATACCAGTAGACCGTCCGCGCCGGCTCCCGGCCGAGCAGTGGCCGGGAACCGGGGCGCCCGCGTTTCGGCTGGTCACGGGCTGAGCGATCAGTCGGTGTGACGTTGAGCCGAGCCGTCAGCTCGCGGTTGGCGGCGCGGGTGGTGCCAGGGTCGCCCTCGCATGCGTCCCGTCCACCCTCAAGGAACAACCTCAGCCGGTGGCAGGGTGCTGTGGGGCGGTCAGCGGGCGGGTCCCCAGGTGATGGTGATGAGGCCGGGGCCGCCGGGTTGGCCGGGGGTGCCGCGGGTGCCTCTGCCGGTTCCGCCCGTTCCGCCCTTGCCGCCGGTGGCGACGTTGGCGGGTGGGTTGCCGCCCGGCCTGCTCCCCTGGCCGCGCTGGTTTTCCGTGACGTCCATCAGGGGGTGGCTGTATCCGCCGTCTCCGCCACCGCCGCCCGCGCCACCGCCGACGGCGTTGCCGGCACCCCCACCCCCACCGCAGTAGCCGCCGCCGGTGGCGCTGCTGACACCGCCCGTGCCACCGACACCGCCCGCACCGCCCGCACCGGGGCCATGACCACCGCCGGCACCAGGCCTATATGCGCCCTGATTCTGCCCGCATTGACCGTTGCCACCGGGGCCTTCTCCTCCGCTGGTTCTGAGACCTAAGTAGCCGCCCTTGGTGCCGTTGGCGCCGTCGCCGCCGGCGCAGATGCTGTGGTTCGCAGAGTAGGCAAATGCGGTACCCCCTCCGCCCGCGCCGGCGGTGCCGCCACCGCCTCCACCGTGGCCGCCCATGACCGTGCCCAGGAAGTTGAAGGACGACGCGTTGCCGTCGGTGCCGTCGTGGCCGCCTTCGGTGCCCTGGCCGCCTTTGCCGCCGGTGTCCGCGCCTCCACCGCCCGCGCCTCCACCGCCCCCACCACCGCCGTGGTGGTCCTGCCAGGCATTGCCGCCATCGCCTCCGTTGCCACCGCTGCCGACCCAGACGCCGGCGTAATCGCCTTCGTGAAGGCCGGTGGGGCAGTTGGTGGTGTTGCCGGGCCCGTCGACGGTGAAGGTGAGTGTGTGCCCGGGGGTAACGGCGCAGGTGCCGGCGTAGTAGGCGCCGAGGCCTCCGTCGCCCCCGGTGCCGCCTGTTCCGCTCGTGCCGTCGCCGGCGCCTCCAGTGCCGCCGCTGCCGCCGGCACCCCATATCCTCGCGGTGATCTGGTTCACGCCGCTGGGGACGGTCCAGGAGTGGGTGCCGGGCTGGTCGAAGACCCGTGCGCCGATGGAGCCGAGTCCGGGCCAGTCGGTTTCGCTGACGGTCTGGCGGGTGCCGACGACGCTGTGGGTGCCGGGGGTGCAGGCGATCCACTGGTTGCCGTGGAAGAGGTAGCCGCTGTCCTGGAAGTCACCGCCGGAACCGAGTTCGGGTACGGCGAAGTCGATGCCGGCGGCGAAGTCACCGGCCAGGCCCCACAGCGTGCTGGTATCGCCGGAGAGCTCGACGTGCTGGGCCAGGGACTCCCGGTTGTAGAGGCAGCACTGGCTGCCGGAGAAGAACCAGATCTTGACGGTGTTGCCGTCCCGGAACGGCAATGCCGCATCGATCTTGCTGGTGAAGGGAACGGGAAGGCCTTTGAAGACGGTGCTGATCGGCTTGGCGGCGGTATCGGCATCTCCGGCCATCCGGGCCCACAGGCACTGGTCGCCCTTGAACAGGTAGATGGTGCTCAGGTCCAGGCAGCAGACGGCGTCCACTCCCTCGCCGAACGACGCGGCCGCCTGGGGAATGTCGAGCAGATATCTGGTGGCGCCGAAACCCTGGTAGGTGACCTTCTGCTTACTCCTGGAACTGTTCCACGCAAAGCGGTAGTACTGGTTGCCGATGAGGAAATATCCGCTGGCCACGGCCGCGTCTCCGTGCGGTGGAGCGGAGAACGCGGCATCAAAAAGCTTCACTGACATGACATACGCTCCCGTCGGTAACAAGATCGCCGGAATCTCCGGCACGCGCCGCCGAACCAACCACCAGCACACCGGCCGTGCCCACACCATCTGACGTCACAACCGCGGCTCGCCCACGCGCTATTCGCCTGGTCATACGTCGCCTCAGACCCGACCCCCCTCCCGCACCACAACAACCGCCCAAACGGAGCGGACTATCAGGCGAGGGAGGTACGTTCCGGGGGGACTTAGGACGCAGTACTGCTACAGGCTCGACCGAGCGATCGTTTCTGCCTTCGCCTGGCGCTCGACCAGGAGCCGATTTGACGCGTCCCAGAGGTGGTGTGCCATGACCGGTCTGTCCCGTGAAGATCTCTTGAATTGCCTCGACCAAAGCACGGATACGTTCGCCTTGTCGGGCAGTAGATTAGATATTCCCGCAGCACAGGAACTGTTCCAGAATCACCTGAAAGGCAGTCTCGGAACCAACCCGGGAGCCGGTTTCCAGGGGAATCCTGAAACCGACGACACCGTGGTTCTCGCCGGAAAATTGCGACTGCCCGGAGCTCGGTGGGATGGTCAACGGGTAAAGGCCAGATTCCCGATGGCCGACGGTGAGGTGGCTGGCGTCGAAGTTGAGATCTCGCTCCCCCGCGATCTCAAGGACATCAATTCCGGGGGGCTCCACCTCGACATCGGCTTTCTTCCCAACCTTGGCTTCACGGAGATGCAGCTGCTCCTGGAGACACGTACGGACGGGCGCGCCCTGGCGCCTTTCGCGGGCGTAGCTGCTGAATTGACTTTCGGTCAGAATATTCATCTGCGCATGGCTTCCGCGGGCAAGGTTGCGGCCAAGGATGGGAACCACGCCAGGCGTGCGCTCCCCAGCCCGGACAGTACGTCACCGGATGCGCTCAGTACAGCTGTGTTTGTGACGCCTTTCGATGTTTCCATGGACGGCCAGGGAGAGGTGACGGTCGGGAATCTCCTGAAGGCATTCAAGATCAGTTCTGGTGGGATACCAGCGGGGGCGCTGGCACCGAAACTGACTGAAGTCTGGGTGGTGTACGACCCGCAGTCAGACGTTCTTACGCTGTGCGGCCAGTCGACGGACGGCAACTGGCGCTTCTCCCTCGGATCTGTGAAGGCCCATGTGCCGGGGGGCGAGGATTTCATCTATATCGTGGAATCCGCCTGCGGGATCGGGATGCCTTGGAGTTTTTCGAAGCTGATAGACATGACGCCCGCTCGGGGAATGACCCTGAATCACCTGGGCGCCGGAGTGTGCACCGGCACTTTCGAAGCAGAGCAGTTGAATGCTTTGAACGAGTCGATCGGTGAGATCGAGAAACAGGTCGCAGCCCGGTTGCCGATATTCCCGGACAAGTACTTCGAAGGGGACGGGTCATGGTTCGCCATGGCGGAGTACGAGAAGGAGGATGTGCCGACGACCATGGCCCTGCCGCAGATCCTGGGCGCAGGGGTCGAGCCCGTGTGGTTCGACGTATCCGAACAGCTCGGCCCTCTGTATCTGGGCCGTATCGGGCTGGACTACGACGATCCCAACGTATGGGTCCTGGTGGACGGCTCTGTGGGCGGCAGTCTGAAAGGAGCGGGAGTCCGTCTCGAGCTCGCCGGGGCCAAGGTCGGGATACCGTTGAATGCGCCGGACTTCCCGTTGCCGCTCATCGAGGGCCTTGGCCTCGACGTACAGCTCCCCGATTTCCGGATCGCCGGGGGTTTGATATTCAAGAAGGATTCGCACTTCTACTATCTGGTAGAAGGTGACGTCATCCTGCAGTTCGGAAACCCGCAAGGATCCGACGTCACAGGCTTCCAGCTCATGGGCGCTCTCGGGAAAACCAAGGACCCTGAATACACCACCGGGTTCCTGTTCGGGCGGGTGAACGCGGGGACGGGGCGCGGAATACCGATCGGACCCGTCATCATCGATGGATTCTGTATCGGCTTCGGGTACAACAATCAGCTGCGGACGCCAGGGCCGACGGAGGTGCTTTCCTTCCCCCTGATGGTGAAGAGCACGCATCCGGTGGACAAGAACCCGACCGAGGAGGATGCGGAGCCCAACCCGCCGGACGGCCCGTTGTCTGCGCTGAGAGCACTCTCGGCCACCAATCCTCCGTGGATACGGCCTCAGGGCGGGGCGTTCTGGGGCGTGCTGGGGGTAAGTGCAAGTATTTGCGGGCAAGTCGATGCCCAGGCCGTGGTCGCGGTTGCGATCGACAAGATCGGCTGGTCGGCGGCGCTGATAGGCCTGGCCGCCTTCGAGGTGCCGTCTTCGAGTCAGTCCTTCGCGATGCTGGGGGGCTGGGATCCATTCGTGAGGATCCAACTGGTACTGGACGCGACATATCAGTCGGCGACCGGACTGTTTGCCATCGCTGCCGCCATCGATGCGAAAGCATTCTTCTTCGCGAACGAAGCGCGAATTACCGGAGCTTTGGCACTCAACATCTGGCTCACCGGCGGCCACCGCGGTCAGTTCGTACTGACCGCGGGAGGATACCCCCATGGCATCACCATGCCGTCCTACTATCCGTCGAATCTTGACAGGGTGAAGGTCGGCTGGACGCTCTCAAAAACAGTCTCCATGACCGCGTCGGTCTACTGCACTTTGACTCCTGCCGCGTACATGTTCGGCTGCAAAATGGAGCTGGACGCAAAGGCAGACTTCAAGATCGGGCATGTCATCCTGTTCTGCACGGCTGGGTTCGACGCCCTCATCCAGTGGCATCCGTTCCATGTCAGGGCGCGGATCGGGCTGTCCGTAGGGGTCGAGATCAAGCTTGTATTCACGAAGAGATTCGAATGCGAGCTCACTTTGGATGCGTGGGCTCCGCCGTTCGGCGGAAACGTCATCATCAATCTTCCTTTTAGTATCAGGTGGGCCATCCCCATCGGTCAGGAAGAACGCACGAAGCCCGCATGGGCGAGCTGGGAACACGTCACCGCGATGCTGCCGGCCGCCGAGGACCGGCTGCACGCCACCGCGGGCGATGGCCTGCTGCCCTCCGGCAGCGACACCGAGTCCTCTCCGCAGGACGCCGGATCGCGTCCACCGTGGGCCGTGTCCACGCATGGGTTCAGTTTCACCACCCACTGTGCCGTCCCCGCCACCAGCGCCTGCGTCAACGGCGTCACCCTCTCCGACAGCGCTGTCGCCCCCACGCTGAGCATCCGCCCCATGGGCCCCGAGGCCGGGAAGGGAAACCAGGCCACCCACAGCGTCACCATCGCCCGAGGCGACACACAGATCGACTGGCAGGGCCAGGGATGGAGGGTGGAATGCCTCACCGAGCAAGTCACCAGCGCTCTTTGGGGCACCCCCGTCGACGGCGAGCCCGACCCGAAAGAACCCGCTCTCACCGAGGATACGTACATCACCGGTATCCGCGTCGCCGTCCCTGATTCCACGCTCAAAGGCGGTCTTCCCCCCGTCGGTTCGTCCGTCCTCGAGGAAACCGAGCCGCTTTCACCCGACGGATGCATTCCTCCCGTTGCAGGCCCTCACATTCAGCAGCCCGCCCCCGCCGTGGACCAGCGCGCCATCACCGACATCGCCACCGACCTCGGCAGCAATTCCACAGCCGCCGCTCGCAGCAACCTCTACAACGCTCTCGACTCCCTCGGCTACGGCCCGCACACCAACGACTCTCTCAGCGATTACCAAGATCGCCTCGAAAGCGGACTGTACAACTCCCAGCCCCTCGTTCTTTCCCCGTGACGCTCCCCGCCCGCCCCAGCCACCAGGACCAGGTGACCCGCCATGACGACGAAGGACGACGACTCCTCACGCGAGCTGACTTTCTACGACTCCTATACACCTTTCCTGACCGGCGGCGACTACACCATCAAGATCGACCACTCGGTGTCCGACAGCCTGGGCCATGCGCTCAGCAGCGAGTCTGATTTTCCGTTCGACGGTCAGGAATTCCAGGTGATGGCTCCAAGGTTCGCCTTGCCGCCAGGGTCCGTGCATGCGGTATTTCCACCCCCTGGAGCGACGAGCGACTTTGACACCCAACTGGCGCATGTGAGCCTGACCCGCCCGATCCTCCCGTGGGAGCAGATGCTGGACGAGCATGTGCAGAGCGGCCAAACGGACCGCATCCCATGGCTGGCCTTGTTGCTCTTCGCTCCAGGGGAGCTTCCGGACACCGACCCGTATGCGCAGGGCTCCGTCGGCACCGCCTGCACCGTCCAGGACCTGCTCGATCTGAACGACATTCCCAACGCTCCTGTGCTCGGCCCGGACATCGACAAGAACTCCGTGCTCGATGCGGTGAAGAAGACCACCTGCCGCACCATCGATGTGCCGGCCGATGTGTTCAAGGCCGTCGCACCCCGCATCGACGAGCTGGCATACCTGACGCACGTACGTGACGTCACACCCCAGCAGACACGGCGGACGGGCAACTCGGTCAGGCAGGACTTCAAGGACCTGGGCCGATACGGTGTCGTGCTCGCCAATCGCTTCCCCCGTACCCCAGGCCCCTACGCCGCCCACCTGGTCTCACTGGAAGGCTTCGCGGATTACCTGAAGCCTGATGCTCGGGCCCCCAAGCCGCTTCGGCTGGTCTCCCTCCACTCATGGGCGTTCATTCAACAGCCCGACGCGAAGGGGCACTTCTCCGATGTGGTCAGCCACTTGGCGGCGGACCCGGACCCACGACACCCAGGGGATCCGTTTCGGCAGTCGCTGCGGCTGCCGCCCCCGCACGACACTGTTCAGTCGGAGCAGGCGATCGAGGCGAGCAACCGGCTGACGTGGGGGTACACCCCTGTACGCCATGAGACGGCCACAGGAGAGAGCACCTTCGGCTGGTACCGGGGCCCGTGCTCCGCGGTGCCGGTCCCGCCGGTACCAGGTCTGGAATCCGAGAGCAACGACCATGCCTCGGCTGACGGGCTGCTGATCTATGTGAAGGACTGGGGAGTCTATGACCTGTCCTATGCCGTGGCCTGGAGCATGGGACGGCTGGTGGCGCTGTCCCATGCGGAGAGCCGCATCGCGGTGCAGCGACTCTGGCGGCAGGCCCGTATCACCGCGTTCAAGGCTCTGCGCAGGATCACCACCCCTGCCGAGGTCAGCGGATTCGACCCCGGAACTCTGACCACGACGGCAGCGCTGGCCAGGGACCGTCCGGCCGTCCATCACTTCCATCAGCTCCTGGCCGACGGGCTGCCCGAGCAGCCGACTGGCCTCATGGCAGCCGACGCACCGTCAACGAGCCGGACCGTACGCTCCCCGGCCGGAGGGAGGAGCGCCGGAGCGCGGCGAACGCTGGACTTCCTGGAACGGAGTGAGGTTCGTGCGACGCTGGCCCGGTCCCTGGATGAGCACATCGAGCCGGCCGCGGACGTCGTCGAAGCACTGCGGGCGCTGGAAATGATCCCCTTCGACCACCTGGTCCCCGATGCGCGGATGCTGCCAGCGGAGAGCGTGCGGTTCTTCTTCATCGATCAGGCGTGGGTGACCGCTCTGGTCGACGGAGCGATGAGCACAGGAGTGAGCACCTCTCAGGACCAGGCTCTGGCCGGCATCGTGACCAACGCCGTCGCGGAACGGCTCGCGTCGCGCGAGGGCGGCGGCCCAAGCGCGCACGCAGGCATGGTCATGCGGTCACGGCTCGCCCGGGACTGGCCGAACCTGTCCATTGCCGTACAGGACGAGGATGGGGCGCCGGTGGAGATGATCCGGCGGGAGATGCTGGCCCCGGACGTGATGCTGTGCCTGTTCGGCGATGTTCCCGAGACGGTGACGTTCAGCGAGGCCCACCAGGACCTCACCCTCGGCGTCGAGGATGCGGATGGCTACCGCATCATGCTGCGCAACCTGGGTGAGGGGAAGGACCCGGTCGGCGAGCCGATACACCAGGAGTTCCCGTCCGCTGGACCGGGCCTGGAAACCTCCTACTTCCGACCCATGGTCCCCGGTGCTCGGCAAGCCGAGGTGATGGACATCGCCGCGCTGATACCGGACCTCGGCTCGGCGTTGGGCACCACGGTGAAAGCGGCGGGCTTCGCGGTCCAGCTGTTCGTTTCGTCTGTTCGCCAAGCTTTCACACAACCGCGGTAACACCAGTCTTGAAGACCCGGAGCCAATTGTGACCACTCCACTGATCGTTCCCGTCCAGATCAAGGCGTACCTCGTCAACGAAGGCGAGTACGGGTCGGACCATCGACGCTGGTCCCTGGACAATTCCAGACCTGAGGACTACCTCTCGACGCCCATCGAGCCCTCTCCACTGGTCGAAGCGGATTCACCGGACCCAGGTGTGTATGTGCAGTGGTCACTGCCCGACGCCCTGCGGGCCATGCGGGACCAGTCCGACGGCGAGGCAACCTTCCCACTGGTTCCCAATCGATGGCTGGTCGCCCGTTTCAGCCGCCCCAAGGGCACGCCGGAGGCGAGTCTCACTGCCGCATGGGTCGTGGACAGCGACTTCTTGGATGACGGCGATGTCGGAGAGTCCCCCTACCTCGTCACCACTCCGGACAACCGGCTCGAGGGACGATGGATCGGCCGGGCCCGCGACATCACGGGGGCGGAGCCGCAACAGTGGGCCGAGAGCGGGGATGAACTGTTCCTGAGCGGCGTGGGCCCGGGTCTCCTGGCCTTCGCCGGCTACCAGCCCTACCACGAGAACGTCTTCTCCTACCATGACGATCTCGGCGACCTGACAGACAGCATCGACGAGCTGACACTGGACTACCTCGTCGTGGGCTGGTATTCCCGGGGCGACAAGGACATCCTCGCGAACCCCGGGGACACGCCCCTGGCCGATCTGCTGAAGGACCTCGGCTGGGAACCGGAACCGGGCGGGCAGGAGCCGGACGAGAAGTCGCTCTACACGGGCACGGCCCTGCGCGTGGAATCGCACGGCGACGGCCCCCCTGCCTCGGACCGTCCCGACGACCCGGGGAGCGTCTTCCTCGCGGTGGGAAACAACACCGCCGACGCCCAACAGGCATTGATGAGCGACAGAGACGCCGCGCTGGGGCGGCTGTTCCACGCGTTCTTGACCGACAACTTCGAGCAACTGGACGAGGATCCCGACGGGCTCGACGACGTCGTCCACCGCACCTGGTTCCACACGCGCGCCGCCGGCCACGTGTGGGAGATCACCAACGCCCCCGACGCGTCCGGGCAACCGGACCAGGCGGAACTGGAGATCGAACGCGGCTGGCTCGCCGAGCTCAACGACAAGCAACGCCGTTACGACATCGCGGCACGCTCCGCGGCCGCCCTGCGTCAGCGTCTCTATGACCTGTGGCGGCTGAAGCACACCCCCGAGGCCGCTCAGCAGGCTGCCGACTTCAACCCTGACGAGAAGATCAACCAACTCGGCGACCATGTACAGGCGTTGCTGGAGGAGATGCAGAACATCCTCAGCACCGACGGCGGTCTGCCCACCGGCGATACCACGGACGAACTCAATCGCAGCGTCGAGCAGTACGCGGCGGCCAGGAAGCTACCCGCTTACCGGCGACTCAAGTGTTCGGCGCTGCCCTCCTTCTACACTCCGGCCGACCCCGTCATCCTCTTCGGCGGACTCAATGCCGAGGCACCGCCCAAGGACGGCGGCGCGGCCCTGCGCTGCCGCACCGCCGACCAACTGGTCAGCCAGATCCGCATCGACGGCGTCATGCGGGGCTCATACCTCGCCGCGCCCACCTGGTACCAGGATGCTCTGGGCCGCCTGCCCGAAGAGATACGCGAGACCGTCGAGGGTCTGATCACGGAATGTTCCCTGCTCTCTCTGGCCGCTGCCACCGGAAACGCGCCCGATGACGACGCCCTGACGCAGGACCTGGCCGATCCGGACAGGATCCCGGTCACCTTCATGGGCACACCCGCACCCTTCACCTCACGCTGGCGCCAGCCCTGGGCGCCGGTCTTCGTGGAGTGGCGGATGCACTACTACCCCATCCCCTTCGTCGTTCCCGGCGAGGACCATGACAACTGCTACTGCTGGCAGTTCGACGCCGACACGGGCCGCTACCGTCTGCATACTCGAGGCCGACCGTCACCCGTGCAGCCCCAACAGCTCACCGGGCGGTGCGCTGTGACATCGCTGCCCGTCTTCATCACCCGGGCCCGGGCCGAACAGCACGCCCGCAGGTATCCCGACGCGCCCGGCCAGGCTCTGGAAGCCTTGGCCGAGAGGGGCGAACTGGGCCAGCTCTCCCAGACGCTGGAGGACTTCAACCTCTCACTTCAGCAGCGGACCGCCGCCGCGGACGCCCTCCCCCGGCCTCGGGACATGACCCCCGACGGCAGACACGACCTGAATGATCTCCTCAGGCGACGCTCCGACCTTGGGCTCACCGCGCCCGGCCACGGTCTCCCCCTGCCCGATCCCGACCAACGCGAAGGCTCCGACCCGGACCGGCGCGGGAGTCACGGCCAGGTCGCCCCGTTGCGGTTCAACCCCGTACGAGCAGGCCAGTTCGTCTTCACTGAGTTCGTCATCGTCGATGCCTTCGGCCGCAGTCTGGAATTCAACCCGTCCCATGGCGCATTCTCGCGGTCCATCCATGTGACTCCCGACAACGACATCACCGTCGGCGGGAGCGACCAGACGGACCCCAACCTCTACATCCAACTGCCGCCCCGCATCCTCCAGCCGACCCAGTTACGGTTCGACTTCGTCGACGCCCTCAACCGCGACCTCATCGTCGGTGATCCGCCCGTGATCGGCACGGCCGGCGAACGCGCTCCCAGCCCGGTAGTCGGCTGGCTGCTGGCCAACCACCTCACCGGCTCCCTGCTCGTCTACGACCCGGAAGGCCACGGCGTCGTCGAAGGCCGCCTCGGCCTCGCCCCGGACGGATCCCAGAAGGTGGACTGGGACTCGCTGCCCGACTGCCGCTACCACCCACTGGACACTCAGGACGAGGGCTTCACCGACGCGTGGCCTGAACTCTCCGGTTTCCTCCAGGGGCTCAGGGGCGGGCCGGACCGCCCGGGATGTGATCCGGTCACGGCATTCAAAAGCCTGATGGAGCACATCGACAGGTCCGCGCAGAGCACCAAGCCCTCCGGCGACGACGGCGACATGATGGCACCGCTCGTCGGCAAGCCCATCGCCCTGCTACGCGCCCGCCTCACCCTGGAGACCGACTCCCCCTACCCCTTCACCGACACCAGTTGGAAGAGCGTCGAGCATTTCCCCACCCCTCCTTACCTCGATGTCTCGCACACGTGGCGGTGGAACATCCTCCTTGGCGCCGAGACCCAGTACGCCGACGGGCTGATCGGCTACTACACCCATCCCCCGCTCGACGACAAGTCCGGCAACCCCGTCGACACCACCAAGAGCACCGACTATTCCGTTCTCCGAACCGTCCTCCAGTCCACCGCGCAGGACGCGGAGAGCCCCTACACGCAGCACATCGACGCCCGCGACCTGGCCCTGCCCGTCAACCCAGGCCCCGTCCCCGACGTGCTTCCTCGCGACGGCTCCACCCCGACCGCCGCCTACGTCACTCTGCTCGCCGACCCACGACGGACCTTCCAGGCCACCACTGACATCGTCCCCGCGGTCACCCTGCGCCTGCCCGACGAATTCGTGCGCGATGCCCTGTCCAACCTCCGGCTCGCCTTTCGTATGGGCCCTCTCCTCGCCTCCACCCGCCCCGCACCCGACCCGTCCCCCGAGAGCGGAGCGATCAGCAGCACTCAGGGAGGCGATGACGCTCCGACCACAGCGGTCACCATGCCGTCCATCTCCGCCTGGGCCGGCACCTGGAACTGGTCCCAGCGCGGGCGGCAAGCCGGGCGCCATGACTGGGAGACGTACGCCATCGCTCACACCGATCCCACCGCCCACCTCGACCAGGAAACACCGACCGCACGCACCGGCTACCTCACCCTCACCACGGCGCTCGGGCAGACGAAGCCGCCCGAGGACGACACCCCGTCACCTTCCCCGGAGTCATAGTCATGACGACATGCACCGTCGACAACACCAGCGGACTGCGCTACAGCCTCGCCACCAGCCCCACCCATCTCGCCGTCTCGGAGGAAGCCACCCTCACGCTGACGATCACCAACCCGACCGATCAGCCCATCGCCTGCTCCGGCTTCACCCTCACCTTCCCCCTCGAACTCCCCACCCATGACACCACCGTCCTCACCTCACACCCCGAAACCATCAACGCCGCCGCCGACAGTGGCTGGCACATCACCAGCCCTGAGCACGGCGTTTACGCGGCGGCGCCCCCCGCGGCCACCACTGACCTCGCTCCCGGGAAACGCATCACTCTCACCCTCAACAGAGTCACCGCCTCTGCCGATCCCGGCGCCGCAACCCTCTTCCTCTCCGACGGGCTCCATCCCACCAGCCAGGACCCGACGCCCCTGCGTGTTGTGGTGTGGCCCTCGGGTCCCATCGTCGATGACTTCCACCCCACCTCGCTCAACGTCCAACGCGGTGAGCAGGTGACCCTGAAATGGAACCGCATCAAAGAAAGCGCGATCACATACGCCCTCTACTATTACCCGCACACGGATGGTCAACTCCCCATCGGAAGGGATGGCGGACCGGAGCCAATCCCGGACGAGGATCTCCGCGGCACCTACGACGTAAACTCACAGCGCTACGACGTCGATTACACTACGAAAGACAAAGACGGTATGACCAATCCTACCGTCATCTTCGCTCTCAACGCGATCTATCAAGGCGACGTGAAAAGCTACGTCACCTATGTACAGACAACTCGTGCGGACGGTGAATTCTACAACGTCGGCGTGAGTGGAGCCACCACCGTTCTCAACCGTACCGCCCATCCTCTCAGGGATTCCTCCACGGTTTACCGGGCGAGCACCGACGGATTCCTTGTCGGCTGGGTCAAGGAATCCGACTCCATGAGCGCCCAGGGAACCGCCACCACGGGGCAGGAATACGTCACAAATGAGCTCCAGATCCAGGTCAACGCGCCAGACGCGACCGACTGCAGCTACTTTCACCTCGTATCCGGCGAACGCGAATCACACAACAGCAACGTCACCATTCCGGTGGCCGCCGGAAGTGAAATCATCTTCGACGGGCCGGCGGATGATCGCGTATGCGAGCTCTTATGGCACCCCTTGGGGACCGACATAGGAACCGGACTAGACGGAGAACAGGAAGGGACGTGACTGCCATGACCTCATCGCGAGACGAATCCCCCCTGCTCCAATACCGGGAGCCGACAACAGATCCGGCGCCACCGCAGATCGGCAAGAACGGTTCCATTACCTTCGAGGTAACGAATACAAGCGATGGCCCTGTACCCTGCGAGAAAATCTCTGTCGACCTCCAGCCGCCCGATGTCGACAGCTCCCAGTACTTCACTGAGGACACCGACGATGCGCTGACACACATCACGCAGGCCCCACCCCGCAAGTCAAAGTGGACCGCACACAAGCACGGCAGCGTCATCGACATCGTCCCCAAAGCCGGTTCCTATCTATTCCCCAGAACTGAATACAACGGTGATGGGACGGCAAAGAATTCGCTGACGTTCACGATCGACCACATTACCGTCAGCGAAAGCGGCACGGATGCGGTTGTCAAGATCAGCGAAGCAACCGCTATCAGCAGTGGCAGCGAGTATCTGACACGCGGCAAAGAATTCGCGATCAAGAAATGTGACGCGGGTACGGTCTTCGAAAACTTCAGACCGTATCATCCGGACCAGATTCTCGTCGGTCGGGGCACTTCCGTCCGACTCGTCTGGGACGTCAACGTTCCGCATTACTCGGCCGGAGAGCAGAAGAGTCCCGCCCCCTATTACATCACCACTCTGGGGTACGACCAGCTCGGCGATACTCCCGTCGATGTCGTCGATGTCACAGGGGCTGCCGAATACCCCACCCGGCCGCTTTCCCATTCCACCATTTTCACCCTGACGCTCAGCCTGTACAAGGCAAGCAGCGAACTCGAGCGTTCTTACTCCCTCCGGAGGCTCATTGCAGTTGCTCCCTCCGACGCCAACTTCGCCACACTCAACATCAGCGGCCATGCCAGCCTCCTGCGAACCGCTTCCCCCACCGGCCAAGGCAGGTTTATCGCCACGACCGACGGATTCCTTCACTGTAGAGTCCAAGCGGCTCCGGACGGATCTCCGTCCGGACTCAGTATCAAGCTCGGCTCCGCCGATGAGAGCAGCGCCCGCTCTTACAACATCATTTCAACCAAGCCATCCGGCAGTAACTCATCCAATGATCCGGGCTGCGCCGCCAGCATTCTCCTGCCGGTGGCTCATGGATCCTACACCGATGTATATCGCCCCTCCACCGCTGATAAAGGAACCTACCAAGTGGATTGGCACCCCCTAGGCGCCGGGGTACTCATCCCGGTCACCTGATGATCGGAGTGGCGATTCCGTCAGCTTGCATTCAGGCCTGGCGCCGAAGCGAAGGCGGCCTTCGTCTGATCCTTTGCTCCATCACAGAGGCAGAGGAACGGCGCGAAGGCCGTAGTCGTGAGTCGCGATGAGTTCCGGCCGCCTCGCGAGTCTGTTCTGGTGACCGGCACAGAGCGCGTACGACGCCGCCCTGCATGAGACAGCACGGAGGACACCATGACGACCATGCCGAACGACCCGACCCCCGCGCAGCCCGGCCGCCCGCCCGTGGTCGACCTGGACACCTGGCAGCGGGCCCGTGACGAGCTTCTGGTCCGCGAGAAGGCCCACACCCGCGAGGGCGACGCCCTCGCCGCGGCCCGCCGCCGGCTGCCGATGGTGGAGTTCGACGGGACGGTCGAGGTCGTCGGACCCGACGGCCCGGTCCCGTTCCTGGACCTGTTCCAGGACCGCGACGAACTCGTGGTCTACAAGCACATGTGGTACGACGGCGCGCCGCACCAGGGGCAGTGCGAGGGCTGCACCACCACGGCCTGGCACATCAAGGACGCGGTCTATCTCAGCGCCCGCGGCGTGTCGTTCGCCATTCTGACCACGGGCCGTTGGGACGAGGTGGCCTCCTACGTCGGGTTCATGGGCTACACCCAGCCGTGGTACTCGGTGCGCGACGTGGACGCGCCGGTCGGCGGCAGCATGGGTTACATCACCTGTTTCCTGCGCGACGGCGACCGCGTGTTCCTCACCTACTCCACGACGGGCCGTGGCAACGAGCGGATCAACGGGTCCCTCGGCCTGCTCGACATGACGCCCTACGGCCGCGGCGAGGTATGGGAGGACAACCCCGAGGGCTGGCCCGAGGGGCACAGCCCGTGCTGGTCCTGGCGCTCGGACGCGGACGGGAACGCCACCTGGGGCCCGACCAGCCGCCCCGTGCCGCAGTGGACCCGCCCCGGCGCGACCCCCGTGAACACCCTCGGCCGACACGGCCACCACCACTGACAAGGTGTCCAGGTGCCGGGCGGAGCCTCCCAACGGCTCGCCCAATGGCCGACGAGCGCTCCCGCCGCACCGGACCGGCGATGCCCTGTTGCGCCGGCGGACCCGCGTCGTGGTCACGACCGCCTCGTTGCAGCCCTGGCCGTGGCGATCCCGCAGTCAGCTGGACGGCGCGTCGGAGGAGGCGGCCTCGCGTGCGCCCGCCGGCGCGCTCCAACTGGCGAGCAGACGCAGCGTCTGTGCGGAAGGGGAGCCGGGTTCGGCGGTGTAGAGGCAGATGCTCTGGTCGGGGTCGGCGGGAAGGGCCAGCGTTTCGTAGGAGAGGGTGAGTTGGCCGACCACGGGGTGGTCGAGGCGCTGGGTGCCGTGGGCGCACTGGTCCACGCGGTGGCCGGCCCACCAGGTGCGGAACTCGGGGACCTTGATGGACAGTTCCCCGACCAGTTCGTTCAGCTGCCGGTCGTCGGGGTGGCTTCCGGTAGCCAGGCGGAGGCTGGCGACGAACGTCTCGGCGACTTTGTCCCAGTCCGCGTACAACTCACGGGCGGCGGGGTGGAGCAGGGCGAAGCGGGCGAGGTTGCGGTCACGGTACGGCAGCGCGTCGAAATCGGTGATCAGCGCCTTGGCGAGGTGGTTGGCCGCCAGGACGTCACTGCGGTGGTTGACGACGAGGGCCGGCGAGACGTCGTTCAGGACGTCCAGCATGCGGTGGACCGCCGGCCGCATGCGCGGTCCACCGGCCGGACGCCGCCCGGCCCGGGCCGGGCGTCCCGCGCCGGACGAGCTCGAAGAGGTAGCCGCGCTCGGTGTCGTCCAGGCGCAGGGCACGAGCCACGGCCTCCAGCACCGTCTCCGAGACATGGGGGTGCCGGCCCTGTTCGAGGCGGGCGTAATAGTCCGTACTCACCCCGGCCAGGTGCGCGACCTCTTCACGCCGCAGCCCCGGCACCCGGCGCGCGCCGCCGCTGAAGGCGACCCCCGCATCCTCGGGGCGTAGCCGAGCCCGCCGCGAGCGCAGAAAGTCGCCTAGTTCACCGTTCTGGTCCATGCATCCAGTGTTACCACCGCGGTGGCGCGGCGGGTCCGACGAAGGTGGACCACCCAGACCTAGGTTCAGCAGGGCGCGCACCGCGCGTCCTGGAATCCGCCGGAATGCTGGTGTCCGCCTTCGGCATCGGCATGCGGGCCATGACAGTGGTCGTCTCGGGACTGAGCGTAGCCACCATCGTCGGCGTCCCCGGCGGCACCGCGCTCGCACAGCACACGGGAACGGAAGCGGCACAGCACCTTCGCCGTAGCCGCGGCAGCACTCGCGGTCACCGCCCATGTCACCAAGCAGCTGCCTGAATCACATCAAGGGCGATTTCCTGGACCGTGCGACCGTCCGTCGGGATACGCACCGTTCCAGCAGGTGCCTTCTCACTCAGGTCTCGCGCCATTCGCAGGCTCCGCTCGATGTGAGCGTCAAGCTGGGACCCGATTTCCCGTTGGGTGAGCCGATCTCTCACGGTGGCCTCCTCGGCTGTGAGCAGGACACAGGTGGCCCTGATCGGGCCGCCCCCCATGGCTCGCCTGATCATCGGCTCCTCGAGGATGCTCACCGTGTTCGTGTAGATGAGGCGACGCTGGCCAAGGGCGACGTAGTTCGACCAGATTGCGGCGGTATTCCGCTCCGTTATCGCTGCGCGGTCGGGGTCGTCGACGGGGGCCGGATGGATCTGGTCCATATAGTCGCCCTCGATCAGACAGTGGGCGGTTCCTCGCGCCTGTAGCGCTGCGGAAATCTCCCATCCGACGGTCGTCTTCCCGACGCCCGCACCACCGCCGATGAGCAACAGTTGGTAAGCAGTCATGGTCGGCCAGCTTGGCAGCGCGTGGACGTCTGCGACATGTGTTTTTGGCGCGCCAAGGCCTCTCCAGTGATTGCCGGTCAACTACTGGTGACGGTGGTGCGGGCGGACTCGTCGATGTGGAGGGTGAAGATGTCGGGCCGCGCGTAGTGGCCGGTGGGGTCGAAGTCGAAGCGGGCGCGCGTGAGGTCGTCGAGGTCGAGTTCGGCGGTCAGGATGCCCTCGCCGTCGCGCAGCGGGCCGGCGAGGACCTCACCGAGCGGGGAGACGATGACGGAGCCGCCGCCGATCAGGACGGTGTCGGGGGCGTCGCCCTGGACGGGGTCGAGGTCGGCGGGCACGGCGTCGCGGCGCAGGTACTGGTTGGCGCTGAGGACGAAGCAGCGGCCTTCCAGGGCGATGTGCCGCATGGTGGCCTGCCAGGCGTCGCGGTCGTCCACGGTCGGCGCGCACCACAGGTCGACGCCTTTGGCGTACATGGCGGTGCGGAACAGCGGCATGTAGTTCTCCCAGCAGATGCCCGCCCCGAGGCGGGCGGTGCCAGTGTCGATGACGGGGAGGGTGGAACCGTCGCCCTGGCCCCACAGATAGCGTTCGGCAGCGGTCGGCATGAGCTTGCGGTGCAGGCCCAGATAGCCGCCGGGACCGAAGAACAGCGCCACGCAGTACAGGGTGCCGCCCTGGCGTTCGACCGCGCCGACGACGGCGTGGCAGCCGAGTTCCCGGGTGAGCGCGGCCAGGGTGTCGACCTCGGCGCCGGGGACGTCGATGGCGGCGGCGTGGTAGCGGCGGAACAGCTCGCGGCCGGCCGGGGTGCGGCTGCCGACGGTGGTGTCGAAGTCCAGGCCTTTGGGGTAGCCGCCCAGGAATGCCTCGGGGAGGACGACCACCTCCGCGCCTCGGTCGGCGACGGCCTCCCGGATGAGTTCTTCGGCGCGGGTCAGCGCGGCCTGCGTGTCGAACAGCGGGGCGGCCGCCTGGACGACGGCAGCGGTCACGGAACGGCGGGGCTCGGGGGCCGCGGCAGCGGCAGGGCTCGGGGAGGTCATGGCACTGAGATTAGGAATCCCCTGAATCATCGAGCAAGCTAATGTCCGTGATGATCGACATTTATGACAGTGAATTCAGGAAGGCGGACCTGAATCTGCTGGTGGTCTTCGCCGCCCTGATGCGCGAGGGCAGCGTCACCCGGGCCGCCGCCGCCCTGCGTCTGAGCCAGGGCGCGGTCAGCGCCGCGCTCGGCCGCCTGCGCAGGCTGTTCGACGACGAGTTGTTCACCCGTACCCGCGCGGGCATCGAGCCCACGCGCCGCGCGGTCGAACTGGCCCGCCGCATCGAACCGGCCCTCGGGCTGATCCAGGCTGCCGTCACCGGCCGGGACCACTTCGACCCGGCCGCCGCCCGGCACGTGTTCACTCTGGGGATGTCCGACGACCTGGAGGCCGCGCTGCTGCCCCGGCTGCTGGCCGCCGCGGCCGGCCTTCCAGGCATCCGGATCGCCGTCCGGCAGGCCAACCGCAACACCGTCGCCGACATGCTCGACCACGGCGAGATCGACCTCGGCATCGCCGCCGCTCCCGCACACGGCCCTGACCACCGCACCCGGGATTTGTTCGCCTCCGGCTACACCTGCCTGTTCAACCCCCGCCTGCTGCCGCTGCCGACCCCGCTGATCCTGGACGACTATCTCACCCACCCCCACCTGCTGATCTCCTACGACGGGCGCCGAGGCATCGTCGACGACCTCCTGGAGGCACGCGGACTGACCCGCCGGATCGTCGCCTCCACCACCCACTTCGCGGGCGCCGCCCTCCAACTCACCACCCTGCCCGCCCTGGCCACCCTCCCCTCCCACGCAGCCACCGTCTACGCCGACACCCTGGGCCTGACGGCCACCGAGCCCCCCTTGCCCATGCCCCAGTACACCGTCAGCGCGATCTGGCACACCACCGTGGCCGACGACCCCGCCCACACCTGGCTCCGCCACCTCGTCGGCGGAGCCGAGAGGTCCATGCCTCGCTCGCAGAAATGAAGCCGTGATCCGGGGTCATATCTCTTTCCCGGCCATCATGTTGATCAGGCCGTGGGCTGTGTTGTCGTCGGAGTCGATCCTGTGGACCTCGGCACCTTCAAAAGTGGCGACCTCGGTACTGCGGGGGAACATGTCCTGTTCGTACTCGGTGAGCGCGGCCTCGATGTCGTCGGGGTGCGCGGCGAGGGCCTTGCCGAGTTCGGCGCCGTCGAGCATGGCCAGGTTGGCGCCTTCGCCGTTCGGGGCCGCGAGGTGGGCGGCGTCGCCGAGCAGGGTCACCCCCGGCACCCGATCCCACCGGTGCTCGATCGGCAGAGCGTAATGGGGGCGCAGGGCCGGCGCGGTGTCGCCGTCGGTGATCAGCACGGTGAGTTCCGGCGCCCAGCCGTCGAACTCCTGCGCGATCCGCGCCGCGGCCGCGGCGGCATCGGTGAAATCGATGGCGGCGAACCAGTCCTGCGGCTTGGACAGCGCCACGTAGGTGTGCAGGGTGTCGCCGCTTTCCCGGTGAGCGAAGATCTCCTTGCCCGGCGCGGGCGCCATCATCGACCCGCCGCCGACCGCTTTCGCGGCGGCCGGGTGCCGGGTGTCGGCCTCGAACAGGTAGGTCTCGACGAACGACGTGCCTGCGTACTCGGGTGTGGCGGAGGAGAGCAGCGGCCGGACTCGTGACCACGCGCCGTCCGCGCCGACCAGCAGGCTCGTGACGACGGTGGTTCCGTCGGCGAACGTCACCTCGTGGCGGCCCTCGCCGAGGGCACGGGCGCTGGTGACCTTGTGCCCCCACCGGACGGCGCCGGCCGGGAGCGAGTCGAGCAGGATCTGTCGCAGCTCGCCGCGCTGCACCTCGGGTCGTCCGCCCGTGCCGTCGTCGGATTTGTCGAGCAGGACGGTCCCGTCCCGGTCGAGGACCCGCATCGCCTGGCGTCCCTCCAGGACGATGGCGTGGAACTCGTCCATCAGGCCGGCTGCCTTGAGTGCGAGTTGCCCGTTGTAGTCGTGGATGTCGAGCATTCCGCCCTGCGTGCGCGCCGACGGGGAGGGGTCGGCCTCGTAGACCGTGACCGGGATTCCGTGGACGTGCAGGACGCGGGCCAGCGTGAGTCCGCCGAGTCCGGCGCCGATGATCGTGACGGGCGTGTGCATGATGACTCCTCAGGATCGGGCCGCCCGGCGAACTCCGGCCGGCCGTCTCCGGAAAGGTGCCGGACCCCGCCGACCGGCCGCCGACATCCGACCGACAGCCCCCGACAGGTGACCGACACCGCAGATCAGTCCCGACACACAAGATCAATCTCAGCGGTCCAGGGGCGGCCCGGTGCCGGGTCGCCGGGGGCGGGAGCACGGCGACCGGGATATCTGGGACAGCGTCCCGCTCACTCCGGACGAGTGAGGGGGCGTCGTGAGGGTTCAGGTGCGTGGGCTGGGCGCCCGCCGGTGGATCGCGCTCGGGGCGATCGCGTTCGGGGCCTGTTCCTGGTGGATGCGGAGCGTGCCCGGGGCGCGGTCGTGGCCTTGGAGTGGCGGGGGGCTCACCGGTAACCGTCCAAGGACGCCTCCTACGTCTCCACCGGCCCGGCGGGCGCGGCCAAGGTCAGCCTTCCGGCTCCTCGCCGTGCCACGACTGCCCGGTCCGGTTCCGCTGCGTCGGTATCTGGCAGATCTCCTGCGCAACGACGAGCGCCTGGCTGCGTTCACCGACGCCGACGGCTGGGCCAAGGGCAAGGCGATGCCGTCGGGCGACGAGCACCCGAGCGGTACCGCAGAAGATCCGAGTCCCGAAGCCTGGACCGGGCAATAAGCCCAGCAGCGTGGCGGCTGACAAGCCGTGCAACAACGGCCCGCGAGCGATCAACCGGCTCAAACGTCACCGCGCCGTGGCCACCCGATACGGCAAGCGCCGCGACGTCTACCTCGGCACCGCCACTGCTGCGGCACTGACGATCTGGCTCCGCTCGTGAGCGTCAGATCAGCGCTTATCTGTCTTCGGGCAGGTGGAAGTAGACGGTCCCCGACCACCAGGGACCGTGCTCGGTCATCTCTGACTCGAACACCACGTGCCGGATCTCAATAGGGCCCAACTCCTCGATGGTTTCGGCCAACCGCCGAAAAAGGGCCGGAACGCTATCGCAGCCTGGGCCAGCGGGGTTGGCCTGCGAGAAATGACGCGCGGTCCAATGCTGCGGAGGATCAACCATGGGCAGATCGTAAAACCTGCCGCCATCTGACCAACAGGCCAACCGCTGAGGCCAGGTGATTCAGGTCCCGAGGCGGCCGAGAGCATGATCGACCGGACACGTCCTCGTCAACCGTGTCCGCGAGTCAGGCGTCGTCTCGCTCGGCATGCCGAAGGTGAGGCAGTTCCTGCCCGACCTCCGCCCCGAGGGCGGGTCGTCGTACAGGTCCCTGCCGGGAGGCAGACTGAGAGCCGATCCTGTTCGTTTCCGGAGCGCCCCTGTCGCTTTGGGTGTGGGACGGGCTGTTCGAACGGCTGGCCCGGGCCGGGTACCGGACCATCCGTTTCGACCGGTACGGCATCGGCTTCCGCGAACATCCTGGAGTTCCTGCACACGCGCAAACAGCCCGCATGACAGCTCCCGGTTCTTGCCGTCGAGGCCTACGGCGCCACCCGCGCGACTCCGCCCGTCTCGAGGGCCGCCCAGAGGGCACCGTCGGGGCCCAGGGCGATGCCGTGTGGCTCGGATGCCGGTGAGGGCAGGTCATACTCGGTGATCTCGCCACCCGCGGTGATGTGGCCGATGCGGTTGGCCCCCCATTCGGTGAACCAGCAGTCTCCCGTGGACACCGCGACAATGGCGTGTGGTTTGGCCGTGCGGTCGGGGAGCGGAAACTCCCTGATCTCACCATCCACCGAGATCCTGCCGATCTGGCCTGCGGCAATCTCGACGAACCACAGAGCCGTGCCATCACTGGCGATGCCCACGGGTGCCGCGTTCGGGGTGGGCAGTGGGTGGATGGCGGTGTCACCCTCGGTGGTGATGCGGCCGATCGCGTTCGCCTGGTTGAGGGTGAACCACAGGGCTCCATCAGGGCCCGTGGTGATCGCCGAGGGAAAGCCGCCCGCGACCGGAAGGGCGAACTCGGAGATCTCTCCCTTATTGGCGATACGGCCGATACGGTCGGCGTTCATCTGCGTGAACCACACCGCGTCGTCCGGGCCCGCGGTGATGCCGAAGGGGCCGCTGTCGGGCGTTGGCAGGCGGAAGGAGTCCACTTCACCATCAGTGGTGATGCGGCCGATGCGGTGGTCCTGAGACCGGGTGAACCACAGTGCCCCGTCCGGCCCGGGGGTGATGATCGCAGGACGGCATGTCGGCGAGTCCAGGGGGTATTCCTTGAGCTCGCCGTCGAGAGTGAGACGCGCGATGCGACCGTTGTGCACGAAGGTGAGCCACAGGGCGCCATCGGGGCCGGTTGTGATGCCGTAAGGCCCGGCCTCCTGATCTGCCACGCGGATCTCCGTGGCGGCTGAGGCATCAGGACGGGGCACGGCAACTCCTTACCAAGTAAGTGTCAGTCAGCATTTCAGGCCTATGGCGCGGTCCCAGGACAGTACTGAGACGACGCTTCCGATATCCCGCCAGTGCAGCTCCGGATCGGTGGAGACAAGCCGGGTCCGCCCATGGCCACGCAGGTCGACGGCGACGGAAGTTTGATCTCTGTGCCGATCACCACCGCACCCTGCCGGTGAGAGGACAGCGGGCGCAACCGCTTTTCCGCGGGGCGTCAGGCGGATGGCAGGGCGACCCCTGGAGACCGAGACCGCCTGTCGCCTGCCACCCGTCCGTGACGGATCCCTCCGCACGGACGGGTGGCACAGCCGACGAGATCAAGTTCCGTGTCGAACCACAGCGAGGTCAGATGAATCGGACCCGTGCCGGTCTTCGAGGGGTGCGGGAGTGGCGCGGTCCCACTTATGTGTCGTCCTCGGGCTGGGACTCGGCGAAGGCACCGGCGGCCGCGGCGAGGGCGGCGGTTCTGGCCGCATGGCCGGGCAGTTGCGGGTCGGGTGGTGTGCGGAGGAGTACCAGCTGGTGGTAGAGCGGCGCGGTGGCGGCGATGAGCAGTCGCCGAGCGTCGGTTCGCGGCGGGAGTTCGCCGCGCCGGACGGCGCGGCTGACGACGATCTCGCAGCGGGCGTACCGGTCCTCCCAGAGCCGCTGTTGGGCGTGGGCGGCTTTCTCCGAGCGGAACGAGGCGGCGATCAGGGCCGCCATGATCGGCGGCTCTGCGGCCATGGCTGTCTGGATCTCCTGGTTCAGCGCTGCCAGGTCGCCTTCCAGCGAGCCGGTGTCCGGTGGCTGCCAGTCGTCGTCGCTCGCCGCGTCGAGAACGTCGGCGAGCAGGCCGCCGATGTCCCCCCAGCGCCGGTACACCGTGGTGCGATGCACCCCGGAGCGGGCGGCGACGGCGTCCATCGTGAGCCCGTCATAACCGTGTTCGCCGAGCTCCGCGCGGACCGCGTCGAGTACCTGCGTACGGATACGGGCGGTGCGGCCCCCGGGACGGCTTCGGGTGGGCGGCGGCCGGGTGCCTTCTGGTTCTGGGTCTGTGGGAGTGATCACTGAAAGTCCGTTTGCTCATGGGGACGGCGTTGTGGCAGCATCTTAATGCATCAGTTGTCGCACTAGTGGAGTGATCAATGCTCTTCCAAAGCGTTTGCCCGGCCGCGCGGCCCTCGATGGCCGCCTCGTTCCCGAATGCTTTGGAGTCTCCGCATGCCTACACAGATCACCGCGCTCGCCGTCAGCAAGTCCTTCAACGGCAGGCTCGTCCTTGACTCGGTGACCTGCTCGCTCGCCGCGGGCGAGCGCACCGGGATCATCGGTGAGAACGGATCCGGCAAGACCACCCTGCTGCGCCTGCTCGCCGGGCAGGAACGGCCCGATCAGGGCGAGGTCGTCGTCCAGGCCACCGGTGGCGTCGGCTATCTCGCCCAGGACGAGCGGATGGAGCCGCGGGCGACCGTCCAGCAGATCATCGACCGGGCTCTGAGTGATCTACGCGGCGTCGAGCAGCGAATGCGCCGTCTGGAGGCCGCGATGGCCGACGGTGACGAGTCGGGCATGGCCGAGTACGGCGAACTGATGACGGTCTTCGAACTGCGCGGCGGCTACGACGCCGACGCCCGCGTGGAACGTGCTCTGCACGGTCTCGGCCTGGGGCTGGTGGGCCGTGACCGCACCGTGGGCAGCCTGTCCGGCGGAGAACGGGTCAGGTTGCGGCTGGCGGCCGTCCTGGCGGCGGCGCCGGAGGTGCTGCTGCTGGACGAGCCGACCAACCATCTCGACGACGGCGCCCTGAACTGGCTGGAAGAACACCTGCGCACCCTGCGGGGCACCACGGTGGCGGTCTCCCACGACCGCGTCTTCCTCGAACGTGTCGCCACCAGCCTGCTGGAGGTGGACGCCGACCGGCGCCGCGTCGTCCGGTACGGCAACGGCTACACCGGCTACGTCGCCGAGAAGGCGGCCGCCCGGCAGCGCTGGGCCCAGGCGCACGACCAGTGGCGGGCCGACATCGACCGGCTCCGCGAGGCCGCCGCGACCACCGCCCGCCAGGTGGCCCCCGGCCGTCCGATGAAGGACGGCAACAAGATGGCCTACGACCGGGCGGGCGGCCGGGTGCAGCAATCGCTGGCCAGCCGGGTGCGCAACGCCGAGGAACGGCTGCGCCGCCTCCTCGCCTCCCCGGTCCCACCCCCGCCGGAGCCGCTGCGCTTCACCCCCGTACTGCGGGCCCGCCGCCTGGAGGGCGCCGTACTCGACGCCACCGACATCGCCGTCACGGGCCGGCTCGACCGCACGAGCCTCGCCGTCACGGCGGGCGAGCGCCTGCTGATCACGGGGCCGAACGGAGCGGGCAAGAGCACCCTCCTCCGGGTCCTGGCCGGCAATGTCGCTCCCGACAGCGGGAGCGTCACCCGCCACGGCAGGATCGGCTACCTCTCCCAAGAGCCGCGCCCCGGGGAACCGGCCGAGACCGTGCTGGCCGCCTTCGCCCGCGGACGGAAAGGAGAGGCCGCCGGACACGGCGAACGGCTGCTGTCCCTCGGCCTGTTCGACCGCGACCAGCTCACGGTGCCGGTCGGCCGGCTGTCCACCGGGCAGTTGCAGCGTCTCGCCCTGGCGCGACTGCTCAGCGAGCCGTCAGACGTCCTGTTGCTCGACGAACCCACCAACCATTTGTCGCCCGCCCTCGTCGAGGACCTGGAGACCGCGCTGACCGGGTACCACGGCACCCTCGTCATCGTCAGCCACGATCGCCGGCTGCTCCGGCGCTGGCAGGGCTCCCACCTGGCCATACAGGCGACTGCGACGTCCGCCGCCGAGTGCTGAGGTCCTCCGGCCCCGCAGACACCCCTTATCTGAGAGGAAGCCACTCGTGATGCCGCCTGTTCCCGCCGACCCGACCCTGGTGCATCCGATGCCCGAGCAGCCGCGGGTGGTGCTGTTGAAGCCACTGATCACCTCGCCGCTGATCGAGGTCGGGGAGTTCTCCTACTACGACGATCCCGATGATCCGACCGCCTTCGAAACCCGCAACGTGCTGTACCACTACGGGCCGGAAAAGCTGGTCATCGGGAAGTACTGCGCGCTGGGCGAGGGGGTGCGGTTCATCATGAACGGCGCCAACCACCGCATGGACGGTCCCTCGACGTTCCCTTTCCCGATCATGGGCGGCTCCTGGACCGAGCACTTCGACCTCATCGCCGGCCTGCCCGGACGGGGTGACACCGTCGTGGGCCACGACGTCTGGCTCGGCTACCGGGCCATGGTGATGCCCGGTGTCCGCATCGGCCACGGAGCGGTCATCGCTTCCGGCTCCGTCGTCGTCGACGACGTCCCCGACTACGGCATCGTCGGCGGCAACCCCGCCCGTCTCATCCGCCGCCGCTACAGCGATGAGGACGTCAACCGCCTCGTGGCCCTGGCCTGGTGGGACTGGCCGCTCCAGCACATCACCGAACACATCCGCACGATCATGTCCGGCGGCATCGACGACCTGGAAAACGCCGCGCCCGGGCACACACAGCGGTGAGGCCGGGCGGCTGCACCGCCATGCCGTGCGGCGACCACTCCCCCGCAGTCCATCCGCACTCCAGCACCGAGGATCGAGCCATCAGCATGCCTGATTCGTCCCACCACAACCCGTTCGCCGACTGGCTTCGGGCCCATGCCGTCCCCCTCACCCACCTCGACCGTGAGGCGCCGCTCGACGATCTCGAGCCACTGCGCGACATCATCGGCGACGCCCGCGTCGTCGCGATCGGCGAGAATTCCCACTTCATCAGCGAGTTCGCGCTCCTGCGCGAGCGCATCCTGCGGTTCCTGGTCGAACGCTGCGGCTTCACCGTCCTGGCCTTCGAACACGGCTTCAGCGAAGGCTTCCCCCTTGACGCATGGGCCCAGGGCGAGGGGGCGGACGACGACCTTTCGGCCCACGTCGCCGGAGCGATTCCCGTGGGAGTCGGTGGGCCGCTGCGCTGGATGCGCGGGCACAACCGCACAGCCTCACCATCGGTGCGTTTCGCCGGCGTCGACATCCCGGCGGCCGGTGGGTCCCTGCTCCCCGCCCTGGCCCCGGTCGCCGACTACCTGCGCCACATCGATCCCGAGACCCTGCCGGCGGTCGAGACGGCGATGCGGATCGCCGAACCGTTCGCCGGTGGCTCCGCGGCCGACGCCGCGCCCGCGTGGGCACGCCTGGCCACCGCCGAACAGGACGCCCTCAGCGCGACCCTGACACGCCTGCTCATCCGGTTCCGCGCCCTCGAGCCTCTGTATGTCTCCCGCGGCGACCAGCAGAGCTACGACATCGCCTTGCGACGCCTCGAAGGCGCCTGCCACGGCGACTACACCTTCCGTGCCATGGCCGGCCTCTTCGCCGGCACAGGGCTGACAGCCGACACCTCGGCCCGGGACGTCTACATGGCCGAGTCGGTCCTATGGCACCTGAAGCGCTTCGAACCCGGTACCCGCGTCGTGCTGGTGGCTCACAACGCCCACATCCAGAAAACGCCTGTCTCCTTCAACGGCCACCTGACGGGGCTCCCGATGGGACATCACCTGCGCCGCGCGCTCGGCGATGAGTACGTCGCCCTCGGCCTGACGAGCACCACGGGACACACCGCGGACATGCGCCGGGACGAGAACGCACGCTTCGGTTTCACCATCGACGCCACCGCGCTGGAGCCGCCCGAGCGGGGAAGCATCGAAGCGGCCTTCGCCGATGCCGGGCTCGGGCTCAGCATCGCCGACCTTCAGCAGGCACGCCACGAGGCCCCCGGCAGCTCCGACCTTGCCCCGGGCCCCGACCGCATCCGGATACAAAGCGCCTACCTGCACACCCCCATCCTCAAGGCGTTCGACGCCATCCTCAACACCCCGACCTCCACCGTGGCCGACAACCTCGACAACATGTGAGACACCATCACGCGGTGTTCCTCGGCTGGTTTGGCATACCGTGAAAACGACACCGCGTCAGGCGATCAGCGCTCTCTCTGCGTCGGCGAGTGTCCGTGGCCGAGCTCGCTATGTTCAGCCCCGCGGTAAACCGGGTTGGCAGCCGGCTAAGGAGCCCACAATAGTCACACACGCGGAATTGGTGTCGGCGTTCGGCCCGCTCTGGCGGACGAGGACGAGTCGCAGGAAGAGATCGCGGACGAGCTGCGACGCTTCGGCTCCGGTCGGTGCCTCGACCGTGATGCCGTGGGCCCGCAGGATCGTAAGCCGTGAACCTTCCCGGTCAGGGCACTAGTGCCACATCAGGCAACGTTCGCCCTGATGAGGAACCAAGCCAACACAGCCACGCCGATGGGTAACGCAACTAGGTAGCCGACGAGGATACCGACGCCCGGATCAGCCAGCGCAGGAAAGGCCCAGTTCACTGCTGCAGCCACGAGCAGTCTCACCGTTGCCAGCGCAAGGAGAGCGGCGACAACAGCAAGCCGACGCGGCGGGCCCGCCCCGCGGTACAACTCAGCCGCAGGCCCGATCGCGATCAGGCCCGTCACGAGGCCGACGAGACTGGTGTCGGGCAGCCACCCGAACGGCCACCCCACCAGAGCGACCAACCCGGAGAAAGCGAGGCCGACCAGTTCCAGCGCGACGGTGGACACTACCGGGTCCCACGAGGGGCGTCGGATCGAGCCGCTCCCACTGTCCTTTTCATCGGCCACGTCGTCAGAGTAGCCATCGACAGGGCGAACGTTGCCTGATGCGGCACTAGTCAGGACTGGTTTGGGTGTGGGCTTACACTCCCCAGGCAGCGCAGCGCCTGCATGGCCTCACGCTCAATGCGTGAAAGTTCGCGGAGGATGGTGCCTGCCTGTACGAGGGACTGCGCATCGCCTGATTCACCGGCCTTTGTGATCAGTGCCGCGACTTCCGTCCACAGAGTGGCTGCCTCGGTGTACAGCCTGTGGCCGGTGCGCAGGTGGCCGCTGTCGAGCTGTTGGGAGCATTCGGCGAGAAAGTCGCGGTAGAGGTTACGGAACAGGGCGCCGCCGGTGCCGGCCTTCTCCATCAAGAGGGCAGCCTGCGGTAGGTCCCGCTGCGGGGCGTCGGTCCGCTGGAGCCAGGTGCGTACCAGCTTGCCGGCCTTTTCGATGCCTCGGTGGCCGAGGTTGGCGATGGGCGGGTTGAGGAAGGCGTCGGCGCAGGCGGTGATGGCGGGAACGATCCGGTCCTGTGGGGAGGGCGGGTTCCCCGGAGCGGTGAGGGTGAAGGACCGGTGTTTGGCGGCCATCGGTCCACGTGCGGCCCTTGCCTCGGCCAGGCTCGCCAGGCTGGTGGATACGGCTCCGCCCTGCTGGCCGGTGTCCACCAGATAGGCGTCGCGGTCGTCGTAGCCGTACATGGCGACGACATGACCGCCGAAGTGCACCTTCGACCCGAAGTAGTCCAAGTGGTAGCTGTCGAGCTGTAGTCCCACCGGGTGGCCGGCGTCGATGGGGGCCACCACGTTCTCCCATGCCCTGCGAGGGGAGGTCGTCTCCTGGACCAGGAGTTCCAGCCCGAGTGTGGTGGCCAGGTTTCTGGTGAGGTCGAAGGGCTTGACCCGTCCCCCGAGGAAGGGGAAGCCCATGTTCTTGCTGTCCCAGTAGATGAAGGACAGACCGGAACCGAGGCCGAAGAGCATGGGTTCGGACAGATCGAGCCCCTGGTGCCGCAACAGCACCCCCAGAGCCGTCGTCTCGCAGTGCTGCGTACCGCGGACATCAATGTCTATCACCGTGGTCATGCCATGCTTCCCTGGATGTAGAGGCCTCTGCCGACCCGACGCGAGAGGCCTCACGTACGGCGCTTCGTCTTGCACGCCATCATGGTGGACTCTCCCACGGTGGGAGAGTCCACCAGCCCCCTGCTCCTCTTCGCCGGGGAGCTGACGGCGACGATGCGGGCGGCGCCGTCGGCGGCGAGCGCGTCGTGCAGGCCCGTGGCGAGTGCGAAGTGGCCGAGACGGTTGGTGGCGAACTGCCACTCCCAGCCCTGTGCGGTGTAAGGACCCCGTGTGATGTACGGACAGCGGGGGGCGCTGGCGAGCGCGCCTGTATACCGTCGTCCGGCCGCCCGGGCAAACCTTGTACGAGCAGGATCATCGTATCGAGTTAATACCAACGGCTTCTCGCGGCCGTCCGGGCGCAGCGGCCGTTACTGTTCCCCGGGATCTGGACGCATTCCCGGATGTTTGCCCCTTCTTTTTCCTCTTTCCCGGTGACGCGCGCACGCCGGCCATGCCCTGATGAAGGAGAGCTCGCCCGATGACTGTTGAGACCGGTCGGGAAGCACAGCCGGTGCCGCCTCGGCAGTCCAGCCTGTCCACGGCGGCCGCCCGCAACCTTGCCACCACGACCAAGTCCGCCCCGCAGATGCAGGGGATCACCTCTCGCTGGCTGCTGCGGACGCTCCCCTGGGTGGAGGCCAGGGGCGGTACCTACCGGGTGAACCGCCGGCTGAGCTACACCGTCGGCGACGGGCGCGTCGAGTTCGTGCAGGACGGTGCCCACGTCCGGGTGATCCCCCGCGAGCTCGGCGAACTGGCCGTGCTGCGCGGATTCGAGGATGTGGAGCTGCTGACCGCGATCGCCGACCGGTGCGTGCAGCGCGACCTCCGGGCCGGCGAGGTGCTGGTCGAGCGCGGAACGCCCGCCGAGCAGCTCCATCTGATCGCACACGGCCGCGTCAGCCAGACTTCCGTCGGCACGTACGGCGATGAGGTCGCCGTCGCCGTGCTTGCCGATGGCGACCGGTTCGGTGAGGAAGCCCTGTTGGACGCGGAGGCCCGGTGGGGCTACACCGCCACCGCTGAGACCGTCGGCATCTTGCTCACCCTGTCCCGCGCCGACTTCGCCGCCGTGGTGTCCGCGGCGCCGGGCCTCCAGGCGCACATTCAGCGGTACGGCTCACTTCTCCGCGAACGGCAGAACCGTCATGGCGAGGCCGAGATCGCGATGTCGGCCGGCCACACCGGTGAGCCCGAACTGCCCAGCACGTTCGTGGACTACGAGCTGAAGCCGCGGGAGTACGAACTCTCCGTCGCGCAGACCGTTCTGCGGGTCCACACGAGGGTCGCCGACCTTTACAACGGGCCGATGAACCAAACCGAGGAGCAGCTCAGGCTCGTCATCGAGGCGTTGCGCGAGCGCCAGGAGCACGAGCTGATCAACAACCGGGAGTTCGGACTGCTCCACAACGCCGACTTCAAGCAGCGCATCCAGACCCACTCCGGCCCGCCCACCCCGGACGACCTCGACGAGCTGCTCTGCCGCCGCCGAGGCTCCAAGTTCTTCCTCGCCCACCCCAGGACGATCGCGGCGATCGGGCGTGAGTTCAACTCCCGCGGGCTCTATCCGAACCACGTCGACCTCGGCGGGCAGCAGGTCCCGGCCTGGCGTGGTGTCCCGATCCTGCCCTGCAACAAGATCCCCATCACCAAGGAGAACACCAGCTCGATCCTCGTCATGCGTACCGGCGAGGACGACCAGGGCGTCGTCGGCCTGCGCCAGACCGGTCTGCCGGAGGAGTACGAACCGGGCCTGTCGGTGCGTTTCATGGGCACCGACGAAAAGGCGATCACCTCCTACCTCGTCACCACCTACTACTCCGCCGCCGTCCTTGTGCCGGACGCGCTCGGCGTGCTGGAGAACGTGCAGATCGCCCGCACGCCCGACGAGACGGCCCAGACCTCCCGGGGCAGCCACCCATCCCGCCAAGGAGCCATCGATGCCCGACCCTGAGCCTTCCCCTCCGCAGTCGAGTCTGCCCGCGGCCGCCAGCGGCGGCCGCCCCCTTGTGCCGTCCCCGCCCATCCCGTCTGCCGTCGATGTCTCCGCCGCCGAGGTGCGGACGCCGGGCGCGGGTCTGGACCGGATCCTGGGTGGTCCCAGTGGCCTGGGCACGGCGGGTCTGCGTCTGGTCCGACGGGAGGAGCCGCCGACGCCGCCAACGCTCCCGGAGCCTCCGGCGGCTGCGGCTGCGGCCGAAGGGAACCCGATTCCGGGCCTGTACTACCACCCGGTGGCGGAGCCCGATCCCGTGCGGGTGGAGGAAGTCGGCCGCAGGATCAAGGCATGGGCGCTGGACGAGGTCGATCTGTACCCCGAGGAGTGGGAGGAGGAGTTCGACGGCTTCTCCGTGGGGCGCTACATGGTCGTCTGCCATCCGGACGCCCCGACCGTCGATCACCTGATGCTCGCCACGCGGCTGATGGTCGCGGAGAACGCGGTGGACGACTGCTACTGCGAGGACCACGGAGGCTCGCCCATCGGCCTGGGCGGACGCCTTCTGCTGGCGCACACCGCTCTCGACCCCCTGCACACCACCAGGGAATACCAGCCCCAATGGACGGAGTCCCTCCACGCGGACGCGCCCCGGCGTGCCTACCGCTCCGCCATGGAGTACTTCCTCCAAGTGGCCAGCCCTTCCCAGGCCGACCGGTTCCGGCACGACATGGCCCGGCTGCACATGGGGTACCTGGCCGAGGCCGCCTGGGCCCAGACGGACCACGTACCCGAGGTGTGGGAGTACCTGGCGATGCGCCAGTTCAACAACTTCCGCCCCTGCCCCACCATCACCGACTCCGTCGGCGGCTACGAACTGCCCGCGGACCTGCACGCCCTGCCCGCCATGCAACGGGTCATCGCGCTCGCCGGCAACGCCACCACCATCGTCAACGACCTCTACTCCTACACCAAGGAACTCGCCTCCCCCGGCCGCCACCTCAACCTCCCCGTGGTGATCGCCGAACGCGAAGGCCTCCCGGACCGCGAGGCCTACCTGAAGGCGATCGAGGTCCACAACGACCTCATGCACGACTTCGAGGCCCAAGCCACCGCTCTCGCCACCGCCTGCCCCGTCCCCAGCGTGCAGCGCTTCCTGCGTGGCGTGGCCGTATGGGTCGACGGCAACCACCACTGGCACCAGACCAACACCTACCGCTACACCCTGCCCGACTTCTGGTAAGAAGAATGGACCTGTCCGTGACCAGCACCGAGCTCACCACCGACGCCACCCCCACCAACGCCTCCTTGTTCATCCCCGCCCCGGTGACGCCCTACCAGGGGGACATCGCCCGCTACTGGGACCACGAGGCCAGGCCCGTGAACCTGCGTCTCGGCGATGTCGACGGCCTTTATCACCACCACTACGGCATCGGCGACGTCGATCACGCCGCGCTCCGCGACGCGGACGACAGCTCATACGAGAAGAAGCTGATCGCCGAGCTCCACCGCCTGGAGTCGGCGCAGGCCGAACTCCTCCTGAACCATCTCGGCCCCATGGGGCGCGACGACACCCTCGTGGACGCCGGCTGTGGCCGTGGCGGCTCGATGGTCATGGCCCACCAGCGCTTCGGGTGCAAGGTCGAGGGCGTCACCCTGTCGGCCAAGCAGGCCGATTTCGCCAACCAGCGTGCCCGCGAACTCGGCATCGAGGACCACGTCCACGCCCGCGTCTGCAACATGCTCGACACGCCCTTCGAGACCGGGCGGGCCGCGGCCTCGTGGAACAACGAGTCGAGCATGTACGTCGACCTGCACGACCTCTTCGCCGAGCACTCCCGGATCCTCGCGGTCGGCGGCCGCTACGTGACCATCACCGGCTGCTGGAACCCGCGTTATGGTCAGCCCTCGAAGTGGGTCTCCCAGATCAACGCGCACTTCGAATGCAACATCCACTCCCGCCGGGAGTACATGCGCGCCATGGCCGACAATCGCCTCGTGCCACAGGCCGTCATCGACCTCACTCCCGCGACGCTGCCCTACTGGGAGCTGCGGGCCACGTCCTCGCTGGTCACGGGCATCGAGGAAGCGTTTATCAACTCCTACAAGGACGGCTCCTTCCAGTACCTCCTGATCGCATCCGACCGCGTCTGACCACCTGACGGCTGAAAGGGCTGGGCCCGTCCCTGACGGACCCAGCCCTTTCAGCGCAACCCGAGGTCGGGCAGCGGTTCGAGTTCGGTCACCGCGTACTCGACCCGAACCTCGTCGGCCAGCTTCAGCGCGCCGAGGAAAGCGGTATACGGCTTGATCCCCCAGGTGGACTGGGGGACCGTCGCCCAGCCGCACACCATTCCATCGCCGTCGCTGCCACCGTGCACGGTCGCCGGGTGTGTCCGGCCCTTGATGGTGAGGTCCCCGGTGATCTCGAAGGACGGAAGCGTTCCCGTGATGCTCGTGGAGCGAAAGGTGATCGTGGGGTGCCGCGCGGTGTGCAACAGGGCCTCCCCCTCCAGCGTCCTTTTGATCTCGGCCCGGTCGGCGTCGGTGAGGGGTTTGAGCCCGCCGATCCCCTCCCGGACAGTCAGGGAACCCGTCTCGACCGTCACGGTCACCGATGACCGCCCGGGATCGTCGGCGACGACCACCGCGCTCCCCGACCAGCGGGTGGCCTCGATGGTGAGGTCGTGCCCCGCCTTCCGGCCGAGCCCGGCGCGGCTGGTCTTGATCAGCAAGCGGCCCGTCGGCGGCCCGAACCCGTATGCCCCATCACTCAATGTCACGGATCTGACTGTACGTGACGAACAGGGACCGACGGGCGCGCGGACGGCCGCGTCAGGGAACGCCGGCGAGCCGAAGCAGCGCCGCCGTGCCCGCTGCCGCGAGCACCACGACGAGGAACGGCGCTTTGCGCCAGGCGAGCGCTCCGCCGACCATGACCCCGATCGGGCGGGCGGGGCCGGCGAAGCCGCCGCTCTCGGTGAGCGCCGCTGTGGCCGTCAGTGCGGTGAGCAGGACCACCGCCGAGACTTCCAGCAGCTTCTCGGCCCGTTTCGGGAAGGTGACCTTGGCCCGCAGGGCCGGTCCCGCGAGGCGGAGCAGGAAGGTCCCGGCTGCCAGGGCCAGCATCGCCGCCAGCAGCGCTACGGCGTGACTCAACGCACGGCTCCTTCCGCGGCCTTGGCGGCGAACAGCGGCAGCGCGGCCAGGGCGACCAGTACCGGGAGCCCGGCCGGCAGAAACGCGCTGACGGCCAGTGCCAGCGCGGCGCCGGCCAGTGCCGTTCGCCGTACTGGCCGTTCCTTCATCGCGGGGAGGATCAGGGCGAGGATCACCGCGGGGAACATGGCGTCCAGGCCGAGGGCCGCGGTGTCCTCCACGACGCTGCCGAGGAGCGCGCCCAGTGCGGCGCCGGCCGGCCAGCAGACCAGGATGCCCAGTCCGCAGGCCCAGTACGCGGCCCGCTTGCGTGGCAGTCCGTCCTGGGCCATGGCGAAGACGACCGTCTCGTCGTTCATCAGATGGGTGCCGAGCAGTCCGCGCCAGCCCCGCCCGAGCACATCGGGGACCGCCAGTCCGAACGGCAGGTGACGGGCGTTGACGAGGAGCCCGGCCAGCAGCGCGGCGATCGGGCTGCCCCCGGCGGCGATGATGCCGACGAACAGGAACTCGGACGACGCGGCCAGGACGAGCGCCCCCATCAGGACCGGGAACCACCATGCGAACCCTGAGGTGACCGCGGTGGCGCCGTAGGAAACGCCGATGACCCCGACGGCCAGGCAGACGAGCGCGATGTCGCGCAGCAGCCTTCCACCCAGTGTTCTCCATAACGAACGCATGGAGTTTATACTGAACATCCCCTGCCGTGTTCGTCAAGGAGAACCACCGACCATTGGAGCGAACCCGCGTGTCCGATGCCGACCCCGCCGACCCCGCGCTCAAGCCGCCGCTCGAAGTGATCGCCGCATCCCTGCGGGCGGCACGCGTCCGGGCAGGGCTGTCCCTCACCGAGGTGGCCCGCCGGGCCGGGCTTGCCAAGTCCACGCTCTCGCAGTTGGAGTCCGGCACCGGAAACCCCAGCCTGGAGACGCTGTGGGCGCTCTGCGTGGCCCTGGAGATCCCCTTCTCCCGGCTGTTGGCCGTTCCCCGGCCGCAGGTCCAGGTGATCCGCGCGGGAGAGGGACCGGGCATAGGCGCCGCCCAGAGCGACTACCGGGCCACCCTCCTCGCCGCCTCCCCGCCCGGGGCCCGGCGGGACGTCTACAGCATCGCCGCCGAGCCCGGCCCGCAGCGCTCCTCCGCCCCGCACCTGCCCGGAGTCGTGGAGCATGTGGTGATCAGCGCGGGCCGGGCCCTGGTGGGCACCGCCGACGAGCCGGTGGAACTCCACCCGGGCGACTACATCTGCTACCCGGCCGATGTCCCGCACGTCTTCCAGGCGCTGGAGCCCGCCACCCGCGCGGTGCTCGTCTCGGAGCATCTCTGACCTTCAGTGCCCCATGCCCAGGCCGCCGTCCACCGGCAGGACGGCCCCGGAGATGTAGGCGGCGTCCTCGGAGGCCAGGAACCGTACCGCCGCCGCCACCTCCGCCGCCTGTGCACTGCGTCCCAGGGGCACCTTGCTCAGCATGGCGGCCCGCTGTTTGTCGTTCAGCGCCTTGGTCATGTCCGTCTCGACGAATCCCGGCGCGACCACATTGCAGGTGACGCCCCGTGAGCCGAGCTCGCGGGCCACGGACCGGGCGAAACCGACCAGGCCGGCCTTCGAGGCCGCGTAGTTGGCCTGCCCGGCCGCGCCGAGCAGACCGACCACCGAGGAGATCAGCACGATCCGCCCCCGCCGCGCCTCGACCATCTCCCCGGCGGCCCGCTTGACCACTCGGAAGACCCCCATCACGTTGGTGTCCAGCACCTCCGCGAAGTCCTGGTCGGCCATCCGCATCAGGAGCCGGTCCCGGGTGATGCCGGCGTTCGCCACCAGTACCTCCACCGGGCCGTGCGCCGCCTCCACCTCCTTGTACGCCCGCTCCACCTGATCGGCGTCGGTGACGTCACATGTGACGGCGAGGCAGCCGAGCCGGGTCGCGGCCTGCGGCGGCTCGCCCGTCCGGTAGGTCAGCGCGACCCTGTCGCCGGCCTCCGCGAAGGCATGGGCGACCGCGAGGCCGATGCCCCGATTCCCTCCGGTCACCAGGACCGAACGGCTCATGATTCCCACGCACCCTTTCCCCACGGTGGACAAGGACCTGGCGTCAGGCCGGTCAGGCGATCTTGTGAACCCAGCCGAACGGGTCCGGCCGCGCGCCGGTCTGGATTCCCGTCAGCTCCGCGTGCAGCCGCGAGGTGACCGGGCCGGGCGTTCCGCCGCCGATCGTCCAGTCGCCGTCCGCGCTCTTGACGAAGCCGACCGGTGTGACCATCGACGAGGTGCCGCAGGAGAACATCTCGGTCAGCGCCCCCGACTCGGCGTCGGCCCGCCACTGCTCCACGCTGATCCTCCCCTCCTCGGTCCGGTAGCCGAGTTCCGCCGCCAGCGCCAGCACCGAGTCCCGGGTGACCCCGGCCAGCAGCGTCCCGGACAGCTCCGGCGTGACCAGCCTCGTGCCGTAGACGAAGAACAGGTTGCTGGTGCCCATCTCGTCCACCCACCGGCGCTCCACCGAGTCCAGCCACACCACCTGGTCGCAGCCCATCTCCTGGGCCTGCGCCTGGGCCACCAGGGTGCCCGCGTAGTTGCCGCCGCACTTGGCCTCGCCCGTGCCCCCGGGAGCCGCCCGTGTGTAGTCCTGTGAGAGCCACACCGTGAGCGGTTTCGCCCCGGCCTTGAAGTAGGCGGCCGCCGGCGAGGCGATCACCATGAACCGGTAGGCGGCGGACGGCCCGTAGAAGCCGATCGTGTGCTGCGTGGCGATCATGAACGGCCGTAAGTACAGGCTGTGCCCGGGCCGTTCCGGGACCCAGTCCCGGTCGGCGGTGACCAGGATCTCCAGGGCCTCGACGAAGGTTTCCTCGGGCAGCTGCGGCATCGCCATCCGCGCGCTGGAGCGGTTGAACCGGGCCGCGTTGGCGTACGGGCGGAAGGTCACCACCGTGCCGTCCGGGCGCCGGTACGCCTTCATGCCCTCGAACACCTCCTGGCCGTAGTGGAAGACCTGGGCCGACGGGTCGAGCACCAGCGGTCCGTAGGGATGCAGCCGGGCGCTGTGCCAGTCCCGCCCCCGGTCCCAGTCGATGCTGATCATGTGGTCGGTGAACACCTCGCCGAAGGCGGGGGCCTCCAGCAGCGCCGCCCGCTCCGCGGCGGGCAGCGGGACGGCCGTCTCGGTGGTGAAGGTGATGGTCATGGGCGCTCCGAGGCAGGGGATTGCGGCGTACAGGTCACAGGGGGGTGTTGGCGTGCTTGCGGGACGGCTGCTCCGCATGCTTGGTCCGCAGCATCCGGAAGGCGCGTACCAGCACCGACCGGGTCTCGGCGGGGTCGATCACGTCGTCGACCAGCCCGCGCTCGGCCGCGTAGTAGGGGTGCATCAGCTCCGACCGGTAGTCCTTGACCATCCGGGCCCGCACGGTCTCCGGGTCGGCCGCCTCCGCGATCTGTTTACGGAAGATAACGTTCGCGGCGCCCTCGGCGCCCATGACCGCGATCTCGTTGGTCGGCCAGGCGTAGGAAAGATCAGTGCCGATCGAGCGGGAGTCCATCACGATGTACGCCCCGCCGTACGCCTTGCGCAGGATCAGCTGTACTCGCGGCACCGTAGCCTCACAGAACGCGTACAGCAGCTTCGCGCCGTGCCGGATCACCCCGCCGTGCTCCTGGTCCACCCCCGGCAGAAAGCCCGGCACATCCACCAGGGACAGCAGCGGAATGTTGAACGCGTCGCACATGCGCACGAAGCGGGCGGCCTTTTCGCTGGCCTTGATGTCCAGCACCCCGGCCAGCGCGATCGGCTGATTGGCGACGATGCCGACCACCTGCCCGCCGAGCCGGGCAAGACCGCACAGGATGTTGGGGGCCCACCGCTCATGGACCTCCAGAAAGTCGCCGTGGTCGACGATCTCCTCGATCACCCGGCGCATGTCGTACGGCAGCCTGCCCTCGGCCGGAACCAGGCCGAGCAGCGCCTCGCCGCGCCGGTCGGCGGCGGCCGTGCACGGTGCGAAGGGCGGGTCCTGCTGGTTGTTGGACGGCAACAGGGAGAGCAGGTAACGGACCTCGCTCAGGCAGGTCGGCTCGTCCTCGTACACGAAGTGGGACACGCCCGACAGCTCCGCGTGCACATCGGCGCCGCCGAGCCGCTCCTGGGTGACGTCCTCACCGGTCACGGCCTTCACCACGTCCGGCCCGGTGATGAACATCTGCGAGGTGCCGCGCACCATGAACACGAAGTCGGTCAGCGCCGGGGAGTACGCCGCGCCGCCCGCGCACGGCCCCAGGATCACCGATATCTGCGGTATCACCCCGGAGGCCCGCACATTGCGCTGGAAGATCCCGCCGTAGCCGGCGAGGGCCGACACGCCTTCCTGGATCCTGGCCCCGGCCCCGTCGTTGAGCGAAACCAGCGGCGCACCGGCCGCGATGGCCATGTCCATGATCTTGTGGATCTTCTCGGCGTGCGCCTCCCCGAGCGCCCCGCCGAAGATCCGGAAGTCATGCGCGTAGACGAACACGGTGCGGCCCTCGACCGTGCCCCAGCCTGTGATCACACCGTCCGTGTGCGGTCTGCGTTCCTCGATCCCGAAGCCGACCGCCCGGTGTCGGCGCAACGGTTCCACCTCGGCGAACGACCCCGGGTCCAGCAGCAGGTCGATACGCTCGCGGGCGGTCAGCTTGCCCTTGGCGTGCTGCGCCCGGGTCGCGCGGTCGCTCGGGCCACGACGGGCCTGCTCCTTGGCGGCGTGCAGCTCGGCCACCCGCGCCCGGGTGTCAGGGGACACGCGCGGCGCCCGGCCGATGAGTTCCCGCTGAACGGTCGTCATCTGCTCTCCCTCTCCTTCCGGGACCGGCCGGCCGGTACGACGGCCCGTACGGCTGGGGCCGCGCGGCAGCGCTGCCGGTGCGCGCCCAGTCCCGCCACCTCCGCCTCCACCACGTCACCGGCCCGCAGATACGGCTGGTCCGGGCGGCCCAGGGCGACCCCGCCGGGCGTCCCGGTCAGCACCACGTCACCCGGGTGCAGCACCATGAACTGGCTCAGGTACCAGACCAGATGGGCCACGTCGAAGACCATGTCGGCGGTGGTCCCGTCCTGCATCAGCCGGCCGTTGACCCGGCAGGTCAGCCGCAGCCGCTGCGGATCACCGGCTTCGTCCGGGGTGACCAGATACGGGCCCAGCGGGCTGAAGGACTCGAACGACTTGCCCTTCACCCACTGGCCGCCGCGCTCCAGCAGCCAGCTCCGCTCGGACACGTCGTCACCGGTGGCGAATCCCGCGACATGGGCCCGCGCGGCGGCGCGGTCCGGCAGATACTGGGCGCGCCGCCCGATCACCACGGCCAGCTCGACCTCCCAGTCGGTCTTCTCTCCGCCGGGGGGCAGCAGCAGATCGTCATATGGGCCGACCAGGGTGGACGGCGCCTTGCTGGAGACGATCGGCTCGTCCGGCAGCGCCAGGCCCGCCTCGGCGGCGTGCATCCGGTAGTTGAGCCCGATCGACAGCAGATGCCCGCCCGGACGGACGGGCGGCCCGACCCGCTCGGCGGCCGGGTCGACCGCCGGCCGCCCGGCGGCCTCCCGCTCCAGCCGTGCCCCCAGCTCCCGCAGCGCGTCCGGGTCCAGGGCCGCGCCCGTCCAGTCGGTCACCCACGCCGACAGATCCCGGACGATCCCGCCGGGGCCCACGGCGCAGGGCCGCTCCCCGCCCGGCGGGCCGATCCGCAGCAGCCGCATGTCAGCCGCCCCCCTGGGGGTCGTCGAGGTACTTCTCGAAGAAGCGGGTTTCGTCGTCGGTCAGCCGTCGGGGTCGGCCCGCCTGGTAGTCGAACGGCGCCATCACCGTCGAGGCGGTGGCGTACACGGTGTCGCCGTCCTTGACCGCGTAGTCGATGGCCACCGTCGCCGACTGAAGGTCGGAGACCCACATCTCGATCTCGACCGGCTCGTGCCGGTGCGCCAACTGCCGCCGGTAGCGGATCCTGTGCTCCACCACCACCGAGCCGTCCCGGAAGAAGGCGTCGCCCTCGGTCGGCGCCATCCGGAAGATGAAGTCGACCCGGGCCTCCTCCAGATAGCGCAGGTAGGAGACGTTGTTGACGATCCCGTAGATGTCCATGTCGGACCAGCGGATCGGGCAGTAGTAGCTGTGCCGCGCCATCCCGTTCAGCTTCCCTCGGCGGTGCGGGCGGCGGCCGGGCCCAGGGCGCCGGTCCGCCACTGGAAGGCGGCCACGTAGTCGTCCGCCGCGATCGGCGCCCGCAGCAGTTCCGGGGACAGGTTGAACCCACCGGTCAGTGTGTCGGCGTACGGCTGGAGTTCCGCGCACAGGGCGTCCGCCTCCCGTGGCAGCCGCTCCACCTGCTCGGCCGTCAGCGCGCCGCGCGCCAGGAACCAGCCGGCGTCCCGCCGCACCTCGGTCAGCCCGTACAGCGCGGCCAGCAAGGCGAGCGCCGCCCTCGCCGTCTCGTCCCGCGCCGCGTCCACCGCGGCGGCGAGGCACTCCAGCGCCGTGCGCACCCCGCGCGCCCGGGCCATCTCGAGGCCGGTGTTGATGGTGCCGTTCCACGCCTCGAAGTACGTCCGGTCCTGGGAGTCGTCCGTCATGGCCGCCCGAGCCGCCCGGAGCAGTTCCTGTTCCCGGTGGCGCAGGACGGCCACCAGGAACGCCGGGTCGCGCAGGCTCCGGCCCCGCGGGTCGGGGGCCGCGCCCGGCTCTTCGACGTCGCCGCTCTGCGCGATGATCTGTCCGGCTGTGGTGGCCAGCAGGACCTGGTTGTCGCCCTCCGCGGTGACCAGGCCCTGGAGCAGCGACCCGTAGTCCGCGATCCGGTTGACGCTGAAGATGCCCTGGGCCCCGCAGCGCTCCCGGCAGGTGGCGATGGTCTCGGTCATCTCCCAGGTGGTCAGCGCCTTGGTGATCGACACCAGATGGTTGAGCTCGGCCGGCGCGGAGTCCCGCGGCGCCCCTGTGAACTCCCGCTTGGCGTGGTTGAGCAGCAGGGTCATCGCGTACGTCTTGGCCAGCGCGGTGAACAGCGCGAGCTGGTGGCTGCGGTACTCGATGACCGGAAGGTCGTTGCGGCCGGGCGCGTTGGTGAGCCGCCGTGCCGCGTACCGCAGGGCGATGTACACACCGGCCCGGCCCGCGCCTGTCGCCGCGCTGGAGACGCACAGCCGCCCGGGCAGGATCCGGCTCATCGCGCGCAGGAACCGCCTGCGCTGGTTGCCGGAGGCCGGGCGGAAGGTGCCGTTCTCGTCGAAGCCGCCCATGTCGCCGTGGAGCAGGTTGCGGCGCGGGACCCGCACATGGTCGAACCAGGTGAGGCCGTTGTCCAGGCCCTGCACCGGTTTCTCCGGGCACGGCGCCGCGTGCACGCCCGCGCACAGCCCGTCGCGGTCGCTGATCCGGACCAGGAACGGGAACACGCCGTGGTCCTTGCCGTCCGCCTTCAGCCGGGCCATCACCACGGCCAGCTTCGGGATGTCCTGGAACCCGCTGTACGACATGTACTTCTGCGCGAGCGCGTCGGGGGTGTTCAGCACGAACGTCTCGCTCGCGGCGTCGTACACGGCCTCGGTGCGCAGCGCGGCCACGTTGTTGCCGTAGCCCAGCTCGGTGGCCATGTACGGGCTGAACGAGTCCAGCCGGTCCAGTTCGTCGAACAGGTCCTTCAGGTCGTCCCGGGCGCCGTGCTCCACGACGGTGCCGAAGGCGAGGTTGTAGTGCACCATCAGCAGCGAGAACGTGGAGACGTCCACCAGTGACGGCCACTCGGCCAGCGCGAACAGCCGCCACGGGTCCGCCAGGATCTCCCGCGGGCGCTCCAGCCCGGCGTGCACGGCCCGCGACCGCTCGTAGGCCAGCTTCCCGGCCTCGTCCATGTTCAGCCCCTCGCGGGGGTCGAACAAGGGGTCCAGCAGCAGCTCATGGAGGTCCTGGTGCGTCTGCTCGTACCTGCCGTCGAAGAGCAGCCGGGACAGGTCGGCGGAGGCCGACGGGGTCATCTGTGGGTCCTTTCCCGCGGTTCGGATCGTGAAGACCGGCAGAAGGGGTGGGCCGCCGCGGTCAGGCGGACGCGAGCAGCAGGGCGGCGTTCTGGCCGCCGAAGCCGAAGGAGTTGCTCAGCGCCACGTCCACGCGGCCGCGGCGCGCCGCGCCGTGCACGACGTCCACCTCCACCCTGGGGTCGACCTCGGTGGTGCTCGCCGTCGGCGGGAGCACACCGTGGTGCACGGTGAGCGCCGCGAACGCGGCCTCGATGGCCCCGGCCGCGCCCAGCGGATGTCCGGTGACCCCCTTGGTGGAGCTGACCTGGACGTCCGTCCCGGCGACGCGGTGGATCACCCCGGCCTCGACGACGTCGTTGAGCGGGGTGGAGGTGCCGTGGGCGTTGACGTACCCGATGTCCCGGCCGGTCAGCCCGGCGTCCTCGAGGGCCGCACGGACCGCCAGCTCGGCGCCCCTGCCCTCGGGGTGAGGGGAGGTGACATGGTGTGCGTCCGCGGAGGCGCCGTACCCGATCACCCGGGCCACCGGCCGCGCTCCCCGGGCGCGTGCGTGCTCCTCGGACTCCAGGACGACGACCCCGGCTCCCTCGCCGAGCACGAACCCGTCACGGGCCGCGTCGAACGGGCGGGACGCGGTCCGCGGGGAATCCAGCCGCCGCGACAGGGCCCGCATCCTGGCGAACGAGGACATGTACAGCGGGGTGATCGGCGCCTCGGCTCCGCCGGCCACGACGATGTCGGCCGCCCCCGACCGGATCAGCTCCCGGCCCAGCCCGATCGCGCTCGCCCCGGCGGCGCACGCCGTGCACGGGGCCATGCAGGGCCCGTTGGCGCCGATGTCGATCGCCACCTGGCCCGCCGCCATGTTGAGCAGCCCCATCGGCAGGGTCATCGGGGACACCTCCGACGGCCCCTCCTCGATCATCACCCGGTGCTGCTCCTCCAGGGTCGCGGTACCGCCGGCACCCGAGCCGAGGATCACGGCCACCCGCGCACTGTCCGCCCACGCGCCGGGGCTGAGTCCGGCCTGTTCCAGGGCCTCGCGCGCGGCGACGATGGCGAACCGGGCGTAGCGGTCCCACTGCCAGGCGCCGCGCAGCCCGAGGCCGTCCGGGTCGAAGCCGGGCACCTTGCAGGCCATGGTCACCGGCAGGCCGTCCAGGTCGGCGTGGTGCGCCGCCGCGGGCCGGCCCTCGACCACGCGGTCCCAGTTCTCCTTGATCCCGATACCGGCGGGCGTGACCAGCCCGATCCCGGTGATCGCGGCGGCGAAACCGGTCATCGGACGGCGGCGCCCTTCTGCTCCACCATGGCGACGATGTCCGCGACGACGGAGATCTCGGACAGCTCCTCGTCGCTGATCACAATGCCCAGGCGCTTCTTCAGGGCGGTGGCCAGCTCGATCTGTGACAGTGAGTCGAGGCCGAGGTCGTCGAAGGTGGCCTCGGGCACCACTTCCTCCGGGTCGAGACCGAAGCGGGTGACGAAGACCTCGACGACGGAGTCGTGGGTGGAGCTCATGGTGTTTCCTCCTGGATCGGGTGAAGGGACGAAGATCTGACGATCAGTTGACGGGCTGGGCCTGGATGTCCGGCCAGTGCAGAGTGGTCGAGCCCCAGGACAGGCCGGCCCCGAAGGCGGAGAGCAGCACCCGCTGGCCCGCCTCCAGGTCACCCCGGGCGGCGTAGTCGTTGAGCAGCAGGGGCACCGACGCCGCCAGGGTGTTGCCCACCCGGTCGATGTTCACCGCGACCCGCTCCCCGGGAAGCTCCAGCTCCTCCGCGACCGCCCGCACGATGCGGATGTTGGCCTGGTGACCGACGAACCAGTCGACGTCCGCCACCGACCAGTCGGCGCGCTTGAGGACCGTCTGCGCCGACTGCGTCATCCGCTCGACGGCCTGCGCGTACAGCGGGCGGCCGTCCATCCGCAGGTACCAGTCCGCCGTCGGCACCGTGCCGTGCCCGAGCCCGTCGTCGGCGGAACGCTGCCGCGAACCGCCGGCCGGGATGGCGAGCAGATCGGCCAGCGCGCCGTCGCTGCCGAGGTCGAACGGGCCCAGCGCTCCGGGCTCGTCCGGCTCGCCGCGGCGCAGCACCACCGCGCCCGCGCCGTCGCCGAAGATCGGTGCCGTGGTCCGGTCCTCCTGGTTCACCAGCGTGGTGAACGCCTCCGACCCGATGAACAGGACGGTGTCGGCGGTGCCGGAGCCGATCAGGCCGGACACGGTGGCGAGCCCGTACAGGAACCCACTGCACGCCGAGGTCAGATCGAAGGCGGCCACGGTGCCGAGGCCCAGCCGGAACGCGACCTCGGGCGCCACCGCCGGGCAGAGCCGCTCGGGCGAGGTGGTCGCCACGACCACCGCGTCCACCCGGGTCACCCCCGCCGACCGCATGGCCCGGGCGCCGGCCGCCACGGCCATGCTCCCCGTCGACAGGCCGTCGGAGACGACCCGGCGTTCCCGGATCCCGGTCCTGGTGCGGATCCAGTCGTCCGTGGTGTCCAGCGTGCGCGAAAGGTCGTCGTTGGTGACTGCCCGGGGCGGGAGGAAGCCTCCGATTCCCGTGAGTACCGCCGTCATTGACTCGCCCTCCTGATGGCCGCGTCCACGCCCTGAAGCCGGCGTTGAGTCAGGTTTTCCGATGGCCGGACGGCCGGGCAATTGGCCCTTGGTACACCCGGCGGGGCGTGTACCAAGGGCCAATTGCCCGCTCTCCCCGCCCGGTGCGAACCTCGCGAAGATGACCTCGACACCTTCTGAACTCGCAGGGCTCCTCCCGGCCGGACAGGTGCTCACCGACCCGGCCCGGCTGGCGTCCTTCGCCCACGACGAGGCCGCCGGCGCGCCCTACGCCCTCCCGGCGGCCGTGGTGCGGCCACGTGACTCCGCCGAGGTCGCGGCGGTCGTGGCGTACTGCGCCGAACGAGGCGTGCCCGTGGTGGCCCGCGGTGCCGGCACCGGCCTGTCCGGCGGCGCCAACGCCGTCGACGGCTGCGTGGTCGTCTCCTTCGCCGCGATGGACCGCATCCTGCGCATCGACCCGGACGAGCGTCTGACCGTGGTGCAGCCCGGCGTCGTGAACGACGACCTGCGGGCCGCGTGTGCCGCCAAGGGCCTCTGGTACCCGCCCGACCCGGCCAGCGCGCCCTGGTCCACCATCGGCGGGAACGTCGCCACCAACGCGGGCGGCCTGTGCTGCGTGAAGTACGGCGTGACCCGCGACTACGTGCTCGGCCTTGAGGTGGTCACCGGCCGGGGCGAGGTGGTCCGGCTGGGCCGGCGGACCGCCAAGAGCTCGGCCGGTTTCGAACTGGCCGGCCTGCTGGTGGGTTCCGAGGGCACCCTGGGCCTGGTCACCGAGGTCACCCTGCGGCTGCGCGGCGAGCGCGCCCAGGAGCAGACCGTCGTCGGCTACTTCGACGATCTGCCGAGCGCCGGTCGGGCCGTCGCCCATGTGGTGGCCTCCGGCGTCGTCCCCAGCGCCCTCGAACTCGTCGATCGCTTTTGCCTGCGCGCCGTCGACGAGTGGAAGAACATGGGTCTCACCGACGGCGGCAACGTGCTGCTGCTGGCCCGCTGCGACGCGCCCGGAGCCGCCGGTGCGCAGGAGGCCGACACGGTGCTGGCCTGCTTCGAAGCCGCCGGCGCCGCCTGGAGCGCCCGCTCCGGCGACCCGGCCGAGGCGGACGCCCTGTTCGCCGCCCGCCGCCTGGTCTACCCCGCGCTGGAACGTCTGGGCATGGTGCTCAGCGAGGACATCTGCGTGCCGCGCACCCTCGTCCCCGAGATGTTCGCCCGTCTGGAGCGCACCGCCGAGCGGCACGGCGTACGCATCGCGAGCATCGCCCACGCCGGGGACGGCAATCTGCACCCGATGCTGGTCGTGCCGCGCGGCGACGAGCGGGAACTGGCCCGGGGCCGGGAGGTCTTCGAGGAGGTGGTCGACGAGGCGATAGCGCTGGGCGGCACGGTCACCGGCGAGCACGGGGTGGGCCTGCTGAAGATGCGCGGCCTGGCCAGGGAGCTCAGCCCGGCCGTGCTGGACCTGCACCGCGGTATCAAGCGCGTGTGGGATCCGGCGGGGATCCTCAACCCGGGAAAGGTCTTCACGGTCTGACGACGGCCGCCGGTCCGCATCGCGGGACGGATCTCCAGGAGGGGAGCGCTCGCGCATCGCCGTTGTGCGTGACCACTTCCCAGGCGAAGGCGACGATGCCGGCCTGGAGTCTGGATTCCACGTCGAGTTTGGCCAGGATCTGTGCCACATGGGCTTTGGCGGTGCGCTCGCTGATCGCGAGCACGCTGGAAATGGTGCGGTTGGAGGCACCCTCCCCCAGCAGGCCGAACACCTCCAGCTCACGCTGGGAAAGCAGCGTAATAGCGGCCAGGACAGCATCCCAGCTCTTACCATGAATTCCCGTCAAGGACATCATGATCCCCTCCACAGCACGCCGATAGCCCTGACCCCGGATAAAGCAAAGGCTGGACGGCTTATGTCAATCTAATCGCGCCCCGGGGAAGAGATGCCCATGGTGTGCGTGTGTCCTTGTGATGTCGAAACAGTAGTGCGCGCCGAAATTTTTGAGATTCTTTCCCCATTCCGACTGGCGAATGGCGAAAGGCCGCTCCCTGCACTCGGGAGCGGCCTTTTCGACGCTGCGGTCACGCCGTCGGGATCGTCAGCCGAAGCGACTCCATCCCGATGTTCGCGCGTACCAGCCTGGCCCGGTGCGAGGTGCCCTCGGCGATGGCGTACTCAGGGACCCGGCGGTGCCACTCCTCGAAGAGGAGCTGCATCTCCAGACGCGCCAGGTGTGTGCCCAGGCAGCGGTGCACGCCGACGCCGAAGCTGGTGTGCGGGTTGTCCGGGCGGTGGAAGTCGATGTCATGGGGGCGCGGCCAGCAGGTCTCGTCCCGGTTGGCCGTGGTCAGATGGGTGTTGACCAGGGTCCCGGCTTGGACGGGGCAGCCCGCGATCTCGACGTCCTCGGTGGTGACCCGGGGCAGGAACGGGGCCGGTGGGTCGAGCCGCAGCAGTTCCTCCACGGCGGCCGGCACGAGAGAGGGGTCGTCCGCCAGCTCCCGGCGCCGCTCGGGATGGGTGGCCAGCCGCTCCATCCCGAGGCTCAGCGCGTCGGTGACGGTCTCCAGACCGGCGAGCACGAGCATGAGGCACACGCCCATGGCTTCCGTGTCGGAGAGGCGGTCGTCGCCGTCGATGGCCAGGATCTCGCTGAGGACATCGTCGCCCGGACGGGTGCGACGGGTCTCTATCAGCTTCGTCAGATAGCCGCCCAGGGCCATGGTCTGTGCCACCCTGGCGACGCGCTCCTCGTCGGTGAGGGTCAGCTCGCCGACGGCGTCGGCGGTGAGTTCGAGGGCTGCGTTCTTCGACTCGATGAAGCGGTCGCGGTCCTCCAGCGGCAGTCCCAGCAGGGTCAGCAGCGCCTGCACCGGGAAGGGAACGGCGATGTCCGCGACGAAGTCGCAGCCGCCACGGGCCTTCACGGCCTCGACGAGATCGATGGCCTGGGCCCGCAGCGACTCCTCCAGGGCCCGGATCCGGCGCGGGCCGAAGAAGGGTTGCAGGATCCGCCGGTAGCGGGTCTGCTCGGGGGGATCGAAGGCCAGGGGGATGAGGGGGTAACCGGTCTCCACGGCGTCGAACGCCTTCTTGGCGGAGAACCGGTTCGGTTCTCTGAGCACCGCCTTGACGGCGGCGAGGCTGGTCACCGCCAGGCCGTCGGCCATGCGCGCCGGCTCCGGGCCGGCCATCAGCATCCGCCAGGCGTCGTCCCGCCGCTCGGCCACCGGGAGGTCACTGACGGCGCGCACGGTGTCGCGGTCAACACTGGTCATGGGCAATGGATCCGTTCTTGGTCGCTCTCGCTGTTCATGGAGGTGGAGGTCGTGCGGGGGTGCCGGTCCGGCGGCTCGCGTCCGGGCCGGGCCGGTGTTCCCACGGCTCACACCCGGACCGGCATCCGGGCCGCGCTCGCAGGCTGAGCAGACCGTTCCACTCGACGTCGCCGTCCAGGCTCAGCGCGGGGAACCGCCGCACCAGCTCGCCGATGGCCACCCTGCCTTCGATGCGGGCCAGCGCCGCGCCGAGGCAGTGGTGGATGCCGGCGCCGAAGGACAGATGGCGGCGGGCGTTCTCCCGGTCCAGCCGGAGCTCCTCCGCGTCGGAACCCCAGAACGTCTCGTCGCGGTTGGCCCCGGCCAGGTTGGCGAGGATGAACGACCCGGGCGGGATCTCGTAACCGCCGACGTGGTAGGTCTCCAGCGTCACCCGCCTGCTGTTGTGCACGGGCGCGTCGTAGCGCAGCAGCTCCTCGACGGCGTTCCCGATGAGGTCCGGCGTGTCGCGCAGGAGCTTCAGTTGGTCCGGGTTGCGCAGCAGCGCGAGAGTTCCACCAGAGAGCAGGTTCACGGTCGTCTCGTGACCCGCGACGTACAACATGGCGACCTGGGCGACCAGCTCGTCGTGGGTGAGCGCGTCCCCGTTGTCCTCGGCGGTGATCAGTGCGGTGAGCAGGTCGTCGGCGGGGTGGTCCCGCTTCCAGGAGACGGCCTCGCCGACCAGGTCGAACAGCTCCGCGTCGGCCGCCTCGACGGCCCTCATCACCACGGGGTCGGTGGTGGGTTCGACGGAGCGCATCAGGGTGTGGGAGAGCATGCGCAGCCGTTCGTTGTCGGTCGGCGGCATGCCGAGCATCCGCGAGACCACGGTGAACGGCAGCGGGAACGCCAGTGCCTCGACCAGGTCGACGCTGCCGGCTTCGGCGATGGCGTCGAGCGCGTCGCCGACGAGCGAGCGGATCTGCGGCTCCATGGCGTTGATGGCCCGCGCGGTGAACGCCTTGGAGACCAGCTTCCGCAGCCGGGTGTGGTCCGAGGGGTCCCGGTCCAGCAGGGCCAGCCCCTTCAGGCGCGGCTCGTCCGTCGTCAACGGTCACGGCCAGCAGCGCCATCGCCCCCCGGCCGGACAGCCGCGCGGTGATGATCCGGCTGCGTTCGACCATCAGCCGCACATTGGCGTCGGTCTGCGCGACGAGCATCCGGATCGGGTCCACGGCGCGGTGGGAGAAGAACACCCCGAAGGAGGACAGCCACGGCACCAGTCCGGTGGTCACCAGCCCCACGGCGACGCCGACCAGGTTCTGCTCGGCGATGCCCATCTGGAGGAACCGCTCCGGGTGCGCCTGGGCGAAGGCGTCGGCCTTGGTGCTGGTGGCCAGATCGCCGTCGAGCACCACGGTCCGCGGGTCCTCGTCGCCGAGCGCGACCAGGGTGGCGTCCGATGTCTGACGCATCGATGTCGTCGGTGTGGTCATTCGGCTACCCCACCCAACTCGGCGAGCGCCGCCGCGAGTTGCTCGTCATTCGGCGCACCGGTGTGCCACTTGATGGTCATCTCCGCGAAGGAGACGCCGTGGCCCTTGCGGGTGGTGGCGAGGATCATCGTGGGCCGGTCGATGGCTTCGGCCTGCCCGGCCTCGGCGAACGCGGCCCGGATCGCGGCGATGTCGTTGCCGTCGATCTCCAGCACCCGCCAGCCGAGACCGGTGAAGGTGGCGCGCAGGTCGACGCCCGCCCACGGGTCGCGCCGGTCGCCGCGGTCGTCGGCGCCGCGCGGCCAGCCGTACTGCTGAAGGCCGTTGTGGTCGAGCACCGCGACCAGGTGGCCGAGCCGGTAGCGGGGTGCCACATGCGCCGCCTCCCAGGTCATGCCCTCCTGGAGCTCCCCGTCTCCGAGCAGCACATACGTACGTGAGTCCGGGGCCGAGGCGGAGCCGCCCAGCCGCGCGCCCAGCGCCATGCCCACGCCGGCGGACAGGCCCTGGCCGAGCGATCCGGTCGACATCTCGACCCCGGGCAGCCTGGTCATGTCAGGGTGCATCTGGAGCCGTGAACCGCCCTTGTCGAAGTCGGCGAGTTCGGCGACGTCGAAGTAGCCCCGCATCGCGAGGACGGCGTAGAGGCCGAGTGCGCAGTGCCCCTTGGAGAGGACGAAACGGTCCCGCTCCGGCGCGGCGGGCCGGGCCGGGTCGATCCGCAGCTCGTCGAAGTAGAGGGTCACCAGCAGGTCGGCGGCGGACAGGGAGCCGCCGACGTGGCCGGCTCCGGCCTGGTGAGCGGTGCGCAGGATGAGCTCTCGGGCCCGGGTGGCCAGGTGGCCGAGTTGTTCGTCGGTCGGGCGCTGCCGGTCGGTCGGCGGCGCCGTACAGGGGGCGACGGTCATGGTTGCTCGCATGGTCCTTTCCGGCGTACGACCGCCGGCCGATCAGAGCTTGATGATGAAGGTCTTGCTCTGGGTGCAGGCGTCCAGCGCCGCCACCCCCTTTTCCCGTCCGTAGCCGGATCCGCGGAAACCACCGAACGGCAGCTCCACGCCGCCGCGGGCGCCGAACGCGTTGATGTACACCTGTCCGGCCTCGATGCCACGGGCGACGGTCAGGGCCCGGGTGATGTCCGACGTCCAGACGGCGCCCATGAGCGCGTACGGCGTGCAGTTGGCCAGCCGCACCGCTTCCTCGGGGCGGTCGAAGCTCATCACCGCCAGCACGGGGCCGAAGACCTCCTCCTGAGCGATCCGGCTGCCCGGGTCCACGCCGTCGACGAGGGTGGGTGCGTAGTACGCGCCGGAGCCGAGCTCCGGGTCGGCCGGGGCCGTGCCGCCGACCAGGACCTCGCCCGAGGTGAGGGTGTCGATGAAGTCGGCGACCCTGGACTGCTGTTTCCTCGACACCAGGGGCCCCAGGTCGGGATCGGTGGCACCAGGGCCGATGCGGACCGCAGAGAAGGCCGCGGTCAGCCGAGCCACCATCTCGGTGTGCGCGTCGCGGTGCACGATCAGCCGGGATCCGGCCGAGCAGGTCTGACCGGCATTCTGGAGGATCCCCTTGGTGACGGCCTCGGCGGCGGCTTCGAGGTCGGCGTCGGGGAAGACCACGTGCGCGGACTTGCCGCCCAGTTCGAGCGTGGTGGGCACGACCCGGTGGGCGGCGGCGTGCGCGACCCGGGCGCCGACGGCCGTCGAGCCGACGAAGCCGATCTGGCGTATGTCCGGATGGGCGGTGAGCGCGGCGCCGGCCTCGGCGCCGATGCCGGGCACGACGTTGACCACCCCGTCGGGGATGCCGGCCGCCACCGCCAGTTCCGCCAGCCGTACGGAGGTGCGCGGGGTCTCGTCCGGCCGGTTTGACTACCGCGCAGTTGCCGGTGGCGATGGCCGGTGCGACCCCGCGGGCGAACAGCTGCATGGGGTAGTTCCAGGCGACGATGTGTCCGGTGACACCGAACGGTTCGCGCGTGGTGTACGCCTGGATATCGGGTCGCACCGGAATGGTGTCGCCGTAGTAGGTGTCGATGGCATGGCCGTAGAACTGGAAGTAGCGGGCGCAGACGGCCGCGTCGGCACGGGCCTGGCCGATCGGCTTGCCGGTGTCCTCGCTCTCCAGCCGGGCCAGGTTCTCGGAGTCCGCGGTGATGGCATCGGCGAGGCGGGTGAGAGCGAGGAGGGGTCCTTCGGCTGTGGTGGTTCTGTGGTCAGGCCGCGTCGGCCTCGGAGTACAGGTCCCGGTCCCGGGTCTCCGGTGTGCGCAGGGTGACGGCCAGGCTGACCGCGACGGTGGCGATCATCAACACCGCCACCGGGATCCAGCTGCCGCTCGCCCAGGTGATCAGGGCCGAGCAGACCAGCGGCCCGGCGCCGCCGACCATGGAGGCCAGCTCGCGCCCCATGGTGACCCCGGCGTAGCGATAGCGGCTGCCGAAGATCTCCGGCAGAAACGCCGCCTGGGCGCTCACCGAGCCCTCGGCCGCGAAGATGAAGCCCAGAATGATCACTATCGTGATCAGCACGGGGCTCCCGGTGTTCAGCATCGCGAAGGCCGGGACCGGAAGGATCATCATCCCCAGGGCCGCGACCGTGTACGCGGGCCTCCGGCCGAGCCGGTCCGACAGCCGGCCGAAGAACACCGCCGCGCCCATTCCGCAGATCGCGCCGATCAGCAGCGCGCGGGTGAACACGGCCTTGTCCACGTCGACGTTCGACACCAGGTAGCTGCCCATGAACACCTGGTAGGTGTACGAGTTGAGGCTGACCCCGGCCACCATCAGAAAAACCCGCAGCACGTTCCGGCGGCTGTTGGTCCACACGTCCTTGATCGGCGAGGGCCGTGGGTCCGCCGCGTCCTCCTTGGCCTTCTCCTTCGCGGTTTCGGTGAAGACATGGGAGTCCTGGAGCTTGCGCCGCAGCAGGTACGCCATGCCTGTGACGACGATGGAGCTGAGGAACACCAGCCGCCAGCCGTAACTCAGCATCGCGTCCTCGGGCAGTTGCTGGACCGCCAGCCAGACCACAGCGCCCAGCGCGGTGCCCCCCGAGGCCCCGACCCACACCAGCGAGGCGGTGTAGCCGCGTCTGCCGGGTGGCGCCGCCTCGGTCAACAGCACGGTGCCACCGGCCATTTCGGCGCCGGCTCCGAAGCCCTGGAGACAGCGCAGCAGAACCAGCAGCAGGGGCGCGAAGAACCCGATGGTCTCGTACGTCGGCAGCAGGCCGATCAGAAAGGTGGCGATGCCCATCAGATACAGCGTGGTGACCAGCACCCACTTGCGGCCGAGCCGGTCCCCGAAGCGGGAGAAGAACAGACCGCCCAGCGGCCGGGCGAGAAAGCCGACGGCATACGCCCCGAAGCTGCCGAGGTAGCCCACGGCCGGGCTCAGGTCGGGGAAGAACACCGAGTTGAAGACCAGCGCGGACGCGGTCCCGTAGATCACGAAGTCGTACTGCTCGAGGGCGGTGCCCACCAGGCCGCCCCAGCGGGCGCGGCGCAGATTGGCGCGGTCTTCGGCGGCGGAGGAGGGTGTGGTTGCGGCGCCTGTGGTGGCGCCCGGTGCCGAGGGGGAGGACATGGCTTCTCCTTGCTTCTTCATTGAAGCGGCGGCTCGTTGAGGTGACCGGTGGCGGTCACCGGTTCGGGGACGGAGCCGCGCAGGACTCCGCGTGGTCGAATCGGGTCGGCAGCTCGACGGACCGGGCCGCGTCGCCGGCCAGGGCTTCCAGCAGCAGATCGGCGCTGACGCGCCCGATCTGGGCGACGTCCCGGCGGATCGTCGCCAGCCGGGGCTGGAGGAAGGCCGCCATCGGCGCGTCGTCACAGGTGACGAGCGAGAGATCCCGGGGAACCTGGTACGGGAGCCCGGCGAGGGCCGAGAGCACGCCGACCAGAATCTGGTTGGAGCCCGCGATCAGCGCCGTCGGTCGGTCCTCGCCGCTCAGCAGCGCGTGGGTGGCCTTGGCCCCGTGTTCCATGGCGAAGTCCCCGCTGTGGGCGTGGGCCGTGACACCCAGCTGTGCCGCGATCCGGTACAGCGCCTGCTCGCGCTCCCGGGAGGGACGGGTGTTGGCCGAGCCGCTGACCAGGCCGATCGAACGGTGGCCGAGCTCGACGAGGTGCCGCACCGCGGCGGTCAGTCCGCTGGCGTGGTCGAAGCGGGCGGCGGAGGCGGCGGGCAGGTCGGGGATGTCGCGGTCGATCAGCACGATGGGGACGCCGGCCTTGGAGAGCAACTCGACGGTTTCCTGGTTCTTCTCGTCGGTGACCGACACCAGCAGCCCGTCCACCCGATGCTGGGCGAGTCGGCGCAGATGCTCGGCCTCCAGCTCGGGGTCGTGCAGTGAGCTCATCATGAACAGCGTGTAACCGCGTTCGCGCAGGCGGGTCTCGGCCGCGTGCGCGATCTCGGCGAGCAGCGGGTTGCGTATGTCGCTGATGACGAAGCCGATGGTCTTCGTCGCGCCGGTGCGGATGCTCTGCGCCGCCAGATCCGGGACGAAGCCCAGCTCGTCGATGGCCTTCAGCACCTTCCGGCGCATCTTCTCGCTGACGTCGGGATGCCCGGAGATGACGCGGGAGACGGAGGACACCGCCACTCCGGCGTACTCGGCGACCTCGCGGATCGCCACGCGGTGCGGCCGGCTGCCACGCATCCCGGAGCTGGGATCGTTCGGCATGTCACGCCCCCAGCTCGAGGCGGTGCCCGGCGATGTAGTCCTCGTCCAGCTCCCAGCCGAGGCCGGGGGCGTCGGAGAGCTGGAGCTTGCCGTCCACCAGCCGCCGCTCCGTGGCTATCAGATGCCACCAGAACGGATCCCGGTCGGGATGAAAACACTCGGCATAGGTGCCGTGTGACTGGCTGGCCAGCAGATGGGCGGCGACCTGCGGCTCCTCGTGGTGTCCCATCTGGACGTCGTACGAGGTGGCGATGGCGGCGGCACGGCGCCACGCCGTCGGCCCCCCGGACCAGGAGGCGTCGAAGTTGCAGACATCGATGGCCCCGGCCTCCATCAGGTCCCGGCAGCCGCTGGCGCTGTACTCGCTCTGGCCCGCGGCGACCGGAATGCGGGTGCGCATACGGACGTCACGCAGCGAACGGCGGTCGTTGTGCCAGCGCACCGGCTCCTCGAACCAGCGGATACCGAGATCCTCGACGCGCCAGGCGAACTCCAGCGCCTCGGCCACGGTGTAGCCCTGATTGGCGTCCACCGTGATGACGAAGTCGTCGCCGGCCGCCTCCCGCGCGGCCGCGACCCGCTTGGCATCGACCTCGGGCGAGGCGCCGCCGACCTTGAACTTCATACCGGCCAGCCCGCGGTCCTTGTAGAAGGCGATCTCGTCCTCGATGGCGCCCAGCGGTTCTCCGTAGTATCCGCCGATCGCCATCAGGGGGATCTCGCGGTGGTAGCCGCCCCACAGCCGGTGCAGCGGCAGCCGCAGCGCCTTGCCGACGGCGTCCCATATGGCGGTGTCGACACCGGCCAGCGCCACCAGGCCGTGACGGCGGTCCCGCAGGATGTCATAGGTGACCGGATAGGCGAGGTCCCAGCAGCGTTCGGTGGCGAAGGCGTCCTCGCCGATCAGGCGCGGGGCGATCTCGCGCGTGGTGATCGCGGCGATCTCGGCGAGGGCGCCGTCCTCGTCGCCCACGTAGGCCTCCCCGACGATGCCCTCCTCAGTGCGGACCCGAGTGATCAGCGTCGCCCGATGGGTCATCCGGTAGAAGCTGCCCTTGAACTCGCGGGCCAGCGGGGCACGCACCGCCACGACGTCAACGCCGGTGATGGTCAGCCCAGAGGCGCCACTGGCCCACGGGGCTTGTTCGCTGACGGTGCTCGGGAGGGTCATCCTGGCTCCTGGAATCGGTTCCGGAATCGGTTCCGGAACCGATTCCAGGAAATATCGGCCCACGCGCAGCCTCGTGTCAAGAGTGAGTCGAGGGGCTCTTGAGGCCGGCCGAGGGGCGGTTCGGACGTGCGCACGACGTCGCCCGCACCATCTGGTGGTGACCCCGCTCGCACGGGGTCAGGCCATCAGGCGTTGAAGCGGTACGAACCCGCGCGGGCCCGGTAGACCCCGTAGCGGGCTCCTCCCGAGGTGTCGTCGCGGACGAAGGCGACACCTCGGGGCACGGTGACGGGCTTGCCCTGGGTGGGGACCCAGATCTCGGCCTCGGTGTTGTGCGGGATGGTCACCGCGAGGTCGATCCTGCCGTCCGGGCGGCGCCGCCATTCCGAGGACACCGTGCCGCGCACGGTGTCGATGGAGGCGCTGACGTGGCCGAGGGTCGCGGGCGCCAGGTCGGTGTCCTGTGTGTCCTTCGGAACCCGGCTGTTGACCTCGGCCGCCGGGATGTACGGGCGGATGCGCAGCGATTCGTAGGCGGTGGCGGTCGGCCTGATGCCGGCCAGGCTCTGGTAGAACCAGGTGGCCACGTTGGAGCGGTAGTGGTGGTTGACCGAGAGCCGGTCGGTCCACTGCTCCCACAGCGAGGTGGCGCCCTTGGCGATCTGGTGGACGTAGCCGGGAGCGCCGGTCTGGGTGACGGCCTTGAGGGCGATGTCGGTGTAGCCGTACTCGCTGAGGATGTTGAACTCGTAGCGCGACCCGTACATGTCGTTCTGGATGTGGTGATCCGCCGCGGCGATGCGGTCGGCGAGCAGCTTCGCGAGGGCCCTCTTGTTCTCGGCGAGTGTCTTGGTGCCGGCCAGGTGGCGGGGGTCGTCGGGGCTCAGGTCCGAGCCTGGGACCAGGTCGAAGGCGATGGCGATGGTGTTCTCGCTGGAGATGCTGCCCTGGGTGAAGTGGCCTTGAGACGTGTCCCAGTAGTTGGCGATGAACGCCTTGCGCAGGGTGCGCGCCAGCTTCGTGTAGTGGGCGGCGCGCTCGGTGCGGCCGAGTCGGCGTCCCACCTCGTCCATGTAGTCGCAGAAGTGGATGTAGAAGGCGAGGCTGATGACGGCGTTGCTGCCGGGCGGCTCGGCACCGGAGTAGGCGCCGAGGGAGGCTTCGAACCTGTAGTCGTTCTCGGCGGTGAACAGCGTCTCGTAGTACTTCAGGAGCGTGTCCTGGTGGTCGTAGAGCTCGGCGAACAAGCTGCTGTTGCCGTAGTACGTGTGCAGTTCCCTCGGGATGACGAAGTACGCCGAGTCCCAGGCCGGCACCGCCTTCCACGCGGCGTTCCAGCCGGGGGTGTGGTCGTAGCCGTAGCCGCCCTTGGCCAGGGGGACGAACATGGGCAGCTGGCCGGTGGAGATCTGGGTGTCGGGGAAGTGGCGCAGATAGTTGGTGAGGAGGGCGTTGACGTCCCAGGTGAGGGACTGGGACTCGGAGCTGGCCATGGCGTCGCCGGTCCAGCCGTTCTTCTCCCGCGACGGGGTGTCGGTGGGCTTCTGCACCAGGTTGTTCTGCTCGGCCCACTCCAGGTTGCGCCGGACCCGGTTGAGCAGGGCGTTGTCCGTGGTGAACGTGCCGGTGCGGGCGAAGCCGGAGCGGGCGACCTCCACCGTCAGCACGTCGGCGTCCCGCCCCAGGTCGGGCGCCCGGCCGAGGACGGCTTCGAGGTTCATGACCTCCAGGTAGCGGAAGCCGAAGTGGCTGAACTGCTGTTCCCAGCCCTGAGTGGACCGCTTGCCGACGGTGTAGTAGTGGGTCTGGAGGTTGGCGTCGTGCTGGAAGTTCTCCTCCTCGACGGAGAACGGCGAGGCCGTCGTGGAGTCGCCGGTGGTGATGCGGTTGCCTCCGCGCAGCCGCAGGGTGAGGCCCTGCTTGTCGGGGCGTACGCCGCTGAGGCCGAGGCGGACGAAGCCGGTCAGGATCTGGCCGTAGTCCAGGATCCAGATGCCCGAGCCGGGGGCGGACTCGGTGATCGACACCGGGCGCAGCGTCCGGTTGACCAGCACCGGCTCCGCCTCGTGGGCCCGTACGGCGGCGGGCTTGAAGCCCTCGGGGACCGTGGTGGCCGGGAGCAGGCCGTGGTACTTCGGCTCGGGGGCCGCGCAGCTGCCCGGCGGGATCAGCGCGGTGGCCGGGCGCCAGTCGCGGCCGGTGCGGTAGCCGGCCGAGCGCCAGTCGCCCAGTTCCTCGGCGCGGCGGGCGTCGTACTTCTCCCCCGAGTAGACCGAGTCGAACGTGGTGGGGCCGTCCGCGCCGAGCCAGTCCTCGTCCGTGACCAGTGTGGTGGCCGAGCCGTCGGTGTAGGTCACGACGAGCTTCGCCCGCATGCGGGGCTGGCCGGCGTAGGGCGCGAGCTGCCAGTACCACTCCTGGGGTGTCGTCACTCCGTACCAGCCGCGCCCGAGCTCGGCGGCGACGGCGTTCTCCCGGCCCGCGTCGAGCAGCCCGGTGACGTCGAAGGTGTCATAGAGCACCGTACGGTCGTAGGTGCTCTGGTCGGTGAGCAGCCGGGGCACGTTGGCGCGGTCCCGGGCCGCCCGCTTGCCGTCGACGGTGATCGGCTCGCCGTTGACGGTGAAGGTGACGTTGCCCGCGGCGCTCAGGTGCAGGCGTGCCCTGGCTATGCGCCGGCCACGGGGCAGCGTGAACGCGCGGCGCAGCAGCGGCGCGGGGTTGGCGATGGGCAGCACGGCGTTCTTGGCCGGAAGGTACGGGTTCTTGGGCGGGAAGGTCAGGCCCGCGAGGGTGCCGATGCCGCTCTCGAACGGGTTGGCGCCCGTGGTCAGGTCCACGGAGAAGTCGGGGGCGCCGGTACCGGTCACCTTGACGCTGCGCACGGTGGCGTCGGTGCCACCGGCGAAACCGAAGCTGCCGTGGCGGCGGATCTGGTCCCCGGTGAGTGTGCGGCTGTCGACCTCGATGTCGTTGACCCTGGTGGTCACGGTGAGGCCGCGGACGGAGACCACCACCGTGTGGTCGCGGGTGGCCCAGGTGTCCTTGGTCAGCCCGGTCGAGGCGGGGAGGGCGACCGTGCCGACGGGGACACCGCGGGTACCCGCGGTGGTGGGGTTGGTCTCGCTCTGGGGGTCGTACCGGTTGACGCCCCAGTCGGGCTCGGAGGTGCCGTCGTCCACCCAGGTGTTGCCCGCGTAGTGGCTGGTCTTCATCGCCAGCCGCATGGTGTCGCCGCTCTGCTGGAGGGTCCAGACGAGCCCCTCGCCCCAGGTCTTGCCGATGGGCTCGGCCCGCAGCAGCAGGGAGAGCCCGCTCGCGGGGTCGGAGCCGCCGCGGAAGACGACGGTCGCGGTGAGGTCCCGCCAGTCGTGGTCCTGCGCCGTACGGCCACCGATCCACCGGGCGCCCGACCAGTCCTTCTCCCCCTTCAGCAGGCCGGTCTCCCATACCGCGGACTCGCTCCAGGCGCCGGGGGCGCCCTTCTCGTCCCAGGTCCGCACCCGCCAGAAGTACGCCTGCTCCGACCGGAGACTCGCGCCCCCGTAGGGCACCTCGGTGCTGTTCGAGCCGGCCACCTTGCCGCTGCTCCAGATATCCGCCTTGCCGGGCGCGGTGCCGACCTGGATCTCGTACGCGGTCTGGCGGGCCACCGGAGGCACCCAGCCGAAGGCCGGGGCGGTCTCCGTGCCCAGCGGTGCGACCTGGGAGTTGACCTGGAGGTTCGCGGGGGCGGAGCGGTGTCCGCCGCCGGTCGACGCCAGGGTGTTCGGCGCGGCCGCGAGCGGGAGGGAGGCCCCGGCTGCGGCCGCCGTCATGACGCCCAGCATGTGTCGACGGCTCAGCGCACTTCTGCTCTCCTCGGCCATGGCTCGGATTCCTTTCGTCAGCGCACTGCACTTGAAACGGCAGGGCTTGAAATGGGCTGAGGCTTGAAACGATTCAATACCTTCCAAGTGGAAAGCTTAGGGACAACCCGAGGGGGAGCACAATGGTCTGGCGTCACGACACGCCCAGCGAATCCCAACCTTGTGGTAGATTTTGACGCTCAGCTGATGCGCACGACCGATCCGGACCGGCTTCGTTGGGGAAAGTGAGCGCACCGTGGGCCAGGCCAAGGCACGTGGGCCGTACGCCAAGACGCCGGCCCGCAGAGCGGAGATCGTACGGGCGGCACGCGACAGCTTCGCCGAGAACGGCTACGCCAAGGCCTCCCTGCGCGACATCGCGGAAAGGGCCGGCATCACCCACGCCGGCCTCCTCCACCACTTCCGCAACAAGGACGAGCTCCTTGCCGAGGTTCTGGCCGAGCGGGACTCCCAAGAGTGGCAGCAGGGCCTCGCGCAGGTCGAGAGCCCGGACCAGCTCGCGCCCTACCTCGGCGAGCTCATCCGCCACCACCAGAAGGCCCCCGAGCTGATGCGCCTGTGGATCGAGCTCGCCGCCGCGGCCTCACGCCCGGACCACCCCGCCCACGCGTACTTCGCCGAGCGCTACGAACGCGGGCGCAGGCAGTTCGCCGAGGGACTCCACGACGAGGCGGCCCGCGGCAAGCTGCGCGGGGACCTCAGCCCCGAGAGCGCCGCGGTCCTCTTCCATGCCGTGCTCAACGGGCTCCAGTTGCAGTGGGTGCTCGACCAGGATCTCGACATCGTCGGACCCATCAGCGACTTCGTGCGCCTGCTTCTCGACCAGGACGACCAGTAGGCGGAGCGCCACCCGGTCCGGCCGGCCGCCGGGCAGGATGCCCGCGCCCACACCCCTCACCTGCGACAAGCCGTACCGCCACTTTTCGCGCGCCCGCTCTCCGCGCTCATGCGATCCGCGGCCGGATAACGCTCTGATCACGAAGCCGAACGGCAACTTCCCGCACTCGCGATCCCGGTCTAGCGTCCGATCACGAAAACCAACCACCTGGTAAAAGTTGACGCTCACACGTCGGCGTACCAGCGCAGCGGCGCACTGACGAAGGCATCCGCCTCCCCGCGCGACTGCCGTCGCAGCGCAAGCGCCATCAGGCCCGTCACCACCGACGCTCAGAAAGGCAGTCGACGATGACCGAACTCGCCCCCGGGTTCCTCTGGGGAGCCTCCACCGCACCGCACCAGATCGAGGGCAACAACCTCAACAGCGACTTCTGGGCGAGCGAGGGGCGCGTGCCCGGCATGGAGCGCAGCGGCGACGCGTGCGACAGCTACCACCGGTACCGCGAGGACATGCGACTGCTCGCCGACGCCGGGCTCAACGCCTACCGCTTCGGAATCGAGTGGGCCCGGATCGAGCCGGTCCCCGGCCTGATCTCGCGGGCGGAACTGGCCCACTACCGGCGCATGATCGAGACGGCATTCGAGCTCGGCCTGACCCCGGTCGTGACACTGCACCACTTCACCAGCCCGCTCTGGTTCGCGCAGGAGGGCGGCTGGCTCGGCGACCGCGCCGCCGAGCGGTTCAAGGCGTACGCCGAGGCGGTCTCACCGATTCTCGACGGCGTCGAGTGGGTCGTCACGATGAACGAGCCGAACATGCTGGCCATCATGGTCGGCATGGCCCAGGCCATGCGGAACCAGCAGGCGGCCGGGGAGTGGCAGAGCCCCACCGTCGACAACGAGGGCCCGCGCCCACCGCTGCCGGCCCCCGATGTGAAGATCGGCGAGCGGTTGATCGAGGCACACCACGCCGTACGGGACGTGCTGCGCGAGCGCACCGGCGCCAAGGTCGGCTGGACGGTCGCCAACCGCGCCTTCGTCGCCCGCCCGGGGGCCGACGAGAAGAAGCGGGAGCTGGAGTACGTCTGGGAGGACCTCTACCTGGAGGGAGCGCGCGGCGACGACTTCGTCGGCGTGCAGTCGTACTCCAGCCAGTGGGTCCGCCCGGACGGCATCGAGCCCCACCCGCAGCACCCGGACAACACGCTCGTGGGAACCGCCTACCGGCCCGACGCCCTGGGTATCGCCGTGCGGCACACCGCCGAGGTCACCGGTGGCATGCCGATCCTGATCACCGAGAACGGCATCGCCACCCACGACGACACCCGCCGGATCGACTACACCGCCGACGCGCTCAAGCACCTCCAGGCGGCGATCGCCGACGGCGCGGACGTCCGCGGCTATCTGCACTGGAGCCTCCTCGACAACTACGAGTGGGGCCACTGGGCGCCGACCTTCGGACTGGTCGAGGTGGACCGCGAGACCTTCGAGCGCCGCCCCAAGCCCAGCCTGGCCTGGCTGGGCGAGACCGCCCGCCGCGCGCGCAACTGACCGCACCGCACCGCACCCCGGAAGGACACATCGTGCAGGTATCCGTACCCGACGTCTCGTCCCGGCCCCTGGCCGAACTGGTCTCACTGTCCGGGCGGCACGCCGTCGTGACCGGCGCCGGCCGCGGACTGGGCCGGGCCATCGCCGAGCGCCTGGTCGAAGCAGGAGCGGACGTACTCGTCACGGACATCGAGCAAGGGCTCGCCACCGCTGTCGCCGAGGACCTCGACGCCCGCGGCCAGGGCCGTGCGCTGGCCGCCCACCTGGATGTCACCGACACCGAGAGCATCGTCGCGGCCGCCGACCTCGCGGTCCGGGAGTTCGGCGGGGTCGACATCTGGGTCAACAACGCCGGGATCTTCCCCAGCGTTTCCGCACTGGAGATGTCCGACCGGACCTGGGACGAGGTGTTCGCCGTGAACACGCGCGGTGTCTTCCTCGGATCCCGGGAGGCGGCGCGCCGGATGAGCGGGGCCGGGAGCGGTGGTGTCATCGTCAACGTCGTCTCCACGGCCGGGTTCCGGGGGACGGCCCCCGGGCTCGCCGCCTACGTCGGCTCCAAGCACGCGGCGCGTGGCATCACCCGGCAACTCGCCCTCGAATTCGCACCGTTCGGCATCCGCGTCCTGGGCGTCGCTCCGACATACGTGCCGACCGAGGGGAACATGGCGGCGGCCGCCGCGGCGGCCGGTGCCCGCGCGGACGCCGGGGACATCTTGTCCGTGATGCAGCCGAGCCTGCTCGGCCGGCTCGGCGTGCCCGACGACATCGCCCGCGTGGTGCTGTTCTGCGCGAGCGACCTCTCGGCCTTCATGACGGGGAGCACGCTCCTCGCCGACGCCGGTGAAACGATTTAACCGGCGGCGCCGCACCAGTCCCCCATCCCCCTCGGGCCTCTCCGCCCGCAACGACGCGTAGGAACGCCATGCTCTCGCCCCGCACCAGCCCCACCCGCGACATCGTCAGCCTCGACGGCCTGTGGCGGTTCGCTCTCGGCACCCGCGCCGCCGCCACCCCGTGGACGTCGCGGCTCGCCTCGCCTCTCGAAGCCCCCGTCCCCGCCAGCTACAACGACCTGTTCACGGACGCGGAGATCCGTGACCATGTCGGCGTCGCCTGGTACCAGCGCGATGTGCGCGTGCCGCGCGGCTGGGCGGGGCAGCGGGTGGTCCTCCGCTTCGGCTCCGTCACCCACGCCGCACAGGTCTACGCGGACGACCGACTCGTGGCCGAACACGCTGGCGGCTACACCCCGTTCGAGGCGGACCTGACCGGGATCGTCCGCCCTGGCACCGAGTTCCGGCTCACCGTCGGCGTGGACAACCGGCTGACGAACGAGACGATTCCACCGGGCACCCTCACGACGGGCCCCGACAGCCGCGAACGCCAGTCCTACCTGCACGACTTCTACAACTACGCGGGCATCGCACGCCCGGTCCGCCTGTGCAGCACGCCGCGGACGTTCGTGGAGGACGTCACGGTCGTCACCGGACGGGACGGCACGGCCGGCATCGTCGACTACCGCGTGGAGACCGGCGGCGAGACCGCCGACGCGCCGATCGTCCGGGTGCGCGCGGTCGACGAGACGGGCGAGACCGTGGCCGAGGCGCACGGACCCGAGGGCACCTTCCGCATCGAGGATGTCACCCTCTGGCAGCCCGGCGCCGCCTACCTGTACGACCTCGTGGTGGAGCTGATCGCCGACGGCGGGACCGGTGAGGGGGAACCGGTCGACAGCTACACCCAGCCCTTCGGCGTCCGCACCGTCGAAGTGCGGGGCACCGAGTTCCTCATCAACGGCGAACCGTTCTACTTCACCGGTTTCGGCAAACACGAGGACATCCCCGTCCGGGGCAAGGGCCACGACGACGCCTACCTCGTCCACGACTTTCAGCTCCTTCAGTGGACCGGCGCCAACTCCTTCCGCACCGCGCACTACCCGTACGCGGAGGAAGTGCTCGAATTCGCCGACCGGCACGGCATCGTCGTCATCGACGAGACCGCCGCCGTCGGCCTGAACCTGGGAGTCCAGGGCGGGCTCACCGGCGTTCCGCCCACCCCGACCTTCGCGCCGGAGAACTTCGGCGGGACCACGCGCGACACGCACGCCCAGCACCTGCGCGAGCTGGTCGCACGGGACAAGAACCACCCGAGCGTGGTGATGTGGTGCCTGGCCAATGAACCGGCCTCCAACGAGGACGGCGCCCGCGAATACTTCGAGCCGCTGGTCGAGCTGGCCCGCGAGCTCGACCCGACCCGCCCCCTCACCTACGCCGCGGTCATGTTCGCGACGCCGCGGAACGACCTGATCGGCGACCTGTTCGATGTGCTGAGCATCAACCGCTACTACGGCTGGTACCTCTTCACCGGCGACCTCGCGACCGCCGAACAGGCCCTGGAGCAGGATCTGCGCGGCTGGGCGGCGCGCTTCGGCAAGCCGGTCATGATGTCCGAGTACGGCGCCGACACCCAGCCCGGCCTGCACTCCGTCTGGGACACCCCGTGGAGCGAGGAGTACCAGAGCGACTACCTCGCCATGTACCACCGCGTCTTCGACCGCATCCCCGAGTTCGTCGGCGAACACGTCTGGAACTTCGCCGACTTCCAGACCTCCCCCGGCATCCACCGCGTGGACGGCAACAAGAAGGGCGTGTTCACCCGCGACCGCAGGCCGAAGACGGCCGCGTTCTCCCTCCGCCGCCGCTGGCACGGTCTGAGCGGGCGGAAGCCGGGCCGGGCCACGGGCGGCTGACGCTCCTCCCCCTCCCGCTCCGTTCTCCGTGATCCGCCGCGAAACGCACTTCTGAATCGTTCCAAAAGGAGTCGAACCACATGCCCACTCCCCCTCCCCCACCGCCACTCACCGCGCACAGCACCATCGACGCATGGCTGACCCACCCGAAAGGCGCGCCGCTCATCGAGGCGCTGCTGGAACAGGCGGGGGTACCGCAGGAGATGCTCGCCCCGGTGCGCACGCTGCCGCTCCAGCAACTTGTCGCCGTCAGCCAGGGACAGCTGCCTCAGGCGGTCGTCGACGAACTCGTGCTCCAGGTCAACGACGGCGTCATGCCCGCCGAGGAGAGCGGCCCGAGCCGGTGGACCGAGCGCGTCACGGCCGGACGGTTCGACGGCAAGACCGTCATCGTCACGGGCGCGGCCTCCGGCATCGGCCGGGCGACCGCCTCGCGCATCGCCCGGGAAGGCGGCCGCGTGATCGGTGTGGACGTCTCGGCCGCGCGCCTCCAGGACCTCGTCACCTCCCTCCCCGATGGCGCGATCGCCGCCGTCGTCGGCGACATCACGCGCCAGGACGACATCGACCGTATCGTCGCTGCGGCCGACGGCCGTATCGACGCCCTCGCCAACGTGGCCGGTGTGAACGACGACTTCTCGCCGGTCCATGAGACCTCCGACGAGATCTGGGACCGCGTCATCGGCATCAATCTCACCGGCGGCTTCAAACTGTCCCGCGCGGTCCTGCCGGTCATGATGGCCGCGGGTGCAGGCTCGATCGTCAACGTCGCCTCGGAGGCGGCGCTGCGCGGCAACTCCTCGGGCACCGCGTACACCGTCTCCAAACACGGTGTCATCGGCCTGACCAGGTCTGCCGCCTTCATGTACGGCCCGCACGGCATCCGGGTCAACGCGGTCGCGCCCGGCGGCGTGGCGACCGGCATCCCGATGCCCGCGCAGGTGTCGCAGTCGGGTTCCGCCCGCCTCGCCCCCTTCCAGCAGGCGATCCCGAGCCTGGCCACCGCCGAACAGCTGGCGGCCTCCATCACCTTTCTGCTCAGCGACGACGGCATCAACATCAACGGCGCCGTCCTCCCGTCCGACGGGGGCTGGTCGGTCCAGTAATGCGCAAACGCCGGTGGCAGCCGAGCGTCGAGCGGGCCCGGTTACGTGCCGCTCCGCAGTCACCCCACCAGTTCACCCACGAGCGCGTGTGCCGGCCTCCGCCGGCTGCCGCGTCGCCTGGCAATCGTGAGACGAAGGAGTCCTCATGCCTCAGAACGACCGCGACATCAGCGTGGCAGGACCACCGCCGACCGAGCCGGCCGGGCGTGACGGTGAGGCGTCGGCCGAGACCTCGGCCTCCGAGATCGAGGCCCCGCCGCTGAAGAAGATCGACACGGGCTACATCATCTGGATGATGATCGCCAACTTCGGCTCCTCGCTGGCCCTGATGGTTCCGCTCTCCTACTCGCTGGCGCTGCGGATCTCCGACCTCGCCCCCGGGCGCGAGGAGTTGCTCGGGTACGTCACCGGTTCCGCCCAGTTCGTCTACCTGGTCCTCAGCCCTCTGATCGGTTTCTGGAGCGACCGGACGCGGTCCCGCTTCGGTCGCAGAACCCCGTTCATGATCGTCGGGACGGTCCTGGGTTTCGTCGCGCTCTTCGGTATCGCCGCCGCACCGACGGTGTTCCTGGTGGGCCTGTCGTGGGTCGTCGGCATGGTCGGCTGGTCCACGGCCAGTCAGGCCATCCAGAACGTCCAGGCCGACCGTGTCCCCGAGGAGCAGCGCGGCCGTATCGCGGCATGGACCAGCGTCACGAGCCAGATCGCGCCGGTGATCGGCATCGGCATCGCGTACGCGGTGGCCTCCAGCACCCTCCTCGTCTTTCTGGTCCCGGGCCTCCTCGGAGCCACCATGCTGGTCCTGTTCCCCCTCTTGAAGCCGGAAGGGGACTCCCGTGAACTCGTCCACACCGGCGATGTGACCATCAGGGACCTGGTGGCCAGCTATGGATTCAATCCGCGGAAGTACCCCGACTTCGGCTGGAACTGGCTCGGCCGCTTCGTCTTCTTCATGGGCCTGTACTTCAACACCACCTTCGGCACCTTCTTCTACGCCCAGCGGCTCGACCTGCCCGTCAAGGAGGTCGCCGGCGTCGTGGCGGCGATCGGGACGATCGGGGTGCTGGCAGCGGCCGGGGGCGCCATCGGGGGCGGCTTCCTCTCCGACAAGCTCGGCCGGCGCAAGCTGTTCACCCTGATCGGGTCCGCGATCTTCGTCGCCGGGGCCGTCACCGAGGCGTTCGCCCAGGCGCTGCCCCAACTCGTCATCGGTGCGGTGCTGATGCAGCTCGCCATCGCGGTGTTCAGCGCCGTCGACCAGGCGATCGTGTTCGCCGTCCTCCCGGACCGGGCGCAGGCGGGTCGCTATCTCGCGGTCGTCGCGTTCGCTCAGAAGATTCCCAGCGCCATCGCCCCACTGATCGCCCCGCTGATCATCACCATCGGCGTCTCCGGCGGCGGCGACAAGAACTACACGCAGCTCTATCTGGGCGGCGCGGTCCTCGCGCTGGTCGGCGGCCTGATCATCAAGTTCAAGGTCAAGTCGGTCCGGTAACACGACACGTTCGTCAACTTCCCGAGAGAGCAGAGCATGAACAACGCACCGTATGACCTGCGCATCGACAGCGGCGGTGATCAGTTCGCCGTGTCGGGCCCCGCGCCCCGCCTGTCGTGGAAGCCGCCATCGGGCACGGGGCGCCCGGCGGGATACGAGCTGCAATGCGCCGTCGACGGCGAGGCGCGGCCCGCGGTGGCGGTCGCGCCCGGCAGGCACCGGTTCCTCCCCTGGCCCTGGGCGGCGCTGTGCAGCGGCCGCCAGGTGGCCTGGCGGGTCCGAGCCACCGGCGCCGACAGCGCCGACGGCCTGTCGCCGTGGTCGAAGTGGAGCACCTTCGAGGTCGGCCTCCTCGACAAGGACTGGCGGGCGCGCTGGATATCGCCGGCCGAATCCGGCGACCCCGGCTACGGCAAGCGTCCGGCCCACACCCTGACGACCCGGTTCGAGGCGCGGCCCGGGGTGCGCTCGGCACGGCTGTACGCGACGGCGCTCGGTGTGTACGAGGCGTATGTGAACGGCGAGCGGGCCGGCACCGCCGAGCTCTCCCCCGGCGCCACCTCCTACGACCGCACCCTCTACGCCCAGGCCTCCGACGTCACGGCCGCCGTGCGGGCGGGCGGCAACCGGATCGAGATCGTCCTCTCGGACGGCTGGTACCGGGGCCAGGTCGGCGCGTTCCGCCTGCCGGCCGGCTGGGGAACGATGCTCGGCGCACGCGCCGAACTGCACATCAGATACGAGGACGGCTCACACCAGGTCGTCCTCAGCGATGAGACCTGGACGAGCGCCGGGTCGGCCATCACCCGGGCCGACCTCATGGACGGGCAGACCACCGACTTCCGCGCCGGGCCGCGCGCCGAACGGCCGGTCCTCGTCGATCAGATCGAGGCTCCCGCGATCGACTGGTCGCCCGCACCTCCCGTACGCGTCGTCGGCTCCCGCCCGGCGCGGTCCGTCACACAGCTCGCGGACGGGCTCTGGATCGCCGACTTCGGCCAGAACGCCTCCGGCCGGACGGCCCTGAGCGACCTCGGCCCGGCCGGCACCCGCACCGTCGTCGACTACGGCGAGCACATCGGCGCCGACGGCGACCTGACCACCGCCCACCTGGACTCCGTCCGCCCCGGTGAGGAGCCGGTCCCCTTCGTCCAGCGCGACGAGGCCGTCTCCGCCGGCCGGGGCGAGGTGTTCGAGCCACGCCACACCGTGCACGGCTTCCGGTACGCCCGCCTTCGCCGCGACGGCGCCCCGCTCGACCCCGCGAGCCTCACGATGCGCGTCGTCCACACCGATCTGCGCCGCACCGGCACCTTCGCGTGCAGTGACGACGACCTCAACCGCCTCCATGAGATCGCTGACTGGAGCTTCCGCGGCAACGCCGTCGATGTCCCGACGGACTGCCCGACCCGCGAACGGCTCGCCTGGACCGGCGACTACCAGGTCTTCGCGCCGACCGCCACGCGTTTGTACGACGTCCTCGGCTTCAGCCGCAAATGGCTCCGCTCCGTCCGCGACGACCAGTTGCCCGACGGCCGGATCGCCAACTTCTCGCCCGACGGCCGCCGCATCAAGCACCACCTCGACGACCAGTTCGCCATGATGACCGGCTCGGCGGGCTGGGGCGACGCGATCGTCGCCGTCCCCTGGGAGCTGTACCGGTCCTACGGCGACCAGGAGGTGCTCGCCGAGAACTGGGAGGCGATGGTCCGCTGGGTCGAGTGGGCACTGCGGACCGCCCGCACCGCCCGTCACCGGTCCCGGATCGAGCGCTCGGCCGTGCCGCTGCCGCACGAGCGGTACCTCTGGGACGGCTCCTTCCACTGGGGCGAGTGGACCGAGCCGAAGGCGAAGGCGGCCGACGGCACCCGCGCCGACCCGATCAGGGACGACCCGATCGCCTGGTTCACGGCCGACAAGGGCGAGGTCGGCACGGCGTTCCTGTACCGGTCGACATCGACCCTCGCCCGCGCCGCGAAGGTGCTCGGCCGCGCCGAGGACGCGGCCCGCTATGCCGAGACCGCCGAGCGCGTCCGCGACGCCTGGCGCACCGAGTTCCTCACCTCCGACGGACGCACCACCGGCGACACGCAGGCCGCCTATGTGCGCGCGCTCTCCCTCGGACTCGTCCCCGACGAGCTGTGCCCGGCCGCCGCCGCACGCCTCGTCGAGCTGATCCGCGCCGCCGGCACCCACCTGGGCACCGGCTTCCTCGCCACCGGCGACCTGCTCCCCGTGCTCTGCGACACCGGCCACGCCGATACCGCCTACGAGCTGCTCTTCCGGCGCACCGCACCGTCCTGGCTGTACATGCTCGACCGCGGCGCGACGACCATCTGGGAGGACTGGGAGGGCGTCGACGAGAACGGGGACGCGCACGACTCCCTGAACCACTACAGCAAGGGCGCCGTGATCCGCTTCCTGCACACCCACACGCTGGGGCTGCGGCAGGCCCCGGGGTCGGTCGCCTGGGAGTCCTTCGAGGTCGCGCCCGTCCCGCACCCGTCGCTGACATGGGCCCGGGGCACCCACGACTCCCCGCAGGGCACGATCACCGTCGAGTGGCGGAGGACCGGCGACGAGCTGACCCTCACCGTGGACGTGCCGCCGGCCACGACCGCACGTGTCGTCTTTCCCGACGGCGCCACCGAGACCGCCACGGCAGGCAGGTTCCGTGCCACCCGCCGTACAGGGAAGGCCTCCGGCGATCAGCGCTGCTGAGCGTGGACCGGGGAAGGCGGTGTCCTGCTCATGTACCAGCCGTCGCAGCGGGGCCCCATGAGGTCCGACGGCCAGCCCGCCGTCTCCACGGCGGCGTCGTAGACGGCGTCACCGAACGCGACGATGGCCTGGTGCGGGTCTGCTGTCTGCCTGAGCGCGGCCCACGGCAGCAGAACCAGACCGGCATCAGGGTTCCAGGCCGCTCCGTCGACCCCCCAGGACCGGCCCTCGAGGCCGTCCGGCTGAGGCCAGATGTAGGCGTACATGCTCACATCCGGCGCCTCGGGACTGCCGAAGGTGAATCCCACCGCCACATACTCTTCGAGCTGGGCGTTCTGCATGAACGCCGGAACGTGGGCCGGCGGGGCGGTGGGCCGTGCGCGATGCCGCGTGGCGGAGAGGTCGAAGCCGCCCCACATCACTCCGACCCGGGGCCGGTGACCCTGGAACGGCGCCTGCCACTCCTCGAGCCCGCCTGCGGCGAGGTTCAGCGCGCTCCACATCAGCCGTGCGGCCTGGCGATCCCAGTGGCGTTCGACGCGATCGTCTCCGAAGGTCGTCGGGGCATCGGGAATCTCGCAGATCAGCGAGGAGCCCGGCCTGCGAATGCCGAGTTCGCTCACCGCGGTGCAGAACGATGTGTAGAACGCGGCCAGTGATTCGTCGAACAGCGGCACGGTCCGTGAGCCCGAGTCCGCTTCGATGACCACGTCGCCGTCGAGGAGTCGGTAGTGCACGGTGAAGGTCACGTCCCGCTTCCGCAGCGTCGGCGTCCTGAGCCCACGGGGCGTGACTTCGAGGACGATGTTCCCCCAGCCGACCTCGAAAGGCTCGTCGAGTGTGTACTTGCCTCCGACCTGCACAAACCGGTTGACGTAAGCGACCATGGGAGCCAGGTCCTCGTAGACCAGCCTTGGCCACACGTGGAGAGACGTGCTCACGACGAACCTCCCAGCCTGTCGATGGGAACAGCGGGCGCGCTTGGAAACACCGTGATGCCTTCTCCCCATTCTTGTACGCCGACCGCGTTTTCTCCTGCTCGCTCAGGCGGCGCCTCAGGGTTCCTGGCCGACCATGGTGGCGGGTCTGACGATCTGGTCGAAGTCCTCGGCGCTGATGTAGCCGGAGGCCAGCGCCGCGTCGCGCAGGGTGGTGGCCTCGTCGTCGGCCTTGTGGGCGATCGCCGAGGCCTTGTCGTAGCCGATCACCGGAGAGAGCGCGGTGACCAGCATGAGTGACCGGTCGACATAGCTGTCGATCCGGTCCCGGTTGAGTTCGGCGTCCTCGACGCAGTACTCCCGCATCTTGGTGCAGGCATCGGCGAGGATCGTGGCCGCGTGCAGGAAATTGTTGATGATGACCGGGCGCATGGCGTTGAGCTCGAAGTTGCCTTGTGAGCCGGCGAAAGCGATGGCGGAGTCCTCGGACAGCGCCTGGATGCAGACCATGACCATCGCCTCGCACTGGGTCGGATTGACCTTGCCCGGCATGATCGAGGAGCCGGGCTCGTTCGCCGGGAGGTCCAGTTCAGCCAGGCCGCAGCGGGGTCCGGAGGCCAGCCAGCGGATGTCGTTGGCAATCTTCATCAGCGGCACGGCAAGCGCCCTCAGCCCGGCGGAGGCGCCGACCACGGCGTCCAGACCGCCCTGGGCCGCGAACTTGTTCGCGGCCGTGGTGAACGGGAAGCCGGTCGCGGAGGCGATCTCGGCGGCGACCTGCTCGCCGAATCCGGGCGGGGCGTTGAGCCCGGTGCCGACCGCGGTGCCGCCCATGGCCAGCTCGTACAGTCCCTCGGCGGATCCGGTGACCCGGTCGATCGCCTGTTTGAGCTGGTGGGCGTAGCCGGACCACTCCTGCCCCACGGTGAGCGGGACCGCGTCCTCCAGGTGGGTGCGGCCGATCTTCACCACGTCGTGCCACTGCCGGGCTTTGGCCTCGATGGCCTGGTGCAGCGCCCGCACGCTGGGCAGCAGGTGCTCGTGGATCTCCTTGACCGCGGCGATGTGCATGGCGGTGGGGAAGGTGTCATTGGATGACTGCCCCATGTTGACGTGGTCGTTGGGGTGGACGGGGGACTTGCTGCCCAGTTCGCCGCCGACCAGTTGAATGGCGCGGTTGCTGATCACCTCGTTGGTGTTCATGTTGGACTGGGTCCCGGAGCCCGTCTGCCACACATACAGCGGGAAGTGCTGGTCCAGCTCGCCCGCGATGACTTCGTCGGCCACCCGCTGGATCACGCCGCTCTTCCAGGCCGGCAGTCGTCCGGCGCGTCCGTTGACGACGGCGGCGGCCTTCTTGACGTGGCCGTAGGCGTGGTAGACCGCTGTGGGCATCCGGTCGTCGCCGATGGAGAAGTGGATCAGGGACCGTTGGGTCTGCGCACCCCAGTAGCGATCGGCGGGAACGTCGATGGCGCCCATCGAGTCGGTCTCCCGCCGGGTGCCGGTCGCGGCCAGGCCGACGGGGATGTCGAGGATCTTCGGGGCCTTGCTGTCGCCGTCCTGACGGGTGGTCATGAGCGCACTCCGTCGGTGTAGACGGGCTGCCACATGGCATCGCGGACGGTTTCCGCGGGGTCGGTCGGCTTGCAGGTGGCCACGCCCTCGTCGAGCGCCGCCTCGACCACGGCGGTCGCGGTGATCGCCGAGGACTCGCGGAGGTTCTCCACGGGTGGCAGCAGTGAGGCACCCCTCCCGGTCGCGTCGACCTGGTCCGCGACCGCGCGTGCCGCCGCGAGCAGCATGCCCGGGGTCACCTGGGACGCTCCGGAGACGATCGTGCCCAGGCCCAGCCCCGGGTAGAGCAGGGCGTTGTTCGCCTGCCCGATGTGGTAGGTCACGCCGTCGTACTCCACGGGCGGAACGGGGATGCCGGTGGCCACCAGTGCCTTGCCCTCGGACCAGGCGATGACATCGGCGGGCATGGCCTCGATCCGGGAGGTGGGGTTGGAGATCGGAAAGATGATCGGCCGCTCGGTGCCCTCGGACATGGCCTCGACGACCTCGCGTGTGAACGCCCCGTGCACGGTGGAAGTGCCCAGCAGGATCGTGGGTTTGACCCGGCGCACGGTTTCCAGCAGCGAGATCGCGCCGTCGTCCCTCGCCCAGTCCGCGACCCGGGCAGGATCGTGCGCGTAGGGCCGCTGGAAGTCACGCAGGTCGTCCATGTCCCGGGTGAGCAGCCCCTGCTTGTCGATCAGCCACACATGGGCGGCGGCCGACTCCGGGTCCGCGCCGTCGCGGATCATGGCGTCACGCAGCTGGTCGGCGATGCCCACCCCCGCGGTACCGGCCCCGAAGACGACCAATGTCTGGTCCCGCATTCGCACACCGCTCACTTCGACGGCCGACAGCACGGCAGCGAGCGTGATGGCGCCCGTGCCCTGCATGTCGTCGTTGAAGATCCGGTAGCGTCCGCCGTACTGCTCCAGGATCCGTCGCGCGTTGCTGGGGCCGAAGTCCTCGAAGTGCAGCAACGCGTTGGGGAACATGGACGATGCGGTCTCCAGGTACTTCTCCACGAACGCGTCGTAGTCGGCGCCGCGGGCGCGAGGGCGCCGGTTGCCCAGGTACAGCGGGTCGTCCAACAGCGACTTCCGGTCCGTGCCCACATCCAGCGACACGGGTACGACCCGGCGCGGGTCCACGCCGGCGGCCGCCGTGTACACCGCCAGCTTGCCGACCGAGATCTGGATTCCCCCGACGCCCCAGTCACCGATGCCCAGGATCTCCTCCGCGTCGGTGCACACGATCAGGTCGACGTCCTCGGGCCCGAGTTCGAGCGTGGCGAAGGCCCTTTCCATGTCGTCCGGATGCTCGATGGACAGGTAGATGCCTCGAGGGTGGCGGTACTCGTGGGAGTACTTCTCGATGGCCTCGCCCACGGTGGGGTCGTAGACGATGGGCAGCAGCTCCACGAGATGCTCGGCGAGAACCTTGAAGTACAGGGTTTCGTTGCGGTCGTGGAGCTGTTCCAGATAGACGTTCTTGGCGAGGTCGCTGCCCTGGGCATTCAACTGCTGGTAGGCGCGCTGAGCCTGCTGGTCGAGGGTGAGTACTCCGGGCGGCAGCCGTCCGGTGAGCCCGAGGGCCGCTCGCTGCCCCCGGGTGAAGGCGACACCGCGGTTGCGCAGCGGATCGGCCAGCGCGGCGGGGGTGGCCGGGGTCCGCGAGTTGCTCTCGGTCATGAGATTCTCCTCAGTGCGAATTCCGTCTCATGTCCGGTGCGGGGTATGACTTCAGGTTAACCACCGGCAGCCCGGCCTGCGACTTCAGCCGAAGCGGAACGCGATCAGAATCCATCGACCGTGACGACGGCCTTCGCGAAGGCCCGCGGAGCCTCCTGCGGAACATTGTGTCCCACCTTGAGGGTCTGGTGCGCGTATTTGCCCGTGAACTTCTTGCGATAGGCCGAGCCATGTCCCGGGGGCGTGAATGGATCGTACGCTCCGTCAATGGTGATCGTCGGCACTTTGATGACCGGGGCCGCAGCAAGGCGCTTCTCGATGGCCGCGTACTTGGGTTCCCCCTTGGCCAGGCCGAGCCGCCAGCGATAATTGTCGATCACGATGCTGACATAATCGGGATTGTCGAAGGCCGCTGCCGTGCGGTCGAAGGTCGCCCTGTCGAACTTCCACGTCGGAGAGTTGAACCTCCATACCAGCTCGGCCAAATCGTGGCGGTACTTCTTGAGGCCCAGCACGCCTCTTTCCGTTGCGAAGTAATACTGGTACCACCATGCCCATTCACTCTTCGGTGGCGTCGGCGTCTTGTTGGCTTCGACATTGACGATCAGATACCCGGTGACCGAGATCAGCGCCTTGCAGCGCTCCGGCCAGAGAGCCGCGATGATGTCGGCCGTCCGTGACCCCCAGTCGTACCCGGCGAGGACGGCCCTCTCGATCTTGAGGGCATCCATCAGGGCGATGATGTCGAGAGCGAACGCCGATTGCTGGGCGTTCCTGGGTGTTTTACTCGAAAGGAATCGCGTTGTGCCGTGGCCGCGCAGATAGGGGACGACAACTCTGTATCCCTGCGCGGCGAGCAAGGGCGTGACCGCAACATAGCTGTGGATGTCGTAGGGCCAACCGTGGAGCAGTATGACCGGCCGCCCGTTCACGGGTCCGGCTTCGACGTATCCCACGTTCAGGTCACCGGCATCGATTTGCTTCACCGGACCGAAGGATGTGCCAGTCCCGGGTTTGATCCCGAGAGGCGCCACAGGTCTTCCCGTTTCGGACTGCGTTTGCGTGTCACCAGTCATGCCGAATTGGGCCGCCACGGCAGCCGCGGCAGCGGCGCCGAGGAAGTGGCGACGGCTGTGTGTGATTCCCTCGGATGTTTCCATCGGCGAATCTCCTCGTTCGAGGCGACACGGCAGACCCTGAATGACGTGGCTCAATGAAAGCGTGGGGAATCGCGTTCGCCCGACGTCCGAGCTCGGGCTTCTCGCCGCCACTCAACATCCGTCGGAGTGACGGCGCAACACTGGCGAGCCGTAAGCTGCTCCACCCGGGTGGTTCCGCGCCGGTGCGCCCGAGGGCCGCGGCGAGGAGTAGCGCGGCGAGGGCGGTGAGGGTGGTGCCCTGCCAGCCGAGGGTGTTGAGGAGGGGGGCCGCGAGGGCGGTGCCGATGGCGCCGATGGTGAAGTACAGCACCAGGTAGACGCTGCTGAGGCTGCCGGAGCGCCGGGGGTTGAGGGCGATGATGCGGCTCTGGTTGGCGGCCTGGGCGACGAAGCAGCCGGCGTCGAAGAGGGCGAGCCCGAACGCCGTGGCCGGCGGGGTGTCGAGACCGGTGGCCAGCAGGGCGGCTCCGGCCGCGGCCGCCAGCATGCCGGCGGTGATCACGGTGTGGGGGGTGTACCGGTCGGTGAGGCGTCCGGTGAGCGGGAGTGCGGCGAGGCCGAGGAGTCCGGCCAGGCTGTACAGGCCGATGGCGGTCGGGTCGAGGGAGTGGGGCGGCCGCGCCAGGGCCAGCGCGAGGGCGACCCATATGAGGTTGAAGGCGAAGTACCACAGCCCACCGGTGGCCACCGCGCGGCGCAGCTCCGGATGGTGGCGCAGGAGCGGGGGAAGTGCGGTGAGGGTGGCGCGGTAACTGCGGCGGGCGTGCGGCCGCTGCCGGGGCAGGAGCGTGGCGGCGGCGATCGCGCCGAGCAGGGCGAGAGCGGCGAAGACCAGGAGCATCCGCCGCCACCCGAGCACGGTGGTGAGTGCTCCTCCCGCCAGGCGGCTGAGCAGGATGCCGGCCGACATGCCGGCGGCCACCGTGGCGACGCCGGTTCCACGGCGCCCGGGCGGGGCGTGGCGGCCCGCGATGCTGCCGGCCTGGGCCGCGACGCCGGCGGCCGCGCCGATGAGCAGGTAGGCGGCCAGGAGCACGCCCGCGCCGGGTGCGGCCGCGCCGAGGGCGAGGGCGGCGGCCAGGGCGGTGAGCTGTGCGGCCACCAGGCGGTTGGCGGCAAGGTGGTCGGTGAGGGGCAGCAGGAGGGCGAACCCGGCCATGCTGCCGGCGAGCGCGGCGGTCGGAACGAGGCCGATCACGGAGAGCGGGACGCCCAGGTCGGTGGCGACCTCGGCGAGCGCCGGCTGGATGGCGTAGTTGTTCGCGATCGCCGTTCCGGCTATGGAGGCGAGGAGGAACGTGCCGCCCCGGGTGAGGGGGCGGGTCACGGTGTCGTGCCACGGGTGAGGACGACGGCGTAGCGGCACTCGGTGTCGGTGGTGTTGGCGAAGACGCGCTCGGTGGGATCGCCGAGTTCGATGGTGTCTCCGGGTTCGAGTTCGTGGACGGTGTCGCCGTCGTGGAAGGTCAGGCGGCCGTCGAGGACCCAGACGACCTGGCGGATGAAGGCGAAGGCGGCGGCCGGATACGGCACCCGGGCCCCGGGGGGCAGGCGGATCTCGGCGATCTCCGCGGGGAAGTGGGGGCCGGTGATCTGGCGGCGGCGGTAGCCGGTGGCGGGGTCGGACCACTCGGCCGCGTCGGTCTGTCGGCGCACTCCCGCGGTTCCGTCCGTGTCGTCCGGGGTCCCTTCGGCGAGGGCGAGCAGGGAGGCGACACTGAGCTGGAAGGCGGCGGACAGTTTGCCGAGGACGACGGCGGTGGGGCTGCTCTCGCCGCGCTCGATCCGGTTGATCATGGCGCGGGAGACCCCGGAGGCATCCGCGAGCTGGGCCAGGGTCCACCTGCGGCGTTCGCGTTCGGTGCGGATACGGGCCGCGATCTGCCTCACCAGAGGATCTACTATGTTGGACATGAATCTAATATACGAGAGAAACCGGGCCGTGGCGGTGCGCCCGGCCCGCCCCGACGACGCGGAGGCCATACGCGCGATCCGCAACCACGCGATCGAGCACTCCACGGCCCTGTGGACACAGACCCCGCAGTCCCCTGCCGAGGGGGCCGCCTGGCTGGCCGCGCACCTGGAGCGCGGATCGGCGTTCGTGGCCGAGGTGGAGGGCGAGCCGGCCGGGTTCGCGGTCTACAGCCCGTGGCGGAACCTGGACGGATACCGGCACACGGTGGAGGACTCGGTCTACGTCCGCGAGGGCCGGCACGGCCTCGGCATCGGCTCGGCACTGCTGGCCACCCTCATCGCCTCGGCGCGCGAGGCCGGCCACCATGTCGTGATCGCCGATATCGAGGCCGAGAACACCCCCTCCATCCGGCTGCATGAACGGTTCGGGTTTCACCACGTCGGGACGGTTCCGGAGGTCGGTACCAAGTTCGGCCGATGGCTCGACCTGACGATCATGCGGCTGCCCCTGACCTGAGCCGCCGCGTCGGCCGGCCCTGCGGGACCTTGCGACGCGAGGTCAGGAGACGGCGGTGTCGAGGACGTCGGCGAGTTGCGTGGGCGCCGACAGCATCGGCCAGTGGCCGGTCGGCAGGTCGAAGCGCCGCCACGGCGGCATGCTCAGTGAGGCCAACATCGGCACCCCGGCGTCCAGCAGGCCCATGAAGTCATGACAGGCGACCAGGACTCGGTCCGCACCGGGAACGGGCTCGGCCGGGCCGGCGAGGCGCTGAGTGTAGGTGCCGAATGGCTGAGGGGTGGCACGCGCGCGCAGAACGTCCCGCTTGGCCTCGTCGAGCCCGTCGAGGCTGCTGGACGAGGCCAGGACCTCGAAGGGCGGCATCGGCAGCCGCCACCCGTCACCGGAAGCGGCGACCTGGTGGCGCAGTTGGTCCGCCGCCTGCGGTGGCATGAGGTCGAGCATGCACATGCCCGCGGTGAACGGGGCGCTGTCCACGTAGACCACGCGCTCCAGCCGGTTGCCGAGACGTCCGGCTGCCCCGGTCACCGGGGCAGCCGCATAGCTGTGGGCGACCAGCGTGACATCGCGCAGATCGCGGCGCTCGACGAACCCGGTGATGTCCGCGATGTGCGTGTCCAGGTCCGTCCGAGGTCCGCCCCCGTCCACGTGCTCGCCCAGGCCCGTCAGCGTCAACGGCAGCGCCGTGTGACCGCGCTCCCGCAGAGCGCGGGCGGTGTCGTCCCAGGCCCATGCCCCGAGCCAGGCGCCGGGAACGAGTACGAAGGTGGCCATGTGATCTCCCTGAAGTGAGGTGCTGCGGGGAGCGTAGAGCCGATACAGGACAGATCCCGTCCGGAAATGTCGAGTGACGGCTGGACGGCATGGCACACGTACTCGCCGCACCACCTGAACCAGCGCGGAGATCAGGAAGTGGCGAACCGGCCGCGGATGGCGGCGGCGCCGGATGCGGTGAGCCAGTCGCCGAGCGTGCGCAGGCCGGGGTGGATGACGCGCAGTGCCTCGATGTCGGCCTGCCAGCGGCCACCGGCCTGCCAGCGCTTTCTGGTCTCGGCGATCTCCGGGCTGAGCGCGGCGGCCTCGCCGTCGGTGAGCTGCTCGTACCGGGTCGGAAGGCCGGTGGCCTCGGCGATCGTGGCGGCGGCCGCCACCGGGGTCGGCTCGTCGCCGGCCAGTTCCAGGGTTCGCCCGGCGAACCGGGGCGGATCGGCGAACGCGAGGGCGGCGAACTCCGCGATGTCCTCCAGCGCGATGATCTGCATGGGCTCGTGCGGAGGGAAGATATGCCGGTGTACGCCGTGGGAAATCCCGTCGATGCCGGTCACCCCGGCGCCGAGATAGTTGGTCATGAACCGGACCGGGCGCAGCACGGTGGGCAGCGCGATGTGGTCGCGCAGATACTCCTCGATCAGCACTTTCCCCTCCGAGCCCCGTGATGCGGCCGCTGCCGAGGCGACGGTGCTGAACACGACCTGCTGGATCCCCGCCGCGGCCGCGGCGTCGATCAGCACCCGGCCGCGGGCCACTTCGAGAGCTGTTTCGGGTCCGGCCGGACCGAAGGTCAGGGGCGGGATGCCGAACACGGCGGCGGCGCCGTCGAGCGCGGGCGGCAGGCTCGCCGGATCGTCGAAGTCGCCGCGCACGAGTTGGGCGCCCGCGGCGGCCAGCTCGGCAGCGGCGGGCGCGGTCAGATCGCGCACCAGGGCTCGCACCGGCCACCCTCCGGCAAGCAGCCGCCGGGCGGTGGCGCCGCCCTGCTTTCCGGTGGCGCCGGTGACGAGGATCGGGGAGTCGGGGTTGGGGCGTGTCTCGGTGGTCATGGTGCCCTTTCCGGGGTTGATGGAGGATCCTGGACGTGATCCGGGATGCTCCACCCGTTTCAAGGCCGCGGACAAGGATTTCGTGACATGACAGCAGCACCAGATGCGGCACCTGCCGGGCGCGCCGATGCCCGCCGCAACCGCGAGATCGTGCTGAGCACGGCGATGCGTGTGTTCGCCGAGGAGGGGTTGGAGGTGTCACTCGGCCGGATCGCACAGCGCGCCGGGGTCGGCGCCGGGACGGTCTACCGGCACTTCCCGAGCAAAGAGATCCTCGTCGAGGCGGTGCTCGCCGAACACATCGAGCGGTTGGTGGCCGCTGCCGACCGGTGGGCCGCCCGCGCCGCGCCTGGCGACGCGTTGTTCGGGTTCCTGCTCGAAGTGGCCGAGAGGTCGGTGGACCGCCAGCGCTTCTGCGAGGTGCTCAACGCCGACCAGGGCTGGCCGCGCGCCGTGCTGACCGCCGCGGCGCAGCGGTTCCGCGAGGCGCTGGAGCGCTTGCTGCGCGACGCGAAACTGGCCGGTGCGATACGCGCCGACATACGGGCCGACGATCTGTCCGCGCTGGCCTTCGGCGGTGTCGCACTGCGCTCGGCACACCGGGACCCGACACGCGGGACATGGCTGGTGCGGCTGCTGCTGAACGGATTGCGCACGCAGGCCGTCACGAAATCCGAAGTGTTCCGTGACACGTCTCCCCTGCCGCGTCACGAAAACACCGCCCTGAGGTACTGCGTGGAATGCGGCACGCGGCTGCGTGTCCGCGCCACCGGGCGGCCACCCCGCTACTGCGGTCCGACCTGCCGCCAGCGCGCCCGCCGACGCCGTCTCGTCGACTAGGCGCATCAGCGGAGGTGCCTAGCCGGGGTAGACGGTGTCGTTCTCCACGAAGCACAGCGGGTTGTCCCAGGGGTCCTGGACGTAGAACGATCGTTCGCCCCACGGGCGGACGGCGATGGCGCCCGCCGGGGCATCGTGGACCAGTTCCGTGGACAGGCAGTCCAGCGCCTCGGCTCGTCCGAAGACGACATCGAGGTCCGTGACGGTGAAGTACAGGGCCTTCGCCGCCGGATGCGGCGGCGCTGCCAGGGCGGACACGTCCTGGATGGAGAGGGTGACCGGTCCGCACGGGAAGTAGCAGCGCGCCCCGGGCTGTCTGCGCCCCTCCAGGCCCAGCAGCCTGCCGTAGAAGGCGACGGCCTCTTCGAGATCACCGACTTCCACGCTGAGCCTGAACAACTGCGGAACATCGGCGGCGGGGTCCGCCGGTCCGGTGGTCGAGGTTGTCATGGCGGGTGTTCTCCTTGGTCGGCCCGGATTGACCTATGTTTCGGATCGCTCACACGAAACCGAAGCCTTCTCCCAGTCCTCGCGGTTTCGCAGATACAGCGGCCGCTTCGCGATGATGGCGTCCGTTTCCACGCGGGCGCCGTTCAGCCGCCACCGAACGGTTCCGGTCACCTCCACCGCGCAGGTGTTGATGAACGACTGGGCGCTGCGCCGCAATTCACCGTACCAACGGCCTTCTATGGCCTCGCGCACCCACAGCTGTTCGATATGCATCTTCTCGCGGATCGTCTCGGCTCGCAGAACAGCGCTCTCCAGATGCCGATACGAGCGCAGCAGCAGCCATGCCGCCGGCATCTCGCGAATCTCCAGGACCTTCACTCCGCTGTCGAGGTGTTCAAGGCCGGTGTAGCGCCCCAGGCCATGGGCTCCCACGCGCAGGTTCAGCGCCGCGATCAGCTCCGCCAGCGGGAGGGGGTTTCCGTCGACGGAGACCGGGGCGCCACCGGCGAAGCCGATCTCCAGGCGCTCCCGCCCATCGGTGTCGCCGGGCCTGCTCCACTGGTAGAGGTCCTCGGGCACCTCGTAGTCCTCGGGGTCGTCCAGGAATCCCGACTCGAATTCGCGGCACCAAAGGTTCGAGTCGCCGCTGACCACGCGCTCTCCCATGTGTGCCAGTCCGACATCCTTGAGCTCTCGGATCTTCTGTTCCCGGTCCACCGGGTCCAGGTCGTAGGGGCTGCCGTACCGTCCGGGGAACCCGAGCAGCTCGAAAGCGCCGTTGAGGCGGCGCAGCGTGTTCTGCGACCGGTTCGCGGTGTGGAGTATCGTCCGGGCACCCAGCTCCTCGGCCAGGCCCATGGCCAGCCTGGCGATCAGCGGCCTGCTCAGCGAGGAACTGATGGGGTGAGTGTCGAGATAGACCGCCTGGGCGGCTATCGCGGGCCGAATGAATTCATCAACAAATTCCTGTCTGCCGTCCATGACGTGCAGCCGGACTCCCAACCGGTCCGCGATCTCCTGCTTGGCCTCGTGCGATTCTCCTTCACCGAGCTCGACGGTGACCGCGTGGACATGGGGCGCGCCCATCGCGACCAGGCGGTTCAGTAGATATGTGCTGTCCAGGCCGCCACTGAACAACGTCACCACCGGCAGGGCCGGATCGGCACCCTCCGGGAATATTCCCGAGAACGATCTCACGACCTTGCCGCGCATCGGCTGAAGCTCTCCACCCGTCACTTGTATGCCACCTGCACCGTGTTATCCATTGTCGTCAGCAATCGGGCCAGATCATCATGTGTGCGCGTCGCTCCGTAGCACACATAGGTGTGTGCCAGCCTCCCCTGTCTCCAGTCGATGCGCGCCCCGGGTTCCTGCTGGACCATCACTCGTGAGATCTCCGGCATGGCCTGGAGATCGTCCGCTCCGCGCAGACTCAGCAGCTGTGTCGCCTCCACCGGCGGGGCCTTCGCGAAGACGAAAGAGACCTGGTTCGGTTCCCACGCGTCGATGCCGGTCGACGCGTCTTCGTCGCCCAGGGCCAGACGAGCGGCGATCTCCACGGCGTTCAGCTCACCGGTGCGCGTCAGCAGATCGTTGACGAGGCCCCCGAGCCGCCCGTTGACCTCGATCACCTGCGGACCCTGAGGAGAGAGCTTTATTTCCGTGTGGCACACTCCGACACTCACGCCCAGGCCCTGGAGGGCGAGCGTCGCGATGTCCAGCACCGCTTTCCGATCCCGCTCCGCGAGTGCCGCGGGAAGGAAGGATCCGGATTCCCGGAAGGGCTTCGCCAGGGGGAATTTCCCTATCACCGCCATGTGTTCGATCCGCCCGCCCTGGATCGCGGATTCCACCGATACATAGTCTCCCCACGGGCCGCTTCCGCGGTCGCCGGGGATCTCCCGCTCCAGAACGAAGTCCTCGTGCGTGGCCCCTTCCCCCTGTGGAAAGATCTCCGCGCAGGCCTCTCGTAATTCCTCCGGGTCGCGAATCCGGTAGGTGCTGCGGCTGCCCGTGCCCACGTTCGGCTTCAGTACCGCCGGGCCGCCGATCTCAGCGAAGGCGCGCATGGCCGATGCCCGGTCACCGACCAATCGCGTCGGAATCGCGGAGGCTCCGCACGCATTGAGCAGTTCACGCTGGAGGTGTTTCCGCGTGAGGCCCCGTACGACGTCGAGGGAGTGGAAGGGCAGCCCCAACTCCGCGGCCAGCACAGCCGTCGTCTCCAGCTGGTAATCGTTGTAGGTCACGATGGCGTCCGGGGCGCATGCTCTCAGCCGGGCGACCGCGTCGCCCAGGTCCAGCCCCGCGATATCGCACAGGACGCCGAACTCGTCCATGAGCTCCCTCGGCTGTTCCAGGTTCCGCGATTCCGGGCACACGAACACCGGAATCGCGAATCCCTCGAAGGCCGCGGCGACGTCGAGCACACTCGCGGCACCCATGTCGTGGACGACTGCGACGCGTCGCATTACGCCCCCCGGCCGGTACCGTCGGCGCCCGCCGCATCGATGCGTCCGGCCAGGTCGCTCAGGACCGGGTGGTTGATGATCTCGCGGAAGCCGATCGAGATCCCCAGATCCCGCTGGACGCGCTGGCGGGTCCGGTAGGCGAGCAAGGAGTTCCCTCCCACGCCGAAGAAGTCGTCCTGCGCGCCGACCCCTTCGACCCCCAGCAACTCCTGCCACAGATCGGCGAGATAGCGCTGGGTCCCCTCGGCCGGAGGGCTCATGTCCGTACGCCGGTGCAGGTCCTCGGCGAGCAGCCGCTCCAGTACGGCCACGTCCCGCTTGCCGTTCTCGTTGGCGGGGAGCATCGGCAGCACCAGGACGCGGCTGGGCACCATGAAGTCCGGCAGTTCCCGCTCCGCGTACCGGGTGAGCTCCTGCGGCGTGACCCCGTCCTCGGCCGCCGCGAAGGCGACCAGGCTCAGATCCAGGCCGGTGCCGATGACGACGACCACGGCCTCCTTGACGGCGGGGTGGTTCGACAGCGTGCGCTCCACATCGGCGGGTTCCACCCGGTAGCCCCGGATCTTCACCTGGTCGTCCTCGCGTCCGATGTACTCGAACACTCCGTTCGACCGTTCGCGCACCAGGTCCCCGGTCGCGTACATCCGGCTGCCGTCGGCCGCGAACGGGTCCAGGTGATAGCGCTGCTCGGTCAGGTCCGGCTGATCGATGTAGCCGCGCGAGACGCCGGGGCCGCCGACGTACAGCTCCCCCGCCGCTCCGGTCGGCACCGGGCGGCGGGCGGAGTCGAGCACATAGAGGTCGAAGCCCTCCAGCGCGCGCCCGATCGGCACCGAGTCCTCGTCGGGACCGACCGTCTCCACATGGTGGACGCTGCACCCGGTGGTGGTCTCGGCCGGTCCGTAGAGATTCCACAGCGACCCCCGAAAGCCCCCGCCCAGCACATCACGGCAGGCGGAGGCGTGCATGACGCCACCGCCGACCTGGAGGACACGCAGCGAGGAGAAGGTCTCGGGGTTCTCGCGCCCCACATGGTTGAACGCCATCGTCGGGGCGATCATGACGCTGATGCCGCGGCTCTCCAGTTCCTGCCGCACATCGGAGGCGAGCAGCTCCGGCATGGAGGGCATCACGGTGATCTGCGCTCCGTAGGCGAAGCTGCACCAGGTCTCGAAGTGGAAGGCGTCGAAGGAGACGCTGGCTATCTGGCTGGTCCGGTCGGTGGGCAGGAGCTCCGGCATGACGGGGTTGCGCGCGAAGGCCAGCAGGTTCCCGTGTTCGAGTATGAAGGCCTTCGGTATCCCGGTGGATCCCGAGGTGAACAGCACACAGGCGGCGTTGTCGGGCGCGGGCCGCGCGCCGGGTGGCCGGGAGGGGCTGCCCGGCTCGCTGTTCCACTCGATGACGTCGGCGCCGAGGTGTGCCAGGCGGCCGGCCCAGCCGGGGGCGGTGACGACCGCCTTCGCGCCGGACCGCTCGATCATCAGGTCGCGGCGCTTGTCGGGGTATCGGATGTCCACCGCCACATAGGCGGCACGGGCCTTGAGAATGCCCAGGAGCGCGACGAACAGCTCCGCCGACCGGGGGCGGTACACCGCCACACGGTCCTCGTTCGTCACCCCGCGTTCGCTGAGATACGCGGCGAGGGCGTCGGACCGCTCGCTCAACTCACGGTAGGTGAGGGTCTGTTCGACGTCGCTGACCGCGGGCCGATCGGGGTGGCGTGCTGCCGTTGCCTCGAACATGTCGACGAGGCTGCGTGGCGCTTCAAGGGCATGGGCGGTGTCCGGCACTGGGTTCTCCCGGGTTCGTGACGTGACGGATGACGTGACGGATGACGGGACGGATACGGCGCGGTGTCCGGTCAGGCGTTCACCGGTTCCGGCTCCACCGCGCGCAGCCTGCCGCTGCGCTGGTGGAAGAAGAACGCCTGGCCCACGACGAGCAGGGCGTTGGCACCGGCCAGCGTGGCCCAGAGGGCGTGGATTCCGCCTGCGGTGGCAACGGGTACGGCGGCCAGGGCCAGCACTCCGTAGCACGCCGCGAAGGTGACCAGGCTCGGCACCGTCCGCTTGATCGCGATGAGGCCGAACCCGAAGACCGCTTGAAAAGCGTCGGTCACCACCACGAGGAGCACCAACGGAAGCATCGCCAGCACGTCGTCCTGGAGGCCGGCGTTCTTGGTGAACAGGGAGGTCACGGGGTCCCGCAGCACCACGAGGAGGGTGCCGAGGGCGAACACCGCACAGAACGTCACCCAGACGCCCGCGAGCACGCCACGCCGCACCTCGGGCACATCACCGGTCTTGACGTACTTGGCCGCCAGGGGCACCGTCGCCTGCCCCACCGCGACGGCGGCGGTGAACATCAGGTTGACCAGCGACACCGAGATGCTGTGGACCGCCGCGTCGTCGCTGCTGATCCGGGCCACGGCGATGGACAGGACTCCCAGCACCGCGAACTTGATGAGCACGGTCGCCGCGAGCGGGATGCCCACCCGCGCGAGCCTGATCACCTCGCGCAGATGGGGCCGTCCGATGCGCAGCGACCGGCCGGCCAGCACCGTGGACCGGCGCAGGGCGATATGCGCCAGTGTGGCGTTGGTCAGGCTGGATGCCACCATCGCAATGCCGGCGCCCGGCAGGCCCAGGCCATCGAACGACCCGATGCCGCCGACCAGGATCAGGGACAGCACGACCGCGGCGGCGGTGCCGGTCAGGCCGGCCCGCATCACCAGCTTCCCCTGCCCCAGGCCGACCAGTGTCGAGGTGGCCGTGGCACCGATGGAGGTGACCAGCGCGCTGCAAGCGAGGATGTAGGGGAAGCCGCCCAGCGCGTCGAGCGTGGAGTCGGGCACACCGCTGAGCCTGCTGATCAAGGGCACCGAGGCCACGGCGAGGGCTCCGAGCAGCCCCACGCAGATCCCCAGCCACATGCCGTTGCGCACCACGGGCAACAGGCCGTCCGGATCGTCGTCCTTGGCGGCCACGAACGGCATCACCCCGCGCATGGCGCCGGAGATGGCGGCGACGGCGGGGCTGAAGACCGCCACGGTCACCGCGAACGCCGCGAGCGAGGTCGCCCCCTGCCGCCCGAGCAACGCGGTGTCCACCAGAGAGCCGGCGGATGACGCGATCATCGTCAGATAGAGCGGAAGGGCGGCGCCCGCGATCTTCCTTGCCTTGCCGCCGCCTTCGCCGTTGCCGTCGCCCTCGCGTGGAGCGGATTTTCCCTCAGTCACAGCTGCTCACTCATGCCTTTCTTCCCGCCGGGTCACGATCTCCGGTGAGTGCCGTATCGATGTCCATTGCCATGCGCCGAGCGACGCTTTCGGTCCTGTCGTACAGGTAGAAGTGGCCGCCCGGCCAGGAGTGGAATTCCACCTGCGCGGTGGTCTGCGCGCGCCAGCCTTCGAGCATGTCGTGTGTCGCCAGCGGATCCTGTTCGCCCGCGTACACGGACAGCGGAAATCTCAGAGGGGGGCCGTCCGCGTATGCGTACGTGTCCACGATGGCCAGGTCGCCGCGCAGGACCTCCACCATGTACTCGACGACGTCAGGGCTCTCCAGCAACTCCTCCGGAGTGCCGCCCAGCCGTCGCATGAAGGCGACCAGCCGCTCTGGTGACCACAGATCACGGCGCTCGTTGAAGCAGTCGCTCACCAGCCGCGGGGCGGGGATTCCGGAGACGCCGAGCCAGACCGGCGGTGTGCCGGATCGCTCCAGTTCGCGGGCCAGTTCATAGGCGACGAGACCGCCCATGCTGTGCCCGAAGACGGCATAGGGCCGGATCTCCTCGTCCATGAACTCGTCCAGGAAGGCGGGCGCCAGCGCCTGAACCGCCGCGGCCGCGCTCCGGCACGGCGGGTCGCCGGCGCTCAGCCCCCGGCCGGGGAGTTCGACGGCGCACAGCCGCCACGACGGCGGGAAGAACTGGGCGAAATCGACGAAACCGGCCGAGGAGCCCCCCGCGTGATGAACGAGGAAGCACGTGACGTCCGGCCGCGACGTCCGGACCCGGGTCCTCCCGGGCCGAGCGCTCAGCTCTCTGAACGGAGACCGGGGATTCACAGTTCCGCGCACCTCGCCCTGAGCCGGCTCAGCGTCCGCAGCCCGTCGAGGACCTGGTCCGTGCCGACCCCGAAGTCGATGAGACAGGCGATCTCGTCGACACCCAGTTCCGCGAGCGACTCGACCAGCGGCACACAGCTGTCGACGGAACCGATGAGGCAGCGGGTCCGCGCGTATTCCTGATAGGCGTGGTCCAGCAGTTCCGCGAGCGCCTCCGGCGCCACCTCCCCCGGCGCGCTTTCGGGCGACTTGAGCCCGAACAGGCTCATGGAGGACCGCATGTACTCGGTCAGCGGTCCCCGCGCGGTGGCCAGCGCTCCCTGCTGGTCAGCGGCGACGAGGGTGTGCAGCATGACGCTGACCCTCTCCCGTGCGATGCCGTGTCCCGCGGCCTCCAGCGCCTCGCTGTACGCGACGAGGTTGTCCTCCAGGCGCTCCCAGGACTGGCCGAGCAGATGGGTCAGCACGCCGCAGCCCTGGCTGCCCGCCCAGGTGAAGGTCTCCTCGGAGCCCGCCGCGGTGATCCACAGCGGGATGTCCGCCTGGCGCGGCCCGGGATGGGTGCGGACCTGTCGCGCCCGCCCCTGCGGCCCCTGGCGCTCCACCGCCTCCCCGGCCCACAGGGCCCGCAGTTCCGCCAGTCCTTCCCGCATGGCGCGCTTGTTGTCGGCGAAGTTGTCGGGGGCGAGGACGAAGTCCTGAGGGTTCCACCCCGAGGCGATCGCGACGCCGGCCCGGCCGCCGGAGATCTGGTCCACGACGGCCCATTCCTCGGCGACGCGCAGGGTGTCGTGCAGCGGGAGCACCACGCTCCCCGCCCGGACGCCCACGCGGGAGGTGACGGCCGCGACCGCCGCGCCGGTCACGGCGGGGTTGGGGAAGGGGGCCCCGAAGTCGTGAAAGTGCCGCTCGGGGGTCCACACCGCCGAGAAGCCCTCGGCGTCGGCGAATCTGGCCGCTTCCAGCAGCAGCCGGTACTGCTCGGCGGCGTCGTCGCCGTTGGCGAAGAAGAAGAGGCTGAATCTCATATCCGCTCCATGACGCTGTCGGATTCCGCGACCGGCGTCTGTGCCATCCCGCCGAGTACCGCGGGGGTCGCGTCGGGCTCGAAGGCGAGTGCGTACAGGGCATGGCGGTAGAGGCCCAGCAGTCGGGAGTCGTCCGGCTCGGCCGTGCCGTGCCGGTACTTGACCAGGGCCCGGAACGCGGCGGAGGAGTCCACGACGGTGAAGTGCAGCCGTTGGCCGAGCATGAGCGGATCGGGGCCCACCGCCCGCAGGGGGTGTCCCTCCAGGCGGATGGTCTCCTCGTCGTCCCTGGCGTAGTTGAACACCACGGGCAGGTCGTCGAAGCCGGTGAGGCCCGGATCGTCCGCGGCCAGATCGGCGTACGGCAGGGTGCGCACGCTGTGCACCTGGTCGAACACCTCGCGCACGGCGTCCAGTGTCCGGATCAGTGGCTGCGTGGCCCGCACGTTCAGCGGCAGGGGCACGACATTGGCGAAGCCGCCGACCGAGGTGTCCAGCGAAGGGCCGGGCCGTCCGTCCAGCGGCACCGCCGGGCACACGCGCTCGCTGCCCTGGGCCCATGACAAGGCCGCGGCGAAGGCGGTGAGATGCAGGACGAAGGGGGTGACCCGGTGTTCCGTACACCGGGCGCGGAGCACCTGGTGCAATGCCTCCCCCGGGACCCAGCTCTGACGGCGGACCGGGCCGTCGGGCGTCGGCGGCCGCACGGTGCCGCCCGCCGCAGTCGACGGCAGCAGCCGCCGCCACAGGGCCGCCGCCTCGGCCGCGCGCTCACCGCCGGTCAGCGTGCTCCGCCACGCGAGGTATCTCAGGAACCCGTCGTCCGGCCGCCGCCGGGCCCCGGGGTCCCGGTACGCCTCGACGAGGGCCTGACACAGCCGCAGCAGCCCGCGCCCGTCGAGCGCCAGGAGGTGCACGGTGAGGGAGAGCAGCGTGTGCCGCCCGGGCACATCCGCCACCGCGACGCGCAGCAGCGGATCACGGCGCGGGTCGATGGCGACGGCCTGCGCCCTGTCGTACAGCCACGCCGGGGCGTCCTGCGCCGTGACCGTATCCGGGCACACCAGGCTGTACACGGTCTCGGCGGCCGGATCCGGCTTTCCGACCGTGGCCAGGCCATCGCCCCCGACCCGCAGCCGCAGCGCGGGGTGGAGGTCGAGCACCGCGCCGACGGCGGCCCGCAGGCGTGCGGTGTCCAGCCGCTGTCCGGTGTCGAACACGAACGTCTTCTGCGTGGCGGCCGATGGTGACCCGGCCGGCCTCCGCAGGCCGGGCGGCAGCGGGGCGGGGGCGGTGGGCGCGGGCGGCAGTTCTTCCTCGGTGTCCGCGTCGGCCGCGCCGCCGCGCCGCGCCACCACCTCGGTCACGGCCCACGCCGTGCCGCGGCGGTAGAACTCGGGGACGGTCAGACGGACGCCGAAGCGGTCCCGCACGGCATGGATCAGCCGGGTCGCGAGCAGCGAGTGCCCGCCCGCGTCGAAGAAGTCCTCCTCCGGCCCGAGGTCCGGGCGGTCCAGGACACGCCGGAACAGGGCCAGGACCCCGGCCAGGACCTCGTCGCCGGCCAGGACCCCGTCCAGGACCTCGACGCGCTCGCCGACGCCGCCCCCTGGCGCGGGCAGTCTCGTCGGCTCCACCTTGCCGTTGACGTTCACCGGCAGGCGGTCCACGAGGGTGAACGAGGACGGCACCATGGCCGCCGGCAGTTCCTCGCGCAGCCGGATCCGGGTCTGTTCGACCACCTGCGCGCTGTCCGCTGCGGCGACCAGATAGGCGTCGATCCGCCGGTCGCCCTCGGGCCCGTTCACGATCAGGGCGACATCGCGGATCCGCGGGTCCTTGCGGAGTACGACCTCCAGTTCCCCGAGCTCCACCCGGAAGCCGCGGATCTTGACCTGCTGATCTCCCCGGCCGAGGAACGCGACATCGCCGGATCGCAGCAGGCGCGCACGGTCGCCGCTGCGGTAGACGCGGCCGCCGCCGTCCGCCTCGAGGAACCTCTCGCCGGTCAGCTCGGGCTTGCCCAGGTAGCCCGTGGCCACGCACACGCCGCCGATGGCCAGCTCGCCCACCGACCCCCGCGGCAGGTCCTGCCCGTCCGCGCCGAGAACGCGCAGCGTGACGTTCTGGATGGGCACGCCGATGGGGGCGTGCTGCGGCCAGGTGTCCGGTGGCCCGGAGAACCGGTAAGACGTCACGACATGGGTCTCGGCGGGGCCGTAGTTGTTGAGCAGCCGGCAGTCGCCGAGCGCTTCGAGGAACGACACGAGTGCCGCGCTCAGCCGTAGTTGCTCGCCGGTGGAGGCGATCTCCCGGAGTGACGGGAAGGCGGAGGCGTCGTGTTCGAACCGGGCCGCGAGCGCGTGCAGGAGGGAGACCGGAAGGATCGTCTTCGCCACCCGCTGGTCCGCGATGAACGCGGCCAGCGCGTCGTGATCGTGCTTGGTCTCCTCGTCCGCGATATGCAGCGATCCGCCCGAGCACAGTGCGGCGAACGTCTCGTGGAAGGAGGCGTCGAACCCGAACGACGCGAGTTGAAGCCAGCGACGGCCGGTGGTGTAGCCCGCCGTTTCCCAGTGGATGAGGTTGGCGAGTGCCCGATGCGGAAACTCGATGCCCTTCGGTACGCCCGTGGTGCCGCTGGTGTAGGTCAGGTACGCGGCCGTGTCCAGGTCCACCTCGTCGCCCGCCGCGGCCGCGTCCCGGGCCGGGAGCGTGGCGACATCGATCGCCACCGCCTGCGCGTCGGTGGCGAAGTCCGCGTCCTCCTTGCGCGCGCACAGCACGACCGCGGCACCGCAGTCCTGTGCCATCGTCGCGAGCCGGCGTCGCGGGTGGGTGAGGTCGAACGGGACGGGTGTCGCCCCCGCGCGCAGCACACCGAGCACGGCGGCCACGACGGGAACACCGCGCTCCATCGCGATGCCGACGGTGTCCCCGGGTTTCACGCCGTGCGAGCCGAGCAGTTCGGCGAGCCCGGCCGAGAGGCCTGCCAGTCGGCCGTACGTCAGCGAAAGCCGTCCGTCGGTCACCGCGAGCCGTTCGGGCTCGCGGGCCGCCCACCGTGCGAAGACCGCGTGCACGGCGCGCTCCGGGACGGCGACGACGGGCCCGGTCAGCGCGTGCCGGGTGCGCTCGGCCACCGCCTCGGGTTCCGCCGCCACGCTCGCCAGGGTGGCGTCCGGAGCCCGGGTCACGGTGTCGAGCAGGTGCACGAAGGTCTCCTGCCAGCCGGCGATCGTGGCCTGCTCGAACCTGAGGGTGTCGTAGACGAAGCGGCCCGCGATGGCGCCGTCCCGGTCGAACCACCAGTCGAGCGACAGCTCGTACGGGCTGGTGGCACGGTCGAAGGGCAGCGGGCCCGTCCGGAGGCCCGGCGGCCCCGGCGGCACGCCTGCGTCGAGGCTGAGCATGTTGAACAGCACCTGGAAGACGGGGGCGGTGTCGAGTCGGCCTCCTGGGGTGAGTTCACGGGCGAGCACTTCGAAGGGCAGGTCCTGGTGGTCGAGGGCCGCCATGACGCGCCCGGAGGTTTCGCGCAGCAGGGCGCGGAAGTCCCCGTCGGTGTCGATCCGCGCGCGCAGCGGGAGGGTGTTGACCAGGTTGGCGATCAGATCCTCGGTCCCGGGCCGGTGACGGCCCGACACCGGAGTGCCCACCACGAAGTCGCCGCGGTTGCCGACCTTGCCGAGCAGCAGCAGGAAGGCGCTGAGCACGACCGCGAACGGAGTCGTGCGCTCGGCTTCGGCGAGCCGCCGGACGCGCCGGGCGAGGTCGGCCAGCACGGTGAAGTCCAGCTTGCCGCCCGCGTAGCCGCGCCTGGCACCATGCGGCCGGTCGCCCGGCAGCTCCAGCCGTTCCGGCAGGTCCGCCAACTGCTGCTGCCAGAAACGCAGTTGGCGGTCGGCTTCGGGTGAGCGCAGCCAGTCGGCCTCGGCCCGGACGTGCGCCGCGAGCAGGCCGTCGACGGGTGGCAGTGTGCGGGCCGCGCCGCCGGTGCGCCGCTCGTAACCGACGTAGAGGTCGCGGAGCAGGATGCCGGTGGACCGGGCGTCCGCGCCGATGTGGTGGACCGCGAGGGCGAGCACATGCCGGTCCGGCGCCGTCCGGAAGATCCGCGCGGCGAGGACGGGTGCGCGGTCCAGGGGGATGCGGCGGTCGAGGAGCTCGGCGATCTCGCGCCGCAGGGTGGCCTCGTCGGGGACGTCGACCAGGGGCACATCGACGGGCGCATCGGGAAGGATCACCTGCTCCGGCCCGTCCTCGGACATCCGGAAGACCACCCGCAGGCTCTCGTGGCGCGCCACCACATCGGCGAGCGCGGCGCGCAGCGCCGCCACGTCCAGCGGTCCGGACAGGTCGGCGAGCACCGGGACGTTGTACGCCTCGGCGGCGCCCTCGATCTCGCTGAGGAAGAGGAAGCGCTCCTGGAGGGGTGTCGCGGGCAGCACCCGGCCACCGGACCCGTCGGGGGCGCCGGTGTCGGCCGGGGCGGGGGCCGTGGGGGGCGCGGGGGCGGCCGCGCGTACGAGCCGGGCCAGGTTGCCGGGCGACGGGTCCCGCAGAAATGAGCCGAGCGGCACGGCCTGCGACCACTGCCCCCTCGCCAGGCTGATGATCCGGGTGGCCAGGAGCGAGTCCCCGCCCAGGGTGAACAGGTTGTCCTCGGGTGAGATTTCGGGGACGCCGAGGGCCTGGGCGAAGATCCGGCGGGCCGTTTCCTCGATGTCCGGGGCGGATCCGGCCGCCTGGGCCTCGGCCGGCGCGGGCACCCGCGGCTCGTCGCGGTCCCGCACCGGGTCGAGCCAGTGCCGCTGCCGGTCGAACGGGTAGGGGGGCAGGTCGACGTGGTGTCGGGGGCCGGGAGGGGTGACGCATGCCTCGTCGATCCGCAGTCCCATGGCCCAGGCCTGGGCGAGGGCGGCGCGCAGGGCCTCATCGCCGGGCCGGGTGTCCTCGGCGGCGGCCACGAGGCAGGCGCCCTCGAAGACCCCGGGTACGGAGCGGTCCCGGGCCGGAACCGGGGTCGGAGCCAGGGCCACCACCGCGGCCACGCGCGGCGGCAGGGTGCGTCTTCCGGGCGCCGCCGGGGCGCCGCTGAACACGTCCGCCAGATCCGGGCGCCGGCCCGCCGGGCACAGCTCCGAGCCGTCGGCGTCGTACCAGGGGACGCGGGCCGGGCGGGCGCGCACCTCGAGCAGGGCCCGTTCCAGGCGCTGCCCCTCGGCCAGGGCTCCCAGCACCTTGGCGACGTCCTGCTCGTCGAGCACTCCGCTCAGTACGGCCGCGGCCGCCCGGCTCTCCCGGTCGGCGACGACCGCCGCGGGGCGGATGCCGTGCCCGGCCCAGACGGCGGCGCAGCCGAGCGCGACCATCAGGGCGGAGTGGTGCGGCGGGAGGGCGTCCGCCAGCCGCTCGGCCGTGCGGCGGAAGGCCGGCTGATGGTGCAGCAGCGACCGGTACGTCTCGTGGTCCGGCTCGCGGTGGTGGAGCGCGAAGGCCACCGGCCGGTCCGTCACGTCCTCTCCCCCGGCTGTGCCGTGGAGCGTCACGGGCTCGCGGTCCGGGTGCCACAGCAGGGCCCGCCGGAGCGGGTGGGCCCGGCGCCCGGCGAGCAGCGTGCCCGCCGCTCCGGGCACGTCCCGCGGTTCCATCGTGGCCAGTCGGGTGCGCAGCAGTGCCTCGACGGCGTCCAGGGCCGCCGGGGTCCTCGCGGTGAACGGCAGCGGGGTGAGAGTGGGCTCGCTCTCGGCGGGCTTCTCGCTCCCGGCGGGCTCGCGGGGCGAGGGCCCGGGTTGTGGCGGAGCCTCTTCCACGAGTACGTGCACATTGGTGCCGCCGACGCCGAAGGAGCTCACCCCGGCGAGCAGCCGTCCCGGTGCCGTCCACGGCCGCAAGGCGGTGTTCACCCGGAACGGTGAGTTGTCGAAGTCGATGTGGGGGTTGGTCCGTTCGCAGCCGAGGGTCGGCGGCAGGGTGCGGTGCCGGAGCGCCAGGATCACCTTGATCAGTCCGGCGATGCCGGATGCCGAGTCGAGGTGCCCGATGTTGCTCTTCACCGATCCGATGGCGCAGAAGCCGGTGGCGTCGGTCGTCTCGCGGAAGGCCTCGGTGAGGGCGCTCACCTCGATCGGGTCGCCCAGCGCGGTGGCCGTGCCATGGGCCTCCACATAGGAGATCCGGTCGGCGGTGACACCCGCCAGTTGGTGCACCGAGGCGATCAGCTCGGCCTGGCCCGTGGGGCTGGGGGCGGTGTAGCCGCTCTTGCGATCGCCGTCGTTGTTCATGTCGCTGGCCCGGACGACCGCCAGGATCCGGTCGCCGTCGGCCAGTGCGTCCTCCAGCCTTCGCAGCACGACCAGGCCGACGCCGCTGGCGAAGGCGGTGCCCTGGGCGTCGGCGGAGAAGGGCCGGCAGCGGCCGTCGGGGGATCCGATGCCGCCCTCGGTGTAGGGATAGCCGAGGTCCGCCGGTTTGATGCCGGCTCCGCCCGCGATGGCCGCGTCCGTCTCGTAGTCCAGCAGGGCCCGGCACGCCTGGTGCACCGCGGCCAGGCTGGACGAGCAGGCGCAGTCCACCGCCACGCTGGGCCCGGTGAGGCCGAGGCGGTAGGACAGGCTGGTCGCGGTGTGGCCCCGGTCGTTGCCCATCAGCACCCGGTGCCAGCCGAGGGTCTCCACCACCTCGGGGTGGTCGAGCACATTGCGCAACAGGTAGTCCGAGTGGTTCAGGCCGATGTAGACGCCGGTCCTTCCGGCCCGTCCCGCCCGTCCGAGCCCCGCGTCCTCGAGGGCGTGGACCGCCGCCTCCAGCAGAAAGCGCTGCTGCGGGTCGGTGACGGCGGCCTCCGCGGGGGTCATGCCGAAGTACTCCGCGTCGAAGAGGGACACGTCGGCGAAGCGTTTGCGGGCGGCGACGTAGGCCGGGTCCCGCAGCGCCCGGTCCAGCAGCCCGGCCCGGCGCAGTTCCTCGTCCGGGACGTCCTCATGGGGGTCGACCCCGTCGCGCAGCAGCTCCCAGAACTCGGCCGGCGAGTCGGCGCCGGGGAAGCGGCACGCCATTCCGGTCACGGCGACGGCCGGATGGGCGTCTTCGGGCATGTCGGCGGTCTCGGGCAGTTCGGCGGTCATGGTGCGAACTCCGCTCGGTCCGGTCGGTCCTCGGAACAGGGGCGGCGGGGCGGGCATCAGTCGCTGTCGGCCGCGCCCTCCGCGGCCCGCAGCCGCTGTTTGCGGGACACCTGCTGCCTGCGCTGTAGCCGTGCGGCGTGCCGGGCCTGCGTTTCGGCGGTCCTGTGGTGGCCGGAGGGCGCGGCGGAATCCGCCCGGCCGCCCAGGTGGGCCGCGTAGGCCTGGACGCTGGGGTAGCGGAAGAGATCCACGATCCGGGCGTCGGCGTGCACCCGCGTCCGTACCTTGGTCAGCAGGTGGGCCACCAGGATCGAGGTGCCGCCGGACCGGAAGAAGTCGTCGGCGGGGCCCACCGCATCGCTGCCGAGCACCTCGCGCCAGACCTCCAGCAGCCGCTTCTCCATGTCGTTCGCGGGCTCCGTCACGGCGCGCTCGGTGTCGCCGAGAGGCACGGGCGGCAGGGCTCTGCGGTCGGTCTTGCCGCTCGACGTCGTCGGCAGGGCGGTGGCGCTCACCATGGCGGCCGGCAGCATCTGGTCGGGCAGCAGGTCCGCGAGCGCGGTCCGCAGGGCGGCCTCGTCGAGCACGGCCCCGGGCCGCGGCACGCAGTGGGCCACGAGCGCGGCGCGCGCTCCCTCGCGCTGGACGACCACGGCCGAATCGGCCACGCCCTGGAGCGAGTTGAGGGCCCGCTCGATCTCCTCCAGCTCGATCCGGTATCCGTTGACCTTCACCTGGTTGTCGATGCGGCCGAGGAGTTCGAGGTCCCCGCTCGGCAGCCAGCGGGCGACATCGCCCGTCCGGTACGCCCGCCCCTGGTCGCCCAGGGCGGGGAGGGCGGGGAACCGCTCGTCGGTGAGGTCCCGGCTCCCGGCGTATCCGCTGGCCACGCCCGCGCCGGTCAGCACGAGCTCCCCGTACATCCCGACCGGAACGGGGTTGAGCCGGGCGTCGACCACATGGGCCGCGGTGTTGGCGAGCGGCTTGCCGACGAGGATCCGGTCGGGCGGGACGGCGGGGACCTCCCAGCAGGTGGACCACACGGTCGTCTCGGTGGGCCCGTACATGTTCAGCACACAGGGGATGCCCAGGTCCTTGAGCCTCCTGGCGAGTGTGCTGTCGAGGGCTTCGCCGCCGACCATCAGGAGCTCCAGACGGCGCAGCGCTCTTTCGGCGTCGGGCAGCGCGAGGACGCCCCGCAGCATGGTCGGGGTGGCCTGGAGCGCCGTCACGCCTTCGGCCAGGATGAGTTCCGGCACGGTGAGGGGGTCGGACCGTCCGTCGGCCGGCGTCATCAGCCGCAGGCTCTCGGAGGTCTCCGCGAGCACGACGCGGGCGCCTCGCGCCAGGGTCCAGAGCAGTTCGACGACGGCGATGTCGAAGGTGACGGCCGTGACGGACAGCCAGACCGGGTCCGACGGCAGCCGGACCGCCTCGTCCAGCGCCACGAAGAGGTTGGCCAGATTGCGGTGGGTGACCTCGACCCCCTTGGGCCGGCCCGTCGACCCCGAGGTGAAGATGAGGTACGCCGACTCCTCCGTGGCGGTCGGCCGCTCGGCGTTCGCGGTGGTGTGCGCCAGGTCCCGCGCGGACAGGCGCGGCCCGGCGAAGTCCGGGCACCTGTGGGCGTATTCGGCCCCCAGGACGAGCGCGGAGCAGTCCGCCGACTCGAGCATCGCGTCGGTGCGGGCCCGCGGGGCCGCGCCGTCCAGGGGTACGTAGACCATTCCGGCGGACATGATTCCGAGCAGCACGGCCACCAGCTCGGCCGAGCGCGGCACCATGACACCGATCCGCTGCCCCGGGCGCAGCCCGGCGGCCTGGAGTCCCGCCGTCACCGCGTCGGCTTCGCGGGCCAGCTCGCCGCGGGTCAGGCTCTGCCCGCGGAAGGTCAGGGCCGGTGTCTCCGGGTTCTCGGCGAGACGGTGGCGGATCAGCTCGTGCACCGGCTCGGGCGGGACGGGGCGCCGCGTCCGCGTGTTCCACCGCTCGATCAGCGCCGCGCTCTGCGGGTCCATGAGGGAGAGTTCGGCGAGCGGCGCGTCGGGCATGGCGCACATGCTCTCCACGAGCCGCCGGAAACTGTCGGCGATGCGCCGCGCGTCGTCCCCGTCCAGCAGGGCGTCGTTGTGGACGATCAGTCCCTGGAGCCCGTCCTCGTCCTCGCGGAGCTTGAACATCAGGTCGTACTGAGCGGAATAGAAGGGCGTCGGCGCCGGCGCGGCCTCGACGCCGGGCAGTGCGAACCGCTCCCCCGGATACGTCTGGAGAATGAAGATGTTCTGGAACACCGGTGAGTGGGAGCTGCTGCGCTCGGGCGCCACGGCCCGCACGACCTGGTCGAAGGGAAGGTCCTGGTTCGCGAACGCCTCGAATGTGGTGCGCCGTACCGCCGCGAGGAAGTCACGGACCGTCTGTCGCTCGTCGACCCGGGTGCGGACGGTGATGGAGTTGAAGAAGAGTCCGGGGGTCTGCTCCAGCGCGGGGTAGGGCCGGTTCGCCAGCGGGCTTCCGACCGCGATGTCGTCCTCACGGGTCATCCGCGACAGCAGCAGGGTGTATGCCGAGATCAGGACGGCGTAGAGGGTGTTTCCGGTTGCGGAGCACAGCCGGCGGGCGTGCTCCAGCAGGTCGGTGTCGTACCGGAAGGTCAGTGCCGAGCCACGGTAGCTCTGGATCGTCTCGCGCCGGCGGGACGGGACGAGTTCGAGCAGCGGCGGCAGATCCGCCAGGGCGTTGCGCCAGTGGTCGCGCTGCCGTTCGGCCAGTTCGCCTTCGAGCCACTCGCGTTCCCAGACGGCGTAGTCGGCGTACTGGACGGAGAGTTCGGGCAGCTGGGGACGGCGGCCTTCCACCCTCGCCGTGTACAGCTCGGAGATCTCCTTCTTGAGGATTCCGGTCGACCATCCGTCGGAGATGACGTGGTGCTGAGTGACGACGAAGGTCCGGCACGAGTCGTCGGTGCGCACCAGGTCGAAGCGGATCAGCGGGGCCGAGGAGAGCTCGAAGCGGGTGGAGACGATCGAGAACATCACGTCGTCACGCGTGTCCGGGCCCGCCTCGTGTTCCGCGAAGACGACAGGACACCGGTCCTGGATCCGCTGCACAAGCTCCGAGCCGGTCTCCGCGAGCGCGGTGCGCAGAATCTCATGGCGGTCCACGAGGTCCTGGGCGGCGCCTCGCAGGGCCGCGATGTCCAGGTCGCCGCGCAGCTCGAGGGCGAAGTACATGTTGTAGACGGGGAGGTCGGTGGCCGTCTGCTCGATCAGCCACAGCCGCTGCTGGGCGTAGGAGGCCGGAATGGGGGCGCCGCGGTCCACGCGCTCGATGCGCACCTCGCGGCGGGCGGCCTCCTCCTGGGATTCGCGCAGGAATTGAAGGATGTCGTCCCGGTTGGCCCTGATGGTCTTCTTCAGTTCGTCGCTCAGGACGCCCTGGGGAGCGGAGACGGCCAGCCGGTCGCCGTTGGCGGTGATCCGGATGCCCTTCAGCAGCAACCTTTCGAGCAGGCTCGTGACGTTCACAGCTCAACGGTTCCCATCCGGTCGTCGGCGGTCGAGGTGAGGGCCGCGTAGACACGCATGGAGGTGAGTCCCTCGTCCACGAGCTCGGCCATCCCGGCCAGGGTCTCGGCCTCCAGCAGGTCGCCGAGGGACACTCTGACGTCGAAGCGCTCCCGGATCCTCACCATGACCTGCGAGGCCACCAGCGAGTGGCCGCCCAGGGCGAAGAAGCTGTCGTCGGGCCGGACCTCGGGTACGCCCAGAACGGCCCGCCACATGGCGGCGAGTTCGGTCATGGTGTCGCCGGTCGGGGCGGCCGACGGCGCGGGGCTTTCGGGGACGGCCGACGGAGGGGGGCTTTCGGGGACAGGGGCCGGCGCCGCGGCGACGCCCCAGTGGCGTACCGCGTCGAAGGGGTACAGCGGCAGGGAGGTGCGGCGAGCCGTCTCGGGGCCGGGCAGGAGTTCCCAGGACACCTCGCAGCCCCGCTCCCAGCAGTGGGCGACCAGTGTCAGCCAGTCCTCCCAGGTGGCGACCGCGTCGGCGACGTTCGGGACGCCCGCGGGGAGCCCGGCCTCGGCCGGTCCCATGACCGCGGAGCGGGTCACCTCCAGGAGGTGGCCGGGGGGCGGCGCCGCGCCGGCCGGCAGCGTACTGCCGAGGGTCAGGGAGCGCAGTTCGTACGCGGGCGGCGACATCCGCACCGCGGCGAGTTCCGCCTGGATCTCTCCCAGCAGTTCCTCGCAGGCGTCGAGATCCCCGCCGTCCAGCGCCGCCTCCACGGCCTGTGCGTGGTACAGCGCGCAGCGCAGCGCCACCTCCCAGGGCAGCGCCCCGGCGGCGGCGAACGCCGCGTACTCGCCGGCGTCCAGCGCCGCCAGCGCATCGGGCACGGCCCCCAGGGCGGCCAGGGACTCGAGCGCGCCGCAAGCGGTGCGGAACTCCTCCCCGGTCCATGCCGCCCGCTCCTCGAGCGCGCCGGGGCCCGGGCGTTCCCGGGCGGCGCGCAACCGCGGAAGCAGGGCGGCGGGCGACGCACCCGCGGTCTGCGGGGCCTTGTCCCGGAAGCCGATCCCCAGGACCACGGGCCCGCGCGGCAGTGGCGCGGAGTCCTCGCGCAGGGCCGAGTCCAGTGCTCCCAGGGTCGGGGCCACCCAGGCCCGGCGCAGCCGCCGGTGGTTCCGGGACCGCTGAAGCGTCAGGGCCACGTCGGCATGCGACGGCGGGTGCGGCGCCGCCGTGACGGCCTGCGCGAGCTGTTCACGGAGGCGGTCGAAGGATGCGGGCGTGTGGGCCGACAGGGGGAAGATCTGCGGCGTCCACGGCTCGGCGCCGGAGTCGTGCCCGGTGTGCCGTGGCGTGGACGCAGTGGCCGGTGGCTGCTCAAGCACGATGTGGGCATTGCTGCCGCCCATGCCCAGGGCGGTGACCGCCGCGCGCCGGGGGTGGGAGGTCAGGGGCCACGGGTGTGTGCGGGTGCTGATGTAGAGGCCGCTGCCGTCCAGCTGGATGTCGGGGTTCAGCTCGCCGTGCCCCACGGTGGCGGGCACCACGCCCTCGCGGACGGCCAGCACGGCTTTGATGATCCCGGCCATGCCGGCCGCGGTGTCCAGGTGTCCCACCGAGGACTTCACCGCGCCCACGGCGCAGGGGGCGGTGACGCCGAGGTGTTCGCGTGCCTCCCGGAGCGCGGCCAGCTCGATCGGGTCGCCCAGCGGCGTACCGGTGCCGTGGGCCTCCACATAGCCCACGGTCGCGGGGTCGATCCCGGCGTCGGCCAGCGCCGCGAGGACCACGTCCCGCTGTCCCCGCACGCTGGGCGCGGCGAAGCTCTGCCGCTCCGCGCCGTCGTTGTTGAGCGCGGATCCGCGCAGGACGGCGTGCACGGTGTCGCCGTCGCGGAGGGCCTGTGCCAGGCCTTTGAGGACGACGACGCCGACGCCGCTGCCGGGCACGGTGCCCGTGGCCGACCGGTCGAAGGGGCGCAGCTCCCCGTCCGGTGACATCGCGCTCCCGTCGACGGCCTGGTAGCCGTGCTGCTGGGGGAGCTGGAGCGACACGGCCCCGGCCAGGGCGATGTCGCACTCTCCGGCCAGCAGGCTGCGCCTGGCCAGGTGGACCGCGGTCAGCGCCGTGGAGCACAGACTGTTGACGTACACGCTGGGACCGCGCAGGTCCAGGTGGTAGGACACGCGCAGCGGCAGCGCGGCGGGAGTGTCCGACATGCTGCGGTGCGTCCTCGCGCCGCTTTCCGGGCTCGGGAGGAGGGCCGCGTAACGGTTTTCGCCGGCCCCGCAGAAGACTCCGACGCGCCGGTCCGGTCCGTATCCGGCAAGGCCCGCGTGTTCCAGCGCGTGTACGGACTCCTGGAGGAACAGCCGGTGTTGCGGATCCATCGCGGCCGCTTCAGCGGGGGCGATGCCGAAGTACTCGGCGTCGAAGAGGTCGATCCCGTCGAGGAGCCCGGCGACGGGCACATAGCGCGGGTTCGAGAGCGTGTCCTCGGGTACGCCCCTGGCCCGCAGTTGCCCGTCGGTGAGCCTGACCACGGAGGTCTCGGCTCCGACCAGGCGGGCCCAGTAGCGTTCCGTGTCGTCGGCTCCGGGGAAACGGCAGGCCATACCGATCACGGCGATGGACTGATCTTCCTGCTGAACCGTCATACGCGTCCCTTGTCGTCCTCGGAGCGGCGGCTCAGCGAGCGAGCGACGGCCGCCACGGTCGGGTACTTGAACAGGTCCGTGATGGGGATGTCGGCCGAGATCCGCTGCCGGAGGAGGCGGTGAAGGCGGATCAGGGTGAGCGAGGTGCCGCCCAGCTCGAACAGGCTGGCGTCGCGCGGCACCCGTTCACCGCCCACTCCGAGCACCTCGGCCCACAGCCCGGCGAGCCGCTGTTCCAGCGCGGTGCGCGGGGTGGCGTGTGCCGAGACGTCCTGTCCTTCCTGGGGCCGGGGCAGGGCTCGGGTGTCCACTTTGCCGGTGGCGGTCACGGGCAGTTCCGCCAGGCGGAGGAGGTGGGTGGGCATGAGCTCGGCGGGGAGGCGGTCGGCGAGGTGAGCGCGCAGCTCGTCCGAGCCGATGTCCCCCGATGACACGAAGTGGACGAGCAGCGAGTCGTCGCGCTCGGCGCTGATGGTGACCACCGCGTCGTTCACGCCGGGGTGCTGGAGGACGAGGCTGCGGACACCGTCCAGTTCGACGCGCAGACCCCGCACCTTCACCTGGGCGTCCTCACGGCCGAGGAATTCCAGGACGCCGTCCTCACGGAACCGGGCCAGGTCCCCGGTCCGGTACAGCCGCGCGCCCGCGCCGTCGACGAACGGATGCGGGATGAAGCGCTCGCGGGTGAGCTGGTCCCGGTTGGCGTACCCGAGGGCGAGCGGCAGTCCGCCCAGGTAGAGCTCCCCCGCGAAGCCCGGCGGCAGTACCTGGCCGCCCGGTCCGAGCACATACGCCTGGGCGCCCGGGATCGGGCGGCCGATGGGTACTGTGCCCGTGACCATGTCTGTGGCCGGGGAAGCCTCGTGGAAGGTGGCCTCGATGCCCGCTTCGGTGGGGCCGTAAAGATTGACCGTCCGGGCGCCGCACGCGCGGTGGACGGCGTCGACCACCCATTGCTCCAGCTGCTCGCCACCGGAGAACACCCGGCGCAGGGCGGCGCACTCGCCCAGCCCGTCCTCCGCCAGCACGGCCTTGAGCAGCGTGGGGACGAACTGCACCACGGACACCGCGTGTTGACGCATCTCCCGCAGCAGGTACGCCGGGTCGCGGTGCGCGGAAGGCGGTGCGACCACGGCGAGCGCCCCCACGGTGAGCGGAGCCAGGTACTCCCACAGGGAGGCGTCGAAGACGGGTGGCGTCTTGAAGTAGAAACGGTCCTGGCCATGGAAGCCGAAGTCGCGGCGTTTCCAGTTCAGGTTGTTCGCGAGGGCCCGGTGCGGAACCGCCACGGCCTTGGGCAGACCCGTGCTGCCCGAGGTGGTGATGAGGTAGGCCGGATCCCCGCCCGAGACGGGGACGTCGTCGAACGCGAGTCCGGGACCGACCGACTCGGCGTCGGTGTCGGTGGCGGTGTCGACCAATGGGAGGGTCCCCGGTAGCCCGTGGTCCCCTGTGGCTCCTTGGACCACTGCCGCGGCGGCTCCCGCCTCGGAGACCACGAACGCGCGTCGGCGCGCGGGCTGCTCCAGGTCCACGGGCAGAAAGGCGAGGCCACAGCGCATCACGGCCAGCGCCGCGGCGACGAACCGGGCCGACCTGGGCAGACACAGCGCCACCGGACTGCCCGGGCGCAGCCCGAGGCGGGCGATGCGAGCGGCGAGGTTCCGGCTGGTCTCGTCCAGTTCCCGGTAGGTGATCTCGCGTCCCTGCTCGATCAGGGCGATCGTCTGGGGGGATCGCTTCACCTGCCGCGCGAACATCGCGGGAACCAACTGGTCGGGCTCCGATGTGATACGGGCATTCCAGGTGTCGAGCACCTGGGAACGGTCCTCCTCCGGGGCCAGCTCTACGGCGCGGACGGGACCGTCCCATCCAGCGAGAATTCGCGTGAGCACCTCATGAAAGGCCCGGGCCATACGCCGTGCCGTGTCGGTGTCATAGAGCTGGGTCTTGAAGTCGAGCCGACCGCTGATCTCGGAGCCGATCATGTTGACGGAGAGCAGGAGATCCGCCTTGCCGTCACGGGGAGCCAGCGGGATTCGCTCGACCTCGATGTCCGGAAGTCGAAGTTCCGACTCGGGCGCATCGTTCAGGGACAGCATCACGGGTATACCCGAATGGCCTCCCCTGGCCTGGAGCGTACGCATGCACGCCCATAACTGGCCCAAGGGGGCTTCCTGATGATCGAAACACTCGAAAAGTGAATCCTGAACCGCCCGCACATATCTCTGTAGGCTCAGTTCCTCCTGAGGGAGGCAACGGAAGAGGAGCATATCGGTGAACAGGCCGACCGTCTGGCCGTATTCACCTCTTCGCCAGTCCACGGCCGGATAGGCGATCGCCACGTCCTCAGACCGCAGAAAATGTTGCAGCGTCACCGAGAGAGCGGACAGCAGAAGGGAGAAAGGGGTGACCCTTAATCGTTCACCGGCCGCCGCGAGATCGCCGGGCAGCTCGACCGGGACCGAGGAAGTGCGGAGTAAACCCGCCTGGGAAAGGCCGGGGTTGCGCACGGGGGCGGCGATGCCGTTCATCCCGTCGAGATACTTGCCCCAGAATTCCGCCTGCTGATGCCCCGCCGGGGAGGCAAAGCGCTCCTGCTGTTCCGCGATGTAGTCGAAGTACTCCGCCGTGGATGTCGGCCGACCGAGCCGACCGGCGCCCTGCGGACCGGCCGAGTATCCACGCGCCAGATCCTGCGTGATCAGGGGGATGGAGGCGGCATCCACCGCCACATGGTCGAAGACCAGCAGCAGCACGGCCTCACAAGGCGCGGTGCGGAACAGGTGAGCGCGCAGCCGGCGCTCGGCGTCCGGCCCGAAGGGCGCCCGGGCCGCCTCGGCGATGCGCTCGTCGAGTTCCTCCGTGGGCACGTCGTGCACGCTCAGCACCTCGGCAGGAAGGCCGCAGACCTGCTGACGCGGGACGCCGTCCTCGGATTCCCCCATGGACACCCGTAACAACGGATGGCGCTCCATCACCTGCCGGACGGATTCCTCCAGCGCCGCCTGGGAAATTGGCCCGTTGAGACGGAATGCCACTGGCACGTTATAGAGGTCGCTGCCCTGATTCAGCTGCTGCGCCGCCCACACCGCTCGCTGCTGTTGACTGAGCGGGGCCCAGGGGCCGGTCACGGCGAAACTCCGGGAATCATCGAGAATCGCTGCTCAACAAACCGAAAGGAAAGATCATCATCAATCAGAACGTGCGTCATCAGCTTGCCCCCGCTCAACCGGACAACCCCCGCCAAGCCGCTCCGAAAGGCGGCTGATTCAGATGCGAAGGTCAGTCAGCAAATCTGAAATCTCATCCGTTCCAAGCGGTAACAAGGACAGCAGCAACGACCACAAATGGCAAGTGACCTAAATCACGCCAAGCCTTTGGATTGGATGGCCCACCGTCCGATAGGGCGCGATGATCCCCGGATATCGCGCATCGCCCTGTTCAGTCACTCTGGTCCGAAGGTGCGCGGGACGGGAAATGCGGTGAGTCCCGTGACGTACGAGCGGATAGGCCGCGGCCAACCGGCTCGATTACCAGCTCGACCGCGCACGCAATGGCTGATCAGGAGGCCTGTCCGCGCTCTGGCCGTGATCATTCCGGGGCTGCTGAACGCCTTCTTCGCGGACATCCTCAAGGGGGACGGGCCCGAACCCCCGGAGGCTCGATCTGAGGAGCAGGGGCAATTTGGAAACTGCCGGTGTGACGACCGATGGCACCTTCCTGTCGAGGGATGCCCGCCGACCCCGGGCCCCCTCCCGAGGAGGGCGCCCGGGATGCGTTCAGCGTGCCGTGGCGCCGTCCGGGTCGAGCGACCCGAGGGACCCCGGGAAGAGGTATTTCCTCGCCGGGGTGGTGGTGCCGTGTGCCCAGGCGCCGAAGAAGCCGGTGAGGTCCTCGCCGGAGACCTCCTCGACGAGCGCCTCGAACTGCGGCCAGGACGCGTTGTTGTAGCGGTGGTCGCGCTGCCACCGCTTGAGGGTGCCGAAGAACGCCCGATCCCCGACCGTGCGGCGCAGGGCGTGCAGCATCATGGACCCCTTGCTGTACAGGGCACTGGCCAGTTCGCTGCCCTGACCGGGGTCGTACAGCCTCGTCGTCCAGAAGTCGGGGTCCTCCCCGCTCTCCTCCACCATGGAGCGGTAGAAGCCGGTGTCCAGGTCGTCTCCGGACTTCTCCTCGTACCACAGCTGGACGGCGTACTGGGCGAAGCACTCGGCCAGGCAGCCGTCGCGCCAGTCGGAGAGGGAGACGCTGTCGCCGAACCACTGGTGGGTGTTCTCGTGGACCATGGAGACGTCGAAGAACCCCCCGTGGTACGTCGGGCGGCTCTGCGTCTCCAGGGCGAACGGGCCGCTGCCGTCGTCGCCGGCGATGACGATCGCGCCTGCCGAGGAGAACGGGTACGGGCCGAACTTCGAGGCCAGGAAGTCGATGACGTCGGGCAGCAGGTCCTCCGTCTCCGGGTCGGCGGTGGCCCCGGGACTGTAGGCGTGGACGACGGGGGTGCCGTCCGAGAGCTCCGAGGTGTGCAGCGTGAACTTGTCGATGGCGATGGTGCTGAGGAACGTGGCCATCGGCCGGTCCTCGTACCAGCGGAACGTGGTCGTGCCCCGGCCGGTGGTGGTGGCGCCCGGCCTCCCGTTGCCGACCACCGTCCAGCCGTCGGGGACCGTGGCCGTGAGCCGGAAGGTCGCCTTGTCCGAGGGGTGGTCGTTGGCCGGGTACCAGGCCGTGGCGGCGTGCGGCTCGCCCGACACGTTCGCGCCGCCGTCGGCGAGGGTGTGCCAGCCCTCGCCGACCGGTTCGCCGGAGTAGCGGACGCGGACGGAGAAGCGCGCGTTTTCCGCGAGCGGCCGGGCGGGGGTGATGACGAGCTCATGCGCGCCCTCGCGGGAGACGGCGCGTGCGGGTGTGCCGTCCACGGTGACGGAGGTGACCTGGAAGCCTTCCAGGTCGAGGTGGAACCGGTCCAGGTCCTGCGCCGCGACGGCCTGCACCGTGGTGTCGCCCTCCAGGTGGCGGGGGCGGGCCGGGTCGTAGTTCACGCGCACGTCGTACTGCGTGACGTCGTAGCCGGAGTTCCCGTCGTCGGGGTAGTACGGGTCACCGACGCCGGGGCCGCCCGGGGCGGCGGAGGCGGGCAGCGTGGTGAGCACGATGCCGGCGGCCACAGCCGTGGCCAGGGTGGTGGTGCGGCGTTGCCGTTTCCAGCGGGCGGGCATGGTCTGCTCCTTCGGGGGCGGGTCGTCGAGGGGCCGGGAGGAGGGGCGGGGGTCAGCGGCGCGCGGCGAGCTGCCAGACCGCGCTGATGAACGCGTTGGTGCTGAGGGTCTCGGTCTGCGGGTCCACGTTCGCGACGCGGTCGCACGCGTCGTGAGTGCAGTCGTCGATCCCCGTGGCGAAGCCGCCCACCGGGATGCCGGCGTCGCCGAACGACACATGGTCGCTGCCGCCGATGCCGATCTCGAACGTAGGAAGGTTCCGGGCCGCGAACCAGCCCTCGAACGCCGCGGCCGCCGCGGGGTCGTCGTGGACGACGAGCCACTGCCGGATGTCCTTCGCGCCGGCCATGTCCACGTTCAGGTAGACGTCGATCCGGTCGCGTTCGGCGGCGGACAGATCCCGCACATAGGCGGTGGACCCCACCATGCCGGCCTCCTCGGCGCCCCACCAGGCGAACCGCAGACGGCGGTCCGGCGTGAGACCCGCCCTGGACACCTCGAGGGCGGTGGCGAGCAGGGCGGCGGAGCCGGAGCCGTTGTCGTTGATGCCGGGACCGGCCGCCACGCTGTCGAGGTGCGCCCCGGCGAACACGACATGCCCGGGATCGCCACCGGGCCAGTCCGCGACGAGGTTGTAGCCGGTGGCGCCGTCGTGCGTGAAGCGGTGCAGGGTGGTACGGAAACCCGCCTTGTCCAGCGCGGCCTTCACATAGGCGACCGAGTCGCGGTAGCCCCGGGTGCCGTGCGCGCGGTTGCCCCCGTCGCGGTCCGCGATCCGCTGGAGGGCGTCGAGGTGCGGCATGACCTGGTCCGCGGTGACGACAGGCGGAACCAGATCCGCGCGCGGTTCGGCCGCTGCGGCTGAGGCACCCACGAGCGCGGCGCACAGGCCGAGGGCCACGGCCGCGTGGCGGATCCGGGACGACGCGCGCGATCGGGATGTGCGAGGGCCGGCTGTACGGCGACCAGGTGTGCTGATCGGGTCCATCGGTATGGGCCTCTCCGTGATGGGGCGATGGCGAGTGCGCCAGGGCGGTTGCGGTGGCCTGGCGCCCAGACGGAGAGACGGGGTGCCCCCGACGTCGGTTGTAAAGAGATCACAAAGTGCCGGAGCCCGTACCCCGCCCCTCCCGTACGGCTCCACCGAAATTCCTGTGCGCACGGGTACCCAGAGGGCCGTCAGCCGGTCTGGAACTGCCACACCGACCGCAGCGCTCCGAAGGAGTCAGGCATGATGCGACGCATCACCACCACTGCCGGGATTCTGGCCGCCGCAGGAGTCCTCACCCTCTCCATGGCCACCTCGGCCTCCGCCGCCCACGGCGACCTCCGCAACAGCACCTGGCACATCGTCAACCCCAGCGGCTGTGTCGTGGTACCGCTGGAAGACAACAGGTTCCACGTGTACAACTCCACCAACGAATACGCCCTCGCCTACCAGAACATCACCTGCACCGGACCGGTCATCGATGTGATCCCGCCCGGCGGTCGCTCCGCGGAGGGCCCCATCGCCGTTCTGGGCCGAGCCGTCTGGGTCGATTGATGAAACCTCGGGGTGGCGTCTACGCCACCGCGCGGTCGAGCGAGTCCAGCAACCAGGAGTGCGCCTCGCCGACGGTGACGTCCTCGCCCGTGATGTCGCCGACGAGCTCCCAGTAGCGGCGCATGCTCGGGCCTCGATCGACCGCCGCGACGCGTAGCAGGGCGCGCCGGAACGTCGGGCTGTCAGGCGTGCCCTGCCTCGTCGCGTGCGCCTCGACGAACCGGTCGAGCAACGGTCCGGGGCCCGGCTGCTCGCCCGCTCGCACAAGTGGGCGGGCGAGTTCGCACGCCTCGCCGATTCCCCCGTCGAGCAAGGCGTTCTGGTAGGCGACGAACTCTGTGCCGGTACGTGTGCGTGCCCAGATCTGTTGCCGGAGCCGGTGGTCGTCGACGATCGCGACCAGCGTGGCGTAGGCGACCACCTGCTCGGGGGTGGGGTCGTTCGGTGGCTCGGGGACGCTGACGGAGATGAACATGCTGGCGCCGTCCTCGGGCATCGCGGGCAGGGCGAGGCGGCTCCAGAACACCTCGAGCACGTGCTGTGCCGCCCGGCCGTCGGCGACCGTGGCCAGCAGCTCCAACCTCGCGGCCCGCTCGGCCGGTGCCGCTTCCTCGACGGCGCGGAGCGAGGCGCGGCGCCAGGCCAGCGTCGCCAACTCGACATCGATCTCGGCGCGTTCCTGTGCGGCGGCTTCGGCGACGGATCTGCGGCCGCTGAGCACGGCGTCGATCGCCGTCAGCCCGAGCCCGAGTGCGCGCAGCCGACGCAGCAGCGCCAGCCGGTCGACCACATCCGCGGGGAAGCGACGGTGCCCACCGGTGCTGCGGACCGACTCGACGTAGCCCTCGTCGCAGTAGAAGCGGATCGTGCGCACGGGCACACCGGTCAGCTGTGAGAGCTCGCCGATGGACAGGGTGTCCTCGCGCACTTGAACCTCCACCCGGGTGGAGTTCCTACCCTACGCCGCATGACACAGACGGATATCGACCGACTGGCCTCGGGCCTGCTCGCACAGACAGCGGCGTTCGCGGATGCCGTGGACGGCGCCGACTGGGACGCCTTCGTACCGACGTGCCCCGAGTGGCGCCTTCGGGTCCTCGTCGGACACCTCGGGCAGGCACCGCGCTGGGCGGCGGGAATCGTACGCGGCGGCTCGGCCGATGGCATCCCTGATCCGCATGAAGCGATGCCCCCGCAGGACTGGCGGACATGGCTGCTCGCGGGGGCTTCGGAGCTTGTCGAGGCAGTGCTGGCGGTCGGTCCTGACACACCGGTATGGACGCTCGTCGGGCCGGGACCGGCGTCGTTCTGGCTGCGGCAGGCGACACACGACACCTCGGTGCACGCCGTCGATGCCGCGTTGCCCGCCGGTGTGCCGTACGCCCTCGAGCCCGACCTGGCGGCCGACGCGGTGACCCAGTACCTGGAGCTGCTGTCCTCGCCGGCGGCCGCGACATTGAAGCCCGCGGTGGCCTTGTTGTGGGGTGCGGGCTCGATCGGGCTGCGGCCTTCCGAAGAGTCGATCGAGGGGTGGGTGATCACATGCACCCCGACGGGGGTGTCGTGGCGACGGGGCCCGGGGTCGACGGACGTCACCGTGACGGGGGCGGTGGAAGACCTGCTGTTGGTGCTGATGCGACGCCTGCCGCCACAACGCGTGGCGATCGATGGGGACGAGCGGCTGTTCGACCACTGGCTAGCCCATTCGGCGCTGTAGGCGGCAGTCCGGCTGAACAGAGTATGGCTCTCACCGACGGGGGATGCGGTGAGAGCCATACTCAGTGTGGCACAGAATAAGCACCGAAGTACCCGATCCGGGCAGTAAATCTCGCATATATCCATCACTTGGGCCTCACACGTCCCAGCCGCCACAGCGGTGACCACTCCTCGCGGCCCTGCACGGTGCGGGTGGAACGCCCGCGGAGCCACTTGACCTTGCCCGAAGGTGAAGGCCGACAGTGTCCGTGGCAACCAGGCCGCGAGCTGAGCCCGCTCGGCTCCGGCCGAACCCGGATGAGAGGAACCCGCATATGGATGACGACGCTCTCCTGGCAGAGCAAATGGCCTACTACAGGGCGGGCGCGGCCGAATACGACCGGCCCTACGCGGAGCGCGAAGAGCTGAAGCGGTTGCTGGCTGCCGTCGATGAACTCCCGATCGCCGGGGATGTGCTGGAGCTGGCCTGCGGAACGGGCCAGTGGACTCCGAGGCTCGCCGCGCGGGCGCGGTCGGTGACGGCTGTCGACGCGGCGGCCGAGGTGCTGGCCCTCGCCCGGGCGCGCACCGCGTCCCCCACTGTCCGGTTCCTTGAGGCCGACCTGTTCACGTGGCGGCCACCACGGCGCTACGACACGGTGTTCTTCGCCTTCTGGCTCTCGCACGTCCCGCCGACGCGGTTGCCCGACTTCTGGAACACCGTCGCCGCCGCGCTCGCGCCGGGCGGCAGAGCGATCTTCATCGACGACGGCCCCGCCGCTGCCGCGGAGGAGGAGGTTCTCGCGAACCAGCCCGCCCCCGCGGCGCTGCGCCGGCTCGATGACGGCAGTCAGTACCGCATCGTGAAGGTGTTCCACGATGTCCGGACGCTCACGGACGACCTCACGGCGCTGGGCTGGTCGGTCCGCATCCGGCCCGTGGCCGGGAACTTCATCGGCATCGCGGAACCGCCGGCCACCGCCGGCTGAGAAGCCGCGGCCGCGGCGCCCGAGCCGTACAGGTCGGACTTGACCTTCGAGTTGGTTGAAGCTCAATGATCGCCGGGTGCCACATTCCGAACACATGCCGACCCCCGACCCGACTATGGACGCCATCGGCCAAGCCGTCGCCGAAGGCCGAGCCGGCGACACCGCTTCCGCCCGCCGGAAACTCCTGGACCTGTGGTCCGCGACCGGTGTCACCGGCGACCCACTGCACCGCTGCACCATCGCGCACCATCTGGCAGATCTCCACCAAGACCCCGCCCAGGCTCTGATCTGGGACATTCGGGCCTTGGACGCTGCCGACGCCGTGACCGAGCAGCGCGTCCAGGAGCACCACGCCGGCCTTCATATCGCCGGTTTCTACCCGTCCCTGCATCTCAACCTCGCCGACAACCACCGCCGGCTCGGGTCCTTCGAGGCCGCCATCGAGCACATCGACGCGGCCAAGGAGCATGCGCCGAACCTCCCCCAGGACTCCTACGGTGACCTTCTTCGCGAGGCCATCGATCAGGTGGCCGAGGCCATCGACCGGCGGGACACCGCCGCGCGGGCCTCCGCGCCCGGTGCCGGCGCATAGCACTCCCCGCGTCGAAGTGACCCGGTGCTGCCCCGACCGGCCGGGGCAGCACCGCCTGCGGACACGCGGCCGGCGGTCAGCCGGTCGGCGTCCGCTCGCGCTCCTTCCGCTGCGACTGCGGGTTCGCCTCCTCCCGCAGGCCGAAGCGGGTGTACAGCCGCTGTAGCCCCGGGGGCGCCCACCACGTGGCCTTGCCGCCCAGTCGCATCGCGGCGGGGAGCAGCACACCGCGGATGAGTGTCGCGTCCATCAGGACGGCGAGCGGCAGCCCGACGCCGTACGCCTTCACCAGGGAGATGTCCGACGCCGTGAACGCGAGGAAGACGATCGAGATGGCCACGGCGGCGGCGGTCACGATCCGCCCCGTGCGCTCCAGAGCGTGGGTCACGGCCTTCGTCGGGGAACCCGTCAGCTCGTACTCCTCCCGCATGCGGGACAGCAGGAACACCTGGTAGTCCATGGCCAGGCCGAAGGCGAGGCCGAAGAGGATCACCGGGATCGTCGCCGCGATGTTGCCGGTCGTAGTGAAGTCGCCGAACAGCCCGGCCAGATGGCCGTCCTGGAACACCCACACCAGGGCGCCGAACGTCGCCGTCAGGCTGAGCAGGCTGAGCACCACGGCCAGGAAGGGCAGCAGGACACTTCCGGTGACCAGGAACAGCAGCACCAGCATCGCGAGCATCAGCGTGCCCAGCGCGTACGGCAGCGACTCCATCAAGGCGGCCGACGCGTCCTTGTTGGTCGCCGCCATGCCGCCCACCAGGACCTCGAACGGCGCCTCGGTGTCCCTGATCTCGCCGACGAGCTGCCGTGCCTCGTCCGGGCTGTCCGACGCCGGTGTCACCGAGAAGTAGACGGCGCCCTTGGCCGCGAAGCCTCGTGACCGCTCGTCCGGGGGCGTGACAAGGGCTCCTTCCGCGTAGCCGCCGGTGGATGTGCGCACCGCGGCAACACCGGGCAGCGACGACAACCGCTTCGCGTACCCCTCGACGGCCTTCCCGTCCGATCCGCTCTCGGGCGCGACGACCACCAGCGCGTTCTGTCCGCTGCCGACGAAGTCCTCCTTGACGGCGGTCGCGACCTGGCGAGCGGATGACGACTCCGGCATCACGCGCTCGTCCGGCATGCCGATGTTGATACCGAGGAACGGCGCGCCGAGCAGCAGCAGAAAGAGCGTGGCCATCGTGGCGATCGGCAGGGGACGCCGCATCACCAGTGTCGCCAGGCGGTGCCAGAAGCCGTTCGAGGCGGCGGCACCCTCACCGTCCGCGGCCCCGGCGGCGCGCTTCTTGCGGCCGAAGACCCGGCCGCGCTCGATCCGGTCACCCAGGATGACGAGCACCGCGGGAAGCACGAGCAGCGCGGCCGCGCCGGACACCACCGCGGTCAGCACACCCGCATAGCCCATGGACCGCACGGCCATGAGCGGGAACCACACCATGGTGCTGGAGGCCACCGCGACCGTGAGCGTCGAGAAGAGCACCGTCCGGCCGGCCGACGCCATCGTCGCCCGCAGCGCCTCCTCGGTCTGTTTCCCGGAGGCCAGCTCCTCCCGGTAGCGGTTGACGAAGAGCAGGCTGTAGTCGATCGCGAGCCCCAGCCCCAGCAGGGTCACGATGCTCGCGGAGAGGGCCCCGATGGTTGTCACCTCGGCCAGGATCCACATCAGCCCCATGGAGAGCGCCATGGCGACAATGGCGACGATCAGCGGCAGGGCGGCGGCCATCAGGCTTCCGAAGACGAAGACCAGCACGACCAGGGTGAGGGGGATGGCGATGGCCTCGCCGGTCTGGGCGTCCTTCTGCCCCTGCTCCAGAAACTCGACCTGGAACTTCGTATTGCCGCCGAACGTCACGTCGAGACCGGCTCGCTCGCCCTCATAGGCATCGGCCAGCTCGGCCACGCGCTTCTGCGCCGTGGAATCATCGCCGGTCACCATGCCGGTGATCAGGGCCTTGTCGCCCTTTCGGCTCTTCATCCGGGGCGGTTTGCCCGCCGCCCAATAGGAGGTGACGTTCTCGACTCCGGGCTCCTCGCTCAGCTCCCGGGTGAGCTTGCCGGCCGTGGCCTCGACGGCGGGATCGTCCACACTGCCGTCGACGGCGACGAGCACGGTGAGGTTGGGCTGACCTTGGCCAAATGTGCTCGAGAGCGTCCTGACAGCGCGCCCGGACTCCGAGTTCGGGTCGTCGAACCCTCCGGCGGCCAATTTGCCGAAGAGGGTGGTACTCGCCGCTCCCCCGGCCACGGCGAGCAGAAGACTGACGACGAGAACCGCCACTCGGCGCCGGATGACCAGTCCGGCCAGTCCGTCAAACATTTTTCTGTCCTTTCCAGAACTCGGTATGTGGAGCACTACCGCCCTCTGGACGGACCGGGCCGCCCCGGATGTGACATCACGGGTCCCCGGCAGCCGACCGGGATCGCTCGTCGTCGGTGGCTGATACGTTGACCGGCCCGGACAGCGCTGGGGTCGGGAGTGTGATGGGGACGATCCTCAAGGGGATGCACCGCGTTCGGTGGCATGAGTTGACACATGCGTACGGATCCGCGGAAGACGTTCCGGGCCGGCTGTCGCGGGTGGCGTGGGGTGACGCCAGGACGAGCGCTGAGGCGCTGAGCGATCTCGGCCTGTGGCTGGGTGAGCTGGCGGTCTTCGACGCGACCGTCGCGGCGGTTCCGTTCCTGTGGGATCTCGCGGTGGCCGATGGCGTCACCGATCGGCCTGGGGTGATCGAACTGCTTCAGGCGATCCTCGAACACGCGAACGCTGCCCAGATCGAGGTCCAGCACGCGGCTCACCGTGCCGTGCTCGACGGAAGGAGCACGGCGGGCGTGCTGACCGGTGACGAGGATCCCGCGGTGCGGGTGGCGGCTCGCGGTCTGGCGGCCGCGATCGACGGCCACGTCTGTGCGTCCTGCCGCCCGGCCTGATGGCCGGCCTTGTGCCGTCCCGCGCCCCGGACCGGGCAGGCCCTCCGCGCGGACCCGCCCGGCCGACTGCGTCCGGACCTACAGCTTGCCGCGCATCAGCAGATGCCCCCTGCGGCGCCTCTCTCCCTCACGCGGCTCGCGCAGCATCCGGCCGACTTCGGTGAACTCCGCCGCGCGAGCCAGGCCGGCAAGCTCATCGATCGGCCACTGATAGGCCGGCGCCACCTTGTGGTCGAACTCCTCCACCGGGCCGCCCTCGGACTCGAAGAAGCCGAGCAGGAGGTAGCCGCCCGGGGCCAGCACCCGGCGGAACTCCTCGAAGTACGACGGTATTTCCCGGGGCGGGGTGTGGATGAGCGAATACCAGGACACGATGCCGGCCAGCGCACCGTCGGCCAGGTCCAGGGCGTCCATCGAACCGACCTCGAAACGCAGGTCGGGGTATGCCTCGCGGGCAAGGTCGATCATCACGGGCGACAGATCGACGCCAAAGATGTTCAGCCCCAGGTTCCGCAGGTGCGCCGTCACACGGCCCGGGCCACATCCGAGCTCCGCGACGAGCCCGGCGTCGTCGGGCCGCACGGAGTCGGCGAACGCGGCGAGTACCGCGCGATCCAAGGGGAGATCGTCGAGTTCATTTCGAACGAATTCGGCATACGGAACGGCCATGGCATCGTAGGCCGACGCCGTAACACTCAGATACGAGGATGCAGACACACGGCGGACCCTACCGAGTCCTCGGAGACAGCGGGCCGCCTCGCGTCGACTACCCGCCCAGGGGCCAGACTCGGAGGCCGTCGCCGCCCGATGTGACGAAGGCGGGGCGACCGTGCAGTTCGATGATGCGGATGGCCGGAATGCGGCGCTGCCGGCTGTCGCCGGTGTGGGCTGTGAAGGGCTCTGCCAACGGGCGCCGGTTCTCGAGATCCCAGGTGTGGACGGTGCCGTCCTCGGCGCCGACCACGGCCACCTGGCGGCCCTTCAGCCACGCGACGTCCATGCAGCTGATGTCGCCCCCTGGCACGGGGAGAGGATCCTCCCACCGGCCCGTGCCGAGGTCGCCCAGTCGCAGGGTCGTGCCGCCGGCGGCCAGGACGCACGGGCGGCCGTCCACGGACACCACGGCGACTCCCTCGACGACGCTGTCGAGCTCTTCGAACGTCATCACCGGGGCCTCTTCGCGGAGGTCCCACAGCCACACCTCGCCGTCCCAGCTGCCGGACACGAGGAGGGAGCGATCCCCGAGCCTCCCCGCCGCGACGGCACCGACGCCGGCATACGAGCCGTGGTCCGACAGGGACAGCTCCATGGACTCCGGCTCGCCTTCTTCAGGGTCGACCTCTTCCACGGGGTCGGACAGGAGGATCACCGAGCCCGTGCCGCCGCCGGCGAACCAGGTGCGGCCGTCAAGCTCCACCGTGGTCGTCGAGGCCACGCCGGCCAGGTCGTCCCGCTCCGAGGCCCGCACAGCGCCGCTGTCGAGATACCACTGCGCGAAACCCTGATGTTCCCCTCCGCCACCGACCACGATCCGTCCTCCGGCGACGGTGGCGCCGACCGTGGTCACCTCCACCTCATCCGTCAACTGGTGTTCGGTCCACCGGTCATCGAGCAAGGACCACATGGCCGCCGAGTGGCCGCAGGCACAGACCGCCAGGGGGCGGCCGGAGACATGGACAACATCGAAATCCTCTACAGAGCCGTGCGGACACGTGGTGGACAACAGGGGAACTCGTGACGCCATGCCGGGGACTATAGATCCGTGGACACGATCGACACACCCGTACCGGGTTTCCGGCTCGCCTGGCGCGGCAACCACTATTCCGGCACGCCCGTCGACGACATGTGGCTGGCCGTCCTCAAGACGTTGGACGGGGTGTGGTGGTTCGACGCGTATTTCATCGGACGCGTGCCGTTGCGCGGTGGCGTGGCACGGGCTGCCGCGTTCGCCCGGTGGCTGCTGGCAGCCCCGCCCGATGGCCCGTACGAGACGGAGTTCGTGCTCGTTCGCGGCGAGCCACAGGCCGGAACGCGGCAGATCGCGGAGGGCACCCTGCTGACGGTCGAGCTGCTGATGGGCCGCGAACAACCCGGCGGGCCCGAGTTCCTTCAGGTGCTGCTGTTCGGCGAGACGCCGGTGCGCCACCTCGCCTTCGAAGTGTGCGCGCCACTGGACTGCCAGCCGATGCCACGCGCCGAGCTCGAACGCGCGGCGACCGGACTCCTCACGATCTGTGCCGAAGAACTCCCGGAGGCCGATGTCTGAGCGCGCACGTCGCGTCGGCGCTTTTTCCCCCGGGCGCCGCATGCCGGAACCACGCGGAGCGCGGTCCGCTCGGCAACCCTGGAGGCATGACACACCGGACCAGCCCGCAGGACTCGCAGCCCCGGCCGCCCACGGGTGCCGCGCATGCCGACTACAGCGGCGCCGTCTACGGCTCGCTGCTCGCCGCCTCCGTGGTGGCCGGCGCCGGAACGCTCGGCTCGTTCCCGCGGCTGGAACTCGCCTTGCTGCTGTTGTGTACCGGGGTGGTGTTCTGGGCCGCGCACGTCTTCTCCCGGCTCTTCGGGGCGCGGATGGTGCGTCAGTCGCTGAGCTGGAAGCAGGTCCGCCGCGTGTGTGCCGACGAGCGGCCGATCGTCGAGGCGGCCGTGCCACCGGCCGCTGCCGTGGCGATCAGTCCGCTCCTCGGACTGGGGGTCCCCGGAGCGGCATGGCTGGCGCTCGCCGTCGCCCTGGCCGAGCAGGTCGGCTGGGCGAGCCTCGCCGCCGTCCGGGCAGGCGCCTCAGTCCGCCTCACCATGCTCGCGGGCACGGTCAATCTTCTCCTCGGGCTCGTCATCGTGGTCCTCAAGGTCTCGCTCCACCACTGACTGGCCATCCGGTTCAAAAAGCGCGTTCAGGCCGGTGTCGAGCATCCCGCGACACTCGACTTGCCCGAGGCGCTGTTGCCGCGCAGAACGACCAGCCGGGTTGCTCCATTGCCCACCATCACCCGCGTCACGCTACCGGTGGTGGCCGGCCGTCGAGGCGGCCCGAGGGCGGGCCGTTACGCGCCAACGCGCCCTGTTGAAGCCCTTTTGCGCACCTCACAATGGGCTGGTCACGCTGTCCGTCGCGGGAGGTCGTCCTTGTCCGATTCCACTCCGGTCTCCTCCCTCGATGCCGGGGCTCCGCTCGTGGATCCTCAGCTGGCGCGCTATATGGCCGAGCACGCGGCCCCGGCCGTCTGTGCCGACGCGCTGATCCGCGACGGCCAGGGGCGGATCCTGCTGGTCGACCCGGTGTACAAGGACGGGTGGGACCTGCCCGGCGGGATGCTCGAGGACGAGGAACCGGCTTCCGCGCTGGTCCGGGAGCTGGGTGAGGAGCTCGGCCTCGGGGTGGACGTCGGCCGGCTGCTGGCCGTCGACAGCATCCCCGCCTCGGTGTACGGGCGCACCGTTCTGGCCTTCGTCTACGCCGGCCACCTGCCCGACGACCAGGCCCCGACGGCGTTGGTCCCACAGGACGGTGAGATCCGTACGGCCGAATTCCTCCCCGAAGGGAAGGCACTGGAGCTGCTGCCGCCGCCGCTGCGCCGCCGCCTGGCCGCCGCGCTCGCCGCCGAGCGCGGCTCGCACACGGCGGTGTTGCGCGACGGCCATCGGCCGCCACCTCGGCGGCGCGACCACTACGCGCTGCTGCCCGCGCCGATGATGGCGGCCACCGTGCTCGTCACCGACACGGCCGGGCGCGTCCTGGTGCTCGAGCCGACCTACAAGGACCACTTGGAGCTGCCCGGGGGGATGGTCGAGGCCGACGAGTCGCCCGCGCAGGCGGCCGCCCGCGAGCTGGCGGAGGAGCTGGGGCTGACCGTTCCGGTCGGGCGGCTGCTGGCGGTGGACACCTCCGCGGCGGCCGGCCGGCATGGCCGCGCCCTCACCTGCATGGTCTTCGCCGCGCCGCCGTTGAGTCCCGACCGGGCCGAGCGACTGAGCTTCCCGGACGGGGAGATCCGCGCCGCGTACTGGCTGGACCGCGGTGCGGCCGCGCGGCGGTTGCCCGCCCGGCTGGCCGCCCGGGTGTCGGCCGGTCTTGACGCCCTGGCGGCGGGCGGCGTCATCCACCTGGAGCGGGGCGAGCCGGCCGCCCCGTCGGCCGAGGCGGCCGTTGAGGAGCGGGCGGCCCAGGCCCGCGCGGCGATGGTCGACCGGCTGACGGCCGACGGGGTACTGACCGACCCCGGCGTCCGACAGGCCCTGCTCGCGGTGCGGCGTGAAGTCCTGCTCCCCCGCTGCTACATCCGACGCCCCACCGCCGCCGGGCAGCCGAAGGCCTGGCAGCTGCTGGACGGCGCGGACCCCCGCGACCGGGACGAGTGGCTGGCCTGGATCCACGACGGGGACTCGGTGATGGTCCAGCACCGCGGTGAGCCGCTGGACGCCCCTCGGCGCGGCCAGATCGTCACGGGCGGCGGGTTCACCGGGATGTCCACCGGCATGGCCGCCGTGGTCAAGGGCCTTCAGGCGCTGGGCCTGACGGCCGGGGACCGGGTGCTGGAGTCGGGCACCGGCCCGGGGCTGGTGACGGCCGCGCTGTGCGAGATCCTCGGTGACGCCTCGGTCACCACGATCGAGGTCGATCCTCATCAGGCCGCCGCCGCCCGCTCGCGCCTGGCCGCCCTCGGGTATCGGCCCAGGGTGGTGCGGGGTGATGGGCTGGACGGCTGTCGCGGTGAGCTCTTCGACAAGATCTTGGTGTCGTTCGCGGCGCGCGGTCTGCCGCCCGCCCTGACGGCGCAGCTGGCCGACGGCGGGACGCTGCTGGCGCCGGTCACCACCGGCGCGGTCGGCTGGCCGGCCCAGGCCGTGGTCCGGCGCACCGGCGACGCGCTCGACGCCGTGCTGCGGCCGGTCCCCACGGGGTATCGGCCGGGCCTGGGCGTGGACCTGGTCGTCGCGCCCGACCGGATGCCCGTCGGCCCGGTCACCGTTCACCGCGATCGCCCCGCCCCGCCCGAGGAGGCCGGGTTCTGGCTCGCCGTCGGCCATCTCGTGCCCGGTCTGGTACGGGTCGTCGGCGCCGACCGGCTGACCCTGTACGCCCCGGCCGAGGAGTCGTGTGTCGTCGTCCGCTCCGACGGCGACTCCTGGTGCGTCGAGCGCACGGGCCCCCGGGACATCTGGGCCGAGGTGGAGAGCGTCCACCGCCGCTGGCTCCGGGCCGGCCGACCGGACCACTACCGTCTCGACCTCGCCGATCCCGCTGTCCAGCGGGTGTACGGCGGCGCGGGGGCGCATCCGCTGACGTGGCGCCTGCCTCGAACGCCTCTTCTCCCTTTGGCGGCTGGGGAGTTGGGTACCGCATCGGCCGAACCAACGGCACAATGAAGCGGCTGGACCACATCCGCCGGGCATCGGCGGCCGCTCAAGGAGGTTCGGGTGAAGACCGTACGCCGTACCTGGAGACGCTTCCGGCTGATCGCCGCGGTGTCCGGCCTGTTCACCGCGGCTGCCCTCGCCACGGTCGGGACGAGCGCGGCCGCTCCCTCATCGGCCTCCGCCACCGCCGCCGCCTCGGCCGTCGAGTCCCTGGACGTCGCGGGCACCGCCTGGACCGTGGACGAACGCACCGGGACGCTGCGTGTGTTCGCCGGCTCCAGCGTCTCCGGCGACGACCTGGCGAGGCTCGACCGTACTGCCGAGCGCTTCGGCGGCGCCGTGGCCGTGGAACGGCTCGGCGGCACGCTGCGGACCTTCCTCTCGGGAGGCGACGGCGTCTATTCCTCCGGGGGCGCGCGCTGCTCGGTCGGGGTCAATGTCCAGAGCGGCTCCACGTACTACTTCATCACGGCCGGCCACTGCACCGACACCCTGCCGACCTGGTACACGGGCTCCGATCTGGCCACCGCCGTCGGCCCGACGACCGCGACCAGTTTCCCCGGCGACGACTACGGCGTGGTCCGCTATGCCAACACGGCCGTGCCGCACCCCGGGACCGTCGGCACCGTCGACATCACCGGAACCGCGACCGCCTACGTCGGCCAGCAGGTCTGCACTCGGGGTGCCACGACCGGCGTCCGCTGCGGCCGGGTGACGGGGCTCAACGCCACCGTCAACTACGGCGGCGGTGACATCGTCTACGGCCTGATCCAGACCAACATCTGCGCGGAGCCCGGTGACAGCGGTGGCCCGCTCTACGCGGGCGACAAGATCATCGGCATTCTGTCCGGCGGCACCGGGGACTGCGCCACGGGGGGCAGCACCTACTACCAGCCCATCCAGGAAGTGCTGAGCGCCTACGGCCTCACCGTCTACTGACCGGACCGCGCCGGAGGAGACGTCGGGGCCGGGTGCCGCGAGCGGTGCCATCGACGGCGCGCCGCGGGGTACCGTCATCGGCAGGCCCTGGCCCCGACCTCGAGGAGGTGCGCATGAGCGCACAGCCCGACCACTCCGTCGACCGCAAGGTCGCCGCCATTCCCCACACGATCAACGCCATCGGTGAGGCCTTGAGCGGCGAGCAGCGGGCCCGCTTCTACGGGGAGGTCCTGGCCGCCGAGGAGGCCGTCGTTCCCGCGGTGATGCGCTCGTGGTGGAAGATCGCGATGCTCGCGAAGGCCCCGTCCGCCGAGCACAGCCGCGCGAATGCCGCCGCCGGGCGGAATCTCGTCAGCATCGACGACCTCCTGACCCGGCTCGAGGGAGCCCACGGGTGAACCGTGAGCGCCCCCGGCCGGGCTGGGCTGCCTATATCGAGGAGACTCCGGCCGCCGCCATCTTGGCGATGCCCTCGGATCTGGCCAAGAAGGTCGCCAACTACATCGCCGCTCTGGCGCTCGAAGCGGGCGGCGCGCTCGACCGGCTCAGGCAGCCGCCCGGCGACCCGATGGACGACCACGGCACGCGGTTCAGCATCCAGGTCGCGGGCGAGCCCGTCATCATCGAGTACAGCGTCCACCACGACGTCCGGGCGATCCGGATTCCGGTCGTGGTCTGGATCGACTGACCGGGCGGTGGGGCGGGTCAGCCCAGGGCGCGGTCGAGGTTGAAGGCGGCGCTGATGAGGGAGAGATGGGTGAAGGCCTGGGGGAAGTTGCCGAGCTGTTCGCCGGTGGGGCCGATCTCCTCGGCGTACAGGCCCAGGTGGTTGGAGTAGGTGAGCATCTTCTCGAAGGCCAGCCGGGCCTCTTCCAGGCGGCCGGCCCGGGTGAGGGCCTCGACGTACCAGAAGGAGCAGATCGAGAAGGTGCCCTCGGTGCCGGGCAGGCCGTCCGAGCTGAGGAAGGGGTCGTAGCGGTAGACCAGGGAGTCGGAGACGAGCTCCGCCGTCAGGGCGTCCAGCGTCGCGAGCCACTTGGGGTCGACCGGGGAGACGAACTTGGCGAGCGGCATCATCAGCACCGAGGCGTCCAGGGCGTCGTGGTCCAGTTGCTGGGCGAAGGCCCCGCGCTGCTGGGACCAGCCGCGTGTCATGATCTGCCGGTAGATGGCGTCGCGGCTGCTCCGCCAGCGCGGAAGGTCGGCGGGCAGGCCACGGCGGTTGGCCACGCGTATGGCGCGCTCGATGGCCACCCAGCACATGAGGCGCGAGTACAGGAAGTTCTGCCGTCCGGCGCGGATCTCCCAGATGCCCTCGTCGGGCTGGTCCCAGTGATCGCAGACCCAGTTGACCAGGTAGCCCACCTCGTCCCAGTGGTCGCTGCTGATGGGGTGTCCCCACTTGTCGTACAGATAGACCGAGTCGATGAGCGCTCCGTAGATGTCCAGCTGGAGCTGGTTCACGGCGCCGTTTCCCACCCGGACCGGGGACGACCCCAAGTAGCCTTCAAGATGGGTCAGTTCGCGCTCGGCGAGCTCGCGGCGCCCGTCGATGCCGTACATGATCTGAAGGGGCCCGGCGGGGCCGTCCTCGCACATGATGCAGTGCTCGGACAGAAAGCCCATGAACGCCTCGGCCTCCGAGGTGAAGCCCAGGCGGAGCAGGGCGTAGACGCAGAAGGCGGCGTCGCGGACCCACATGTAGCGGTAGTCCCAGTTGCGCTCGCGGCCGATCGCCTCCGGCAGGCTGGTGGTGGCGGCGGCCACGATGGCGCCGGTGGGCGCGTAGGTGAGGAGTTTGAGGGTGAGCGCGGAGCGCTGGACCATTTCGCGCCACCGTCCGTGGTAGCGCGAGGCGCTCAGCCATGTGCGCCAGAAGCGCACCGTGGCCTCGAACTCGGCCCCGGCCTCGCGCCGGGCGCAGCCGAGGAGGGCGATCTCGTCGCCGACCCGGTCGAGGGCGAAGACCGCGGACTCGCCTTCGAGCAGTTTGAAGCGTGACCGCACGTCCTGGCCGTCGCACTCCAGCGGCACGGTGGAGGTCAGGGCCAGGGACAGGGAGCGGGACTCGAAGAGCACCCGGTCGCCCTGGAGGCTCGCGGTGTGCGGCTCGGCCCCGTAGCCGAAGCGGGGCGCCACCCGCGCGGTGAACGGGAGGGTGCCTCGTACGCAGCGCACCCGTCTGATCAGCCGGTGCCGGACGGAGTCGCGGGACTCGTCGACGACGGGCATGAAGTCCTGGATCTCCCCCGCGCCGTCGGCGGAGGAGAAGCGGGTGATCAGCACGTTGGTGTCGGGGAAGTAGAACTGGCGGGTCCGCGCGGGGACGTCGGTGGCCAGCTCGAAGGATCCGCCCCGTTCCGCGTCGAGGATCGAGCCGAACACGCTGGGCGCGTCGAAGCGCGGGCAGCAGTACCAGTCGATCGTGCCGTTGGTGCCGACCAGGGCGACGGTGCGCAGGTCGCCGATCAGTCCGTGATCGGCGATCGGCAGATAGCGCGAGGAGGCCGTCGGGCAGCCCGTCTGCTGTCCGTATTCGGTGATGTCGAACACCATGCCGGGCCTCCCTGTGCCGGGCCTCCCTGCTATCGGAGCAGCGCCTCCGCCAGCGCGCGGCGAATGCTCCTATAACAGAGTAAATCACCCCGCAATTGGCCAGGGCCGGTGCAGATGGGCCAGGTCGTCGGGGGGCGGGGTGCCGGGTCGGTAGACGGGCGGGGTCTGGTCGACGGCGGTCGCGGGGGCGTCGGCCAGCTGGAAGCGGCCGCGCAGGAGCCGGTAGAACTGGAGCGGCGCCAGCCGCGCCAGGCGCAGGCGGTACGGGGCCCGGTAGGCCGCCATCCAGTCGCCGGGGTCCAGCACCCCGCGCAGCTGCCCGTCGATGCTGACGGCCACGCGCCCGGAGTGCGGAAGGACGCGGACCGCGACCATCTCGTCGGCCCCGGCGATCACGGTGCGGTCGAAGGCCATGTGCGGAGCGACCGGCGTGAAGACGATCGCGTCGGTCTCGGGGGCCAGGACGGGGCCTCCGGCGGCGAAGCTGTAGGCGGTGGAGCCGGTGGGGGTCGCCACGATGACGGCGTCGGCCGAGTAGCAGGCCAGCAGCTGTCCGGCCAGATACACGGCCAGGCTCGCCTGCCGGTTCCGGGCGAGTTTCTCGAAGACCACGTCGTTCACCGCGGTGACGTCCAGGGCGATGCCCCAGCCGGACTCCGTGACGACGCCGGGGCGCACGGTGGGGGCGGGCAGCGCGGGGCCGCGCCCGTAGCACAGCGGCTCCTCCAGGCCGACGGGCGTCTCCAGCGGGCGCGACGCCCGGAGGGTGAGCACCATCCGCTCCTCAATGACCGCCTGGCCCCGGTGGAGGATGTCCAGGGCGCCCTCGACCTGGTCGGTGGCGATCTCGGTGAGGAAGCCGACCCGGCCCACGTTGACCCCCAGCACCGCCGCCCCGTCCTTGGCGGCGATCCGCGCCCCGCGGAGGAAGGTGCCGTCGCCGCCGAAGGTCATGACCGCCCCCGGGTGGCCCGCGGCCACCGCCTCGTCCTGGCCGCCGCGCCGGGGCACCCCTTCCCGCCACACGTCGATGTCGGCGCACACGACATCGTGCGCGGCACACCACGCCCGGGCGGTCTGCGCCGCCGCGACGGCGGCGGGACGGCCCTGGTGGACGACGAGTCCGAGCCGGGTCAGAGGCATCGATTCCCACGGTAGCCCGCGCCTGTCGGTGCCGCAGGTCGCGGTGGCGCGGGGCCCGACGGCGTACCACGGCGGTCAGGCGCAGGGGCGCAGCCAGCCGTGGGGGTCGGCGGTCAGGCCGGTCTGCCGCTGGAGCAGGGCTTCCCGGAGGCGCATCGAGACGGGGCCGGGGCGTCCGTCGGCGACAGTCCAGGCGGTGTCCTCGGTCCGGGCGTGGCCGACGGGAGTGATGACGGCGGCCGTGCCGCAGGCGAAGACCTCGCTGATGGAGCCGTCGGCACAGCCCTCCTGCCACTCCTGGAGGCTGATGCGGGTCTCGTGGGTCGGGTAGCCGAGTTCGTCCGCGATCGTGAGCAGGGAGTCGCGGGTGACGCCGGCCAGCAGGGTGTCGGTCAGCCGTGGGGTGACGACGCGGGCCTCGCTGCCGGTGCCGTGGACGAAGCACAGGTTGGTGACGCCGACTTCCTCGATCCACCGGCGCTCCAGCGCGTCGAGCCACACGACCTGGTCGCAGCCGTGTTCCGCGGCCTCGGCCTGTGCGATCAGCGAACCGGCGTAGTTTCCGGCGCACTTGGCCGCGCCGGTGCCGCCGGGGGCGGCGCGCACATATCGCTGGGTCACCCAGACGGACACCGGCTCGACGCCGCCGGGGAAGAAGGCGCCGGCCGGGGAGGCGATGACCACGAAGAGGTAGGAGGAGGCCGGCTTGACCCCGAGGGCGTTCTCGGTGGCGATCATGAACGGTCGCAGGTAGAGGGAGCGTTCGGCGCCGCGGGGGACCCACGCCCGGTCCTGGCGGACCAGCAGTTCGCATGCCTGGACGAAGGTGTCCACCGGCAGTTCGGGCATGGCCAGCCGGCGGGCGCTGTGCTGGAAGCGGCGGGCGTTGGCCTCGGGCCGGAAGAGGGCGACGGTGTCGTCGGGCTGCGGATAGGCCTTGAGCCCTTCGAAGATCGCCTGCCCGTAATGCAGCGTCATGTTGGCCGGGTCCATGGCGAGTGGGGCGTACGGGCCCAGCCGGGCGTCGTGCCAGCCGCGGTCCGCGGTCCAGCCGATGGTCACCATGTGATCGGTGAAGTGGCGGCCGAAGCCGGGGTCGGCCAGGATCGCCTGGCGGTCGGCGGCGGGGCGGGGTGAGGGGTGCGGCAGCCGCTCGAAGGCGAGGTGTGTCATGGGCGGTCCTCACAGGCGGGGTCGGTCGGCGGGGCCGTCCGCGCGGAGCGTCCGGTCCGCGCGGGCGGCCCCGCCGTCGCGCGTCAGTCGGCGAGCCGGCGGCTGATGACCAGCCGCTGGATCTGGTTGGTGCCCTCGAATATCTGCATGATCTTCGCTTCGCGCATATAGCGCTCGACGGGGTAGTCGCGGGTGTATCCGTAGCCGCCGAAGACCTGGACCGCGTCGGTGGTGACCTTCATGGCGGCGTCGGTGGCGATGAGTTTGGCGACGCTGGCCTGCCGGCTGTACGGACGTCCCGCGTCACGGCGGCGGGCGGCGTCGAGGTAGGTGGCCCGTGCGGAGTCGACGGCGGCGGCCATGTCCGCCAGCAGAAAGCCGAGCCCCTGGTGGTCGATGATCTTGCGGCCGAAGGCGGTGCGCTCACCGGCGTACGCGACGGCGGCGTCCAGGGCGGCCTGGGCCAGCCCGGTGGCGCAGGCGGCGATGCCCAGCCGGCCGGAGTCCAGGGCGCTGAAGGCGATCTGGAGGCCCTGGCCCTCCCGTCCGATGAGCCGGTCGGGGTCGAGCAGGGCGCCGTCCCAGTAGGCGGCCGTGGTGGGGATGGCGTGCAGGCCCATCTTCTCCTCGGGCCGGCCGAAGGTGAGGCCGTCGGCGTGGCCGGGGGCGAGGAAGCAGGAGATGCCGTCGCCGCCCGGGGCGGTGCGGGCGAAGAGGGCGTAGAACCCGGCCTTGCCGCCGTGGGTGATCCAGGCCTTGGCGCCGTTGATCCGGTAGCCGTCGGCGTCCTTGTCGGCCCGGCAGGTCAGGGCCGCGGCGTCCGAGCCGGCCTGTGGTTCGGAGAGGCTGTAGCCGCCGATGAGACGGCCGCTGAGGGTGTCCTCGGCCCAGCGGCCGAGCTGAGCGGCGGTGCCGAAGGTGAGGAGGGGGAAGGTGGCGAGGGTGTGGACGCTCACGGCGACGGCGACGGCCGCCCAGCGCGCCGCCAGCTCCTCGAGGGCCTGGAGGTAGACCTCGTACGGCTGGTCGCCGCCGCCGTGCTGCTCCGGGTACGGCAGGCCCAGCAGGCCCGCCTCTCCGAGCAGGGCGAACAGCCCCTCGGGATAGGTTTCGGCGCGTTCGTGTTCGTCGACCCGGGGGGCGAGCTCCTTGTCGGCGATGTCGCGGACGAGGTCCAGCAGGTCCTCGGCCTCCCGGGTGGGCAGCAGGCGATCGACGGGCATGGCGGTGCTCCAGGGTGCGTGCGTGCGGGCGGGTGAACGAGGTCGGGCGGCGACGGGATCGAGGAGCTCGGTGCGGCGTCAATATGGTGCCGTGGGGCACAAGGACCTTGCGAGATGTCGGGTGGAAGACGCAAAGCATTTCTACGAGCGGGCCGCTCAGGTAGGTTCGATTGCGCGCGAGGGGTTGTTTTATCGGCCGCGGCAGGGGCCGGGAGGCAGGGGGTCGGCATGACCGAGATCGACGATGTGGACCGCCAGTTGCTGCGGATGCTGCGCGAGGACGGGCGGCGCACCTACTCCGAGATGGCGCCCGAGGTGGGGCTGTCGGTGGCCGCGGTCAAGCGCCGGGTGGACCGGATGCGGAACAGCGGCGTGATCACGGGCTTCACGGTGCAGGTCGATCACGCCAAGCTGGGCTGGGGGATCGAGGCGTTCGTGGAGCTGTCGTACACGGGCACCACCCCCGTCGGGGAGATCGTCCGCACGGCGTACAAGGTGCCCGAGGTCCAGGCGGTCTTCACGATCGCGGGCGACCCCGACGCGCTGGTTCATGTCCGGGTGCGGGACATCGAGCATCTACAGCAGACCATCGACGGGCTGCGCCGCGCGGGGCAGGTCACCGGCACCAAGACGCTGATGGTGCTGGGCTCCTGGACGAGAAACGCCTGAGGAGGCGCTACCGGCCCCGCGGGCCGCGGGCTCGTGGGGTGGGGCCGCCCGGCCCCCGGCCCCCGGTCAGGTGGTGGCGGCGATGGCGCAGGCGGGGTGGCCCCAGCCGTCGGGGTTCTTCTTGATGGTCTCCCCCTTCGCGTACGGCGCTCCGCAGCGGCAGCGGCCGGGGAACTTCGCCGTGATGGAGCCGCCCGAGCGCGCCCCGCTCCCCCGCTTGGCCGCCTGCTTGCCGCCGCGCCCCGCCGGGCGGGCGGGCCCGGTGGGGGCCTGTGGCTCGGGCAGGGCCGAGCCGAGGGAGCTGCCGATGGCCTGCTGGGTGCGGGCCGTGTCGCTGGCCGCCTGGTCCGCGGCCGCGTTGAACGGGTCGCCGCCCACCTGGTGCGCCGCCACGTGGACGAACTCCACGTCCCGGCCGCCCAGCAGTTCGTCGATGCTCACCACGAGATCGCGGTTGGCCACCGGTGAGCCCGAGGCCGTCTTCCAGCCCTTTCTGCGCCATCCCGGCAGCCAGGTGGTGACCGCCTTCATCGCGTACTGGGAGTCCATCCGCACCTCGAGCGGCGCGGCCGGGTCGGTGGCCTCCAACAGGCGCAGCAGCGCGGTCAGTTCGGCCACGTTGTTGGTGGCGGTGCCGAGCGGCCCGGCCTCCCACCGCGCCACCGTGCCGTCGGCGCCCGCGATGACCCATGCCCAGGCCGCGGGCCCGGGGTTGCCCTTCGAGGCGCCGTCGCACGCGGCGATGATCCGTGTTGTCATTCCCCCGATACTGCCACCCCGGCGGACGCGTCCCGAACCTCGCGCACCCCGGCGGGTGGTCAGCGGCTGATGTGCATCCCGGGCCGGGGCGGCGCCCCGTACTCCTCCGGCTCCCCGACCCACCCGGCCATGAGGACCAGGCCGGACGCCCGGTGCACCGCCAGGAAGCCGAAGGGCCGGTCAAAGCGCGCGTGGACCAGCTTGGCCCGGTGCGGGGGCGCCATCGGGACGCCCCCGGGCGCCGCGGCCAGCGCGGTGACGGCGGCGGCCCGGAAGCCGAGGGCGCCGAAGGTCGCCGTCGCGCTCTGCCGCGCCGCCGAGATCGCCAGCGGCGCCCCGCTGATGCCGGGGAAGTGGCCGTGCGAGGCGTTGCGCGCGGAGCCGAGCCCGAACAGCGGCGCGTGGTCGAGCAGATTGTGCTCGCCGTTCACGGTGAAGGGCACCGCGGTGACGCGGAGTACGGGCGTCTGGTCCCAGCTCTGCACGGTCTCGACGGTCAGGCCGGGGGCGGGGGTGCCGGGCGGGAGCGCCTCGACCGCGGTGGCCGGGTACGTCCCGGCGAGCGCGGCCACGCCCGTGTGCAGCACCTGCCCGCCCGGGGCGCCCTCCGCACCGAGGAGCAGATGGACGTCCAGGCCGTTGTCTCCCGCGACCCGCAGCGTGGTCAGCGGGCCGTCGGGGGTGTGCGCGACGCCGATGTCCTCGGACAGCGGGCCGGTCCTGGACAGTCCGGCCAGCGTGCGCCCGGCCCAGGGGCCGTGGCGCGGGGCCGTCAGGGAGGGGTCGAAGGGCCGGCGCCAGGTGGTCCGTACGACCAGGGCGGTGGCCAGCACCAGCAGCGTGTCCGGGTCGACCACGGGGGGCATTTTCTCGATCATGCCGTCGGTGTGGCGGGCCGCCCAGGCGTTCATCCGCGCGAGGTCGGCGTCCACGTCGCCGGTGAGGGCTCCGTGGGTGTCCAGGGGCAGCCGGTTCAGCCACTCGGGGCGCAGCGGCAGTTCCTGACGTGTCCACAGCCCGAGCGCCGAGTCGACGCCCGGCAGCTCGCCCAGCGCGGTGAGCAGGTGCCGGCCCTGGGCGAGCGCGGAGTCCGCGCCGATGCCCAGCGCCCGCTCCAGCTCCCGCCGGGCCGTGCCGTCGGCGGCGTCGGCGAGCAGGGCGAGGGCCGGCCAGACGCCGGCCGCGGTGAGGACGGTGCCGCGCTCGCCCACGGCCTCCCGGGCCCAGTTCGCCGTCATCGCGTTGACGGCCCGCACCGCCGTGGTGTCCTCGGTGACCATGTGCTCCCCCGTGTGCTGTGCTGCGGAACGGCGGCTCGCGACCGCCTTGCGGGAGCAGCTTAACGATCTCCTGGGGGCCGCCCAGGGGGCCGTGCGCCAGATCACACGGGCCCCCGGAATAGGGGCGGAGGGCCTCACGTTCAGGTGATTGTTTCATAGCTGAACATAAAGGGATCGGGCCCACATGCACGCGATCCTGCGGGAGAAGCGGACCGAAAACAATGACTGACGCACTCAAGCGCCTGGCCGACGAAGGCGTAGCGATCTGGCTCGACGACCTGTCGCGCAAGCGCATCGCCTCCGGGAATCTGGCCGAGCTGATCGACCGGGACCATGTGGTCGGGGTCACCACCAATCCATCGATCTTCCAGAAGGCGATCTCCGGCGGCGACGGCTATCAGGACCAGCTCCGCGATCTGGCCACCCGCGGGGTGACCGTGGACGAGGCCATCCGCATGGTCACCACCGCCGATGTGCGCGACGCCGCGGACATCCTGCGCCCGGTCTTCGCGTCCACGGGCGGCCGGGACGGCCGGGTCTCCATCGAGGTCGACCCGCGGCTCGCCCACCGCACCGCCGCCACCGTCGCCGAGGCCAAGCAGCTCGCCTGGCTGGTCGACCGCCCCAACACCCTGATCAAGATCCCGGCCACCGAGGCCGGACTCCCCGCGATCACCGAGGTCATCGGCGCGGGCATCAGTGTGAACGTCACGCTGATCTTCTCCCTCGACCGGTACCGGGCCGTGATCGACGCCTATATGGCGGGCCTGGAGAAGGCCCGGGCGGCGGGGATCGACCTGTCGGGGATCCACTCGGTGGCGTCCTTCTTCGTCTCCCGCGTGGACACCGAGATCGACAAGCGCCTCGACGCGCTGGGCACCGACGCCGCCCGGGCCCTCAAGAGCCGGGCCGCCCTCGCCAACGCCCGCCTCGCCTACCAGGCGTACGAGGAGGCCTTCGACAGCGACCGGTGGCGGTCCCTGGAGCAGGCGGGTGCCAACCGGCAGCGTCCGCTGTGGGCCTCGACCGGCGTCAAGGACCCCGCCCTTCCCGACACCCTCTACGTCACCGAGCTGGTCGCCCCCGACACGGTCAACACCATGCCCGAGGCCACCCTGGCCGCCACCGGCGACCACGGCGAGATCACCGGCGACACCGTCCACGGCACCTACGAGGAGGCCCGGGCCGTCCTCGACCGGCTGGCCGAACTGGGTATCTCGTACGACGAGGTGGTCCAGCTGCTGGAGGACGAGGGCGTGGCGAAGTTCGAGCAGGCCTGGATGGACCTGCTCACCTCCACCGAACACGAGCTCCGGCGCCTGGCGCCCGAGGAGGTCTGAGCCATGTCGACCGCCACACCCGGCCGGTGGACCAACCCGCTGCTCGACCCGGAGGACCGCCGTCTGCCGCGCATCGCGGGCCCGTCCGGCCTGGTCATCTTCGGTGTCACCGGCGACCTGTCGCGCAAGAAGCTGATGCCGGCCGTCTACGACCTGGCCAACCGCGGCCTGCTGCCGCCGGGCTTCTCCCTCGTGGGCTTCGCCCGCCGCGACTGGGAGGACGAGGACTTCGCCCAGGTCGTGCACGACGCGGTCAGGGAGCACGCCAGGACGCCGTTCCGCGAGGAGGTCTGGCGGCAGCTCGCCGAGGGCATGCGGTTCGTACCCGGTGAGTTCGACGACGACAAGGCGTTCAGGACGCTCCGCGAGACCGTCGACGAGCTCGACGCGGCGCGCGGCACCAGCGGCAACTTCGCCTTCTACCTCTCCGTGCCGCCCAAGTTCTTCCCCACCGTCGTACGGCAGCTCAAGAAGCACGGCCTGTCCGACGCGCCCGGCGGCTCCTGGCGGCGCGCGGTCATCGAGAAGCCCTTCGGACACGACCTGGCCTCCGCCGAGGAGCTGAACCAGGTCGTCCACGAGGTGTTCGCGCCCGACCAGGTGTTCCGCATCGACCACTACCTGGGCAAGGAGACCGTCCAGAACATCCTGGCGCTGCGCTTCGCGAACCAGATGTTCGAGCCGATCTGGAACCGGTCGTATGTCGACCATGTGCAGATCACCATGGCCGAGGACATCGGCATCGGCGGGCGCGCCGGGTACTACGACGGCATCGGCGCGGCCCGGGACGTCATCCAGAACCACCTCCTCCAGCTCCTCGCGCTGACCGCGATGGAGGAGCCCGCCGGGTTCGACGCCCAGTCGCTGGTGACCGAGAAGCTGAAGGTCCTGGGGGCCGTCAAGCTCCCCGCCGACCTCGGCGCGCACACGGTGCGCGGGCAGTACGCGGCCGGCTGGCAGGGCGGCGAGCTGGTGCCGGGCTATCTGGAGGAAGCGGGGATCGCCCCGACGTCCGGGACCGACACCTACGCGGCCATCAAGCTGGAGGTCGACAACCGCCGCTGGGCCGGCGTGCCCTTCTATCTGCGGACCGGCAAGCGGCTCGGGCGGCGGGTCACCGAGATCGCGGTGGTCTTCCAGCGCGCCCCGCACTCCCCCTTCGACACCACCGACACCCAGGAGCTGGGTCAGAACGCCCTGGTCATCCGGGTGCAGCCGGACGAGGGCATCACCGTCCGGTTCGGCTCCAAGGTGCCCGGCACCTCCATGGAGATCCGGGACGTGACGATGGACTTCGCCTACGGCGAGTCGTTCACGGAAGAAAGCCCGGAGGCGTACGAGCGGCTGATCCTCGATGTGCTGCTCGGCGACGCCAACCTGTTCCCGCGCACCGAGGAGGTCGAGGAGTCCTGGAAGATCCTCGACCCCGTGGAGGACTACTGGGACACCCACGGCAGGCCCGAGCAGTACACCGCCGGGACCTGGGGCCCCAAGGCCGCGGACGACATGCTCGCACGAGACGGACGGAACTGGCGCCGGCCATGAACATCGATCTGACCAACACCACATCCAGCAAGATCAACGCGGCCCTGGTGGAGGCCCGCCGGGCCGCGGGCAGCCCCGCCGTCGGCATGGTGCTCACACTGGTGATCGTCACCGATGAGGGCAACCACTACGACGCGCTCAAGGCCGCCGCCGACGCCTCCCGGGAGCACCCCTCGCGCATCCTGGCGGTCATCAAGCGGCCCGGCCGCTCGCCGCGCGACCGCCGCGGCGCCCGCCTCGACGCCGAGGTGCGCGTCGGTGGTGACGCCGGAGGCGGCGAGACCGTCGTCCTGCGGCTGCACGGCGAACTCGCGGACTACGCGGACTCGGTGGTGCTGCCGCTGCTGCTGCCCGACGCCCCGGTCGTGGTCTGGTGGCCGGTCGACGCCCCGGCCCGGCCCGCACAGGACCCGCTGGGCGCGCTCGCGCAGCGGCGGATCACCGACACGTACGCCGTCGAGCAGCCGCTGGAACAACTGGCCGCCCGCGCCGCCTCGTACGCCCCCGGCGACACCGACCTGGCCTGGACCCGGCTCACCCCGTGGCGGGCCATGCTCGCGGCCGCGCTGGACCAGGCCCGCACGGAGGTCACCTCGGCGGTGGTGGAGAGCGAGGCGGACAATCCGAGCGCCGAGCTGCTGGCCCGCTGGTTCGCGAACCGGCTGAAGGTGCCCGTCGAGCAGGTCGTCACGGACGGCCCGGTGGTCACCGCGGTCCGGCTGCGCACCGCCGCCGGAGAGATCCACATCGACCGGCCGGAGGGCCCGGTGGCCACGCTGTCCATCCCGGGGCAGCCCACCCGCACCCTCGCGCTGAAGGTGCGCAGCACCGCCGAGCTGATCGCCGAGGAACTGCGCCGGCTCGACCCCGACGAGGCGTACGCCGCCGCCCTCCGCGCCCGGGTCACGGCCCCTGCGGTCGCCGAGAAGGTCTCCGCGAAGAAGGAGCAGAAGGATGTCTGACCCCGTCCGCCTCGACCGGCTGCCCGAGTGGGCCGCGCTGGCGAAGCACCGCGAGGAGTTCGCGGGGGTCCATCTGCGCGACCTGTTCGCGGCCGACGCCGAGCGCGCCGACCGCTATGTGCTGCGCGTCGGGGACCTGCACCTCGACTACTCCAAGCACCTGGTGACCGACGAGACGCTGCGGCTGTTCCGGGAGCTGGCGAAGGCGCGCGGCGTCGCGGAGCTGCGGGACGCGATGTTCCGCGGCGAGAAGATCAATGTCACCGAGAAGCGGGCGGTGCTGCACACCGCGCTGCGCGCCCCGCGCGACGCGGTGATCGAGGTCGACGGCGAGAACGTGGTCCCGGCCGTGCACGCGGTGCTGGACAAAATGGCCGCCTTCGCGCGGCGGGTCCGCTCGGGCGAGTGGACCGGCGCCACCGGCAAGCGCATCCGGACTGTCGTCAACATCGGCATCGGCGGCTCGGATCTGGGCCCCGCGATGGCGTACGACGCGCTGCGCCCGTACTCCGCGCGGGAGTTGGACGTCCGCTTCGTGTCCAATGTGGACGGCGCCGATCTGCACGAGGCCGTGCGGGGCCTGGATCCGGCCGAGACGCTGTTCATCGTCGCGTCGAAGACCTTCACCACGATCGAGACCATCACCAACGCCACCTCCGCCCGCGGCTGGCTGCTGGCCGGGCTCGGCGCCGACGCCGGTGAGGAGGCGGTGGCCAGGCACTTCGTCGCGCTGTCCACCAACGCGGAGAAGGTGGCGGAGTTCGGCATCGACCCCGCCAACATGTTCGAGTTCTGGGACTGGGTCGGCGGCCGCTACTCCTTCGACTCCGCCATCGGTCTGTCGCTGATGATCGCGATCGGCCCGGAGCGGTTCCGCGAGCTGCTCGACGGTTTCCACCTGGTCGACGAGCACTTCCGCACCGCCCCCGCCGAGGCCAACGTGCCGCTGCTGCTGGGGCTGCTGGGGGTGTGGTACGGCGCGTTCTTCGACGCCCAGTCGCACGCGGTACTGCCGTACAGCCATTATCTGTCGAAGTTCACCGCGTATCTGCAACAGCTGGACATGGAGTCCAACGGCAAGTCGGTGGACCGCGAGGGCAATCCGGTCGGCTGGCAGACCGGCCCGGTCGTGTGGGGCACCCCGGGCACCAACGGCCAGCACGCCTACTACCAGCTGCTGCACCAGGGCACCAAGGTGATCCCGGCCGATCTGATCGGCTTCGCCCGTCCGGTCGCGGAACTCGGCCCCGAACTGGCCGCCCAGCACGACCTGCTGATGGCCAACCTCTTCGCCCAGGGCCAGGCGCTGGCCTTCGGCAAGACCGGGGAGGAGGTGCGCGCCGAGGGCATCGCCGAGGAGCAGGTGGCGCACCGCACCTTCCACGGCAACAAGCCCACCACCACGATCCTGGCCGCCGAGCTCACTCCCTCGGTGCTCGGCCAGCTGATCGCGCTGTACGAGCACAAGGTGTTCGTACAGGGCGCGATCTGGAACATCGACTCCTTCGACCAGTGGGGCGTCGAGCTCGGCAAGGTCCTGGCCAAGCGGGTCGAGCCCGCGCTCACCGAGGGCGCCGCCGTGCCCGGCCTGGACGCCTCCACCGCCGCCCTGGTCGCCGCCTACCGCTCGCTGCGAGCACAGCAAAGGAACAGCTGACATGGAGCTTGGACTCATCGGCCTGGGCAAGATGGGCGGCAACATGCGCGAGCGCATCCGCCGCGCGGGCCACACCGTCATCGGCTACGACCGCGACCCCGGCCTCTCCGATGTCTCCGGCCTCGCCGAGCTCGTCGGCGCGCTCGAAGGCCCGCGCGTGGTGTGGGTGATGGTCCCCGCCGGCGGTCCCACCCAGGCCGTCATCGACGAGCTCGCCGGCCTTCTGTCCCCGGGCGACATCGTGGTCGACGGCGGCAACTCCCGCTGGACCGACGACGAGAAGCACGCGGAGGAGCTGGCCACGCGCGGCATAGGCTTCGTCGACGCGGGCGTCTCCGGCGGCGTCTGGGGCCTGGAGAACGGTTACGCCCTGATGGTGGGCGGCGATCCCGAGCACATCGCCGTCGTCAAGCCCGTCTTCGACGCGCTCAAGCCCGAGGGCGACTTCGGCTACGTCCACGCCGGGAAGGTCGGTGCCGGCCACTTCGCGAAGATGGTCCACAACGGCATCGAGTACGCGATGATGCAGGCCTACGCCGAGGGCTGGGA
>NZ_JBIRPV010000018.1:0-190940 GCF_044332865.1 Streptomyces sp. NPDC021225 | reverse complement strand
GCGGCGGTGACCAGACCCGGGCCCTGCTTGCGCAGGTACATCACGACCGGCTCGTCGTGCTCCGAGGAGACGACCAGCTGCTTGATGTTGAGGATCAGGTCGGTGACGTCCTCCTTGACGCCCGGCACGGTGGTGAACTCGTGCAGGACCCCGTCGATCCGGATACTGGTGACAGCCGCACCGGGGATCGACGACAGGAGCGTACGACGGAGGGAGTTGCCGAGGGTGTAGCCGAAGCCCGGCTCCAGCGGCTCGATCACGAACCGGGAGCGGAACTCGTCGACGACCTCTTCGGTCAACGAGGGACGCTGAGCGATCAGCATGGTGTTCGGTCCTTCAGTCGTGGGCGCCCGCTATATGACGCCCTCTGTACTGACGATGGTACGGGCGGCACGGGCCAAACGGCTCGTACCGCCCGTAACCCGAGCTACTACCTCGAGTAGTGCTTACTTCGAGTAGAGCTCGACGATCAGCTGCTCCTGCACCTGGGTGTCGATCACCTGGCGCTCGGGCAGCGAGTGCACGAGGATCCGCAGCTGCGACGGAATGGCCTCCAGCCACGCCGGCACGGTGCGCTCGCCGGCCTCGGCCTGAGCCACCTGGAAGGGGGTCATGGTCCGGGACTTCGGGCGAACCTCGATGATGTCGTTCACGGCGACGCGGGCCGACGGGATGTCGGTCTTGCGGCCGTTCACGTTGATGTGGCCGTGGCGGACCAGCTGCCGGGCGTGGTCGCGGGACTTGGCGAAGCCGGCCCGGTAGACCACGTTGTCCAGCCGCGACTCGAGGATGCGAAGAAGGTTCTCACCAGTCTTGCCGGTCTTCTTGTTCGCCTCCGCGTAGTAACCACGGAACTGCTTCTCAAGGACACCGTAGATGCGGGTGGCCTTCTGCTTCTCACGGAGCTGCAGCAGGTACTCGCTGTCCTTGGTGCGCCCGCGACCGTGCTCACCCGGGGGGTAAGGACGGATCTCGATCGGGCACTTCGCGCTCTCGCACTTGCTCCCCTTGAGGAAGAGCTTCTGCTTCTCCCGACGGCAACGCTTGCAGTCGGCCCCGGTATAACGCGCCATTTTCTGGTATCTCTCCTACTTCAGCTGGTCAGACGCGCCGACGCTTGGGCGGGCGGCATCCGTTGTGCGGAGTCGGAGTGACGTCCTGGATCGAACCCACCTCCAGGCCGGTGGCCTGGAGCGAGCGGATCGCGGTCTCACGGCCGGAGCCCGGACCCTTGACGAACACGTCGACCTTGCGCATGCCGTGCTCCTGCGCGCGGCGGGCGGCCGACTCGGCGGCCATCTGCGCGGCGAACGGAGTCGACTTGCGCGAGCCCTTGAAGCCGACGTGGCCGGCCGAGGCCCAAGAGATCACGTTCCCGGTCGGGTCGGTGATCGAGACGATGGTGTTGTTGAACGTGCTCTTGATGTGAGCGTGCCCGTGGGCGACGTTCTTCTTCTCCTTGCGGCGCACCTTCTTGGCGCCGGCCGTACGGCTCTTCGGAGGCATTCGGTGTATCTCCCGTGGAGGTGGTCGGTCCTACAGCCGGACCGCTTGAACAGCGTCCGATGCGGACTACTTCTTGCCCGGCTTCTTCTTACCGGCGATGGCGCGACGCGGGCCCTTACGGGTGCGGGCGTTGGTGCTGGTGCGCTGACCGTGGACCGGCAGGCCGCGGCGGTGACGCAGACCCTGGTAGCAGCCGATCTCGACCTTGCGGCGGATGTCGGCCTGGATCTCGCGACGGAGGTCACCCTCGGTCTTGATGTTGTTGTCCACGTACTCGCGGATCTTGACCAGGTCCTCTTCCGCCAGGTCGCGAACGCGGGTGTCCGGGTTCACGCCGGTGCTGGCGAGGGTCTGCTGGGCAAGGGTGCGGCCGATGCCGAAGACATAGGTGAGGGCGACCTCGACGCGCTTCTCGCGCGGGAGGTCTACGCCTGCGAGGCGTGCCATGAATCTGGCTCCAGATGGTTGTCGGAGGTCTTCCGCAGCACCACTCCCGGCCGCCGCGCGGCGGCCGCCGGGTCCCCGGCCTCCGACCGGGGGTGTCGTCCCCGCCGGAGCGGGCACGGGTGACTGCGTATGTACGTGTTGTTACGCGTCGCGCGAAGATACTGCGAAGTGCAGGTCGTGCGGCCAGGCGTACGTCAGCCCTGGCGCTGCTTGTGGCGCAGGTTGTCGCAGATGACCATGACCCGGCCGTGGCGGCGGATCACCTTGCACTTGTCGCAGATCTTCTTGACGCTCGGCTTGACCTTCATGGGTGTGAGGTTCTCCGGGTCTTGAGATCTACTTGTAGCGGTAGACGATCCGTCCGCGCGTCAGGTCGTACGGAGACAGCTCCACGACGACCCGGTCATCGGGCAGGATGCGGATGTAGTGCATGCGCATCTTGCCGCTGATGTGCGCGAGGACCTTGTGACCGTTCTGGAGCTCCACCTTGAACATCGCGTTCGGCAGAGACTCGATCACGGTGCCCTCGATTTCGATGGCGCCTTGCTTCTTGGCCATGTCCTGCTTTCGGGATCGGCTACCTTGATCGGTTCGCGACATGCCGAAGGACACGCGTGAGCCGACGTGTCAGTCTACGTCAGCGCCTCGAGAAACACGAATCCAGGGCAGTCTGCCCGGTCCCATAGATCATTAAGCCGGTCGGGATCTTACGCCAGGGGGTCCGGCGCCGTCTGGATGCCGTACTCGGCCAGTTTCGCGGCCCCGCCGTCCACGGCCGTCAGCACCAGCGGGCCCTCCTCGGTCAGCGCGACCGAGTGCTCCCAGTGGCTGGACCAGGTGCCGTCGTCCGTCTTGACCGTCCAGTCGTCGGACAGGACGTGGGTCTTCGCGGTACCCAGGCTCACCATGGGCTCGATCGCGATGCAGAAGCCGGGCACCAGCCGCGGGCCCTTGCCGCGCTTCTTCGAGACATAGTTCAGCAGGTGCGGGTCCATGTGCATCTGACTGCCGATGCCATGGCCGCCGTAGTCCTCGATGATCCCGTACTTGCCGGAGGCCGGGCGCGGCTGGCGCCGGATGTAGCCCTCGATGGCCTTGGAGATGTCGATCAGGCGGTTGCCCTTGCGGACCGCGGCGATGCCGGCCCACATGGACTCCTCGGTCACCCGGCTCAGCTCGAACAGCTCGGGCGCGTGGCCCTCGCCCACGAAGACGGTGAAGGCGGCGTCGCCGTGCCAGCCGTCCACGATCGCGCCCGCGTCGATGGAGATGATGTCGCCGTCCTTGAGGACGGTCTCGCGGTCCGGGATGCCGTGCACCACGACATCGTTCACCGAGGTGCAGATGGTCGCGGGGAAGCCCCCGTAGCCGAGGAAGTTCGACTTGGCGCCGTGGTCGGCGATCACCTTGCGGGCGACATCGTCCAGGTCCTTGGTCGACGCGCCCGGGACGGCCGCCTCGCGCGTCGACTGGTGGATGGCCGCGACGACCAGTCCCGCCTCACGCATCTTCGCGATCTGCTCGGGGGTCTTTATCTCCACCACTAGGACTGCCTTCCCGCTTTTCCGTCGTTGCTGTGTGTCGGCGCGCTGACGCCGCCTGCTCAACAGTACGGCCGCGACGCCCGATGGGCACCGCGGCCGTTGGCCGGATCTTTCCAGGCTGCCTCAGGCCGCCTTGGCCGCCAGCGCGTCCATGGCCCGCTGGGTGACCTCGGAGACCTTGCCCAGCGCGGGGATCGTCACGACCTGGCCCTTGGCCTTGTAGTAGTCGATGATCGGCTCGGTTTCGCGGTGGTAGACCTCCAGCCGCTTGCGAACCGTCTCCTCGCTGTCGTCCTCGCGCTGGTACAGCTCGCCGCCGCACGCATCGCACACGCCCTCGGTCTTCGGCGGGGCGCCGGTGACATGGAAGACATGGCTGCTGTCGTTGCGGCAGATCCGCCGCCCGGCGATGCGCCGGACGACCTCGTCCTCGGGGACCTCCAGGTCCAGCACCGCGTCCAGCGAGATCTGGTTGTCCCGGAGGAACTCGTCCAGTGCCTCGGCCTGGGCCAGGTTGCGCGGGAAGCCGTCCAGGAGAAAGCCCGGCGCGGCGTCCGGCTGGCGCATCCGGTCTTCGGCCATGCCGATGGTGACCTCGTCCGGCACCAGTTGCCCGGCCCGCATGTACTCCTGCGCCTGCCGGCCGAGCGGAGTGCCCTGGCTGATGTTCGCGCGGAAGAGGTCCCCCGTGGAGATGTGCGGGATCGACAGGTTCTTGGCGAGGTACGCGGCCTGCGTACCCTTGCCAGCCCCAGGAGGCCCGACGAGGACGATTCGCATCAGCGGAGGAACCCTTCGTAGTGTCGCTGCTGAAGCTGGCTCTCGATCTGCTTCACGGTCTCCAGGCCGACGCCCACGATGATCAGGATGCTGGTTCCGCCGAACGGGAAGTTCTGATTCGCCTTGAGCGTCACCAGCGCCACCGTGGGCACCAGGGCGATCAGTCCCAGATAGAGCGAACCCGGCCACGTAATACGGTTCAGCACGTAGCTCAGATACTCCGCCGTGGGACGACCCGCCCGGATACCCGGGATGAACCCACCATACTTCTTCATGTTGTCGGCAACTTCTTCGGGGTTGAAGGAGATGGCCACATAGAAGAAAGCGAAGAAGACAATGAGCAGGAAGTACGTAGTGATGTAGTAGGGGTGATCGCCCCTGACGAAGTTGGTCTGGATCCACGTCGCCCAGCTCGCTTTGGACCCGCTGAACTGAACGATCAGCGCGGGAATGTAGAGCAGCGAGGACGCGAAGATGACGGGAATCACACCCGCCTGGTTGACCTTCATCGGAATGTAGGTCGACGTACCGCCGTACGAGCGACGGCCGATCATGCGCTTCGCGTACTGGACCGGAATACGGCGCTGGGCCTGCTCGACGAAGACCACCAGGCCGACCATGACCAGGCCGACCAGGACGACCAGGCCGAACTCCAGCCAGCCCCCCATGATCTTGCCCTGCTGCTTGATCGTCCACATGGCGCTCGGGAACCCGGCCGCGATCGAGACGAACATCAGGATCGACATGCCGTTGCCGATGCCGCGGTCGGTCACCAGCTCACCGAGCCACATGATCAGCGCGGTGCCCGCGGTCATCGTGATCACCATGACGACCGTGGTGAAGATCGCATCGTCCTTGACGATCCGGTTGCCGACCGTGCAGGCCTGGAACAGCTGGCCGCTACGGGCGGTGGCCACCAGGCCGGTGCCCTGAAGGATGGCGAGCGCCACGGTCAGGTAGCGGGTGTACTGTGTGATCTTCGCCTGACCCGACTGGCCCTCCTTCTTGAGGGCCTCGAGGCGCGGGATCACCACGGTCAGCAGCTGAAGGATGATGCTCGCCGTGATGTACGGCATGATCCCGAGCGCGAAGATGGTGATCTGCAGCAGCGCGCCGCCGCTGAACATGTTGACCAGGCCGAAGAGCCCCTGCTGACCCTTGGCCTGATCGATGCAGGTCTGGACGTTCGAATAGTTAATGCCCGGGATCGGGATATGTTGCCCGAGCCGGAACAGCACGATGATGCCCAGCGTGAACAGCAGCTTCTTGCGCAGGTCGGGCGTCTTGAACGCCCGGGCGAACGCGGTGAGCACGGTGCCTCCTGCGCCCCCCGCGTCAGGCGCGAGAGGTGACGGTCTTGAGGATCGACGAATACTTATCGGCCAGGGCCCGCGCAAGCACGGGCCGCGCGGAAGGTAACAACGCACGCCACCTTACCGGCGACCTGGCCCCCCTTGGAACGACCAACCGGGGATGCCCCGTATCTGGGGCATCCCCGGCCAGGTGTGCCACCGTTCTCAGACGAGCTCGGTGACCGTGCCTCCGGCAGCGGTGATCTTCTCCTTGGCGGAGCCGGAGACGGCGTCGACCGTCACCTGGAGCGCCACGGAGACCTCACCGGAGCCAAGCACCTTGACGAGCTGGTTCTTGCGAACCGCGCCCTTGGCGACCAGGTCGGCCACCGTGACCTCGCCACCCTGCGGGTAGAGCGCGGTCAGCTTGTCCAGGTTCACGACCTGGTACTCGGTGCGGAACGGGTTCTTGAAGCCCTTGAGCTTCGGGAGCCGCATGTGGAGGGGCATCTGCCCACCCTCGAAGCGCTCCGGAACCTGGTAGCGGGCCTTGGTGCCCTTGGTACCACGACCGGCGGTCTTACCCTTGGACGCCTCACCACGACCGACACGGGTCTTGGCGGTCTTGGCGCCCGGGGCGGGCCGGAGGTTGTGGACCTTCAGCGGGTTGCTCTCCGCCATGTCAGTCGACCTCCTCGACCGTCACGAGGTGCCGCACGGTCTGCGCCATGCCGCGGAACTCGGGGCGGTCCTCCTTGACAACCGTGTCGCCGAGCCGCTTGAGGCCGAGCGAACGCAGGGTGTCGCGGTGGTTCTGCTTGCTGCCGATGTACGACTTCGTCTGCGTGATCTTCAGGCGGGCCATGCTTACGCACCCACCCCGGCACGCGCCCGCAGCAGAGCGGCGGGGGCGACGTCCTCGAGCGGCAGACCACGGCGGGCCGCGATCTCCTCGGGGCGCTGAAGGCCCTGGAGAGCGGTCACCGTGGCGTGCACGATGTTGATCGGGTTCGACGAGCCGAGCGACTTGCTGAGCACGTCGTGGATGCCCGCGCACTCCAGCACGGCGCGCACCGGGCCACCGGCGATCACACCGGTACCGGGCGAAGCCGGCTTGAGCAGCACAACGCCCGCGGCCTTCTCACCCTGGATCGGGTGGGGGATGGTGCCGGCGATCCGGGGGACCTTGAAGAAGTGCTTCTTGGCCTCCTCCACACCCTTGGCGATGGCGGCCGGCACCTCCTTGGCCTTGCCGTAACCGACACCCACGGTGCCGTCACCGTCGCCCACCACGACCAGCGCGGTGAAGCTGAAGCGACGACCACCCTTCACAACCTTGGCGACGCGGTTGATCGCGACAACGCGCTCGACGTAAGCGGTCTTCTCGGCAGCAGCGCCGCCGTCCCGCCGGTCCTTCCGGTCCCGCCGCTCGCCGCCACCGGCGCCGCCACCGCGGCGCTGGGGTCCAGCCATTGGATTTACCTCTCTCGTTTATGTCCGCTGTGCGTAGGGACCTGGGCTAGAACTTCAGCCCGGCCTCGCGGGCGGCGTCCGCCAGAGCGGCGATACGCCCGGCGTACTGGTTGCCACCGCGGTCGAACACGACGGCCTCGACGCCCGCCGCCTTGGCCCGCTCGGCCACCAGGGCGCCGACCTGCTTGGCCTGCGCGCTCTTGTCACCCTCGCCGCCACGGATGGACGTGTCCAGGGTCGACGCCGAGGCCAGCGTGTGGCCCGCGATGTCGTCGATGACCTGCGCCACCATGTGACGGTTCGAGCGCGTCACCACGAGGCGGGGGCGCTCGGTGGTGCCGGAGATCCGCTTGCGGACGCGGATGTGACGGCGCTTGATGGCAGCGGCCTTGCGGGCGTTGCCCTTGGCGATCTTCACACCGTATGCCATGGCTTACTTACCAGCCTTTCCGACCTTGCGGCGGATGACCTCGCCCGCGTACTTCACGCCCTTGGCCTTGTACGGGTCGGGCTTGCGCAGCTTGCGGATGTTCGCGGCGACCTCGCCGACCTTCTGCTTGTCGATGCCCTCGACACTCAGCTTGGTCGGGGACTCCACCTTGAAAGAGATGCCCTCGGGGGCTTCAACCACGATCGGGTGGCTGTAGCCCAGGGCGAACTCCAGGTTGGAACCCTTCGCCTGGACGCGGTAACCGACACCGCTGATCTCGAGCGCCTTGCTGTAGCCCTGGGTCACGCCGGTGATCATGTTCGCCACCAGCGTGCGGGACAGGCCGTGCAGGGCCTTGTTCTGACGCTCGTCGTTCGGGCGGGTGACAACGAGAGTGTTGTCCTCACCCTTGGCGACCTCGATGGGCGCGGCGACGGTGTGCGAGAGAGAACCCTTGGGGCCCTTCACTGCGACCGTACGGCCATCGATGGTGACGTCCACACCAGCGGGAACCTGGATGGGCAGCCGTCCAATTCGCGACATGGCTCTTCCTCCGTTCCCTGGTTACCAGACGTAGGCGAGGACTTCCCCGCCCACACCCTTCTTGCCTGCCTGCTTGTCGGTGAGCAGCCCGTGCGACGTGGAGATGATCGCCACGCCCAGGCCGCCGAGCACCTTCGGCAGGTTGGTGGACTTTGCGTAGACCCGCAGACCCGGCTTCGAAATCCGCTTGATGCCGGCGATCGAGCGCTCGCGGTTGGGGCCGAACTTCAGCTCGAGGACGAGGTTCTTGCCGACCTCGGCGTCCTCGACCTTCCAGCCGGTGATGTAGCCCTCCTGCTGGAGGATCTCCGCGATGTGCGACTTGATCTTGCTGTGCGGCATCACGACGGAGTCGTGGTACGCCGAGTTCGCGTTTCGCAGACGGGTCAGCATGTCTGCGATCGGATCGGTCATGGTCATGATGGCCTTCGGCCTCTCTCGCCGGGGTTTCCTATCTGCGCCATCCCTCTCACCCAACTCAACTGTGGGCACGGGTGCGGCGCGGGGACCTACGGCGTAGTAAGACGATATTGGGCAGCGGGTGCCCAACCCCACAAGCCTACGGGATCGTGGGGCGGGCTCCCGCCATCCATTTGCTTACCGAGAGTCCTGGTTCATCCCTCTTGAGGGATTACCAGGAGCTCTTGGTCACGCCCGGCAGCTCGCCACGGTGAGCCATCTCACGGAGGCACACGCGGCACAGGCCGAACTTGCGGTACACGGAGTGGGGCCGGCCGCAGCGCTGGCAGCGGGTGTACCCGCGCACACCGAACTTCGGCTTACGGGCGGCCTTCGCGATCAGAGCCTTCTTCGCCACGGTCAGTTCTCCTTGAACGGGAAGCCGAGGAGACGAAGCAGGGCACGGCCTTCCTCGTCGTTGGACGCCGTGGTCACCACGGTGATGTCCATGCCCCGCACCCGGTCGATCTTGTCCTGGTCGATCTCGTGGAACATGACCTGCTCCGTGAGACCGAAGGTGTAGTTGCCCCGGCCGTCGAACTGCTTGGGCGACAGACCGCGGAAGTCGCGGATGCGCGGCAGCGCCAGCGACAGCAGGCGGTCCAGGAACTCCCACATGCGGTCACCGCGGAGGGTGACGTGGGCACCGATCGGCTGGCCCTCGCGCAGCTTGAACTGCGCGATGGACTTACGGGCCTTGGTGACGGCCGGCTTCTGGCCGGTGATCGTGGCGAGGTCGCGGATGGCGCCCTCGATCAGCTTGGAGTCGCGGGCGGCGTCGCCCACACCCATGTTGACCACGATCTTGGTGAGACCGGGGATCTGCATGACGTTCTCGTAGGAGAACTGGTCCTTCAGCTTGCCCTGGATCTCTTCGCGGTAGCGCAGCTTGAGGCGCGGTGCAGTGGTGGTGGCAGTCATCAGATGTCCTCACCGGTCCGCTTGGCAACGCGGATCTTGTTGCCCTCGTCGTCGAAGCGGTATCCGACGCGGGTGACGACCTTCTTGCCGTCCTTCTCCACCACGAGCTGAACGTTGCTCACGTGGACCGGAGCCTCGGTGGTCACGATGCCGCCGGTCTTCGAGCCACGAGCGGTCTGCCCGGCCTTGGTGTGCTTCTTGACCCGGTTGACACCCTCGACCAGGACGCGGTCCTCGCGGGGGTAGGCCTGGATGACCTTGCCCTGCTTGCCCTTGTCCTTGCCGGTGATGACCTGAACCAGGTCGCCCTTCTTGATCTTCATCGGTTACAGCACCTCCGGCGCGAGCGAGACGATCTTCATGAACTTCTTCTCGCGCAGCTCACGGCCCACCGGGCCGAAAATGCGGGTGCCGCGGGGGTCGCCATCGTTCTTGAGGATGACGGCCGCGTTTTCGTCGAAGCGGATGTACGAGCCGTCCGGGCGGCGGCGCTCCTTGACGGTGCGCACGATGACCGCCTTGACGACCTCGCCCTTCTTCACGTTGCCACCGGGGATCGCGTCCTTGACGGTGGCGACGATGACGTCACCGATGCCCGCGTAGCGGCGACCGGAACCACCGAGAACACGGATGCAAAGGATCTCCTTCGCCCCTGTGTTGTCGGCGACACGCAGTCGCGACTCCTGCTGGATCACGTCTATCTCCTGATCGTCTGCCGGTTCCCGGCAGGGGCCGTGTGGTACGGACCCCTGCCGAGCCTGGCGGAACTGGCCTGAGGGCTGCTGCCCTCAGGGGATTACTTGGCCTTCTCGAGGATCTCGACGACGCGCCAGCGCTTGGTCGCGGACAGCGGCCGGGTCTCCATGAGGAGGACGCGGTCGCCGACACCCGCGGCGTTCTGCTCGTCGTGCGCCTTGAGCTTGTTCGTACGGCGGATGACCTTGCCGTACAGGGCGTGCTTGACGCGGTCCTCGACGGCGACGACGACGGTCTTGTCCATCTTGTCGCTGACGACCAGACCCTCACGGGTCTTGCGGAAGCCGCGCTTCTCGTTGTCTTCTACAGTCACATTCGTCTCGCTCATCAGGCGCTCTCCACCGTCTCGATGCCGAGCTCGCGCTCCCGCATCAGGGTGTAGATCCGGGCGATGTCCTTGCGGACGGCCTTCAGCCGGCCGTGGTTCTCGAGCTGTCCGGTCGCCGCCTGGAAGCGGAGGTTGAACAGCTCTTCCTTGGCCTCACGGAGCTTGCCAACGAGGTCCTCGTTGTTCAGCTCACGCAGCTCGGACGCCTTGGTACCGGCCGCCATCACGACTCACCTGCCTCGCGCCGCACGATCCGGCACTTCATCGGGAGCTTGTGAGCAGCGCGGGTGAGCGCCTCACGCGCAGTCTTCTCGTTCGGGTAGGACAGCTCGAACATCACCCGACCGGGCTTGACGTTCGCGATCCACCACTCCGGCGAACCCTTACCGGAACCCATGCGGGTCTCGGCCGGCTTCTTCGTCAGCGGACGGTCCGGGTAGATGTTGATCCAGACCTTGCCGCCACGCTTGATGTGGCGGGTCATCGCGATACGCGCGGCCTCGATCTGGCGGTTGGTGACGTACGCGGCGGTGACGGCCTGGATGCCGTACTCGCCGAACGCCAGCTCGGTGCCGCCCTTGGCCATACCCGACCGCTTCGGGTGGTGCTGCTTGCGGTGCTTGACCCTGCGAGGGATCAGCATGTCGGTCAGGCCTCCGTTCCGGTGCTCTCAGCAGCCGGAGCAGCGGTCGCGGCCTCGGCCTTGGGGGCCTCGGCTGCGGCAGACTGCTGCTGCGGCTTACGGCCGCGGCCACCGCGCTCGCCGCCACGGCCACGCTGCGGGCGGTCGCTGCCGCCACCGCGCGACGGGCGGTTGCCGGCGCGGGCGGCGGCGTTCTCGGCGCGGACCTCGGCGATGTTCTTGACGTCGCCCTTGTAGATCCAGACCTTGACGCCGATGCGGCCGAAGGTCGTACGGGCCTCGAAGAAGCCGTAGTCGACGTTCGCGCGGAGCGTGTGCAGGGGCACGCGGCCCTCGCGGTAGAACTCCGAGCGGGACATCTCGGCGCCGCCGAGACGGCCGCCACACTGGATCTTGATGCCCTTGGCGCCGGCCTTCATCGTGCTCTGCATCGACTTGCGCATCGCACGACGGAAGGAGACGCGGGAGGACAGCTGCTCGGCGACGGCCTGGGCCACCAGCTGAGCGTCCACCTCGGGGTTCTTGACCTCGAGGATGTTCAGCTGCACCTGCTTGCCGGTGAGCTTCTCCAGCTCGCCGCGGATACGGTCGGCCTCCGCGCCGCGGCGGCCGATGACGATGCCCGGCCGGGCGGTGTGGATGTCGACGCGGACGCGGTCACGGGTGCGCTCGATCTCCACCTTGGAGATACCCGCGCGCTCCATGCCCTTCGTCATCATCCGGCGGATGGCGACGTCTTCCTTGACGTAGTCCTTGTACAGCTTGTCGGCGTACCAGCGGGACTTGAAGTCCGTGGTGATGCCGAGCCGGAACCCATGCGGGTTAACCTTCTGGCCCATTACCGGGTTCCTTCCTTGCTGCTGACGACCACGGTGATGTGGCTGGTCCGCTTGCGGATCCGGTAGGCGCGGCCCTGGGCGCGCGGACGGAACCGCTTCAGGGTCGGGCCCTCGTCGACGTAGGCCTCGGAGATGACAAGGCTGTCGGCGTCGGTGTGGTCGTAGTTGTGCGCGGCGTTGGCGATGGCGCTGTCCAGCACCTTGCCCACCGGCACGCTCGCGGCCTGCGGAGCGAATCGCAGGACCGCCTGAGCCTCCGTGGCACTCATGCCACGGATGAGGTCCACCACGCGGCGGGCCTTCATGGGCGTGACGCGGATGTACCGCGCCTGGGCCCTGGCTTCCATGGTTGTCCCTTCGGTGTCTGTCTGAGTCATTCGCTTGTTCCGCAGATCAGCGACGACGCGACTTGCGGTCGTCCTTCTCATGGCCGCGGAAGGTGCGGGTCGGCGCGAACTCGCCGAGCTTGTGGCCGACCATCGACTCGGTGACGAACACCGGGACGTGCTTGCGGCCGTCGTGCACCGCGATCGTGTGGCCGAGCATGGCCGGGACGATCATCGAGCGGCGGGACCAGGTCTTGATGACGTTCTTGGTGCCGGCTTCGTTCTGGACATCCACCTTCTTGATGAGGTGGTCGTCGACGAAGGGCCCCTTCTTGAGACTGCGCGGCATCTAAACCCGCTCCTAGCGCTTCTTGTTCGTCTTGCGGCGGCGGACGATGTACTTGTTGCTGGCCTTCTTCGGCGAGCGAGTACGACCCTCCTTCTGGCCCCACGGCGACACCGGGTGACGGCCACCGGAGGTCTTGCCCTCACCACCACCGTGCGGGTGGTCAACCGGGTTCATCACGACACCACGCACGGTCGGGCGGACGCCCTTCCAGCGCATACGGCCGGCCTTGCCCCAGTTGATGTTCGACTGCTCGGCGTTGCCGACCTCGCCGACGGTGGCGCGGCAGCGGATGTCGACCAGGCGGACCTCACCGGAGGGCATGCGCAGGTGCGCGAAGGAGCCCTCCTTGGCCAGCAGCTGCACGGAGGCACCCGCGGAGCGGGCGAACTTCGCGCCGCCGCCGGGCCGCAGCTCGATGGCGTGGATCGTGGTACCGACCGGGATGTTGCGCAGCGCCAGGTTGTTGCCCGGCTTGATGTCGGCCCCGGGGCCGTTCTCGATGCGGTCGCCCTGCGACAGGCCGCGCGGCGCGATGATGTAGCGCTTCTCGCCGTCGGCGTAGTGCAGCAGCGCGATGCGCGCGGTGCGGTTGGGGTCGTACTCGATGTGTGCGACCTTCGCCGGGACGCCGTCCTTGTCATGACGGCGGAAGTCGATCACGCGGTACGCACGCTTGTGACCGCCACCCTGGTGGCGGACCGTGATGCGGCCGGCGTTGTTACGACCACCCTTGCTGTGCAGCGGGCGGACCAGCGACTTCTCCGGCGTGGACCGCGTGATCTCGACGAAGTCGGCGACGCTGGAGCCACGACGGCCCGGGGTCGTCGGCTTGTACTTGCGGATACCCATTTCTCAGTCCTCGGAAGATTCCGGACTTCTGGACGCTCCGATCTCCGTTAGGAGACCGGGCCGCCGAAGATGTCGATTCGGTCGCCCTCGGCGAGGGTCACGATGGCGCGCTTGGTGTCCTTGCGCTTGCCGAAACCGGTCTTGGTGCGCTTGCGCTTACCCTGCCGGTTGATCGTGTTGACCCCAGTGACCTTGACCGAGAAGACCGCCTCGACGGCCTGCTTGATCTGGGTCTTGTTGGCGCCGGGCGCGACGATGAACGTGTACTTGTTCTCGTCGAGCAGCGCGTAGCTCTTCTCGGACACGACCGGCTTGACGAGAACGTCGCGGTGGTCCGTGAAGGTCTTGCTGGTGACAGCGGTCGCCTCACTCATCAGGCGGCGCTCCCTTCGGTCTTCTCAGCGGCCTTGGGACCAGCCACGAAGGACTCGAAGGCGGCCTTGGTGAAGACCACGTCATCGGAGACGAGCACGTCGTACGTGTTCAGCTGGCCCGGCTCCAGGATGTGCACCTGGGGCAGGTTGCGGGCGGACAGCCACGCGGCCTCGTCGCTCCGCTCGGCGACCAGGAGCAGGTTCTTGCGCTCGCTGATCTTGCCCAGCAGGGTCTTGGCGGCCTTGGTGGAGACCTCGCCCTCGATCACGCCGGTCACGACGTGGATGCGGCTGTGGCGCGCCCGGTCCGAGAGGGCACCGCGCAGCGCGGCGGCCTTCATCTTCTTCGGGGTGCGCTGGCTGTAGTCGCGCGGCACGGGGCCGTGCACGACGCCACCGCCGGCGAACTGCGGCGCGCGGGTCGAGCCCTGACGGGCGCGGCCGGTGCCCTTCTGGCGGTAAGGCTTCTTGCCACCGCCACGGACCTCGCCGCGGGTCTTGGTCTTGTGCGTGCCCTGACGGGCAGCGGCCAGCTGCGCGACGACGACCTGGTGGATCAGCGGAACGCTGACCTGCGCGTCGAAGATCTCCGCGGGGAGCTCGACGGTCCCGGCCTTGTCGCCTGCCGGCGAAAGGATGTCAATGGTGCTCATCGGTTACCTCAGGCCCCCTTGGCCGCGGTACGGACCAGGACGAGGCCGCCGTTCGGACCAGGAACCGCTCCCTTGATCAGGAGCAGACCCTTCTCCGCGTCAACGGCGTGGACGGTCAGGTTCTGGGTGGTGACCCGCTCGTTGCCCATGCGGCCGGCCATGCGCAGGCCCTTGAACACGCGGCCCGGGGTGGCGCAGCCACCGATGGAGCCCGGCGAGCGGTGCTTGCGCTGGGTGCCGTGGCCGGCGCCGAGGCCCTTGAAGCCGTGGCGCTTCATGACACCGGCGGTGCCCTTGCCCTTGCTGGTGCCGGTCACGTCGACCTTCACACCGGACTCGAACACCTCGGCGGTGACCTCCTGGCCGAGCGTGTACTCGCTGCTGTCAGCGGTACGCAGCTCCACCAGGTGGCGGCGCGGGGTGACCTCGGCCTTGGCGAAGTGGCCCTTGAGGGGCTTGTTCACCTTGCGCGGGTCGATCTCGCCGAAGGCGATCTGGACGGCGTCGTAGCCGTCCGAGTCAGCGGTACGGACCTGCGTCACGACACAGGGACCGGCCTTGACGACGGTGACCGGGACGATGCGGTTGTTCTCGTCCCACACCTGGGTCATGCCGAGCTTCTCGCCCAGGACGCCCTTGATCTGCTTAGCCATCTCGCGCGTCACCTCAGAGCTTGATCTCGATGTCGACGCCGGCCGGCAGGTCGAGACGCATGAGCGAGTCGACGGTCTTCGGCGTGGGGTCGAGGATGTCGATGAGGCGCTTGTGCGTACGCATCTCGAAGTGCTCGCGCGAGTCCTTGTACTTGTGCGGCGACTTGATGACGCAGTACACGTTCTTCTCTGTGGGCAGCGGCACCGGGCCCGCGACCGACGCACCAGTGCGGGTCACCGTCTCGACGATCTTCTTCGCCGAGGAGTCGATGACCTCGTGGTCGTAGGCCTTGAGCCGGATGCGGATCTTCTGTCCCGCCATGGCTGCTTCGTAGTCCTGTCTCTCGTAACGCTCCGGAACCCGGTCGGCTCCGCCCTTCCCTGCTCCACCTCCGACCCACGCGGTCGGGCGTGTCGCGCGCCCCTTCCGGACAAATCTCCGCAGGGGAGTTCCCTCATGGAAGGGGGTTGTGGGGGAAGAACACCCACCGGGCGCCTGGCCGGGGCCCCGCTGACACTTCCCGGAAGATTCCCGTACGTCCGCCCCTGATAAGGGGCGACGAGTACTGTGGGACTCGCTTCCGGTCCTCCCGGCGGGAGGCGCGCAGCATCGGCACTCAACCGAGCAACCCGGACAGTCTGCCACACGAGGCCTTGCGGCCGCTAATCGGCCGTGAAGGATACCCGGCCGACGCCGCGCCGAATCCCCGCTTCCCCGTGCAGGCCTCGCGGGCCTCCGCGACCCCTCCCGCGCTCGGGTCGCGCGCCCTGGTCGCGCGCCCTGGTCGCGCGCCCCGGCGTGTGACGCCGCGCACAGCGGGCGCGCAAAGGCCAACCAGCGCCCCTCCCCGTCCGTCTTTCTCAGGGGGAGCCGAAACGGGGGAACGCACGACGCATTTTCACTCCGGGGGCCACGGGCACGCTCACGCGGGCCGAACGCCGCGGCCCATTCGCCCGCCCCGCCCTCACCCGCTGGAAGTGCCCCCATGACCTTCACCGCGCAGGCCCCCGAGCAGACCCCCGGCCCGTCCGCCTCGTCCTCGCGACGGCGGCGCGCCCCGAGCACCCGCCCCCGGAACGTGGTGGTGGCGCTGGCCGCCGGTGCGGCCCTGATCGCCGGTGTCGTGTTCGCCTTACGCGACGACGGCGGCAACGGCACGGCCCGCGCCGCGGACCCGTCGACCCCGCCGCCCGACGCCATCTCGGCCACGTCGAGACCCTCGCCCTCGTCCCGCGCGGACTCGCCCGCCACCGCAACCGGCGTCTTCGTCACCGCGAAGTCCTCCGGCGCGGTGATCGGCGAGGGAAGTGATCTGCGGCGGTACAAGGTGCAGGTGGAGAACGGCACCGGCATCGATCCGAAGCGCGCGGCGGCCGAGATCGCGGCGGTCCTGGCCGACAAGCGCGGCTGGACCGGGGACGGCCGTCACTCCTTCCAGCTGGTGTCCGACGGCCCCTCCGACTTCGAGGTGAAGATCGCCACCCCGGACACGGTCGACAAGATCTGCGGCGCCGTGGGCCTGGACACCCACGGCGAGGTCAACTGCGACGCCGGCACCCAGATCATGGTCAACCTCAAGCGCTGGAACACCGGCTCGCCGGAGTTCTCCGGCCCCATCAGCGGCTACCGGGCCCTGATCATCAACCACGAGGTCGGCCACCGCATCGGCCGCGGCCACGAGACCTGCCCGGGGAAGGGCGAGCGGGCGCCGGTGATGATGCAGCAGATATACGGGCTCAAGGGCTGCGTCGCCAACGAGTGGCCCTATGACAGGGACGGCGAGTACATCGGGGGCCCGGCGGTCCCGTGACGACACGTGACGACTACCCGGCCCCCGGCCCGCCCGCCGACAGCACGCCGGCGTGCGCGGCGGCCAGCGCAACGCGCACGGCCTGGTCCGCGGTCGCCTCGTCGACCGGCTCGCCGGTGAACACGAGCCGGAAGTAGATCGGCGCGGCGAGGGCCTTCAGGAGTTCGGCGGGGTCGGTGTCCGCGGGGAGTTCGCCCCGCTCAACGGCTCGGGTGACAACGGGTTCCGCCCGCCGGAAGCGGTCGTCGAAGAGCGCGCGCTTGACGTCGGCGAGTTGGGGGATGCGTACGGCGTCCGAGAGGACGGTGACGAGCAGGGCCCGGCCCGCTCGCGTGGTCATGGTGGCGACGAGGGAGCGGGCCAGCGCGCGCAGGTCACTCTCCACCGCCCCGGTGTCAGGGATCGGGATGTCCGCGGAGAAGCGGCCGGCCAGCGCGTCGGCGACAAGGCCGTCAGCGTCTTTCCAGTTCCGGTAGATCGTCGTCTTGTGCACACCGGCCCGCCGGGCGACGCCTTCGACGGTCAGGGCCGCGTACCCGGTCTCCGTGAGCTCGGCGATGGCCGCCTCCAGCACGGCGACGCGCATCTTGTTGCCTCGCCCGACAGCGGGGACGCGCCTTGAGGGCGACCCAGCAGACTCCATTGCAACTCCCAGTTGCGTTGGTGGTGAAACATGCGACAGGATCAGGCTATCGCAACTGAGAGTTGCAATACGTCCGACCCATGGATCGAGGCCCCCATGACCCGTGAGGTTCCGCGTCCGAGCTGGACACCGGATTCCATCCCTGACCAGTCGGGGCGACTGGCCGTCGTCACCGGCGCCAACAGCGGCATCGGGTACGTCACCGCTCGCGAACTCGCCCGCCGGGGCGCCCATGTCGTCCTCGCCTGCCGCAGCCACGAGCGCGGCCGGTACGCGGTGGAGCGGCTGCGGACCGAAGTCCCCGGTGCCCGCACCGAACTGCGCATGCTCGACCTCGCAGACCTGAAATCCATCCGCGACTTCGCCGAGCGCTGGAGCCACGACCGGCTCGATCTCCTGGTCAACAACGCCGGCGTCGCCATGGTGCCGTTCTCCCGGACCGCCGACGGCTTCGAGTCCCAGTTCGGCATCAACCACCTCGGCACATTCGCACTCACCGGCCTCCTCATGCCCCACCTGCTGGCCGCCCCCGACCCCCGTGTGGTCACCGTCAGCAGCGAGGGCCAGCGGTTCGCCCGATTCGACATGACCAACCTCAACGCCGAGCGCCGCTACCGAACGGCGTTCGCCTACGTGCAGTCCAAGCGGGCCAATCTCTACTTCGCCATGGAGCTACAGCGAAGGGCCGAGGCCGCCGGGCTGAGGCTGCGCAGCATGGCCGTCGCTCCCGGCCTCACCCGCTCCAACGTGCTCACCGGCGGCGCCAACGGCACCCGGGGCCGCGTATACGGAACCCTCACACGTCTGCTCCTGCGCATCGCCTTCCGCCCCACACCGGCCGGCGCCAAGAGCTCCCTGTACGCCTCGACCGTCCCCGGCCTGCCCGGGGGGAGCTACGTCGTGCCCGATGGCCCGTTCCAGCTCCGTGGCGAGCCCGTCCTCCGCGGCCGCGAACGCGCCATCCAGGACTCCGCTACGGCCCGTCGGCTGTGGGTGCTCTCGGAGCAGCTCACCGGCGTGCGGTACGCATTGCCCTCAGAACCACCTTCGGGGGCTCGCTAGCGGGATGGCCGGACGTCGTACGAGCGCACCAGGCGGGCCATCTGCCGACCCGCCGCCAGCAAAGGCTCCTCACTACGGAGGACCTGCGCCGTGACCTCCGCCCCCTCCAAGGCGCTGATGATCGTGGTCGCCAGCTCCCGCGCCCCTTCGGCCACGAGGCCGCTACGCAGCAGTTTGTCGAGGACCAACCCCTCCCAGCCGCGCAGCGCGTCCGCGCACGCCTGCTGGATCTCCGAGTCCGTGCCGAGCGTCTCCAGGGCGGCTGCCGTGACGGGGCAGCCGTCGACCCAGCCCGACTCGCGCAGCTCCGTCGCGAGCCGCCGGGCGCAGGCGTCCACCGCCTCCGCCGGGTCCTCTTCGCCGTCCAGCGCCTTCCGTAGGAGCGTCGCGAACTCCTGGTCGCTGTACTTGATCGCCGCCACGGCGACGGCCTCCTTGCCGCCGGGGAAAAAGTGGTACACGGAGCCGAGGGTGGCCTGCGCCTCCTTGGCGATCTGCTTGATCCCCGTGCCGACGTACCCCTGCCGTTGCAGGAGGCGTGCCGCCGCGACGACGATCCGGTCCCGGGTGCTGGTCTGCATGTGATCACCGTACCGGCGCGACTGAGTAGAGCGTTCATTCCAGAGCTGTGGTACGTTCCCGGCATTCTCTAAATAGAGCGTTCGTTTTAGCGAGAGGTCCAGATCCCGGCATGAGCAGCAACACCACGCAGCAGTCGGTCACCGTCATCGGGCTCGGCCCCATGGGCCAGGCGATGGCCACGGCCTTCCTGGACCGCGGATACGAGGTCACCCTGTGGAATCGCACCCCGTCCCGCGCGGACGCCCTGGTGGCCCGCGGCGCGACGCTCGCGCCGAGCGTCGAGGAGGCGCTCGCTGCCAACGAGATGGCGATCCTCAGCCTCACCGACTATGCGGCCGTGTACGACGTACTCGGCCCCGCCGAGACCGCGCTGACCGGCCGCGTCCTGGTCAACCTCAGCTCCGACACCCCCGAGCGGGCCCGCGCCGCCGCTCGCTGGGCGGCCGAGCGGGGCGCCACGCACCTCACCGGCGGCGTCACCGTGTCACCCTCCGGGGTCGGGCAGTCCGAGTCGCTCACCTTCTACAGCGGCCCGCGCGAGGCCTTCGACAAGCACCGGGATGTACTGGAAGTCGTGACCGGCCGGACCGACTACCGGGGCGAGGACCCGGGGCTCGCCGCGCTCTTCTACCAACTCGGCATGGTCATGTTCTGGACCTCGATGCTGAGCTACTGGCAGGCGATCGCCCTCGCCAAGGCGAACGGCCTGGCGGCGGCCGACGTTCTGCGGCACGCCACTGACACGGCGAACTCGCTGCCCGGCTTCTTCGCCTTCTACGCCGAGCGCATCGACGCGGGCAACCACGTCGGTGACGTGGACCGGCTGGCGATGGGCATGGCCAGCGTCGAGCACGTCCTGCACACGAACGCCGACGCCGGCGTCGACACTGCCCTCCCGGCCGCGGTCACCGGCCTCTTTCGGCGCGGCATGGAGGCGGGCCACGCGGCAGACAGCTTCTCCAGCCTGCTGGAGATCATGCAGAAGGCCGAGGCATAACCGCACGTCGGCTGCCGATCAAGCAGTTTCAAACGAAACCGTATCGAATGAATGGGCAGCTGTACCGTGGCCTCATGACCGCCGACGTTCCTCACCGACCCACCGCCTCGCGCGCGACCGACCGCCCCGGGGACGAATCGCCGTTCGCCCTCGGCTTGCTGCTCCGCCGGGCGCACTGGCACGCGGCCTCGGTGATGACGGAGGCGCTGCGGCCGCTCGGCATCGAGTTGCGGCATTTCGCCGTGCTGATCGAGCTGGTCAACCGGGGGGCCACGGTGCAGCGCGACCTGGCGGCGGCAACAGGGTCGGACAAAGCGGGAATCATGCGGGTCGTGGACGACCTGGAGCGCAAGGGGCTGGTCGCACGCAAGACCGTTCCGGGAGACCGGCGGGTGCGGGCGGTGGAGATCACGCCTCAGGGACTCGAACTTTTCGAAGCGGCTCATGTGGCGGCGGAGCCGCTGGGTGAGCGCCTGGTTGCCGAACTGGGTCCCGGTGAGCCCGAGCGGCTGACGGATCTGCTGACCCGGTTCGCTCACCCCTCAGGCGGCATCGCATAAGCGCGCCTGTGCGGCCGGCGGGCAGCCGGCCGCACAGGCGCGCTTCGTCTCACGCGGTTTTCGCGGCGAAGCGCTCCGCGAGTTCCTTGGCCATGCCGGCCGCTTCCTCGAAGGCGCGCTCGCGGGAGGCCTCGTAGAGGGGGACCAGTTCCGACATGGCCGGGTTGCGGGGGGCCATGGTGAGCTCCGGGACGATGAAGTCGAGGTCCAGGCCGAGGGCGCCCTTGAATACGGCCTCCAGGTAGTTCAGCACGAACTCGAAGCCCTCGCGCGGGGTGCCCGGCGCGTAGGAGCCGCCGCGGCTGGCGACGACGGTGACCGGGGTGCCCTGGGCGGAGGGGGCCTCGCCCGCGGTGCGGCCCATCAGGAACACGTTGTCCAGCCACGCCTTGAGGGTCGACGGGATCGAGTAGTTGTGCATGGGAGCGCCGATCAGGACGGCGTCCGCCTGCTCCAGTTCCTCGATGAGCTTCTCGCGCGCGGCGAACGCGGCGGACTGCTCCGGAGTGCGCTCGGACGGGGCGGTGAAACCAGCGGACCAGGCGGCGGCGGTGATGTGCGGCACAGGGTCGGCGGCGAGGTCGCGGTAGATCACCGTGCCCTGCGGGTGCTGCTCCTCCCACGCCTTGCGGAAGACGTTCGTGATCGAACGGGACGAGGACACCTCGCCGGGGAGCACGGACGAGTCGAGGTGCAACAGCGTGACCATGGACTTTCTCCAAAGAGTGGCGCCCGAGGCGGGGAACCCGGGGCTGAGGATTCGCGCTCGATGTTAGTTACGGTCGCGACGGTATCGAATGATACAATTGCGAGTGTAACGGAGACGGACACGTCGAGCAGCTGGGAGGCAGGCGATCATGGACGTCTACGAGGCAGTCACGAGCCGACGGGCGGTGCGTGGATTCGCCGACCGGCCCGTCCCGAGGGAGACGCTGGAGCGCGTGCTCTCCGCCGCGGCCTGGTCGCCGTCCGGATCGAACATTCAGCCGTGGCACGCCTACGTACTGACCGGCGGACCGCTGGCCGAGGTCAAGAAGCGCGCCTGCGAGCGCCTGGCCACGGGCGACCCCTGGGACGAGCCGGAGTACGAGCAGTACCCGCCCGCGCTGAAGTCCCCGTACCGCGAGCGCCGATCCGCCTTCGGTGAGCAGCGCTACGGCGCACTCGGCATTCCGCGCGAGGACCTGGAGGCGCGCCAGAGAGCCGCTTCCGCGAACTGGAACTGCTTCGGCGCGCCCGCCGCACTGTTCTGCTACATCGACCGCGACATGGGCTCGCCCCAATGGGCCGACGCCGGCATGTTCCTACAGACCGTCATGCTGCTGCTCCGCGCCGAAGGGCTGCACAGTTGCCCACAGATGGCATGGGCGAAGTTCCACAGGAGCGTCGCGGAGGTCCTGTCACCCCCGGACGAGCTCATCCTCTTCTGCGGCATGTCGATCGGGTACGAGGACGACACGGCGGATGACACCCGTACGCACCGGGCGCCGCTCGACGAGACGGTCACGTTCCTCGATGGTCACTGACACCGCCCGCCTCAGCTGATCGAGTCGCTGTTTCTCGTCGCGCCCGCATAGTTGTTCATATGGCGCATTACCCACATATCACACCGAAAGGAACATCATGAGGTTCGCAGTCATCGGCGGTACCGGGCTGATCGGGTCGCAGGTCGTCAAGAATCTGAACGCCGCCGGGCACGAGGCGATACCGCACTCGCAGTCCACCGGAGTCGACGTCATCAGCGGCCAGGGGCTGGACGAGGCGGTGGCGGGAGCCGACGTCGTCGTCAACCTGACCAACTCCCCGACCTTCGACGAAGCCTCCCCGGCCTTCTTCCAGACCTCGATGGACAACCTCCTGGCCGCGGCCCACAAGGGCGGCGTCGGCCACTTCGTCATCCTCTCGATCGTCGGCACGGACCAGGTGCCGGAGCTGGACTACTACCAGGCCAAGGCGCTCCAGGAGCAGATTCTCGCGGCCGGGCCGATCCCCTACTCGATCGTCCGGGCGACGCAGTTCATGGAGTTCATGGACGCGGCGATGTCCTGGACCGCCGACGCCGACACCGTCCGGCTGCCCGCCACGCCGATCCAGCCGATCGCCGCCAAGGACGTGGCCAACGCGGTGGCGGAGGTCGCCGCGGGCGCCCCGCTGAACGGCATTCGCAACATCGGCGGCCCCGAGATCTTCCCTCTGGACGAGCTGGGCCGGATCACCCTCTCCCACAAGGGCGACAACCGCACCGTCGTCACCGACCCCACCGCCGGCATGTTCGCCGTCGTCAAGGGCGACGTCCTCACCGACCCGGACGCCCACCTCGCCCCCACCCGCTACGCCGACTGGCTCTCCTGACTCGTTCGCGCCCTCTCAGGCGCGCAGACCAGATCAGTGGAATCCCAGCATGCCGGGCGAGTCGATATCGACGGTCGGAACCCCGGGCGGATACCCGCCCTCATTGTCCGTCAGCAGAATCGACATACCTGTGAACTCGGCGCGAGGAAGCGCACAGTAGAGGGCATGGCAGGTGTCAGGGCCGCCATAGCCATCGCGGATCATCGTGCCGACGCTTACTGCCGCAATCGTGTCAAGGTCATCGACGAATGCACGGCCGCGTACCGGGCCGGAACTTCCGTCTCACGCTCAGCGTCACCGGCGACACCCTCCACATCGAGATGCGGGCCCCCTGCCCGGAACGGCTGCCGACCATCCGCCCCAAAGAAGGTGCGAACGCCCCCCCGCGAGAACGGTCACGGACTTCTGCTCGTCGAGGAGTTGGCGGACCGCTGGGGCGTCGCACCCGAGCTGATCTGCAAGACGGTGTGGGCTGAACTCACCCTCCGCCCCTGACCTCGTCCGTCCGAAGCGGCGTCCGGCATCCCGGGCCGCCTATCACGCCCGCCAGCCCCAATGTCAGCGACTTTGTGGTGAGTTTGAGACGGCGACACGCCTCCGCTTCGGCGCGTCGCCGTCTCAAACTCACCACAAGTCCATGCGGCAGCTCAGACCAGCGCGAGTGGCGTCGTGGGGGCGACGGAGCGGCTGGACAGCACCAGCAGCAGATCGCCCACGGTGGCCATACTGCGTGGCAGCGCGGCGGTCTGCGGCGTGCCCGGCACGGGAATGGCCAGGCAGCGCCCCTCGCGCGGGCAGTCGGATGATCCGCGGCAGACAGCTCCCGCCCGACCATGCACGCCCTCCCCAACAGCCTTGACCGACATGGGTGGTTGTCCGTCAACCGCCGTGGCGCACGACCCTACTACCGAGATACGACAATCACCGAAATTGGTGATCAACTGGCAGCGGAAGCGATCAATCCGGCAAAACGCGTGGATGTTCGCACGCCGAGCCAGCGGCGTCACCGAAGCCCGGAAAGACGGGCCCCGGCGGCCTGGGCGCCTCGGCCTCGGGTGGTCAAAGACAAAGAACCCCTGGAAAGAACCCACCCAACCCAACCAAACCCCACCCCCGTCACCCGCGCGGGTGATTCCGCCCGACCGGGCTGGCGCTCAAGCGGTTCGGCGGGGCAGGCTCGGGCTCAACAACCCCAGACATGCGACGGCCCCCGGCCGGGACTAGCGATCCCGATCGAGGGCCTGACCAACGAGGAAGAAGCAACTTCCCGATGGCTGAGCAGCAGCTTAGCGCGCGCCCGCGCGCCCGTTCCGAGGTTCGCCGATCCGCAAGCGGCGTCACCCAGATCAGTGACTACCAGCCCAAGCGATACACGATCATCGGCGATCACCTCACCCAGAACCGCGACCTTTCCCTGACCGCGATCGGGCTCGGCGCGCACATCCAGTCGCTGCCCGACGGGGCCGCCGTGGACATCCGCACGCTGGCCGGGAAGTTCACGGAAGGGCGGGACCGGGTCGCCGCCGCGCTGCGGGAGTTGGAGGAGTACGGGTACATCAGGCGGATCCGGGAGCGTACGCCCGAGGGGCGGATCGTCACGCGGACGCTCTCCTACAACGTCCCCCGAGCGACTGGCACCCGCCGCGCGGCCGAGCCCGTGACCAAGCCGGTCGCGCCCGAGCGCGCCGTACCGCCCCCGGCAGCCACCACACCACCGCCGAGCAGCGATGCCGCCCCCGCGCGGCCCGACCGCCCCGCGCCGCCACCGCTCCCCCACCCCAACGCACCCGCCCCACAGCGCCACCACACCGCCACCGCGCTCCTCGCCGAACTGCGCCGCGACGACGCCCGCTTACTGCTCTCCGAGCACGACGTACGCCGCCTCGCCCCGGGCGTCGCCGCCTGGCTGGAGCGCGGCGCCGCCCCGGACGCCGTACGCCGAACCCTGACCGCGGGCCTCCCACCCGACCTGCGCCACCCGGCCGCTCTGCTCACGCACCGCCTCACCGTGCTGCTGCCACCACCGCTTCCCGCGGCCGAGCCCGGATCGCGCCCCGTCCCCCTCCAGAACTGCGACGGCTGCGACCGCGCCTTCCGCGCACCCAGCCCCGGCTTCTGCCGCGACTGCCGAGAGACCGAGCAGGCTCCGGCACGGGCCGCCATGGCGTTCAACGGCGTGACGGCCGAAGCCGCTACTACAAGGGACGCGGGGCGCGCAGGTGCGCCCGTTCCTTCAGCTCCTCCTCGTCCACCAGCGTGAGCATCGGCTGACCCGGCGCGCACACCATGATCACCACGAACTTGGTCTGTGCGTCCGACAGGGCGTTGCCGTCCTGGTAGTGGATCACGTCACCGCCTGGCTCCCAGAACGTCCCACCGGCCTCGACCACACGCTCCGGCTCACCCTCGAGCTCGAACCGGAGCGCGCCCTCCATCACGTAGCCGAACGACGGGCCCGAGTGGCGATGCGGAGGGAGCCCGGGGTGACTGGGAGGCCACTCGACGAGAATGGTCATTCCCGAACCACCTTCGGGAAAGAAGGGTGGAGTGACTTCCTGGAGCAACTTGACTTCAGGCGGCAAGGAGACCTCGTGGGCACTCCCGTGCTCTGGGTTCTTCGCTGGCATGTACCACACCTCCGTAAGCCTGCCCGAATGGAGGCCGTGTGCCTTCGGCCTCGCCCAAACGGCCTCGACACCACCGTGCCTCCCGTCGGCGGCCGCCGCAATCCGGGAGCCGGCGGCATCCAGCGCGATCCGGCGCTACTTGCCTGATACCGCAGGCACTAGCTCAGGAGATGCTCAACAAGCGCGGGAAGTTGTTCATGGCCGGAAACACCCTGGCTAGTCTTCCGCCACAAGTCCACTGCATCACGGGCCCGTTGACGTGGCCCGTGATGGGGGAAGATCAAGGAGCACCTATGCCCAAGCTTCGGAGACCCGCCAAGGGATCCGTCCTGCGGGCCGGCGCGGTCCTCGCCGCCGCCGTCGCGCTGCCTGTCCTGGCCTCGCCGAACGCCCACGCCATCGCTTGGGACCACACGATCCACTCGGACGACGGGGACCCCGGTGCCCGCCTGCGGTTCGAGGCCGACGGCGACATCATCGAGCTCTGCGACATCGAGGCCGACGGCTTCGCCGCCTACGCCGAGATCTACGACCCCAAAACCGGCCAGACCCGCACTCTCACCGTCGGCGGCAACGGCAACTGCAAGCGCCGTGACGCCTCCGTCGCCGGATGGAACCTCGTCGAGGGCCGTAAGTACAGCTTCATGGTGGCCCTGACAGAGGGCAACTACATCGCGTACCCGGACGACGAAACCTGGACGGCCTGACCCGCTCCCGTCCCGAGGCTCGCGCCCCTTCCGCGCACCACCCTGCCCGGCCTCTGCCGCGACTGCCGCGAGGCCGGGCGGCGTTGCTCCGGCCCATCGCGGCGCGCAATCCTGCCCGGACCGGGCACCGACCGGACAGCGACCGGGCAGCGACAAACCAACTCTTGCCCGATTCGTGACCGACACCATGCCCAACCTGGACAACCTCTCAAGATCACCAGCCGTCCCATAGCACGGAGAAGCAGCCGGATACAACGTGCTGCGCAAAGGGACGGGGTCACCAGGTTGAACATTCGAACCTCCTCGCCTGCCGCTGGGCACAAGCCCAGCCGCAGGCAGGCGCTCGCCGCGCTGGCCGCCCTCACCGCCGCCACCACCGCGGCCTGTAGCCGTTCTTCGGGTGCCTCGCCCGCCCCCACCATCCCGGCCCGGCCGCTGTCGCCGCGCGCCGCGGAGTCGTTCGCGGGCGAGGAGAACGCGCTGCTGCTTCAGATCCTGGCCCACCCCGACGACGACCTGTACTTCATGAACCCGGACGCCGAGCACATGCTGACCGCCGGGGTGCCCGTGGTCTGCGTGTATGTGACGGCGGGCGAGGCGGCGGGGATCAACCGCGAGGCCGGTACGCCGCTGCCGCACGTGGACAAGGCGGCCTACTCCTCCGCCCGCCACCAGGGGCTGCGCCAGGCATACGCCCAGATGCTGGGGGTCGACCGGTTCACCCGCTGGGAGCGCTCGGTGCTGGAGCTGCCCCGCGGGGTGACCGCGGAGACCAATGTGCTGGCGAGCGGCGGGCGCAGCGTGCGGCTGATCTTTCTCAACATCGCCATGCTGTCCGCGGGCCAGGTGCGGATTCCCCAGCTGTGGGACGTCCCGGGCATCGTCATGCGCACGCTGGTCGCCACCGGCTCCCCGGTCAGGACCCCCAGCACCTACGGCCACCAGACCCTGGTCGACGTGCTCGTCAGGATCATGGACCGCTACCGGCCCACCGTGATCCACACCCTGGACCCGGACCCCGACTTCCAGGTGCACGACGCAACCCACCCCCGCGACAACGACCAGCCGGGCTGCTCCGACCACCGGGACCACACCCCGGTCGCGCTGTTCGCCTGGAAGGCCATCGCGCAGTGGGCGGACGGGGGTGGCCCGGGGCGCGGGAGGCGGGCGCCGCGCTTCACGACCACCTCGTTCCGCGGCTACTACAACCAGCGCTGGCCGCACAATCTGCCGCCCGCCGTGGTCACGCAGAAGGCCCGCGCCGTGGCGGCGTACGGCGGCAGCCCGCTGTGGAACTGCGGCAACCAGGCGGGCTGCGGCGACTACGGCCAGGGCGGCACCCGGCCGCTGACCAACCGCAAGGGCTGGATCCGCTCCACCCACTACCGCTACCCCGGCGCCCTGCCCACGCCCCTCGCCGACCGCGACGGCGCGGTCGTCGCGTACGGGGTGCTGGGCGCCCAGGCCGTCCGGTGGCGCGAGACCGCCCCCGGCAGCGGGCGCTTCGGCCCCCCGCGGGGCCTGGGCGGCGGGCCGCTGGCCCCGGCGCTGTGCGCGGTGCGGGATTCCCGGGGCCGCGAGGTGCTGATCGCGCTGCGCTTCTCCGCACTGGACGGGCAGGGGGGCGCCAACACCCGCGAGCTGGTGGCGCTGGAACAGCACACCCCGGGCGGACAGTTCCGGGCCTGGACGGGCCTCGGCACCCCCGAGGGCGACCCCGAGCGGGGGCGCCGGGTCGGCTGTCCGACGGCCGTGGCCACCCCCGATGGGCGGGTCCACCTCTTCGTGCGCACCGCAGACAAGGGCCTGGCCACCCGGGTACGGGACGCGGCCGGGCGCTGGGGGCCCTGGGAGCGGCTGGGCGGAGCCGAGATCCAGGACGGGCTGACCGTGCTGCTCGACCAGCAGGCGCGGGTGCATGTCGTCGCCGCGGGCCGCGACACCGTGCACCACTGGGCCCAGGACCGGCCGGGCGGCCCGGTGGCGCTCCGGCCGCTCGCGGGCCTGCCGCTGCCCGGCGTGCAGCCGGGCGCCGTGCCCGCCCCGGACGGGTCGATCGCGCTCGTGTACCGCTCCCCCGCCGACCCGGTGCCGTACCTCCACGGCAACGGCGCGGACCTGCCGCTGCGCCAGTTCGAGGGCTATGGCCCGGTCACCGCCCACGCCCTGGCCACCTCCGGCGGCCGCCAGGGGCCGCTCCTGCTGCTGGGCCGGGGCCTGGACGGCGAGGTCCAGGTCCAGTACGGCACGTCCCCCGGCGCCAGGCCGCTGCGCTCCGCGAGCCGGCTGGTCCCCGTGGGCACGCCCGCGCTGCTGCCGGGCGAGGGCGAGCAGGTGCGGGTCGTGGGCATGTCCCCCGGCTCCACCCCGTGGATCTGGCACCCCCGCCCCACCTCCCGGGCGTAGGCACCGCCGTTCCGGAAAGACGCCAAAGGCCCCGCGCCACCGTCCTCGCGGACGGGGGTGCGGGGCCTTGGAACAGCCCGCTCCGTGGAGCGTCAGGTCACTTGTTGATCTTGGTGACCTGGCCGGCGCCGACGGTCCGACCACCCTCACGGATGGCGAACTTCAGGCCCTCCTCCATGGCGATCGGCTGGATCAGCTGGACCGACATCTCGGTGTTGTCGCCCGGCATGACCATCTCGGTGCCCTCGGGGAGGGTCACAACGCCCGTCACGTCCGTGGTACGGAAGTAGAACTGCGGACGGTAGTTGTTGAAAAACGGGGTGTGGCGACCACCCTCGTCCTTCGACAGGATGTAGGCCTGGGCCTCGAACTCGGTGTGCGGGGTGACCGAACCGGGCTTGATGATGACCTGGCCGCGCTCGACATCCTCGCGCTTGATGCCACGGAGCAGCAGACCGACGTTCTCACCGGCCTGGCCCTCGTCGAGCAGCTTGCGGAACATCTCGATGCCGGTGACCGTGGTGGTGGTCTTCTCGGTCTTGATGCCGATGATGTCGACGGTCTCGTTGACCTTCAGCACACCGCGCTCGATACGGCCGGTGACGACCGTACCGCGACCGGTGATGGTGAAGACGTCCTCGATCGGCATCAGGAACGGCTTGTCAACGTCGCGCTCGGGCTGCGGGATGGCCTCGTCCACGGCCTCCATCAGCTTGAGGACGGACTCGCCCCACTCCTTGTCGCCCTCGAGCGCCTTGAGCGCCGAGACCTTGACGACCGGAAGGTCGTCGCCCGGGAACTCGTACTCGGAGAGGAGCTCACGCACCTCCAGCTCGACGAGCTCCATGATCTCCTCGTCGTCCACCATGTCGGCCTTGTTCAGGGCGACAACGATGTACGGAACGCCGACCTGGCGGGCCAGGAGCACGTGCTCCTTGGTCTGCGGCATCGGGCCGTCGGTGGCGGCGACCACGAGGATGGCGCCGTCCATCTGCGCGGCACCGGTGATCATGTTCTTGATGTAGTCCGCGTGACCCGGGCAGTCGACGTGCGCGTAGTGACGCGACTCCGTCTGGTACTCGACGTGCGCGATGGAGATGGTGATACCGCGCTGACGCTCCTCAGGAGCCTTGTCGATCTGATCGAAGGCCGAGGCCTCGTTCAGGTCCGGGTACTTGTCGTGCAGCACCTTGGTGATCGCCGCGGTAAGGGTCGTCTTACCGTGGTCGATGTGACCGATGGTGCCGATGTTGACGTGCGGCTTAGTCCGCTCGAACTTCGCCTTCGCCACTGGGGTCCTCCTGTGGAGTGGTTCTGTACGCATCCACACTTTGCGGATGGGTTCAGGTGGTCTTACCGAACCGGCCAGGACCCCGAGGGGGATGCCCTTCGCCGTATTCGTGTGGGGGCCGGCGGCCGGGGCCCGTCACAGACGCCACGATGAGCGATCTGCGACGGATTGCCCCGATGCCTTTGCTCCAGCCTAAAGGGTGAGAAACGCGGATGAATCCGCCTTACTCGCCCTTGGCCTTCGCGATGATCTCCTCGGCGACGCTCTTGGGAACCTCGGCGTAGGAGTCGAACTGCATGGAGTAGCTGGCGCGACCGGAGGTCTTGCTCCGGAGGTCACCCACGTAACCGAACATCTCCGACAGCGGAACCAGGCCGGTGACCAGCTTGGCGCCACTGCGGTCCTCCATGGACTGAATCTGTCCACGGCGGGAGTTGATGTCACCGATCACGTCGCCCATGTAGTCCTCGGGCGTGGTGACCTCGACCTTCATCATCGGCTCCAGCAGGGCCGGGGAGGCCTTGCGGGCGGCCTCCTTGAAGGCCATCGAGCCGGCGATCTTGAAGGCCATTTCGGAGGAGTCGACCTCGTGGTAGCCACCGTCGAGAAGCGTGACCTTGACGCCGGTCAGCGGGTAGCCCGCGAGCACGCCGAACTCCATGGCCTCCTGGCAGCCCGCGTCCACGGACGGGATGTACTCCCGCGGGATACGGCCACCGGTGACCTTGTTCTCGAACTCGTAGCCGTCGCCCTCGAGCGGCGCGATGGCGATCTGGACCTTCGCGAACTGGCCCGAACCACCGGTCTGCTTCTTGTGCGTGTAGTCGACCCGGTCGACGCTCTTGCGGAGCGTCTCGCGGTAGGCCACCTGCGGCTTACCGACGTTGGCCTCGACCTTGAACTCGCGCTTCATACGGTCGACCAGCACATCGAGGTGCAGCTCGCCCATACCCGCGATGATGGTCTGGCCGGTCTCCTCGTTGGTCTTGACCCGGAAGGACGGGTCCTCCTCAGCGAGGCGCTGGATGGCCACACCCAGCTTCTCCTGGTCGCCCTTCGACTTGGGCTCGATGGCGACCTCGATGACCGGGGCCGGGAAGTCCATCGACTCCAGGATCACCGGGTTCGCCGGGTCGCAGAGGGTCTCGCCGGTGGTGGTCTGCTTGAGACCCATGACGGCGACGATGTCGCCGGCACCCACCGAGTCGATCTCCTCACGCTTGTTGGCGTGCATCCGGTAGATCTTGCCGATGCGCTCCTTCTTGCCCTTCACGGAGTTCTGCACCTGGGTGCCGGTCTCCATGCGGCCCGAGTAGACCCGGACGAAGGTGAGCTTGCCGAGGTGCGGGTCGCTCATGATCTTGAACGCAAGGCCCGCGAACGGCTCGTCCTCGGACGGCTTGCGCTTGATGATCTCGTCGGGGTCCTTCACCGAGTGGCCCTCGACGGCCTCGATGTCCAGCGGCGAAGGCAGGTAGCGCACGACCGCGTCGAGCAGCGGCTGCACACCCTTGTTCTTGAAGGCGGTGCCACAGAACACGGGGGTGATCGTCGGCGAGCCCTCGGTGCCGGTGGAGGCGATGGTGATACGGCGGATCGCCGCGTTCAGCTGCTCCACGGTGGGCTCCTCGCCCTCCAGGTACAGCTCCATCATCTGCTCGTCGTTCTCGGCGACGGCCTCGAGGAGCTTGCCGCGCCACTCGTCGGCGGCCTCGAGGTGGGTGTCGGGGATGTCGACGGTGTCGTACATCTCGCCCTTGGTCGCCTCGGCGGACCAGACGAACGCCTTCATGGTGACGAGGTCGACGACGCCCTTGAAGTCGGCCTCGGTACCGATGGGCAGCTGCATGACCAGCGGAACCGCGCCCAGGCGGTCCACGATCATGTCCACACAGCGGTGGAACTCGGCACCGGTGCGGTCGAGCTTGTTGACGAAGCAGATACGCGGAACGCCGTAGCGGTCCGCCTGACGCCACACAGTCTCCGACTGCGGCTCCACACCGGCCACACCGTCGAACACCGTCACGGCGCCGTCGAGCACGCGCAGCGAGCGCTCCACCTCGACGGTGAAGTCGACGTGACCCGGGGTGTCGATGATGTTGATGGTGTGATCGACGTTCTCGAGCGGCCAGTGACAGGTCGTCGCGGCCGACGTGATCGTGATGCCGCGCTCCTGCTCCTGCTCCATCCAGTCCATGGTGGCAGCGCCATCGTGGACCTCACCGATCTTGTAGCTCACACCGGTGTAGAACAGGATCCGCTCGGTGGTGGTCGTCTTGCCCGCGTCGATGTGGGCCATGATCCCAATGTTGCGGACCTTGGCCAGGTCAAGTGAAGTGGTGGCCATATGGCTCAGTCTTCTCTCGGTTCTCGATGGGGGTAGCGACTACCAGCGGTAGTGCGCGAAGGCCTTGTTGGACTCGGCCATCTTGTGGGTGTCCTCGCGACGCTTGACGGAGGCGCCCAGACCGTTGCTGGCGTCCAGCAGCTCGTTCAGCAGGCGCTCGGTCATGGTCTTCTCGCGGCGGGCGCGGGAGTAACCCACGAGCCAGCGCAGAGCGAGGGTGGAGGAGCGGCCGGGGCGAACCTCGACCGGGACCTGGTACGTGGCGCCACCGACGCGGCGGGAGCGGACCTCGAGGGTCGGCTTCACGTTCTCCAGCGCGCGCTTCAGCGTGATGACCGGGTCGTTGCCGGTCTTCTCGCGCAGACCCTCCATGGCGCCGTAGACGATGCGCTCAGCGGTGGAGCGCTTGCCGTTCAGCAGCACCTTGTTGATGAGGGAGGTCACCAGAGGAGAGTTGTAGACCGGGTCGATGATGACCGGGCGCTTCGGGGCGGGGCCCTTACGAGGCATTCTTACTTCTCCTTCTTGGCGCCGTAGCGGCTGCGAGCCTGCTTGCGGTTCTTGACGCCCTGCGTGTCGAGGGAGCCACGGATGATCTTGTAACGAACACCCGGCAGGTCCTTCACACGACCGCCACGCACGAGCACGATGGAGTGCTCCTGAAGGTTGTGGCCCTCACCCGGAATGTAAGCGGTGACCTCGATGCCACTGGTCAGACGCACACGCGCGACCTTACGCAGGGCCGAGTTCGGCTTCTTCGGGGTGGTCGTGAACACACGCGTGCAGACGCCACGACGCTGGGGGGAACCCTCGAGCGCGGGCGTCTTGTTCTTCTCGACCTTGTCCTGCCGGCCCTTGCGGACCAGCTGCTGGATCGTAGGCACCGTTTCTCCGGTTTCTGTGTGCCAGTCTCGATAAAGCTAACCTGGGGTTTCTCCGACCCACGAGGTCGGGTGTGTCGCGCACTGCAGACCCCCGCGCAGATTGCGGGAGAGTGCAGATTGTTGGTGTCGACACCTCGGTCTCCCGGGAGCCCCTTCCGGGCCCTGAGGCCGCTGAAGAGTGCGCATACGGGAGCCCAGGGACACCCCAGGCACAAGGTCAGAGCGTACCTACCGCATCGGCTCCGGTCAAAACAAATGCACACGCGGCAAGGCACACCGGCCCGCCAGCATAGCCGCAGGGCGGCCACCCCGCCATGGGGTGGCCGCCCTGCGCAGGTCAGGACCGGTTTTACCGGCCTGGAACCTACTGGTTGTACGGACCGTAGTCGTAGTCCTCCAGCGGGACCGCCTGGCCGGAGCCCGTGCCGAAGGGCGAGTAGTCGATGTCGTCGTAACCGACGGCCGAGTACATCGCGGCCTTCGCCTCCTCGGTCGGCTCGACCCGGATGTTGCGGTAGCGGGACAGGCCCGTACCGGCCGGGATGAGCTTACCGATGATCACGTTCTCCTTGAGGCCGATCAGGGAGTCCGACTTGGCGTTGATCGCCGCGTCGGTGAGCACCCGGGTCGTCTCCTGGAAGGACGCCGCCGACAGCCACGACTCGGTCGCCAGCGAGGCCTTGGTGATACCCATCAGCTGCGGACGGCCGGAGGCCGGGTGGCCGCCTTCCTGGACCACACGACGGTTCTCGGACTCGAAGCGCGAGCGCTCCACGAGCTCGCCCGGCAGCAGCTCCGCGTCGCCGGACTCGATGATCGTCACGCGGCGCAGCATCTGCCGGATGATGATCTCGATGTGCTTGTCGTGGATCGACACACCCTGCGAGTTGTAGACCTTCTGGACCTCGCCGACCAGGTGCACCTGGACGGCGCGCTGGCCGAGGATGCGCAGCACGTCGTGCGGGTTGACCGCACCGAGGGTCAGCGGCTGGCCGACCTCGACGTGGTCGCCCTCGCCCACCAGCAGACGGGCTCGCTTGGAGACGCCGTAAGCCGTCTCGTCCGAGCCGTCGTCCGGAGTGACGACGACCTTCTTGGTCTTCTCGGTCTCCTCGATCCGGACGCGGCCGGCCGCCTCCGAGATCGGGGCGACACCCTTGGGCGTACGGGCCTCGAAGAGCTCGACGACACGCGGCAGACCCTGGGTGATGTCGTCACCGGCCACACCACCGGTGTGGAAGGTCCGCATCGTCAGCTGGGTGCCGGGCTCACCGATGGACTGGGCGGCGATGATGCCGACCGCCTCGCCGATGTCCACCAGCTTGCCGGTCGCCAGCGAGCGGCCGTAGCAGTAGGCACAGGTGCCCACGGCGGACTCGCAGGTGAGGACCGAGCGGGTCTTGACCGTCTCCACGCCGTGCCGCACGAGCTGGTCGATGAGCACATCGCCCAGGTCGACGTTGGCCGGCGCGATGACCTTGCCGTCCACGACGACGTCCTCGGCGAGCATGCGCGCGTACACGCTGGTCTCGACGTCGTCGGTCTTGCGCAGCACGCCGTCGGCGCCCTTGGTCGCGATCGCGAGCTTCAGACCACGCTCGGTGCCGCAGTCCTCCTCGCGGATGATCACGTCCTGCGAGACGTCCACCAGACGACGGGTCAGGTAACCCGAGTCGGCGGTACGCAGGGCGGTGTCCGCGAGACCCTTACGGGCACCGTGGGTGGAGATGAAGTACTCCAGCACGGACAGACCCTCACGGAACGACGCCTTGATGGGCCGCGGGATGGTCTCGTTCTTCGCGTTGGACACCAGACCACGCATACCGGCGATCTGACGCATCTGCATCATGTTTCCGCGCGCGCCCGAGTCGACCATCATGAAGATCGGGTTGGTCTTCGGGAAGTTCGCGTTCATCGCCTCGGCAACCTCGTTGGTCGCCTTGGTCCAGATCGCGATCAGCTCCTGGGTGCGCTCGTCCTTGGTGATCAGACCACGCTCGTACTGCTTCTGGACCTTCTCGTCCTGCGCCTCGTAGCCCTCGATGATGGCCTTCTTGGCCTCGGGCACGACCACGTCGGAGATGGCGACGGTGACACCGGAGCGGGTGGCCCAGTGGAAACCGGACGCCTTCAGGTTGTCCAGCGTCGCCGCGACGATGACCTTGGGGTAGCGCTCGGCGAGGTCGTTGACGATCTCGGAGAGCTGCTTCTTGCCCACCGAGTAGTCGACGAACGGGTAGTCCTCGGGCAGCAGCTCGTTGAAGAGCGCGCGGCCCAGCGTGGTGCGCAGCCGGAAGCTGTCACCCGGCGTCCAGGCGGGCTCGCCCTCTTCCGGAACCGGCGGGGTCCAGCCGCGCGGCGGGACGGTGCCGATCGGGAAGCGGATGTCGATCTTCGCCTGGAGCGAGAGCTCCCGGGCGTCGAACGCCATGATCGCCTCGGCGGCCGAGGCGAAGGACCGCCCCTCACCGATGACCTCGCGCTCCTCCTCGTCGGTGGTGAGGAAGAAGAGGCCGAGCACCATGTCCTGGGTGGGCATGGTCACCGGGCGGCCGTCGGCCGGCTTGAGGATGTTGTTCGAGGACAGCATCAGGATGCGGGCCTCGGCCTGGGCCTCCGCGGACAGCGGCAGGTGCACGGCCATCTGGTCACCGTCGAAGTCCGCGTTGAACGCGGTGCAGACGAGCGGGTGAATCTGAATGGCCTTGCCCTCGACCAGCTGCGGCTCGAAGGCCTGGATGCCCAGGCGGTGCAGGGTCGGCGCACGGTTCAGCAGCACCGGGTGCTCGGCGATGACCTCTTCGAGCACGTCGTACACGACCGTGCGGCCGCGCTCGACCATGCGCTTGGCCGACTTGATGTTCTGCGCGTGGTTCAGGTCCACCAGGCGCTTCATCACGAACGGCTTGAAGAGCTCCAGCGCCATGGCCTTGGGTAGACCGCACTGGTGCAGCTTGAGCTGCGGGCCGACGACGATGACCGAACGGGCCGAGTAGTCGACTCGCTTACCGAGCAGGTTCTGACGGAAACGACCCTGCTTGCCCTTCAGCATGTCGCTGAGGGACTTCAGCGGGCGGTTACCGGGGCCGGTCACCGGGCGACCGCGGCGGCCGTTGTCGAACAGCGCGTCGACGGCCTCCTGGAGCATCCGCTTCTCGTTGTTCACGATGATCTCGGGGGCACCGAGGTCAAGGAGACGCTTGAGGCGGTTGTTGCGGTTGATGACGCGGCGGTACAGGTCGTTCAGGTCGGAGGTCGCGAAGCGGCCACCGTCCAGCTGCACCATCGGACGCAGGTCCGGCGGGATCACCGGGATGCAGTCCAGCACCATGCCGTTGGGGCTGTTGCGGGTCTGGAGGAAGGCGGAGACGACCTTGAGGCGCTTGAGCGCACGGGTCTTCTTCTGGCCCTTGCCGGTCCGGATGATCTCGCGGAGGCGCTCGGCCTCCTCGTCGAGGTCGAAGGACTCCAGGCGCTTCTGAAGCGCGGCGGCGCCCATGCCACCCATGAAGTACGTGCCGAAGCGGTCACGCAGCTCGCGGTAGAGCAGCTCGTCGCCCTCCAGGTCCTGGACCTTGAGGTTCTTGAAGCGGTTCCACACCTCGTCGAGACGGTCGATCTCGCGCTGGGCGCGGTCGCGCAGCTGCTTCATCTCGCGCTCGGCGCCCTCGCGCACCTTGCGGCGCACATCGGCCTTGGCGCCCTCGGCCTCCAGCTCGGCGAGGTCCGCCTCGAGCTTCTTGGCGCGAGCCTCCAGGTCGGCGTCGCGGCGCTGCTCGATCTGCTGGCGCTCGACGGAGACATGGGCCTCCAGCGAGGGCAGGTCGCGCGTGCGGCGCTCGTCGTCCACCCACGTGATCATGTAGGCGGCGAAGTAGATGACCTTCTCGAGGTCCTTCGGGGCGAGGTCGAGCAGGTAGCCCAGACGCGACGGAACGCCCTTGAAGTACCAGATGTGGGTGACGGGAGCGGCCAGCTCGATGTGGCCCATCCGCTCACGGCGCACCTTGGCGCGGGTGACCTCGACGCCACAGCGCTCACAGATGATGCCCTTGAAGCGGACGCGCTTGTACTTTCCGCAGTAGCACTCCCAGTCCCGGGTCGGACCGAAGATCTTCTCGCAGAAGAGTCCGTCCTTTTCGGGCTTCAGGGTGCGGTAGTTGATGGTCTCCGGCTTCTTGACCTCACCGTGGGACCACTGACGGATGTCGTCAGCAGTGGCGAGGCCGATCCGCAGCTCGTCGAAGAAGTTGACGTCGAGCACTTGTCGTCAATCCCTCTTTCAGGGTCGTGTCTTCGGGTCTGACTGGGGGTCCGGGGAGAGACCGGGGCGAGGGGTGGAGTCCTGCGCCCCGGTCAGACCCGTCAGACCTCTTCGACGCTGCTCGGCTCGCGCCGCGACAGGTCGATACCGAGCTCCTCCGCAGCGCGGAAGACGTCCTCGTCGGTGTCGCGCATCTCGATGGACATGCCGTCGGACGACAGCACCTCCACGTTGAGGCACAGGGACTGCATCTCCTTGATGAGGACCTTGAAGGACTCAGGGATGCCGGGCTCGGGGATGTTCTCGCCCTTGACGATGGCCTCGTAGACCTTCACACGGCCGGTGACGTCGTCGGACTTGATGGTCAGCAGCTCCTGGAGGGCGTACGCGGCGCCGTAAGCCTCCAGCGCCCACACCTCCATCTCACCGAAGCGCTGGCCACCGAACTGAGCCTTACCGCCCAGCGGCTGCTGGGTGATCATCGAGTACGGACCGGTGGAGCGGGCGTGCAGCTTGTCGTCCACCAGGTGGTGCAGCTTGAGGATGTACATGTAGCCGACGGAGATCGGGTCCGGGAACGGCTCGCCGGAGCGGCCGTCGAACATCCGGGCCTTGCCGGACGACTGGACCAGGCGGTCGCCGTCGCGGTTCGGGATCGTCGAGTCGAAGAGACCGGAGATCTCGTCCTCGCGGGCGCCGTCGAAGACCGGGGTCGCGACATTGGTGCCCGGAGCCACCTCGTCGGCGCCGATCGCCTTCAGCCGCTGCATCCAGTCCTCGGAGCCTTCGACCTTCCAGCCGCGGGAGGCCAGCCAGCCGAGGTGGATCTCGAGGACCTGTCCCGGGTTCATCCGGGACGGGACGCCCAGCGGGTTGAGGATGATGTCGACCGGGGTGCCGTCCTCCAGGAACGGCATGTCCTCGACCGGCAGGATCTTGGAGATGACGCCCTTGTTGCCGTGGCGGCCGGCGAGCTTGTCACCGTCGGTGATCTTGCGCTTCTGCGCCACGTAGACGCGGACCAGCTGGTTCACGCCCGGGGGCAGCTCGTCGCCCTCCTCGCGGTCGAAGACGCGCACGCCGATGACCTTGCCAGTCTCGCCGTGCGGCACCTTCAGCGAGGTGTCACGGACCTCACGGGCCTTCTCACCGAAGATCGCGCGCAGCAGGCGCTCCTCCGGGGTCAGCTCGGTCTCACCCTTCGGGGTGACCTTGCCGACCAGGATGTCGCCGGCGATGACCTCGGCGCCGATGCGGATGATGCCGCGCTCGTCGAGGTCGGCCAGGACCTCCTCGGAGACGTTCGGGATGTCCCGGGTGATCTCCTCGGGGCCGAGCTTGGTGTCACGGGCGTCGACCTCGTGCTCCTCGATGTGGATCGAGGAGAGGACGTCGTCCTGCACCAGACGCTGGCTGAGGATGATCGCGTCCTCGTAGTTGTGGCCCTCCCACGGCATGAACGCCACGAGCAGGTTCTTGCCGAGCGCCATCTCGCCGTCCTCGGTGGACGGGCCGTCGGCCAGCACCTGGCCGGCGATCACGCGGGCGCCCTCGTCCACGACCACCTTCTGGTTGAAGGAGGTGCCCTGGTTCGAGCGGGAGAACTTGGCCACGCGGTAGGTGGTGTAGGTGCCGTCGTCGTTGGCCACCGTCACGTAGTCGGCGGAGACCTCCTGGACGACACCGTCCTTGTCGGCCTTGATGACGTCGCCGGCGTCGACCGCACAGCGGTACTCCATGCCGGTGCCGACCAGCGGGGACTCCGCCTTGATCAGCGGCACGGCCTGGCGCATCATGTTCGATCCCATGAGCGCGCGGTTGGCGTCGTCGTGCTCCAGGAAGGGGATCATCGCGGTCGCGACCGACACCATCTGGCGCGGCGAGACGTCCATGTAGTCGACGTCGTCGCCGGGGATGTAGTCGACCTCGCCGCCACGGCGGCGGACCAGGACGCGGTTCTCGGCGAAGTGCAGGTCGTCCGTCAGCGGCGCGTTGGCCTGCGCGATGACGAAGCGGTCCTCTTCGTCGGCCGTCAGGTAGTCGACGTCGTCGGTGACGACACCGTCGACGACCTTGCGGTACGGGGTCTCGATGAAACCGAACGCGTTGACCCGGCCGTACGAGGCGAGCGAGCCGATCAGACCGATGTTCGGGCCTTCGGGCGTCTCGATCGGGCACATGCGGCCGTAGTGCGACGGGTGCACGTCACGGACCTCGAAGCCCGCCCGCTCACGGGACAGACCACCGGGGCCCAGGGCGTTCAGACGGCGCTTGTGGGTCAGACCCGACAGCGGGTTCGTCTGGTCCATGAACTGCGACAGCTGGCTGGTGCCGAAGAACTCCTTGATGGAGGCGACGACCGGCCGGATGTTGATCAGGGTCTGCGGCGTGATCGCCTCGACGTCCTGAGTCGTCATGCGCTCGCGGACGACGCGCTCCATACGGGCCAGACCCGTGCGGACCTGGTTCTGGATCAGCTCGCCGACGTTACGGATACGACGGTTGCCGAAGTGGTCGATGTCGTCGGTCTCGACGACCACGCTCTGGCCGTTGTCGCCGACGGTCTCGGTCTCACCGGCGTGCAGCTTCACCAGGTACTTGATCGAGGCGATGACGTCCTCGACCGTCAGGACGCCCGCGTCCAGCGGAGCGGCCGAACCCAGCTTCTTGTTGACCTTGTAGCGGCCGACCTTCGCGAGGTCGTAGCGCTTCGGGTTGAAGTAGAGGTTCTCGAGCAGCGTCTGCGCGGCCTCACGCGTCGGGGGCTCGCCCGGGCGCAGCTTGCGGTAGATGTCGAGCAGCGCGTCGTCCTGCCCCTGGGTGTGGTCCTTCTCCAGGGTGGCGCGCATGGACTCGTACTCGCCGAACTCCTCCAGGATCTGCTCGGTCGTCCAGCCGAGCGCCTTCAGGAGGACGGTGACGGACTGCTTGCGCTTGCGGTCGATACGCACACCGACCATGTCGCGCTTGTCGATCTCCATCTCCAGCCAGGCACCCCGGGACGGGATGACCTTGACGGAGAAGATGTCCTTGTCGGAGGTCTTGTCGATGGAGGAGTCGAAGTAGACACCCGGCGAGCGGACCAGCTGCGAGACGACGACACGCTCGGTGCCGTTGATGCAGAAGGTGCCCTTGTCGGTCATGAGCGGGAAGTCGCCCATGAAGACCGTCTGGGACTTGATCTCACCGGTCTCGTTGTTGGTGAACTCGGCCGTGACGAAGAGCGGAGCCGCGTACGTGAAGTCGCGCTCCTTGCACTCGTCGATCGAGTTCTTCGGGGGCTCGAAGCGGTGATCACGGAAGGTCAGGGACATCGACCCGGAGAAGTCCTCGATCGGGGAGATCTCCTCGAAGATCTCTTCCAGACCGGACTTGGTGGGGACGTCCTGACCGCTGTCCAGCGCAGCCTCGACGCGAGCCTTCCACGCGGCATTGCCGAGCAGCCAATCGAAGCTCTCGGTCTGCAGCGCGAGGAGGTTCGGAACCTCGAGAGGCTCCTTGATCTTCGCAAATGAGATGCGCAGCGGGGCGGTGCTGGCGCCGTTGTTCGTATTGGCAGTCGAGGCGTTGCGCGAGGCGGCCAAGAGGGGGTCCTTCCGAGGGCTCGGACTCACTACGCGCGTGCCGGTCCCACCTCAAGCCATGGAGGAAATCCCTGGTCAGAGAGATTTTCTCGGCCGTGCTCTAGGGTGGGCATGCCCCTGGTGACGGGCAGGAGGCAGCTAACAGGCAGCGCAAAGGGTCAGTGTAGCCACTTGGCACACTGATGTCCAGCTCCGAGTTTCTGAGACCGGCAGAGCCAATCTCTCCCTCCGCTGAGGGGGCCGCTCCCCCTCGTTGTCTTCTCGTTGTTTTCGAACGCCTGCAGCCGACCATGCGCCTCAGGCGCATATCGATACTGCCCGCTTCGCCGACGATCCATGCCTCGGACTTGGATCGGTGTGACGTCGCGTCCTGAGAATTGCGCGCTGCGTGCCGTTCGTCAAGGCCCCCCACTCCGGCGAGATCGTCACAGGGCGTGGCGGCGGGCAACGAAGATCACCATACCCGCAGGGACCGACAAGGCAACGCAGCCGTCACGGAAGCGCCGAAGGGCGACCACCCCAACGGGTGATCGCCCTCACGGAACGGAGCGGGTCAGCGGGCCCGGCAGGGCCCCTGAACCCCTCGGGTCACTTGACCTCGACGGAGGCGCCGGCGCCCTTGAGGGACTCGGCGGCCTTCTCGGCCTGCTCCTTGTTGACCTTCTCCAGGACCGGCTTCGGGGTGCCGTCGACGAGGTCCTTGGCCTCCTTCAGACCCAGCGAGGTCAGCTCACGCACGACCTTGATGACCTGGATCTTCTTCTCTCCGGCGCCGGTGAGGATGACGTCGAACTCGTCCTTCTCCGGCTCGGCCTCGGCCGCGGCACCCGGGGCACCCGGGGCGATGGCGACGGCGGCCGGGGCGGCGGCGGTGACGTCGAACTTCTCCTCGAAGGCCTTCACGAACTCGGAGAGCTCGATGAGGGTCATGCCCTCGAACTGCGCGAGCAGGTCGTCCTGGCTGAGCTTCGCCATGATGGCGGTCCTTCCACTAAGTCGGCTGGTGCCGGATGTACATGTCGGCGGGCGCGGGCCCGCTGGGCAGCGGGAGAGTTACTCCGCGGCCTCGGCGGGAGCCGGCTCGCCGGCACCGCCCTGCTCTTCCTTCTTGACGCGAAGCGCCTCCGCGGTGCGGACGAACTTCGACGGGAGCGCCTGGAAGAGCGCCGCAGCCTGGGACTGCTTGCCCTTCATGGCGCCCGCCAGCTTGGCGAGCAGCACCTCGCGGGACTCGAGGTCCGCGAGCTTCTTGATCTCGTCAGCGGACAGCGCCTTGCCGTCAAGGACACCGCCCTTGATGACGAGAGCGGGGTTGTCCTTGGCGAAGTCACGAAGACCCTTCGCCGCCTCGACCGGGTCACCGGTCACGAAGGCGACGGCCGACGAACCCGCGAACAGGTCGTCGAGCGTGGTGATCCCGGCCTCGTTGGCCGCGATCTTGGTCAGCGTGTTCTTCACCACACGGTACTGAGCGTTCTCACCGAGCGAACGGCGCAGCTCCTTGAGCTGTGCCACGGTGAGACCGGTGTACGCGGTCACGAGAGCAGCGTTGGAGTTACGGAACTTGTCCGTCATCTCCTCGACGGCCGCGACCTTGTCAGGCCTCGCCATGAGCCTCGGCCTCCTTCCGGGTGATGAGGACCGCATCGGTTGGGAAAGGAGGCTGAACAAAACGAAACGCCCCGGCGCAGGCGCTCGGGGCGTGACTCGACCGTAAGGGCCAGGCGGGCCCGATCGGGAGTCAATCCACAATCACCTGCGCAGGTCGTCCGCAGCTAGCGGATCCTTCGGCCGCCGCACCCCTTGCGGGAGCGCAGCAGCGACCAGCGGTCTTTGGCTTCTGTAGAAGGCTACGCGAACGGGCCGCGGCCAGGCAAATCGGCTCCGGGGGTCAGCTCTGCTGGGCCAGGGCGTCCTCGAAGTTCATGGTGTCCGAGGCCGGCGGCTCCTCGACGGTGACCTTGGTGCCGTAGTCCGAGTAGAAGACCGTCGAGTCGTACTTCCCGTTGTTGCTCTCGGCCTGCTCCCGCTTCTTGACCAGGAGGTTGTCACCGTCGATCCACAGGTCGATGGTCTCGGTCTCCATGCCCGAGGTCTCCAGCTGCTTCTGAAGGGCCTCGAGGTCCGACTGGGAGAGGTCCTTGGACTGCATCTTGGCCAGCTCCGAGACCTCCACGGTGCCGGTGTAGTGCGTCGCCTTGACGCCCTTGACCGTCTCCGTGCCCACGCTCTTGACCTTGCCGGTGGCGATCAGCAGCTGCACCGAACGCGCCGGGTCGGTGTTCTGCATCTGGTCCTTGAGGAACTCACCGGAGGCGCCGGCCTGCTTGGCCAGGGTGTCGTAGTCGTACTTCATCCAGTGCTTGCCGCCGGCCTGCGCCGCGAACTCGGGGCCGAGGTTCATGAACATCGCGTCGGGGGTGTAGCGCGCCTGCATGGGCTTGCCGGCCAGCGGCGAGGACTCGACGGCCCCGCCCTTCTGCGTGATGGTCATGTTGGCGTGCATGCCGTTCGCCCAGTCCATCGCGCCGGACATGGTCGAGTTCTGCGTGCCCATCTGCGTGGTGCCCTCGACCTTGGCCGAGTGCTGCTGGTCGGTCTGCTTCGACGCGAGCTTCAGCGCGGCCAGCGGGCTGCCTGCCGCCTCCTTGGCCTTGTCCGAGGACGACTTGTCGCTGTCGCCCTTGTCACCCCCACAGGCGGTCAGGCCGGCCACCAGGACCACACCACTGAGCACCGCCGCGCACCGAGCACCAAATCGAGTACCGCGCACAGGTCCCCCTATGTCTTTGCTTCTTATTTATCTTTTACGACTGCTGTGACTGTATATGACGGGACGCTCAACGCCGCGAGCCGGGTTCCCGCACTTCACAGGGGAAGTACGGGAACCCGGCTCGCGGGAGTGCCACGCCGTCTCGGACGGCGCTCAGAGCGCGCTCAGAACACGTTCAGCACGTGCTCAGACGGCCTCTTCCTCGACCAGCAGGTTGCGGGTGCGGTTGGCGTCCAGCGGGATGCCAGGGCCCATCGTGGTGGTCAGGGTCGCCTTCTTGATGTAGCGGCCCTTCGCGGCGGACGGCTTGAGACGGTTGATCTCCTCCAGCGCCGCGGCGTAGTTCTCCACCAGCTTGGCCTCGTCGAAGGAGACCTTGCCGATGATGAAGTGCAGGTTCGAGTGCTTGTCGACGCGGAACTCGATCTTGCCGCCCTTGATCTCGGTGACGGCCTTGGCCACGTCGGGGGTGACGGTGCCGGTCTTCGGGTTCGGCATCAGACCACGCGGACCGAGCACCCGGCCCAGGCGGCCGACCTTGCCCATGAGGTCCGGGGTGGCGACGACGGCGTCGAAGTCCAGCCGGCCCTTGGAAACCTCGTCGATGAGCTCGTCGGAGCCGACGATGTCGGCGCCGGCGGCCTCCGCGGCCGCAGCACGGTCACCGGTCGCGAAGACCAGGACCCGGGCGGTCTTACCGGTGCCGTGCGGAAGGTTCACGGTGCCGCGGACCATCTGGTCGGCCTTGCGCGGGTCGACACCCAGGCGCATGGCCACCTCGACGGTCGCATCGAACTTCGACGCGGAAGTGTCCTTCGCGAGCCGGACGGCCTCGAGCGGGGCGTACACGCGCTCCCGGTCGATCTTGGCGTCCGCGCTGCGGAAAGTCTTGCTGCGCTTCACTGCTGCTCCTGATGAAATTCGTGTGGAGTCGTGGTCCGGGCCGCGCTCGGCCCTGCCACGGCGGTGCTACGGGGGTGTCAGCCCTCGACCGTGATGCCCATGGAACGGGCGGTGCCGGCGATGATCTTCTCGGCGGCGTCCAGGTCGTTGGCGTTCAGGTCGGGCATCTTGGTGGTGGCGATGTCGCGGACCTGGTCGCGGGTGATCTTGGCGACCTTGGTCTTGTGCGGCTCGCCGGAGCCCTTCTCCACACCTGCGGCCTTGAGGATCAGCTTGGCGGCCGGCGGAGTCTTGGTGACGAAGGTGAAGGAACGGTCCTCGTAGACCGTGATCTCCACCGGCACGACCATGCCGCGCTGCGACTCGGTCGCGGCGTTGTAGGCCTTGCAGAACTCCATGATGTTGACGCCGTGCTGACCCAGCGCGGGGCCGACCGGCGGGGCCGGGTTCGCGGCGCCGGCCTGGATCTGGAGCTTGATCAGCCCCGTGACCTTCTTCTTCTTGGGAGGCATGCTCTCTCCGGGTCCTATGAGAGGTGGTTCGCCCCCGAACCGGTTTCGTCCGGATGGAGGCATACCGCACAACAATAACGGGTATACCTGTGCGGCCTAAAACCGAGCAGGTCAGACCGGCTGCGAAAGCCCGTCTGACCTGATCGGAAGGTTCGTATGGTCAGTTCTTCTGGATCTGGTCGAAGCTCAGCTCGACCGGGGTCTCCCGGCCGAAGATCTCCACCAGGCCCTTGACCTTCTTCGAGTCGGCGTTGATCTCGTTGATCGTCGCCTGGAGCGTCGCGAAGGGGCCGTCGGTGACCGTGACCGAGTCGCCCACCTCGAAGTCCAGCACCTGGACCTCGACCTTGCGGCTCGGCGCCGGCAGGCCCGCCTCCTCGGCGGCGGCCTTGGCGGCCTTCTCCTCGGCCTCCGGGGCGAGCATCTTGACGATCTCGTCCAGGGTCAGCGGGTACGGGTCGTACGCGTTGCCCACGAAGCCGGTGACACCCGGGGTGTTCCGGACCACGCCCCAGGACTCGTTCGTCAGGTCCATGCGCACCAGCACATAGCCGGGGAGCTTGTTCTGGCGCACGGTGCGGCGGTCGCCGTTCTTGATCTGGACGACCTCTTCCTGCGGCACCTCGGCCTGGAAGATGTAGTCCTCGACGTTCAGCGACACGGCGCGCTGCTCGAGGTTGGTCTTCACGCGGTTCTCGTACCCCGCGTAGGTGTGGATGACGTACCACTCGCCGGGGAGGGTACGCAGCTCCTCGCGCAGCGCCTCGACCGGGTCGACCGCTGCCTCTTCTTCAACCTCTTCAGCCTCTTCGGCCGCTTCTGCGTCGGCCTCGGCGGCTTCCTCGGCCCCCAGGACAGCGGCCTCGTCCTCGACGCGGACCGCGGCCTTCTCGGCCGACTCTCCCGCCTCAGCGTCCGCAGCCTCGGCCTGGTCCTCATCGGCAGCCTCGACGATGTCGAGCTCGTCCTCGACGGACTCGACGGCCTCGGCGGCCTTGTTCAGGTTCGGGTCAGACACGGTGGCTGCTTCTTCCTGGCTTCAAGGTGGTGGAACGTGCGAAAGGGGCAACTCGGAAACAGCGCCACCCTTCGAGGGCTCAGCCGAAGACGTACTTGATGGCTTGGTTGAACCCATAGTCAATCACGGTAACGATGCCGATCATGATGAGCACAAAGACGATCACCACAGTGGTGTACGTCGAAAGCTGGCCACGCGTGGGCCACACGACCTTGCGCAGCTCAGCGATGATCTGGCGGTAGAAGAGCGCGAGCCTGCCGAGGGGGCCCTTCTTCGCCCGCTTTCCACCACGGCGGCCCTTCTTGGCCGCCACCTCGTCCTCGGGACGGCCGCTCTCAGGCGTCGCGGTGGAGCCTAGGGCTTCCGTCACTCGTCCTCACCTGAATCCGGGTCGTGGCCGTGCCGCGTCCGGCCGGCCGCACAGCGGTGCATTCATTACTCACTACGCGCGCACGCACCTTGAAAAACGTGCGTGGTAGCAGGGCCGGAGGGACTTGAACCCCCAACCGCTGGTTTTGGAGACCAGTGCTCTACCAATTGAGCTACGACCCTTTGCGGCTCCACCCAACCTACCGCATCCACCCGGCTCCATGGAGTGCGCGGGACGGAACGGCTGTTGAGCGGCCAACGACGGATGAGTGTACGTGGTCCGGGGCCGGGCGTCGAACGAATAGCCCTCATGGCGCCCGGAAACCCGCGTGCCGCCGTATTCGGCGGTCTGGGACCATGCACCTATGACCGCTGCTTCTCCCCATGCACAGTCCCCGACCGAGCGCCGCGTCTCCGCCCGTATCGGGTCGATCTCCGAGTCCGCCACGCTGGCCGTCGACGCCAAGGCCAAGGCCCTCAAGGCCGCCGGGCGCCCGGTGATCGGCTTCGGCGCGGGCGAGCCCGACTTCCCCACGCCCGACTACATCGTCGAGGCCGCCGTGGAGGCCTGCCGCAACCCCAAGTACCACCGCTACACGCCGGCCGGCGGGCTGCCCGAGCTCAAGGCCGCGATCGTCGCGAAGACGCTGCGCGACAGCGGCTACGAGGTCGAGGCGGCGCAGGTGCTGGTGACCAACGGCGGCAAGCAGGCGATCTACGAGGCGTTCGCGGCGATCCTGGACCCGGGTGACGAGGTCATCGTCCCCGCGCCGTACTGGACCACCTACCCCGAGTCGATCCGGCTCGCGGGCGGCGTGCCGGTCGAGGTCGTCGCCGACGAGACCACCGGCTACCGGGTCTCCGTGGAGCAGCTGGAGGCAGCCCGCACCGAGCGCACCAAGGTGGTGCTCTTCGTCTCCCCGTCCAACCCCACGGGCGCCGTCTACTCGCGCGAGCAGGTCGAGGCGATCGGGCGCTGGGCGGCCGAGCACGGGCTGTGGGTGCTCACCGACGAGATCTACGAGCACCTGGTCTACGGGGACGCGGAATTCCACTCGCTCCCGGTCGTGGTGCCCGAGCTGCGGGACAAGTGCATCGTGGTCAACGGCGTGGCGAAGACGTACGCCATGACCGGCTGGCGCGTGGGCTGGGTCATCGGCCCCAAGGACGTCGTCAAGGCCGCGACCAACCTCCAGTCGCACGCCACGTCGAACGTGAGCAATGTCGCACAGGCCGCCGCGCTGGCCGCCGTCTCCGGCGACCTGGAGGCCGTGGCCACGATGCGCCAGGCCTTCGACCGGCGCCGCCGCACCATCGTGCGGATGCTGAACGAGATCGACGGCGTGGAGTGCCCGGAGCCCGAGGGCGCCTTCTACGCCTACCCCTCGGTGAAGGGGCTGGTCGGCAAGGAGATCCGCGGCAAGCGCCCGCAGAGCTCCGTGGAGCTGGCCGAGCTGATCCTGGAGGAGGCCGAGGTCGCGGTCGTCCCGGGTGAGGCCTTCGGCACCCCGGGTTATCTGCGTCTGTCGTACGCGCTGGGCGACGAGGACCTCGTCGAGGGCGTCTCCCGGTTGCAGAAGCTGCTGGGCGAGGCGCGCGCCTGACGGTGCGCTCCCCCGGGCGGGCCGGCCGTGCCTTTGAAAGGCACCCCGGCCCGCCTTCCGCTTTTCCCGGGCTGTCCCGGCCCGGGGCGTGGTGCCGGGCTGCCCGGCACCTCGGATTCATGTGCGGGCAAGGCCCCGTTCGGCGAAAGCGGTACCGGGGCGCGCCGGGGTGGGGCAATATCTCCAGATGGCACGTGACGTACATCTGCTCCCCAAAGCGCATCTGCACCTCCACTTCACCGGCTCGATGCGCCCCGCCACGCTGCTCGAACTGGCCGACAAGTACGGCGTCCACCTGCCGGAGGCACTGAGCGGCGGCGAGCCCCCCAGGCTGCGGGCCACCGACGAGCGCGGCTGGTTCCGGTTCCAGCGGCTGTACGACATCGCGCGGTCCTGTCTGCGCGACGCCGAGGACATCCGGCGGCTGGTGCGCGAGGCCGCCGAGGAGGATGTGCGGGACGGCGCCGGGTGGCTGGAGATCCAGGTCGACCCCACCTCGTACGCCCCTCGGCTCGGCGGCCTGATCCCGGCGATCGAGATCATCCTGGACGCGGTCGAGACCGCCTCCCGGGACACCGGGCTCGGGATGCGCGTGCTGATCGCCGCCAACCGCATGAAGCACCCCCTGGAGGCGCGCACGCTGGCCCGGCTGGCGGTCCGCTACGCCGACCGGGGCGTGATCGGCTTCGGGCTGTCCAACGACGAGCGGCGCGGCCTGGCCCGGGACTTCGACCGGGCCTTCGCCATCGCCCGGGACGGCGGCCTGCTGGCGGCCCCGCACGGCGGCGAGCTGTCGGGTGCCAGCAGCGTCCGCGACTGCCTGGACGACCTCGGCGCGCAGCGGGTGGGCCACGGCGTGCGGGCCGCCGAGGACCCGCGGCTGCTGCGCCGGCTCGCCGAGCGGGGCGTGACCTGCGAGGTGTGCCCGTCCTCGAACGTGGCCCTGGGGGTCTACGAGAAGCCGGAGGACGTGCCGCTGCGCACGCTGTACGAGGCCGGGGTGCCGATGGCGCTGGGCGCCGACGACCCGCTGCTGTTCGGGTCGCGGCTGGCGGCCCAGTACGAGCTGGCACGCGAGCACCACGGCTTCACGGACGCCGAGCTGGCCGAGCTGGCCCGGCAGTCCGTGCGCGGCTCGGCGGCCCCGAAGGACGTGACCGCGCGGCTGCTCGCCGACATCGACGGCTGGCTGGCGGCCGGGTGACCGGGGAAGCGGGCGTCAGAGGCTGACGCCGACCGTCACGGGCTCGTTGACGAGCGTGACGCCGAACGCGGCCTCGACCCCGGCGACGACCTCGCGGGCGAGCGCGAGCAGGTCCTCGGTGGTGGCGGCGCCGCGGTTGGTCAGGGCGAGGGTGTGCTTGGTGGAGATGCGGGCCGGGCCGGTGCCGTAGCCCTTGGCGAAGCCCGCCTTGTCGATCAGCCATGCGGCGGAGGTCTTGATCCGCCCCTCGCCGGCCGGGTAGGCGGGCGGGGTGACGTCGGGGCCCAGGCGCTCGGCGGCGCGGGCCAGGAAGGCCGCGTAGGCGTCCTCGGCCAGGACCGGGTTGGTGAAGAAGGAGCCGGCGGACCAGGTGTCGTGGTCGTCGGGGTCGAGGACCATGCCCTTCCCGGCGCGGAGCTTCAGCACCGTGTCGCGGGCGGTGGCGACGGGCACCCGCTCCCCGACCGCCACGCCGAGGGCGCGGGCGGTCTCCGCGTACTTGACGGGCGCGGACAGGCCGCCCGCGTCCTCCAGCGCGAAGCGCACCCGCAGCACCACATGGCGCTGCGGATCGGCCTTGAAGCGGCTGTGGCGGTAGGCGAAGCCGCAGTCGGCGTTCGGGATGGTCACGACGGTCTCGGCGCGCCGGTCGTAGGCGACGACCTCGGTGATCGTGGCCGAGACCTCCTGGCCGTACGCCCCCACGTTCTGGATCGGGGTCGCCCCCGCGGACCCGGGGATTCCGGCCAGGCACTCGATCCCGGCGAGACCGGCCCGGACCGTACGGGCCACCGCGTCCGACCAGTTCTCGCCCGCGGCCAGCTCCAGCGTGTCGCCGTCGAGGGCGAAGCCGCTGGTCGCGATGCGCAGGGCGGTGCCGTCGAAGCCCTTGTCGGCGATGACCAGGTTGCTGCCGCCGCCTATGACCAGCAGCGGGGTCCCGGCCGCGTCGGCCTCCCGGACCGCCGTGATCACCTCGTCGTCGGTGGTGGCCGTGAGCAGCCGGCCCGCCGGGCCGCCGAGCCGGAAGGTGGTCAAGGGGGCCAGGGGCGCGTCGTGGAGTTCCTGCACGCGCTCAAGAGTAACGACCTGGGGGGCGAGGGGGATCGGGAGAAGGAGCGGCGTCCTGGGGGCACCTCCCAGCGGTAGCTGGGGGAGGACGGTCGCAAGGCGCCGGAAAGCCCTCGTAGCGGAGCTACTAGGGCTTTTTGGCAACGCCGCGAGCGGCCGTGCAGGGCGTCGCGACGCCGATCCCTCTCGCCCCCCAGGTCGTAAGGGGGCGCCCCGGCGGGGCCGGGCGGCGGTGCCGCGGCCCACGGGGCACGGGGCGCGCCTCGCGTATCTCGGGGCCCCTCAGGGCCTCAGGCCAGGCAGACGACGGCGCGGGCCCGGCCCAGCACCTTCTGCCCCGCGCTGGTCGCCACGACGTCCACACGGACCGTACGGGCCTCGTCGTCCAGCTTGGCGGCGACCTTCGCGGTCACCTCGATGACCGCGCCCTTCTCGTCGTTCGGCACGACGACCGGCTTGGTGAAGCGCACCCCGTACTCCAGCACGGCCGCCGGGTCCCCCGCCCAGTCGGTCACCACGCGGCCCGCCTCGGCCATGGTGAACATGCCGTGGGCGATGACGTCGGGGAGGCCGACCTCCTTGGCGAACTTCTCGTTCCAGTGGATCGGGTTGAAGTCGCCGGAGGCGCCCGCGTACTGGACGAGCGCGGCGCGGGTCACCGGGAACTCCTGTCCGGGCAGCTCGGTGCCGACCTCGACGTCGTCGTACGAGACCTTGGCTGTCATCCGTTGTCCTCCGCTGCCTGGGTTTCCTGGGCCGGCGCCGGGGTGTCCCGGGCCTCGACGGCGCGGGCGACGAGGGTCGTGTGGGCGGTCACCACGTGCTCCCCGGCCTCGTCGTGCACCTCGCCGCGGACGGACAGGACGTCGTTGCCGGCCAGCGACTTGATCGAGTCGATCGTCGAGGTGACCGTGAGGCGGTCGCCCGCGCGCACCGGGCGGGTGTAGACGAACCTCTGGTCGCCGTGCACCACCCGGCTGTAGTCCAGGCCCAGCTGCGGGTCCTCGATCACCTGCTCCCCGGCGGCCTTGAAAGTGATCGCGAAGACGAACGTCGGCGGGGCGATCACATCCGGGTGGTCGAATGCCCTGGCCGCCTCCGGATCGGTGTAGACCGGATTGGTGTCGCCGATCGCCTCGGCGAATTCGCGGATCTTCTCCCGGCCGACCTCGTAAGGCGCGGTGGGCGGGTAGGACCGCCCGACGAACGACTGGTCGAGCGCCATCGACTCGGCACCTCCTGCGGTAGTCCTGCGGTTGATGTTGCTGGGGATGTGCTTACGGAACGAAACAAGGCCGCCCCCGCGTATGGGGGGCGACCTTGAATACGGTCTGTGCGGTTCGATCTATCTGATCGTCGCGCTTTATCGCGTCTCGCGGTGCGCGGTGTGCGCGTTGCAACGCGGGCAGTGCTTCTTCAGCTCAAGACGATCCGGGTCGTTACGCCGGTTCTTCTTGGTGATGTAGTTCCGCTCCTTGCACTCCACGCAGGCCAGCGTGATCTTCGGGCGGACGTCGGTGGCAGCCACGTGAGTGCTCCTTGACGAACGGATGGATGAACGCAGAAATAGTAGCCGATCGAAGGACCGACCCCACAATCGGCTACGGTGTGTAGCGGTGACCGGACTTGAACCGGTGACACAGCGATTATGAGCCGCTTGCTCTACCGACTGAGCTACACCGCTTCGATGCGATTGGCCCCCACCCGACCGGAGCCGAGCGGGACACCTCACACATCAGAGCCCCAATACGGAATCGAACCGTAGACCTTCTCCTTACCATGGAGACGCTCTGCCGACTGAGCTATTGGGGCGAGCGATGAAGACATTACACGCTCGGGCGCCGAAGGTGAAATCCGTATCCGGGCGTCGTCACGGTCCGCCACCGCCCGCTCAGGCACCACACCGGTACGACTATTCGGCTCCTCCCGGAAGCCGCCCGCGGCGCGCCCTAGGCTCGGCCTCTGACCACGCCGAGCGATCTTGAAAGCCCAGGACAGCCACAGGACATCCCACCGGACATCCAGGAGCGCGATGCCCGACAGCCATCCGCAGCAGCAGCCGCCCACGCACGACGGCCGGGCGCCCGAGGCCGCCCCCGCCCTGGTGCTCGGCGGCGTCCGGCTCGCCGACGGCCGGACCGTGGACGTACGGGTCCGCGGCGGGCGCATCGAGGCGGTCGGCACGGCGGGCAGCCTGGTCCCCGGCACCCGCCTCGACCTCGACGGCTATCTGCTGCTCCCCGCCCCCGCCGAGCCGCACGCCCACTGCGACACCGCCCTCACCGCCGACGCCCCCGGGCCCGTCTCGTATCTGCCCGAGGACGTCCAGCGCCGCACCACCGAGGCCGCCCTGCTCCAGCTCGGCCACGGGGCGACCGCGCTGCGCACGCACGTACCCATCGGCGGGGTGCACGGGCTGCGGTCCCTGGAGGCCGTGCTGAGCGCCCGGGAGGCGCTGCGCGGGCTCACCGACCTGTCCTCCGTGGCGGTGCCCCGGGTACTGACCGGCGCGGCCGGGGCGGACGGCCTGGCGGTGCTGCGGGACGCCGTGAAGATGGGCGCCGGGGTCATCGGCGGCTGCCCCGACCTCGACCCCGACCCGACCGGCCATGTGGAGGCCGTACTCGACATCGCCGCCCGCCACGGCTGCGCCGTCGACCTGCACACGGACGGTGACGACCCGGCCCGGCTCGCCCGGCTCGCGGCGATGGCCGGCGGGCTGCGGCCGGGCGTGACGATCGGCCCCTGCACGGGGCTGGCGCGGCTGCCGCACGACGTGGTGGCACGGGTGGCGGAGCGGCTCGCGGCGGCTGGGGTCACCGTCGTCTGCCTGCCCCAGGGCGACTGTGCCGGGCTGGACGACCGGCGCGCGCGAGGGGCGCACCCGCCGGGCTGCGCGCCGGTGCGGCTGCTGCGCTCGGCCGGGGTCCGGGTGGCCGCGGGCAGCGGGGCGCTGCGGGACGCGGCCAACCCGGTCGGCCGCGGCGACCCGCTGGAGGCCGCGTTCCTCCTGGCCTCGCGGGGCGAGGCGGAGCCCGAGGAGGCGTACGAGGCGGTCTGCGAGCGCGCCCGGGCCGCGCTGGGGCTGCCCGAGGTGCGCGTGGAGGCCGGGTTCCCGGCGGAGCTGCTCGCGGTGCGCGGGGACGGCTTGCCGGGCGTGCTCTCGCTCGCCTACAGCCGGGTGGTGGTCCACCAGGGGCGCGTGGTGGCGCGCACCAGCGCGGTGCGGGAGTACTGCACCTCGGCCGCCGCGGCCGCGCTGGAGCTGCCGCGGCAGGCGCGGACGGAGTAGAAGAACGGAGTAGAAGAGGGGGGCTGGATGGGTCAGCTGTTCGAGGCGTCCGCCTTTTCCAGGTCGCTGAGGTCGATGTCCAGGCCGTCGATGCCGTCGGGACCCCCCTGCACATCGTCGTCCACGATGAAGTCGTCGTCGGAGACGGCGCCGGCGTCGTCGATGCCGCCCATCATCATCGCGCCGGCCGCCTCCATCAGCTCCTTGATGTCGAGCTCGGTGGCGCCGGACGGGGCGGCGATCTTCCCGGCCTCGCCGAACGTCAGCTTCAGCGGCAGCTTGTCGCCCTTCTTCAGCCCCTCGGCGAACGGCGCGAGATCCGCGCTGGCCTCGGTGAGCGCGCCGTTCTTGATGGCGAAGTCGACCGCGATCTTCTTGTTGGGCACATCCTTGAAGTCCTTGGCGGTCGGCAGGTCCTCGCCGCCCGGGATCTCGTCGGTGAACGGCCGCAGCTCGTTGAAGACGCCGGTCAGCAGGGTCCTGACGGGCCCGGTGGCCACCAGGTGGTCCGCCCCGTCACGGCGACCCTCGTCCTTGATGGTGACCTCGCGCGCGAAGAGCTTCTTGAGCTGCTTGGTGATCTTCCGGCTGGTCTCGGGGTCGATATCGGCCCCGCCGGCCCCCTTCTTCTGCCCGCCCCCGGCGCCGAGCTCCTCCTGGGCCTTCTTCATCTCGGCGGTGTCGACCTTGACCCACCCGCCATCGAAGAGCTTCCGCAGCACCTTGCCGCCCGGCACGTCCTCGGGCAGCTCGTCGGCGGACGGCACGGGCGCGCCGCTCAGCTCGCCGAACGCCTTCACGTCCAGCCGGATGTACGCCGTCTCGCCCATGATCCGGTACTCGACGAGATCGCCGTCGGGCCCGCTGAGCTTCATCCGGACGCCGGTGATGTCCTTGTCACCGGCCTCCGCCAGCGGCTTCTTGGCCTGCACGGCCACGCTGACCCGCATCCCGGCCAGCGCCTCGGCCTCCTCGCGCGTCATCGGCTCCGCCGAACTGTCGCTCTTGGAGAGCGCGATGAGCTGCTCGGGCGTCGCGTCGAGATCCAGCTCCACCGACAGGGACCTGCGCTCACCGAGCTTGTCGGTCGCGTTCTCCAGCCGCTTGCCCGCCGAGATGTTCTCGACGGCACCGCACGCGGCGACGCCCGTGACCAGTGCGGTGGTGCAGCCGAGTGCGACCAGCGGCTTGACCAGGGACGTGGCCCGGGACTTGACCGGGGACATACGGATGGCGCTCATGGCTGTTATCGGGACTCCTCGGATGGGCTGATCAGACAGAGCACCTGATCTTCCGATCAGACTCCCGAGTGCCAGGGAAGGTTGCACGGCGTACGGTCGGGATCATGCGCATTGTCATCGCTGGAGGACACGGTCAGATCGCGCTGCGGCTGGAGCGGCTGCTCGCCCGGCGCGGAGACGAGTCCGCGGGCATCGTCCGCCACCCCGAACAGGCGGGCGACCTGCTGGCCGCCGGGGCCGAACCGGTCGTCTGCGACCTGGAAAAGGCGTCGGTGGACGATGTCGCCCGGCATCTGGAGGCCGCCGACGCCGCGGTCTTCGCGGCCGGCGCGGGCCCCAACAGCGGCGCCGCCCGCAAGGAGACGGTCGACCACGCCGCCGCCGTGCTCTTCGCGGACGCGGCCGAGCGAGCCGGCGTACGGCGGTTCCTGATCGTCTCCTCCATGGGCGCCGACCGCGAGATCCCCCGGGACACCGACCCGGTCTTCGCCGCGTATCTGCACGCCAAGACCGAGGCGGACACGGCCGTACGGGCCCGCACGGCCCTCGACTGGACCGTCCTGCGCCCGGGCCGGCTGACGAACGACCCGGGCACCGGCCGGGTGACCCTGGCCGACCACGTCGAGTACGGCTCGGTCACCCGCGACGACGTGGCCGCCGTGCTGCTGGCCCTCCTCGACGAACCCCGCGCGGCGGGCCGCACGCTGGAGCTGGTGAACGGCCCGACGCCGATCGCCGACGCGGTCGGGGCGCCGGCCTAGGCCCTGCCCGGCGGATCTCGCCGCCTGCGCCGGACACCTCCCTAGAAGTCCACCCGGGTGGTGTCGTCCGCGCGGGCCACGGACTCCTGCGCGTAACGCTGCTCGTAGGCGTCCCGGATCCGCTCGATCTGCGGGTCCTGCGCCCGCGCCTCGGACACCGGGTACAGCAGGATCAGCTCGTACGAGCGCTCCCGCTCGATCGTGCCGTTCTGGTCCCGCCACTGCCCCCGGCCGTCCTGGATCGTCAGCCCGGACGGAAAGCTCGGCGTGACCTCCTCGTCGACGAAGGCCATGAACTGCTTGTCGGTCACGGGCGGGCCGCCGTCGGGCCGCTGCGTCCCGAAGAACAGCCGGGTCTCGACATAGGGCTTGCCCCGGCTCACGGCGGAGGCGGCGGACGCGGACGTGGCGGACGCGGGCTCGTCGTCGAGCGCGGCGTACGCGGCGACGGGGGTGGCCGCGGCGAGGGCGAAGGCCACTCCGACGGCGGCGAGCCGCGCACGCGGCTTCAAGGTCGACATCCCCCGATGGTCCCGTCCCCGCGGGCCGCGCGACAGACCGCCTCCCGGCGCCTCTGAGCCACCCGAATTCAGCGGCAGGAATACGGGTTATCGCGGCGCGCTCGACGATAAATCGCGTATTACAGGCCGCCGCCGCGTTCTCCGACCGGGCGAATTCGCCGCGGCAGCCCCCCAAAGGTAGGGGGATATTCCCCCGCCCCCGGGGGAGGTGCGCGGACCGTGGCGGACGCACAGTGGAAGCGACGGAAGGATGGAGAGATATGAGTATGCACTCATGGCGTTTCACCTCGCGTCGCATCGCAATGATCGTCGGTACCGCCTTCGCGGCGGCCGCCCTGATCGTTTTCGCGGTCTTCTATGCGTCGAGCGCCAATTCCCCACCCAAGTCGAACACACCCAAGAAATCCCATTCCGCCTCCGAGTCGGCCGCCCCACCCAAATCCGACTCCTCGGCGGACGCGACCGACCCGCCCGCGGCGGATGCCTCGCCCCCGTCGTCCGATCCCCCGTCCGCGGAGCAGCCCGCGCAGGACCCCACGGATCAGTCCGATCAGCCGACACCCGAGCAGCCCCCGTCCCAACAGCCGCAGGACACCCAGCAGCCCCAGGACACCCAGCAGCCCACGCCTGACCAGACCCAGCCCAACCCTCCCCCGCCCCCGCCGCCCCCGTCCGACCAGTCCCAGCAGCCCTCACCGGACCAGAACCAGCAGAACCCGCCGCCGCCCCCGCCCCCGCCCCCGCCGTCCGACCCGAACCAGCAGCAGCAGCCGGACCCGAACCAGTCCCAGCCGCAGCAGCAGCCGCCGCCCCAGCCGGACCCGCAACAACAGCAGCAGCAACAGCCGACCGCGCCTTAGGGCGAAGGTCGTCAGTCTGCGAAGGCCCGCTTGATCAGCGTCGTCCGGGCGGCCAGGTCCTCCTCGCCCAACCCGGCGAGCCGTCGGCGGGCCACCTCGATGGGGGCCTCCTCCAGGCAGTCGGGGATCCGTAGGCCGTCGCCGTCCACGAGGTCCCGCGAGCCGGGCGTCGACGCGAAGCAGGGCAGGTCTCCGCGGCGCAGGTCGCGCAGTTCCGAGGGCACCAGCCGCTCCCAGGGCCGGCTGCCGTCCGCGCCGAGCGCCAGCCGGGCGAGGAGCCGGTCGCGGTCGAGCGCGTCGCGGAGGACGTCGGGGTGCCGGCTGTCCTCCAGCAGGGCGGAGTAGTACGCGGTGGCGCGCGGGATGTGGCGCAGCTCGACGTCGGCGAACCGGTCCAGCAGAGCGGTCCAGCCCGCCCGGTCCGCCGCGATCGCCCGGTACGTCCATGCGAAGCCCGCCTCCAGGTCGGCCGGGGTGGGCGACGTCCGGGCGGCGGAGGCGGGCAGGGCGCGGCGGAACGGCGCCGCCATGTCGGCCACCAACGGGTACGCGCCGTGGGCGATGAGGTTCTCGTGGTGCACATCCACCCCGCACAGGGCGTGGTGCAGGGCGAGCAGCGCCCCGGTGCGCCAGGAGAAGGCGCGTACCTCCTCGGGTGTCCGGCACGGCAGGGCCTCAACGAACCGGGACCAGCCGTAGCCGTCGCGGGCCAGGGTGGCCCGGGCGATCAGGTCGCGTGGCGGGGCCTGCCGGTGGAACCAGTCCAGGACCTCGTCCCAGCCCTGATCGGCGTCGGGCGGCCACGGCCGGTGGACGACGGTGGCGCCGGTGAAGGAGACGACGGCCGCGCTCCGGCCGCGCCGGTGGGTGTCGCCCGTCCCGAAGCGTACGTCGGTGACCTCGCCGAGCCCGCCGTCGCACCATGTGTCCAGCTCGCCCAGATCGGCCACCAGCCGCTCCGCGAGCTCGGCGCGCGAGTCCACCCAGCCCGTCAGCAGGTCCCCGATATGGCGCAGCAGCACCGGGTACTCCGCCCACAGCGCCCGCTGCGTCGCGGGTTCGCCGAGCAGTCGGACGTAGTCGGCGTACCGCTCCTGCGGCGTGTCCCCGCGCAGCGGCCCCTCGAGCCTGGCCGTGCCGAGTTCGAGCGCCATGGTGCGCCCCATGATCCGCTCGATGTCCTCGCCGGGCCACGCCCGGGCCAGCAGGTCGGGGAGGGCCGTCAGCCGCGACCCCGCGGTGCTCTCGGCGACCCGGGCGCGGAGTTCGCGCTGGCTGCCGCGGACCAGGGCGGCGGCCGGGCGCAGGAGCGCCATCTCGTCGTCGCGGACCAGATACGGATACGGGTGCGGATACGCCTGCGCCGCCGGGTCCGCCTCGCCCAGGGCCGCGCGGCGGTCGGCGGCCCGTACCCACTCCGGGGTAGGCGTCGGCCAGTCCTGCCGGCACTGCGGGCCGAGGCGGCTGAGGAAGCCGTCGTAGGTGAGGCCGAGCGCGCGGACGGCCGGCTCCAGGGCCCCGCCCGGGCCGAGCGTGTCTCTCCAGCGCCTCGGATCGCCCTCCGCCGGCGACGGCGGCCTCTCGTGCAGATACGCGGCGTTGTGCCAGGGGAGCTCGCTGAAGGACATGGTCAGCAGCGTGCCGCGGCGCTGTTGGCGGAACCTTGGCCTGAACTTGAACTGGCTGCTCGAAGCCGGTTTTGGCAGGGTGGAGGCCTGACAACGGGGAGTGAGCCCATGCCGGTTGAGTTCCGTGTGCTCGGCGACGTCGGGGCGTACCTCGACGGAAGGGCCTTGGATCTGGGCCATGCACAGCAGCGCTCGGTTCTGGCCGTGCTGTTGGTGGAGGCCCGGCGCACGGTGTCGGTGGAGCAGATCGTCCACCGGATCTGGGGCGACGACGCCCCGCAGCGCGCGAAATCCACGCTGTACAGCTATATGTCGCGGCTGCGGGGGGCGTTGGCCGAGGCCGGGGAGGAGTGCCGGATCGCCCGGCGCTCGGGCGGATACGCGCTGCTGGTCGACCCCGAAGCCGTGGACCTGCACCGCTTCCGCGCCCTGGTCGAGCAGGCTCGCGCGGCCGGCGAGCCCTCGGTCGCCGCGCCGCTCTTCGATCAGGCGCTGGGCTCCTGGCAGGGGGACTTCTGCGCGTCCTGCGACACCCCGTGGATCGGCTCCGTGCGTGAGGGGTTACAGCAGGAGCGGCTCGCCGCCCTGCTGGACCGCGGCGACGCCCAGCTCCTGCTCGGCCGCCACCAGGAGCTGCTGACCGAGCTGTTCGCCCTCGTCGAGGAGCAGCCGCTCAACGAGCGCCTGGCCGGCCACATCATGCTGGCGCTGTACCGCAGCGGCCGGGCCGCGGAGGCGCTGACCCACTACGAAGGCCTCCGGCGCCGGCTGGCCGAGGAGCTGGGCGTCGACCCCGGGCCGCAACTCCGGCTGCTGCACCAGCGGATCCTCACCTCGGACCCGGAGCTCACCTCGCCCGCCCCCACCCCCGCCCCCGCGCCGGCCCGGTCGGCACGCCACCCGGTGCCCGCCCATCTCCCGGCTCCGCCGGCCAGGTTCACCGGCCGCGCCCATGAACTGGACCAGCTGGCCCGCTTCCTGGGCGGAGGGCCCGGACACGACGGCCCCCTGATGATGGCCGCGATCACCGGGCCGGGCGGCATCGGCAAGACCTGGCTGGCCCTTCAGTGGGCGCATCACCGTCTGCCGGACTTCCCCGACGGACAGCTCTACGTCAATCTGCGGGGCTTCGACCCCTCCGCCGAGCCCGTTCCGGTGGCGGCGGCGATACGCGGCCTCCTCGACGCCCTCGGGGCCGACCCCGCGGCCATACCGTCGGATGTGGAGGGGCAGGCCGGGCTGTACCGGAGCCTGGTCGCGGGCAAACGCCTGCTCGTCCTGCTCGACAACGCCCGCGACAGCGACCAGGTCCGGCCCCTGCTGCCCGGCAGCCCCACCTGCACCGTGCTGATCACCAGCCGCCACCGCCTCACCGGCCTCGCCGCCACCCATGGGGTCCGCGCCCTCGGCCTCGACGTACTCTCCGAGGCCGAGGCGCGCACGCTCCTCACCCGCCACCTCGGCGACCATCGTGTGGCGGCCGAACCCGCCGCCGTCCACACGCTCCTGAACCACTGCGGAGGACTTCCGCTGGCCGTCAGCATCCTGTCCGCCCGCGCCGCCGCCCACCCGGACCTCCCCCTCTCGGCCCTCGCCGAGGAGGTCGAGGAGGCCGCCACCAGGCTCGACGCCCTGGACACCGGTGATGTGGCCGCCGATCTGCGGGCGGTGTTCTCCTCCTCGTACCGCGCCCTCGGATCCGACGCGGCGGAGACCCTGAGCCTGCTCGGCCTCGCCCCCGGGCCCGACATCAGCGTCCCCGCGGTCGCGAGCCTCACCGGCCTCCCCGCGCCCCGGGCCCGCGAACACCTGCGCACCCTTCAGGCCGCGCATCTGCTCCAGCAGCACTCCCCCCAGCGCCACCGCATGCACGACCTCGTCCGCCTCTACGCCGCCGAACAGGCCGAGTCCCTGCCCACCGCCCACCGCCAGTCCGCCCGGCTCCGCCTGCTGGACTTCTGCGTCCACACCGCCGGCGCCGCCGCCGGACTCCTCGACCCGCACCGGGACCGGATCCCCCTCCCCGACCCCCGGCCGGGCGTCACCCTCCAGGAGTTCACCGACGAGGAGAGCGCCCTGACGTGGTTCACCACCGAGCACCCGTTTCTGCTCGGCGCGCTGGACCTGGCCCGCGCCTTCGGCTTCGACTCCCACGTCTGGTTGCTCGCTCAGGCCCTCGAGCCGTTCTTCGACTACCGCGGCCACTGGCGCGACTGGGCCGACGCCCAGCACAGCGCGCTGCTCGCCGCCCAGCGCCTCGGCGACCCGTCCTGGCAGGCCGGCGCCCATCGCGGCCTCGGCGCGGTCCACACCCAGATAAGACGCCTCGACGACGGCCACACCCACTTCCAGCACGCCCTCGACCTCTACCGCGACTCGGGCGAACCCCTCGGTGAGGCACATGCCCACCGGGGACTGAGCTGGGTGTTCGTGGAGCAGGACCGCCTGCGCGAGGCCCTCGTCCACAACGAACAGGCCCTCTCGATCTACCGGCGGACGGACCACCCCACCGGACGGGCCAAGTCGCTCAACAACGCCGGTTGGCTGCACGCCATGCTCGGCGAATACGAGCACACCCTCGACTACTGCACCGAAGCCATCGAGCTCAACCAGAAGTCCGGCAACCGCCACGCCGAGGCCGGGGCCTGGGACAGCCTGGGCTACGCGCACCACCACCTCGGCCGCCACACCGAGGCCGTCACCTGCTACCAGCGGGCCCTGGACCTCGTGCGTGAATTCGGCGACCGGTGCGGGGAGGTCGAGGTCCTCGGCCACCTCGGCGACAGCCACGCCGCCCGCGGCGCGCCCGACGCGGCCCGGTCCGTATGGCAACTCGCCCTGAAGATCGCCGACGAGATCGACCTCTCGACCGCGGCCGAGCTCCGGGAGAAGCTGGGGGCGTGCGCGGAGGACGGTCCGGGCGAGCTGCGGCGGTGATGGTGCCGGCGTTCGGTCACCACCGCTTCAGGAGGGTGGTGAAGACCAGCTCGGTGCGGTCTCCGGACAGGATGACGTCGGAGACCTCCACGACCCGGCCTTGGGTGTCGGTGGAGATCTTCCGGAGGACGATCACCGGGACGCCCTTCTTGAGGCCGAGTTCCCCGGCTTCCTCGGCGGTCGGCGGCCGGACCGTGATCCGCTCCTCCACACGGTCCAGCTCCACGCCGATCGTGTAGAGCTGGTTCTGTGTGCCGCCGGGCCACGGTTCGTTCGCGTCGTCGAGCAGCTCCGGGTTGGCCGCGACCACATCGTGGACGAGATACGAGCGCACCAGCGCGAAGGGCGAGCCCTCCTCACGGCAGTTGGCGCGGTACCTCCGCTCCAGCAGCCGGGTACCCACCGGCACACCGAACGCCGCCGCGTGATCCTCGTCGGCCTTCGCCGCGCGGTACTCGGCGCGGAAGGAGAGGTCGGTGACCGCCAGGCCGGTGTCGCGCTCCGTTACGCCCGTCTTCAGGCGCTCGGCCCGGGACCGGCGCACCCGGCCCTTCTCCCACTGATGCCGGTCGTTGTTCCGCTCCACCCGCCGACGCGGCTCGTGGGCGAAGGCCACCGTGCCATGCCTCTCGGCGATCCGCTCGTGCTTGGCCATAGGGCGCTCACCGTCCTCGGGAGGCCGGACCATCTCAGCGTATGTCCTTGCCGAACACCAACGGCCCCTGGCTGCGTTTTCGCAGCTCAGGGGCCGTTTCTTTGGCGTGGCGGCGCCAGGATTCGAACCTGGGTAGGCTAAGCCGACGGATTTACAGTCCGCTCCCATTGGCCACTCGGGCACACCGCCTGGGATGTGACCAGGGGCTCCGTTCCCACTGTCGGGAACCCCCTGGCGACGACGTAAACAATACCCGATGACAGGGGGTGCTCCGCCACCGGGTTGATCCCGTCTCGATCATGGCTGAGATGGCTAGGCTGGCCCGTGCGGTCCGGCGGGCCGTGCCCCTGACAGATCTATGTACGAGGAGCCAACTCAAGATGGCCGACTCCAGTTTCGACATCGTCTCGAAGGTCGAGCGGCAGGAGGTCGACAACGCTCTCAACCAGGCGAGCCGCGAGATCTCCCAGCGCTACGACTTCAAGAACGTCGGCGCCTCGATCGAGTGGTCGGGCGAGCGGATCGAGATGCGTGCCAACTCCGAGGAGCGGGTGAAGGCGATCCTCGATGTCTTCCAGTCCAAGCTGATCAAGCGCGGGATCTCACTGAAGGCGCTGGACGCGGGCGAGCCGCAGGCCTCCGGCAAGGAGTACAAGATCTTCGCCTCGCTGGAGGAGGGGATCTCCCAGGAGAACGCCAAGAAGGTCGCCAAGATCATCCGTGACGAGGGCCCGAAGGGCGTCAAGGCGCAGGTACAGGGCGACGAGCTGCGGGTGTCGTCCAAGAGCCGGGACGACCTTCAGGCCGTCATCGCGCTGCTCAAGGGCAAGGACCTGGACTTCGCGGTGCAGTTCGTCAACTACCGGTGACAGTGGGGCGGGCAGCCTGTGTTCGGGCCGCCCGCCCTCGGTGTCTTCCTGGGTGACGAGTGGGGCGCGGTCTACCAGCGGGCGGCCGTGAAGGGGCGGTCCGTGGAGACGATCTCGTGGCCCAGGGGGGTCAGGGAGATCGGGATCAGCTTGAAGTTGGCCAGGCCGAGCGGGATGCCGATGATCGTGACGCACAGGATGACGCCGGTGATGACATGGCCGAGCGCCAGCCACCAGCCCGCGAGGACCAGCCACAGCACATTGCCGATGCACGAGGGCGCGCCGGCGTCGCGGCGGGGGACGGCGGTGCGGCCGAAGGGCCACAGGGCGAACCCCGCGATGCGCCAGGAGGCGAAGGCGAAGGGGATGCCGATGATGGTGATGAAGAGGATCAGCCCGGCGATGACGTAGGCGCAGGCGAGCCAGAAGCCGGAGAGTACGAGCCAGATCAGATTGAGGATGGTCTTCACGGGCGGCGACCTGCCATCTCCTCGAGGCGGGCGATGCGCTCCGCCATGGGCGGGTGGGTGGAGAAGAGCTTGGCCATGCCCTCACCGGCGCGGAAAGGGTTGGCGATCATCATGTGGCTCGCGGTCTCCAGTCTGGGCTCGGGCGGCAGCGGGAGCTGCTGGGTGCCCGCTTCGAGCTTGCGGAGGGCGCCCGCGAGCGCCAGGGGGTCGCCGGTGATCTGGGCGCCGGATGCGTCGGCCTCGTACTCGCGGGAGCGGCTGACGGCCAGCTGGATGATGGTGGCCGCGAGCGGGCCGAGGATCATGATCAGCAGCATGCCGAGGAAGCCGGGGCCCTCGTCGTCGTCGGACCGGCCGATCGGGATCAGCCAGGCGAAGTTGACCAGGAACATCACGACGCTGGCGAGCGCGCCCGCGACGGACGAGATGAGGATGTCGCGGTTGTAGACGTGGCTGAGCTCATGGCCGAGGACGGCGCGCAGCTCGCGCTCGTCCAGCAGGCGCAGGATGCCTTCGGTGCAGCAGACGGCCGCGTTGCGCGGGTTGCGGCCGGTCGCGAAGGCGTTGGGGGCCTCGGTCGGGGAGATGTAGAGGCGCGGCATGGGCTGGCGCACGGCGGTGGAGAGCTCGCGGACCATGCGGTAGAGCTGGGGGGCCTCGAACTCGCTCACGGGCCGCGCGCGCATGGCGCGCAGGGCGAGCTTGTCGCTGTTCCAGTACGCGTACGCGTTGGTGCCCAGCGCGACCAGGACCGCGATGATCAGGCCCGTGCGGCCGAAGAGGCTGCCGACGACGATGATGAGGGCGGACAGTCCTCCGAGAAGTACGGCGGTCTTGAGCCCGTTGTGCCGACGATGCACGGTGTGCCCTCCAAAAGATGCCGCAAGGGAACCCTTTTTTCGCGGTTTTCGCGGTGTCTCCACCTTCCAGTGGACCCTTCCGCATTGGTCAACGCCATATGAAGGTCGCTGGTTCCCTCGTGCACACGCGGCGGGCAGTTGGGCCGTCCGGGTGAGGTCTCGGGGCGGGGGCTCGGGCGGGGGCTCAGGGTGGGGTCAGAGCAGGGCGCCGGAGGCGAAGCGCAGGACGAGCTGCGGGGCCCCGGACAGCGCGACGCCGAGCACGGCGGCGAGGCCGATGACCACGGTGAGGGAGGCGGGGACCGCGCGGGCGGCGGGGGCCGTCGGCTCCGGGGCCGCGGCCCCGGCGGCGGTCGCGGGGGCGCGGAAGAGGGCGGCCGTCCACTGGAGGTAGTAGTAGAGCGCGATCACCACATTGACGGCCATGACGACGGCGAGCCAGCCCAGCCCCGCGTCGACGGCCGCCGAGAAGACGGTGACCTTCGCGAACAGGCCGATGACGCCGGGCGGCAGCCCCGCCAGGCAGAGCAGGAAGAAGCCGAGCGCGAGGGCGGCCAGGGGGCGGGCGGCGTAGAGGCCGCGGTAGTCGGCCAGACGGCCGGTGGGGTGGGTGCGCGTCACCAGGGCGGCGACGGCGAAGGCGCCGAGGTTCACCGCGGCGTACATGAGGGCGTAGGCGACCGTGGAGCCGATGGCGCGGGACGCGCCGCGCGAGGTGTCGGCGTATCCGGCCGCCGCGATGGGGACCAGCAGATAGCCAGCCTGGGCGACGGAGGACCAGGCCAGCAGGCGTACGGCGCTGTGCGGGCGGTCGGGGCGCTGGCGCAGCGCGGCGACGTTGCCGACGGTCATGGTGAGCGCGGCCAGCAGCGCGAGGGCCGGGCCCCACACATCGGCGTACGCGGGGAAGGCGAGGACCGTCACCAGGATGAGACCGGAGAAGCCGACCGCCTTGCCGATGACGGAGAGGTACGCGGCCACCGGGAGCGGGGCCCCGACGTAGGTCTCGGGGACCCAGAAGTGGAACGGCACCGCGGCGGTCTTGAAGGCGAAGCCCACCAGAGTGAGCACGACACCGGCCTGGGCGAGGGTGGCCAGCCGCGGGTCGGTGTGGCCGAGGGCGCCGGCGATCCGGGACAGGTGGAGGCTGCCGGTGGCGGCGTAGACAAAGCTGACGCCCATCAGCATGACGGCGGTCGCGGTGACCGAGGAGAGGAAGAACTTCAGGGCGGCCTCGGAGGAGAGGCGGTCGCCGCGGCGCAGCCCCACGAGCGCGAAGGCGGGCAGGGAGGCGACCTCCAGGGCGACGACGAGGGTGGCCAGGTCGCGGGAGGCGGGCAGGAGGGCCGCGCCCGAGGCGGAGGACAGCAGCAGGAACCAGAATTCACCGGCGGGAAGTTTGCTGTGTCCCTCGCGGCCTCCGGACAGGCCCTCCGACACCTCCGACGGGGACCGGCGCTCGTGGACCTCGCTCATCGACAGCAGCGCCGTCAGCAGGGCCCCGCCGAGCACCAGGAACTGGATGACGACGGCGAAATCGTCGGCCGCGTAGCTGCATACGTTTGGATCGGAGGTCAGGCAGAAGGTGCGGCGGTCCCCGTCGCGGAGCGGCAGCAGGAACAGCGCGGCCAGGGCCAGGCCGCCCGTCGCGAGCCAGCCCAGGAGGGGTTTATTCCGTTCGGCCAGGAAAAGGTCGGCGACCAGGACGGCCAGGGCGGCCGCGGCGGCGATGGTGGGCGGGGCGATCGCGAGCCAGTCGACGGACTGGACGGTGCCCCCGGCGAGCGCGGTCATCAGTGGCCTCCCCCGAGGAGCTGCTGCACGGCCGGGTCGGTGAGGCCGAGGATGGCCGCGGGCCACAGTCCGCCGAGGACGGTGAGGACGACCAGTGGGGTCCAGGCGGCGAACTCGTAGCCGCGTACGTCGGCCAGGGCGGGGCGGGACGGTCCAGGGGGCGCTTCGGCGGCCCCCGCGGCGGTCTCGGAGGGACCGCCGGCGGTCCCGTGCGCGGGCGCCCCGGTGAGCGTCCCGCCCATCTCCGTCTCCGGGTGCTCGCCCATGCAGACGCGGCGCACGACGACGAGCAGATACGCGGCGGTCAGCAGGGTGCCCAGGCCCGCGAGCGCCATGAAGGTGAGGAAGGCGGGGCGGCTCAGCCCGTCGGCGGGGTCGAACGCGCCGAACATGGCGAGCATCTCGCCCCAGAACCCGGCGAGCCCCGGCAGCCCGAGGGAGGCGACCGCGGCGAAGGCGAGCAGGCCGCCCAGGCGCGGCGCCCTGCCGTACAGGGCGGCGCCCCCGGTGCCGGAGAGCTGGTCGAGATCGGTGGTGCCGAAGCGGTCCTTGAGTGCGCCCACGAGGAAGAAGAGCAGGCCCGTGATCAGGCCGTGCGCGATGTTGGCGAACAGCGCGCCGTTGACCCCGGTGGGGGTGAGCGTGGCGATGCCCAGCAGGACGAAGCCCATATGGCCGACGGAGGAGTACGCGATCAGCCTCTTGAGGTCGCCCTTGGCCCCGGTGCGGGCCAGGGCCAGACAGGCGAGGGACCCGTAGATGATGCCGACGGCGGCGAAGGCGGCGAGATAGGGCGCGAAGGTGTGGGCGCCCTCGGGCGCGATGGGCAGCACGATGCGCACCAGCCCGTAGGTGCCCATCTTGAGCAGCACGCCCGCGAGGAGGACCGAGCCGACGGTGGGCGCGGCGGTGTGGGCGTCCGGGAGCCAGCTGTGCAGGGGCCACATGGGGGCCTTGACGGCGAGGCCGACGCCGATGGCCAGGACCGCGATCAGCTGGGTGGTGTGGCTGAGCTTCGCGCCATTGCCGGAGGCGAGGGCCACCATGTCGAAGGTGCCGCCCTTGAGCCCGACCAGGAGGAGGCCGAGCAGCATGATCACGGAGCCGAGCAGCGTGTAGAGGATGAACCTCCAGGCGGCGCGCTCGCGCCCCGCGCCGCCCCACCGGTTGATGAGGAAGTACATCGGGATGAGCACCGTCTCGAACGCCAGGAAGAACAGCATCAGGTCGAGGACGGCGAAGGTGGCCAGGCTGCCGGCCTCCAGGAGCAGCAGCAGCGCGACGAACGCCTTCGGGGAGGGCCCGGCGGGCATGTTGAAGTAGCCGTAGAGGGCGCACAGGAAGGTCAGCAGCGCGGTCAGCACGAGGAGGGGCAGCGAGACGCCGTCCACGCCGAGGTGGATCCGGATGTCCAGCGCCGGGATCCAGCTGACGTCGGTCTGCGCCTGCATGGCGGCCGGGCGGTCGTGGTCGAAGCCCGCGGCGAGCGCGATGGCGACGGCCAGGACGACCCCGGTGACCGTGACGCCGTGCCGGAGCACGGCCTGGTCGGGACCGCGCCCGCGCAGCCCGGGCGGGGCGGGGAGCAGCGCGGCCGCCGAGCCGAGCAGAGGGAGGGCGATCAGGGCCACGAGGAGCGACTGGAGGACGGTGTGGTTCACGGCTCAGGCTCCCGCTGCGACGAGGACGGCGACGGCCAGGACGAGCGAGCCCGCGATCAGCGCGCCGACGTAGGTCTGCACATTGCCGGTCTGGGCGCGCCGTACGGCCGCGCCGAGCAGACGGGGGGCGCCGCCCGCGCCGCGCACATAGGTCTCCACGACCGCCCGGTCGAGGAAGCCGACGAGCCGGGCGGCGGCGCGCACGGGGCGTACGAACAGCGCGGCGTACAGGGCGTCGAGGTGGAAGCCCGCCGCCGCGTGGCGGTGCAGCGGGCCGAGGAGGAGACGGCCGGGGTCGGCCGGGTCGTCGGCCGCGGCGATGTCGCCGTACGCGGGCTCGTGGGCGGCGATGGCCTCGGCCTCGGAGAGCGCCGGCTCGGCGTCCGGATGGGCGGCCACGGCGCCGAGCGGGGTGCGGGCGGCCGGCGCGGTGGTGTGCCGCCAGGCCCCGTAGGTGACGAGGACGCCGACGAGGGCCAGCCCGGTGCCGAGCACGGAGGTGGTGAGGGTCGGGGCGAGGGACTCGCCGTCGAACCAGTCCGGGAGGGCGCCGAAGGCCAGGCCGAGCCCGGCGGCGGGGACGAAGAGCACCCACAGGACGGCGTTCATGACGACGGGCTGCCGGCCGTGGTCGGGGGCCTCCGTGCCCTTGCCGCGGAAGGCGAGCAGCCACAGCCGGGCGGCGTAGCCGGCCGTGAGCAGGGCGGTGAGCAGCCCGGCGACCAGGACGGTCCAGCCGACGGCCGCCGGGACGGCCGGGGCGTGGCCGGTGGCCGCGTGCTCGGCCGCGCCGAGGACGGCCTCCTTGGAGAAGAAGCCCGCGAACGGCGGGATGGCGGCGAGCGCGAGCAGCGCGACCGTCATCGTCCAGTAGGCGTCGGGGATGCGCCCCGCCAGGCCGCTCATGCGCGACATCGCGGCCAGCGAGTTCGTCCCGGCCGCGTGGATGATCACGCCCGCGCCGAGGAAGAGCAGGGCCTTGAACGCACCGTGGGCCAGCAGGTGGAAGACGGCGGCGCCGCGGTTGTCGACCGCGAGCGCGCCGGTCATATAGCCGAGCTGACCGATGGTCGAGTAGGCCAGCACGCGTTTGATGTCGTCCTGGGCGAGAGCCGCGAGCGCGGAGCCGACCATGGTGACCGCGGCCATGACGGCGAGCACGGCGAGGGCGGCGGCGGAGGCGGCGAAGACGGGCAGCAGCCGGGCGATGAAGTAGACACCGGCGGCGACCATGGTGGCGGCGTGGATCAGCGCGGAGACCGGGGTGGGGCCGGCCATCGCGTCCGGCAGCCAGGTGTGCAGCGGGAACTGCGCCGACTTGCCCGCGACCCCGGCCAGCAGCAGCAGCGCGATCAGGGTGGGGTGGTCGAGCTGGAAGTCGGCGACGGAGGAGGTCAGCCGGGTGTAGATGACGCTGATGCGGAACGTACCGGCGTCGGTCGCCAGCGCGAAGATCCCGATCAGGAACGGCACATCGCCGAGCTTGGTGACCAGGAACGCCTTGAGGGAGGCGGAGCGCGCGGCCGCGGTCTCCCAGTAGTGGCCGACCAGGAAGTACGAGCAGATGCCCATGACCTCCCAGCCGACGAGCAGCACGATCAGGTCGTCGGAGTAGACCACCAGCAGCATCGCGGCGGTGAAGAGGGAGACGAGCGCGGCGTACGAGGGGTAGCGCGGGTCGTCGCGCAGATAGCCGGTCGAGTAGATCTGCACACAGCACGCCACGACGCCGACCAGGACCGCGACCAGCGCGGCGAAGCCGTCGATGTGCAGCGCGAGATCGATGGGGAGCGAGCCGGTGACGGTGAGCCGGGTCGCGGCGTCCACGGCTCCCTTGCCGCCGCCCTGCCGTACGGCGACGAGGACGGCGAGGGCGGTCGCGGCGACGGTCGGCAGCACCGCGAGGGGGCGTACGAAACCGGGGGCGCGGCGCCCCAGCAGCAGTCCGGCAAGGGCGCCGAGGAAGGGCAGGACGGGGACGAGGACGGCGGCGGTCGTGGTCGTCACGCGGTCTGCCTCCGGGCGGGGATTCCCTGGCCGGCGCCGTCGCCTGGGCCGTTGTCGGCGCCGTTGTCAGTGGCGTTGTCAGTGGCGGCTGTCACGCTGTCTTCGGTGGGCGGGGGCTCGGCGAGGCCCCGGAGCTTGTCGATGTCGGCGGTGCCGCGGTCGCGGTGGACGAGGAGGACGATGGCCAGCCCGATGCCGATCTCGGCGGCGGCGATGGCGATGACGAACAGCGTGAGGGCCTGGCCCGCGTGCAGCGTGTCGCGGAGCCAGACGTCGAAGGCGACGAGGTTGAGGTTGACGGCGCCGAGCATCAGCTCAACGGACATCAGCACCAGGATCGCGTTGCGGCGGGCAAGGACGCCGTACAGGCCGGTGCAGAAGAGGAGGGCGGCGAGCACGGCGGGGTAGGCGAGGTGCATCAGCCCTCCTTCTCGGGGGCGCGGGAGCCGCCTGCGCGCGAGCCGCCTGCGCGAGACGGGGTGCCCGAGGTCCGCTGGGCGGAGCGCAGCCGGGACAGCACGATCGCGCCGACGAGCGCGGCGAGCAGCAGCACGGACAGCGCCTCGAACGGCAGCACCCAGTGCCGGAAGAGGCTCTCACCGGTGACCTTGGTGGACCCCTGCACTTCCCCGACGTCGATCCAGGTGGCCCGGAAGGCGTCCACGACCACCCAGACCAGGGCGCCCGCGGAGGCCACGGCCACCGCCAGGGCGGCCGGGCGGTTGCCCGAATCGGCGTCCGGCGACCGGCCGATGGGCGCCTTGGTCAGCATCAGCCCGAACAGGATGAGGACGACGACGGAGCCGACGTAGATCAGCACCTGCACCCAGGCGATGAACTCCGCCGTGAGGAGGAGGAATTCGACGGCGAGCCCGCCGAGCGTGACCACCAGCCACAGCGCGGCGTGCACCAACTGCTTGGTGGTGACGGTGACAACGGCCCCGCCCAGGGTCACGACCGCGACCAGAAGGAAGGCGATCTCCACACCGGTGGGTGACAGAAAGCCATGCCCGGCGGCCGCGAGCTGCGTTGCGGCGCTCACGAGGCCGCTCCGTCCCGGCCGGAGTCCGTGTCCGTGCCCGTGGCCTGCGCGGCCTGCGCCGCCTCGGCCGCGGCGATCTTGTCGGCGGCCTTGCGGGCCGCGGCGATCTCCTTCGGCTCCTCGGCGCCCGGGTCGAGCGCGGGCGGCGCGGGCACCGTCCACATCCACTCGCGGAGCTTGTCGCGCTCATGGGTGAGGTCGCGGATGTCCTCCTCCGCGTACTCGAACTCCGGCGACCAGAACAGCGCGTCGAAAGGACACACCTCGATGCAGATGCCGCAGTACATGCACAGCGCGAAGTCGATGGCGAACCGGTCCAGCACATTGCGGCTGCGCTCGCGCCCGCCGGGCGCGGCCGGCGGCACCGTCTCCTTGTGGGAGTCGATGTAGATGCACCAGTCCGGGCATTCGCGCGCGCAGAGCATGCAGACCGTGCAGTTCTCCTCGAACAGCCCGATGACGCCGCGGGTACGGGGCGGCAGCTCGGGCTGGACGTCCGGGTACTGCGCGGTGTGCGCCTTCCGGGTCATCGTGCGCAGGGTGACGGCCAGGCCCTTGGCCAGACCGGAACCGGGGATGCCCATCAGGAGATCACCACCTTGACGACGCCGGTGAGGGCGATCTGGACCAGTGCGAGCGGGATGAGGCCGGTCCAGGCGAGCTTCTGGAGCTGGTCCTCGCGCAGCCGCGGATAGCTCACCCGCAGCCAGATCACCACGAAGGCGAGCACCGCCGTCTTCAGCAGCGTCCACACCCAGCCCAGGTCATCGGCGAACGGACCGTGCCAGCCGCCCAGGAACAGCACCGTGGTCAGCCCGCAGAGCACCACGATGCCCGCGTACTCGGCCAGCAGGAACAGCGCGAAGCGCATCCCGGTGTACTCGGTGTACGCACCGAAGATGATCTCGGAGTCGGCGATCGGCGCGTCGAAGGGCGGGCGCTGAAGCTCGGCGAGCCCGGCCGTGAAGAACACCAGCCCGCCGACGATCTGCCACGGCACCCACCACCACTCGAACGCGTCGAGGATGCCGGGCAGCGAGACGGTGCCCGCGGCCATGGCCACGGAGGCGGCGGCGAGCAGCATCGGCAGCTCGTACGCCATCAGCTGCGCGGCCGTACGCAACCCGCCGAGCAGCGAGAACTTGTTGGCCGACGCCCACCCCGCCATGAGCGAGCCCAGCACGCCGACGCCCATCACGGCGAGCACGAAGAAGATCCCCGCGTCGATGAACCGGCCCACGGCGCCCGGCCCGACCGGGATCGCGACGAGGACGAGCAGATACGGCAGGAGCGCGACGGCGGGCGCGAGCTGGAAGACCCGCTTGTCGGCACCGGCCGGTACGACGTCCTCCTTCTGCGCGAACTTCACCCCGTCCGCGACCAACTGGGCCCACCCGTGGAACCCACCCGCGTACATCGGCCCGAGCCGGCCCTGCATATGGGCCATGACCTTGTGCTCGGTCTGCCCGACGACCAGCGGCAGCACGAGGAAGGCGAGCAGCACGGCGAGCAGTCGCAGCGCGACGTCCAGGACGTCGTTCACGCGGTGCCTCCCGCCGGGTCGTCGTTGTCGGGGTCGGGTGCGGCAGGGTCGCCGTCCGCCCCGGTGCCGGACGGCGGCTCGGCACCGATTTCCGGCGCAGCGGCGGCGCCGGGCGCGGGCTCGGGCCCGTCCGGCCCATCAGCCTGACCGGCTGCCCCCGCGCGAGGCTGTTCCTCGTCGCCGGGGACGGGGCCGCCCGTGGCGGGCGCCTTGGGCCCGGCCCCGGCGGCAGAGCCCGCCGCCTCACCGCGCGACGGCGACGCGACGCCCGGAACGGCCTGCGACGGACGGGAAGCGTCCGAGCGCGGCGGTTCGGCGGCGCCCTCGGCGGCGGTCCCTGTGCCGTCTTCCGCCGAGGCGGAGGAGCCGGGAGCCGTCGGCTCGTCCCGGGCCGGGCGGGCGTGGTGCCACGGGGCGTCGGTCGAGCGCGGGCGGGCGGCGGGGCGGTCCGCGCGCGCCTGGGCCTGACCGCCCGTCGCGGCGCGCTGGCTCGTCGAGCCCTCGCTCGCGCTGCGGGCCCGGCGCGCGGGCCGGGCGGCGCCGCCCGGCGCCCCCTCCGCGGACGTGCCCGCCGCTGTCTCCGTACTCGTGCCCTGCTGGCTCGCCGAGCCCTCACTCGCGCTGCGGGCCCGGCGCGCGGGCCGGGCGGCCTCCTCCGCCGATGTCTCGGGGCCCGTGGCGGCGCGCTGGCCGGCCGAGCCCGCGGAGGCGCTGCGGGCCCGGCGCGCCGGGCGCTCGCCCCCGGCACCTGCTGCGCCTGCCGCGCCCGCTGTGCGGGCCGCGCGCGCCGGGCGGGCGGGGGCAGGGGGGAGCTGGCCCTTGAGGGGGCCCCACTCGTTGGGGTCGGGGACGCCGGGCGGCAGCATCTGCCGCCGTCTGGGCGCGTGGGCGGCCTCGGACTCCCCCGGTTCCTTCGCGCCGGGCCATGCCTTGGCGACCCGTGCCGCGAGGACGAAGTCCTTGCGCAGCGGATGCCCCTCGAAGCCGTCCGGGAGCAGCAGCGGCGCGAGGTGGGGGTGGCCGGGGAAGTCGATGCCGAACATCTCGTGGGTCTCGCGCTCGTGCCAGGCCGCGCCCGCGTAGACGCCGGTCGCGGTCGGCAGGGCGGGCGCGTCGTGCGGGACGGTGGTGCGTACGAGCAGCCCGCGCACGGCGGGAGTCGCGGGAGCCTCGGGCGCGGCGGCGGTCGCCGGTCCGAGGGCGACGACATGCGCGGCCACGCGGAAGCCCTCGCCGGGCTCGTCGACCGCGCTCAGCCAGTCGAAGTAGGTGCAGCCCAGCGCGGAGCGGGCGGTCTCCAGCGCGGCGATCCACGCGTCGGCGGGGACGTCGACGGTGAGCAGCCCGTACGCCTCCGCCGCCGCCGCGCCCTCGCCGAACAGCTCGGCGGCAGGCCGCGGCAGCCAGCCGACCGGCGGCTGAGCGGCAGCCCCGGCGGCCCCGGCAGTCTCGGCAACGGCATCGGCATCGGCATCGGCATCGGCAGGGCGGTTCCGGTCGTCGGGCGCGGTCACGGCGTGCCCTCCTCCGTGTCCGTGGCGGCGGACGGGGCGGCCGGGGCGGGCGGCGCGACCAGGCCGCTGCGCAGCGCCGAGGCGGACGGCCGGGCGGCCCCGCCGTCACGCCCGTACCGCTCGCCGAGCGACTCGCGCGCGATCTTCTCCTGAAGCTTCAGGATCCCCTGGAGCAGCGCCTCCGGCCGGGGCGGGCAGCCCGGCACATACACATCGACGGGGATGATCTGGTCGACGCCCTTGGTGACCGCGTACGAGTCCCAGTACGGCCCGCCGCAGTTCGAGCAGGCACCGAAGGAGATGACGTACTTCGGCTCGGGCATCTGCTCGTACAGCCGCTTCACCGCGGGCGCCATCTTGTCCGTCACCGTGCCGGACACCACCATGAGGTCGGCCTGGCGCGGCCCGGGGGCGAAGGGGATCACGCCGAGCCTGATGAAGTCGTGGCGGGCCATCGACGCGGCGATGAACTCGATGGCGCAGCAGGCCAGCCCGAAGTTGAAGACCCACAGGCTGTAGCGGCGGCCCCAGTTCAGGACCACCTTCATCGGCTCGGGGGCCAGTCTGGCGAGCGCCCCGAGGCGGCGCGGCTCCGGGAGATCCACAGGTGTGGGGGCCGGCGCGGGGGCGGGGTTCGGTGTCACGTCCATTCCAGGACGCCTTTCTTCCAGGCGTACAGCAGGCCCACGGCGAGGAAGCCGAGGAAGACGAACATCTCCACCAGCGTCGTTCCGCCGTAGCCCGGTGCGGCGAACACCGTCGCCCAGGGGAAGAGGAAGATCGAGTCCACCGCGAAAATCACATACAGAAAAGCGTAGACGTAGTAGCGGACCTGAGTGTGGGCCCAGCCCTCGCCGACGGGGTCGACCCCGCACTCGTACGTCAGCAGCTTCTCCGGGGTCGGCACCACGGGCCGCAGCAGCCGCCCGGCCCCGAAGGCCACGGCGACGAAGAGCGCGCCGACCACGGCGAGCAGGCCGACCACCGAGTAGCCCTGGTAGTAGTCGGCCGCGAGCGGCATGGCTGTGGTGTGCACGGTCGTCGCCTCCGGCACGTCCGCCCCTCGCTCCCTGTCCCGCCTGCTGTCCGTCGGATTCGCAGTCGAAGCCGTGTGTTCGACGCTGCGTACGCACGGGAGTGTAGGCCCTGCCGCCGTCCAGGTGAGCCGCCCGTCCGGGATGCGGTGGGGTTACCCCTACCCACGTATGGCGACCTACCCCATGGCGGGGCGGGGGCCGGGGCGGCAATCTTGGCCCCATGACCTCGAGTTCATCCGACGGGGGCGAGGAGCGGCTGCCCCGGCCGCCCGCCTTCGGCTTTCCCGCGCAGACCTGGAAGGAGATCGCCCACCTCCTCGCCAATCTGCCCGTGGGCGTCCTCGGCTTCGCCTGCGCCATCGTGTGGTTCGCCCTGGGCCTGGGGCTGACGGTCACCGTGGTGGGGCTGCCGCTGCTGGCCCTGGGGCTGCACGGCAGCCGGCTGTACGGCGCGTTCGAGCGGCGGCGCGCCCGCGCGCTGCTGGGGGTGCGCGTGGACGAGCCGAGCCAGTGGCGGGCCCGTCCGGGCGGCGGCTTCTTCGTCTGGCTCTGGTCGCGGCTGCGGGATCCGGTGGGCTGGCGGACCACGCTGTACGCCATCATGCGGCTGCCCTGGGCGGTGCTCACCTTCTGCGTCACCCTCGTCTCCCTCTTCGTCGCCTGGCCCGTGCTGCCCTGGATCGCCCGGGGCCTGACGAACGCCGACCGGGCGATGGTGCGCGCGCTGCTGTCCCCCTCCGACGAGCTGGAGCGGCGGATCGCCGAGCTGGAGTCGGACCGGGGCGTGGTGGTGGACACGGCGGCGGCGGACCTGCGCCGCATCGAGCGCGATCTGCACGACGGGGCCCAGGCCCGGCTGGTCGCCCTCGCCATGGGCCTGGGGCTGGCGAAGGAGAAGGTGCTGGAGGACCCGGAGGCGGCGGCCGCGATGGTCGGCGAGGCGCACGGCGAGGTGAAGCTGGCACTCCAGGAGCTGCGCGACCTCGCCCGCGGCATCCACCCGGCGGTGCTGACCGACCGGGGCCTGGACGCGGCGCTGTCGTCGGTCGCGGCGCGCTGCACGGTGCCGGTGCGGGTCCTCGTGGACCTGCCGGAGCGGCCCGCGCCCGCCATCGAGGGCATCGCCTACTTCACCGTCTCCGAGCTGCTCCAGAACATCAGCAAGCACAGCGGGGCACGGATGGCCGATGTCGAGGTGTGGCGGTCGGAGGAGCGGCTGCTGATCCAGGTGCGGGACGACGGGCGCGGCGGCGCGGACCCGGTCGGGGGCAGCGGCCTGGCCGGGCTCGGCGAGCGGCTCGGGTCGGTCGACGGCCTGTTCACGGTGGATTCGCCGGTGGGCGGCCCGACGGCCGTGACCGCCGAGCTGCCGTGGCGCGACCGGGGGACGGCGAAGGCGTAGCTTCGCACGGCGGGGTCCGGCGGCGCGGGGCGAGGTCCGGCGGCGCGGGGCGGGTATGAGGCCCAGGACCACCGTGACGGTAGGGCTAACCCCACAGTCAAGACGCCTACTTGCTCCATGGCCCCACCGGCCCCGTTCCGGGAACCTGGTGGTACGTCAGGCCGCGCACCACCGGGCACCAGCCTCACCCTTGGGAGAACGGAAGAGAGATGGCCACCGCATACGAACCGTACGGGCCGGGGGCCGAGCCCCGCGGCTCCCTGGTGCCCGCGGCACTGCGGGCACCCTTCCAGGCCCGTGTCTGGCGCGAGTTCCTGTATCTGATGCTCAGCCTTCCGGTGGCCCTGGTCACCTTCTGCTACGCGATCACGATGCTCGCGCTCGGCGTGGGGCTCCTGATCACCTTCCTCGGCATTCCGGTGCTCGGTGTCGCCCTGGCGGGGTGCCGGGCGCTCGGGGCCATGGAACGGGCCCGCGCGCGGTCGCTGCTGCGGCTGGAGGTCGCCGACCCCGAGCCGGTGCGGGCGATCACCCGCGGATCGCGCAAGTCCGGCCCGTTCGCCTGGGTGAGCGCGCTGATCAGGAGCGGCACCTCATGGCGCCATGTCATCTACTCGCTGATCCACTTCCCGTGGGCGATCTTCGCCTTCGTCCTGTCGCTGACGCTGTGGGTGACCGCGTGGGCGTTCGCGGTCTATCCGCTGTGGTGGTGGGTCTTCCCCACCTACACCGACCAGCCGGGCGCGCAGATCTTCGAGCACGACGGCCGCGGCTTCTTTCTGAACACCCCGTTCGAGATAGCCGCCACCTGCGTCATCGGGGTGCTGTTGCTGCTGGTGACGCCGTTTGTGATCCGGGGTCTTACCTCGGTCGACCGGCTGATGGTCTCCGGGCTGCTGGGCCCCTCGCGGCTCGCGGAGCGGGTGTGGGAGCTGGAGTCGGACCGGGGCGTGGTGGTGGACACGGCGGCGGCGGACCTGCGCCGCATCGAGCGCGATCTGCACGACGGGGCCCAGGCCCGGCTGGTCGCCCTCGCCATGGATCTGGGGCTGGCGAAGGAGAAGCTCCAGGAGGACCCGGAGGCGGCGGCGCGGATGGTGGACGAGGCGCACGGCGAGGTGAAGCTGGCGCTCCAGGAGCTGCGCGACCTCGCCCGCGGCATCCACCCGGCGATCCTCACCGACCGGGGTCTCGGCCCCTCCCTGTCAGCCCTGGCGGCCCGCTGCACGGTGCCGGTGCAGGTCACGGTGGACCTGCCCGAGCGGCCCGCGCCCGCCATCGAGGGCATCGCCTACTTCACCGTCTCCGAGCTGCTCCAGAACATCAGCAAGCACAGCGGGGCACGGACGGGCGCCGTGGATGTGTGGCGTTCGGAGGACCGGGTGATGCTCCAGGTCTCGGACGACGGCCGGGGCGGGGCGGACGCCAGGGCCGGGTCGGGGCTGGCCGGGCTGGCCGAGCGGCTGGGCGCGGTCGACGGCCTCCTCGTCGTGCACTCCCCGGCCGGCGGCCCGACCTCCATCACCGCCGAGCTGCCCTGGCGCGAGTGACCCGCGGCCGCACCCCCGCCGCCGCGCTCCCGCCGCCGCACCCCCGCCCCGCTCCCCCGCTCCCCCGTTCCGCTCAGGTGAGCGTGGGTGGCGCCGGGCGGGCCCGATCCCTGGGATGCTGGGGGTCGAGGATCCGACGAGTGGGGGCGGGCTGTGGAGGACAGGGTACGGGTGGTCATCGCCGAGGATTCGGTGCTGCTCCGGGAGGGGCTGACCCGCCTGCTGACCGACCGAGGGCATGAGGTGGTCGCCGGGGTCGGCGATGCGGACGCCCTGATCAGGTCGATCCGGGAGCTGGCCGACGGGGGCACGCTGCCGGATGTGGTGGTCGCGGACGTACGGATGCCGCCGACCCACACCGACGAGGGGATCCGGGCGGCCGTCCGTCTGCGGCGCGACCACCCCGGACTCGGTGTGCTGGTGCTGTCGCAGTACGTGGAGGAGCAGTACGCCACGGAGCTGCTGGCGGGCAACAGCCGCGGGGTCGGCTATCTGCTCAAGGACCGGGTGGCCGAGGTCCGTGAGTTCGTGGACGCCGTGGTGCGGGTGGCCCGGGGCGGCACCGCGCTCGACCCGGAGGTCGTGGCGCAGCTGCTGGGGCGCAGCCGCAAGCAGGACGTGCTGGCCGGGCTCACCCCGCGCGAGCGGGAGGTCCTGGGTCTGATGGCCGAGGGCCGTACGAACTCGGCGATCGCCAAGCAGCTGGTGGTGAGCGACGGCGCGGTCGAGAAGCACGTCAGCAACATCTTCCTGAAGCTCGGGCTGTCGCCGAGCGAGGGGGATCACCGCCGTGTGCTGGCGGTGCTGACCTATCTCGACTCCTGACGCGTCCCGGCCCTCGGCCGGTGCGGCCGGCCGACCGCCCGGTCGAGTGATGGTCGTAGAACCAAAGACCGAGGGGTGAGGATCGCTCGACATGAGTACGGGGGCGCATGCAGAGCATGACAATTCACTACATAACGAGGCAGTGTCAGGCCGTCCACTATGCGATCCGGTCAGGGAAGGCGACCCTTACCGACGTACGATGGCCGTGGGACAACCGGTCGGCACCGATGTCCACGAGCGCCGCCTCAAGGGAGGTCCGAATCAGTGACCAGCCAGGTCAGTAGCCCGGCCGAGCAGGCCGAACCAGCCGATCAGCAGGACGGGCAGACGCTCGTCGGGGGACAGCGAGCGTCGGACGGCGGTAAAGAGGTCCGCCGTCTGGACCGGGTGATCATCCGGTTCGCTGGTGACTCGGGCGACGGTATGCAGCTCACGGGTGACCGGTTCACCTCGGAGACGGCGTCATTCGGCAATGACCTGTCCACGCTGCCGAACTTCCCGGCCGAGATCCGTGCCCCCGCAGGCACCCTCCCCGGCGTGTCGAGCTTCCAGCTGCACTTCGCCGACCACGACATCCTGACGCCGGGCGACGCGCCGAACGTACTGGTGGCGATGAACCCGGCCGCGCTGAAGGCCAACCTCGGCGATGTGCCGCGCGGCGCCGAGATCATCGTCAACACCGACGAGTTCACCAAGCGTCCGATGGCCAAGGTCGGCTACGACCAGAGCCCGCTCGAGGACGGCTCGCTGGACGGGTACAACGTCCACCCCGTGCCGCTGACGACGCTGACCATCGAGGCACTCAAGGGCTTCGGGCTGTCCCGCAAGGAGGCGGAGCGCAGCAAGAACATGTTCGCGCTCGGTCTGCTGTCGTGGATGTACCACCGCCCGACCGAGGGCACCGAGAAGTTCCTGCGCCAGAAGTTCGCGAAGAAGCCGCAGATCGCCGAGGCCAACGTGGCCGCCTTCCGGGCCGGCTGGAACTTCGGCGAGACGACGGAGGACTTCGCGGTCTCCTACGAGGTGGCCCCCGCCTCCGCCGCGTTCCCGCCGGGTACATACCGGAACATCTCCGGCAATCTGGCACTGTCGTACGGGCTGATCGCGGCCTCGCACCAGGCGGATCTGCCGCTGTTCCTGGGCTCGTACCCGATCACGCCGGCCTCGGACATCCTGCATGAGCTGTCCCGGCACAAGAACTTCGGCGTGCGCAGCTTCCAGGCCGAGGACGAGATCGCGGGCATCGGCGCGGCCCTGGGCGCCGCCTTCGGCGGGGCGCTCGCCGTGACCACCACCTCCGGCCCCGGTGTGGCACTCAAGTCGGAGACCATCGGGCTCGCGGTCAGCCTGGAGCTGCCGCTGGTGGTGATCGACATCCAGCGGGGCGGCCCGTCTACCGGTCTGCCCACCAAGACCGAGCAGGCCGACCTGTTGCAGGCGATGTACGGGCGCAACGGCGAGGCCCCGGTGCCGATCGTGGCCCCGAAGACCCCGGCGGACTGCTTCGACGCGACGCTGGAAGCGGTGCGCATCGCGCTGACCTACCGCACCCCCGTCTTCCTGCTCTCCGACGGCTATCTGGCCAACGGGTCGGAGCCGTGGCGGGTGCCGGACGTCGACGATCTGCCGGATCTGCGGGTCCGGTTCGCCACCGGCCCCAACCACACGCTCGAGGACGGCACCGAGGTCTTCTGGCCGTACAAGCGCGACCCCGAGACGCTCGCCCGCCCCTGGGCGGTGCCCGGCACCCCCGGCCTCGAACACCGCATCGGCGGCATCGAGAAGCAGGACGGCACCGGCAACATCTCCTACGACCCGGCCAACCACGAGCACATGGTGCGCATCCGGCAGGCCAAGGTCGACGGCATCGAGGTGCCGGACCTCACGGTGGACGACCCCACCGGCGACGCCCGCACCCTGGTTCTGGGCTGGGGCTCGACCTACGGGCCGATCACCGCCGCCGTGCGCCGGGTCCGTGCCGCCGGAGACTCCATCGCCCAGGCCCATCTGCGCCATCTCAACCCCTTCCCGGCGAACCTGGGCGAGGTCCTGGCCCGCTACGACAAGGTGGTCGTGCCCGAGATGAACCTCGGTCAGCTCGCCACTCTGCTCCGCGCCAAGTATCTGGTCGACACCCGCTCCTTCACCCAGGTGCGGGGGCTGCCATTCAAGGCCGAGCAGCTTGCGAAGGCCCTTAAGGAGGCCATCGATGACTGAGACGATCGCGGAAGGGCTGTCCTCCGTCGACGCGCTTTCGCTGGTGCCGAAGGCCGGCGCGAAGCAGAGCATGAAGGACTTCAAGTCCGACCAGGAAGTGCGCTGGTGCCCCGGCTGCGGCGACTACGCGGTCCTCGCCGCCGTCCAGGGCTTCATGCCCGAGCTCGGCCTGGCGAAGGAGAACATCGTCTTCGTCTCCGGCATCGGCTGCTCCTCCCGCTTCCCGTACTACATGAACACCTACGGGATGCACTCGATCCACGGCCGCGCTCCCGCCATCGCCACCGGCCTGGCGGCCTCGCGCCGGGATCTGTCGGTGTGGGTGGTCACCGGTGACGGCGACGCGCTGTCCATCGGCGGCAACCACCTGATCCACGCGCTGCGCCGCAACGTCAACCTGAAGATCCTGCTCTTCAACAACCGGATCTACGGCCTCACCAAGGGCCAGTACAGCCCGACCTCCGAGGTCGGCAAGATCACCAAGTCCACGCCGATGGGCTCGCTCGACGCGCCCTTCAACCCCCTCTCGCTCGCGCTGGGCGCCGAGGCCGGGTTCGTCGCCCGCACCGTGGACTCCGACCGCAAGCACCTCACCCAGGTGCTGCGGGAGGCGGCCGCCCACCCGGGCACCGCGCTGGTGGAGATCTACCAGAACTGCAACATCTTCAACGACGGCGCCTTCGAGGTCCTCAAGGACAAGCAGCAGGCGGAGGAGGCCGTCATCCGGCTGGAGCACGGCAAGCCGATCCGCTTCGGCACGCCGTTCAGCGAGGAGGACGGCGGGGACGGCCTCGGCTCCAAGGGCGTCGTCCGCGACCCGGCCACCGGCGACCTCAAGGTCATCGATGTGACCCGGGAGGGCACCGGCGCGGTGCTGGTCCACGACGCCCACGCCGCCTCCCCGACCACCGCCTTCGCGCTGACCCGCCTCGCCGACCCCGACACGCTGCACCACACCCCCATCGGGGTACTGCGCGATGTCACCCGTCCGGTCTACGAGGCCGAGATGGCGGGCCAGCTCGAGGCCGCCGTGGAGCGGAAGGGCAAGGGCGACCTCGGCGCCCTGCTCACCGGCCAGGACACCTGGACGGTCGTCGGCTGACCTGTACACGCGGGCGGGTCGCCCTCCCCCAGCCACCGCTGGGAGGTGCCCCCCGGAGCGTCTGACGACGCCCCGGGTGGGCACCCGTTTTTTTATCGCGCCGGTTTATCGCGCCCGTTTATCGCGCCTTCTATCGCGCCTTGGCGGCGTCGTACGCCTCCCGGGCGGCCAAGACCTCCGGAACCTTCTCCTCCGTCCAGCGGGCCAGCGCCCCCACCCGCCGCGCCGCCTCCTCGCCGAGCTCGGTCAGCGAGTAGTCCACATGCGGCGGAATGACGGGGTGGGCCTCGCGGCGCACGAAGCCGTCCCGCTCCAGGGTCTGGAGGGTCTGCGTGAGCATCTTCTCGCTGACGCCGCCGATCGCCCGCCGCACCTCGCTGAAGCGATGGGTGCCGTCCATCAGCACGGCGAGGACGAGGACACCCCAGCGGCTGGTGACATGCTCCAGCACCAGCCTCGACGGACACATGGCGGCATCGGGGCCCACTGTCAGCCCGCCCCGCGTCTTCTTGCTGACCTTCTCACTCACCGGCATGCCAGTACCTTACTTCAAAGTGGGTACTTTCCATCAGTTAGCGCTGAGATTAAGGTGGTTCCCAGAACAACACCAAGAGGATGAAAGCGAGAAAACAGACATGAGCATCGTCGTCACCGGAGCCACCGGCCACCTGGGCCGCCTCGTCGTCGCGGGCCTGCTGGAGAAGGTCCCCGCGGACCAGGTCGTGGCCGTGGTGCGGGACCCCGGAAAGGCGGCCGACCTGGCGGAGCGCGGCGTACAGCTGCGCATCGCCGACTACAGCCGCCCCGAGACCCTCCAGGGCGCCTTCGCCGCCGGCGACAAGGTGCTGTTGATCTCCGGCAGCGAGGTCGGGCAGCGCGTCCCGCAGCACCAGGCCGTGATCGACGCCGCCAAGGAGGCGGGCGTCGCCCTGCTCGCGTACACCAGCGTCCTCGGCGGCCCCGCGGCCGACTTCAGGCTGGCCGACGAGCACAAGGTCACCGAGCAGGCCATCCAGGCCTCCGGTCTGCCGTACGTCCTGCTGCGCAACGGCTGGTACAACGAGAACTACACCGAGCAGTTGGCTCCCGTGCTGGAGCACGGCGCCGTCGTCGGCAGCGCGGGCGGCGGCCGCGTCTCCTCCGCCGCGCGCGCCGACTACGCGGACGCCGCCGTGGTGGTGCTGACCGGCGAGGGCCACGAGGGCAAGGCGTACGAGCTCAGCGGCGACACCGCCTGGAGCTTCGAGGAGTACGCCGCCGAGGTCGCCAAGCAGACCGGCAAGGAGATCGCGTACGGCCCCGTGCCGGCCGAGACCCACCAGACCATCCTCACCGGCGCCGGCCTTCCCCAGCCGTTTGCCGAGATCCTGGTGGACGTGGACGCCGCGATCTCCCGCGGCCTGCTGGCCGCCACGCCCGGCGACCTCTCCCGCCTCATCGGCCGGCCGACCACCCCCATCGCGGACTCGATCGCGGCGGCCCTCAAGGGCTGATCCCCGGCACGGCGGCCCGCCTGTCATGACCGTATGGCGATACGGAGATGACAGGCGGGCCGCTTCGGCGCTACGTTCGACGCGTCGCCGTGCCGTCGGGGAGGACATGTGACGCCGCAGAGCCAGCAGCACCGCAGCGGACTCGCCTACGGAATGGCCGCCTACGGCATGTGGGGCCTGGTGCCCCTGTTCTGGCCGCTGCTGGAGCCCACCGGGGCCGTCGAGATCCTCGCCCACCGCATGGTGTGGTCGCTGCTGGCCGTCGTGCTCATCCTGCTCGTCATGCGCCGCTGGTCCTGGATACCCCCGCTGCTGCGCCAGCCCGCGCGGCTGGGGATGATCGCGATCGCCGCGGCCGTCATCTCCGTCAACTGGGGCCTGTACATCTGGGGCGTCAACAGCGGCCATGTCGTGGAGACCTCGCTCGGCTACTTCATCAATCCCCTGGTCAGCATCGGCTTCGGCGTCGTGCTGCTGCGCGAGCGGCTGCGGCCGGCGCAGTGGGCGGCGGTCGGCGTCGGCGTGGCCGCCGTGGCCGTCCTGTCGATCGGCTACGGCACGCTGCCCTGGATCGCGCTCACGCTCGCCTTCTCCTTCGCCACCTACGGCCTGGTCAAGAAGCGGATCGGCCTGGGCGGCCTGGAGTCGCTCGCCGCCGAGACGGCCGTCCAGTTCCTGCCCGCGCTCGGCTTCGTGATCTTCCTGACGGCGAGCGGCGAGAGCACCTTCGGCAGCGAGGGCGCCGGGCACTCGGCGCTGCTGGTGAGCAGCGGGCTGATCACGGCGGTGCCGCTGATCTGCTTCGGGACGGCAGCCGTGCGGCTGCCGCTGTCGACGATCGGGATGCTCCAGTACATCGCCCCGATCTTCCAGTTCGCGCTCGGCGTCGCCGTCTTCCATGAGTCCATGCCGCCCGAGCGATGGGCGGGCTTCGCCCTCGTATGGCTCGCGCTCGCGCTGCTCATCTGGGACGCGCTGCGCACGGCCCGCCGGGCGCGCGCCCAGCTGCACGAGGCCGCCGCGCGCGCCGCCACGGCGAAGCGGAACGGCGACACGGCCGAGGACCCCGTCCTCGGCTGAGCCCTCACGGCTCCGGGACCGGGATACGGCGGGGCCGGGAGACGCCGGGCCGGGATATGGCGAACCGGTTCGCGACGGGACCGATATGCGGCCCGTACTGTCCGGTTTCCGCCCTTGACGCGGTATCAGCCGGGGCCGGAGCATCTGCCTTTGCGACACTCCGCACCACGTGCCACCGCCATACCGTGCCACCGCTTCAGCGCTCCCCCGCCCCACCGGGTGCGTGCACCACGCAGCGTCACGTTCATTCCGTCCTGTCCTCGTTCGGAATTCGGAGCCCCCCATGTCGTCATCCGGAAGATCCCTGATACGCCGCGCCGCCATCTCCGTCACGGCGGCCGGCGCGGTCGTCGCGACCCTGGCCACGGCGGCGCCCGCCGCGCAGCTGTCCCCCGCAGGACCGGCCCCGGCCCCCGCGGCCGCGGCCGTCCTCGCCGCGCCCGACATCCCGGTCGCCAATGTCAAGGCCCACTTGAGCCAGCTCCAGTCCATAGCCACCGCCAACAGCGGCAACCGCGCCCATGGCCGCCCCGGCTACAAGGCCTCGCTCGACTACATCAAGGCCAAGCTCGACGCGGCCGGGTTCACCACCACCGTGCAGCAGTTCACCTCCGGCGGCGCCACCGGCTACAACCTCATCGCCGACTGGCCCGGCGGCGACACCGACAACGTGGTGTTCGCGGGCTCCCATCTGGACTCCGTCACGGCGGGCCCCGGCATCAACGACAACGGCTCGGGCTCCGCGGGCGTGCTGGAGACCGCGCTCGCCGTCTCCCGGGCGGGGCTGAAGCCCACCAAGCACCTGCGGTTCGGCTGGTGGGGCGCCGAGGAGCTGGGGATGGTGGGCTCGCGGTACTACGTGAACAGCCTGTCGACCGCGAATCGCGCGAAGATCGACTCGTATCTCAACTTCGACATGATCGGCTCGCCCAACCCCGGCTACTTCGTCTATGACGACGACACCCGGCTCGAGTCCGTGTTCAAGGACTTCTTCGCGACGAAGGGCGTGCCCACCGAGATCGAGACGGAGGGCGACGGGCGCTCCGACCACGCGCCGTTCAAGAACGTGGGCGTGCCGGTGGGCGGGCTGTTCAGCGGCGCCGAGACCACCAAGACCGCCGCCCAGGCGCAGAAGTGGGGCGGCACCTCGGGCCAGGCGTTCGACCGCTGCTACCACCGGTCCTGCGACACCACGGCCAACGTCAACGACACGGCCCTGGACCGCAACAGCGACGCCATCGCCTATGCCATCTGGACCCTCAGCAGCTGACGCCGACGCTCGGCACCCCGGCAGCGGCGCCGCTCATGGCACCGCTGCCGGGCCGGGTTCAGGCGTTCAGGCGTTCAGGCGTTCAGGCGGTGATGTCCTTCGCGGTGAATCGCGCCCAGGCCGCCGAGCCGAATATCGCCACGTAGAGCGCCTGTAGGCCGAAGTTCTTGGTGAGCTGATCCCAATAGACCGGTTCCCGGAGAACGTCCGCGAAGGACAGCCAGTAGTGCGGGAACAGATAGGGCTGGATCGCGTGCAATTGCGGGATGGTGTCCAGGATCTGCACGGTGACCAGCAGACCGACGGTCGCCGCCATGGCCGCTATCCCGCTGCTGGTCAGGGTCGAGATGAACAGCCCCACCGTCGCGATGCCGATGACGGAGTACGCCACGACGCCCGCCACCGCCAGCGCCCGGACCAGCCCCTCCGTGAACGAGACGGTGGTGCCCGAGATCAGCGTGACATCGCCGAGGGGGAAGAGCAGCGCCCCGGTCGCCAGTCCGGCGGCGGCCACCACGACCGTGGCGACCAGGCAGAAGGCCATCACAGTGGTGAACTTGGCGAGCAGGAGACGGGTCCGCCCGGCCGGGGCGACCAGCAGATAGCGCAGCGTCCCGGAGCCCGCCTCGCCCGCGATGGAGTCACCGGCGATCACCCCGATGGCCATCGGCAGAAAGACCGGAAGCGTGGCGGCCAGCGAGGCGAAGACCAGGAAGATGCCGTTGTTGGTGATCTGGGAGAAGAAGGCGGGGCCCTGGCCGTCTCCCCCGCGCCCCTCGCCGAACGAACCGCCGTCGCTCGTCTCGATCTTCACCGCGATGCCGACCAGGACCGGGACGGCCGCCAGCACGCCGAGCAGGGCGATGGTCCGCCAGCGGCGGAAGGTGGTGCCCAGCTCGCTGCGGAACAGGGCCAGCGTCCACAGCGGGCTCGGCCGCCGGGCCTGCCCCACGGGCGCCGGGCCGCCGGGCTTCGCCGGGCCCGCTCCCTCGCTCACGCTCGCCTCAGCCCGCGACATCGAAGCCCTCCCCGGTCAGTGCGACAAAGGCGTCCTCGAGCGAGGCCCGCTCGGCGCCGAAGGCCCGGACCCGCACCCCGGCGTGGACGAGGGCGGCGTTGAGGTCCGCGAGGTCGAGCGGCGCCGGCCCGGTCGTGGGCAGCTCGCCCGTGACGCGCTCGTCCAGGACCACGAGGTCCGTCACCCCGTGTTCCTTCAGGACGCGGACCGCGTCCGCGGGGTCCGGGGTGGTGACGGACAGCCGACCGCGGCTGCCTGCCGCCAGCTCGGCCACGGTGCCCTGGACGATCAGCCGGCCCTGGGCCATGACCGCCGCGTGGGTGCACACCTGCTCGATCTCGTCGAGGAGGTGGGAGGAGAGAAAGACGGTGGTGCCGTCGTCGGCCAGCTCGCGCACCAGCGTGCGGATCTCCCGCATGCCCTGCGGGTCGAGGCCGTTCGTCGGCTCGTCGAGGACGAGGAGCTCGCGTGGCTGGAGCAGCGCCGCGGCCAGGCCCAGGCGCTGCTTCATCCCGAGGGAATAGGCGCGGGCCTTCTTGCGCGCCGCGGCCGTCAGCCCCACCCGCTCCAGGGCCGTCGAGACCCGCGCGGCCCGGGTGCGCGGATCCGCGGTGGGGTCGGCGGCGTCGAGGCGGATCAGATTGTCCCGGCCGTTCAGAAACGAGTACAGGGCGGGGCCCTCGATGAGGGCCCCGACCCTGGGCAGCACGCTGCGGGCGGCCCGCGGCATGGGCGCGCCGAGCAGCCGGGCTCTTCCGGCGGTGGGCTCGATCAGGCCCATGAGCATGCGGATCGTCGTCGTCTTCCCCGAGCCGTTGGGCCCGAGGAAGCCGAAGACGCTGCCGCGCGGCACGGTCAGGTCGAGCGCGTCGACGGCGAGCTGTCCGCCTCGGTAACGCTTGGTGAGCCCGCGGGTCTCGACCGCGGCGTCCGGCACGGCGCGGGCGTCCGGCACCGCCCGGGCGGGCGGCACCCCGGCCGCCCCGGCCGTGTCCTCGGCGGACGGCTCCTCCACGGGCTCCCCTTTCGTCAGGCGGTCACTTGGCCGCGTCGGCGGCGTCGATCAGGGCACTCTTGTCCACCGCGCCGACGAAGACCTTGCCGTCATCGGTGATCAAGGCGTTGACCAGGCGGGTGCTGAGCACCGTGCCGGAGCCGAAGTCCCCCTTGACCTTCTTGCCCAGGCCGCCGAGGAACTCGCTGGGGCCGCCCCCGCCGCTCGCGCCGGCGGGCAGACCGCCGGGGAGGTCCAGCCGCGCCACCGAGTCCCAGCCCTTGCCGACCACATTCAGCCCGGACAGCTCTTGGAGGCCCTTCTCCTTCGCCTTGTCCTTGGCCTTGGCCTCGGCCTTGTGCCCGGTGCGGCTCTCCTCGGTGACCTTGGCGCCCTTGGGCGGGGTGAAGTCGAAGGTGCTCGCCTTGGGCTTGCCGAAGTCCACCTGGGTGAAGGCCACGTCGATCGCCGCCTTGCCACCGCTCCTGGGCTCCAGGGTGAACTTCAGCGGCACGCCGTTGTCCGCGTCCACGGCGATACGGATGGATCCAACCGTCGAATGGGCCGCGTCGCTCTGCTTGGGACGTATCAGCAGCTGGTAGGCGTCCCGCCCGGCGACCCGCGCGGTGCCGTCGACCTTGACCTCGGTCGTGTCGTCCACCGCGGCGAGCGCCTTCTCGGCGGCCTTCTGGGGGGTGAGGCCGCTCAGGTCCTCGGGCAGATCCCGCCGGTGGTCGCCCTTGGCTGACCGCTCGGGGGACTTGGCGTGGTAGACGGAGTTGTCGGCGCTGTTGTACGCCCACACCTCGTCACCGTTGTGGATGACGCTGTACTCGGCGGCCTTCTCGATGATCGAGACCCGCTGCCGCTCCGGGCCGTCGGCGGCCACCCGCAGGGTGTGCGAGCCGGACGCGAGCTCGATGAGCTTGGCATCCGGCGAGGCCGCCGCGCCGCCGTCGCCGTGCTGCCCGCCCGCGAGGTCGGCGAGCGAGCCGCCGCCGGGCAGGGACGGTATGCCCAGATCGGTCGTGATCTTCACCGAGCCGGACAGCTGCTCGGCGTCCGATGCGGCGATCTTGCTGATCAGCTCCTCCGCGGTGATCTTCGGCAGATCGGGGTCCCCGGTGCTGGCGAGGGCCGGGACCAGCCCGATCGTCGCCGCCGCGATTCCCGCCACCGCCACCGGCACGGCGTACCGGACGGCTTTATGGCGCCCTTTCGGTCGATCCTCGTCCCAGAAACCGTCGTCGGCGACCTGTGTCGGTCGGATCCGTGCCATATGTGCTCTACCTCCGTCGTCGGCGGCGGTTGTCAGCCTCGCACTCGTCCACCTCTCGGGCCATTGTCACCCGATACCGCCATGTGGTGGTCCCTCAATCCCACCAAATCGGCAGTCCCCGCGCGTCAGCCGACAGGATCACCTTCGGATACGGCTGAGGTAGGACACCGGTGCCCCGCAAGTCGGACGCCGGGGAGCGCACTGTCAGGGGAAACCCGGGGGCCCACCGCGGAGTCGGGGTCAGCCGGCCCGGTGCACCACCGCGTCGCACAGCCCCTCGAGCGCGGCCTTCGCCGACCCCTCGGGCAGCGGCGCCAGCATCGCCCGGGCCTCCGCCGCATAGCGGAGCGTGTCCCTGCGGGCCTGCTCCAGCGCCGGGTGGGCGCGCAGCCGCCGCAGCACCTCGCCGAGCAGCCCGTCGTCGCCGAGGTCGCCGGTCAGCAGCTCGCACAGCTCGCGGTCCTCGGCCGAGCCGGACGCCTCCGCCTGCGCCCGCAGATGGAGCACGGGGAGGGTGGCGACGCCCTCCCGCAGATCGGTGCCGGGGGTCTTGCCCGACTCATGGCTGTCGCTGGCGATGTCCAGCACATCGTCCGCCAGCTGGAAGGCGATGCCCAGCCGCTCGCCGTACTGGGTGAGGATGGAGACGACGGACTCGTCGGCCCCCGACATCATCGCGCCGAATCGGCCGGAGACCGCGACCAGCGAGCCCGTCTTGCCCGCGAGCACGTCCAGGTAGTGCTCGATCGGGTCACGGCCGCCGCGCGGCCCGGCCGTCTCCAGGATCTGCCCGGTCACCAGCCGCTCGAACGCCTCGGCCTGGATCCGCACCGCCTCCGGGCCCAGGTCGGCCAGGATGTGCGAGGCGCGGGCGAACAGGAAGTCACCGGTGAGGACCGCCACCGAGTTGCCCCAGCGGGCGTTGGCGCTGGCCACCCCCCGGCGGACGTCCGCCTCGTCCATGACGTCGTCGTGATAGAGCGTCGCCAGGTGGGTCAGCTCGACGACGACGGCCGAGGGCACCACCCCGGGCGCGTACGGGTCGCCGAACTGCGCGGCGAGCAGCACCAGCAGCGGCCGGAACCGCTTGCCGCCCGCCCGCATGAGGTGCTGGGCGGCCTCGGTGATGAACGGCACGTCGCTCTTCGTGGCCTCCAGCAGCCCGTCTTCGACGGCTGTCAGCCCGGCCTGGGTATCGGCTTCGAGAGACCGGTCCCGCACGCTCAGCCCGAAGGGCCCGACGACGCTCACGGGGTGCTCCTGTCTGCCTGCGGTCACACGCAATGTCGATGTGTCGCTGTCTCCACTAGTGGCAGCGTATCCGGTCGGCTATCGATCACCATGGGCGCCTTCCCGCCTTGTGCGAGCTATCACTTCCGCGCCCTGCCGACCCGCTCCCCCCGACTTTTTCCGCGATCAACGGCAGATCAATCGTGCTCCGGTCCACGATCTTTCAGTGATCGACCGTGGGTCTATCACCGATCGACGGTCGGTCAACCCGTGTTCGGCTGTGACACCGGCGGTTGACGCCCCGGACCGACAGGTCATCCATGAGCCATGGCCACCGCCTTGGCCAGCCGGGGCGAGGCGTACTCCGTGCCGCAGACGAACCGCATGACCGGCCCGAAGCTCGCCGCCGCGGGCAGCCCGGTGAAGTACAGCCCCGGTACGGAGGAGCAGTAGCCCACGTCCAGCAGCGGCCCTCCGGCGCGGGTCACCACCTCGGCCCGCAGCTCGGGCCCGAGGAAGCCCAGCGCCGCCACATTCATCCGGTAGCCGGTCGCGGCCAGCACATGGTCCACGGCCAGCTCTCCGGCGCGCCCGCCGCCGCGCAGGGCGAGCGCCACCCGCCCGCCGCTCTCCACCTCCACCCGGGCGACCCGCTGCCCCTGGGTGACCTGCACCCGCCCCGCGAAGCGCTCCCGCAGCCACCAGGCGCCCAGCGGCCCCAGCACCGTGCGCACCAGATAGCGCCGCGCCGGCGCGGGCAGCCGCCGGAAGGCCCCGGCGTAGTACGAGAGCGCGTACAGCGACCAGGCGCGCCCGAAGGGCGACTCGGGGCGCAGCCGCGGCTGCCGGTCCGGCGGCGCCCCGAACGCCACGGCCCGCTTCCCCCGCGCCACCACCCGCACGGACGCGGCGCCCGCCTCGGCCAGCAGCACCGCGGACTCCAGCGCCGACTGCCCGGCCCCGACCACCACCACCTCACGCCCGGCGAAACTCGCCAGGTCGCGGTGTTGCGAGCTGTGCGAGACGGGCCCCGTGGGCGAGGGACCGTCAGGAACGGCGGCGGCGAACTCGGCGGGCAGATGGGCGAGCCCGGCCAGCCCGCTGGCGACCACCACGGCGCGCGCGGCGAACTGCTCCCCGGAGTCCAGCTTCAGCTCGAAGCGGCCGCCCCGCCGGTCGGCCGACACCACCCGCACCCGCTCCAGCTCCGGCACCAGCCGCTCCTGGAACCACAGCCCGTATCGCGCGAAGGCCTCCACGGGGATGATGTCCCAGTCCGACTCATAGCGCCTGCCGCCCTCGGCGCGGCAGAAGTCGAGCAGGGTGTGCCCCACCTGCGGCGCATCGATATTCGAGGCGACCGGGGTGGATTTGAGCAGCATTCCGGCCGGCATGTGCTCACGCCAGCTCACCATCGGTGTTCCGAAGACGCGGACCGGCAGCCCACGCGACCGCAGATGGGCGGCCGCCGACAGGCCGTACGGACCGGCCCCGATGACCACTATCGGATCGTTCACAAGTCCCCTCCCCGAGACGTCCTGTTCGTGGCGCGCCACCGCTGGTACAGATGGACCGCGCCGGGCCGCACCATGCGCGCCAGCATCGTGAAGAACGGCTTCATGTCGTCCCGCGCGGCCCACGCCAGCTCGGTCGCACTCGCACGGGCGGGCGCGTGCGGTGTGGTGTAGCCGCCGCGGCGGTAGGCGAGCAGCGCGGGCAGGTCGATGTTCTCGACCATGAACCGCCGGTCCGCCCGTTGTTCGGCCTCCGGGACCTTGCGCCCCGTCAGATCCAGGTGCTGGGCGCGCACCACGTCGATCCCCGCCTCGCTCTCGAAGAGCCGGAACTGCGCGCCCATCCGGGGGTTGAAGTCGAGCAGTTTGTACCGCCCGTCCCGACGGTCGAAGCGCCAGTCCAGATCGACGATCCCCGAGAAGCCGATCCGTCTGATGAACTGGGCGGCCAGCTCCGCGAGCTCGGCGTTGTCCACCGCGTAGGCACAGGCCGTCATGCCCGCGTGCGGCGGCCAGGACCGCACCTTGACCCCGGTGAACAGCGCCAGCGGCACGCTCTCCACATCGACGTACGCGTGGACGATCCAGTCCTCGGCCTCCTCTCTCGGCAGATACTCCTGAAGGATCACCCCGGGCCGCGGCCCCCACCCGGCCGCCAGCGCCAGCAGCTCACGCGGGCCCGCGATCCGCGTGGTGCCGCCGACCGCCGGCCTCCTGCGCCGCTCGAACGCCTCCCGGTTCTTGGCGACCACCGGGAAGCGCGCGGTCGCCGCGAACTCCCGGACGTCGGCGTACGAGTCGGGAAACGCCGCGGCCGGGGTGGGCACACCGTGTTCCAGACACAGCTCATGCAGCCCCTGCTTGCTGGCCAGCCGCCTCGGCAGCCCCGGCTCGGCACGCGGGAAGAGGAAGCGGCCCTCCCCGGCGAGGGTGTCGGCGTGCTCGGCGATCAGCACCGCAGCCTCCTCGTCCGTCGGCACCAGGACGGTCGCCCGCCCGATCGCCCGCCCGATCCGCAGCAGCCCCTCCACCAGCCGCTCCGGCCGCTCCTTGCCGGTGGTCGGCCAGACGAAGGCGCGCTCCAGATAGCGCGAGAGCGCGGCCGGGGTCAGACAGTCCTCGGTGACGGCGTACATCGGGATGCCCAGCCGGCCCAGGGACCGGATGGCGCCGACGCCCCCGTGGTGCAGCGGATAGCCGCCGATCTTCACGATCAGACCGGGCACCGCGCGGTCCACCTCGAACGGCATGTCACTGCTCGCCACGAGCCCCCCTCGGTCACCGCGGCGCAGTGGCCCCCCACTGTGCGTGACCCGGTGAAGGACGCTACTGGGAAATTGACGACCAGAGCAACAACTATCCGGACATTGTCATCTGTTTAGGTGGTAGTCGGCACACTCCTCCCCTCAGGCTCGGGCCCCATAGGGTGTGGCCCGGCGATCCCGGCAACCCCCGGCGACGACGAGAAGGCGAGGCAGCCCCATGCCACAGCAGAGCCCGCTCGACCTCCCCCCTCACGATCCCTTCGGCCCGCACAACCTCCCCTATGGCGTCTTCACCCCATCCGACGCACCCGACCTGCGCAGAATCGGGGTCCGCTACGGCGACCATGTGCTGGACGCGGGCGCCGCCGCGGCCGCCGTGGGCTCCCCGCACGCCGCGCTGCTCGGCCAACCGACGCTCAACCCGCTGATGGCCGCGGGCCGTCCGGTCTGGCGGGCCGTACGAGAAGAGCTGCGCGCCTGGCTGACCGAGCCGGTGCACCGGCCCACGATCGAGCCCCTTCTGCGACCCCTCACCACCGTCACGCTCCATCTGCCCTTCGAGGTCGCCGACTACGTCGACTTCTATGCCAGCGAGCACCACGCCTCCAATGTGGGCCGGATCTTCCGCCCGGACGGCGAGCCGCTCACCCCCAACTGGAAGCACATGCCCATCGGCTACCACGGGCGCGCGGGCACGGTCGTGGTCTCCGGCACGCCCGTCGTGCGCCCCCACGGCCAGCTCGGCGCGCCTGGTCATTCCGCACTCCCCCCGTTCGGCCCCTCGCTCCGGCTCGACTTCGAGGCGGAGGTCGCCTTCGTCGTCGGTACCCCTTCACCCTTCAATACACCGGTGCCGCTCTCCGGGTTCCACGACCACGTCTTCGGTGTCTGTCTGCTCAACGACTGGTCCGCGCGCGACATCCAGAGCTGGGAGTACCGCCCGCTCGGCCCCTTCCTCGGCAAGTCCTTCGCCACTTCCGTAGCCGCCTGGATCACCCCGCTGGACGCCCTCGCCGCCGCCCGCACCGCCCCGCCCGGCCGCGACGTCCCGCTCCTCCCCTACCTCGACGACTCCGCCGCCGAGCCGGGCGGCCTCGACCTGCGCATCGAGGTCGCCGTCAACGGCCACCCCGTCTCGCACCCGCCCTTCGCGGCCATGTACTGGACGGCCGCCCAGCAGCTCGCCCATATGACGGTCAACGGCGCCTCGCTGCGCACCGGCGACCTCTTCGCCTCCGGCACCGTCAGCGGCCCCGAGCCGCACCAGCGCGGCTGTCTGCTGGAGTTGACCTGGTCCGGCCGCGACCCGCTGCGACTGCCCGGCGGCGAGCGGACGTTCCTGGAGGACGGCGACGAGGTGACCCTCACGGCCTGGGCCCCCGGCCCCGATAACAGCCGTGTCGCACTCGGGGAAGTAACCGGTTGCGTCGCCCCGTCCACACCGTGAGCGGCTGCTAGCTTGTCGTGTTCCCGTCCTGACAACCGAGGAGAAACACGTGATCAAGGCAGTGCGCATCGCCGGTGCGGCGGCCGCGGCCGTCCTGCTGGTGGCCGGGTGCGGCAGCGACAGCGACGGGGGCGACAGCAAGTCGGACCCGTCCAAGAAGGCCCCGTCGGCCGAGCAGTCGAGCGCCCCGGCGGAGGGGGGCGCGGGCGGCGACGCGGCCGGGGTCTATATGTCCAAGTCCGACGGCGAGGCGATGGTCCTGTCCATCAACGGCAGCACGGCGGTCCTGGTCGCGGGCAAGCACAGCTGTACCGGTAAGTACACCGACACAGGCGCCGCGAACAAGATGCTGATGCTCACGTGCGCCGACGGCAACACCGACCGCACCATGGGTTCGGTGAAGGCGAGCGCGGACGGCAAGTCCCTCGCGGTCGACTGGGACGCCGGCATGAACGACACCTTCACCAAGGTGACCACGCCCGCCGACATCCCCACCGGCTTCCCGACCGACATCCCCGGCCTGGAGAGCGTGGGCGGCATCACCGGCGGCTGACCGCGCGGCCCTGATCCACGTCCGCCCGGCCCCACGCGGGGACCGGGCGGACGGCCGCCGAGCGGCCGCGGAAGACAGCGGCCGGCTCAGCGCACAAAGACCCCCGCCTGGCCCGCCAGATCGAGGAAGTACTGCGGGGCGACACCGAGCACGATCGTCACCGCGACGCCGATCGCGATCGCCGCCGAGGTCAGCGGGGACGGCACCGCGACCGACGGGCCCTCGGTCCGCGGCTCGCTGAAGAACATCAGCACGATCACCCGGATGTAGAAGAACGCCGCGATCGCCGAGGAGATCACACCGATCACCACCAGCGGCCCAGCGCCCCCGTCCGCCGCCGCCTTGAAGACCGCGAACTTCCCCGCGAAACCACTCGTCAGGGGGATCCCGGCAAAGGCCAGCAGGAAGACCGCGAAGACCGCGGCCACCAGGGGCGAACGGCGGCCGAGCCCGGCCCACTTGGACAGATGGGTGGCCTCGCCGCCCGCGTCGCGGACCAGGGTGACCACGGAGAACGCGCCCAGGGTCACAAAGGAGTACGCGGCGAGGTAGAAGAGGACCGAGGAGATCCCCTCGGGCGTCGTGGCGATGACACCGGCCAGGATGAAGCCGGCGTGGGCGATCGAGGAGTAGGCCAGCAGCCGCTTCACATCGGTCTGGGTCACCGCCACGATCGCGCCGCCCAGCATGGTGACGATCGCGACGCCCCACATCACCGGCCGCCAGTCCCAGCGCAGCCCCGGCAGGACGACATACAGCAGACGCAGCAGCGCGCCGAACGCCGCGACCTTGGTCGCCGCCGCCATGAAGCCGGTGACCGGGGTCGGGGCGCCCTGGTAGACGTCCGGGGTCCACATATGGAAGGGGACGGCGCCGATCTTGAACAGCAGGCCCATCAGCACCATCGCGCCACCGATGAGCAGCAGCGCGTCATTGCCCATGGTCCCGGCGAGCGCCGGGGTGACATTGCGGACCGTGCCGTCGACCACATCGGCGATGCCCCCGTAGGTGACGGTGCCCGCGTAGCCGTACAGCAGCGCGATCCCGAAGAGCAGGAAGGCGGACGAGAAGGCGCCGAGCAGGAAGTACTTGACGGCGGCCTCCTGCGAGAGCATGCGATGGCGCCGGGCGAGCGCGCACAGCACATACAGCGGGAGCGAGAAGACCTCCAGCGCGACGAAGAGCGTCAGCAGGTCGTTGGCGGCGGGGAAGATGAGCATGCCGCCCACCGCGAAGAGGAGCAGCGGGAAGACCTCGGTGGTGGTGAACCCCGCCTTGACCGCGGCTTTTTCGGCGTCTCCGCCAGGGACGGCGGCCGCCTGCGCGGCAAAGGAGTCGACGCGGTTGCCGTGTGCCGCCGGGTCGAGCCGCCGCTCGGCGAAAGTGAAGACCGCGACCAGCGCGACCAGGAGGATCGTGCCCTCCAGGAAGAGCGCGGGGCCGTCGACCGCGATGGCGCCCATGGCCGCGATGCGCGCCTTGCTCGTGCCGTAGTCCCCGGCCGCCAGGCCCAGGACCGCGGCGAAGGCGGCGGCCAGGGCGACCACGGATACAAAGAGCTGGGCCGCATAGCGGTGGCGGCGCGGCAGCAGCGCCTCGATCAGCACGCCGACGATCGCGGCACCGAGGACGATCAGGGTGGGCGCCAGCTGGCCGTACTCGATGTGCGGCGTGGGGATCTTGTCGGGGGGCGACACCGCCGCTGTCGTCCACAGGCTGTGGACAGTGGCCGCGTGGCTCACTTGGCACCTCCGGAAGCACCGTCGTGCATCGGGCTGTAGCTGAACCAGCCCGCGTCAGTGACGGGGTGATCGGGCTTGGGATCCTTCTTGTCCACCACGGACAGCGTGTGATCGACCGCCGGGTTCACGATGTCGGTCAGCGGCTTCGGGTAGACGCCGAGGAAGAGCAGCAGCGCGATCAGCGGCGCCACCACCACCAGCTCGCGCACCTTGAGATCGGGCATGCCCCGCACCTCGGGCTTCACCGGGCCGGTCATGGTGCGCTGGTACAGCACCAGGACGTACAGCGCGGCCAGCACGATGCCGACGGTCGCGATGATGCCGAGCGCCGGATAGCGGCTGAACGTGCCGACCAGGACCAGGAATTCGCTGATGAACGGGGCCAGACCGGGCAGCGACAGGGTGGCCAGACCGCCGATCAGGAACGTGCCGGCGAGCACCGGGGCGACCTTCTGCACCCCGCCGTAGTCGGCGATGAGCCGCGAACCGCGCCGGGTGATCAGGAATCCGGCCACCAGCATCAGCGCGGCGGTCGAGATGCCGTGGTTGACCATGTACAGGGTGGCTCCGCCCTGGCCCTGCGTCGTCATGGCGAAGATGCCCAGAATGATGAAGCCGAAGTGGGAGATCGAGGCATACGCGATCAGCCGCTTGATGTCCCGCTGGCCGACCGCGAGCAGCGCCCCGTAGATGATGCTGATCAGGGCGAGGACGAGGATCACCGGCGTGGCCCACTTGCTGGCCTCCGGGAAGAGCTGGAGGCAGAAGCGGAGCATCGCGAAGGTGCCGACCTTGTCGACCACCGCGGTGATCAGCACGGCCACGGGGGACGTCGCCTCCCCCATCGCGTTGGGCAGCCAGGTGTGCAGCGGCCACAGCGGCGCCTTCACGGCGAACGCGAAGAAGAAGCCGAGGAACAGCAGCCGCTCGGTGCTGGTCGCGATGTCCAGCGTGCCGCTGGCCCGGGCGTCGGTGATCTGCTGGAGCGAGAAGGTGCCGGCGCCCAGGTCATCGGCGGTGACCACATACAGGCCGACCACCGCGGCCAGCATGATCAGGCCGCCCGCCAGGTTGTAGAGCAGGAACTTGACGGCGGCGTACGAGCGCTGGGTGGCCGTCTCCTCCTCGGACCGTCCCCCGGCCCCGTCCCCGAAGCCGCCGATGAGGAAGTACATCGGGATCAGCATGGCTTCGAAGAAGATATAGAAGAGGAAGACGTCAGTGGCCTCGAAGGAGATCACCACCATCGCCTCGACCATGAGGATCAGGGCGAAGAAACCCTGGGTGGGCCGCCAGCGGCGGTTGGGGTCGGCCTCTTCCAGCGGGTCGGCGTCATGCCACCCGGCCAGGATGATGAAGGGGATCAGGAGCGCGGTCAGCGCGATCAGCGCGACCGCGATGCCGTCCACCCCCAGCTCGTAGCGCACGCCGAAGTCCTTGATCCAGGCGTGGGACTCGGTGAGCTGGAAGTGGGCGCCGTCCGGGTCGAAGCGCACCAGCACGATCGCCGCCAGGACGAGCGTGGCCAGCGAGAAGCCCAGGGCCACCCACTTGGCGGCGGCGCGCTTGGCGGCGGGCACGGCGGCGGTGGCGACCGCGCCCAGCGCGGGCACCGCGGCCGTGACCGTCAGCAGGGGAAATGACATGACTCAGACCGCCCTCATCAGCAGGGTCGCGGCGATGAGCACCGCCGTACCGCCGAACATCGAGACCGCGTACGTACGGGCGTAGCCGTTCTGGAGCTTGCGCAGCCGCCCGGAGAGGCCGCCGACCGAGGCCGCGGTGCCGTTGACCACGCCGTCGACCAGCTTGTGGTCCACATAGACCAGCCCGCGGGTGAGGTACTCGCCCGGCTTGACGAGGACGACGTGGTTGAAGTCGTCCTGCAGCAGGTCGCGCCGGGCGGCCCGGGTGAGCAGGCTGCCGCGCGGTGCGGTGCGCGGGACGGGCCGGCGCCCGTACTGCGCCCAGGCGATCGCGACGCCGATCAGCAGGACGACCATGGTCCCGGCGGTGACCGTGGCGGCGCTGAGCGGGGAGTTCCCGTGGCTGTGGCTGGTGACAGGCTCCAGCCACTTCAGGAACGCGTCGTTGAGGCTGAACAGCGCGCCCGCGAAGACCGATCCGAAGGCCAGCACGATCATCGGGATGGTCATGGACTTCGGCGACTCGTGGGGGTGCGGCTCATTGCCCTGCTCATCGGCGGCCCAGCGCTTCTCGCCGAAGAAGGTCAGCAGCATCACGCGGGTCATGTAGTACGCGGTGATCGCGGCGCCGAGCAGCGCCACGCCGCCCAGGATCCAGCCCTCCGTGCCGCCCTTCGCGAAGGCCGCCTCAATGATCTTGTCCTTGGACCAGAAGCCGGAAAGGCCCGGGAAGCCGATGATCGCGAGATAGCCGAGCCCGAAGGTCACGAAGGTGACCGGCATGTACTTCCGCAGGCCGCCGTACTTGCGCATGTCGACCTCGTCGTTCATGCCGTGCATGACCGAGCCGGCGCCGAGGAAGAGCCCCGCCTTGAAGAAGCCGTGGGTGACCAGGTGCATGATCGCGAAGACATAGCCGATCGGGCCGAGCCCGGCGGCCAGGATCATGTAGCCGATCTGCGACATGGTCGAGCCCGCCAGGGCCTTCTTGATGTCGTCCTTCGCGCAACCGACGATCGCACCGAAGAGCAGCGTCACCGCACCCACCGCGACCACCGCGGTCTGCGCGTCCGGCGCGTTGTTGAAGATCGCGCCCGAGCGGGTGATCAGATAGACGCCCGCGGTCACCATGGTGGCCGCGTGGATCAGGGCGGACACCGGGGTCGGGCCCTCCATCGCGTCCCCGAGCCAGGACTGGAGCGGCACCTGGGCCGACTTGCCGCAGGCGGCCAGGAGCAGCATCAGCCCGATGGCGGTGAGCTTGCCCTCGCCCGCGTCAGCGGCGTTGGAGAGCACCGGGGCGAAGGCGAACGTCCCGAAGGTCGTGAACATCAGCATGATGGCGATCGACAGGCCGACATCGCCGACCCGGTTGACGATGAACGCCTTCTTGGCCGCCGTGGCCGCGCTGGGCTTGTGCTGCCAGAAGCCGATGAGCAGGTACGACGCGAGGCCGACGCCCTCCCACCCCACATACAGCAGCAGGTAGTTGTCGGCGAGGACGAGCAGCAGCATCGCCGCGAGGAAGAGGTTGAGATAGCCGAAGAAGCGGCGGCGGCGCTCGTCGTGCTCCATATAGCCGATCGAATAGATGTGGATCAGGCTGCCCACACCGGTGATCAGGAGCACGAAGGTCATCGACAGCTGGTCGAGCTGGAAGGCGACGTCCGCGCGGAAGCCGCCGACCGGGATCCAGCTGAACAGATGGCTGTGCAGGGCCCGGTCGTGCTCGTCGCGGCCGAGCATGTCGGCGAAGAGCACCGCCCCGATCACAAAGGAGGCGACCGCGAGCGCGGTGCCCAGCAAGTGGCCCTTGCCGTCCAGCCGCCGCCCCCCGCACAGCAGCAGGGCCGCGCCGAGAAGCGGGGCCGCGACAAGCAATCCGATGAGGTTCTCCACGTGAACGCGACCCTTCTAGAGCTTCATCAGGCTGGCGTCGTCGACCGAGGCCGAATGGCGGGCGCGGAACACCGACACGATGATCGCGAGGCCGACCACGACTTCGGCGGCCGCGACGACCATCGTGAAGAAGGCGATGATCTGGCCGTCGAGATTGCCGTGCATCCGGGAGAAGGTGACGAACGCCAGGTTGCAGGCGTTCAGCATCAGCTCGACGCACATGAAGAGGACGATCGCGTTCCGCCGGATCAGCACGCCGGCCGCGCCGATGGTGAACAGCAGGGCCGACAGATACAGGTAGTTGACCGGATTCACTTGGCGACCCCCTTCGAGTCCTCGGGATGCTCGGCGCCGTTCGCGCCTGCGGCATTCGTGTCCGCGCCGTTCGCACTGTCGTGGCGGTCGGCGCCCTCGACGCTCTGACCGCCTCCTCGGCGCTTGGCGCCCTTGGCGCCCTTGGCGCCCCGCCCCAGCCAGCGCGCCGAGCGCTGCTCCAGGGCGGCCAGCTCGGCCAGCGCCTCCTCGGAGACGTCCCGCACCTGACCGCGGCCGCGCAGCGTCGCGTTGACCGAGAGCTCGGAGGTGGTGCCGTCGGGAAGCAGACCGGGGATGTCCACCGCGTTGTGCCGGGCGTAGACGCCGGGCGCGGGCAGCGGCGGCACCTGCTTGCCGGTGCGCACCCGCCGCTCGGCCTGCTCGCGCTGGCTGAGCGCGCGCTCGGTGCGCTCGCGGTGGGTCAGCACCATCGCGCCGACCGCCGCGGTGATCAGCAGCGCGCCGGTGATCTCGAAGGCGAAGACGTACTTGGTGAAGATCAGGGTGGCCAGACCCTCTACATTGCCGCCGGAGTTGGCCTGGCCCAGGCCGTTGAAGCTCTTCAGCGAGGCATTGCCGATCCCGGCGCACAGCAGGATGCCGAACCCGAGCCCGCACAGGGCGGCGAGCCAGCGCTGCCCCTTCAGCGTCTCCTTCAGCGAGTCGGCGGCGGTGACGCCGACCAGCATGACGACGAAGAGGAAGAGCATCATGATCGCGCCGGTGTAGACCACGATCTGGACGATGCCCAGGAAGTACGCGCCGTTGGCCAGGTAGAAGATCGCCAGGACGATCATGGTGCCGGCCAGGCACAGTGCGCTGTGCACGGCCTTGCGCATCAGGATCGTGCCCAGGGCGCCGACCACCGCCACCGTGGCGAGGATCCAGAACTGCACGGCCTCGCCGGTCGAGGTGGTGGAAGCGGCGGCGGCCAGCATGCTGCTCATGCCTGCACCCCCTCCTGCTTCTCCTCCGACGCGTCCTCGGGCGCGCCCTCAGCAGCGGTCTCGCCCTTGCTGACCGCCACCTGACGCACCGTCCCCGGCGCGGCCTCGGTCACCAGACCGCGGTAGTAGTCCTGCTCGTCCATGCCGGGGTAGATCGCGTGCGGGGAGTCGACCATGCCCTCCTCGAGACCCGCGAGCAGCTCCTCCTTGGTGTAGATGAGCGATTCGCGGGTGCGGTCGGCGAGCTCGTACTCATTGGTCATGGTGAGCGCCCGGGTCGGGCACGCCTCGACGCACAGGCCGCACAGAATGCAGCGCAGATAGTTGATCTGGTAGACGCGGCCGTAGCGCTCGCCCGGGGAGTAGCGCTCCTCGTCCGTGTTGTCCGCGCCCTCCACATAGATCGCGTCCGCCGGGCAGGCCCAGGCGCACAGCTCGCAGCCGACGCACTTCTCCAGCCCGTCCGGATGGCGGTTGAGCTGGTGGCGTCCGTGGAATCGGGGCGCGGTCGGCTTCTTCTGCTCGGGGTACTGCTCGGTGAGCCGCTTCTTGAACATGGCCTTGAAGGTCACGCCGAAGCCGGCCACCGGGTTCTGGAAGTCAGACACCGTCGGCCTCCTTTCCGTCACTGACAGTGTCGGGCCCGCCACTGACAATCAGCTCGCGGTCGTGTCGCGGGCGTCGGCGCGGTACGGGCGGCAGGGTCTGGCCGGGCAGCGGCGGCACCGGGAAGCCGCCGGCCATCGGGTCGAAGGCGGGCTCCGGGCCCCCCTCGGCCTCCGCCTCCGCCTCCCGGTCGCGGGCCTCCTTGTCGCGGAAGACGTCGACGACGAACGACAGCAGCAGGAGGACGAGGACCGCGCCGCCGACGTACAGCACGATGTCCTGGTAGTCGTAGTTCTCGTTGCGCAGCGCCCGCACGGTCGCGACCAGCATCAGCCAGACCATCGAGATCGGGATGAGCACCTTCCAGCCCAGCTTCATGAACTGGTCGTAGCGCACGCGCGGCAGCGTGCCGCGGATCCAGACGAAGGCGAACAGCAGCGACAGGACTTTGCCGACGAACCAGAGCATCGGCCACCAGCCGTGGTTGGCATCCGGCCAGAAGGTGCTGATCGGCCATGGCGCCCGCCAGCCGCCCAGGAAGAGGGTGACCGCGACCATCGAGACGGTGACCATGTTGATGTACTCGGCGAGCATGAACATCGCGAACTTGATCGACGAGTACTCGGTGTTGAAGCCGCCGACCAGGTCGCCCTCGGACTCCGGCATGTCGAAGGGGGCGCGGTTGGTCTCACCGACCATCGCGATGATGTAGATGATGAAGGAGACCGGCAGCAGCAGCGCGTACCAGCGGTCGTGCTGCGAGTTGACGATCTCGGAGGTCGACATCGACCCGGAGTAGAGGAAGACCGCCGCGAAGGACATGCCCATCGCGATCTCGTAGCTGATCATCTGGGCGCACGAGCGCAGGCCGCCGAGGAGCGGATACGTCGAGCCGGACGACCAGCCCGCCAGCACGATGCCGTAGATGCCCACCGAGGCGGTGGCCAGGATGTAGAGGATCGCGATCGGCAGGTCGGTCAGCTGCATCGTGGTGCGGTGACCGAAGATCGAGATCTCGTTGCCGGCCGGGCCGAACGGAATGACCGCGACCGCCATGAAGGCCGGGATCGCCGCGACGACCGGCGCCAGGACGTAGACCACCTTGTCCGCGCCCTTGACGACGATGTCCTCCTTCAGCATCAGCTTCACGCCGTCAGCCAAGGACTGGAGCATGCCCCAGGGGCCGTGCCGGTTCGGGCCGATGCGCAGCTGCATCCACCCGACGACCTTGCGCTCCATGACGATGGAGATCAGCACGGTCACCATCAGGAAGGCGAAGCAGAAGACCGCCTTGATCAGAACCAGCCACCACGGGTCGCGCCCGAACATCGACAGGTCTTCTGCGGCGAGGTAGCTCAGGTTCATGAGGTCACCTCCGGTTCGGTCGCGAGAGCGCTGATCTTGACCAGTTCACCGGGGCTCGCGCCCAGGTCGCGATACGCGCCGCCGCCCGTGGAGTTCAGCGGCAGCCAGACCACCCGGTCGGGCATCGATGTCACCGCCAGGGGCAGTTGGACCGCCCCGGCCGGGCCGATGACCCGGACGGTGTCCCCGTCGCCCACCCCCGCCTCCGCCGCGGTCGCCGGCGACAGCCGGGCCACCGCCGCGTGCCGGGTCGCGGCGAGCGCCGCGTCGCCCTCCTGAAGCAGGCCCTGGTCCAGCAGCAGCCGGTGGCCGGCGAGCAGCGCCTCGCCCTCGCCGGGGCGGGGCAGCGGCCCTCCGGTCTCCATCGGCCCCAGGCCGCGCGTGCCGTGCCAGGTGCCGAGACGCGTCAGCTCGGCCCGTACGGCCTGCACATCCGGCAGGTCGACCGGCACGTCCATCGCGTCGGCCAGCATGTGCAGCACCCGCGCGTCCGGAAGGACGTGGCGGCGGGTCATCTGGTCGGGCTTGATGGCCGCCTCGAACGGCCGGGCCCGCCCCTCCCAGTTGAGGAAGGTGCCCGTCTTCTCGACGACCGCCGCGACCGGCAGCACCACGTCCGCGTGCGCCGTGACCTCGGTGGGCCGCTGCTCCAGGCTGACCAGGAAGCCGACCGCCTCCAGGGCCTCGGCGGCCCGCGCGGGGTCGGGCAGATCGGCGATCTCGACGCCCGCGACCAGCAGCGCGCCGAGCCCGCCGTCGGCCGCGGCCTCGACGATCCGGCCGGTGTCGCGGCCTGCCCGGCCGGGCAGTTCGGCGACGCCCCAGACCTCGGCGGTCTCCTCGCGGGCCCGCGAGTCGGTGGCCGGGCGGCCGCCGGGCAGCAGCCCGGGGAGCGCGCCCGCCTCGACGGCGCCCCGCTCCCCCGCCCGGCGCGGGATCCAGGCCAGCGTGGCGCCGGTGGCCGCGGCGGCCCGTACGGCGGCGGTCAGCGCGCCCGGCACGGCGGCCAGCCGCTCACCAGCGATGATCACCGCACCGTCGAGGCGCAGCGCCTCGGCCGCCCGCTCCCCGTCGGAGTCCAGTCCGGTGCGGCCCGCGAGCGCGTCCAGCCACTCGGTCTCGGTGCCGGGGGCCGCGGGCAGCAGCGTGCCGCCCGCCTTGGTGAGGCCCCGGGTGGCGTGGGTGGCGAGCGAGAAGGTGCGCTGGCCGCGCTTGCGGTGGGCCTTGCGCAGCCGCAGGAAGACTCCGGGCGCCTCCTCCTCCGACTCGAAGCCGACCAGGAGGACCGCCGGGGCCTTCTCCAGCGTGGCGTACGTCAGGCCGACGCCGTCCAGGTCGCGGCCCCGGCCCGCCACCTGGGTGGCCAGGAAGTCGGCCTCCTCGGCGCTGTGCGCCCGGGCCCGGAAGTCGATGTCGTTGGTGTCCAGGGCGACCCGCGCGAACTTCGCGTACGCGTAGGCGTCCTCGACGGTCAGCCGGCCGCCGGTCAGCACACCCGCGCGGCCGCGGGCGGCGGCCAGTCCTACGGCAGCCGCCTCCAGCGCCTCGGGCCAGCTCGCGGGCGCCAGCTCGCCGGTCTCCCGGTCGCGCACCAGCGGGGTGGTGAGCCGGTCGGGCAGCTGCGCGTAGCGGAAGCCGAAGCGCCCCTTGTCGCAGATCCACTCCTCGTTGACCTCGGGGTCGTCCGCCGCGAGCCGCCGCATGACCTTGCCGCGCCGGTGGTCGGTGCGGGTCGCGCAGCCGCTCGAGCAGTGCTCGCACACGCTCGGCGAGGAGACCAGGTCGAAGGGGCGGGAGCGGAAGCGGTACGCCGCCGATGTCAGCGCGCCCACCGGGCAGATCTGGATGGTGTTGCCGGAGAAGTACGACTCGAAGGGGTCGCCCTCGCCCGTGCCCACCTGCTGAAGGGCGCCGCGCTCCAGCAGCTCGATCATCGGGTCGCCCGCGACCTGGTTGGAGAACCGGGTGCAGCGCGCGCACAGCACACACCGCTCACGGTCCAGCAGCACCTGCGGGGAGATCGGCACCGGCTTCTGGAATGTGCGCTTGCGGCCCTCGAAGCGGCTGTCGGCCTGCCCGGCGGACATGGCCTGGTTCTGGAGCGGGCACTCGCCGCCCTTGTCGCAGACCGGGCAGTCCAGCGGGTGGTTGATCAGCAGCAGCTCCATCACCCCGCGCTGCGCCTTCTCGGCCACCGGCGAGGTGAGCTGCGTCCTGACCACCATCCCGTCGGTGCAGGTGATCGTGCAGGAGGCCATCGGCTTGCGCTGGCCCTCGACCTCGACGATGCACTGGCGGCACGCGCCGGCCGGGTCGAGGAGCGGATGGTCGCAGAAGCGGGGGATCTCGATGCCGAGCAGCTCGGCCGCGCGGATCACCAAGGTCCCCTTGGGGACGGAGATCTCGATCCCGTCGATGGTCACGGAGACCAGATCCTCGCGCGGCACCGCCGCCTCTCCGCCTCCGGAGGGTGCATTGGTGGTCACGGTCATGCGGTCACCCCCAGGTGAGTGGAGCTCGGATCGTCGGCCCAGACGGTGGACTTGGCGGGGTCGAACGGGCACCCGCCGCCGGTGATGTGCTGCTCGTACTCCTCCTTGAAGTACTTGAGGGAGGAGAAGATGGGGCTGGCGGCGCCGTCGCCCAGCGCGCAGAACGACTTGCCGTTGATGTTGTCGGCGATGTCGGCCAGCTTGGCGAGGTCCTCCATGCGGCCCTTGCCCGCCTCGATGTCCCGCAACAGCTGGACCAGCCAGTACGTGCCCTCGCGGCAGGGCGTGCACTTGCCGCAGGATTCATGCGCGTAGAACTCCGTCCAGCGGGTCACCGCGCGCACCACGCAGGTCGTCTCGTCGAAGCACTGGAGCGCCTTGGTGCCGAGCATCGACCCGGCGGCGCCCACGCCCTCGTAGTCCAGCGGGACGTCCAGGTGCTCCTCGGTGAGCAGCGGCGTCGAGGAGCCGCCCGGCGTCCAGAACTTCAGCCGGTGGCCGGGGCGCATGCCGCCGCTCATGTCCAGCAGCTGCCGCAGGGTGATGCCCAGCGGGCCCTCGTACTGGCCGGGGGCCGCGACATGCCCGGACAGCGAGTAGAGCGTGAAGCCAGGGGACTTCTCGCTGCCCATCGACCGGAACCATTCCTTGCCCTTGGTGAGGATGGCGGGAACCGAGGCGATGGACTCGACGTTATTGACGACAGTGGGGCACGCGTACAGACCCTCGACCGCCGGGAACGGAGGCCGGAGCCGGGGCTGGCCGCGCCGCCCTTCCAAGGAGTCCAGCAGTGCGGTCTCTTCACCACAGATGTACGCGCCGGCCCCCGCGTGCACGGTGATGTCGAGATCGGTGAGGTCGTCCCGCCCGAGCTTCTGTCCGCGCGCGTCGGCCTTGCCGAGGTAGCCCGCCTCGTACGCCTCGCGCACGGCCTCGTGCAACCGCCGCAGCACGGGCACGACTTCGCCGCGCAGATAGATGAAGGCGTGCTGGGAGCGGATGGCGTGACAGGCGATGATCATGCCCTCGATGAGGGCGTGCGGATTGGCGAAGAGAAGGGGGATGTCCTTGCAGGTGCCGGGCTCGGACTCATCCGCGTTGACGACGAGGTAGTGCGGCTTGCCGTCACCCTGCGGGATGAACTGCCACTTCATCCCGGTGGGGAAGCCCGCCCCGCCGCGGCCGCGCAGCCCCGCGTCCTTCACCAGCGCGATCACATCGTCGGGCGGCATGGCGAGGGCCTTGCGCATGCCCTCGTACCCGTCGTGGCGCAGATAGGTGCCCAGCGTCCAGGACTTCGGGTCGTCCCAGAACGACGACAGCACGGGTGCCAGCAGCTTCTCGGGGCTGCTCTCGCCCCGCTCGACGGTCACGGTCATCACTCCCCCTCCTCAGCAACCGGGCCGGACGCCTGCTCGTCCGACGGATAGTCCGCGGACCTGGGCGATACGACCCGGCCCGGCGCGGCCTCGCCCTTGGCCAGCCGCAGCCCGACGAGCGAGGCCGGGCCGGCGCCGCCGGTCGCCTCGACCGCGCCCGGGCGCGCGTCGGGGAAGCCGGCGAGGATGCGCGCGGTCTCCTTGAAGGTGCACAGCGGAGCGCCGCGGGTCGGCTCGACCGTGCGGCCCTCCCGCAGGTCGTCGACCATCCGCTTGGCGGAGTCCACGGTCTGGTTGTCGAAGAACTCCCAGTTGACCATCACCACGGGCGCGTAGTCGCAGGCCGCGTTGCACTCGATGTGCTCGAGGGTGATCTTGCCGTCCTCGGTGGTCTCGCCGTTGCCCACGCCCAGATGGCGCTGGAGGGCCTCGAAGATCGCGTCGCCGCCCATCACCGCGCACAGGGTGTTGGTGCACACCCCCACCTGGTAGTCGCCGGAGGGGCCCCGCCGGTACATGGAGTAGAAGGTGGCGACCGCGGTGACCTCGGCGGTGGTCAGCCCCAGCACCTCGGCGCAGAACCGGACGCCGGTGCGGGTGACATGGCCCTCCTCCGACTGCACCAGGTGCAGCAGCGGCAGCAGTGCGCTGCGGCTGTCGGGGTAGCGGGCGATCACGTCCTCGGCATCCGCCTCGAGCCGCGCCCGGACCTCTGCCGGGTAGTCGGGGGCGGGGAGCTGCGGCATCCCCAGCTGTACGTCGGTCATAGCGTCTCCCCGTTCCCTTCTCCGCCCACGCGGCGCAGAGGTGCGGCCTTCGTCGTCGTCTGCGGCCCGGCGGCCGCGTGTACGTCGGTCACCGGTCGACGCCTCCCATCACGGGGTCGATGGACGCCACGGCGACGATCACGTCGGCGACCTGGCCGCCCTCGCACATCGCCGCCACGGCCTGGAGGTTGGTGAAGGACGGGTCACGGAAGTGCACGCGGAACGGGCGGGTGCCGCCGTCGCTGACCACATGTACACCGAGCTCGCCCTTGGGCGACTCGACGGCCGTGTACGCCTGTCCCGGCGGAACCCGGAACCCCTCGGTCACCAGCTTGAAGTGGTGGATCAGGGCCTCCATCGAGGTGCCCATGATCTTCTTGATGTGGTCGAGGGAGTTGCCGAGCCCGTCCGGCCCCAGCGCCAGCTGGGCCGGCCAGGCGATCTTCTTGTCCTCGACCATCACCGGCCCCGGCGCCAGCCGGTCCAGGCACTGCTCGACGATCCGCAGCGACTGGCGCATCTCCTCCAGCCGGATCAGGAAGCGGCCGTAGGCATCGCAGGTGTCGGCGGTGGGGACCTCGAAGTCATAGGTCTCGTAGCCGCAGTACGGCTGGGTCTTGCGCAGGTCGTGCGGCAGACCGGTGGACCGCAGTATCGGGCCGGTCACCCCGAGCGCCATGCAGCCGGCGAGGTCGAGATAGCCGACGTCCTGAAGCCTGGCCTTGAAGATGGGGTTCCCGGTCGCCAGCTTGTCGTACTCGGGCAGGTTCTTGCGCATCTTCTTCACGAAGGCGCGAACCTGGTCGACCGCCCCGGGCGGCAGGTCCTGGGCGAGCCCGCCGGGCCGGATGTACGCGTGGTTCATCCGCAGGCCGGTGATCAGCTCGAAGATGTCCAGGATCATCTCGCGGTCACGGAAGCCGTAGATCATGATGGTGGTGGCGCCCAGCTCCATGCCGCCGGTGGCGATCGCCACCAGGTGGGAGGAGAGCCGGTTGAGCTCCATCAGCATCACCCGGATGACCGTGGCCCGGTCCGGGATCTGCTCCTCGATGCCCAGCAGCTTCTCGACGCCCAGGCAGTACGCGGCCTCGTTGTAGAAGGGCGTCAGATAGTCCATGCGGGTCACGAAGGTGGTGCCCTGCGTCCAGTTCCGGAATTCGAGGTTCTTCTCGATGCCGGTGTGCAGATACCCGATGCCGCAGCGGGCCTCGGTGACCGTCTCGCCGTCGATCTCCAGGATGAGCCGCAGCACGCCGTGGGTGGACGGGTGCTGCGGACCCATGTTGACGATGATCCGCTCGTCGTCGGCCCGCGACGCCGCGGCCACGACCTCGTCCCAGTCGCCGCCGGTGACGGTGTAGACGGTGCCTTCGGTGGTCTCGCGCGCGGAGGCGGAGGGGGTTGCGTGGGTGGCAGACATCAGCTGTACGACCTCCGCTGGTCCGGAGCCGGGATCTGGGCGCCCTTGTACTCGACGGGGATGCCGCCGAGGGGGTAGTCCTTGCGCTGCGGGAAGCCCTGCCAGTCGTCGGGCATCATGATCCGCGTGAGCGCGGGGTGACCGTCGAAGATCAGGCCGAAGAAGTCGTACGTCTCGCGCTCGTGCCAGTCGTTGGTCGGATAGACGTCGACGATCGACGGGAGATGCGGGTCGTCGTCGGGGACGCTGACCTCCAGCCGGATCAGCCGGTTGTGGGTGATCGAGCGCAGGTGGTAGACGGCGTGCAGCTCCCGGCCCTTGTCGCCGGGGAAGTGGACGCCGCTGACGCCCGTGCACAGCTCGAAGCGGAGCGCCGGGTCGTCGCGCAGGGTCCTGGCCACCCGCGGCAGGTGCTCGCGCGCGATGTGGAAGGTCAGCTCGCCGCGGTCCACGACGGTCTTCTCGATCGCGTTCTCCGGGACCAGGGACTGCTCCTCGAGCGCGCCTTCGAGTTCGTCGGCGACTTCGTCGAACCAGCCCCCGTACGGTCGGCCGGCCGGCCCCGGCAGCCGCACCGGCCGCACCAGGCCGCCGTAGCCCGAGGTGTCCCCGCCGTTGTTGGCGCCGAACATGCCGCGCTGGACGCGGACGGGCTCGCCCTGGTCGCCCCGCCGGCCGGGGAGGTTCTCGGCGTTGAGGTCCTGATCCGGGTTGACCCCATTGGCCTTGGGCGCTTCACTCACCGCAGCAGCCCCTTCATCTCGATCGTCGGGAGTGCCTTCAGCGCCGCTTCCTCCGCCTCGCGGGCCGCGCGCTCGCGGTTCACGCCGAACTTCTCCTCGCGGATCTTCTCGTGCAGCTTGAGAATCGCGTCCAGGAGCATCTCGGGCCGCGGCGGGCAGCCGGGCAGATAGATGTCGACCGGAACGATGTGATCGACGCCCTGCACGATCGCGTAGTTGTTGAACATGCCGCCCGAGGAGGCGCACACGCCCATCGAGATGACCCACTTCGGATTCGGCATCTGGTCGTAGACCTGCCGCAGCACCGGGGCCATCTTCTGGCTGACGCGCCCGGCGACGATCATCAGATCGGCCTGTCGGGGCGAGCCGCGGAAGACCTCCATGCCGAAGCGGGCCAGGTCATAGCGCCCGGCGCCCGTGGTCATCATCTCGATGGCACAGCAGGCGAGCCCGAAGGTGGCCGGGAACACGGAGGACTTGCGCGCCAGCCCGGCCGCCTGCTCGACGGTCGTCAGCAGAAATCCGCTCGGAAGCTTGTCTTCGATACCCATGTGACGGTTCTCCTCTCACTTGGTCCCACACCGGCCACTCAGTCCCACTCCAGGCCTCCGCGCCGCCAGACATATGCGTAGGCGACGAAGACGGTGAGCACGAAGAGGAGCATCTCCACCAGCCCGAACAGCCCCATCGCGTCGAAGGTGACGGCCCAGGGATAGAGGAAGACGATCTCGATGTCGAAGACGATGAAGAGCATCGCCGTCAGGTAGTACTTGATGGGGAAGCGCCCACCGCCGGCCGGATGTGGAGTCGGCTCGATGCCGCATTCATAGGCTTCGAGCTTGGCCCGGTTGTAACGCTTGGGGCCGATGATCGCGGCCATGATGACCGAGAAGATCGCAAAGGCTGCCCCGAGGGCTCCCAGTACGAGGATGGGCGCGTATGCGTTCACCGTCCCCGCTCCCTTCAGTCGACGGTGACTGGCTGGCGGACCGTACGGACTCCCGGACCGCTCCCACGAAGATCGCGCACATGTGAGGCAGTTCACAAGCCCGTTTCGCCTGCATCCTATGCCCGCCGCTATGTGATCTGCGACACGGGGTGCAACAACGTCTTTGTGATCTCCACCACCTGACGAAGGATCATGAAGTCGGATGAGCGGTGATCTTGCACTCGAAGCATCCGATCGATCACGAGAAGTGACATAAGAATCCGTCGCCACTGGTGAGCGGCTTGCGCTCTTTACAAGCTATGGTACCTACACACAAATTTGCGATGGGCGCTCATACCTGATATGTGACAACCATGCCGTCGAGCGACCCCGCACCCGGACCGCCGCGCCGTCACCCACCCCCGCCACCCGCCCCGCGGCCCCCTTGATCACTACTACGCGCTTTCGTTCACGAGCCGGGCCGGGGAGTGAGGTATCCCACCTCGCAAAAGGTTGTGGATCTCAATTTGATCAGGATCCTTGGCATGTGGACCGGGTTGATGGTAGGCGGCGCGGGTAGCCGCCGGGGCCACAAAATGCCGTGCGTATGGGCATGATCGAAAAATTCGGACACGGCGCCGAGGGCCTCAATCAAGATCCAACACCCTCATTTCTAAGCATGTACGCGTCAAATGTGGCGCACTCCACTTTTCTTGATCCGGCCCTCCTAACCCTGATAGCGGTTGGGTCCATGTCCCAGACCGCACAGATACCCAGCCACCGGAAGCCCCGCCGTGCCGCCTCCTCCACGCGTGCACTCCGAGCCGGGGTCACCGGTGGTTTCCTGACGCTCGCGGTCGCCGGCGCCGCCGCGCCCGCCCTGGCCGCCGAGCCGTCCGCCGCCGAGTCGACGCTCGAGATGCCGACCCTCGGCTCCACCCTGGCGAGCTCCGCCGCGCAGTCCGCCGACGCCACCCAGCAGGCGGCCTCCGACTACCAGCTCCAGGCGCAGCAGGACCAGGCCGCCGCCAAGGCCAAGGCCACGGCGAAGAAGGCCAAGGCCGAGGCCGACCGCAAGGCACAGGAGGCCCGGGAGGCGGCGCGCAAGGCCGCAGCCCGCCGCGCGGCCCAGGAGAAGGCCGAGCGGGCGTCCCGCACCGCCGAGCGCACCAGCCTCAGCACCGCGTCGAGCAACAGCACCCCGTCCCCGTCGACCGCGACGAAGGCGACCGGCAACGCCGCCACGCTGATCAACTTCCTGAAGGCCCAGGTGGGCAAGGCGTACGTGCTGGGCTCCAGCGGCCCCTCCTCGTACGACTGCTCCGGCCTGACCCAGGCCGCCTTCAACCAGATCGGCATCAGCCTGCCGCGCGTGTCGCAGGACCAGTCGAACCAGGGCACCGCCGTGTCGCTGGACAACCTCCAGCCCGGCGACCTCCTCTACTGGGGCGCCCGCGGCAACGCGTACCACGTCGGCGTCTACATCGGCGGCGGCAAGTTCATCGGCGCCCAGAACCCGAGCACCGGCATCGTCGAGCGCGACCTGAGCTACGACCCGCCGTCCGGCGCCGTCCGCCTTCTCTGAGCCCTCTCACGACCCGAGCACGACCCGAGAGCGCGCCGCATGGGGCCGCCTTCCCGTACGTCCACGTCCGGGGCGGCGGCCTCATTCCGTGTCCGCGGCCCGCTTTCCCTGTCCGCGCCGGCCGGCAGCCGACCAGCCGCCTAGGCGTACACCTTCTCCACGAACTCGGCGATCTGGGGCTCGCTGACGTGGTGGGCCAGATCAGCCTCGCTGATCATGCCGACCAGCCGCTTGTCCTTGTCGATCACCGGCAGCCTGCGGATCTTGTTCTGCTCCATCTCCCGGAGCACATCGGTGACGTCCGCGTCGGCCGGGATCCACCGCGGCGTGCCCTTGGCGAGTTCCCCCGCCGTCGTCCTGGAGCAGTCCTTGCCCTCGGCGACACAGCCGACGACGATGTCGCGGTCGGTCAGGATGCCGCACAGCCGCTCGTTCTCGTCGGCGATCGGCAGCGCGCCGACGTTCAGGTCCCGCATCAGCTGCGCCGCGCGGTCCAGCGTCTGGGTCTTGGGGATCCACTGCGCGCCCGGGTGCATGATGTCTGCGGCCTTGGTCATGATGTGTACCTCCTGGTACCCGACTGGTGCCCCCTCCTTCCATGTCACCACCGCCGGCGGGCCCTCGCGACCGGCGCCGCGTCCCCGCTCCCCAGCGGCGGCCCCCGGGCCCCGGTGCCAGACTGAGAACTGCCGGGGTGGCCGCCGTCGCCCCCACGGCGGCGCGGGATCCGGCCCCAACGCCCCCGGCTGACCAGGATCCGCCGAAGGAGCCCCCATGCTCACCACCGATTTCGTCCCCGGCGCCCCCAACTGGCTCGACCTCGGCACCCCCGACACCGACGCGGCCGGCGCCTTCTACACCAGCCTGTTCGGCTGGACTTGGGAGTCGGCCGGACCCGAGGCGGGCGGCTACGGCTTCTTCAAGAAGGACCGCAGGACGGTCGCCGCCGTCGGCCCGCTCCACGAGGAGGGCGCGCGCCCCGCCTGGACGCCGTACTTCCGCACCACCGACGCCGAGGCCACCGCCGCGGTGGTCGCGGAGGCGGGCGGCGCGGTGCGCGCCGCGCCGTTCGACGTCTTCGACGAGGGGCGGATGGCCCAGTTCACCGACCCGGGTGGCGCCCGGTTCGCCGTCTGGCAGCCCGGCAAGACCGAGGGCCTCGAAGCGGTCACCGAGCAGGGCACGTTGTGCTGGGTGGAGCTGCACACCCCGGACCCGGTCACCAATCTCGCCTTCTACCACACGGTGTTCGGCTGGGACGCCGAGGAGATGTCGTTCTCCGGCGGGACCTACACCGTGCTCTCGACGGGCGGGCGCGGCGGCGAGGGGTCCTTCGGCGGCATGGCGCAGCTCCAGCAGGGGCACGATGTCGCGCAGTGGCTGCCGTACGTCGAGGTGGCGGACTGCGATCTCGTCGTCGACCGGGCCGAGAAGCTCGGCGGGGCGGTGCTGATGCCCGCCATGACCGCCGAGGACATCGGCCGCATGGCCTGGCTGGCCGACCCCTCCGGCGCGCACTTCGCCGTCATCACCAGCGCCAACCCGGCGACGACGGCCTCCTGAGCGGGCTGAACCGCGTCAGGCCTTCGGGGCCACCTTCGCCAGGCCGTTGATGACGCGGTCCATCGCGTCGCCGCCCGTCGGGTCGGTGAGGTTGGCCATCAGCTTCAGCGTGAACCGCATCAGCATCGGGTGGGTCAGACCGCGCTGGGCCGCCAGCTTCATGACCGTCGGGTTGCTGATCAGCTTCACGAAGGCCCGGCCCAGCGTGTAGTAGCCGCCGTAGGTGTCCTTGATGACCTTCGGGTAGCGCTGGAGGGCCAGTTCGCGGCGGTCGGCGGTGGCGCGGGCCTGGGCCTGGACGATGACATCCGCCGCGATCCGGCCGGATTCCATCGCATAGGCGATGCCCTCGCCGTTGAACGGGTTGACCATGCCGCCCGCGTCGCCGACCAGCAACAGCCCCCGGGTGTAGTGCGGCTGACGGTTGAAGGCCATCGGGAGGGCGGCGCCGCGGATCGGGCCGGTCATGTTCTCCGGGGTGTAGCCCCACTCCTCGGGCATCGAGGCGCACCACACCTTGAGGATCTCGCGCCAGTCCAGCTCCTTGAAGGAGCCGGAGGTGTTGAGCACGCCGAGCCCGACGTTGCTGGTGCCGTCACCCATGCCGAAGATCCAGCCGTAGCCGGGCAGCAGCCGGTCCTGGGGGCCGCGCCGGTCCCACAGCTCCAGCCAGGACTCCAGGTAGTCGTCGTCGTGGCGGGGCGAGGTGAAGTACGTCCGCACCGCCACGCCCATCGGCCGGTCCTCGCGCCGGTGCAGCCCCATGGCCAGCGAGAGCCGGGTGGAGTTGCCGTCCGCGGCGACCACCAGCGGGGCGTGGAAGGTGACCGGCGTCTTCTCCACGCCGAGCTTGGCCTCGACGCCGGTGATCCGGCCCGTACGGTCGTCCAGGAGCGGGGCGCCCACGTTGCAGCGCTCGTACAGCCGGGCGCCGGCCTTCTGGGCCTGCCGCGCCAGCTGCTCGTCGAAGTCGTCGCGCTTGCGGACAAGACCGTAGTCCGGATACGAGGCCAGCTCCGGCCAGTCGAGCTCAAGACGCACCCCGCCACCGATGATCCGCAGGCCGCGGTTGCGCAGCCAGCCCGCCTCCTCGGAGACGTCGATGCCCATGGCGACGAGCTCCTTGGTGGCGCGCGGGGTCAGACCGTCGCCGCACACCTTCTCGCGAGGGAACGCCGTCTTCTCCAGCAGCAGCACGTCCAGCCCGGCCTTGGCGAGGTAGTACGCCGTGGTGGAGCCGGCGGGCCCGGCGCCGACGACGATGACATCGGCGGTCCGCTCCGTGGATGCGGTCTCGCTCACGCGGGTCTCCCGAAGGCTCGGTAACGGCGTGCCGGTCACGCCGGGCACTGGAACGGTTGCAGTCTATGTGGCGTGCCGCGGCCGATACGGAGGGCCACCCCCGGGAGAACCCGGCGGCGCCCGCGGTTTGACGCCTTGGTGGGCCTACGGCTTGACGCCCCGGTGGAGCGCGACGATCCCGCCGGACAGATCGCGCCAGGCGACCTTCGCCCAGCCCGCCTCGCCCAGCCGCGCCGCCAGCCCGGGCTGGTCGGGCCAGGCGCGGATCGACTCGGCGAGATAGACATACGCGTCCGGGTTGCTGCTGACCGCGGTGGCGACCGGCGGCAGCGCGCGCATCAGGTACTCGGTGTAGACGGTGCGCAGCGGGGCCCAGGTGGGGTGGCTGAACTCGCAGATCACGACGCGTCCGCCGGGCCTGGTCACGCGCAGCAGCTCGCGCAGCGCGGCGTCCGTGTCCTGGACGTTGCGCAGCCCGAAGGAGATCGTGACGGCGTCGAAGACCCCGTCCGCGAAGGGCAGCCGGGTCGCGTCGCCCGCCGTGAGCGGCAGCCCCGGGTGGCGCCGCTTGCCCACCCGCAGCATCCCGAGCGAGAAGTCGCAGGGGACGACGTACGCGCCCGCGGCGGCGAAGGGCAGCGAGGAGGTGCCGGTGCCGGCGGCGAGGTCGAGCACGCGCTCGCCGGGGCGCGCGGCGACGGCCCGCGTCACGGCCTTGCGCCACAGCCGGGCCTGCCCGAGCGAGAGCACATCGTTGGTGAGGTCGTACTTGGCCGCCACGCCGTCGAACATCGCGGCGACTTCGTGCGGCTGCTTGTCCAGGGATGCTCGGGTCATGCCCCCATTGTTCACCTGGCCCCCGCCGCGCCCGGCGCCGGACCCCGCCCGCGCCGCCCGTCGGCGCCGGTGCGCGAGCCGCGCTCAACGCCGCCGGTGCACCAGCCGCCCCGCGAGCACCGTGGCCACGCACGCGCCGTCCGCGTCGAAGGCCGCCAGGTCGGCGCGGCCGGTCTCCGCCAGCGCGGGCGGGCGCGGCCGGTCCAGGACGGCGAGGCCGCCCCGCCGCGCGGCGGCCAGCAGCTCGGGGTCGGCGACCCGCGCCGCGACGACCGCCGTGGCGCCCCGCCGCAGCAGCGCGTGGATCCGCTCGCGGGGGCTGGGCGCGTCCGGCACCGGCGCGTCGTGGACCAGGCCCGGGCCCAGCGTGCCGGGCCAGTGGCGCACCCTGGCCCGCGGATACGTGCGGAGCAGCGCGTCCAGCGGCCCGACCGCGGCGATCCGGTCGCCGTCGACCGCGACGGCGGCGTCGTGCAGCGGCGCCGCGTCGTCGGGGGTGAGCCGGACGAGGGGCGCCGCGTGAAGGGTGAGCATCGGAAGGGGTGTCAGGAGAGGGGTCAGGAGGCGTCGATGAGCTTCAGCTCGGGGTGGGCGGTCCCGCCCTCGATCGCCGTCGACGACAGATGGGAGACGACCTGGTCGTCGACCGGGTCGTTCGCCGGGTCGTCGTGCACCACCAGGTGCTCGTAGGTGGTGGCGCGCTGCGCGGGCACCCGCCCCGCCGTACGGATGAGATGGAGCAGCTCCATCCGGTTGGACCGGTGCCGGGCGCCCGCCGAGGAGACCACGTTCTCCTCCAGCATCACCGAGCCGAGGTCGTCCGCCCCGTAGTGCAGCGACAGCTGGCCGGCCTCCTTGCCGACGGTCAGCCAGGAGCCCTGGATATGGGCCACGTTGTCGAGGAACAGCCGGGCGATCGCGATCATGCGCAGGTACTCGAAGACGGTCGCCTGCGTCTGCCCCTTCAGATGGTTGTTCTCGGGCTGGTAGGTGTACGGGATGAAGGCGCGGAAGCCGCCCGTGCGGTCCTGTACGTCGCGGATCATGCGGATGTGCTCGATCCGCTCGGCGTTCGTCTCGCCGGTGCCCATGAGCATCGTGGAGGTGGACTCGACCCCCAGGTTGTGGGCGGTCTCCATGATCTCCAGCCAGCGCTCGCCCGACTCCTTGAGCGGCGCGATGGCCTTGCGCGGCCGCTCGGGCAGCAGTTCGGCGCCCGCCCCCGCGAAGGAGTCCAGGCCCGCGTCGTGGATGCGGCGGATCGCCTCCTCGGCCGGCACACCGGAGATCCGCGCCATGTGCTCGACCTCGGAGGCCCCCAGCGAGTGGATCACCAGCTGCGGGAATTCCTTCTTGATGGCCGAGAAGTGCTTCTCGTAGTACTCCACCCCGAAGTCCGGGTGGTGGCCGCCCTGGAACATGATCTGCGTGCCGCCGAGTTCGACGGTCTCGGCGCAGCGGCGCAGGATGTCGTCGAGGTCGCGGGTCCAGCCCTTGGCGGTGTCCTTGGGCGCGGCGTAGAAGGCGCAGAACTTGCAGGCCGTCACGCAGACGTTGGTGTAGTTGATGTTCCGCTCGATGATGTACGTCGCGATGTGCTCGATGCCCGCGTAACGGCGGCGGCGGGCCTCGTCGGCGGCGGCGCCGAGCGCGTGCAGCGGCGCGGACCGGTACAGGTCGAGCGCCTCCTGCGGGGTGATACGGCCCCCGGCGGCGGCGCGGTCGAGGACGGCCTGAAGCGATGCGCTCTCGGTCACCGGGGCGTCCCTTTCGGCGGGTTGCGGACGGACTGCCCCAGCGTACGCCAGTGGTCATGGGCCTCTGCCGAGGCCCCGCGGCCCCGCCGCGGCCCTCAGCGGTCCCCTGATCCGGCGGTCACCTTGCGCAGCGTGCCGCTCGGGTTGCCCCCCTGCTCATCGGCCGTCTTGTAGCGCAGCGAGCCGTCGGAGGTGAGGGTGAACCGATCCTCGGCCGAGCCATCGGTGCAGCCGGTCTGCGTCTGGCCGCCGCTGCCGACCCGCGAGTCGAGGACCAGCTCCTTCGAGGTGGCCGAGACCAGCTTCCAGCTGCTGTCACAGCGGAGCACCGCCAGCTCGACCCGGCCGCTGCCCACCTTCTCCCCCGGCGTCCCCTCGCGGATGGTGATGGTCAGTTCGCCTCCGGGGATGCTGGACTCGGTGGTGAGCTGCCCCTTCCAGGTGCCGAGGAACGCCTTGGGCACGCTCTTGACGGGGTCGCCGCCGGGGTCGTCGCCGTAGTCGCCGGGGCCCTCCGTCGCCGTCGGTTCCGACCCCGGGCTCGGGGACGAGGCGGAGTCCTTGGCGCCCGTCCCCTCGCCCCCGCCGGTGCCCGGCAGCAGGTGGAACACGAAGGCCGCGGTCGTGGCGGCGGCCAGCGCGCCCGCGACGGACAACACCAGCGTGCAGCTGAGCGCCTTCGGACGGTTTCGGCGCCCGATGGCGGCGGAGACCGAGACCCTGCGGCCCTCGGACGGCCGCCCGCCGGACGGCGGCGCATCGGGCGGGGCGGGCGCGCCGGGCGCCTGCTGGGCCGGGCGGCCGTACGAGGGGTCGGGCGGGCCGAACGCACCCAGGGGCGGCACGGGCGCGCCCGATGCCGACACAGCCGACACGGCCGCGGGGGTTGGCGGAGCCGCCGGGGGCGCGGGCGGATCCGACGCGTCCAGGTCGAGGAGCTCCACCGCCCGCCGGCTCACCCGCTCGACCAGCGGCCCCGGCAGCCACCCCGGCCGCACCAGGCTCGCGGCGCCCCCGTCCGGGGCGAGGCGGCTCACGATCCGCTCCGGGGTGGGCCGGGCGGACGGGTCCTTGGCCAGGCAGGCGGCGATCAGGTCCCGCAGGTCACCGGTCAGGCCGGGGCCGAGCCGGGCCTCCTCGTGGACCACCTTGTAGAGCAGCGCGGCCGAGCTGTCGCCGGGGAAGGGCGGCTCGCCCGTCACCGCGTACGCCAGCACGGCGCCCAGCGAGAAGACGTCGGCCGCCCCGTCCACGCCCTTGCCCAGGATCTGCTCGGGCGACATATAGCCGGGCGAGCCGATCGAGGCACCGGTGGTGGTCAGCGACACCGTGCCCTGCGTGGCCCGCGCTATGCCGAAGTCGATCAGGCGCGGGCCGTCCAGGGCGAGCAGTACGTTCGACGGCTTGACGTCGCGGTGGACCAGCCCCAGCGCGTGCACGGCGGCCAGCGCCTCCGCCAGCCCGGCGCCCAGGGCCCGTACCGACGGCTCGGGCAGCGGCCCCTCGTCGGCGACGGCCTGGCTCAGCGACGGGCCCGCCACATAGCCGGTGGCCACCCACGGGACCCGGGCGTCCGGGTCGGCGTCCAGCACTGGCGCGGTCCACGCCCCGCCGACCCGCCGCGCGGCCTCCACCTCGCGCCGGAACCGGGCGCGGAACTGCTCGTCGAGCGAGAAGTGCGCGTGGACGACCTTCACCGCCACGGTCCGGCCGCCCGCGCTGCGCCCCACGAAGACCCGGCCCATGCCGCCCGAGCCGAGCCGCCCGAGCAGCCGGTAGTCGCCGATGACCCGCGGATCGTCCGCCCCCAGCGGCTCCATCCCGTCTGCCTCCCCCGCTCCCCTCGACTGCGCCGCTCCAGCTTAGGTGCTGCCCCGGACAGGCCACCGGGGCAATACCTGATGGGCGCGAAGCCGTTACACCAGCCCGCGCGGGCCGGCCAGGTCCAGCGGCCGTACCCGTACGTCGGCGGGGTAGCCGGCCGCCGGGGCGGTGCGCCGGACGAACTCGGCGATGCCCTCCAACTGCCGCTCGCCCAGGCTGAAGTCCAGGGTGGTGAAGTAGCGCTCCAGGACCGGCGCCTCCAGCGCCTCCCAGCGCGCCGCCTGCTCGGCGACCTTGGCGACCTCCACCAGGGACAGGTCGCGGGAGTCGAGGAAGGCCCGGTGCACCTGGTGGACGATCTCCGGCTCGCGCTCCAGATACTCGCGGCGCGCCGCCCACACCGCGAAGACGAACGGCAGCCCCGTCCACTCCTTCCACATCTGGCCGAGGTCGTGCACCTGGAGGCCGAGCTTCTCGGCGTAGTGCAGATTGGCGCGCAGCGCGGCGTCGCCGATGAGCACCGCCGCCTCCGCCTCCTGCATCATCAGGCTGAGGTCGGGCGGGCAGGTGTAGTAGTCCGGGGAGATCCCGTACCGCTCGGCGAGCAGCAGCCGCGCCAGCCGTACGGAGGTGCGCGAGGCCGAGCCGAGGGCGACCCGGGCCCGGTCCAGCTGCTCGAGCGGCAGTTGCGAGACGATCACGCAGGACATGACGGGCCCGTCGCAGCCGACCGCGATGTCGGGCAGCGCCACCAGGTCGTCGGCGTTGCGCAGAAACTCCACCAGGCTGATCGGGCCGATGTCGAGATCGCCCTGTACCAGCTTGTCGTTGAGCGCGTCGGGGGTGTCCTTGGTGAGCTCGAGGTCCAGGAGGGCCCCGCTGGTGGCCAGGCCCCAGTAGAGGGGCACACAGTTGAGGTACTGGATGTGGCCGACCCTTGGCCGAGTACGACCGGGCGGGTGGTAGCCCTCGGTGGTCGTGGCGTCGGGTGTACTCCGGGCGGGGGAACTCGGTGAATTGTCCACATACGGAGGCTAGACCCGCGCGTCACATGCGGCGGCGGCGGGGCCCGCCCCGCCTCCGCCCCGAGCCCGGCTGTAAGGCCCCGACCTGCGGTACTATCCAATCCACCAGCCCGGGAAACCCCTCGAATTCGTGATCTTCGGCTCTTTCCCCGCGCACACGCAGCGTGCTAAGCTCACCGCAAGTTGCAGTTAGGTTTCCTTGCAGTACAAAGCCTGCGGAGCATGTAACCGCGGGCTTTTGTAATTTTCAGACTTCTTGCAGGTTCTGGAGCAGGGCAACCCTTTGGCCCAAGGAGGGCTTATGGCTACCGGAACCGTCAAGTGGTTCAACGCCGAGAAGGGCTTCGGCTTCATCGCCCAAGACGGCGGCGGCCCCGATGTCTTCGTTCACTACTCCGCGATCAACGCGAGTGGTTTCCGCTCGCTCGAGGAGAACCAGGCCGTTACCTTCGACGTCACCCAGGGCCCGAAGGGTCCGCAGGCGGAGAATGTCAGCCCGGTCTGATCCGCAGTACCCAAGGAGCCCCGACCCCGCTTCGGCGGGGGCCGGGGCTCCTGCCTTTGTTTTCCGGCCCGCCGCGCCCCCGCATTCCGGCATTCGCGTATTCACTTCGGGTTTCTCCGGCGTTTTCTCTCGCTTATCCCCATCGGCCCGCATAGGGCCTCATAGGCCCTCGTCGCGCCCCTCGCCCCTGACCTTTACGGCGGCCCCCGCGTACAGCGCCTCGATCTCCCGCGCGAAGTCCCGCGCGACCGCCGCCCGCCGCAGCTTCAGGGACGGGGTCAGATGCCCGGACTCCTCGGTGAAGGGCACCGGCAGAACGGTGAAGCGCCGGATCGACTCGGCGCGCGAGACCAGCTCATTGGCGTCGTCCACCGCGCGCTGGACCTCGGCGAGCAGCAGCTCGTCCTCGACCAGCCGGCGGATCGGGACACCCTGCCGCTGCCGCATCCGGCGCCAGTGCGCCAGCCCGTCCGGGTCCAGGGTGAGCAGCGCCGTCACATACGGGCGGTTGTCGCCGATCACCATGCACTGGCCGACCAGCGGATGGGCGCGCAGCCGGTCCTCCAGCGGGGCGGGGGCCACGTTCTTGCCGCCCGAGGTGACGATCAGCTCCTTCTTGCGGCCGGTGATGGCCAGATAGCCCTCGTCGTCCAGCGCCCCGAGGTCACCGGTGGCGAACCAGGCCTCCGCGCCGCCCTCGGGCACCGCCCGCCCCAGCCCCGCGTCCCAGTAGCCGGAGAAGACCTGCCCGCCGCGCAGCAGCACCTCGCCGTCCTCCGCGATCCGCACGGCGCTGCCGGGCAGCGGCCAGCCCACCGTGCCCAGGCGCGGGCGCAGCGGGGGCGTGACGGTGGCGGCCGCGGTCGTCTCGGTCAGGCCGTAGCCCTCGAAGATCTCGATGCCCGCGCCCGCGAAGAAGGCGCCGAGCCGGCGGCCGAGCGGGGAGCCGCCGCAGATCACATAGCGCACCTTGCCGCCGAGCGCGTCCCGGATGCGGCGGTAGACCAGCGGGTCGTACAGCGCGTGGGCGGCGCGCAGCACCGGCCCGGGGCCGCGGCCGCCGCGCCGGGCCTCCTCCAGCGCCACGCCGTACCGCCGGGCCACCCCGGCGGCGCGGTCGAAGGAGGCGGCGCGGCCCATCCGTTCGGCCGTCGCGCGGCCCGAGTTGAAGACCTTCTCCAGTACATAGGGGATGGCCAGCAGGAAGGTCGGCCGGAATCCGGCCAGGCCCGCGAGGAGGTCCTCGGTGCGGAGGCTGGGCGCGTGGCCGAGCCGCACCCGTGCCCGCAGACAGCCGACCGCGATCATGCGCCCGAAGACATGCGACAGCGGGAGAAAGAGAAGTGTGGCGGCGGGCTCCACGCTGACCGACTTGAAGACCGGGTGGAGCAGTTCGATGGCGTTGTCCACCTCGGCGAAGAAGTTGCCATGGGTGAGCGCACAGCCCTTGGGACGGCCCGTGGTGCCCGAGGTGTAGACGAGGGTCGCGAGGTCGTCGGGGCCGCGGCCGACGCGGCGGCGCGCCACGTCCGCGTCCGGGACCGCCCGCCCGGCCGCGTCGATCTTGGCGACGGCCCCGGCGTCGAACTGCCAGAGGTGGGCGAGGCCGGGCAGCTCCCGCCGTACGGCGCTGACCAGCCGCGACTGCTCGACGCTCTCCACGACGCAGGCGACCGCGCCCGAATCCCGCAGGATGTGCAGCGTCTGCTCCTGTGAGGAGGTGGGGTAGACGGGGACGGTGACAAGACCGGCGGCCCAGGCGGCGAAGTCGAACAGCGTCCACTCGTAGGTGGTGCGGGCCATGATGGCGAGCCGGTCGCCGGGGCGCAGACCGTGCGCGATCAGGCCCTTGGCGCAGGCCAGCACCTCGGCGGCGAACGTGGCGGCGGTGACGTCCCGCCAGCCGCCGTCCGGGGTCGGGCGGCTGAGGACGGGGGCGTCGGGGGCCTGGGCGGCGTTGTCGAAGGGGATGTCGGCCAGGCTGCCGCGGGTGGGGTGCGGGGCGAGCGGCGGGACGGCCGCCTGCCGTATCCGGCCGTCCACGGACCGCAGTTCGGGCGGGGCGAGGGCGGGCGGGGACGCGACCGCGGGCGGGGCCGTGGAGGTGGCCGTGGGAGGTGCTGACCGCTGTGCCATGACGTCTCCTGACCCGTCAGTAACCTTACTTCAGAGTAATCATGCTTGGATTCCCCCGGGAAGACCTGTGCGCATGCGCCGTGTGGCGGCGCCTGTTTACGTTGATGCCCTCGGGCCGTACACCCACGAGGGGTGGTGCACATGGTGCGCACCGGCGGCGGCCGCCTCACCAGGCGGTCCCTACGCCTCCCCGTACGCCTTCTGACGACCGCCTCGCTGACCGCGGGGCTGTGCGCCGGGCTGCCCGCCACACCCGCCCTCGCCGCCTGCGGGGACGACCCGGACACCGTCGGCTCCGTGGACGGCGCGGTGCTGACCTATGTGCTGCACACCAAGTACACGGCGGAGTGGGACCGGGCCCGCGCCGAGTGGAACGCCCTGGGCCGGGTCGACATCAGGCCGGAGGCCGGGACCGACGCCGGCACGGGCACCGGCACGAAGGGCAAGGACACCGCGTACGCGGACGTCGACGCGAGCGACATCGACCGCGACGACGTCGGCTGGTCCGGCATGTGGGAGTCCCATGACCTCGGCTCCGACGACATCATCCTCAACGACCACTTCCTGAAGGACTACTCCGCCGACACCCGGCGCGGCGTGGTCACCCATGAACTCGGCCACGCGCTGCGGCTGGGGCACCGCACCGCCTCCGGCGCGGTCATGTACTGCGACGACACCCGCACCGCCATCGCCCCGTCGGACCTCGACATCACGGCCTACCGGGCCATCTGGGGGTGAACGGCGCCGTGTTCACCGGCTCTCGCTACGACGGAGCAGCGCGCGCGACGCGCACGGGAGCGCGCGGCATGGCGATCGCGCTCGGCACGGCCCTCGTCGCCATCGGCGGCAGCGCGGCCGCGTGGTTCACCGTGCCGTACGGCACCACGCGGTACCACCCCACCTACGCGGTACGGCTCGACACCCCGGAGCTCGCCGCCGGCTGGGCCGACGACGTGTTCATCGGCGAGGTCACGGCGCGCGAGGGGCCGCGGCGCACCGACGGCGACCGGCTGCTGTGGACGACCTATGTGGTCGAGGTGCGCAAGACGCTCAAGGGCGAGGTGAGCGGCAGCGTGCGGGTCGCCCAGGAGGGCGGCGACGACCCGCTGCGGCGGCAGCGGATCGTGGTGGGCGACGCCCCGGCGCTCCAGCCGGGCAGAACCTACGTCCTGGCCACCCGGCTGGCCCCGGACGGCTGGCACACCGCCCCGTCCAACTTCACTCCGGTGGACCTGTCCCCCGCCGAGGGCGGCTCGGGCAGCGGGGCCGATGTGTCCGCGGTGTGGCAGGAGGGCGCCGCGCACCCGGCCACGCAGCGGTACGCGCACCCCTCCGGGGTTTCCCGGGCCAAGGACCCCAAGGCCCTGTACGCGAAGGCCCTCATCGGCTGAGGCCCGCGTCCGCGTACGCCCTGCGCGTACGGGCGCGCGCCTACGCCGGTGTGTGCTCCCCGGACGACCACCGCTCGCCCCGCATCAGGCTGCCGAGCCCCGTCCAGGCGAAGTTCATCAGTGTGGCCGCCGCCTCTTCGGCCGAAGGCCCCCCGCCCGCCGGGTCGCCCGCCCACTCGGCCAGCGACTCCGCCGCGCCCACCAGCGCGTACGCGAGCCCGGACGCCTCGCCGCCGGTTATCCGGCCCGTCCCCCGCGCCGACCCGCACCGCGCTTTCTCCCGCGCGGCCGCCGTGAGCGCCTGGGTCACGAACTCGACGATCTCCGCCCGCATCGCGACGACCTCCAGCGCGAAGGGACCGCCGTGTGTACGGGCCTGTACGTGCAGCAGCACCCATCCGTCCGGGTGCTCGGCGGTGTGCGCGAAGAAGCCGTGCAGCCCGCTCCACAGCCGGCGGTCGGCGGGCGCGTCGTACTCGACGGCGGCCCGTATGGCCGCCACCAGCGAGGCGGCCTCCCGCCGGATGCACGCCGCGAACAGCTCGTCTTTGGAGTGCAGATACAGATAAACCAGCGGTTTGGAGACCCCGGCCTGCTCGGCGATGTCGTCCATGGAGGCGTTCCGGTAGCCGCGCCGCGCGAAGGTCCGTACGGCCGCGTCGAGCATCTGCTGCTCGCGCACCGCCCTCGGCATCCGCCTGTTCTTCGTCGCCCCGCCCACGCCGGCCGCCCCCTTCGCCCGTGCCCCGGCGCCCCTCGGCCGCCTTGATCGCCGCCAAGCCTACGGGTGCCGAGGACCCCTCACACCGGGTCCGGAAGATCAAGGTCAAGCGCTACGGCGGCCGGGGCTGCCACCAGCGCCACCAGCACCAGAACCGCCAGCGCCACCAGGGCCAGCGCGACGCACCGGCACAGCAGACGCCGCCTCAGCTCCTCGTACCGCGCCGTGTACTCGGCGCGCAGTTCCTCGCAGCGGTCGACGATGCGGCGCAGCATCCGCCGGGAGAGCTCGACGCGCTCCTCGGCGTACAGGCGGACCACCTCCTCGCGCTGGGCGGCGGTGAGCCAGGCCAGGCGGCCCGCGAACGCCTCGGCGTCCGCCCGGGCGTCGTCGAGCTCGCTCCGGCACAGCAGATAGCCCTCCAGCCGGGCGATGCCCGACTCGACCTCGCGCGGCGTCTCGCGGGACATCTCGCGGCGCCCTGGCACCCGCGCCTACGCCCGCTCGTGCTGCACCGGCTCGGCGGTGATCTCGGGGTGGCGCAGATCGAAGGCGGGGGACTCGCTGCGGATCCTGGGGAGGGCCAGGAAGTTGTGGCGCGGCGGCGGACAGGAGGTCGCCCACTCCAGCGACCGGCCGTATCCCCAGGGGTCGTCCACGGTCACCTTCTCCCCGTATTTGGCGGTCTTCCAGACGTTGTAGAGGAACGGGAGGGTGGACATGCCGAGCAGAAACGCGCCGATCGTCGAGATGGTGTTCAGCCCGGTGAATCCGTCCGCGGCCAGATAGTCGGCGTAGCGGCGCGGCATTCCCTTGACGCCGAGCCAGTGCTGGACGAGGAAGGTGGTGTGAAAACCGGTGAACAGCGTCCAGTAATGGATTTTCCCGAGCCGCTCGTCAAGCATTTTCCCGGTGAACTTCGGCCACCAGAAGTAGAAGCCGCCGAACATCGCGAACACCACGGTGCCGAAGACGACGTAGTGGAAGTGGGCCACCACGAAATAGCTGTCGCTGACGTGGAAGTCGAGGGGCGGCGAGGCCAGAAGAACGCCGGTGAGCCCGCCGAAGAGGAAGGTGACCAGGAATCCGATGGCCCACAGCATGGGCGTCTCGAAGGACAGCGACCCCTTCCACATCGTCCCGACCCAATTGAAGAACTTCACCCCGGTGGGCACCGCGATCAGGAAGGACATGAAGGCGAAGAACGGCAGCAGCACCGCCCCGGTGACGAACATGTGGTGCGCCCACACCGTGGCCGACAGCCCGGTGATGGAGATGGTCGCGCCGATCAGACCCGCGTATCCGAAGATCGGTTTGCGGCTGAAGACCGGAATGATCTCGGTGATCACCCCGAAGAACGGCAGCGCGATGATGTAGACCTCGGGATGGCCGAAGAACCAGAACAGGTGCTGCCACAGCAGCGCCCCGCCGTTGGCCGGGTCGTAGACCCGCGCCCCGAACTTGCGGTCCGCCTCCAGCGCGAAGAGGGTCGCGGCCAGCACCGGGAATACCATGATCACCAGCACGCTGGTCAGCAGGACGTTCCAGGTGAAGATCGGCATCCGGAACATCGTCATGCCCGGGGCGCGCATGGTGATGATCGTGGTGATGAAGTTGACCGCGCCCATGATCGTGCCGAACCCGGAAAAGGCGAGCCCCATGACCCACATATCGCCGCCCACATTCGGCGAATGCACCTTGTCGGACAGCGGCGTATAGGCGAACCAGCCGAAGTCGGCGGCTCCGCCCGGGGTGAGGAAACCGGACACCGCGATGAGCGAGCCGAAGAGATAGAGCCAGTAGGCGAACATGTTCAGCCGCGGGAACGCCACATCCGGGGCGCCGATCTGGAGCGGCATGATGGCGTTGGCGAAACCCGCGAACAGCGGGGTCGCGAACATCAGCATCATGATCGTGCCGTGCATGGTGAACGCCTGGTTGAACTGCTCATTGGACACGATCTGAGTGCCCGGCCGCGCCAGCTCCGCCCGCATCACCATCGCCAGCAGCCCGGCGAAGAGGAAGAAGACGAAGGACGTCACCATGTACAAGGTGCCGATCTTCTTGTGGTCGGTCGTGGTCAGCCAGTCGACGATGACCGTGCCCACTCTGTTCCGGCTCTCCGGATCGGGCTCCCGCTGCTCCGCCCGCCTCGCCTCTACCGCCATCGTTCCTCCACCCGACGCCGTACGCGTCCGACGTTGATAACGCGAATGGGGCGGAAGAGGCTGCTATGACCCTTTGGTGGGCGTGTGGCGTGAGTGGTCGACAAAAGACCATGAGTGAACCGTATGGCCGGAACCTGACCCTCCGCACATGATGCGGGCATGACAGCAAATCTGACGCGTCGTCACATTCTTGGTCTGGCCGCCCTGCGCGGCGCCGCGGCCCTCGGGCTCACCCGGATAGCCCTCTCCCCGGCGGCCGCCGCCGACCGCCCCACGGCCACCGCGAGCACCGAGTACGCCCCGGCCGTGGTCGTCGGCTCCGGCTACGGCGCGGCGGTCGCCGCCCTGCGGCTCGGCGAGGCGGGCGTGCGGACCCTGGTCCTGGAGATGGGGCGGCTGTGGGACGCCCCGGCCGCCGACGGCAAGGTCTACTGCTCCATGACCTCGCCCGACCGGCGCTCCATGTGGTTCCGCACCAGAACCGAGGCCCCGCTGGCCACCTTCCTGTGGCTGGACGTCATCAACAAGGACATCACGCCCTACCCCGGCGTCCTGGACCGCGTCCGCTTCCCCAACATGTCCGTCTACGTCGGGCGCGGCGTCGGCGGCGGCTCGCTCGTCAACGGCGGCATCGCGGTCACCCCGCCCCGCGCGTACCTCCAGGAGGTCCTGCCGCAGGTCGACGCGGACGCGATGTACGCCACGTACTTCCCGCGCGCGAACCGCATGCTGGGCGCCGCCCCCGTCCCGTCCGCGTGGTTCGAGTCCACCGAGTGGTACAAGTACGCCCGGGTCGCCCGCGACCAGGCGAAGGCGGCGGGCCTGAAGACCGTCTTCGTGCCCAACGTCTACGACTTCGACTACATGCAGCGCGAGGCGGCCGGGACCGCGACCAAGTCCGCCCTCGCCCAAGAGGTCATCTACGGCAACAACTTCGGCAAGCGCAGCCTCGACAAAACGTATCTCCCGGCGGCACTCGGCACGGGCAACGTCACCATCCGCACCCTCAGCCGCGCCAGAGCCGTCCGGAGAGCCGCCGACGGCACCTACGTCCTCACCGTGGACCGGCTCGACGACACGGGCGCCGTCATCGCCACCGACGAGGTCTCCTGCCGCTCGCTCTTCCTCGGCGCCGGCAGCCTCGGCACCACCGAACTCCTGCTGCGCGCCCGCGAGACCGGCACGCTGCCCGCCCTCAGCGCCCAGGTCGGCCGGGGCTGGGGCGGCAACGGCAACGTCATGCTCGGCCGCGCCAACCACATCTGGAACCCGACCGGCGCCAACCAGTCCACCATCCCGGTGATGGCCCTCGACGACTGGTCCAACGCCGCCAACCCGGTCTTCGCCGAGATCGCCCCGCTCCCGGCCGGCCTCGAGACCTGGGCCAGCCTCTATCTGGCCATCACCAAGAACCCCGAGCGCGGCACCTTCAGCTACGACGCGGCCAAGGACGCGGCCGTCCTGAACTGGACCAGCACCCAGAGCGCCCCCTCCATCACCGCCGCCAAGACCCTCTTCGACCGCGTCAACTCCGCCAACGGCACCATCTACCGCTTCGACCTCTTCGGCGACACCCGCTCCTTCGCCGCCGACTTCTGCTACCACCCGCTCGGCGGCTGCGTCCTGGGCCGCGCCACGGACGCGTACGGCCGGGCCCTCGGCTACGACCGGCTGTACGTCACCGACGGCTCCCTCATCCCGGGCTCGATCGGCGTCAACCCCTTCGTGACCATCACGGCCCTGGCCGAGCGCAACATGGCCCGCGTCCTGGCCGAGGACGGCGTGGGCTGACCGGCGCCGCCCACCGGCCGCTGTCGCAAAGGAACATGCCGTCTCAGCACGATGAGGGACGATGAGGGGTGTGGACGAGTTCAACAACGTGCTGGCCGCGGTCGGTCCCCGGCTCCGGGAGCTGCGCCGGGAGCGCGGCCTCACCCTGGCCTCCGTGGCCCACACCACCGGCATCTCGGAGAGCACGCTCTCCCGCCTGGAGAGCGGCGGGCGCAGGCCCAACCTGGAGCTGCTGCTCCCGCTCGCCCGCGCCTACGGAGTCCCCCTGGACGAGCTCGTCGGCGCCCCGCACACCGGCGACCCCCGGGTCCATCTGCACCCGGTCACCCGCGGCCACCTGACGTTCGTGCCGCTCACCCGCCGCGCCGGAGGTCTGCACGCCCACAAGCTCGTCATCGCGCCCAGCGTCGGCGAACCCGACCTGAAGACCCACGAGGGCTATGAGTGGCTCTACGTCCTCAACGGCCGGCTGCGCCTCCGCCTCGGCGAGCGCAGCCTCGTCCTGGCGCCCGGCGAGGCGGCGGAGTTCGACACCCACGTCCCCCACTGGCTCGGCCCCGCGGATGACCGTCCGGTCGAGCTCCTGATCATCTTCGGCCAGCAGGGCGAACGCGCCCACCTGCGTGTCCGCCCCGGCTGACCCCGCCCACGCTACGGTCGCGCGGGCCCTTCGGAGCGCCGCAGCGGGTCCAGGCCATGCCGGCGCTCGCCCAGGACCCGCGCGGCGACCTCGGCCTCGGCGACCGCACTGAAAACACCCCCGGAACCTCCGGAGACGGCCGCCCTGCGGCGGGCCACAGCGGCCTCGGTGTCCGCGTTCACCAGATCCGCGTTGATCGCCGCGGCGGCCTGCACCCCGGCGGCCTGCGCCACCGGGACGCCGGCCGTCGGATCGGTGACGTTCCCCGCCACCCACACCCCGGCCACCTCGGTGAGCCCGCTCGCGTCCGACGCCACACAGGTCCCGACCCCCATGGAGTGCTCCACCGCGCTCAGCCCCAGGCCCGCGAGGACCTCGCCGCGCGCGACCATCCGCGGCCCCACCGCCAAGGCCTCCACCGCCACCCGGCGGCCCGAGGCCAGCAGGACCCCGGCCAGCCGGTCCTCCACCACGTCCAGCCCCGTCACCTCGCCGTCGACCACGGCGATCCCCCGCGCGGCCAGCCGCTCCCACTCCTCCTCGGCCAGATCGCCACCGGTGTGCAGGAACAGCGTCACCCGGGGCGACCACTGCCGGAACAGCAGCGCCTGATGCACGGAGAGCGGGCTGCCGCCCAGCACACCGATCGGCGCGTCGCGGACCTCCCAGCCGTGGCAGTACGGGCAGTGCAGCACATCCCGCCCCCACCGCTCCCGCAGCCCCGGCACCTCCGGCACCTCGTCGACCAGCCCGGTCGTCACCAGCAGCCGCCGCGCCCGGAAGACCCGGCCGCTCCCGGCCTCGACGGCGAAGCCGCCCTCCACCCGCCGCGCGGAGACCGCCCGGTCGGACAGGATCCGCCCGCCGTAGCCGACCACCTCCTCCCGGCCGATCCGCAACAGCTCGAGCGGCGGCACACCGTCCCGGGACAGCAGTCCATGCGCCGCGGCGGCGGGCGCGTTGCGCGGCTCGCCGGAATCGATCACCAATACGGAGCGACGGGCGCGCGCCAGCGTCAGCGCGCCCGACAGCCCGGCGACACCCCCTCCGACCACCACGACATCGAACTCATCGGAAACCTTGTGCTCACTCATGCCCCCCACCATGCGCCGCCCCTGCCGGAACGGCGAACTTCCTTGCCGTTCCAGCAAGCGCGACCGGTAGCCGGAAAAGCACGTCGCCCCGCTCTCGGCCGAGGGCCATGAGAGCGGGGCGACGTCGGGGCCGGGCGGCCGCTACGCGGCGGCCGGGACCACCTGGCGGTCTTCGACGGTGGCCGCGTCGTCCAGGGGGGACGCCGAGGCGTGGTCGTAGGCCTGCCGGTCGAGGATCTTCTCGCGGGCCGAGACGATGACCGGGACCAGCGCCTGACCTGCCACGTTCGTGGCGGTGCGCATCATGTCCAGGATCGGGTCGATGGCCATGAGGAGGCCGACGCCCTCCAGCGGGAGGCCGAGCGTGGACAGGGTCAGGGTCAGCATGACGGTGGCGCCGGTGAGGCCCGCCGTGGCGGCCGAGCCGATGACCGAGACGAAGGCGATCAGCAGGTAGTCGCCGACGCCGAGGTGCACATCGAAGATCTGGGCGATGAAGATCGCGGCGATGGCCGGGTAGATCGAGGCGCAGCCGTCCATCTTCGTCGTCGACCCGAAGGGCACCGCGAAGGAGGCGTACTCCTTGGGGACGCCGAGGCGCTCGGTGACCTTCTGGGTGACCGGCATGGTGCCGACCGAGGAGCGGGAGACGAACGCGAGCTGGATCGCGGGCCAGGCGCCCTTGAAGAAGTGCAGCGGGTTGACCTTGGCGACGGTGGCCAGCAGCAGCGGGTAGACGCCGAACATCACCAGGGCGCAGCCGACGTAGATGTCGGCCGTGAAGGTGGCGTACTTGCCGATGAGGTCCCAGCCGTACTCGGCGATGGCGTAGCCGATGAGGCCGAGGGTGCCCAGCGGGGCGAGGCGGATGACCCACCACAGGGCCTTCTGGAGCAGCTCCAGGACGGCCTGGCTGAGGGTGAGGATCGGCTGTGCCTTCTCGCCGAGCTTGAGGGCGGCGACGCCCGCGACGGCGGCCATGAAGACGATCTGGAGGACGTTCAGCTCGGTGAACGGCGTGATGACGTCGGTCGGCACGATGCCGGTGAGGAAGTCCAGCCAGGAGCCCGCGTGCTCGGGCTTGGAGCCGTCCTGCGGGGTGAGGCCGGTGCCCGCGCCGGGGTTGGTGACCAGGCCGATCGCCAGGCCGATGGCGACCGCGATCAGCGAGGTCGCCATGAACCACAGCAGGGTGCGGGTCGCCAGGCGCGCGGCGTTGTTGACGTTCCGCAGGTTGGTGATCGAGACCAGGATCGCGAAGAAGACCAGCGGGGCGACGGCGAGCTTCAGCAGTTGGACGAAGATCGAGCCAATCTTGTCGAGGGTGGTGACCAGCCAGCCGACGTCACCGCTGCGGGCGGCCCAGCCGAGCAGCACGCCGAGCACCAGGCCCAGCAGGATCTGCGCCCAGAACGGCACCTTGGGCAGGCGTATGGAGGATCTCTGAGACGGCGTCTCGGGGACGGATGACAACGGACACACTCCGAGGGCAGGAAAAGGCAGGGGAAGTCAGGGGGACGACGTCGGGGGAGAAGAAGCGGACAGGGGTGAGCCAGGAGTCCGTGCTTGGATCTCCGGCCGCTGGGACGGGGGACAAGCGGTCAGCGGCGGCGACAGGCCGCCGACCGGCAGCGGCAGAGATCGATGTGCAGGCGCGCCACGAGCGGAACGCTCGTGGTGATGCGGGGCGCGGCTGCTGTCGTCATGACGAAAACATTAACACCCTGGCTTTGAGTTCCCCATAGGCAAGCTTTTACACACGGCGGCGGAAGCGAACAACGCCCCGCCGGCCAGCGGGAGCTGGCCGGCGGGGCGTCGGAGGCGTGTGAGGAGCGTTACAGGACGGGGTGGGCGGCCGAGCGCGGCTCAGGCGCCGTCCTCCTGGCCCTGGTTAGCCGCGAGCCGCTCCTTGGCGCGGTCCACCCGCTCCGCGACCTGGGCCGCCATGTCGTCGCGCTGCTTGCGCAGCAGAATGAAGCTCAGCGGCGCCGAGACGACCAGCGCCAGCAGCACGACCCAGAAGAGGTTCGCGTTGCCGAGCCCGGAGGGCAGCAACCGGAAGTACACCAGGCCCCACATCACCAGAAAGCAGCCCGCGAAGATCCCCAGGCGCATGGCGGTGTAGCGGAACGTCGCGCTCGGCTTGAAGGACACGGCCCGTCTTCTTTCTGTTCTCCTGGGAAATCCTGCCCATCCAGTGAATCACGGCCCGCCGAGCGCCCCGGCGACGACCCTGAGATCCGTCGTCAGACGCGCATGGCCTGCGGCGTCTCGCGCCGGTCCGGGTCCGGTCCGTCGTACTCGCGGATGATCTCGTAGCGGGTGTTCCGCTCCACCGGCCGGAATCCCGCGTCCCGGATGAGCTCCAGCAGGTCGTCGCGGGTCAGCTTGTTCGGCGTGCCGTAGTTGTCGGCGTCGTGAGTGATCTTGTACTCGACGACCGAGCCGTCCATGTCATCCGCGCCGTGGTTGAGCGCGAGCTGGGCGGTCCGTACGCCGTGCATCACCCAGAAGACCTTCACATGGGGGATGTTGTCGAACAGCAGCCGCGAGACCGCGAAGGTCTTCAGCGCCTCCGCGCCGGTGGCCATGGTGGTCCTGGCCTGGAGCCGGTTGCGGATCTTGCCGTCCTTCATGTCCACGAAGTCGTGCTGGTAGCGCAGCGGGATGAAGACCTGGAAACCGCCGGTCTCGTCCTGGAGTTCGCGCAGCCGCAGCACGTGGTCCACCCGGTGCCGGGGCTCCTCGACATGCCCGTACAGCATGGTGCACGGGGTCTTGAGGCCCTTCTCGTGCGCCAGCCGGTGGATGCGCGACCAGTCCTCCCAGTGGGTGTCGTGGTCGACGATGTGCTGCCGGACCTCCCAGTCGAAGATCTCCGCGCCGCCGCCGGTGAGCGACTCCAGGCCGGCGTCGATCAGCTCGTCGAGGATCTCGGAGGCCGGCAGCCCGGAGATCTTTTCGAAGTGGTGGATCTCGGTGGCGGTGAAGGCCTTCAGGGACACCTGCGGAAGGGCTTCCTTGAGCGCCTTCAGCGACCGCGGGTAGTAGCGCCAAGGGAGGGTGGGGTGCAGGCCGTTGACGATGTGCAGCTCGGTGAGGTTCTCGTTCTCCATCGCCTTGGCGAGGCGGACGGCCTCCTCGATGCGCATGGTGTACGCGTCCTTCTCGCCGGGCTTGCGCTGGAAGGAGCAGTACGCGCACGAGGCGGTGCACACATTGGTCATGTTGAGGTGGCGGTTGACGTTGAAGTGCACCACGTCACCGTTCTTGCGGGTGCGCACCTCGTGGGCCAGCCCGCCGAGCCATGCCAGGTCGTCGCACGCGTACAGCGCGATGCCGTCCTCGCGCGACAGCCGCTCTCCGGCGCGGACCTTCTCTTCCAGTTCGCGCTTGAGACCCGCATCTTCGATAGACGCAGTCATGCGGCCGCCTCCCATACGTCTGCTTTTGTAGGCCTTTGCTTGAGTGACCTTCTGAGCCTACGCCTCGACGTCGTCGGGCAGTTCGCCGACCCGGTTCTCCCACTTGGTGGACAGCACGATCGTGGTACGCGTCCGGGCGACGCCCTTGGTGCCGGACAGCCGGCGGATGGTCCGCTCCAGCCCGTCCACATCGCCGGCGCGCACCTTGAGCATGTACGAGTCGTCGCCCGCGATGAACCAGCAGTCCTCGATCTCGGCCAGCTCGCGCAGCCGCCCCGCCACGTCCTCGTGGTCGGCGGCGTCGGAGAGCTGGATGCCGATGAGGGCGGTGACCCCGAGGCCGAGGGACGCGGCGTCGACGGTCGCGCGGTAGCCGGTGATCACACCGGCCGCCTCCAGGCGGTTGATCCGGTCGGTGACGCTGGGTCCGGACAGGCCGACGAGGCGGCCGAGCTCCGCGTAGGAGGCCCTCCCGTTCTCCCGCAGGGCCTGGATGAGCTGCCTATCCACCGCGTCCATATGCCGAGCGCCTTCCATTATTCAGAGATATAGCAAGTTTACACATATAATCTAAGGCATCAGGGCATGGCACCCTCTAAATCCCGCAGAACCTGCGGGCGAGCCACGCGTCAAGGCGACGTGGCGGTGCGGCCCGCTAGCCGTCTCCGGTCCCACCCCGGAGTTCCCCCTCCCACCGGCGGTACAGCTTGTGCGGCACCCCTGCCGCGTCCAGCACCCGCCCCGCCACGAAGTCCACCAGGTCCTGGATATGGGTCGCCCCCGCGTAGAACGCGGGCGACGCGGGCACCACGACCGCGCCCGCCTCGTCCAGCGCGACCAGGTGACGGAGGGTCTGGCCGCTCAGCGGCGCCTCGCGCACCGCCACCACGAGCGGGCGCCGCTCCTTGAGCGTCACGCTCGCCGACCGCTGGAGCAGGTCCTTCGACAGGCCGAGCGCCACCCCCGCCACACACGCGGTGCTCGCCGGGACGATCAGCATCCCCTTGACGTCATAGCTGCCGGAGGACGGGCCCGCGGCCAGGTCCCCGGCCGCCCAGTGGCGTACGTCCGCCACGTCCACCCGCGCCTCGAAGGCGTCCGGCGTGCCGTCCGCGCCCCGCGCCAGCCAGCGGCCGAGGTCCTGGCGCCAGTGCGCGTCCCGGAAGGAGATCCCCGTCTCGTCCAGCAGCGTCAGCCGCGAGGCCCGGCTGACCACCAGGTCGACCGCCTCCCCCGCGGCCATCAGCGCGCGTAGCACGGAGGCGGCGTACGGCGTCCCGGACGCGCCGGAGACACCGACCACCCAGGGCCGGCGCCGGCTCACTTCTTCGTGCGGCCTGTACGGCTCATGCGGCGGCTCCACATGACGAGCCTAACCGGCGCGTCTCACAGGCTCAGTCCCCGCACCAGCAGGTCGAGCAGCGCGCAGCAGAACAGCGCGATCCCCACGAAGCCGTTGACCGTGAAGAACGCGCGGTTCAGCCGGGACAGATCGCCGGGCCGCACCACCGAGTGCTCGTACCAGAACGCCGCCGCCACGATCACCAGACCGAGCCAGAAGAAGAACCCGGCGTCCGTGGCCAGCCCGTACCAGCCCAGCAGCAGCGTGGTGACGACATGGCAGACGCGCGCCCCGTACAGGGCCCCGGCGATGCCGAAGCGGGCCGGCACCGACTTCACCCCGTGGGCCCGGTCGGCCGCCACGTCCTGGCAGGCGTAGATCAGATCGAAGCCGCCGATCCAGATGCCGACCGCGAGGCCGAGGATCACCGCGTCCCAGGACCACTCCCCCGTGATCCCGATCCACGCCCCGACCGGGCCCATGGCCTGGGCGAGGCCGAGGATCGCGTGCGGGAAGTTCGTGAAGCGCTTCCCGTACGGATAGACCACCATCGGGGCGATCGCGACCGGCGCCAGGGCCAGGCACAGCGGGTTCAGCAGCGCGGCCGCGCCGAGGAAGACGGCGAGCGCGACCAGCGCGCCGATCCAGGCCGAGCGCACCGGCACCACGCCGGTCACCAGCTCGCGCCCCGCGGTGCGCGGATTACGGGCGTCGATCTCCCGGTCGATGATCCGGTTGCAGGCCATCGCGAAGGTGCGCAGCCCCACCATCGCGACCGTGACCAGCAGCAGCCGCAGCCAGTGGACTGTGCCGTCCCACAGCTCCATCGCGGTCAGCGAGGCGATGTAGGCGAAGGGCAGCGCGAAGACCGAGTGCTCGATCATCACCAGCCGCAGAAAGGCGCGGACGCGGCCGGGCGGCGCGGGCTCGGGGCCGAGGAGGTCGGGGGTGGCCGAATTCGCACTCATCGGGCCACCCCGGCGGGGGCGGGGAGCAGGCCCGCGCCGCCCGCCTCCGTTCTCGACGCGCCTGTCACAGCCCGTACTCCTTCCATCGCCTTGTCACCCGTTCGGCCGTGTCGGGGTCCGACTCGACCATGTGCGGCCAGCCGCCGTCGCGCGTATAGCCCTCCTCGGGCCACTTCGCCGTGGCGTCGATGCCCGCCTTGCCGCCCCAGAACTGCTGGTACGAGGCGTGGTCGAGATGGTCGACGGGGCCCTCGACGACGGTCAGGTCGCGGGCGTAGTCGGTGTTGCCGAGCGCCCGCCAGGACACCTCGTGCAGATCGTGGACGTCGCAGTCGGCGTCGACCACGACGATCAGCTTGGTCAGCGACATCATGTGCGCGCCCCAGATGGCGTGCATCACCTTCTGTGCGTGCTTGGGGTACTTCTTCTCGATGGAGACGATCGCACAGTTGTGGAAGCCGCCCGACTCCGGGAGGTGGTAGTCCACGATGTCCGGGATAATGATCTTGAGCAGGGGGAGGAAGAACCGCTCCGTCGCCCGCCCCAGCGGCCCGTCCTCGGTCGGCGGGCGGCCCACCACGATCGACTGGAGCAGCGGACGCTGCCGCATCGTCACACAGTCGATGGTGAGCGCCGGGAAGGGCTCCTGCGGGGTGTAGAAGCCCGTGTGGTCGCCGAACGGCCCCTCGGGCAGGGTCTTTCCGGGCTCCAGCCACCCCTCGATGACCACCTCCGCCTGCGCCGGGACCTGGAGCGGCACCGTCTTGCAGTCGACCATCTCGACCCGCCGGCCCTGGACGAAGCCCGCGAAGAGGTACTCGTCGATGTCCCCGGGCAGCGGCGCGGTCGAGGCGTACGTCACAGCGGGCGGCGCCCCGAAGGCGATCGCCACCGGCAGCTTCTCGCCACGCCTGGCGGCCACTTGGTAGTGGTTGCGGCTGTCCTTGTGGATCTGCCAGTGCATGCCGATGGTGCGGCGGTCATGGCGCTGGAGCCGGTACAGGCCCAGGTTCCGGGCCCCGGTCTCGGGGTGCTTGGTGTGGGTCAGGCCGAGGTTGAAGAAGGACCCGCCGTCCTCGGGCCAGGTGAACAGCGCGGGCAGCGCCTCCAGGTCGACGTCGTCGCCGGTGAGCACCACCTCCTGGACGGGCGCGTCCTTCACCTTCTTCGGCGGCACATGCGCCATGGCGCCGAGCTTCCCGAACGCCTCGCGCAGCCCGCCGAAGCCGTGCGGCAGCTCCGGCTTGACCAGCCCGCCGATCTTCTCGCCGATCTCCTCGTACGAGCCGAGCCCGAGGGCCTTGAGGAAGCGGCGGTCGGTGCCGTAGACGTTCATCGCCAACGGCATCGACGAGCCCTTGACGTTCTCGAAGAGCAGCGCCGGGCCACCCGACTTGTTCACCCGGTCGACGATCTCCCCGATCTCCAGATACGGGTCGACTTCGGCCTTGATGCGCCTGAGGTCTCCCTCGCGGTCGAGCGCCCGCAGAAAGGAGCGAAGATCGTCATAAGCCATGCGTCCCAGTATCCGGTACGCACTACTCTGGATCCGTCATGGGGCCACGCACGGCCCACCATCATTCCCCGGGGACCGGCCATCATGCTCAGGTATCTGCCCTTCCTGCTCATCCTGGCGCTGTGGATCTACGCCTTCATCGACTGCCTGAACACCCCCGAAGACGAAGTGCGCCACCTGCCCAAGGTGGTCTGGGTGCTCATCGTGCTGCTCTTCGGCGAGGTGCTGATCGGTCCGATCGCCTGGCTGGTGGCGGGCAAGAACCGGCCCGCGCACGCGGGGGCCGGCGGGGGCGCCGGCGGCGGTTCCCCGGCCGGACGGCGACAGCAGCAGTGGGTGGCCCCGGACGACAACCCCGAGTTCCTCAAGTCCCTCAAGGATGAGAACAAGAAGGACGAGTCGCTGCTCAAGGACTGGGAGGCGGACCTCCGCCGCCGCGAGGAGGAGCTGCGCCGCGAGAAGGAAGAGGGCTCGGGGGACGCCAAGGAGTGAGCCCTTAAGGGCGACGTGAAGAGGCGTACGGGCCGGTCGGCCCGTACGCCTCTTCACATGTGCCCGGCAGTCCCGCCGTCGCTACGGGCGCTGGTCCGGCCTGTCCACGACCGCCCGCTTCAGGACCGCGGCGGTGCCGATGACCTGCCCGGTCCGAAAGCCGTTGCCGTCCTCGAGCGCGACGTTGCGCTCACCGAGGTACTCGCCCGTCTTCTCGTTGAAGATCAGCTCCTCGCGGATCGTGGAGTGGCCGGAATCGACCCGCGCGACGGCGACCCCGTGCCGCCCGGCGGCGTCCACGGCGTCGGGAACCACCACCACGCCGGGGATCTTCGCCGCCGCGCGGTAGAGCGCGGCGCTCACCTTCGGCGGCATCAGCGACTCGCTGATGAGGTCGCCGACGAGGACGAACGCGTCCTGGTCCGGCGACCGCTCGCGGTCCTTGCGCTTCTCCACCGTGCCGTAGATCCACTTCAGCATCCGGTCGGGGTCGGTGGGGAGGGTCTGGAGGTAGCGGTAGCTGGTCGACCTGTCGTATGCGAACTTGCCCGAGGCGGGGGCGGGGTCCAGGGGCTGGTGCGCGTTCCCGTCCCGGCCGGGCTCGCGCAGCAGCCCCGTGTGGAGGCCGTCCACCGACAGCCAGATCTCCCGGCGGTGCAGCGGGTCCAGCTTGGCGGGCCCGCCGTTCTCCTGGGTCGCGAAGGCCACCTTGCTGTCGATGTAGACGTACTGGTCGTCGCGGATGCCCCCGTCGGCCGGCGGCTTCTCGCCCGGCCTGCCCGTCGGCCTCGCCGCGGAGTTCGCCGTCGAGTGCGCCGCGGAGCGCTCGGCAACGGTCGCGATGCGGCCCAGCACCTCGGGCGCGTTGTCCCGGGTGTCCCCGTTGACCCGGGTTCCCGTGACGCTGGTCACGGGAACCGGCCCTCGGGACGGCGGTGGGTCAGACTCCGGCGTAGGAGTGCTTGCCGGTGATGAAGATGTTGACGCCGTAGTAGTTGAAGAGGTAGCAGCCGAACGCGATCAGCGCGAGGTACGCGGCCTTGCGGCCCTTCCAGCCGGCGGTGGCGCGGGCGTGCAGGTAGCAGGCGTAGGCGACCCAGGTGATGAAGGACCAGACCTCCTTGGGGTCCCAGCCCCAGTAGCGGCCCCAGGCGGCCTCGGCCCAGATCGCGCCCGCGATGATCGTGAAGGTCCACAGCGGGAAGACCGTGGCGTTGATGCGGTACGCGAACTTGTCGAGGGTGGCGGCCGCGGGCAGCCGCTCCAGGACGGACCCGAAGCGGCCGGGCTCCTCGCCCTTGGCGAGCTTCTCCTCGTGCCGGTCGCGGAAGAGGTAGAGCAGCGTGGAGACGGCGCCGATGTAGAGGCACGCGCCGGAGATGATCGCGCAGCTGACGTGGATCCACAGCCAGTACGAGTGGAGGGCGGGAACCAACTGGGCGCTGTCGGTGTACAAGACAGAGACAGCGAGACCGAGGTCGAGGAGGACCGTGGTGACGAGGGGGAGCCCGATCCAGCGCACGTTCTTCTTGAGCACGAGGAGCGTGAGATACGCCCCGACCGCGACCATGGCGAAGGTCGTGGAGAACTCGTACATGTTGCCCCAGGGGGCGCGCTGTACGGACAGGGCGCGGGTGAGCACGGCGCCGACGTGCATCAGGAAGGCGAGCACGGTGAGGCCGACGGCGATCCGGCCGTACAGATCGCCCTGCTCGGTGCCGCCCGCGGCGCCTGGCCCGTCGGGGACGTCGCGGGTGCCCGCGGCGGAGCGGGTGACAACCTTGGGGCGTTCGAGCACGGCGGTGCCGCCGCCCTGGGCGGCCCGCACGGTCACCTTGGTGGAGGCCGTGGAGGTGGCGGAGTCGGCGGTGATGGCGGCTGCGGTGCGGCCGACGGCGCTGCGGCTGCCGAACACCCACTCGGCGATATGGGCGAGGAAGGCGAGGGTGTAGACCGCCATGGCCGAATAGATCAGCACATTGCTGAAATGGGCCAGCGACTCATTGGTTTCGGCAGCGAGGTTCACGCGCGCGCTCCTTCGGCAGGATCAGCGGGTTGTGCGGTGTCGGTCTCGGCTTCGGCGGTGCCGGTTTCCGGTTCCGGGCCCGCTTCAGGTTCGGGGTCCGAGTCCGGCGCGGGCGGAGCCTCGGACTGGAGGGCCACGGCGAGGTCGGCGAGTTCTTCGGGAAGCTTGGCGGACTCGCTGCGGCCGAGCCCCGCCATCTCGACGACGGTGACGCCGTCGGCTCCGGTCTCCGCGCGGACCCACACCCGGCGGCGCTGGATGAACAGCGAGGCGGCGAGACCGATCAGGGCGGCGACGGCGCCCACGAGCGCGTAGTCATTGCCCGGCCGGTGGGAGATCTGGAAGGTGGCCCAGGTCTTGATGCCCTCGAACTTCAAGGTGCCGGCGCCGTTCGGGAGCTTCATGGTGTCGCCGACCTTGAGCGCGTCCGCGAATGGCGTCCCGTCCGACTTCTTGAACTGCTTCATCCGGGAGGTGTCGAGTTGGTAGACGTTCTGCGGGAGCCCGCCGTCGATCCCCAGGCTGCCGCGGTAGGCGGTCAGGATGAGCGCCGGATTGTCCAGCGCCGGGAACTGGGAGAACATCGTGCCCGTGCTCAGGTCGAGGGTCGGCACGAACTGTCCCTGGAAGCCGATCTGGTCCTTCTTACCGCTCTTGTCGCGGTAGTCAGGCACCTTGATCACTACGTTCTCGGTGAGGTTGACCCCGTCGAACGGCAGCGAGGCCACGGCGCCGCGGTAGGCGATCTTGCCCTGCCCGTCGCGGACCGTGACGACCGGGGCGTAGCCGTGGCCCAGCAGATAGACCTTGGAGCCCGCGACCTCCAGGGGCTCGTTGACCTTGATCGAGGTCTTGTGCTCCTTGCCGTCCGCGCCCTCCCAGTAGGTGACATCGGCGCGGAAGGTGCGGGGGGTGCGCTTCTGCGGGCCGCTGCGCTCGTAGGTCGCCGTGAAGCGGTCCAGCTTGAAGCCGAAGGGAGCGAGGTTGTTCTTGTCGAAGAGCGATCCGGACTTGAAGTCGTCGTACTGCACCAGGCTGTTGGAGAAGCCGTCACCCTCGACGACCAGCTTGCCGCCCTCGGCCTTGTACAGCTGCCCGACGGCGAAGGCCACCAGCATCACGATCAGCGCGATGTGGAACAGGAGGTTGCCCGCCTCGCGCAGATAGCCCTTCTCGGAGGCCACCGCGCCACCGACCGTATGGGTCCGGAAGCGGCGCCGCTTCATGACCCGCTGGGCGGCCTCCAGCACCCGCTCCGGCTCGGCCTCGGTGCGCCAGGTGGTGTACGCGGGCAGCCGGGTCAGCCGGCGCGGGGCGCCCGGCGGGCGGCCGCGCAGCTGGCCGACGAACTGCCAGGTGCGCGGGACGATGCAGCCGATCAGCGAGACGAACAGGAGGATGTAGATCGCCGAGAACCACACCGAGCTGTAGACGTGGAACAGCCCGAGCTTCTCGTAGATCGGCGAGAGCGTCTCGTGCCGCTGCTTGAAGTCGTCCACCTTGACGGGGTCGATGCCCGTCTGCGGGACCAGCGAGCCGGGGATCGCGCCGAGCGACAGCAGGAAGAGCAGCAGCAGCGCCACCCGCATCGAGGTCAGCTGGCGCCAGAACCAGCGGGCCCAGCCGATCGGCCCCATCGAGGGGACGTTGATCTCCTCGGCGGGGGCCGTGGACAGCTGTGCCCCCGCCGCGCCGAGCTCACGCTCGTCGGCGGGGTCGGCGGCCTTGCCCGTGGGGCCGTTCTCCGTGGCGGTGTCGGTATCGGTGGTGGACATCGATCAGATCCCAACGTTGAAGCGCAGGGCCCAGGCCTGCATATCGCCCATGATGCTGTCCCAGATACCTGTGAGGAGCAGTATCCCCAGGGCGACGAGCATGCCGCCGCCGATCCGCATCACCCAGACGTAGTGCCGCTTGACCCAGCCGAACGCGCCGAGCATGCGCCGATAGGCAATGGCCACGGCGATGAACGGCAGTCCGAGCCCGAGGCAGTAGGCGACCATCAGCAGGGCCCCGCGACCCGCGCTCGCCTCGTTCAGGGCCAGGGCGTTGACCGCGGTGAGCGTGGGGCCCAGACACGGGGTCCAGCCCACGCCGAACAGGGCGCCGAGCACCGGCGCGCCCACCAGCCCCATCCCGGGCTTGATGTGGAAGCGGAACTCCCGCTGCCCGAAGCCCTTGAGCAGCCCCATGAAGGCGAGGCCCATGACGATCGTGACGACCCCGAGCACCTTGGAGAGCGTCTCCTTGTGCTCCTGGAGCGTCCAGCCGAAGTTGCCGAAGAGCGCGCCGGCGGAGACGAAGACGGCGGTGAAGCCGAGCACGAAGAGCGAGGCGCCGGCCAGCATCCGGCCGCGCTTGGCCTCGCCCAGATCCGTACCGGTGACGCCTGTGACATACGACATATAGCCGGGCACCAGCGGCAGGACGCAGGGGGAGAAGAAGGAGACCAGTCCGCCGAGGACGGCGATCGGCAGCGCCACCAGCAGCGCCCCGGTCAGGACGGTCTCGTTGGCGCCGGGGACGGCGGCGGCGAGGAGGCTCACGCCGTCACTTCTCCTCGATCAGCGGCTTGAGCATCTTGCGCAGGCTCTCCTCGCTGAGCGGGGTGAGCGCGCGGGCCGCGATCCGGCCCTGCCGGTCCAGGACGATGGTCGTGGGGATGGCCTGTGGGTTGAGGCTGCCCTTGGGGAAGCGCAGCATCAGTTTCCCGATCGGGTCGTACAGGCTCGGGTAGTCGACCTTGAATTCCTTCTCGAACTGGATCGCGTTGGCCGGGTCGGGGTCACGGGTGTTGATCCCCACGAACCGCACCCCGTCCGCCTCGGTGTCCTTGGCGACCTTGACCAGGTTGGGCGCCTCGGCCCGGCACGGCGCGCACCACGAGCCCCAGATGTTCAGGACGACGATCTTGCCCTGGTAGTCGGCGACATCGAGCTTGCCGCCGTCGAGGGTCTTGCCCGCCAGCTCGGGGGCGTGCTTGCGGTCGCCCTTGGCCACGGTGTCCACCCCGCCGGTGCCCTGGATGAACTTGGTGTTGCTGGAGCCGCCCGAGGCACCGCCTGCTCCACAGGCGGAGAGGGTCAGGGCGGCCACGGCGGCTCCGGTGGCCAGCACGGTTGCGCGACGGCGGGTCGCGAGGCGCCGAGGGGCGCGGCAGGCACTCATGTGAAAAGTTTCGCATGCGCCTTTCGGGGATCTTCGGCACCCCCCTCAGCCCTGCTTTCGGCCTTGCTTTCGGGCTCACACCCGACGCCGCCGGCCCGCCCGTTCAGGCGGTCGCGGCGCTCCACTGCTGGCCCACGCCGAGCGTGCGCAGCTGCGCCAGCACCGCGGGGTCCTGGGCGTCCATCCAGTCCGTGAGCTGGCGGAAGGACACCAGCCGGACGTCCTTGTGCTTTTCGTCCGCGATGTGCTTGATCGCTTCCTCGATGGCATCCATATAGATGCCGCCGTTCCACTTCTCGAAATGGTTACCGACGAAGAAGGGGGCGCGGTTTGTCTCATAGGCCCGCTGGAAACCGGCTATGTACGCCTCGGTGGCCTGCTTGCGCCAGCCCGGGTAGTTGGCCGGCGGGGCATTCGTCGAATTCCGCGACTGATTGGCCAGGATGTTGTAGTCCATCGACAGGACCTCGAAGGAATGCCCGGGAAACGGTATCTGCTGGAGCGGGAAGTCCCAGATGCCCTGCTTCTTCGAGGGCCACACCTGGCGCCCGCCGGGCGAGCTCGCGTCATAGCGCCAGCCGAGCTCCCGGGCGGTCGGCAGCAGGTTGTCCTGGCCGAGCAGACACGGGGTGCGGGCGCCGACGAGTTCCTTGCGGTAGTCGAAGGGCAGCGGGTCGAGGTCCGTGAACCCCGTGTTCGTCCGCCACTTCGTGACGAACGACACAGCCTGGTCGATCTCGGACCGCCACTGGGCGGGCGTCCAGTTGGCGACCGTGCCGCTCCCCGCGCAGAAGTGGCCGTTGAAGTGGGTGCCTATCTCATGGCCCTCCAGCCATGCCTCGCGCACGTTCTGCAAGGTCATCCGGACGTGGTCATCGGTGAGATAGCCGATGTCGGAGGCGCCGGCCGGGTTGTTCGGCGGCCGGTACAGGTTCTTCTTCGACTCCGGCAGGCAGTAAAGACCGGACAGGAAGAAGGTCATGCCCGCGCCATGGTCCTTGGCGAGCTTGCGGAACCGTGGGAAGAGGCCGTTGCCGACCTCCCCCGCCCCGTCCCAGGAGAAGACCACGAACTGCGGCGGCTTCTGACCCGGCTCCAGCCGCTCCGGCGCGGACGGCTGGTTCGGCTGCTTCCCGGAGTACGCGGTCGAGCCGTCGCCGATCGGCCGGAGCGTCGGCCTGGCCTGGGTCGTCCTGCCCGCCCGCGGCCTGGAACCGGAATCCGACGAGGAGCAGCCGGCGACGGCCAGCGACGCCACCGCTCCCGCTCCCAGACCGAGAATCCCCCTCCGGCTGATCTCCCGCATCACGCGTCCTCAATTCACTCTCGCCGTATCCGACGTCCGCAAGGTGTCGCGGACGCCCGGTGAGATGGCGATGCGAATACCGAGGTTCCCGGTCAGCACCACCGAATTGAATTGTCGACGCGCTGTCTCCGATCCATTACACGCCGGTTATGCGCCGTAGCCTTTGGCGGCGCCCTTGACCGGCTTGGCCCCCGCGAGCAGATGCGCCGGGACCAGATCGCGGGCCGGCTCGCTGTAGCCGACCGAGACGATCCGGTCGCCGCGGTAGGTGAAGCTGGTGAGGCTGGCCAGCGTGCACTGCCGCTTGCGCGGGTCGTGCCACAGCCGCCGCCGCTCGACGAAGCTGCGCACGATCCAGATCGGCAGCTGATGGCTGACGCAAACCGCCTCGTGCCCGCGCGCCGCGTCCCGCGCCACGCCGATGGCCGCCATCATCCGCACGACCTGGTCGATATAGGGCTCGCCCCAGGAGGGGCGGAAGGGGTTGGTCAGATGCTTCCAGTTGGCCGGCCTGCGCAGCGCGCCGTCGCCCACGCCGAAGGCCTTCCCCTGGAAGACGTTCGCCGCCTCGATCAGCCGCTCGTCGGTGGCCACGTCCAGGCCGTGCGCCTTGGCGATCGGCGCCGCCGTCTCCTGCGCCCGCTCCAGCGGCGAGGCCACCACATGCGTGATGTCGCGGTCGGCCAGGTGCTCGGCCACCCGGTCGGCCATCCGCCGACCGAGCTCCGAGAGGTGGTACCCGGGCAGCCGCCCGTACAGCACCCCCGTGGGGTTGTCGACCTCGCCGTGCCGCATCACATGCACGACGGTGATGTCGTTGTCGCTCTTCGTCATGGGGCCCATCATTCAGTCGCCTCGGCGGCGGCCCGCGCCGCCCCCGGCAAAGCCTCCGCCACCCGCTCCAGCGCCCGCTCGTCGTGCGCCGTGGACAGGAACCACGACTCGAAGGCGGACGGCGGCAGGTAGACGCCCTGGGACAGCATCGAGTGGAAGAAGGCGGTGAACCGGAAGGCCTGCTGCGCCTTCGCCTTCTCGTAGTCGGTGACCTCGTCACCGGTGAAGAACACCGAGAACATGTTTCCGGCGGCCTGCACCCGGTGCTCGACCCCCTCCTTGGCCAGCGCCTCGGTCACCAGCGCCCGCAGCCGCGCGGACGCCGCGTCCACCGCCGCGTACGCCGCGTCGTCCAGCAGCCGCAGCTGGGCCAGGCCCGCCGCCGTGGCGACCGGGTTCCCGGACAGGGTGCCCGCCTGGTACACCGGGCCGGCCGGGGCCAGCCGCGCCATGACATCGGCGCGCCCGCCGAACGCGGCGGCCGGGAAGCCGCCGCCCATCACCTTGCCGAAGGTCAGCAGGTCGGGCTCGACGCCGTCGAGCCCGAACCACCCGGCCTTCGAGACCCGGAAGCCGGTCATGACCTCGTCGGAGATGTACAGCGCGCCGTACTCCGCGCACAGCTCCTTCAGCCCCGCGTTGAACCCCGGCAGCGGCGGCACCACGCCCATGTTGCCCGGCGACGCCTCCGTGATCACACACGCGATCCCGTCCGGGTACGCCGCGAAGGCCGCCCGCACCGCGTCCAAATCGTTGTACGGCAGGACCACCGTGTCCCCGGCCTGCGCGCCCGTCACCCCCGGCGTGTCCGGCAGCCCGAAGGTGGCCACCCCGGACCCGGCCGCGGCCAGCAGCGCGTCCACATGCCCGTGGTAGCAGCCCGCGAACTTGATCACCTTCGCCCGCCCGGTGAACCCCCGCGCCAGCCGGATCGCCGACATCGTCGCCTCGGTCCCCGAGGAGACCAGGCGCACCTGGTCGACGGGGACGACCCGCGCCACGATCTCCTCCGCGAGCGCGACCTCCCCCTCCCCCGGCGTCCCGAACGAGGTCCCCCGCGCCACGGCGGCCTGCACCGCCGCCGTCACCTCGGGGTGCGCATGGCCGAGGATCATCGGTCCCCACGAGCACACGAGGTCGACATACTCCCGACCGTCGGCATCGGTGAGGTACGGACCGGTACCGGACACCATGAACCGGGGCGTACCTCCCACGGCGCGGAACGCCCGCACCGGAGAATTCACGCCGCCGGGCGTCACGACGGCCGCGCGGTCGAAAAGCGTCTGCGAAACTGGTGCTGCGTACGGATAGCTCACGCATGCCATGTTGTCAGAGGCTGACTAAGAACTGCCGCCGGGCGTTTCACACGACTGGCGCGGGGGAGGTCTCTGACACGATGATCGGGTTGCGCGGCAGGTAGCCGCGAGTGGTCGGGTGGAGATATGCATCGCGGTGGCGAACTCGGTGAAGGGACCGACGACCGAGGTCCCGAGCGCGCCCGCCCCGGACGCCATAGGCGCGGGGACACGAGCGGGGCGCACAGGGGCGGGAGCGGTCGTATGGGGGTGACCTACAAGTACTTCGGCGCGCCCGACGGCGCGACCGCCGCGCGGGTCCCCATTTCCATGCGCCCCGAGGAGCTCGGCGGCGACGAGCTCGGTCATGGCATGTTCACCAAGATCAAGCCGGAGACCGTGGCCGCGATGGTCCTCACCGGCATCGAGGGCGTCCCCCTCCACAAGGTGCCGCCGCTCGAACTCGTCGTCCTCCACCCCGACTACGCCGTCGTCAAGCTCCCCATGACCGCCGTCGACCCGCTCCGCGGCGTCGGCGAGGAGGCGGTCGGCGCCGCCGCCTTCATCTGGTCCACGGTCCCCGACCGCGGCGGCCCCCGCGACGCCTTCACGGTCTACCGGCTGCTGCACGAGTGGCAGGACTTCTCCCACCGACTGCACGAGGCGGGGCACCAGCCGTACTGCCTGGTCTGGCCCTGACCTGGGGTTTCGTGGGGCCGATCACGCTCGTAGCGGCGGATGACCTCTCCAGTGGGCCGGTCACGATGTCCGGCAGGCCGGCCCGCATGGGCCGCCCGCCGGGTTGAGCCGGTGGCGACCACGGCGGCCCCGCCGCCGACCGGCCTCACCGGCTCAGGGCTCGCCATTCGGGAGCGAGGACCGCCCAGATCTGCTTGTCGTAGCGCACGCCCTCGTACGGCCATGCCTCGCGTCGCACGCCCTCCAGCGTCATGCCGAGCCGCTTGGCCACCGCCGCGCTTCGGTCGTTGTCGGCCCGGCAATGCCACTCGGCCCGGTGCAGTCCCCGGGACGTGAACGCCCAGTCCACCAACGCGCCACACGCCTGTGTGACCAGACCGTGGCCCTCGGCGGAGGGCTCCAGCCAGCAGCCGATCTCACACGAACCGAATGCGGCGTCGAAATCGGTGAACATCACGCCGCCGACCAGCACTCCACCCCGCCAGATGCCGTACAGGCGGGCGCCGTCGCCGGCCTGGCGTTCGGCGTACCGCTTGAGCGTGGCCCGCGCGCCGTCCACATCGTCGGTGACGAACGTGGGTCCGACCCAGGGGCGAATGTGCTCGCGGGCCCGATCCAGATGGTCGGCGAACTCCTCGGCATGCCAGACCTCCAGCGGACCGAGGCGTGCACCGTCGCGCAGCGACAGCGAGAACATGAGCGGCCTCCTCATTCACATAACACTCGTTACGGCAATGTAGCGTGGCGGCATGCCACGCACCAAGGGAGATCACGAGGCCCGCCGACGCGATGTCTCCGAAGCCGTCTGGAAGGTGATGGCGACACGCGGCTTCGCCGGTCTGACCCTGCGCGCCGTCGCCGCCGAACTCGGCGCGACCACCGGCCTGCTGACGCACTACTTCCCCACCAAGCACGCCTTGGTGGAGTACGCCCTCGACCTCCTCGAACAGCGCACCATCTCCCGACCCCGCCGCCAGGCGGGCCAAGGCCTGGCCGCCCTCAGGGACGCACTGCTCGACATCCTGCCGCTGACTCCCGAGGCCGCCGACAGCAACCGGATCTGGGTCTCCTCCTGGGACGCCGCACTCTCCGACCCCGCCCTGAGCACCGACTACGCCCGCAAGTACGCCCAGAGCCGCGACAGGCTGAGCGAGCGGGTCGCCGCGGCCCAGGCGCTCGGCGAACTACCCCCGGGCAACCCCGCGCACATCGCGGCCGGCGCCCAGTCCTTCGTTCTCGGCCTGGTGGTGCAGGCCCTGTTCGACCCGGCGGCGCTCCCGCCACAGCGGCAGGTCGAGCTCCTGGACGACTACCTGGCCGGCCTGGGCGCCCGCGCCTCTCCGGAATCCTGAGTCGCTCGCCGGAGCGGTCGCCCCAGCCGGTACCGGCCCCGTCAGGATGAGGCCGGTGGCGAGACGTCGACATCCGCCTCGGCGTGCGCGACGAAGTCGTCGGCCAGGCGGTGGAAGAGCCCGGCGAGCTGTCCCAGGTCCTCGGCCGACCAGTCCGCCAGGGCCATCGCCATGCCGCGGCGGCCGGCTTCCCGGATGCGCTCGACCGCGGCCAGGCCGGCGTCGGTGAGCTGGACGCGCTGGGCGCGGCGGTCGTCCGGGTCCGGGACGCGGATCACATAGCCGGCCTTCTCCAACTGCCCGAGTTGCCGGGTGACATGGGATGCCTCCACGGACAGCCGGACCGCCAGCACCCCCGGGCGCAACGGCTCGCTCTCGGCGATGTGCCGCAGGATCGCCACGGCGGCCCGGTCCAGGGACAGTCCGGCCAGGGCCATCAGGCGCTCGTGCTGCCGGGCTCGGCCGGCCAGGTAGGCGATACGCGTCAGGGCGCGCTCGATCTCGACCAGGTCCGCCGAGACGGGTGCCGCTGAGGATGGCGGTGTGGACATGGCACCACCATACAGATGCTTGCCTGAGTCAAGCAATGTTTTCGGCCCAGGGCTTCGAAGCCGTGCGGGGCGCGGCCGGTCAGTCGGTCGCGCCCGGCTCGGGGGCCCGCTTCGACCAGCGGGCGGTCACCACGTTCACCGCCGCGACGGCGCGGGCGGCCTCCCGGCGGTCGGTGCGGACCGCGTTGGCGAACTCGACGTGGAGGAAGGGGCTGTCCTCCTCCGCGGCGTTGCGGCCCTGTTCGTTGGTGCGGCCCTCCAGGGGGCAGGAGCGGACCCAGGCGCGGCAGACCGTGAAGTCGCGGGCGCGGAGGGCGCTCGCGAGGGCGCGGGCGTCGGTGCGGCTGTGGTGGGTGGCGCGGCCGGTCGACGCGATCACGTCGTAGTCGGGGGCCGTGTCGTCCGCGAAGCCGTGGATCTGGATGCCGGGCAGTCCGCGTCCGGCGAGTTCGGCGCAGACTGCGGCGAAGACGGTGTCGCGCCGGTGGGCGACGTCGGCGGCGTCGCCGGTGCCGGCGGCGCGGTGGGCGCCCGCGAGCACGAGGACGCCGCCCGGGGTGCCGCGCAGCACGCCGACGCCCAGCTGTTCGGTGCGGGCGTCCGCGATCGGGTGGGGCACCTGGACGGACCAGCGCACGGGGGCCGAGAGGTCGAGGTACACGCGGCCCCAGCCGCGGGGCGAGGGGCCGGCGTCGGTGCGGTCGGAGATCTCGGCGTAGCGCCGGCCGGTGGCGCTGTCGGTGATCGTACGGAGGTCGAAGTCCAGGGCGTCCAGCCGCTCCGCGGCCTCGGCGCGGTGGCCGTCCAGGAGGAGCCCGACGGCGCGGGCGACGCCCCGGCGGTCGGAGCGCGTGGGCGGCAGATAGCCGGTGTCCGCGCCGAACCGGGCGGTGTAGTCGTCGACCCGGCGCTCCAGGTCGGTGCCGGCCGGCGCGCCGTCGGGGGTGGTTCCATGGTCGCCGCCGCCCCCGCGCAGGGCGAGGGCCCATGTCAGCAGGGCGGCCGTGGCGGTGAGCGCCAGGGCGGCGAGGGCGAGGGTGGTCCTCCGGGAAGCGGCGAACGGGGGCTTCCGGGGCGGGCGGTCGGCTCTCATGCTGGAGTCGGCTCTCATGATGAAACGGACGATAGCGGGGCAACCAGTTCCGCTCCCGACCGGCGCCGCTCGGGATTGAGCGATCTGACTCACATTTTCAACGCCTCACGCAACCTTTAACCTCTCTGGTTGATCCAAACCCCACGGGTCGCGTAATTGCGCGCGGCCGCGCGCCCGCGGGGCCGCGCATCGGCGCGCCCCCCCATATGGCGCGAACATCCAGGTATTTCCAGAGAGGAGCCCCCGTGGCCGCTTCGGCGCCGAAGCGGCGGCGAAAGATCCGCCGACGGGCAGACATGTCACTGATAGGCGGCATTCGTCCTCCTATAGCCGTACTTTCGGCTCTGCTCCTCTCCCTGGCGGGAATCACCGCCCTCACCTTCGGCAAGACCGAGAACGTCCTCGTCCCCAAGGCGGTGCTGACCTCCCAGCAGCGCTTCGCCGAAGACGGGGCCGTCTCACTGCGCGCCTCCCTCGACGAGTCGGTCACCGACCTCGAACGCACCGCGATCCTCTTCAACGAGGGCAACCCGGTCTCCGCGGACGCCGTGCTCGACAAGACGGGCAGCGTCTACCAGAAGTGGAGCGGCACCGCGATCATCGAGATCAAGTCGGGCAAGCTGCTCGCCGCCCGGGGCGAGACCGTGCCGCTCACGGTGATCGACCGCACCAAGCTCTCCGACGAGGACGGCCTGGCGCCCCGCCTGGTCCGGCTGAAGAACGGCCAGACCCGGCTGATCGCCCTCGCCCTGCTCTCCTGGAAGGGCCAGCCCCAGCAGTTGCTGATCGCCTCCAGCAATCTGAAGGTGCCCGGGGTGAGCCTGGGCACGGGCCGCGGCATCGGCGTCGTCGACTCGACCGGCACGATCCTCAGCAGCGACGGCGCCCTCGACAGCGAGCGGGCCCAGGCCCAGCTGAAGAAGTTCGCCACCACCGCCGCCAAGAAGGCCCGGCAGAACCCCCTCAGCTCCAAGGAGCCGGGCTCCGGCGGCTACGCGGGCGTCAGCGGCAGCTTCACCGGCGACTCCGCGGGCGACCGGCGGACCGTCGGCGGCTACGCCTCGCTCGCCGCCGCCGAGCCGGGCGAGTCCACGGTGGCCAGCGGCCTGGGGCTGAGCATCGTCACCCAGGTCGGCATCACCGAGCGCGCCTCCCAGCTGGCCCGGCCGGCGTTCGGGCTGGCCGCCGCGGGCGCGCTGCTGCTCATCGGCGGACTCGCCATCGCGCTGCTGCTCGGCACCGTACAGCGCCCCCTGATCCGGCTGTTCCTGGAGAGCCGCCGGCTCACCCGCGGCGACCTGGCCCGCCCGGTGACCGTGCCCCGGTTCGGCGAGGCCGCCCGGATCGGCCGCGCCCTGGAGCGGCTGCGGCAGCAGCTGCACGGGGAGTCCCCCGAGGGCACGCCGTCCGGTGCCCGCGGCGGCCGGCGCCTGGGCACCCGCGCCCTGGTCGCCGTCTCCGCCGTCCTGCTGCTGACCTGGTCGATCCCGCTGACCCTGCTGCTCAACCGCCCCGACTCGACCGTACGCATCCCGGCCCAGGTGGTCCGCGACCAGAAGGCGCGCACCGAGACCATCAGCGACCGGGTGCGCCGGGGGCTCAACGAGGGCGACGCGGACCTGTCCGCCGTCGCCACCCTGATCGGCGGCCGCACCACGCCCGCCGACATGACCACCGTGCTGGAGCGCACCATCGAGGAGCACCCCCGCTACGAGTCCGTCTACGTCCTGAGCGCCGACGGCGAGGTGCTCGCCCGGGCCGGGTCCACCCCGCACCACTCGTCCGGCGAACGCCCCGCCGCCCAGGCCCTCAAGGTGTCCGGGCACGGCGGCAAGAAGCCCGTCATCCGCGCCACGGCCCCGCTCCAGGGGCAGGCGGGCGCCGCCGTCGTGGGCGAGTTCGACATCAACTTCGTCAACGCGCTGCTGCGCCGCGACGGCCTCGGCCAGGTCCGGGTGGTCGACGCCAAGGGCCGGGTCATCGCCGGGAACACCGGCTATCTGGCCTTCCAGAAGATGCCCGGACACCTGACCGGGCTGTTCGACGCCAAGCGGGCGCACGCCGAGGTCCAGCGCGGCGACGACGTGCGGATCGCGGCCGCGGCCCCGATGACGGGCGGCGGCGCGGCGAAGGTCCTCGACTGGACCGTCGTCAGCTGGCAGCCCGCGTCCCGGCTCGAAATCCCCGCGTACACCCTCCAGAACCGCACCGTGCTGGTCGGACTGCTCGGCCTCACCGCGGCCGCGGCCTGCCTGGGCTGGCTGCACATCGTGGTCGTCCGCCCGCTGCGCGCCCTCGCCGACCAGGCCGAGACGCTCGCGGACGGCGACCGGCGTACCGTCCTCTTCCCGCGCCACCACGACGAGGTCGGCGCCGTCGTCCGCAGCCTGGAGCTCATCCGGCAGCAGCTGCAAGAGCAGCAGCGCGGACGCGACGGCGCTCGCCCCCTCGCCGGAAGGAACTGAACACCGTGCTCTTCCTCTACACCGTGCTCATGGTGTGCTGCGCGATCCTGCTGGTCGCCGGGGTCGTGGAGCAGCGGCGGCACTTCGCCAACCTGGACAACATCCCCACCCGGGTGCTGGTCAACGGCATCCGCGGCAAGTCGTCCATCACCCGGTTGTGCGCGGGTGCGCTGCGCGGCGGCGACCTGGTCACCGTCGCCAAGACCACCGGTACGGCGGCCCGGTTCATCCACCCCGACGCCACCGAGGAGCCGGTCTACCGCAAGTTCGGCATCGCCAACGTCGTCGAGCAGATCGGCATCGTGCGGCGCGCCGCCGCGTACCGCCCGGACGCGCTGGTCATCGAGTGCATGGCCGTCATGCCGGCCCTCCAGGAGATCAACCAGTCCAAGCTGATCCGCTCCACGATCGGCGTGCTGTGCAACGTCCGCGAGGACCACCTCGCCGAGATGGGCCCGACCCTGGACGACGTGGCGCGCTCGCTGTGCCGCTCCATGCCGGAGGGCGGCATCTGCGTCACCGCCGAGAAGGAGCGCCTGCACATCCTCCAGGAGGAGGCCGACGCCCGCGACTGCCGCCTGATCTACGCCGACCCGGAGACGGTCAGCGACGAGGAGCTGCGCGGCTTCAGCTGGTTCACGTTCAAGGAGAACGTGGCGATCGCGCTCGCCGTCGCCGAACTCCTCGGCGTGGAGCGCGAGACGGCCCTGAAGGGCATGTACGACGCGCCGCCGGACCCCGGCGTGCTGTCGGTCGAGCGCTACCGCACCCCCGAGGGCAAGCGGCTGCGCTTCGCCAACGTCTTCGCGGCCAACGACCCCGAGTCGACGCTGATGAACATCAACCAGCTGCTCGACCTCGGCGCGATCCACCGCCCGCTCAACGTGGTGATCAACTGCCGCCCCGACCGCGTCGAACGCAACGGCCAGATGGGCGAGATCATCCCCGGCCTCGACCCCGAGCACGTCTTCGTGATCGGCCACCCGGCCAAGTCCGCCATCGACGCCATCCCGGCCGCGTACCGCTCGCGCGCCGTCGATCTCGGCGGCGACCGGCGCGACCCGGAGGAGTTCATGCAGCAGATGCTCGGGATGCTCGGCCCCGACTCCTCGCTGGTCGCCATCGGCAACATCCACGGCCAGGGCGAGCTGCTCCTGGAGCACCTTGCCGAGCTCCCCCCGGACGACGACCCGGACGCCTCCGACGCCTCCGACGCCGCCGCCGACCCGGCGCCCGCAGGACCGGCGGCCGTGGACACCCCGGCCCACGTCGGCGGGGTCCCGGCCGGCCACACCCCGGCCGACGCCGACGGCACACTGCTCCCCGCCATGCCCGAACACGGCGACACGGTGCAGCTGTACGCGCCCCGTATCGACCCCTACCAGCGCTACCCCGAGGCGTACGAGACGCGGTACGGGCAGCGGCAGTACGCCCCGGAGCCCGTGCAGGACGGCTCGGCCGGCTCCCGCGGCTTCTTCGAGCCCCGGGTACCGCCCACACCCCTCGTCGCAGATCCGCCCCTCGTCGCAGACCAGCCCCCCGCAGCAGACCAGCAGTGGCAGAGCCCAGGAGAGCCGCGTTGATCCCCTCCGTCCTCACCCCCGAGATCGCCGCGCTCGGTATCGCGCTCGGGCTCTTGTTCTCGCTCGTCTGCTATCTGACGACCAACCTCTCGCCCGGCGGCATGATCACCCCGGGCTGGCTCGCGCTCACCCTCGTCGAGGACCTCCAGCGCGCCGCCATGGTCGTCGGCGTCACGGTGCTCACCTACGTGTGCGTCCTGCTGCTCCAGCGCTTTGTGATCCTCTACGGCAAGCGGCTGTTCGCGGCCGTCGTGCTCACCGGCGTGCTGCTCCAGGCCACGGTGATGATCGCGCTGACCATCGAGTTCCCGCTGATGTACAGCAACCAGACGCTCGGATTCATCGTGCCCGGCCTGATCGCCTACCAGCTGGTGCGCCAGCCCAAGGGCCCCACGCTGCTGGCCACCGGCTCGGTGACGCTCATGGCGTACGTCGTCCTCACCGCCGGGATCCTCCTCGGCGTCATGCCGTCCTCCTGACCCCACCACCGGAGCCGACCATGTCTGCCAAGAAGAACTCGAAGAAACGCCTCGTCATACACGCCGCGACCGTGATCGCGCTGCTCGGCACCAGCGCGTTCCTGACCGTGGAGCTGCGCAAGGAGGAGAGCGCCAAGGCCCCGGCGGTGCAGAAGGTCACCGACGACCCGCAACTGGAGAACAGCGCCCAGGACACCGGGGAGCGGACCTGGGAGCGGCTGAAGAACCCGGAGCGCACCGTGCTGCGCGGCTCGAAGGGCCAGGTGCTCGCCACCTTCACCGACGGCGCCCGCACCGCCACCCTCAAGGGCCCCAGCCGCACCTTCGCCGAGCCCGCCAACACCACCTCCCGCGTGGTGACCGAGGACTGGGTGCGGCTGATGCCCGAGCCCTGGCGCAAGGGGGCGGAGAAGGAGAAGTGGTTCAAGGACTGGTTCCAGGAGTTCTTCAACAGCGAAGAGGACGACGTCTTCGCGATCGCCTTCCAGTACATCCAGGGCGCGCCGGTCAAGAAGGACGACGAGGGCATCCCGTACGCGGGTGACGCCGTCTTCGGGCCGTTCAAGGCGGACGGCGTCGACCGCCTGGAGCAGAACGACTTCTTCGACTACCTGGGCATCCCGTACACCTTCCGGAACGGCTCCATCATGCAGCCGCGCAAGGAGCGCTACCGGGCGCTGGACTGCTCCGGCTTCATGCGCATGGTGTGGGGCTACCGCGCCCGCTACCCGCTGAGGGCCACCAACACCCTCGGGGACGGACTGCCGCGCACCGCCGACGGCATGGCCCGCTCGAACGTGGGCACCGACATCATCAAGCTCCAGGGCCCCTCGCCGTGGTACACGCGCCCGACCAACATCGACGTGCTGCAACCCGGCGACCTGCTCTTCTTCAAGATGGACCACCGCACCGGCAACCACATGGACCACGTCGCCCTGTACCTCGGCGTGGACACCGACGGCCACCGGGTGTTCATCTCCAGCCGCAAGGAGGTCAACGGCCCGACCATGGGCGACAAGGGCGGTGCCTCGCGCATCGACGGCAACGGCTTCTACGCCAAGCTGTTCCGCAGCGCGAAGCGGCTCTAGAGCGCGGCTCCGGGGAGGGGTACGGACGGCTGTGCCGAGCCCCGTACCGCTCCCCCGTGCTCAGCGCACGCTCCTTTACCGGCAGGGGTGCGCGAGCACAGGGGAGGGGCGTCGCCGGGTCATTCGCCCGGGCTGGTCTGCCTGGCCGGCGTGGCTGCGATCAGGTATTCGCCGCTTAGGCGGTGACCTCGTCGTTCTCGCGGGTCACGCTGAGGACGCAGCCGGTGTCCGGGTCGATCAGGACCTCGAAGACCTCGTGGCCGCGCTTGACGTCGACGTCCCAGACCTTCTTGGACTCCTTGTGGTCCTGGTCCTTGTCGTCCTGGTCCTTCTTCCCGTGGTCCTTGTTCTCGCGGTCCTTGTGGTCCCGGTCCTTGTTCCCGTGGTCCTTGTGGTCCTGGTCCTTGTGGTCCCGGTCCTTGTTCTCGCGGTCCTTGTGGTCGTCGGTCCGCTGCTGCGGGCCCTTGTGCTTGGACTCCTCGCGCTTGTGGTCCTCCCCGTGCTTCTGCTCCTTGCCGGCCTCGTCCTCCTCCTCGCACTCGTCTTCCAGCTCGGCGCTGATGGCCCGGCCACCGACCTCGCACTCGGCGATCTCGACGGCCTCGTTGAGCGTCACGCGGCCTTCGCTGCGCTTGCCCTCGTCCTCTTGCTTGCCCTCGTCGTCCTGCTTGTTCTCGTCCTCTTGCTTGCCCTCGTCCTCGTGGCGGCGCTGGTCCTCCTGCCGCTCCTCGCCCCCGTGGCGGGCCTCGTTCTGGGGCTGAGCTTCCTTGCGGGGCTGCTCGGCGGCCTCGGACTCCGAGGAGTCGTACTGCTGCCCGAGGTTCGAGTACTGGGCGAGGGCGGCGTATGCCTTGCCGACGCCGGGGACCGCGCGGAGGGCGTTGTCCTGGCTGCCCTGGTCGTCGCTCTCGGACTCGGCGGCCTGCTCCTCGTCCATCGCGCGGTCGGCGGAGGGCTGCGCGAGGCTGCGCTGCTGAGCGCCGCCGTACTGACCGCCGTTGCCGTGCTCGCGCTTCTTCTCGTGCTCGCGCTTGTTGTTCTGCTCGTTGTTCTCGTTCTCGTTGTTGTTGTTCTCGTCCTCGTCCTCGTTCTTGTTCTCGTGGTCGCGCTTATTCTCGTGGTCGCGCTTCTTCTCGTGCTCGCGCTTGTTCTCGTGCTCGCGCTTGTTCTCGTGCTCGCGCTTGTTCTCGTCCTGCTCCTCGTTGCCCTGCTGGCAGCTGCTGTTCGCCCCGGAATGGGGACCGGGGGTGGCACTGCCGGCCGCCCAAGCGGCCGTCGGCGCACCGGTGACGAGTGCCGCGGCCGCGATAGCTCCGGCTGATGCGACACCCCAGCGGCGAAGGGCGCGGCGGGGCCGCTGGGTGAATCTGATGTGCTGGGTCATGGGCTGTTTTCACTCCTTGGCACAGGGAGGCTCCGGACCGGCAGCGCGCCGGACGCAGTGCACCCTTCCCCGGGCCCCTCCCGCCGTAGCGGGTTTCGATCTTCAGTCCCCCGATTGGCGTCAAATCTGTACGTCATATCCTGCGTATGGATCACAAGCACGCAGGATGTGCGCTGATCATGCCCATTACGTCGCCTCAGGAGGGTCGATGACCACCCGTACCGCAGTCGTCACCGGCGCGAGCAGCGGGATCGGGGCCGCGACCGCCCGCCGCCTCGCCGCCGCCGGATTCCGCGTCGTCCTCGCCGCCCGCCGCAAGGAGCGCGTCGAGACGCTCGCCGCCGAGTTGACGGAGGCCGGGCACGAGGCCGTGGCGCAGGTGCTGGATGTGACCGACCGCACCGCCGTGGACGCCTTCGCCGCCGGCCTGGACCGCTGTGACGTACTGGTCAACAACGCGGGCGGGGCCGTCGGCACCGAGACCGTCGCGACCGCCGACCCGGCCGACTGGCGGGCGATGTACGAGGTCAACGTGGTGGGCGTGCTCAACGTCACACAGGCCCTGCTGCCCGCGCTGATCGCCTCCGGCGACGGCACCGTCGTCGTTCTGTCCTCCACCGCGGGCCACATCGCCTACGAGGGCGGCGGCGGTTACGTGGCGGCCAAGCACGGCACCCACGCCATCGCCGCCACCCTCCGTCTCGAGCTGTCCGGCGACCCGGTGCGGGTGATCGAGATCGCCCCGGGCATGGTCCGGACCGACGAGTTCGCGGTGAACCGCTACCGCGGCGACGAGGACAAGGCCGCCGCGGTCTACGAGGGCGTGGCCGAGCCGCTCACCGCCGACGACGTCGCCGACACCGTCGAGTGGGCGGTCACCCGCCCCTCGCACGTCAACATCGACCTGATGGTCATCCGCCCGCGCGCCCAGGCGGCCCAGCACAAGGTGCACCGGGAGCGCTGACCCGCCCTCTCACGCGCACGACGACGGCCCGCCCCGGTACAACACCGGGGCGGGCCGTCGTCGATGACGGTGCGCGGGTCAGGCGGCTTCGCCGGTGCGGATGCTGATCCAGCCGGTCCAGCCGGTGCAGTCACGGTTGATTCCGCCGCTGCGGGCACAGACGCGGAACTTGATCCGGCCGGTCTCCGTCATGTCGTAGTCGCAGGTGACCGTCCAGCCCGTGCCGAGCGCGTTGTCGCACTCGCCCTCGCGGCCGTAGTCGGTGTACCAGTCGACCACGGTGCGCTGGCCGTCCGCGTAGAGGTCGGTGGCCTCGATGTCGTCGCCGTTGCCGATGAAGCACCCCCTGCCGGTCCACACGTCGAGGGTCGGGTGCTGGTTGCTGACGCAGGTCTTGCCGTCTGCGGCGGAGGCGGGGGCGGCGGAAAAGCCGCCCACAATCAGAGCAGCGGCACCGACCGCGGAAGCGGCACGGGAAATGAATCTCACCTGTTCTCTTCTGCGAATCAGGGAATTGGATTGCGGAGATGCTAGCGGCCTCAGGCGGCCGTGAAAACCGCCTGCGATCAAGCTCTTTGTGCCGTGAAGTAGCTCCGCTCCGGTAACCTCAGAAGAACCTCAAGAAATTCACGAACAGAAAGCAGACGGCTATTCTCCGCTGCGTGCCGGCGATCAATCACGTGCCACTGATGGTGAATTGGACACGATTTCTTTCGAATTGCCAGGGCGCGGGCAACGCGATGGCCCCGACCTTGACCGGTCGGGGCCATCGATCACGGGCAGTCCTGCGCCTCAGCCCTTCACGCACACCAGCTGCTTGAGCTTCGCCACCACCTCGACGAGGTCCCGCTGCTGGTCGATGACCTTCTCGATGGGCTTGTACGCGCTGGGGATCTCGTCCACGACGCCGGAGTCCTTGCGGCACTCCACACCCCGCGTCTGCTCCTCCAGGTCCCGCGTAGAGAAACGCTTCTTCGCGGCGTTGCGGCTCATCTTCCGGCCCGCGCCATGCGAGGCGGAGTTGAACGACGCCGCGTTACCCAGCCCCTTCACGATGTACGAACCGGTGCCCATCGAGCCGGGGATGATCCCGTACTCGCCGCTGCCCGCCCGGATCGCGCCCTTGCGGGTCACCAGCAGGTCCATGCCCTCGTAGCGCTCCTCCGCCACATAGTTGTGGTGGCACGAGATGACGGGCTCGAAGACCGGCCTGGCCTTCTTGAACTCCTTGCGGACGACGTCCTGGAAGATCGCCATCATGACCGCGCGGTTGTACTTCGCGTACTCCTGCGCCCAGAACAGATCGTGCCGATACGCCGCCATCTGCGGGGTGTCCGCGATGAAGACCGCCAAGTCGCGGTCGACCAGGCCCTGGTTGTGCGACAGCTTCCGGGCCTCGCCGATGTGGTACTCGGCCAGTTCCTTGCCGATGTTCCGGGAGCCGGAGTGCAGCATCAGCCAGACCGAGCCCGCCTCGTCGAGGCAGAACTCGATGAAGTGGTTACCGGAACCGAGCGAACCCATCTGCTTCACGGCCCGCTCCTGACGGAACCTGACCGCCTCGGCGACCTCGCCGAACCGCCCCCAGAAGTCGTCCCACCCCGGCGCCGAGAAGCCGTACAGCTGCCCCGGGTCGACCGGGTCCTCGTGCATCCCGCGCCCGACCGGAATCGCCTGCTCGATCCGCGACCGCAGCCGCGAGAGGTCCCCAGGGAGGTCCTCGGCCGTCAGCGAGGTCCGCACGGCCGACATCCCGCAGCCGATGTCGACGCCGACCGCCGCCGGGCACACGGCGCCCTGCATCGCGATCACCGACCCGACGGTGGCGCCCTTCCCGTAGTGCACATCCGGCATCACGGCCAGGCCCTTGATCCACGGCAGCGTCGCCACATTCCGCAGCTGCTGCATGGCCACGCCCTCGACCGTCGCAGGATCGGTCCACATACGGATCGGAACCTGCGCCCCGGGCAGCTCGACATACGACATGTTTTACTCATTCCCCCACAGAAGACTGAAAACGCAAAAGCCGGGCCAAGGCCCCCAAGATCGGCGGGCGACCGGCAGACGCGGCGGCGCGTGCGATAGACATTGTCTTCAGCCCCCACCCACGGGCGGCAAGCAGTTTTCGCTCGAAGAGACGCGAGAAGAGACGCGGAGGGACAAGGTTGGTGCAGCCAGCGCAGCAGCGAAGGGCGTATGTGCCGGGTGCCGCACGGACCGCCGCCGTGCTCACCGCCCTCCTCGCCACCATCGGCCTCAGCGGTTGCACCAGCTCCGCCTCGAACGCGGGCCTCGACGACGGCAAGTCCGGCGACTCCGGGGCGCCGGTGGCCGCCGCGCCCGGCAAGTACCGCACCCTCCCCGAGGCGTGCGGCTCGGTCGACTCCAAGACGCTGCGCACCCTGCTGCCCGGCGCCGACGAGGACGCCGAGGTGTACGACGGCCAGGCCACCGTCACCTACGACACCGACCGGCGGGTCGGCTGCCGCTGGAAGCTGGAGACGGGGAGCGGCACCCGCTATCTCACCATCGACTTCGAGCGCGTCGTCTCGTACGACCCGACGGTCAGCGACGACGACCAGGCGAAGGACCGGTACGAGAAGAAGGCCGCCGCCGTGCACCTCCCCGGCGCCTCGGCCTCCCCCGGCACCCCCTCCGGCTCGGGCTCCGGTTCCGGTTCCGGCTCGCCGAGCAAGAGCGCGTCGAAGGAGTCCTCCTCGGCCTCCGGAACCTCCGGAACCTCCGGGATCTCCGGGAACGACGTCCCCCGGGACGGCGGCTCGAAGGACGACGGCTCCTCGACCGAGGAGCCGAAGAGCGGCACCTCCGGCACCGACACGTCCGGGACCGGCCCCTCCGGCGACGCCGACAGCGAGGAGACCGCCGCGCCGCGCCGCCTGGACGACCTCGGCGACGACGCGTTCCTCGACGACCAGCTCATCACCACCGACTCCGGCATCCACCGCGATGTCACCGTCGTCTTCAGGTCCTCGAATGTGATTGCCACCATTGAGTACGACCAGTGGTCGACCGACAAGACGCACATTCCCAGCAGCGAAGAATTGCAGGTCAACGCGGAAGATCTGGCCCAGGAGCTGACCGGGCGGCTCAACGAATAGACCGGTCGACGGGGCGCCGCGCAAGACGTCCGAATTGGGCCGCCCGCGCATCGGCCGCGTACCGTGCCGACTAATGACGCGGGCGGGACGGCCGCCCATCGACCGAGAACGAGCGAAGGACCCATGCACCGAACAGCCCCTCGACTCGCCCGTATATTCGCCAGCGCAGCCGTACCGGTGGTGCTCGTCGCAGGCTGCTCCTCCGGCTCCGACAAGGACGGAAACGACGGAAAGAACTCGGACGGCGCGTCGAAGTCGGCCACGCCCAGCCCGACGCCGACCGTCGCGGCCGCAAAGTACGAGACGCTCCCCGAGGTCTGCCCGACCCTGTCGGCGAAGACCATCGACCAGCTGGTGCCCAAGGCCGAGAGCAAGAAGGGCAAGGAGCTCCCCTCCGCCGATGCCAACCAGTCGGCCAGCTGCCTTTGGGCCGGGCTCAACGGCTTCAAGTACCGGCAGCTGACCGTGTCCCTCAAGCTCTTCAGATCCGAGGTGTCGCTGGGCTCCGGCGACAAGCGCGCCGAGACCTACGCCACCGACCAGGCCCAGAAGGCCGCCACGGCGGACGGCGCCAAGAACGCCAAGTCCGGGCAGGTGTCAGGCCTCGGTGACGCGGCCATCACCGTCAGCACGGAGACGAAGAAGGACGGCGACGAGTTCCGGAACCAGACCGTCGTGGTCCGCACGGCGAATGTGGTCGTGACCCTCGAGTACGACGGCGCGGGCTACGAGGACGAGAAGACGCCCGACCCCAAGGCGCTGCTCAAGGACGCCCAGACCGCCGCCAAGGAGGTCGTCGCCTCGATCGGGAAGGACGCCGGGAAGAGCTCCGGAACGGGCGCTTCCAGCGGCGGCGCCGCATAGCCGGCAACACCCTTCCCCCGCCGCCACTTCCCCGTCCCCCCGTCCACCGCCCTTGACGTGTATGCGACGCTGGGCGCGCCGAATGTTGTAGGACGGGGGAGGGGTCGCGGGTGGCCGCGATGCAGCTGACACGTACGCACCGAATACTGATCGGGGTGGTCGTCACCGGGGCGGTGGTGATCGCCGCGATCGGCTTCGCGGGCTCCTACTCCGCCGTGCGCGACCTCGCCCGCGACAAGGGCTTCGGCGCCTTCGCCAACGTCCTGCCCATCGGGATCGACGCGGGAATCGTCGTCCTGCTCGCGCTCGATCTGCTGCTGACCTGGCTGCGGATCCCCTTCCCCCTGCTGCGCCAGACGGCCTGGCTGCTGACCGCCGCCACCATCGCCTTCAACGGCGCGGCCGCCTGGCCCGACCCGCTCGGCGTCGGCATGCACGCCGTCATCCCGATCCTGTTCGTCGTCTCCGTCGAGGCCGCCCGGCACGCGATCGGCCGCATCGCCGACATCACCGCCGACCGCCACATGGAGTCGGTCCGCGTGGCCCGCTGGCTGCTGGCGCCGGTGCCGACGTTCCGACTGTGGCGCCGGATGAAGCTGTGGGAGCTGCGCTCCTACGACCAGGTCATCAGGCTCGAACAGGACCGGCTCGTCTACCGCGCCCGGCTACGGGCCCGCTACGGCCGCGCCTGGCGCCGCAAGGCCCCGGTCGAGTCGCTGATGCCGCTGCGCCTGGCGCGCTACGGGGTGCCGCTGGCCGAGACCGCCCCGGCGGGGCTCGCCGCGGCGGGCCTGGACCCGGCCGAGCTGACGCCGACGCCGCAGCCCGCCGCGCTGCCCTACGGGGGCCGGGCCGCCGGGGCCGGCGGGGCCCTGGGGATTCCCGGGGGCGCGGAGGTGCCGGGAGCCGTCGGGGCGCCGGGGGTGAACCGGGCCGGGGTCCAGGAGCGTGAGCTTCCGCTCTCGTTCCCGCTGCCGGTGTACCAGCAGCAGGGGTACCAGCAGCCCGCCACGCATGAGCACGACGGGCGGGCGGCGACCGGCTTCGAGCAGGCCGCGGGGCACCCGGCCGCCGGACAGCCGCAGCCGCAGCCGCAGCCGCAGGGCGCCGAGGCCCAGCAATCCCAGATCCCACAGCCGCAGATCCAGCAGCCGCAGGTTCAGCAGCTCCAGGCCCCGCAGCAGCAGGTTCAGCAGCCCGTGGCGGAGGCCGACGAGGCGCAGGACACCGGGTCGCAGCTGACCGCCCCGGTCGGCGCGGGGGGCCGGGTCCGGCCGCTCGGCGGACAGGGCACCAGCAGCCAGGTCCCCTACGTGCCGTCGCAGCGGGACCACGAGCCCTTCGGCGAGCCCGAGCCGTACGAGACGGCCGCCCCGCTCGGGAACCTGCCGGACGACATGCCGCGCGACGAGGCGTACTACGGGGCCTTCCACCAGCACGTCACGAACAACGGCAAGTTCCCCTCCCCGTTCCAGTTCGCACGGCTGCTGCGCGAGAAGTACGGCATCACCGACCTCGGTGACGGCGATGTGCGCCAGCAGTTGGAGGAGTGCAAGGAGCGTTACCGGCTGGAGATGCCCGCCACCTAGGCGTGCTGTCCGGGCCGCACGCGCCGCCGGGGGCAGAAAACCGGAGACAGAAAAGCGGGCGGGCCGGACTCACGAGGAGTCCGGCCCGCCCGCTGCCCGAGAGCGTCGGGCCGCGTCAGGCCGCGAGCAGCTTGCGCACCCGGTCGGCGCCCACCGCCAGCAGCAGCGTCGGCAGCCGGGGGCCCGTGTCGCGGCCGACCAGCAGCTGGTAGAGCAGCGCGAAGAACGTGCGCTGGGCGACCTTCAGCTCAGGCGTCGGCTTGGCATCCGCCGCGAGCCCGGCCTGGAGCTTCGGCACTCCGTAGACCAGCGTCGTCAGCCCGTCCAGCGACCAGTGGGTGTCGAGCCCGTCCAGCAGCAGCCGCAGCGACTCGCGCTCGGTCTCGCCGAGCGACGCGAGCAGCTCGGTGTCCGGCTCCTCACGCACCCGGGTGCGCTGCTCGGCCGGGACCTGGGTGGTGATCCAGCGCTCGGCCTTGTCGAGCCGCGGCCGGGTCTCGTCCAGGGACTTCACCGGGTTGTCCGGGTCGAGCTCGCTGAGGATGCGCAGCGTCTGCTCGTCATGGCCGGTGGTGATGTCGACCACCGACGCGAGCGTGCGGTACGGCAGCGGGCGCGGGGTGCTCGGCAGCTCGCCGGAGGCGGTGCGGGTGGCGCGGCTGTACGCGGCCACGTCCGCCGGCTGGGCCGTGCCCTCGGTGATCTTGCGCTCCAGGGCGTCCCACTCGTCGTAGGTCCGCTGGATCTCCTGGTCGAAGGCGATCTTGAAGGACTGGTTCGGCCGGCGGCGCGCGTACAGCCAGCGCAGCAGCGGCGCCTCCATGATCTCCAGCGCGTCGGCCGGGGTGGGCACACCGCCCTTGGAGGAGGACATCTTGGCCATGCCGCTGATGCCCACGAACGCGTACATCGGGCCGATGGGCTGCTCGCCGCCGAAGACCTCGCGCACGATCTGCCCGCCGACGACATACGAGGAGCCGGGCGAGGAGTGGTCGACGCCCGACGGCTCGAAGACCACGCCCTCATACGCCCAGCGCATGGGCCAGTCGACCTTCCAGACCAGCTTGCCCCGGTCGTGCTCGCGCAGCAGGACGGTCTCGCCGTGCCCGCAGACGCAGCTGTACGCCATCTCGGTCGTCTCGTCGTCGTACGAGGTGACGGTGGTCAGGTCGCGCTCGCACACCGAGCAGTACGGCTTGTACGGGAAGTACCCCGCGCCGCCCGCGCTGCCGTCGTCCTCGCTGGCCGCGCCGGAGCCCTCGGCGGCCTCCAGCTCGGCCTCGTCGACCGGCTTCTGCTGCTTGGCGGGGGCCTTCTTCGCCCCGGCCTTGTCCTTGGTGCGGTAGCGGTCGAGCACGGCATCGATCTGCTCGCGGTGGCGCATCGCGTGCAGGATCTGCTCGCGGTACGCGCCCGAGGTGTACTTCTCCGTCTGGCTGATGCCGTGGAACTCGATCCCCAGCTCCTTGAGCGCCTCGATCATCGGCGCCTTGAAGTGCTCGGCCCAGTTCGCATACGCGGATCCGGGCGGGGCGGGGACGGAGGTCAGCGGCTTGCCGATGTGCTCGCTCCAGGACGGGTCGATCCCGGCCGGGACCTTGCGATACCGGTCGTAGTCGTCCCAGGACACGATGTGCACACACTCATAGCCGCGCCGCCTGATCTCGTCGGCCACCAGGTGCGGGGTCATGACCTCGCGCAGATTGCCGAGGTGGATCGGGCCGGACGGGCTGAGGCCCGAGGCGCAGACGATTGGTTTGCCGGGGGCGCGACGCTCCGCCTCGGCAATGACCTCGTCGGCGAATCGGGAGACCCAGTCGGTCTCGGTGCTCTGAGCCACGGTCGGCACTTCCTTCCTTGCGGTCATGGCTCGACCATTGTCCCAGACGGAACGAGGCCCCCAAAGGTTTTCCACAGGGGGCCGAAGCGCCGGACAAACCGTTGGACACGCCGTGAAATACTGGGGTGGAGCCAACCATCTACCGGAATGGCATTCCACTCATGGCCTCGGTCCCATCCCTCGCCGCTACGGTCCACCAGCGTCTCGCGGACGCCCTCTCGGCTGCCCTGCCGGAGGCCGGCGTCGCCGACCCGCTGCTGCGACGAAGCGACCGGGCCGACTTCCAGGCCAACGGGATGCTGGCGCTCGCGAAGAAGCTCAAGGGCAACCCGCGCGAGCTGGCCGCGAAGGTGGTGGAGGGCCTGCCGGCCGGCGAGCTGATCGCGGACATCGAGGTCTCCGGCCCCGGCTTCCTCAACATCACGGTGTCGGACGGGGCGATCGTCAACACCCTCGCCGCCCGCGCCGCCGACGCGCGCCTCGGCGTGCCGTACGCGGAGAACCCCGGCACGACGGTCGTCGACTACGCCCAGCCGAACGTGGCGAAGGAGATGCACGTCGGCCATCTGCGCTCGGCGGTGATCGGCGACGCGGTCGTGCGGATCCTGGAGTTCGCGGGCGAGAAGGTGGTCCGGCGCCACCACATCGGCGACTGGGGCACCCAGTTCGGCATGCTCATCCAGTACCTGATCGAGCACCCGCACGAGCTGGACCACAAGGCCGGCGACGGCCTGGCCGCCTCCGGCGAGGAGGCCATGTCCAACCTGAACCGCCTCTACAAGGCGGCTCGGGCGGTCTTCGACTCCGACGAGGAGTTCAAGGAGCGGTCCCGGCGCCGGGTGGTGGACCTCCAGGCCGGGGACGAGGAGACGCTCGCCCTGTGGCGCAGGTTCGTCGACGAGTCGAAGATCTACTTCTACTCGGTCTTCGACAAGCTGGACATGCAGATCCACGACCCCGACGTCGTCGGCGAGTCCGGCTACAACGACATGCTGGCCGAGACCTGCCGGCTGCTGGAGGAGTCCGGCGTCGCGGTGCGCTCCGAGGGCGCGCTGTGCGTCTTCTTCGACGACGTCAAGGGCCCGGACGGCAAGCCGGTGCCGCTGATCGTGCAGAAGTCCGACGGCGGCTTCGGCTACGCGGCCACCGACCTGTCCGCGATCCGCGACCGGGTCCGGAATCTGGAGGCCGACTCGCTGGTGTACGTGGTGGACGCCCGGCAGTCGCTGCACTTCAAGATGGTCTTCGAGACCGCCCGCCGGATCGGCTGGCTGAACGAGGAGACACACGCCTATCAGCTCGCCTTCGGCACGGTCCTGGGCAAGGACGGCAAGCCGTTCAAGACCCGTGAGGGCGAGACGGTGCGGCTGGTGGACCTGCTGGACGAGGCCGTCGAGCGGGCGGCGGCGGTCGTGCGCGAGAAGAGCGAGAAGCTGGGCCTGACGGAGGAGGAGATCGCCGAGCGCGGCGCCCAGGTCGGCATCGGCGCGGTGAAGTACGCGGACCTGTCCACGTCGGCCGCGCGCGACTACAAGTTCGACCTGGACCAGATGGTCTCGCTCAACGGCGACACCTCGGTGTATCTCCAGTACGCGTACGCCCGGATCCAGTCGATCCTGCGCCGCGCCGACGAGGGCCAGAAGCCGGTCGCCCACCCCGAGCTGTCCCTGGCCCCGGCCGAGCGGGCGCTGGGCCTGCACCTGGACCAGTTCGCGGAGACGCTGCGGGAGGTCGCGGCGGGCTATGAGCCGCACAAGCTGGCCGCGTATCTGTACCAGCTGGCCTCGCTCTACACGACCTTCTACGACAAGTGCCCGGTCCTGAAGGCCGAGGGCGGCCCGGCCCAGGTCGAGAACCGCCTCTTCCTGTGCGACCTCACCGCCCGCACCCTCCACCAGGGCATGGAGCTGCTCGGCATCCGCACCCCCGAGCGCCTCTGAGCGCTCCCGCACCGGAATGGCAAGACGGCGGCCCCGGCCGGGGCCGCCGTCAGGCGTACTGGGTGAAGCCGCCAGTGGAGATCTTCACGCCCAGCGCCGGGAGTTCGACGTCCTCCCCGTACAGCCCGTGGAGGACGCCCTGGTAAGCGCCCTCGCGGGGGACCGTGTACAGGGTCCAGGTGCCGTCCCGTGGATCGACCAGCAGATAGGCGGGAATGCCCGCATCCGCGTACCAGCCGACCATCTCGCGCGTGTCCTTGGAGCTGTTGCCCTTGGAGACGACCTCGCAGACGAGCTCGACATCGCCGGGGTCGGCCAGCCACTCGTCGGACTCGCCGAAACCCGCGTCGCAGACGAGCAGGTCGGGGGTGGCGTAGTCGTCCTTGTCGTCCGGCAGCGACACGGAGGCGACCTGGTAGGTATTCAGATGGTCCGGCAGGGCCGGGCGCAGTTGGTCGTAAAGCTCGTTGATGATCCCGGCGTGCCTGCCGCGCGGGGTCGGGGACATCATGAGAACTCCTCGAATGATCTCGGCGCGCAGGCCGGTCACTTCCTCAGCTGCTTCGGCGGCCTTGCGAAGTCGGCTCATGCCAAGCTCCGGGATGGTGAGGGTCATGGTGTCAACCTTCCTATGCGAAAAGTCTAGCCTTGGAACCGCCGCTATACGGTGACCCCGGCAGCGCCCTCGGCGCCCCGTCAGGCACACCGTCGGCCATCACCGCATCGGGTGACGGGTCCGGGCCCACTCCCCCGCCCCATGCTTTTGCGACAAACTCCCCTCCCGCCCGGCCGAAAACCATCGATGCCGACAACCTCACGCCAACCGGGGCAGTCGGACGTCACGTACTGGCAATCGATCGTTGGGGAGCAGACATGCGACGGTGGACCGCACTCGCGGCGCTGACGCTGGCGGTCGCCGGGCTGGCGACGACGGCGGGGACGGCCGGTGCCGCGGCCCCGTCGAAAGCGGCTTCGGCGCAGGCGGCCGCCTGCGCGACCGCGTGGGGCAGCGGCGACAAGGCCGTACAGCCGGCCGGCCACAGGCTGCTGAAGAACATACGGGCCGGTCAGCACGAGTGCTTCGACCGCCTGGTGTTCGACGTCAAGGGCGGCACGACGGCGGATCCGACCGGCTACCGCGTCGGCTATGTCGACGCGATGTACCAGGATGGCTCCGGGGACCCGATCGCCGTCGGCGGCGGCGCGATCCTGGAGATCCATGTGGCCGCGCCGAGCTACGACCTGGAGAACGGCGGCGAGACGTACCCGGGGCGGGCCGGGAAGCCGCTGCCCGGGGTGGACATCGCCGGATTCCGCACCTTCAAGGACACCCGCTTCGGCGCCAGTTTCGAGGGTGAGACCCAGGTCGGGCTCGGCGTGCGCGCCCGGCTGCCGTTCCGGGTCCTCCAGGCGGACGGCCGCCTGATCGTCGATGTCGCCCACTCCTGGGCCGCCGCGCGCTGACCCGACGGGCACGCCGTCCCGGCCCCCACCAGAGCCGGGGCCGGGACCGCGGCCGAATGTCAGTGGCACGCGCTTCACTGTCCCTTGTGAACGAGAAAGAACTGCTGCCGTCGCTCCACGGCCTGGTGTGGCCGGACACCGGGAAGCTGGACTGCCCGGCGGCCGGGCACGGCGCGGGGCACATGTGTCTGACGATCACCGACGCCGCGGGCCTGGGCGAGCTCGTGGAGACGCTCAGCGGCTGGTACGGGGAGCCGCGCGCCCTCGTGTCGGAAGGGCGCGCCGACCCCACGGCGAGCGAATGGACCGGGCTGCCGCTCATCGCCCCCTTCGGGGACGGCGAGCGCGTCGCCGAGATGCGCGTCTGGGCCTTCGGCGGCCGGTGGATCGGCTGCGGCGTGGTCCGCGTCGGCAGCGAGGCGCGGCTGGTGGTGGTCCTGGCCCCGCGCACCACCCCGTCGCCGGGCGCGCTGCCCGCCGACGCCTCCTGGCTGGACCGGCTCGTCGCCGTGACCGGCTGGGACGCGGAGCAGGTGCGCATCGACCCGATCCGGCTGGACCGGATGCACAGCGGCCGGATCCGCACGGCCGACTGCGCTGCGGCCGAGGAGCGGCTGGGGACGGCGCTGCCGAGTGACTACAAGCTACTGGTCGAGACGTTCGGCGACGGCGCCTTCGACGGCTTTCTGAACATCTATCTGCCGGCCGACATCGTCAAGGTTGCCGAGTTCGCGTCCGGTTGGGCGAAGGCGCACGGCACCCCGTCCTGGGAGCCGCACCCGCCGTTCCCCGAGCCGGGCGGGCTGCTGCCGTGGGCGGGCACCGAGCACGAGACGTCGTTCTACTGGGTCGCCGAAGGGCCGGACCCCGACGCGTGGCCCGTCTATGTCACGGAGGTCGGCCCCGAGGCCGGGGACCGGTTCGCCATGACGACCACGGAGTTCGTCTTCCGCATGCTCGCCGACCCCGAGCACCCCTACTCCATGCCCGCCGACTTCGCCGCCCGCTGGTTCATGAACTACAGCAGGCCCTAACAGCAGTGCGCCGGATCCCCGGCGGTAACGTGACGACCCGAACGGGCGAAAGGGGAGCCGGGATGCGGTATGTCGTCATCGGAGCGGGCGCCGTCGGGGGCGCGATCGGCGGCCGGCTCTCCCAGAGCGGGCACGACGTCGTCCTGGTCGCGCGCGGAGCGCACCACGAGGCGCTGCGGCGGGACGGACTGCGGCTGGTGACCCCCGACGGCACCCACCGCCTCCCGGTGCCGGTGGCCGACCGACCCGAGGCCGTCGAGCTGCGCCCCGACGACGTGCTCGTCCTCGCCGTCAAGACCCAGGACAGCGTGGCCGCGCTGGACGCCTGGGCGCCCCGCCCGGTGGCCGGCGGCGGAGTGGCGGGCGACCGGCTGCCGCTGGTCTGCGCGCAGAACGGGGTGGAGAGCGAGCGGCTGGCGCTGCGGCGCTTCCGCCAGGTGTACGGCATGTGCGTCTGGCTGCCCTCCACCCACCTGGAGCCGGGCGTGGTCATCGCGCCCTGCGCACCGCAGACCGGCATGCTGCACCTGGGCCGCTATCCGTCCGGCGCGGACGAGACGGCCCGGCAGATCTCGGCCGATCTGGAGAAGTCCCACTTCCTCGCGCCGGTCGTGCCGGACGTGATGCGCTGGAAGTACGCCAAGCTGCTCAGCAATATCGCCAACGCCGTGGAGGCCGTCTGCGGGCCGGACGCGGGCGCGGACGCGGCGGCCCTGGTCGAGCGCGCCAAGGCGGAGGGCGTCGCCGTCCTCGACACGGCGGGCATCGCCCACACCAGCGCGGCCGAACAGAGCGCGGCGCGCACCGGAAAGATGGACATACAGCCTATCGAGGGCAGGGCCCGGGGCGGCGGCTCGTCGTGGCAGAGCATGGTCCGGGGCGCCGGGACGATCGAGGCCGACTATCTGAACGGCGAGATCGTGCTGCTGGGCCGGCTCCATGGGGTGCCGACCCCGGTCAACGAGGCGCTGCGGCGCACCGCGAACGAGTGCGCCCGCGAGCGCCGCGCCCCCGGCACGATCACGGCGGCGCGGCTCACCCGGATCATCGACGCAGCCTGAGCTTGTGGTGAGTATGAGACAGCGACACGCCGCGACTTCGGCGTGTCGCTGTCTCATACTCACCACAAATGCCGCGGTCTCAGACGTCGCCCCGGTTCAGCCACCGCGCGACCTCGGTCGCCCAGTAGGTCAGGATCATGCCCGCGCCCGCGCGCCGCACGGAGGTCAGCGTCTCCATGATCGCCCGGTCCCGGTCGATCCACCCGTTGGCCGCGGCGGCCTCGACCATCGAGTACTCGCCGGAGATCTGGTACGCGGCGACCGGTACGTCCGCCTCGTCCGCGATCCGGCGCAGGATGTCCAGGTACGGCAGCGCCGGCTTGACCATCACCATGTCGGCGCCCTCGGCCAGGTCCAGCGCCAGCTCGCGCAGCGCCTCCCGGGCATTGGGCGCGTCCTGCTGATACGTCTTGCGGTCGCCCTTGAGGGAGGACCCCACGGCCTCGCGGAACGGCCCGTAGAAGGCCGAGGCGTACTTGACGGTGTAGGCGAGGATCGAGACGTCCTGGCGGCCGATGCCGTCGAGCGCCGCCCGGACCACCCCGACCTGGCCGTCCATCATCCCGCTCGGGCCGACCACATGGGCGCCCGCGTCCGCCTGCACCCGCGCCATCTCGGCGTAGCGCTCCAGCGTCGCGTCGTTGTCGACCCGGCCCTCGGCGTCGAGCACGCCGCAGTGGCCGTGGTCGGTGTGCTCGTCGAGGCACAGGTCGGACATGACGATCAGGTCGTCGCCGACCTCGGACCGCACATCCCGCAGGGCCACCTGCAAGATCCCGTCCGGGTCGGTGCCCGGCGAGCCGATCGCGTCCTTCTTGGCGTCCTCGGGCACGCCGAAGAGCATGATCCCGCCGACGCCCGCCTCGACGGCCTCCGCGGCCGCCTTCCGCAGCGAGTCGCGGGTGTGCTGCACGACGCCCGGCATCGCGGCCAGCGGCACCGGCTCGGCCGCGCCCTCCAGGACGAAGGCGGGCAGGATCAGCTCGGCCGGGTGCAGCCGGGTCTCGGCGACCATGCGCCGCATGGCCGGGTTCACCCGCAGCCGGCGCGGCCGGGCGCCGGGGAAGCTGCCGTACGGCGTGGGGCCGTGGTCGGCGCTCATGAGCGTGCCCTCCTCCGCGAACCGGGCCGTCGCTCGCTCGGGCGCGTGACCGGGTCCCCGGCATCCAGCGCGGACCGCCGCCGCGCCGCCCCGAACTCCGCGAGCGCCTCGGCCAGCTTGTGCACCGAGGGCTCGGGCGACAGCACGTCCACCCGCAGGCCGTGCTCCTCCGCGGTCTTCGCGGTGGCCGGGCCGATACAGGCGATGACCGTGACATTGTGCGGCTTGCCCGCGATGCCGACGAGGTTCCGCACGGTCGACGACGAGGTGAAGAGCACCGCGTCGAAGCCGCCGCCCTTGATCGCCTCGCGGGTCTCGGCGGGCGGCGGCGAGGCGCGCACGGTGCGGTACGCCGTGACGTCGTCGACCTCCCAGCCCAGCTCGATCAGCCCGGCGACCAGCGTCTCCGTGGCGATGTCGGCGCGCGGCAGGAACACCCGGTCGATCGGGTCGAAGACCGGGTCGTACGGCGGCCAGTCCTCCAGCAGCCCGGCCGCGGACTGCTCCCCGCTGGGCACCAGGTCCGGCTTGACCCCGAACTCGATGAGCGACCTGGCGGTCTGCTCGCCGACCGCCGCGACCTTGATCCCGGCGAAGGCGCGGGCGTCGAGCCCGTACTCCTCGAACTTCTCCCGCACCGCCTTGACCGCGTTGACCGAGGTGAAGGCGATCCACTCGTAGCGGCCTGTCACCAGGCCCTTGACCGCGCGCTCCATCTGCTGCGGGGTGCGCGGGGGCTCCACGGCGATGGTCGGCACCTCGCTGGGCACCGCGCCGTACGAGCGCAGCTGGTCCGAGAGCGAGGCGGCCTGCTCCTTGGTGCGCGGCACCAGCACATGCCAGCCGAACAGCGGCTTGGACTCGAACCAGGCCAGCTGGTCGCGCTGCGCGGCCGCGCTGCGCTCGCCGACCACGGCTATCACCGGCTGGGCGCCCTGCGGCGACGGCAGCACCTTCGCGGCCTTCAGTACCTGCGCGATGGTGCCCAGCGTCGCCGTCCAGGTGCGCTGCCGGGTGGTCGTGCCGGCCACGGTGACGGTCAGCGGGGTGTCGGGCTTGCGGCCCGCGGCCACCAGCTCGCCCGCGGCGGCCGCGACGGTCTCCAGGGTGGCGGAGACGACGGCGGTCGCGTCGGAGGAGCCGACCTCGCTCCAGCAGCGGTCGTCGGCCGTGCGGGCGTCCACGAAGCGGACGTCGGTGCCCTGCGCGTCCCGCAGCGGGACGCCCGCGTACGCGGGCACGCCCACGGCGGCCGCCACGCCCGGCACCACCTCGAAGACGATGCCCTCGGCTGCGCACGAGAGCATCTCGTCGGCGGCGTATCCGTCCAGGCCAGGGTCGCCCGCGACGGCGCGGACGACCCGCTTGCCGCTCCGCGCGGCCGCCATGACAAGATTGGCCGTGTCCCTGAGTAGGGCCACGTCGGCGGTGCTTGACGCTGCGTCAGCACGCGCGCGCTCCGGTGTGCCCTGAGCGTCCGCGGCCACGCCCGGCCTGACGTGCGTACGTACCACGTCGAGCACGTGCGGGTCGGCGATCAGGACATCAGCGGCGGCGAGTGCCTCCACGGCACGCAACGTCAGCAGGCCTGGATCTCCTGGGCCCGCACCGAGGAAGGTGACGTGCCCATGTCCGGGTGGGTGGTTCGGGGCGTTGGGGTTCAATGTGCTCGCTCCCCCATAAGACCGGCCGCACCCTTCGCGAGCATCTCGGCGGCGAGCTCGCGACCCATGAGCTGGGCCGCTTCCTCGCCTGGCGCCCCGGGAACGGGACCGGTGATGGACAGCTGCACCAGCGAGGTGCCGTCGGTGGTACCGACGACGCCGCGCAGGCGCATTTCGGTGACATCCTGACCGTCGCCGAGCAGGTCGGCCAGAGCACCCACAGGTGCGCTGCAGCCGGCCTCCAGGGCGGCGAGCAGGGAGCGCTCGGCGGTCACGGCGACCCGGGTGAGCGGGTCGTCGAGCTCGGCGAGCTGAGCAGCGAGCGCCGTGTTTGCGGCGGCGCACTCGACTGCCAGTGCCCCCTGGCCGGGGGCGGGCAGAATGTGGTCGGCGTCCAGGATCTCGGTCGCCTCGTCGAGCCGCCCGAGCCGGGTCAGCCCCGCCGCGGCCAGCACCACGGCGTCCAGCTGCCCCGAACGGACGAAGCCGATACGGGTGTCGACATTGCCGCGGATCGGCACGGTCTTGATCGGCAGGGCCAGCGAGCGCGCCCAGGCGCGCAGCTGGGAGGTGCGGCGCGGGGAGCCCGTGCCTATCCGGGCGCCGGGCGGAAGCTCGGCGAAGGTGAGGCCGTCGCGGGCGATCAGCGTGTCGCGCGGGTCCTCACGGGTCGGCAGCGCGGCCAGGACCAGCTCGTCCGGCTGTGCGGTCGGCAGGTCCTTCAGCGAGTGGACGGCGAAGTCGATCTCACCGCGCAGCAGCGCCTCGCGCAGCGCGGTGACGAACACACCGGTGCCGCCGATCTGCGCGAGGTCCTCGCGCGAGACGTCCCCGCGCGTCGTGATCTCCACGAGCTCGACGGGGCGGCCGGTGACCCGGCGCACCGCGTCCGCTATCTGCCCGGACTGGGCCATGGCGAGTGCGCTGCGCCGGGTGCCGAGCCGCAGCGGCGCCTGGCCGGGGGTGCCGGCCCGGCCGGAGGCGGCGGGAGGTGTCGCGTTCATGCCCGGCCTCTCTTCGGATCGTTCTGGAGGGCCGCGGTGCCGGGCCGGCCGGCGCCGCCGCCGCTTGGGCGGATGCCGTTCGCGTCGGCCCGGCTGACGGCGGCCACCGCCTGCGGGTCGAGGTCGAACAGCTCGCGCAGCGCGTCCGCGTACCCGGCGCCGCCGGGTGTGCTGGCGAGCTGCTTGACCCGCACGGTGGGCGCGTGCAGCAGCTTGTCGACGACGCGGCGCACGGTCTGGGTGATCTCGGCGCGCTGTCTTTCGTCGAGGTCGGGGAGGCGCCCGTCGAGCCGGGCGATCTCACCGGCGACCACATCTGCCGCCATGGTACGCAGCGCGACCACGGTCGGCGTGATGTGCGCGGCGCGCTGAGCCGCCCCGAAGGCGGCCACCTCGGCGGAGACGATGGCGCGGACCTGGTCGACGTCGGCGGCCATCGGTTCGTCGGCCGAGGCCTCCGCGAGCGACTCGATGTCCACCAGGCGCAGCCCGCCGACGCGGTGCGCCGCGGCGTCGATGTCGCGCGGCATCGCCAGGTCGAGCAGCGCGACGGTCTCTGCCGTACCGGCCCCTGTCGCGCCCGCCGCCAGACGCTCCGCGCGCCGGTCGAGGGCCTCCCGCAGCAGGTCGGCGGTCAGCACCAGGCCGGTCGCGCCCGTACAGGAGACGACGATGTCGGCGTGCGGCAGCTCGGCCGCGACGGCGTCCATCGGCACGGCGCGGGCGCCGTCGACGAGACCCGCCAGGGAGTCCGCGAGCCGCCCCGCCCGATCCAACGTCCTGTTGGCGATCACCAGTTCGGCGACGCCGGCACGCGCGAGCGTGGTCGCGGCCAGCGAGGACATCGAACCGGCCCCGATGACCAGCGCGCTGCGGCCCGCCGCCCAGTCCGCGACTGGCGTGTCCCCGGCCAGCTGTTCGAGGCCGAAGGTGACGAGCGACTGGCCGGCCTTGTCGATACCGGTCTCGCTGTGGGCCCGCTTGCCGACCCGCAGCGCCTGCTGGAACAGGTCGTTCAGCAGCCGGCCCGCGGTGTGCAGCTCCTGCCCCAGCGCGAGCGCGTCCTTGATCTGGCCGAGGATCTGGCCCTCGCCGACGACCATCGAGTCCAGGCCGCAGGCCACCGAGAACAGGTGGTGGACGGCCCGGTCCTCGTAGTGGACGTAGAGATACGGGGTCAGCTCGTCCAGGCCGACGCCGGTGTGCCGGCCGAGCAGCGTGGACAGCTCGGCGACCCCGGCGTGGAACTTGTCCACATCCGCGTACAGCTCGATGCGGTTGCAGGTGGCGAGCACCGCCGCCTCGGTGGCGGGCTCGGCCACGAGCGAGTCCTGCACCAGCTTGGCCTGCTGCTCGCGCACCAGGGAGGCGCGCTCCAGCACGCTCACCGGGGCGCTGCGGTGACTCAGTCCGACGACGAGAAGGCTCATGCCGGCATCACCGCGGGTACATCCCCGTCCGGCCCCTGCCGGCCGTTGTCCTTGCCCGCGCCCGACGCCGCGCGGTGCGGGGCGAGCGGGGTCTGCGCGACCGCGGCGGCCCCCGGCACGGTGTCCTGGGCGGCGGCCTGCGCGCTCTCCCCCTCCTCGGGCACGCCCGTCTCCTCGCCCGCCTTGCGCTGCTCATGGAAGGCGAGGATCTGGAGCTCGATCGACAGGTCGACCTTGCGCACGTCCACCCCGTCCGGCACCGACAGCACGGTGGGGGCGAAGTTGAGGATCGAGGTGACACCGGCCGCCACCAGCCGGTCGCAGACCTGCTGGGCCGCGCCCGCGGGGGTGGCGATGACGCCGATCGACACGCCGTTGTCCGTGATGATCTTTTCGAGCTCGTCGGTGTGCTGCACCGCGATGCCCGCGACGGGCTTGCCGGTCATCGCCGGGTCGGCGTCGATCAGCGCAGCGACCCGGAAGCCGCGGGAGGCGAAGCCTCCGTAGTTGGCGAGCGCCGCGCCGAGGTTACCGATACCGACGATCACGACCGGCCAGTCCTGGGTGAGGCCCAGCTCACGCGAGATCTGATAGACGAGGTACTCCACGTCGTACCCGACCCCGCGGGTGCCGTACGACCCGAGGTAGGAGAAGTCCTTGCGCAGCTTGGCCGAATTGACCCCGGCCGCGGCCGCGAGCTCCTCCGAGGAAACCGTGGGCACCGAGCGCTCGGAGAGCGCGGTCAGCGCACGCAGATACAAGGGAAGCCGGGCGACGGTGGCCTCGGGGATCCCTCGGCTTCGGGTCGCCGGTCGGTGAGTTCGGCCAGTTGCCACGGTGCTCCTGCGGGTAGAGCGGGGCTGCGGGCGTCCACACGTTCCAGGACGTCCCCATCAACAGCAGGCTATGTCTTTGTGAACGCGTGCACAAAGATGGTGTCCGCTTTGTCCGAGCAAAGTGACCGGTGTCACGCATCTATTCGACCAGCTCGTGGAACCACAACCGGTGTCACACCGTTCCCGGCGGCCACATCCGCGCGGGCAGGGCACCGACGGGGGCACGGACCCTCACTCCTCACCGCTCACCCCCCGGACTGCAACAAATCGCCCACAATGGTAGTCGCCGGCACGGGGCACAATGGCGGAATGAGCCCGCTGCTGCGCCGCACCCCGCGCAAGAACCCCGCCGAGCGCACGGTCACCCTGATCGGCAAGCCCGACTGCCATCTGTGCGAGGACGCCGAGGCGGTGGTCGAGAAGGTCTGCGGCGAGCTGGGCACGCCCTGGGAGAAGAAGGACATCACCCAGGACGAGGAGCTGTACCGCAAGCACTGGGAGCAGATCCCGGTGGTCCTCGTCGACGGCGCACAGCACGACTTCTGGCGGGTGAACCCGGAGCGGCTGCGGAAGGCGCTGGGCGGCTGAGCGCCCCGCGCCCGGACCCCGCGCCCGGCCCCGTACCCAGGCCCCCGCACCCGGGCCCCGCCTGGCCCGCGAAGTCCGCATTGCCGCACCATCCCGACACCGGGCCGTAACGGGATGCGGGGAATGGCTGGCTATGCTCAGCCCATGGCCGCACTGGGATGGTTCACCCGCCGTCGACACCTCGCCACCGAAGCGAGCGTCCTCGCCGGAGAGGCCTCGGCCGAGGCCGCGCGCAAGTCGTCGGTCCAGGTGCCCGCGCCGAAGGCCCCCGAACCGGAGTTCCCCGTCGTCGGGGACGAGCGGGCGGCCGCCTTCTTCGACCTGGACAACACCATCATGCAGGGCGCCGCCCTGTTCCACTTCGGCCGCGGCCTCTACAAGCGCCACTTCTTCCGCAAGCGCGAGCTGGCCCGTTTCGCCTGGCAGCAGACCTGGTTCCGGCTGGCCGGGGTCGAGGACCCGGCCCATATGGAGGACGTGCGCAGCAGCGCCCTGTCCATCGTCAAGGGCCACCGGGTCTCCGAGCTGATGACGATCGGCGAGGAGATCTACGACGAGTACATGGCCGACCGCATCTGGCCGGGCACCCGCGCCCTGGCCCAGGCCCATCTGGACGCCGGGCAGCGGGTCTGGCTGGTGACCGCCGCCCCGGTGGAGACCGCGACCATCATCGCCCGGCGGCTGGGCCTGACCGGCGCGCTCGGCACCGTCGCGGAGTCCGTCGGCGGCGTGTACACGGGCAAACTGGTCGGCGAGCCGCTGCACGGGCCGGCCAAGGCCGAGGCGGTACGGGCGCTGGCGGCGGCCGAGGGGCTCGACCTGTCGCGCTGCGCGGCGTACAGCGACTCCTCGAACGACATCCCGATGCTGTCGATCGTCGGCCACCCGTACGCGGTGAACCCGGACGGGCGGCTGCGCAAGCACGCGCGCGAGCACGGCTGGCGGCTGCGCGACTACCGCACGGGCCGCAAGGCCGCCAAGATCGGCATCCCGGCGGCTGCCGGGGTGGGCGCGGTGGCGGGCGGCACGGCGGCCGCCGTGGCCCTGCACCGCCGCCGCCGCTGAGCCGTTCGGCCCACCGAGCACCACCGAGCACCACCCCGAGTTCCCTGGGGCCCTGCGGGCCCCACGGACCATTACGGAGCGCCACGCGTCGCCACCGTACGCGGCGAAACCGTCACCCTGCGGCCCCGCCCTTCACCCTTGACCGCTTGCGCCGACGCCTGACCGCTTGGGCCGGGCGATGACCGTCCGTGATGGCTGCCGGTGCCGCGCGACCCCGCCCCCGCAGCGTCACCGGCTGACCACGGCCGCCCTCGGCCGGTCAATCCCCGTTTCCCGGCCCACGCCGCCCCGACCTGCCCCCTTACCGTCCCTTTGCCACAACACGCCACGAAATCGCGCAGACCACGACACCTACCGGTCAAGACCCTTACTGCATTCGATACTTGATCGGCCATCAACCCATAACGGAGCAGACTGAAACGATGATTTGGACAACTGGGTGTAGCGTTGCCTGTACGAAGCGTTATTCTCCTTAGACGCAAATCGGTACCCACGCGTCCCTACGGCGGGTGAACGGTCCCGTACTGCACGTGATGGAAGCTCTGCCTCTGGGAGTCCCGTGTACCCACACGTCGGGGTTGACGCCTCGGGCCTGGCTACGCTGCGCGCAACGGTCCTCGACTGTCTGCGCGGCTTCGTCCCCACCGCGTACGCCGTGCCCGCCCTCGCCACGCCCGTGCCCGCCCACCCTGTCGGCACCGTCGGTGCGGCAGGCCCCGCCAGCTCCTGCTATGCCCTGGCCGACGGCGGGGCGGCGGTCGGCAGACGCTCTCGCAGCGGCACGTCCACCGCCCGCCGCCCCGGCACCGACAGCGACAGCCGCCGCATGATGGACCTCGTCGAGCGCGCCCAGGCGGGCGAGGCCGAGGCCTTCGGCCAGCTGTACGACCAGTACGCCGACACCGTCTACCGGTACATCTACTACCGCGTGGGCGGCCGGGCCACGGCCGAGGACCTCACCAGTGAGACGTTCCTGCGCGCGCTGCGCCGCATCGGCACCTTCACCTGGCAGGGCCGCGACTTCGGCGCCTGGCTGGTGACGATCGCCCGCAATCTGGTCGCCGACCACTTCAAGTCCAGCCGCTTCCGGCTGGAGGTCACCACCGGCGAGATGCTCGACGCCAATGAGGTCGAGCGCTCCCCCGAGGACTCCGTCCTCGAATCCCTCTCCAACGCCGCGCTGCTCCAGGCGGTGCGCAAGCTCAACCCGCAGCAGCAGGAGTGCGTGACGCTGCGCTTCCTCCAGGGCCTGTCCGTCGCCGAGACCGCCCGGGTCATGGGGAAGAACGAGGGCGCGATCAAGACCCTCCAGTACCGGGCCGTCCGCACCCTGGCCCGGCTTCTCCCCGAGGACGCCCGCTGACCGTAGGTGGCGCCGCCACCACGTCCCGTCCGATCATCGTGAGGGCGTAACCCCTGTGATGCGCCGCTCGTTGTGGAGGATGCAGGCTCCTTGTGGTCACGTCCTACCCAAAGACACTCACTCATTCGGGTGGAAATGCGTGTGGCGTGCAACCTTCCAGGTGTCCTGGGGAGTCGACCGTCATGACGAGAGGAGGTGCCGCCTGTGATCGCGAACGTATCGGGGCACCGGCGGGCCAACGCCTTCGCCAAGGCCCTGGAGGCCCTGGAGGCCCTGGAGAGGGACAACCGCCAGGATTCCCGGGGCGCGGCGGGCGCCGAGCAGCCCGGCTCTTCGGCGGACAGCGCCGAGCACAGACGGCTGCTGGCCCTGACCGACGGGCTCGGCGAGCTGCCGGCCCCGACACTGGACCCCGAGGTCCGGGTCACCCAGCGGGCGCAGCTGGTCGCCGCCATGGAAGCGGCCTACGCCGAGGGCGCGCCCCAGGTGCCCGGGCAGCGGCCGTCCCACGCCCGCCGCGCGGCACCCCTCAGCAGGCTGCGCCCCCGCTCCCGCTGGTCCAAGGGGCTGGCGGCAGGGGGGCTCACGGTCGGGGTGGCGGCGGGCGCGTTCGGCGGCGTCGCCGCGGCGAGCTCCGACGCCCTGCCCGGCGACACCCTCTATGGCTTCAAGCGCGGCATAGAGGATCTGAAGCTGGAGATGGCCGACGACGACGCCGACCGCGGCCGGCTGTATCTGGACCAGGCGTCGACCCGGATGAGCGAGGCGCGCCGTCTGATGGAGCGAGGCCGCTCGGGCGACCTGGACCACGAGTCGCTAAGAGAGATCCGCAAGACCCTCGCCGGCATGCACCATGACGTCTCCGAGGGCCATCGGCTGCTGCACAAGGTCTATGAGCGGGACGGCTCGCTCGGCCCGATGCGCACGCTGTCGTCCTTCTCCCGCTCCCACCGCGACGGCTGGAGCCAGCTGCGCGAGAAGCTGCCCATCCAGCTCATGGACGTCGGGGAGGAGGTGAACTCGGTCTTCGACGCCATAGAGCAGGAGGTCGGTCCGCTCCAGTCGCTGCTGCCCTCCTCCCGGGACGGCCGGGATCAGCACAGCGGCCGTACGACGGTCGAGTCCCCCGAGCGCGGTGCCTCGGGCGGGGCGGACATCCCGGCGCCCGCCGCGACCACACCGAGCGCCACCCGCCCCGGCGACGACGCCCGGCCGGGCCCGTCGTCCTCGCCCCGGCCCGAGGACGCCGGCCTCATCGGCGGCGCCGGCGATCTGCTGAATCCGCCGACGGGCGAGCCGCTTCCGCTCCCGTCCTCCGGCAAGGGCGATCCGAGCGGCAGACCGACCCAGCCGGAGATCACCATCCCGCCGCTGCTGCCCAACCTGCTGCCGGGCCTCGGCCTCGACGGCGACGGGAAGTAAGCGACGGGAAGTAAGCGACGGGAAGCAGGCGCCGGAAAGCAGGCCCGCGGGCCCATGGGTCGGCGCCCGGTGTTCCACGAGAACACCGGGTGCCGACGCCACGTCCAGCGGTCAGAAGAAGACCGAGCGCCGCTGCACCAGCAGCTTGTAGAGGGTGTGCTGAATCGTCTCGCGCACCTGGTCGGTCAGGTTGAACATCAGCATCGGGTCGTCCGCCGCCTCCGGCGGATACTCGTCCGTCGGGATCGGCTCGCCGAACTGGATCGTCCACTTCGTCGGCAGCGGCACCCCGCCGAGCGGCCCCAGCCAGGGGAAGGTCGGCGTGATCGGGAAGTACGGGAAGCCCAGCAGCCGCGCGAGCGTCTTCGCGTTCCCGATCATCGGGTAGATCTCCTCGGCGCCGACGATCGAGCACGGCACGATCGGCGCCCCGGCGCGCAGCGCCGTCGACACAAAGCCGCCGCGCCCGAAGCGCTGGAGCTTGTACCGGTCGGAGAACGGCTTCCCGATCCCCTTGAAGCCCTCCGGCATCACCCCGACCACCTCGCCGCGCTCCAGCAGCAGCTGGGCGTCCTCGGAGCAGGCCAGCGTGTGCCCGAGTTTGCGCGCCAGCTCGTTGACGACCGGCAGGACGAAGACCAGGTCGGCGGCGAGCAGCCGCAGATGGCGGCCCGCCGGGTGGTTGTCGTGCACCGCGACCTGGAGCATCAGCCCGTCCAGGGGCAGCACCCCGGAGTGGTTGGCGACGACGAGCGCGCCCCCGCTCTCCGGGATGTTCTCGATGCCCTTCACCTCGACCCGGAAGTATTTCTCGTACATCGGGCGCAGCAGCGACATCAGGACCTGGTCGGTGAGGTCCTCGTCGTAGCCGAAGTCGTCGACCTCGTACTCCCCGGTGACCCGGCGCCGCAGAAAGCTCATCCCGTGCGCCAGCCGACGCTCCCAGCCGCCCGCCAGGGCGCCGGCTCCCGGCGGGTCCTGGGGCGGCAGCGGAGGCACCGCCGCGGCCGCCGCGAGCCCCTCGGGCCGCTGCTGGTCGCGCTCCTCGTCGCGTTGCTGCGGCACGGGCTTGAGCGGGCCCTGCGCCCGGGCCGCACGCCCCGTCCGCTGGCCCTTGCGCCGGGACCGCGGTTCCTCACCGAACGGAATGACCTTGGCATCCGCCATGGTGGTTGCGCTCCTCAACTCTGGACGGCGCCGCGGGCGGGCAGCAGCCCGGCGAGCCGGTCGACGGTACGGGCGAGGGTCTCGGGCGGGAGCAGCCCGGGCCCGCGGCTGCGGGCGTAGTCGGCGAAGGCGCCGGCCGTGGTGTATCGGGGCTCGAAGCCCAGCGTCTCGCGCATCTGGTCGGTGGCGACGACGCGGCCGTGTGTGAGCAGCCGGATCTGTTCGGGCGAGAAGTCGGTGATGCCGACCGAGCGCAGCGCGGTACGGGCCCATCTCAGGGTCGGCAGCAGCAGCGGGAGCGTCGGCCGGCCGAGCCGCCGGGCGGCCTGCGAGAGCAGCAGCACGCCGTCCCCCGCGATGTTGAAGGTGCCGCTGTTGAGCACGCCCCGCGAGGGCTCGGAGGCGGCGATCCGCAGCACCTCGATGGCGTCCTCCTCGTGGACGAACTGGAGCCGCGGGTCGTAGCCGATGACGGTGGGCAGCACGGGCAGCGCGAAGTACTCGGCGAGCGGCGAGTCCGCGCAAGGCCCCAGGATGTTGGCGAAGCGCAGCACACAGACGGCGACGTCGGGGCGGCGCCGGGCGAAGCCCCGTACATACCCCTCGACCTCGACGGCGTCCTTGGCGAAGCCCCCGCTGGGCAGCGACTTGGGCGGGGTGTTCTCAGTGAAGACGGCGGGGTCGCGGGGCGCGGAGCCGTACACATTGGTGCTGGACTTGACCACGAGCCGCTTGACCGAGGGCGCCTTCTGACAGGCGCCGAGCAGCTGCATGGTGCCGATGACGTTGGTCTCCTTGACCGAGGTCCGGCTGCCGCGCCCGCCGAGCGGGGTGCCGTTGATGTCCATGTGGACCACGGTGTCGACGCCGGTCTCGGCGAGCAGCTTCCCGATCGCGGGGTGGCGGATGTCGGCGCGCACGAACTCGGCGCCGCCGAGGTGGTGTTCGGGGGCCACGGCGTCCACCCCGATGACCCGGGCGACATCCGGCTCGCGCTGTATGCGCCGTACGAAACGGCCTCCCAGGCGGCGTGCGACTCCGGTGACGAGCACGACCTTTCCCAAGATCAGCGCCTTCCTTCCCACCCTCGAACGAGCTGGGCCGAGGCGAACACCGTAACCGCTGGATGTTGCCCTGTGATGACCACTCGCCGCACGGTACGAGCTTTTAGGACGAGGGTCCGCCGGCGACGGGGCGCCCCCGTGCGCGCCCGCCCGAACCCGTCTCCGGTGCGCGTTCCACAGCCGCACGCGCCGCAGCCCTCCCACCATCGGTGGAAGGGCTGCGGGACGAACACAGCGTCGCTTGCCTACTTCTTGTTACGACGCTGGACGCGCGTGCGCTTGAGCAGCTTGCGGTGCTTCTTCTTCGCCATCCGCTTGCGCCGCTTCTTGATAACAGAGCCCACGACAACCCTCGCTCACTTCGTATTCACTCGGTGCGGGGCGTCCGAGCCCACACGACCTACATCGGGCCAGCCTACCCGGCACCGAGCGAAGCGCGTAATCCGAGGGGGATGTCCTGGGCCCTGCCGTCAGGCCCCGTCCGGGCCTAGGCGGACTCCACCCCCACATAGGACTCGCGGAGGTACTCATGAACCGCCTGCTCTGGGACCCGGAAAGACCTGCCCACCCGGATCGCCGGCAGATGACCACTGTGCACCAAGCGGTACACGGTCATCTTGGACACTCGCATCACCGAGGCGACTTCCGCCACGGTCAGAAACTGAACCTCGTTCAGAGGCCTTTCGCCAGCAGCCATGACACACCTGAACCTTCCGCACATGTCGGGCACCGGCTTCCCCTCCGGTGACTCCTGCTCGCATGCGCGCTCCTCACCAGATTAGGGGCGCGTGATACGAGTGGGGAAGAGGAGTAGCGATCGGACGCCTACTGTGACAGACACGCCCGATTGAGTACATAGCGAGTAATCGGTCGGTAGTAAGCGGACCGCACAGCGTCGTCAAGCGGAACCGCCACCGACACCCGCCCCTCGGCCTGGCCGACGAACGGCGCGGGGTCGTCCGCGTCCGCGAGACCGATGGCCTCGAAGCCCAGCTGACCTGCACCGCAGACCCATCCGTGGTCCCCGATGACCAACCCGGGGAGGGGGTCGCCGCGGTCGGCCGCACACCCGAGAACCACCCGAACCGGGAGCGGCGAGTGACTGTGGCACCCCGGGTCGCGGGCCCCGTCCCGAGCGCCGGGTTCCCGCACCATCGCGACTCCTCGTACGTAGTCGAGGCAGTAGGTGCGTACGCCGAACCGGGTCGTTATGTCGATACATCTACCCTGCGCGGGGGTGAGGACAGGGCAGCCGGCCGCCGAGAGAGCCGCCGCCAACGAGGCGTAGAACCCGAGGAGGCGATGCGGATGCCCGGTCCCGAGCAGCACCGGCGCGCCCGCGGCGGCGGCTGCGGCCAGCCGCTCCGCGAAGGCGTCGAGCGCGGCGATGGTCAAATCCGGATCGATCACATCCTGACCGGAGGTGATCGCCGGGTTGGCCGAAACCCCGCATTTGTCGCTCATAAGGCGAAGCAATTCCACGTACGACCAGTCGTGATCGGGCTCGATACCGAGCAGTACGCGGGGGTCGCGCGCGGCGAAGAGCCGATAGCTGCGCAGGGTCTGCTCCCGGCTCGTGGCCACCGGCCCGGCGAGCCGCGCGGCCAGCAGATGCGCACGCAGCGCGGCGGTACTCAACACGCCACCGATGCTGACGGATCACCGCGACCGCACGCCGAAGAACGGCGAGAGTTGCCACGGTTGGCCTAACGGCGCCGGCACACGGCACCGGCACCGGCACCGGCACCGGCACCCGGGAGACCTCACCTTCCGAAGACTCCCCAAACGCCTACGGCAGCAGCCCATGGTGCGGGAAGACCGCCCGGCGGGTCGCCAGGATCGCCTGGTCGAGCCGGTCCCCCGGGTCGTACCCCCACTCCCCGAAGTCCCGCCACTGCGGCTGCCGGCCGTCCGTCATCCGCCACGGCGCCGACTGTCGCGTACGCCGGTACACCTCGTGCCGCCAGTCCTCGGGCACCTCCGCCTCCGGCGCCACCGGCCGCCCGGCCGCGATCGCCACCAGATGCGTCCACGTCCGGGGCACCACGTCCACCACCGCGTACCCGCCGCCACCGAGCGCGAGCCACCGCCCGTCCGCGTGCTCGTGCGCCAGGTCATGGCAGCTCTCCGCGACCGCGCGCTGCGCGTCCACGGTCACCGCCAGGTGCGCCAGCGGATCCTCCACATGCGTATCCGTGCCGTGCTGGGTCACCAGCACCTGCGGCCGGAACGCCGCCAGCAGCTCCGGCACCACCGCGTGGTATGCGCGCAGCCATCCCGCGTCCCCGGTCCCGGCGGGCAGCGCCACATTGACCGCGCCGCCCGGCGCCCGGTCCCCACCGGTCTCCTCGGGCCATCCGGTCTGCGGGAACAGGGTCCTGGGATGCTCGTGCAGGGAGATCGTGAGGACCCGCGGATCGTCCCAGAACGCCGCCTGCACCCCGTCCCCGTGATGTACGTCCACATCCACGTACGCGACCCGCTCCGCGCCCATCTCCAGCAGCCTCGCGATGGCCAGCGCCGCGTCGTTGTAGACGCAGAACCCGGAGGCCGCGCCGGGCATCGCATGGTGCAGCCCGCCAGAGAAGTTCACCGCGTGGAGCACCTCCCCGCGCCATACGCTCTCCGCCGCGGCGACCGACTGGCCGGCGATCAGCGCCGAGGCCTCGTGCATCCCGGCGAAGGCCGGATCGTCGACCGTGCCCAGGCCGTACGAGCCGTCCGCCGAGGCCGGATCGGCCGACACCCGCCGCACCGCCTCGATGTAGTCCTGGCGATGGACCAGCCGCAGCGTGGACTCCCCGGCCGGCTTGGCCGCGACCACCTCGACGGCCCGATCAAGTCCGAACGCCTCCACCAGACGCATGGTCAGCGCCAGACGGACCGGAGCCATCGGATGCCCCGCGCCGAAGTCGTACCCCGTCAGGCCCTCATCCCACATCAACTGTGCGCGACCGCTCATGCCCGTCACCGTATCGGGCAGGAGTGGGCGCAAACGACCTCGCGTACCACAGGGTCGCGAGCACCAGCACCATCGGCACCAGCATCGCCCCCCGGTAGTTCCATGCGCCGCCCAGTGCGCCGACGAGCGGGGAGCCGATCAGAAAGCCGACGTAATTGAAGATGTTGAGACGCGCGATGGCGGCGTCGGACGCCCCCGGGAACAGCCGCCCGGCAGCCGCGAAGGTCTGCGGCACCAGCACACACAGCCCCAGGCCCAGCAGCGTGAACCCGGCCATCCCCACCCATGCGCCGGGCGCCGCCGCGACGATCGCGAAGCCGCCCGCGGCGAGTAGTGTGCCGGCCCGGACCACGGCGACCGCACCGAAGCGCCGCACCCCCAGGTCGCCGAAGGTGCGGCCGAGAAGGGCGGTGACCATATAGACGTTGTACGGCACGGTGGCCAGCTGCTCGGAGCTGTGCAGCACGTCCTGGAGGTACTTGGCGCTCCAGTTGGAGACGGTCGAGTCACCGATATAGGCGAAGGACATCACCAGGCAGAGCGGCAACAGCAGCTTCATGCTGACGGCGCCGGAGCCGGAGCCGGACGTCTGGTCGCTCTCCCCCACAACCTTGTCCGTGCCCTTGTCCGTGCCTTTGCCCGCGCCGTGGTCCATGTACCAGCGGCTGGCGAACAGCGCGACGGGTACCAGGGTCGCGACGAGCGGCGCGTAGAGCACGGGCAGCGCCACGTCCCAGTGAGCGCCCGCCCAGGCGAGCGACGCCCCGACGATCCCGCCCAGGCTGTACGCGGCGTGGAAGCCGAGCATGATGCTCCGCCCGTACGCGTGCTGAAGGGTGACGCCGAGCATGTTCATCGACGCGTCGAGCGCCCCGACGGAGAGCCCGAAGACCGCGAGCGCCAAAGCCAGCTGCCACAGCGCCGAGCCGGACCCGGCCGCGAGCAGCGCGACGGAGACCACCGGCTGGACCCAGCGGAGCACAAGGCCCGGCCGCACCCGCTTGACGAGATGCTCGGTCGCGACGCTGCCCACACCCGCGAGCACCGGAACCGCGGCGAGGAACGCGGGCAGCAGCCCGTCGGACACCCCATACCGGTCCTGAAGCGCGGGTATTCGGGTCACCAGCAGAGCGAAGACCGCGCCCTGGACGAAGAAACTGACGGCCAGCGAGGCCCGACCGCGCCGCAGCCGCGGCGTCGGGCGCGTATCTGTCATGGCCGAGGAGCGTACGGCCCCACGCCGTGTTAGGCGAGCAATTGGGGCAGTTCTGCCATGCCCGGGAAACGGGCATGGGCGCGGGCGAGCTTGGCGGCCGGCGTCATCGCCGTATACCCGTAGACATCCATCCCGGCAGCGATGGCGGCCTGCACACCGAGCGGGCTGTCCTCGACAACCGCACACCGCTGCGGAGGCACCCCCATCGTGCGCGCGGCGTGCAGAAACAGATCCGGCGCGGGCTTGCCCCTCCCCACGTCCTCGGAGCTGAAGATGCGCTCCTCGCCGAAGAGTCCGTACAGCCCGGTCTTCCGCAGCGCGACACGGATGCGCTCATGGCTTCCGGAGGAGGCCACGCAGTACGGAACCCCGTCCGCCCGCAGCTTCTCCAGGACATCGGCGACACCGGTCACGGGCTCCAGTTCACGGCGGAATGCCTCGAACACGCGGCTGTGGAAGGTGGCGTCGAAGTCATCCGGCAGCCGACGGCCCGTGCGCTCGAGGACCAGCTCGTGGATCCGGTGCATGGCCGACCCCATGTAGTCACGAATGGAGTCCTCGTAGGTGGTGGGGTGGCCCAACTCCGTGAGATAGGCGGCGAGGAGCCGGTTGGATATCGGCTCACTGTCGACGAGCACGCCGTCGTTGTCGAAGATGACCAGGTCATAGCGCATGCTGTTCAGACTACTCAGCCGCTCAGCCGGCGAACGGCACAAAGAAAAAAGCCCGGTCGGGAGCCGAAGCTCCCAACCGGGCTTTTATCAAAAATTGTTCGGCGGCGTCCTACTCTCCCACAGGGTCCCCCCTGCAGTACCATCGGCGCTGAAAGGCTTAGCTTCCGGGTTCGGAATGTAACCG
>NZ_JBIRPV010000017.1:0-193038 GCF_044332865.1 Streptomyces sp. NPDC021225 | reverse complement strand
GCTCGGTCACGGGGGAAGCCTTCGGACATCGCCAGAAGGAGTCCGTCGGCGGAGACCACCACCGTGTGCGACACCCCGGGGGTGTTGTCCACGAAGTTCGTGATCAACCAGTTCAGATTCTGCGCCGCCTGGCTCATCGGGCTCAACTAACGCTCCTGCTGGTAAGTCGGGCCTACGCCGCGATCGTGATTGCCGTCCGGACCGGTTCCGGCCTGGCGGCCCTGCTGGATCCCCCGGCGGAGGTTGGTCAGCCTCCCGCGCACGTCATCGGGCGCGCGCGAAACCTGCGGTCCGATCGGACCGGATTGCTGCTGTGGCTGTGCGGCGCCTTCCACGAGATTCGCGCGCGGTACGCGGCGTGGCAAGCCGGACGACGTTATGCCGCCCGCCGCGGGCCCCTCGCGGAGCTGCTCGGCGCGGCGCCAGCGCTCGTCGTTCGGCGACGTACGCCAGTTGGACGCCGGGCTGGTGCCGTTCGCCCCGGGGCCGAAGCCGTTCGCGTTGGTCCCGGCGCCGTTCGCCGTGGTGCCGGCGCCGGATCCGGCGCCGATCCCCTGGCCGTCGCCGCTGTCCCGCCGCGGGGCGGGGGGCACGGCGGACGCGGGGCGGCCGGACTCCGGCGGCTCGGGGGCGAGCCGTTGGCCGCGGCCGAGGGACCCGCCGTCCTGCGAGCGGAACCAGTCCGACTCGATGGTGTCGAAGATCGGCGTCCGGCCGTCGCCGGGCCCCGCGGGCGGGAGCGAGCCGGGCGTCTCGGCGCCCCGGCCGCCCGGCCGCTGCGGCAGCGGGAACTCCCCGGTGCCGGAGTTCTGGTCGCGCCCGACGCCCGGACCGCCCTGGCGGTACGAGCCGGTGTCGGCCCCCGGCCGCGGGGCGCCCAGGTCGGGTCGGGCGAACTGGCCGGTGTCGCCGGGTCCGCGGCCGCCCTGTCCGGCGGGTTCGTTGAACCGGGGCTGGGGGAACTCGCCGGTGTCGCCCGGGCCGCGGCCGCCCTGCCCTGCCGGTTCGTTGAACCGGGGCTGCGGGAACTCTCCCGTGTCGCCCGGGCCGCGGCCGTCCATCCGGCCCGGCATGGCGTATTCGCCGGTGTCGCCGGGGCGGCGGCCGCCCTGCCCTGCGGGCTCGTTGAACCGGGGCTGGGGGAACTCTCCCGTGTCGCCCGGGCCCCGACCGAGGTCGGGTCGGGCGAACTGGCCGGTGTCGCCGGGTCCGCGGCCGCCCTGTCCTGCGGGCTCGTTGAACCGGGGCTGGGGGAACTCTCCCGTGTCGCCCGGGCCGCGGCCGCCCTGTCCTGCCGGCTGGCCGAACCGGGGCTGCGGGAACTCGCCCGTGTCACCCGGGGCGCGCCGCGGCTCGAACATGCTCGGGCTCTCGCCCAGCTGGGGCCGGGCGAACGGGCCGGTGGTGTCGTTCTCCTCGTGCCCGCGCGGCGCGTCCATCGCCTCGCGCGTGGTGGGCCAGTCGTCCTCGCCCGACCGGCGAGCGCCCCAGCTGGTGCCGGGCTGCTGCGGGCCGGGGAGTTCGGGCGCCGCGCCACGCGAGGGCAGCTGCGGACGGCCGCCCTGGTCGCCGGGGGAGTCCGCGCGCATCGGGGCGCCGGTCGGCGGGGCCACGGTCGGGCCTTCGCCGCGTCCGCCGCCGAACCCGTCCGGGCGCGCGTCGCCGCGCTGGGGGAGCGGGGGACGGCCGGCGAAGTCGCCGGGCGGGCCCGCCGGGGCGTTCCGCTGGGCCGGGGGCCGGTTGCCGCCCTCGAAGAGGTTCTGGCCGGAGGGGGCGCCGCCCGAGGGGGGCGCGCCCGCGCCCGCGCCGACGGGGCGGGTGGGCAGCCCACCGCCCCCGCTGCCGGGCAGCGCGGCCCGCGAGCCGGAGCCGGGAACCTGCCGCCGCGACGGCAGGGAGCCCAGCATTCCGGCCGAGCCGCCGCCAGGGACGCCGGGACCACCGGGACCACCAGGACCGCCGGGACCACCGGGGCCGCCCGGGCCACCCTGGCCCGCGTTGCCCGGCGCCGGAGCGCCCGGCTTGCGGCCGCCCTGGGCGACGTCCACCGGCAGCATGACCAGCGCCGTGGTGCCGCCCGAGTCGGACGGCCGCAGCTGGATCCGGATCCCGTGGCGCAGCGACAGCCGGCCGACCACGAACAGGCCCATGCGCCGGGAGACCGACACATCGACCGTGGGCGGGCTGGCCAGCCGCTCGTTGATCGCCGCCAGATCCTCGGGCGAGAGCCCGATGCCGGTGTCGTGGATCTCGACCAGCACCCGGCCGTCGGGCAGCGCGTGACCGGTGACCTTGACCTTGGTCTGCGGCGAGGAGAACGAGGTCGCGTTCTCCAGCAGCTCGGCGAGCAGGTGGACCAGGTCGTTGACGACCCGGCCGGCCACCTCGTTCATGGGGACGGAGCTGAGCTCGATGCGCTCGTACTGCTCCACCTCGGACGCCGCCGCGCGCAACACGTCGACCAGCGGAACCGGCCGGGTCCACCGGCGGCCGGGCTCCTCGCCCGCGAGGACCAGCAGGTTCTCGCCGTTACGGCGCATACGGGTCGCGAGGTGGTCGAGCTTGAAGAGCGAGGACAGCTGGTCCGGGTCGGCCTCGCGGCTCTCCAGCTCGGAGATGAGCGAGAGCTGGCGCTGGATGAGGCCCTGGCTGCGGCGCGAGAGGTTGGTGAACATCGCGTTGACGTTGCCCCGCAGCAGCGCCTGCTCGGCGGCCAGCCGGACGGCCTCGCGGTGCACGTCGTCGAAGGCCGCGGCCACCTTGCCGATCTCGTCCCGGCTGTGCACACCGACCGACTCGACGGAGGTGTCCACGTCCTGCGGGTCGGACTCGGACAGCTGCTTGACCAGCTCCGGCAGCCGCTTCTGGGCGACGTCCTGGGCGGTGTCCTGGAGCCGGCGCAGCGAGCGGACCATGGACCGGGCGACGACGAACGCGCCGACCAGCGTGACGCCGAGGACGAGCAGGATCAGGGCGCCGTTGAGGATCGCGTCCTGCTGGGCTTCCGCGCGTAGATCGCGGGCCTTCTGCTTCATCTCACCGAGCAGCGTCTGCTCGATCCGGGCCATCTCATCGATCTTGATGGAGTCCTGGTCGTACCAGTCGATGGCGGTGCGCTTCTCGGCCTGGAGCCCGTTGGGGTCGCGCACCGCGCGGTCGGCGTACAGCGTCGCCGCCTTGATGTCCGCGCGGCTGTCCAGCGGCTCCAGCAGGTCCTCGGAGTTGCCTTCGCGGATCTGGTTGAACCGCCGAAGCGCCTCCTCCTCCTTGTCCACCGCGGTTCTGGCGAAGCGGCGGTCGTTGGCGGAGAACTCGGCGCCCTTGGGGTCGGCCAGCGCGGCGCTGATGAGCGCGCGCTGGATCGAGGCGTACTCCTTGGCGGAGGAGAAGGTGGCCAGCGCACGGGTACTGTTGATCATGTCGCTGTTGCTGGTGGCCTGGGCCATGTCCTGGGACAGCAGCAGCAGTGAGTCGATCAGTTCGTTGTAGTCCTGGGCGGTCAGCGAGTAGTACTGATCGTCCTGGTAGGCGCCGTCGCGGATCTGGCTGATCTTGCCGAGCTGCTTGCTGATGTCCACGAGCGTGGACTGCACGCCGGCCAGCGCCTTGTCGCCCGGATCGAGGTCCTGGGTGGCCCGGTTGAACGCCGCCACCTCGCGGTCGGTCTTCTCGCGGGTGGCGACGATGCGGTCGTCCTTGGCGCTGGCCTTGCCGGCCAGCGGCGCGGCCGACTTGTCGCGCTCCTCCTGGAGCGCGCTCGCCAGCTGGGTCGCCTGCTGCGTCATCTCGGTGAGCAGCTTCATCCGGTCGAGCTGCTCGATGTTGTCCAGCGAGCTGTTGATACGCAGCGCGCCGAGGGTGGTCGCGGCGACCACGGGCAGCGCCAGCAGCGAGACCAGCCGGGTACTGATGCGCCAGTTGCGCAGGGCGAGCCGGGTGCCCGGTCCGCTGGGGGCCTTCGGCTTGGGTTGGTCTGTCGGCGCGGCCCCGGCTGAGACGCCGGTCTGCGCACCGGAATCCGGGCTCTGGTGGTCGGCCGGGGCTCGTCCGGTGACTTGGGCGCGCTGGGGCGAGGAGCCGCGGTCGGTCCCTCCGCGCGGCTCCGGGTCCGCCGAAGCTTCCCCTCGGCCCTGGTGGGCTGGGGGAGACCCCTTACCTTCCCTCTTGAAACGTCCCTGCACTAGTGTCGCAACCTCTGGACCAGGCGCTTCACCGGCGGTGCGGTGAAACGGTGTCGAGTCACGGGGGACGGTCAGGCCCCCCTGGCGGTCGTGAGTGACCGGCGCGCTTCCTTCCGTTCGAGAAGAGGAGCCACCGCCGCTCGGCGTCTCCCTCTCCTTGTGCCCCCTGCGCGCCGGCTGTGTCCGCGGCGGTCCCGGGAATTCCAGCACAGTGCCGGATGCTGCAACAAGGGCAAGCGAAAATGCTGTGACGGGTGTGACGCTCAGTACGGGATTTATTACCGGATGTAGAAAGCCATCTTGTCGATAACGGACTTTTTTCTGCGAGTTGCCCGCAAAGTGCTCGTGTCCGGGTGGCGATGATCAAGATCGGAACGTCGCATTCCGGGTGGCAATGTCCGTTTCGGGGAGTTGTGGGGGGTGTCGTCAATGCGGCATTTGCCCGGTGGCTGGTGAGGAAACTCACAGACCGATCGTGACTTCTTTCCCGGATCGGTGGGCAAAGGGGCCTCTAGCCTGACGCTTTACACAGCCGGTCAAAACGACAACAACACGAGGCATGACTCACGTGAAGACGACGATGATGGTCCGCACCATAGCCAACCCGCGGCGCACCACCCTGGCGCATCTGAAGGACGCCGGCGAGCTGAAGTCCGCGGCCGAGGAGCGGCCGGAGCACTCCGTCGACCTCCCGACGCAGACCGCGAACCCCAAGCGCACCATCCTGAACGAGGCCCCCAACAGCTGAGCCTGTCGCCCGCCCCGGGGGAAATGGGCGGGGATGCGCGGGACACGGAGCGATAGCCTGGAGCGTCAGTCTCCAGCCAGTCCAGTGAAGAGGCAGCAGCTTCCCGTGCGCATCGCCAGGTTCTCCATCGACGGCAGCGTCGCCTTCGGCGTGGTCGAGGACGGACCGTCCGCCCAGGACGGTCCCGTGATCGACATCATCAAGGGCCACCCCTTCGCCGAATTCGAGCGCTCGGGCCGGACGGTCCCGCTGAGCGAGGTCCGGCTGCTGCCGCCCGTCCTGCCCAACAAGATCGTGGCGATCGGCCGCAACTACGCCGAGCACGCCGCCGAGCTGGGCAACGAGGTCCCCGACGTCCCGGTCGCCTTCTTCAAGCCGTCCACCTCCGTGATCGGCCCCGGCGACCCCATCGTCTACCCCTCCTTCTCCGAGGACGTGCACCACGAGGCCGAGCTGGCCGTGGTCATCGGCCGGATGTGCAAGGAGGTGCCCCGGGAGCGCGTCAAGGACGTGATCCTCGGCTACACCTGCGCCAACGACGTCACCGCGCGCGATGTCCAGAAGCGCGAGAAGCAGTGGGCGCGGGCCAAGGGCTTCGACACCTCCTGCCCGCTGGGCCCCTGGGTGGAGACCGGCATCGACCCCGCCGACATCGGCGCGGGCCTGGGCATCGGCTGCACCGTGAACGGGGAGCAGCGCCAGCTCGGCCGCACGAGTGAGATGGTGCGTCCGATCGAGGATCTGATCGTGCACATCACCGAGGCGATGACGCTGCTCCCCGGCGACGTCGTCCTCACCGGCACCCCGGCGGGCGTCGGACCGCTCAGCGTCGGCGACGAGGTCGCCGTCACCATCGAAGGCATCGGCACTCTCACCAACAAGGTGATCAAGCGTGGCTAGCGCAACCCCCTCCGCTCCCGTGCGGGTACGTTTCTGTCCCTCGCCGACCGGCAACCCCCATGTCGGCCTGGTCCGTACCGCCCTGTTCAACTGGGCGTTCGCCCGTCACCACGGCGGCACCCTGGTCTTCCGTATCGAGGACACCGACGCCGCCCGCGACTCCGAGGAGTCCTACCAGCAGCTGCTGGACGCGATGCGCTGGCTGGGCCTCGACTGGGACGAGGGCCCCGAGGTCGGCGGCCCGCACGCCCCGTACCGCCAGTCGCAGCGCATGGACCGCTATCGCGAGGTGGCGGACCAACTGCTGGAGAGTGGTCACGCCTACCGCTGCTACTGCACCGCCGAGGAGCTGGAGGAGCGCCGCGAGGCGGCCCGAGCGGCCGGTCGGCCCTCCGGCTACGACGGCAAGTGCCGCACCGTGACCGCCGAGCAGCGCGCCGCGTACGAGGCCGAGGGGCGCTCGTCCATCGTGCGCTTCCGGATGCCGGACGAGCCGATCACCTTCACCGACCTGGTGCGCGGCGAGCTCACCTTCACGCCGGAGAACGTGACGGACTACGGCATCGTGCGGGCCAACGGCGCCCCCCTCTATACGCTCGTCAACCCGGTGGACGACGCGCTGATGGAGATCACGCATGTGCTGCGCGGCGAGGACCTGCTGTCCTCCACCCCGCGCCAGATCGCGCTCTACCGCGCCCTCGCCGAGATCGGCGTCGGAAGCGGCACCGTGCCCGCCTTCGGTCATCTGCCGTATGTGATGGGCGAGGGCAACAAGAAGCTCTCCAAGCGCGACCCGCAGGCCTCGCTGAACCTCTACCGGGAGCGCGGCTTCCTCCCCGAGGGTCTGCTCAACTACCTCTCCCTGCTGGGCTGGTCGCTGGCGCCCGACCGGGATGTCTTCCCGCTGGACGAGATGGTCGCCGCGTTCGACATCGCGGATGTGAACGCCAACCCGGCGCGGTTCGACCTCAAGAAGGCCGAGGCGATCAACGCCGACCACATCCGGCGGCTGGATGTGAAGGCGTTCATCGAGGCCTGCGAGCCCTGGCTGAAGGCGCCGCACGCGCCCTGGGCCCCGGAGGCCTTCGACGCGGAGGCCTTCGAGACGCTGGCCCCGCTGGCCCAGACCCGGCTGACGGTGCTGTCCGACATCACCGCGAACGTGGACTTCCTCTTCCTCGACGAGCCGGTGGCGGACGAGGCGTCCTGGACGAAGGCGATGAAGCCGGGCGCCGACGCGCTGCTCGCCTCGGTCCGCACCCGACTCGCCGAGGCCGACTGGAACGCCGAGACCCTGAAGGCGGCGGTCCTGGCGGCCGGCGAGGAGCACGGCCTCAAGCTGGGCAAGGCCCAGGCGCCGGTGCGAGTCGCCGTCACCGGCCGCACGGTCGGCCTGCCGCTGTTCGAGTCGCTGGAGGTCCTGGGCCGCGAGCGCACCCTGGCCCGTGTCGACGCCGCGCTGGCGAAGCTGACGGCGTAGGGCGGCAGCTCACGCGCGTACGAGGGCGGTCACCGGGCTCCGGTGGTCGCCTTCGGCGTCCGCGACGCGTCGATACTCGTTTTGGTGGCCCGTCCACCATCGGGTAATGTTCTTCCTGCGCCGCCCGGGCGGGCCGAGAGGCCGGACCGGGGCGCAAAACCAGACAACACCCCTCAAAGGGTGGAGTTTTGGTGGGGTATGGTGTAATTGGCAGCACGAGTGATTCTGGTTCACTTAGTCTAGGTTCGAGTCCTGGTACCCCAGCAAGGGATCTTTTCGGTACTTCCGTAAGTCTCTTGATCAGCAGGACCAAGCCCCCGTTGTGTAGCGGCCTAGCACGCTGCCCTCTCAAGGCAGTAGCGCCGGTTCGAATCCGGTCGGGGGTACGGATCTCTTCTTTACGGAGACGGAGATCGCTAGGGCCCCCGTTGTGTAGCGGCCTAGCACGCCGCCCTCTCAAGGCGGTAGCGCCGGTTCGAATCCGGTCGGGGGTACTGGTCTATACCATGGGCTATGGTGTAATTGGCAGCACGAGTGATTCTGGTTCATTTAGTCTAGGTTCGAGTCCTGGTAGCCCAGCGCAGTACTCAAGCCCCCGTTGTGTAGCGGCCTAGCACGCCGCCCTCTCAAGGCGGTAGCGCCGGTTCGAATCCGGTCGGGGGTACTTTATTGCGAAAGCCCTGCGTGTTTTTCACGGAGGGCTTTTTCGTGTCAGGAATCGGTGAAACGGCGGCCGGATTCCTCGGTTTCCGCGAGTCGCCGCAGGGCCAGCAGTACGGGTTCGTACAGCACCGTCAGCGCGACGACCGCCTCGATCCGCTCCGTGGGGGAGCCGCCGTACTTCTCGACCAGATCCAGGTCCGCGACGGCCAGTTCGGCGGCCAGGCGGGCATGCAGCAGCAGATGGTCGGTCTCGTGCGGATAGCCGAGACGGGCCAGCGAGGCGATGGCCGCCACCAGCATCCCGTACGCGGGAGAGGTGTCGCCGAGCTCCTGGCCGTACGTCCAGCCGAGCCGCTCCAGCAGGGTGTCGACCTGGTGCCGGGCGTCCGCCGTCTCGGGGTCGTCCTCGGCCGGCTCCGGGCCGTGCGGCAGCGCCCAGACCGCGGCACCCATGCGGGTGTTCTGGGGCAGTGACTCGTCCTCCGCGGTCTCCAGTACCTCCCGGGCCGTTGCCACCGGCACCCGGCCCACCTGGATCAGCGCCCGCACCAGCCGCAGTCTGCGCAGATGCTCCTCGCCGTACTCGGCCTGGGTGGCGCTGACGCGCTCGCCGGGCGGCAGCAGCCGCTCGCGCAGGTAGTACTTGATCGTCGCGGTGGGCACCCCGCTGCGCTGGCTCAGCTCCTTGAGACGCATCCACTTGCCTTCCTGGTTGGAGAGTGACACTATCCAATCATTGGATAGTGCCGCTATCCGAGATTACCGCGTTGTGAGGGATGAGGGGATCGCCATGGGTGCCAAGCCGATAGCCGGGCGCATGACCGCCGACGCCGAGGGCGGGGTGACCGTCTTCATGATCGGCATGCGGATCAACCGCTTCCGGGCGCTGCGCAGCTGGTGGCCGGTGTTCCGGGCGATGCCGCGGATGCTGCGCGAGCTGTCGCGGGACAAGGACAGCGGCATGCTGGGGTACCAGCTGCTGTTCGGCCCGCCGCGGCTGATCTACGTCGTCCAGTACTGGGAGTCGCACGAGAAGCTGCTGGCGTACGCGGCTGACCAGGGCAAGGCGCACCGGCCGGCCTGGGCGGCGTTCAACCGGCGGATGCGGGAGGGCCGGGGCAAGGTCGGCTTCTGGCACGAGACCTTCGTCGTCCCGGCCGGTGCGCACGAGGCCGTCTACATCAACATGCCGGAGTTCGGCCTGGCCAAGGCCACCGGCGTCATCCCGGTCGGCCGCCGCGGTGACCGCGCGGCCGACCGGCTCGCTCTTTGAAGGGCTCGGTTCTCCCCCGGCTGCCACCGGGCTGAGCGCCCGGCCGGGGGTCAGGCGCCCCGGCGGAGGGCGTCCGTCAGGCGCGCGGCCGCGTCGATGACCGCCTGGGCGTGCATCCGGCCCGGGTGCCGGGTCAGTCGCTCGATCGGCCCGGACACCGAGACCGCCGCGACCACGCGGTTGGACGGGCCTCGTACGGGCGCGGACACCGAGGCCACGCCGGGCTCCCGCTCGCCGATCGACTGGGCCCAGCCGCGCCGCCGTACGCCCGACAGCGCGGTCGCCGTGAAACGGGCCCCCTGGAGCCCGCGGTGCAGCCGCTCCGGCTCCTCCCAGGCCATCAGGATCTGGGCAGCGGAGCCGGCCTTCATGGGCAGCGTCGAGCCCACCGGCACGGTGTCCCGCAGTCCGGACAGCCGCTCCGCCGCCGCCACGCAGATGCGCATGTCGCCCTGGCGCCGATACAGCTGCGCGCTCTCCCCGGTCACGTCCCGCAGATGCGTGAGGACCGGGCCCGCCGTGGCGAGCAGGCGGTCCTCGCCCGCCGACGCGGCCAGCTCGGCCAGCCGCGGGCCGAGGATGAAGCGTCCCTGCATGTCACGCGCCACCATCCGGTGGTGCTCGAGCGCTACCGCGAGCCGGTGCGCCGTGGGGCGCGCGAGACCGGTGGCCCCGACCAGCCCGGCGAGGGTGGCCGGACCGGACTCCAGAGCGCTCAGTACCAGAGCCGCCTTGTCGAGAACGCCGACGCCACTAGAGTTGTCCATGAAACGATATTCGCGTCTCACACTGTGAAACGCAAGTTCAATTTACGAGGCGACGCGCCACTCTGTAATGGCGGGCCCATAGACCAGGGTGCGCAGCCACACGAGCAGGGCCGGCGATGTTGCCGGCCGGAGGGAAAGCGATGGGACGGACACTCGCGGAGAAGGTCTGGGACGACCATGTCGTCCGGCGCGCCGAAGGCGAGCCCGACCTCCTCTTCATCGATCTGCACCTGCTCCACGAGGTGACCAGCCCGCAGGCCTTCGACGGCCTCCGCAAGGCCGGCCGCCAGGTCCGTCGCACCGACCTCACCATCGCGACCGAGGACCACAACACCCCCACCCTGGACATCGACAAGCCGATCGCCGACCCGGTCTCCCGGGTCCAGTTGGAGACGCTGCGCAAGAACTGCGCGGAGTTCGGCGTACGGCTGCACCCGCTCGGCGACGTCGAGCAGGGCGTTGTCCACGTGGTGGGCCCCCAGCTGGGACTGACCCAGCCGGGCACCACCGTGGTCTGCGGTGACAGCCACACCTCCACCCATGGCGCCTTCGGCGCGCTCGCGTTCGGCATCGGCACCAGCCAGGTCGAGCATGTGCTGGCCACCCAGACGCTGCCGCTCGCGCCCTTCAAGACCATGGCGATCACGGTCGAGGGCGAGCTGCCCGAGGAGGTCACGGCCAAGGACCTGATCCTGGCGATCATCGCGAAGATCGGCACCGGCGGCGGCCAGGGCTATGTCCTCGAGTACCGGGGCTCCGCCATCGAGAAGCTCTCGATGGAATCCCGGATGACCGTTTGCAACATGTCCATCGAGGCCGGCGCCCGGGCGGGCATGATCGCCCCGGACGAGACCACCTTCGCGTATCTCCAGGGCCGCGCCCACGCCCCCCAGGGCGCCGACTGGGACGCCGCCGTGGAGTACTGGCGCACGCTGCGCACCGATGACGACGCGGTCTTCGACCGCGAGGTGGTCATCGACGCCGCCGAGCTCGCGCCGTTCGTCACCTGGGGCACCAACCCGGGCCAGGGCGCGCCGCTGTCGGCCCGCGTCCCCGACCCCGCCTCCTACGAGGACGCCAGCGAGAAGCTGGCCGCCGAGAAGGCCCTGGAGTACATGGGTCTGACGGCTGGTCAGGCGCTGCGGGACATCAAGGTCGACACCGTCTTCGTCGGCTCCTGCACCAACGGCCGTATCGAGGACCTGCGCTCCGCCGCCTCCGTCCTGTCCGGCCGTGCCGTGGCCGACGGGGTGCGGATGCTGGTCGTCCCCGGCTCCGTGCGGGTCGCCCTCCAGGCCGTGGAGGAGGGGCTTGACAAGGTGTTCACCGCGGCCGGCGCCGAGTGGCGGCACGCGGGCTGCTCGATGTGTCTGGGCATGAACCCCGACCAGCTGGCGCCCGGCGAGCGGTCGGCGTCCACCTCCAACCGCAACTTCGAGGGCCGGCAGGGCAAGGGCGGCCGCACCCACCTGGTCTCGCCGCAGGTGGCCGCTGCCACCGCGGTCCTCGGCCATCTGGCCTCGCCCGCCGATCTGTCCGACGCCGACGCAACCGTTCCCGTGGGGGCCTGAGCAGTCATGGAAGCATTCACCACGCACACCGGCCGGGCCGTCCCGCTGCGCCGCAGCAACGTCGACACCGACCAGATCATCCCCGCGCACTGGCTCAAGAAGGTCACCCGCGACGGTTTCGAGGACGGGCTCTTCGAGGCCTGGCGCAAGGACGCGGACTTCGTGCTCAACCGCCCCGAGCGCAAGGGCGCGACCGTGCTGGTCGCCGGCCCCGACTTCGGCACCGGCTCCTCGCGTGAGCACGCGGTGTGGGCGCTTCAGAACTACGGCTTCAAGGCCGTCATCTCCTCGCGCTTCGCCGACATCTTCCGTGGCAACTCCCTCAAGAACGGCCTCCTGACGGTGGTGCTGCCGCAGGAGACCGTGGACCGGCTGTGGAAGCTGGTCGAGGCCGACCCGTCGGCCGAGGTCGCCGTGGACCTGGTCGACCGCCAGGTTCGAGCCGAGGGAATCACGGCTGATTTTGAGCTTGACGAGAACGCCCGATGGCGACTCCTGGAGGGGCTGGACGACATCAGTCTCACCCTCCGGCAGGAGGCCGAGATCGCCGCGTACGAGGCCCGGCGGCCGACCTTCAAGCCGAGCACGGTTGAGGTCTGAGCCCCCTGGGTCTTCCCTGGACAGAGCATGTTTGACACGATGCGTCGCCGGTCCCCGGACCGGCGGCGCATCGGCATGTTGAGGCCCCCTGAAGCGACAACTCGCCTCAGATGGCACAATCAGTGCATGGAACGCGACGGCCAACTCGAGCTCTACGGGCTTGTCGCGGACCGGCTCAAGGAAGCGCACACAAGGGTGCGCTCACTGCAAGTCCCGGAGGGCGTACGGATGGCGCTGTCCCGGAAGCTGCTGGTCATCACGGCGGCGGCGAAACACGATCTCGCGGACGCAGCGCGGCGTCTCGAGCGGTTGATGAACGACCTCGACGAGGGACGTTTCCCCCAAGATCCCGACTCCGACGGACATCCATGACATCCGAGTGCGTTGCGGCACAAGGGTGATAAGCCCGTTTCGTGTTTGATTTGCGGTATATATCTGCCTAACGTGCGAAAAAGCTTGAACACATTCGTTCTGGCAATGTCTCCGAAGGGGAAGACGTGAACAAGGCGCAGCTCGTAGAAGCGATTGCCGACAAGCTCGGCGGCCGTCAGCAGGCGGCGGAGGCGGTTGACGCGGTACTGGACGCGATGGTCCGTGCGGTCGTCTCCGGGGAGCGAGTTTCGGTCACCGGATTCGGCTCGTTCGAGAAGGTCGAGCGTCCGGCTCGTTACGCCCGCAACCCGCAGACCGGGGAGCGCGTCCGGGTCAAGAAGACCTCGGTGCCCCGCTTCCGCGCGGGCCAGGGGTTCAAGGACCTGGTGAGCGGCTCGAAGAAGCTCCCGCGGGGCGGCGAGGTGGCCGTGAAGAAGGCCCCCAAGGGCAGCCTCCAGGTCGCGGCGAAGAAGGCGGCGGCCAAGAAGGCCGCGGCGAAGAAGGCCGCGCCCGCCGCGAAGAAGGTCGCCGCCAAGAAGGCCCCCGCGAAGGCGGCGGCGGCGAAGAAGGCGCCGGCGAAGGCCGCGGCGAAGAAGACCACGGTCAAGAAGGCGGCCGCCACGGCGAAGAAGGCGGCGGCGAAGAAGGCCCCGGCGCGCAAGACCACCGCGCGCAAGACCACGGCCAAGAAGGCCACCACCGCCCGGAAGCGCTGATCCGCGGGTCAGCGGCACGCAGGGCGGCGTCACGCGCCGGGCCGGGCTCCCAGGAGGAGCCCGGCCCGCGGTGTGTTCGGGAGGCTGGAGCGTCAGAAGGTGTGCAGGGTCACCAGGACGACGCGGCGCGCCTCGCTCTCGCCCTCCACCTCGATCCGCACCCGCTGCCCGGGGCGCAGCAGCCGCAGCCCTCCGGCGTCGAAGGCCGCCGCGTCGAAGGGCAACGGGGTCCCGTCGTCCAGCAGCACGCTGCCGGAGCGGGTCTCGGAGTCGTATGTGTACGCGGTCGCCTGCATACAACCAGCGTAGCGGCGGGGTTTTCCGGGCAGATCAAGCCCGTCCGGCGATTGAGGACCGGGGTCCGGGGCGGAGCCCCGGTTGTGGGCAGCCGCGCCGCGGGCTACGCGGGGCCCGGGACGGGGTGGCGCGCGGTGTGCGGGCCCACCCCGAGCGCCAGCGCGGCCCGCAGGTCCGCGCCCGTATCCACGTCGCGCCGCACCGAGTCGACCCCCCGCAGCCATATCTCCCGCGCCCCCGACGCCCGGTGCCGGGCCCGGGAGGGCCCGCCGAACGCGGGGGACAGCTCCACCCCAGGCGCCGCCGCGAGCAGCGTCGTGCCCACCCCCGCCGCATCCGCCAGAAAGGCCCGTGGAAAGGCGGAGGCGGCCTCGAGCACCTGCTCGAGCTCCTCCGGCCGCAAGGCCGGGAGATCGGCGTTCAGGGCCGCCACGGCGGCCGTGGGGAGCTGCTGCCGCACGGCCAGGGCGCCCTGCGTGAGCGCCGCGTTCAGGCCGCCGCCCGGCGGGTCCGGGAGGATCCGGGCGCCGAGGGCCGACAGCTCCCGCGCCGCGAGCGGGTCGTCCGTGACGACCGTCACCCCGCGCACCGCCCGGCACGCCAGGGCGGCGGCCACCGTGTCCTGCGCGAACGCCAGGGCGAGCCCCGGCCGCAGAGCGTCCCCCGCGGCGTCGGCGAGCCTGCTCTTGGCCTGGGACAAGGGCTTCAGCGGCACCACCAGCGTCCACGCCCCACGGACTCCATCGCTTCCCACGGGCCTCATTCTCGCCTGCTGTCGGAGCCGCCGGGGACGTGCGGGGTTACGGTGTGCTCGACAGACCGGGTGTCTGGGGCGACACTTGTGCGGCTGCCCGGACGGGCAGCAAAGCCAGCAGGTCAGCAGGGTCCAAGAGGAGGATGTTCCGAGTGTCCGGCCGCAGAATCGGCTTCTGGTACCGCTTGGCGGCGGTCCTGGTGAAACCGCCGCTCGTGGTCCTCTTCAAGCGGGACTGGCGCGGAATGGAGCACATTCCCGTCGACGGCGGATTTATCACCGCGATCAACCACAACTCACATCTCGATCCCTTCTCGTACGCCCACTTCCAGTACAACACCGGGCGCATGCCGCGCTTCCTGATCAAGGCCGGCGTCTTCAAGGGCGGCTTTGTGGGCGCCTTCCTGCGCGGGACCTCGCAGATCCCCGTCTACCGGGAGTCCACCGACGCGGCCAACGCCTTCCGGGCCGCCGTGGACGCCGTCAACAGGGGCGAGTGCGTGGCCTTCTACCCCGAGGGCACCCTCACCCGCGACCCCGGGCTGTGGCCCATGCGCGGCAAGACCGGCGCGGCGCGCGTCGCGCTGCTCACCAAGGCGCCCGTGATCCCCGTCGCGCAGTGGGGCGCCAACCAGGCGCTGCCGCCGTACGCCAAGCGGCCCCGGTTCTTCCCCCGCAAGACGCTGACGGTGCACGCGGGCCCGCCCGTGGACCTGTCCGCGTACTACGGCAAGGAGCCCACCGCCGAGGTGCTGCGGGCGGCCACCGACGACATCATGGCGGCGGTCGCCGAACTCCTCTCCGAGGTGCGCGGGGAGCCCGCGCCCACCGAGCGCTACGACTACCGGGCCGGTAAGTCCCGCGCCGCCGGGGAACCCCCCGCGGCCGAAGAGGAGAGCAAGTGACGCGCTGCGCCGTCTACGGCACCGGCTCCTGGGGCACCGCCTTCGCGATGGTGCTCGCCGACGCGGGCTGCGAGGTGACGCTGTGGGGCCGCAGGCCCGGCCCCGTGGAGGCCATCAACACCACCCGCGCCAACCCCGACTATCTGCCGGGGACCGAGCTGCCGCGGTCGGTACGGGCCACCACCGACCCGGCGGAGGCGGCCCGGGGCGCCGAGTTCACCGTGCTCGCCGTGCCCTCCCAGACGCTGCGCGGCAACCTCGCCGAGTGGGCGCCGCTGCTGCCCGCCGACACCGTGCTGGTCTCCCTGATGAAGGGCGTGGAACTGGGCACCGCCAAGCGGATGAGCGAGGTGATCGGGGAGGTCGCCGAGGCGCCCGCGGAGCGGGTCGCCGTGCTCACCGGGCCCAACCTGGCCAAGGAGATCGCGGCCCGCCAGCCCGCCGCCTCGGTGGTCGCCTGCCGCGACGAGGCCGTGGCGCGCCGCCTCCAGGCCGCCTGCCACACCCCGTACTTCCGCCCGTACACCAACACCGACGTGGTCGGCTGCGAGCTCGGCGGAGCGGTCAAGAACGTCATCGCGCTCGCCGTGGGCATCGCCGACGGAATGGGGCTCGGCGACAACGCCAAGGCGTCGCTGATCACCCGGGGACTGGCGGAAACGACCCGGCTGGGGCTCGCCATGGGCGCCGACGCGCACACCTTCGCGGGCCTGGCGGGCATGGGCGACCTGGTCGCCACCTGCTCCTCGCCGCTGTCCCGGAACCACACCTTCGGCACCAACCTCGGCCGGGGCATGACGCTGGAGGAGACCATCGCGGTCACCAAGCAGACCGCCGAGGGCGTCAAGTCGTGCGAGTCCGTGCTCGATCTCGCCCGGCGGCACGACGTCGACATGCCGATCACCGAGACCGTGGTGAGCGTCGTCCACGACGGCAAACCGCCGCTGGTCGCGCTGAAAGAGCTGATGTCGCGCAGCGCGAAGCCCGAGCGACACTGACCACGCCCGGACCGCAAGGTAATCTCAACGCGTTATGAGCAGCCAGAGCCCCGCCCCCAGCCCTGTCCCGCCCCCTTCCGGAGGGGAGCCGCGGAAGCTGCGCGTCGCCGTCGTGTTCGGCGGCCGCAGCTCCGAGCACACCATCTCGGTGGTCACCGCCGGCGCGGTGCTGCGCGCCATCGACCGCGAGAAGTACGACGTGCTGCCGATCGGGATCACGGGCGACGGGCGTTGGGCGCTGACCGTCGACGAGCCCGACCGGATGGCCATCGCGGACCGGGTGCTGCCCAGCGTCGAGGGGCTCGCCGAGTCCGAGGAGGGCTCGGTCCTGCTCCCGGTCGAGCAGGGCAACCGCGAGGTGGTCTACGCCGAGCCGGGCGCGGTGCCCAAGGCGCTCGGCGAGGTCGACGTGGTCTTTCCCATGCTGCACGGCCCCTATGGCGAGGACGGCACCCTTCAGGGGCTGCTCGAGCTGTCCGGCGTGCCCTATGTGGGCGCCGGAGTCCTCGCCTCCGCCGTCGGCATGGACAAGGAGTACATGAAGCGGGTGTTCGTCTCCTTCGGGCTGCCGGTCGGCCCGTACGAGGTGATCCGCCCCCGCGAGTGGGAGCAGGACCCCGCCGCCGCGCGCAAGAAGATCGTCGACTTCGCCGGTGAGCACGGCTGGCCGGTCTTCGTGAAGCCCGCGCGCGCGGGTTCCTCCATCGGCATCTCCAAGGTCGACGACATCTCCGGCCTGGAGGAGGCGATCGAGGAGGCGCGGCGCCACGACCCGAAGATCGTCGTCGAGGCGCTGCTGCGCGGCCGCGAGATCGAATGCGGTGTGCTGGAGTTCGAGGACGGCCCGCGGGCCAGCGTGCCCGCCGAGATCCCGCCGGTCTCCGCCCACGACTTCTACGACTTCGAGGCGAAGTACATCGACTCGGCGGACGGCGTGGTGCCCGCGCCGCTCACCGCGGAGCAGACCGAGCGGGTGCAGGAGCTCGCGGTGCGGGCGTTCGAGGCGACGTCCTGCGAGGGCCTGGTCCGCGCGGACTTCTTCCTCCAGGACAACGGCGAATTCGTGATCAACGAGATCAACACCATGCCCGGCTTCACGCCCATCTCGATGTACCCGCGGATGTGGCAGGAGAGCGGCGTGAGCTACCCGGAACTGGTGGACCGGCTCATCCAGGCCGCGCTGCGCCGCCCGACGGGGCTGCGCTAGGCGACGACGACGCCATGGCCCCGGGCGGCGCGCCCGGGGCCGGTGCGTACGGGGCCTCTCAGACCACGCCCTCGGGCACGCTCTTCTCGACGGCGCTCGCCAGATCGACGAGCGGGTTGACCTCCGGCGCGTACTTCCCGGGCACCGTCACCTCCACATACGCCCGGCGCAGCACGGTCGTGAAGCGGTAGCCGTCGTCCAGCTGCTCCGGCAGCCACTTCACGCCGTTGACCTCGGCCGAGTTGACGTACGGGTCGTAGTGTTCGGTGCCGGGTGTGAGCTTGAGGGGCTTCGCGACCCCGCAGCGCAGCTTTATGGCGGGGTCGCCCCAGGCGGCGGTGAGGTCCGAGGCGGGCTCGGGGGTGCGCCGCTTCAGCCCCTCCAGAGTCTTCGGCAGTTCCTTGTGCAGCGCCCGGCAGAGCCTGGCCGCCTCCGCCGTCGGCTTGGGAACCGAGAGGGACAGTGAACCGTCGGTGTCTCCGACGAGGGAGCAACCGGCCGCCGACAGCACGAGCAGCGCCACGGCGGCGGGCGTGGTGACGGCCCTGCGGCGGGGGCTACGGTGTGCGCAATTCACGGGCCGAGCATACGGGGAGTCACAGATGGACGACCGGGCAGGTCAGGGTGCGGGTGATGCCGTCCACTTGCTGGACCTTCGCGACCACCATGCGGCCGAGTTCATCGACCGTCTCCGCTTGTGCGCGCACGATGACGTCATACGGGCCGGTGACGTCCTCGGCCTGTATCACTCCGGGGATCTTGGCGATGACGTCGGCGACGGTCGACGCCTTGCCGACCTCGGTCTGGATCAGGATGTACGCCTGTACCACGGAACCTCCAGGGCGGCTACGAGGATCATGTGGGGAGAAGGGACGCCACGGTACCGCGTCGCCGAGCGACGCGGGGAGACCCGCGCGGCGTGCGCGGCGCGGCGGGCAGCGAGCGACAAGTGCGAAGGGGCAATGGGATGAAGGGCACCGTGGGCGAGTTGGGGGAGTTCGGGCTCATCAGAGAGCTCACCTCCCGGCTCACCACCACCCCGGCGGTACGGCTTGGGCCCGGCGATGACGCCGCGGTCGTGGCCGCGCCGGACCGGCGGGTCGTGGCCAGTACGGACGTACTGCTGGAGGGCCGGCACTTCCGCCGCGACTGGTCCACCGCCTATGACGTCGGCCGCAAGGCCGCCGCCCAGAACCTCGCGGACATCGCGGCCATGGGCGCGGTGCCCACCGCGCTCCTGCTGGGCCTGGTGGTGCCCGCCGAACTCCCGGTGACCTGGCCCGCCGAGCTGATGGACGGCATCCGCGACGAGTGCCAGGTGGCGGGCGCGGCCGTGGTGGGCGGCGATGTGGTGCGCGGCGACACCATCACCGTGGCCATCACCGCTCTGGGCGATCTGCGCAACCACGAGCCGGTCACCCGATCCGGTGCCCAGCCGGGCGACGTGGTCGCGGTCACGGGCTGGCTCGGCTGGTCGGCGGCCGGACACGCGGTGCTCTCCCGCGGCTTCCGCTCGCCGCGCGCCTTCGTGGAGGCGCACCGCCGCCCGGAGCCGCCGTACCACGCGGGGCCCGCAGCCGCCGGGCTCGGCGCGACCGCCATGACCGACGTCAGCGACGGGCTGGTCGCCGACCTCGGGCATATCGCGGAGGCCAGCAAGGTCCGGATCGATCTGCGCTCGGGGGACATCGACATCCCCTCCCAGATGTCCGACATCGGGCAGGCGGTGGGCGTCGATCCGCTTCAGTGGGTGCTCAACGGGGGCGAGGACCACGCGATCGTGGCCACCTTCCCGCCGGACGCGAAGCTGCCCGCCCGCTGGAAGGTGATCGGCGAGGTGCTCAACCCCTCGGCGCTGCCGCAGGTGACCGTGGACGGCGCGCCCTGGCCGCACGCGGGCTGGGACCACTTCGGCAAGGACAAGAGCGCCGACTAGAAGCGCCGACGGGAAGCACCGGCCGGAAGCACCGGCCGGAAGCGCCTTCGGGAAGCGCCCATCGGAACGCCGAGTAGATTCGGCGACATGGCGACTTCCCCCGCACCACCGCCCACCAGGCCCATGGCCCCGCCCCGCGTCCTCACCGTCGCCGGATCCGACTCCGGCGGCGGTGCCGGTATTCAGGCCGACCTGAAGGCGATGCTGGCCCTCGGCGTGCACGGCATGAGCGTGATCACGGCCGTGACGGCGCAGAATTCGCTGGGCGTGAGCGGTGCGTGGGAGCTGCCCGCCGAGGCCGTACGGGCCCAGTTCCGCAGCGTCGTCGACGACATCGGGGTGCAGGCGGTCAAGACCGGGATGCTGGCCACCGCCGAGCTGGTCGAGACCGTCGCCGGGCTGCTCGCGGACGTCTCCGCCCCGGTCGTGGTCGACCCGGTCGGGGTCTCCAAACACGGCGACGCCCTGCTCGCCGCGGAGGCCCTCGGCTCGGTCCGCACCCGGCTGCTGCCGGTCGCGACCGTGGCCACGCCCAACCTGGACGAGGTCGCCCAGCTCACGGGTGTGACGGTGGCGGGGGAGGGGGATCTGCGGCGGGCCGCGGGCGCGGTTCTGGAGTTCGGCCCGCGATGGGCGTTGATCAAGGGCGGCCATCTGGACGGCGACGCGGTCGACCTGCTGACCGACGGCACCGAGGAGCACTGGCTGCGCGCGCCCCGGCACGACAACCGCCATACGCACGGCACGGGCTGCACCCTCGCCTCGGCCATCGCCTCGCATCTGGCGCTGGGGGCCGGGGTGCCGGAGGCCGTCGCGGCGGCCAAGGAGTACGTCACGGGCGCGATCGCGGCCGGATTCCCGCTGGGCCGGGGGATCGGCCCGGTGGATCACGGCTGGCGGTGGCGCTGACCTCGGAGACGAGCCCGGGACTGGACCGGGAACTCAGGGCATGCGAAAAGCCGGTCCACCACGAGGTGGACCGGCTCGGCAACCGGAAGGGTCGCACTCGGCACGCGCACGGGGTCGCCCCCGCCCGCGCGGGAGATTCAGCGCGAAACCTTGCCGGCCTTGATGCACGAGGTGCAGACGTTGAGCCGCTTCGGGGTCCGACCGACCACAGCGCGCACCGTCTGGATGTTGGGGTTCCAACGACGGCGGGTGCGGCGGTGCGAGTGCGAGATGTTGTTGCCGAAGCCCGGCCCCTTGCCGCAGACGTCGCAGTTGGCAGCCACGGGTTACTCCAAAGACGGGTCAACCCCGCTGGCGCGAGGAGACAGACACTTACGGTGAACCCCGGCGCGCCGGGATCGTGAACGATCGGCGGTGATGCCAGGGGAATGGCCCGATTTTCATCGGGCAACCGGAGCAATATACAACGCCTGCTCCGCTACCCCGAAATTACCACGGTCGCCCGGGCCTGCGCCGGGGGTGGCGACTACCCTGCGATAACGGTCCCGCCCCCTGCCCTCCCGAGGAGGACGTACGTGCCGCACACGCTCGACGCCGATGCGGTACGCACCTGGTGCGCCCTGGCGCTGGACGCGCTCGGCCGCGCTCGCGAGGAGATCGACGCGATCAACGTCTATCCGGTCGCGGACGCGGACACCGGCACCAATCTCTATCTGACCGTCGAGTCCGCCGCCCAGGCCGTCGCCGCCGCGTTCGACGGCCACGCCGCGGCCCAGGGGACCGCCGCCCGCCCGAGCCTGCCCGAGGCGGTGCGCGCCATGGCCCACGGCGCCCTGATCGGGGCGCGCGGCAACTCCGGCACCATCCTGGCGCAGCTGCTGCGCGGCATGGCGGACGTCCTCGCGGACGGCGACGGCCCCAGCGGCGACGGAGGTGGCGACGGAGGCGGCGACGACGGTGGGGCGGACGGCCTGCGCCGGGCCCTGCGGCGCGCGGCCGAGCTGGCGTACCTGGGCGTGGCCCACCCGGTCGAGGGCACCGTGCTGACCGTGGCGCGGGCCGCGGCCGACTCCGCGGGGCGCGCCGAGGGAGACCCGGCCGCGGTGGCCCGCGCGGCGTACGAGGGCGCCCGGACCGCCCTGGAGGCCACCCCCGCTCAGCTCGGGGTGCTGGCCCGCGCGGGCGTCGTCGACGCGGGCGGCTACGGGCTGGTGGTGGTACTCGGCGCCCTCGCCGAGGCCACCTCGGGCCGGGCCCCGGCCGACGGGCCGGTCACGGCCCCCGGATGCTGCCCGGCCCCCGGGCCCGCGGCCGCCGCCGACGCCGGGCCCGACGGCGAGGGCGCCGACTGCGGACCCGCCTTCGAGGTGATCTATCTGCTGGAGGCGGACGAGCCGGCCGTCGCCCGGCTCCGTGAGCGGCTGGACGCGCTCGGCGACTCCCTGGTGGTCGTCGGCGGCGACGGGCTGTGGAACGTACACGTCCATGTGGACGACGCGGGAGCGGCCGTGGAGGCGGGCGTCGAGGCGGGCCGCCCGCACCGCATCCGCATCACCCACTTCGACACCGCCGCCGCCCGCCGGGCCCACGCCGACCAGCCCTACCCCCGGCCCCGCACGGCCGACACCGCCCGCCCGGACCGGCCGGGCGCCGCCGAGCCCCAGGGCGCCCGCGCGGAGCGCGCACCGCGCGCCGTGGTCGCGGTCGTCCCCGGCGAGGGCCTGGCCGCGCTGTGCGCCGAGGTCGGCGCGACCGTGGTCGCCGCGCGCCCCGGGGAGCGGCCGGCCGCGGGCGAGCTGACCGAGGCCGTCCGGCGGGCCGGCGCCCAGGAGGTCGTCCTGCTGCCGAACGACACCGAGCTGCGCCACACCGCCGCGGCCGCCGCCGCCCAGGCCCGCGCCGACGGCGTACGGGTGGCGGTCATCCCCACCCGCTCCCCGGTCCAGGGCCTCGCCGCGCTCGCCGTGCACGAGCCGGGCCGCAGCTTCGACGAGGACGTCGTGGCCATGACCTCCGCCGCGGGCGCCACCCGCTACGCCGAGCTGGCCGTCGCCGAGCGCCAGTTCTGGACCATGGCCGGGGTGTGCCAGGCGGGGGACGTACTCGGGCTCATCGACGGCGATGTGGCGGTGATCGGCGACGGCCTCGCGGGCACCGCCGAGACCGTGCTGGACCGGATGCTTGCCGCGGGCGGCGAACTGGTCACGCTGGTGCTGGGCGCGGACCTGCCCGACGGTGTCGCCGAGCACCTGGAGCGCCACGTACGGGAGGGGCACTTCGCCGTCGACACGGTGGTCTACCCGGGCGGCCAGTCCGATGTGCCGCTGATCATAGGCATCGAATAGCCCCGCACAGCAGGCGTCTCGTCGGACTCAATGGCCCCGCTTGTCGGTGCCGTGGTGTGCAATGGACTGCGTGCCCGCGCTGGATGAACCCCTGAAGAAGGTGCTCGGCGGCAACACCGCGAAGGTGATGGCCGACCACCTCGACCTGCACACGATCGGCGATCTGCTGCACCACTACCCCAGGCGGTACGCCGAGCGCGGCGAGCTGACCCGGCTGTCCGAGCTGCCCCTGGACGAGCATGTGACGGTCGTGGCGCAGGTCGCCGACGCCCGTGTGCACAAGTTCGACCGCGGCACCAAGCAGCGCCTGGAGGTCACCCTCACCGACGGCAGCGGCCGGCTCCAGCTGGTCTTCTTCGGCCGGGGCGTCTACGGGGCGCAGAAGGAGCTGCTCCCCGGCCGCCGGGGCATGTTCGCGGGCAAGGTCGGCGTCTTCCGCAATGTGCGCCAGCTCGCCCACCCCGCGTACGAGATGCTCGGCAAGGAGGACGGCGCGGAGGCCGTGGAGGCCTGGGCCAACCAGCTGCGGCCGCTGTATCCCGCCTGCGCCCAGCTGGAGTCCTGGAAGATCGAGAAGGCCGTCGGGACGCTGCTCGACAGCCTGGCGGCCACCGGCTGGGACGGCCTGGTCGACCCGCTGCCCGAGAGCCTGCGGCAGGGCCGCGGGCTGGCCGAGCTCCCCGAGGCGCTGCTGAAGATCCACCGGCCGCGCACCAAGACGGACATCGCCACGGCCCGGGACCGCCTGAAGTGGGACGAGGCCTTCGTGCTCCAGGTGGCCCTCGCCCGGCGGCGGCACGCCGACGCCCAACTGCCCGCGGTGCCGCGCGCCCCGGCCGAGGACGGTCTGCTGGACGCCTTCGACGCCCGGCTGCCGTTCACCCTCACCGACGGCCAGCGGAGCGTCAGCCGGGAGATCTTCGCCGACCTCGCCACCGAACACCCCATGCACCGGCTGCTCCAGGGCGAGGTCGGCTCCGGCAAGACCATGGTCGCGCTGCGCGCGATGCTGGGCGTCGTGGACAGCGGGGGACAGGCCGCGATGCTCGCGCCCACCGAGGTGCTCGCCCAGCAGCACCACCGCTCGATCACCGAGATGATGGGCGACCTGGCCGAGGGCGGCATGCTGGGCGGCTCCGAACAGGGCACCAAGGTCGTGCTGTTGACCGGCTCCATGGGCGCCGCGGCCCGCCGCCAGGCGCTGCTGGACCTGGTCACCGGCGAGGCCGGGATCGTGGTCGGGACGCATGCGCTGATCGAGGACAAGGTCCAGTTCCACGATCTGGGCCTGGTCGTGGTCGACGAGCAGCACCGCTTCGGCGTCGAGCAGCGCGACGCCCTGCGCTCCAAGGGCAAGCAGCCGCCGCATCTGCTGGTGATGACGGCCACCCCCATCCCGCGGACCGTCGCCATGACCGTCTTCGGCGACCTGGAGACCTCGGTCCTGGACCAGCTGCCGGCCGGGCGCTCCCCGATCGCCTCCCATGTGGTGCCCGCGAAGGACAAGCCGCACTTCCTGGCGCGGGCGTGGGAGCGAGTGCGCGAGGAGGTGGCGGCCGGGCACCAGGCCTATGTGGTGTGCCCGCGGATCGGCGACGACATCGGCGACGAGGGGGACGAGGGGGACGGGCCCAAGGGCGCTGCGCGCAAGCCGGCCAAGTCCGCGGCGAAGCCGTCCGCCAAGTCCTCCGCGGCGTCCCCCGAGGACGAGGCCGAGAAGCGGCCGCCGCTCGCGGTCCTCGACATCGCCGAGCAGCTCGCCAAGGGCCCGCTGCGGGACCTGAGCGTGGAGGTGCTGCACGGCCGGATGCAGCCGGAGGCGAAGGACGACGTGATGCGCCGCTTCGCCGCGGGCGAGGTGGACGTCCTGGTCGCCACGACGGTCATCGAGGTCGGGGTCAACGTCCCCAACGCCACCGCCATGGTGATCATGGACGCGGACCGCTTCGGCGTCTCGCAGCTGCACCAGCTGCGCGGCCGGGTCGGCCGTGGCTCGGCCGCCGGGCTGTGCCTGCTGGTGAGCGAGATGCCGGAGGGCAGCCCCGCCCGCGCCCGGCTCGGCGCGGTCGCGGCCACGCTGGACGGCTTCGAGCTGTCCCGGATCGACCTGGAGCAGCGGCGCGAGGGCGATGTGCTGGGGCAGGCCCAGTCCGGGGCGCGCTCCTCGCTGCGGGTGCTCGCGGTCATCGACGACGAGGAGGTCATCGCGGCGGCCCGGGAGGAGGCGGCGGCCATCGTCGCGGCCGACCCCGAGCTGACCGCCTTCCCCGAGCTGCGCACGGCGCTGGACGCGTTCCTGGACGAGGAGCGCGAGGAGTACCTCGACAAGGGCTGACAAGGGCTGAGTCGCGGGTGCCGGGCCTGGGCGGGGCCAGGGCCCCGGACGCCATATGGTGAAGGGGCAGCGGCTTCGTACGGCCCGCCGCTGCCCCCTCCCATCGCGAAGGACTGCGTCACCGATGACCCGCGTGATCGCCGGAGCCGCCGGCGGCCGCCGCCTGGCCGTGCCGCCGGGAAACGGCACCCGCCCCACCTCGGACCGGGCGCGCGAAGGCCTCTTCTCCACCTGGGAGTCGCTGCTGGGCTCGCTGCGCGGGGCCAGGGTGCTCGATCTGTACGGCGGCTCGGGCGCGGTCGGCCTGGAGGCGCTCTCGCGCGGCGCGGAGCATGTGCTGCTGGTGGAGTCCGACGCGCGCGCCGCCCGCACCATCCGGGCCAACATCCGGGCGCTGGACCTGCCGGGCGCCGAACTGCGCACCGGCCGGGCCGAGCAGACGATCGCCGGTCCGGTGCCCTCGACCGGCCCGTACGACGTGGTGTTCCTGGACCCGCCGTACGCGGTGGCCGACGACGAGCTGCGGGAGATTCTGCTCACACTCGCCGGTAACGGGTGGCTCGCGCCCGACGCGCTGGCCACGGTGGAGCGGAGCACGCGAGGCGGGGATTTCGGGTGGCCTGCCGGTTTCGAGGGCTTGCGGGCCCGTCGATACGGCGAGGGCACGCTTTGGTACGGTCGCGCCGCCTCGACGTGCGACAACGCGTCATGACCGGACCCGAGAGCGAGGAACCACCAGTGCGCCGCGCAGTCTGTCCGGGGTCCTTCGACCCCGTCACCAATGGGCACCTCGACATCATCGCCCGTGCGTCCAAGCTGTACGACGTCGTCTACGTCGCCGTGATGATCAACAAGTCCAAACAGGGGCTGTTCACCGTGGACGAGCGGATGGACCTGCTCCGCCAGGTCACCGCCGAGTACGGGAACGTCCGGGTGGAGTGCTTCCACGGCCTCCTCGTGGACTTCTGCAAGGAACGCGAGATCCCCGCCATCGTCAAGGGGCTGCGGGCGGTCAGCGACTTCGACTACGAGCTCCAGATGGCCCAGATGAACAACGGCCTCTCCGGCGTGGAGACGCTGTTCGTACCCACCAACCCCACCTACAGCTTCCTCTCCTCCAGCCTGGTCAAGGAGGTGGCGGCCTGGGGCGGCGACGTCTCCCACCTGGTGCCCCCGCTGGTGCTCGAGGCGCTGACCGAGCGGCTGCGCAAGCGCTGACCCGATGACGGCCGGGCCGGCGGGTTTTGGGCGGGGCCCGCTGGCCGTACAGTCGTCCCCGGTCGTTCCCGCCCGTTGCAGTTCTTTCCGTCAAGTTCCGTCAAGTCCCGTCAAGAGAGAGTGGCGAGCACCCAAGGTGGACGTGCAGAAGAAGCTCGACGAGATCGTCGACACCGTCGGCAGCGCCCGGTCCATGCCCATGTCGGCCTCGTGCGTGATCAACCGCGCCGAGCTGCTCGCCATGCTCGAAGAGGTGCGCGCCGCTCTCCCTGACTCCCTGGCCCAGGCGCAGGACGTGATCGGCGGCCGCGACCGCATGGTCGAGCAGGCCCGCCAGGAGGCCGACCGGATCATCGAGACTGCGCACGCCCACCGGGGCTCGCTGGTCTCGGACACCGAGGTGGCCAGAAAGTCCCAGGAGGAGGCGGACCGGATCCTGGAGGAGGCCCGCCGGGAGGCCGAGGAGATCCGCGCCGAGGCCGACGACTACGTCGACAGCAAACTCGCCAACTTCGAGGTCGTGCTGACCAAGACCATCGACTCCGTGGACCGGGGCCGGGGCAAGCTGCTGGGCCGTCCCTCGGACGGGGCGCCGGACGAGGTGGGGCAGCTGGAGGACGGTCCCGAGCGCAGCGCCGACCCCCAGACGCTGCGGCACCGCGCCGACGAATACGTGGACACCAAGCTCGGCGCGGTCTCGGCGGTGCTCACCAAGACGCTGGAGGCGGTAGGCCGGGGCCGCCAGAAGCTGCTCGGGGCCCAGGCGATCGATGAACTGGGCGCGCACCTGGCCGCCCAGGACGCCGCCGCCTCGCTCGGCCACCAGACCAGCGACGACGACTACCTGGCGGACCTGGCCCAGTCGCAGGCGCAGGTGACGGTGGCGCGGCCCGAGGCGGCGCCCGACGCCTCGTACTACACGGCCACGGCCGGCTATCAGCAGCAGGACGCGTACGGCTATCAGCAGCAGGGCTATGTGCAGCAGCAGGACCCGTACCCGGCCCAGGGCGGCTATCAGCAGCAGGACGCGTACGGCTGGCAGCAGCAGCCCCAGGGCTACGACCCGAGCGGCTACGCCCCCGAGCAGCAGCAGCAGCCGCAGCAGCTGGCGCTACCCCCGGCGCACCACCAGCCCCAGCAGCCCGCCGCGGCCCTCGACGAGACCAGCCTGTTCGACACCAGCATGATCGACCTGGATCAGCTGCGTCAGTACGAGCAGGGCCGCTGAGCCCGGCCTGACCTCAATCCACCGCCCCGGGGGCGGATTGGGTCTACGGCGGCCGGTCCAGTATCCTGGCTCTTCGGTCGCGTGTACGTCCGCGATCTCGGCTGCCCGTTTCGTAGTTTCGCGTCGGGTGGCCCGCCGCAGCCGTAGAAAGCAGGAAGCCCTGAACGCCCGCCTCGACCACCGTGCCCCTCTCGTGTTCGATACGCGCGAGCTGGGTCGTCGTCCCGGCGCGCTCAAAAGGCTCTCCCGCTCGGTCCCGGCCCCCAAGGACCTCGGTATCGAGGTCATCGGGGTGCGGGAGGGCGTGACCGTCGAGCTCGACCTCCGCCTGGAGTCGGTCATGGAGGGGGTGCTTGTCACAGGCACCGCCCTCGCACCGCTGACAGGGGAGTGCGTAAGGTGTCTGGAGCCGCTGGAGCGGGAGCTCGAAGCGGACTTCCAGGAGATGTACTCCTACCCCGACGCCGACGACCGGAGCCGCCCCGCGGACACCGGCGACGACGCCGAGGAGGAGGACACGCTCTTTCTCGAGGGCGATCTGTTCGACCTCGAACCCGTGCTGCGTGACGCGGTGGTGCTCGCACTGCCGCTGCAGCCGGTGTGCCGGGAGGACTGCCCCGGGCTGTGCGCCGAGTGCGGCGCGCGGCTCGAGGAGGACCCCGACCACCATCACGATGCCGTCGACATCCGTTGGGCGGCGCTGCAGGGACTCGCCGAGGCCGATTCGGGCGGCGAGAAGGACAACGCACCCCGCGAACGCGGGGATGACTCACAGGAGAAGTAGCCGTGGCTGTTCCGAAGCGGAAGATGTCGCGCAGCAACACGCGCCACCGCCGGTCGCAGTGGAAGGCTGCGGTCCCCACCCTGGTGGCGTGCGAGCGCTGCCACGAGCCGAAGCTGCAGCACATCGCGTGCCCCAGCTGCGGCACCTACAACCGCCGCCAGGTCCTCGAGGTCTGATCGGCGGGTGACAGGCTCTATGTCGGACGCCAACACGACTCCCCGTAAGCGTGCGGGAGAACCGGCCCAGGCGGACACGGCCTCGTCCCACACGATCCTGGAAGGGCGGCTCGGGTATCAGCTCGAGTCCGCCCTTCTGGTGCGTGCGCTCACCCACCGCTCCTTCGCGTACGAGAACGGCGGGCTGCCCACCAACGAGCGTCTGGAGTTCCTCGGGGACTCCGTGCTCGGTCTGGTGGTCACCGACACGCTGTACCGCATCCACCCCGACCTGCCCGAGGGCCAACTGGCCAAGTTGCGGGCCGCCGTGGTCAACTCGCGCGCGCTGGCCGAGGTGGGCCGCGGCCTCGACCTCGGCGCCTTCATCCGGCTCGGCCGGGGCGAAGAGGGCACGGGGGGCAGGGACAAGGCCTCGATCCTCGCCGACACTCTTGAAGCGGTCATCGGCGCCGTCTACCTCGACCAGGGGCTGGACGCCGCCGCGGAGCTGGTGCACCGGCTCTTCGATCCGCTGATCGAGAAGTCCTCGAACCTGGGCGCCGGCCTGGACTGGAAGACCAGCCTCCAGGAGCTGACCGCCACCGAGGGCCTCGGGGTTCCGGAGTATCTGGTCTCCGAGACCGGACCCGACCACGAGAAGACCTTCACGGCTGCCGCCCGCGTCGGTGGTGTCGCGTACGGCACCGGCACCGGCCGCAGCAAGAAGGAAGCCGAGCAGCAGGCGGCCGAGGCCGCCTGGCGCGCGATCCGCGCGGCGGCTGACGAGGCGGCCAAGGCCAAGGCCGAGGCCGAATCGGCCACCGCCGGGGGCACCGCCGCCGGCTCGGACGGCGAGGCCGCCGACACCGCCTCGCCGGCACACTGATCACACCCCTCGCCCTCCCTGCGACCGAGCGCGGCCCCGGCCGCCAGGGCCGCCGGGAGGGCGAGGGCTTTTGCCAAGGAGGCCCCCGTTGCCCGAGCTGCCCGAGGTCGAGGTGGTCCGCCGCGGTCTGGAGCGCTGGATCAGCGGCCGTACGGTCGCCGAGGCGCAGGTGCTGCACTCGCGCGCGGTACGCCGTCACCTCGGGGGCGGCGAGGACTTCGCCGCCCGCCTCAAGGGGCGCCGCGCCGGGGTGGCCCGCCGCCGCGGGAAGTACCTGTGGCTGCCGCTGGACGACGGCGATGAGTCGGTGCTGGCGCACCTCGGCATGAGCGGCCAGCTGCTCGTCCAGCCGCATGCCGCGCCGGACGAGAAGCACCTGCGCATCCGGGTGCGCTTCGCCGACTCCATAGGCACCGAGCTGCGCTTCGTCGACCAGCGCACCTTCGGCGGCCTCTCGCTGCACGAGGCCGAGCCCGGCGCGGCGGACGGGCTACCGGCGGCGATCGCGCACATCGCCCGCGACCCGCTGGACCCGGCGTTCGACGAGGCCGCCTTCCACACCGCGCTGCGCCGCCGCCGCACCACCCTCAAGCGGGCGCTGCTCGACCAGTCGCTGATCAGCGGGGTCGGGAACATCTACGCCGACGAGGCGCTGTGGCGCGCCCGGCTGCACTACGACCGGCCGACGGCCACCCTCACCCGCCCGCGCAGCGCCGAACTCCTCGGTCATGTGCGCGACGTCATGAACGCCGCGCTGGCCGTCGGCGGCACCAGCTTCGACTCCCTGTACGTCAATGTGAACGGCGAGTCGGGCTACTTCGAGCGTTCCCTGGACGCGTACGGCCGGGAGAACGAGCCCTGCCGCCGCTGTGACACGCCGATGCGGCGCCGCCCGTGGATGAACCGCTCCAGCTACTTCTGCCCGCGCTGTCAGCGCCCGCCGCGCCCGGTCGCGGCGCCCCGTACCGCCGTACCGCGCTCCTCGTCGTAGCGCGCCTGGGCGGTCAGCACCTCAGGCATCCGCTCCTCGACGAGGCCGATCAGCGCCAGCAGCCGCTCGGCGACGGCGTGGCCCAGCGGGGTCAGTTCGTAGTCCACGCGCGGCGGGTTGGTCGGCTGTGCCTCGCGGTGCACCAGGCCGTCGCGCTCCAGCGCGTGCAGCGTCTGGGACAGCATCTTCTCGCTGACGCCGTCGACCCGGCGGCGCAGCTCGTTGAAGCGGAGACTGCCCTGCTCGAGAGCGCCCAGGGTCAGGCCGCCCCACTTGCCGGTGATGTGCTCCAGCGTGCCGCGGGAGGGGCAGACGCGGGCGAACACGTCGAAGGCCAGGTCGTCATGTGCCGTTTCGGCGCCTGTCGGCGTGGCGCGGTCGCTCTCCATGCCATGACCATACTCCAGCGCAGCGCTGACCACCGGGTTGCGCTTTCGGAAAGTTAGTTAAGCGCCGGGCCGGGTACGGCGCACTCGCCGCCTGACGGGGAAGGGGTGAGGGCGCCGCACCCGGTGTGCGGCCCGGGCCTCAGGAACGGCTCAGTAGCCGAAGTCCTGGGTCCACCACGGGCCGTCCGCGCCGAAGTTCGCGCCGACGCCGAGGGTCTTGTAGCCGCAGTTGAGGATGTTCGCCCGGTGGCCGGAGCTGTTCATCCAGGAGTCCATCACCGCCTGCGCGTCCTCCTGGCCGCGGGCGATGTTCTCCCCGCCCAGGTTCACGATGCCGACCTGCTCCGCCCGCTCCCAGGGGGTGTCGCCGTCCGGGTCGAGGTGGTCGAAGAAGCCCCGCAGCGCCATGTCGTCGCTGAAGTCCTGGGCCAGCTGGGTCAGTTTCGGGTCGGCGGTCACCGGCGCGCAGCCGGCCTTCGACCGCTCCTCGTTGACCAGCGCCAGCACCTGCCGCGCGGCGGCCTTCTCGGCCTTGTCGGGGTTTCCGGGCGTGGTGTTGGAGTTTTCGCTCTGGCCCGGGGGCGTGGTGGGCTTCTGGGACGAGCCCTTGCCGTTCGAGCCTCCGTTCCCGTTTCCGTTGCCCCTGCCGTTCGCGTTGCCCTTCCCGTTTCCGTTCCCGGGGGCGGTGTCCGAGGAACCCGGCTGGGTCGAGGGGGTGGTGGAGGGCGTGGGGGAGGACTTGCCCGGGCTCTTCGAGGGTGTGGTGGACGGCGCCTGCGGCCGGTCCTCGCCGCGGTCCGCGGGGGTCGTGCCGCGGTCCACTGGCGAGGCCGAGGGGGAGCCCTGGGTCTCCAGGGACGGGCCGGACGGGCCGTCGGCGATCACCCCTCCGGCCGGGTCGTTGCTTCCGCTAAGGGTCGGTCCTCCCGGCAGCAGCCCGGTGGCCATGGCCACCGCACCCACCGCGACAGCGGCGGAAACACTCAGCAGTCCGGTCCGCACCGGTGCCAGGTGGCTCCGGCGGGCTCCCCGGTGGCGCCCGGCGCCGAGGGGTGTCGGCGCGGATCCGGGGGCAGATCGTCGATGGCGGCCCATCTCCTGCCTTCCTTGCAAGATCGGGGTCACATGCGTCACTCGTACGGGTGAGTATTGCGTTTGAGCCGGGACTGTACGCCATGACGGAGGTGGCTGAGGCGCCAGGGAGCGAATTGCTTGGTTTGCGTTCAGCTAGCGTGCCACTCATGAACGAGAGAGTGCGCCTCACCGCGTGGGTCCGCGGCCGGGTCCAGGGAGTCGGTTTTCGCTGGTTCACCAGGGCAAACGCACTGCGCATCGGAGGGCTGGCCGGGTTCGCCTCGAATTTGTCCGATGGCCGGGTCCAGATCGTCGCAGAAGGCGAACGCATGAACTGCGAACAGCTGCTCGACTGGCTGCGGGGTGACGACACGCCCGGCCGGGTCGAGGGTGTGACCGAGATCTGGGACACACCTCGGGGCGGCTACGAGAGCTTCGAGATCCGCTGAGAAACCCCGCCGCACCCGCCCGCCGAGAGCCCTCGCCGGGCGGGCTTTTTGCACCGCGCGTGAGCGGAAACAAGCTGATGGTTGCCAATGCGGGCGGTCCGTGGAAGGCTGCGGCGTAAGGGATGATCTCCTCGCTCCGACGGCCTGATCAATACGGGCTCGGCGGCATTCGCCGCCCGGTAAGCCCCCGGCCGCTGGGCCCCGTCGGCCTGTGATCGTGTTGACCCTCAAACCAATTGGTGAGACGCTGGAAGCCCCGCGCACCTTAACTGTTTGCCACTCAGCACGGTAGTAACGGCAGGCATCGCGGGTGCGAAATCCCTCACGACCCACCACCGCTTCGGTCGGTCACTCAGTGTGGAGGACCATCCATCATGGCAAAGGCGCTTCTCGGTTACGTCGGCGGCTCCGACCCCCGAGTCCTCGCCGAGATGCGACGGCTTCAGCAGCGCGTCCAGGACCTCGAATCCGAGCTCATTCGGATCCAGGCCGAGAACGACGCTCTGTCCGCCGCCGCTCACCACGGCGACTCGCTGCTCGAAAGCATCGACGTATCCCAGGCGGAGCCTGCGCTCGCCTGACCCGGCTCACGAGCCGGTCGGGCTGCACCGTCAGCCGCTTGAGAATCTGCAAGGGACGCCCATGGCGTCCCTTCGTCGTTTCCGCGGCGACCGACCGCGTTTCCCTTACCGTCTGATGTGCCCCTCCCCCTCACCGGTGAAACCGAGAAAAAACTCGAGAAACACCGAGCGAAGCAGAGGCGAGCGGAGACAGGCAGAGACAAGCGAAGACCCGCCTCGCGGCGCCACGGCCGAAGGACGGTGTCGTGTGAGACAGGGGAGGTAGAGTCCAAAGGCGTGCATCTCAAGAGCCTGACCCTCCGAGGCTTCAAATCCTTCGCCTCCGCCACGACGCTGCGCTTCGAGCCGGGTATCACCTGCGTCGTCGGCCCCAATGGTTCGGGCAAGTCCAATGTCGTGGACGCGCTTTCCTGGGTCATGGGGGAGCAGGGCGCGAAGTCGCTGCGCGGCGGAAAGATGGAGGACGTCATCTTCGCCGGCACCACCGGCCGTCCCCCGCTCGGCCGCGCCGAGGTCTCCCTCACCATCGACAACTCCGATGGCGCCCTGCCCATCGAATACGCCGAAGTCACCATCACGCGGATCATGTTCCGTAACGGCGGCAGCGAATACCAGATCAACGGCGACACCTGTCGTCTGCTGGACATCCAGGAGCTGCTCTCCGACTCCGGCATCGGCCGTGAGATGCATGTCATCGTCGGCCAGGGCCAGCTCGACTCCGTCCTGCACGCCGACCCGACCGGGCGCCGCGCCTTCATCGAGGAGGCCGCGGGCGTACTCAAACACCGCAAACGCAAAGAGAAGGCGCTGCGGAAGCTGGACGCCATGCAGGCCAACCTCGCCCGCGTCCAGGACCTCACCGACGAGCTGCGGCGCCAGCTCAAGCCGCTCGGGCGGCAGGCCGCGGTCGCCCGGCGGGCCGCCGTCATCCAGGCCGATCTGCGCGACGCCCGGCTGCGGCTGCTCGCCGACGACCTGGTGACCATGCGCGAGGCACTGCGCACCGAGATCGCCGACGAGGCCGCGCTCAAACAGCGCAAGGAGACCGCCGAGGCCGATCTGCGCGCCGCGCAGCAGCGGGAGGCGGCGCTGGAGGAGCAGGTCCGGCGGCTGGCGCCGCGGCTGCGGGACGCCCAGCAGACCTGGTACGAGCTCTCACAGCTCGCCGAGCGGGTGCGCGGCACCATCAGCCTGGCCGACGCCCGGGTCAAGAGCGCCGGCTCCGCCCCCGGAGAGGAGCGGCGCGGCCGGGACCCGGAGGACATGGAGCGCGAGGCGGCCCGGATCCGCGAGCAGGAGGCGGAGCTGGAGGCCGCGCTGGAGGCGGCGAGCCGGGCGCTGGACGACACCGTCGAGCACCGCGCCGAACTGGAGAGGGAGCTGGCGCTCGAGGAGCGCCGGCTGAAGGACGCGGCCCGCGCCATCGCCGACCGCCGCGAGGGGCTGGCCCGGCTCCAGGGCCAGGTGAACGCCGCCCGGGGCCGGGCGGGTTCGGCGCGGGCCGAGATCGACCGGCTGGCCGCCGCCCGCGACGAGGCCCGGCAGCGGGCGGTCGCGGCGCAGGAGGAGTACGAACAGCTCCAGGCCGAGGTCGACGGACTCGATGCGGGCGACGCGGAATTGGCGGAGCGCCATGAGGCCGCCAAACGGGAGCTGGCCGAGGCGGAGACCGCGCACCGGGCGGCCCGCGAGGCTCTGACGGCCGCCGAGCGCGAGCGCGCCGCGACCTCCGCCCGCCATGACGCGCTGGCCCTGGGCCTGCGCAGAAAGGACGGCACGGGCGTACTCCTCGGCTCCGCCGACCGGCTGACCGGCCTCCTCGGCCCGGCCGCCGAACTCCTCGACGTCGCCTCCGGCTTCGAGGTCCCCGTGGCCGCGGCCCTGGGCGCCGCGGCCGACGCGATCGCCGTCGCGGACCCCGGCACCGCGGCGGAGGCCATCCGCCTCCTCCGCAAACAGGACGCGGGCCGCGCCGCGCTCCTGCTCGGCGCCCCGGCGCCCGGGCGCCCCGACTCCATCGCGCCGCCGGGCGCGCCGGCCGGAGCGGACCCGTCCGCGCCGCGCCCGGACGCCCCGGCAGCCGGGGCTCGCGACCCGGGCGGTGCAGGCGGCGCCTTTGCGTCCGGGACCGCGGCGCCGGGCGCGCCCGGCGGCCCGATGGCCGGTCAGACCGGCTCCGTACGGCTGCCGCACCCGACCGAAGGCGGCGCGGACGGCGAGCGGGAGCGCGCGGACGCCTCCGGCGACTCACCCCTCGGCCTGGGCCCGTCGGGGCCGCCGCCCGGGCCAGAGCCCGGCGCGGCAGCGGCCGAATCTTCGGCGGGCGGCGGGGTTTCCGCCGACACGAGCATCATCGTTCCCGGCGCCAGACCCGGGGAGGCCGGAGGCGCGGTCTCCGGCGACGGCGCGCGCGGAGGGGGTCCAGCGGGCGCGGTCGGCCCGGTCTCCCGCCCCGAAGGCCGGGCGGCGGCGGTGGCCGAGGCCGGGCCCGTCGGCGAGCCCGGGCTGCGCCGCGCGGCCGAGCTCGTGGGTGGGCCCGCGGGGTTGCTGACCGCTGTGCGGTGGCTGCTGCGGGACGTCGTGGTGGTCGCGACGCTGGAGGACGCCGAGGAACTGGTCGAGCGGCGGCCGGAGTTGACGGCAGTGACCGCCGAGGGCGATCTGCTCGGGGCGCACTTCGCCCAGGGCGGCTCCGCCGGGGCGCCCAGTCTGCTGGAGGTGCAGGCCTCGGTCGACGAGGCGGCCGCGGAGCTGGAGGAGCTCGCGGTGCGGTGTGAGGAGCTCACCGCCGCGCAGCGGGCGGCGGCGGAGCGGCGGGCCGAATGCGCGGCGCGGGTCGAGGAGCTGGCGGCCCGGCGCAGCGCGGCCGACCGGGAGAAGTCGCAGGTGGCCCAGTCGCTGGGGCGGCTGGCCGGGCAGGCGCGGGCCGCGGCAGGCGAGGCCGAGCGGATGACGGCGGCCGCGGCCAAGGCGGAGGAGGCGCTGGCCAGGGCCACCGAGGAGGCCGAGGAGCTGGCGGAGCGGCTGGTCGTCGCGGAGGAGGAAGCCACCTTTGGTGAAGGAGGGGCTGAGGAGCCGGACACCTCCGTACGGGACCGGCTGGCGGCCGACGGGGCGAACGCCCGGCAGACCGAGATGGAGGCGCGGCTCCAGGTCCGTACGCACGAGGAGCGGGTCAAGGGGCTCGCGGGGCGGGCGGACGCGCTCGACCGGGGCGCGCGCGCCGAGCGCGAGGCGCGGGCGCGCGCCGAGCAGCGGCGGGCGCGGCTGCGGCACGAGGCGACCGTGGCCTCGGCGGTGGCCTCGGGCGCCCGGCAGCTGCTGGCGCATGTCGAGGTGTCGCTGGTGCGGGCCGAGGAGGAGCGGGACGCGGCCGAGCGGGCGAAGGCCGAGCGGGAGCGCGAGCTGGTCGCCGAGCGCAACCACGGGCGTGTGCTCAAGGGCGAGCTGGACAAGCTGACCGACTCGGTGCACCGGGGCGAGGTGCTGGGCGCCGAGAAGCGGCTGCGGATCGAGCAGCTGGAGACCAGGGCGCTGGAGGAGCTGGGCGTCGAACCGGCCGGGCTGATCGCCGAGTACGGACCTGACCAGCTGGTCCCGCCGTCCCTTCCTGCGGAAGGGGAGGTCCTGCCCGAGACTGCATCGGATAGCGGCTCCGCCGCGGGGGAACACCCGCGCAATCAGCCGGTGCCCTATGTCAGGGCGCAGCAGGAGAAGCGGCTGAGGGCGGCCGAGCGGGCGTATCAGCAGCTGGGCAAGGTCAACCCGCTGGCGCTGGAGGAGTTCGCGGCGCTGGAGGAGCGGCACAAGTTCCTGAGCGAGCAGCTGGAGGACCTGAAGAAGACGCGGGCCGATCTGCTCCAGGTGGTCAAGGAGGTGGACGAGCGCGTCGAGCAGGTGTTCACGGAGGCCTACCGGGACACGGCGCGCCAGTTCGAGGGCGTCTTCTCGCGGCTGTTCCCGGGTGGCGAGGGCCGGCTGGTGCTCACCGACCCGGAGAACATGCTGACCACGGGCGTGGATGTGGAGGCCAGGCCGCCGGGCAAGAAGGTCAAGCGGCTGTCGCTGCTGTCCGGCGGGGAGCGGTCGCTGACCGCCGTGGCGCTGCTGGTGTCGATCTTCAAGGCGCGGCCGAGCCCGTTCTATGTGATGGACGAGGTCGAGGCCGCGCTGGACGACACCAATCTCCAGCGGCTGATCCGGATCATGGAGGAGCTACAGGAGAGCTCCCAGCTGATCGTGATCACTCACCAGAAGCGCACGATGGAGGTCGCCGACGCGCTGTACGGCGTCTCCATGCAGGGCGATGGGGTGTCCAAGGTCATCAGCCAGCGGCTGCGGTAGACGCCTCAACACTTGGCACTTCAACACTTGAAGTCATGTGATCAAGGATGCCCAATCTGCCCCTGAAGGCAGCGCCGTGACTCCTTCGTCACACCCTATTGACTTCGGAACTTGAAGGCATAGTCTCGGCAACGTTGTTTTTACCTTCAAGTGGTGGCCCGACCCCACGGCCAAGCCCCGCTGGAAGGCCGCCCCCCACGTCCGGCGGTGCTGCCGGACGGCCACAGGAGTACACGTTGACCACCACCGTGCAGGCACCGGGGTCCGAGGGTCGCAGGGCCCAGCCGGCCCCCCTTGGCCGTGTCATCTTCATCACCGCCGCCGCCGCGATGGGCGGCTTTCTCTTCGGCTACGACAGCTCGGTGATCAACGGAGCGGTCGAGGCCATCCGTGGCCGCTACGACATCGGCTCCGCCGCTCTGGCCCAGGTCGTCGCCATCGCCCTGATCGGCTCGGCCATCGGCGCGGCCATCGCCGGCCGGATCGCCGACCGCATCGGCCGCATCCGCGTCATGCAGATCGCCGCCGTGCTGTTCACGGTCAGCGCGGTCGGCTCGGCCCTTCCCTTCGCCCTGTGGGACCTGGCCGTCTGGCGGGTGCTCGGCGGCATCGGCATCGGCATGGCCTCCGTGATCGGCCCGGCCTACATAGCCGAGGTCGCCCCGCCCGCGTACCGGGGTCGTCTGGCCTCCTTCCAGCAGGCCGCGATCGTCGTCGGCATCGCCCTGTCCCAGCTCGTCAACTGGGGCATCCTCCACCTCGCCGACGGCGACCAGCGCGGCAAGATCGGCGGCATCGAGGCCTGGCAGTGGATGCTCGGCGTGATGGTCGTCCCGGCCGTGGTCTACGGCCTGCTGTCCTTCGCGATCCCCGAGTCGCCCCGCTTCCTGATCTCCGTCGGCAAGACCGACCGCGCCAAGGAGGTCCTGGCCCAGGTCGAGGGCGAGGGCGGTCATCTCGACGCGCGCGTCGCCCAGATCGAGCAGGCCATGCGCAGCGAGCACAAGTCCACCTTCAAGGACCTGCTCGGCGGCCGGTTCGGGCTGCTGCCCGTGGTCTGGATCGGTATCGGTCTCTCGGTCTTCCAGCAGCTCGTCGGTATCAACGTGGCGTTCTACTACTCCTCGACGCTGTGGCAGTCGGTGGGCGTCGACCCGAGCGGCTCGTTCTTCTACTCCTTCACCACGTCGATCATCAACATCATCGGCACCGTCATCGCGATGGTCTTCGTCGACAAGATCGGCCGCAGGCCGCTCGCGCTGATCGGCTCGGCCGGTATGGCGGTCTCGCTCGGGCTGGTGGCCTGGGCCTTCTCGGCGCACCTCGTCGACGGCAAGCTGCCGCACGCCCAGGGCGTCCTGGCCCTGATCGCCGCGCACGGCTTCGTCCTCTTCTTCGCCCTCTCCTGGGGCGTGGTGGTCTGGGTGCTGCTCGGCGAGATGTTCCCGAACAAGATCCGCGCCGCCGCGCTGGGCGTCGCCGCCTCCGCGCAGTGGATCGCCAACTGGGCCATCACCGCCAGCTTCCCCAGCCTGTCCGACTGGAACCTGTCGGCGACCTACATCATGTACACCGTCTTCGCCGCGCTCTCGATCCCCTTCATCCTCAAGTGGGTGCCGGAGACCAAGGGCAAGGCGTTGGAGGAGATGGGCTGACCCCCGGCCGGCCCGCTCCTCGTTCTTCGAGGGTTCTGCCCCGCCTCATCGTTTGAGGCGGGGCAGAACGCGTTCCGCGAACAGTCGCAGCGAGCGCCACCCCTCCTCCACGGGCATCCCGCCGCACAGCGGATGCAGCACCAGGCCCGCCGCCTCGCCGCCCTCCTCGGCCAGCGCCACGCACTCCTCGGGCGTGACGATGCGGTAGACGCCCTCGTCGCGCAGCGCCGCCACGTCCTCGGCGCCGGAGCGGACGGCGGAATGGGCGGTGCCGCCCGACTGCCAGGAGCCGTACGTCCGCGCCTCGTGCAGCAGATGCGAGCCGTACGCCGCCCAGGCCCGCTCCGGGTCCTCCGCGACATGCAGCAGCGAGGTCCGCGCGGTGGGCATCAGGCACCAGCCCGGCGTCCCGTACTCCGCGCGCCGGGCGTGGTAGTACGCCTCCAGCTCCGGCAGATGGGCGCTGGGGAAGAACGGCAGGCCCAGCCGGGCGGCGCGGCGCGCGGCGGCCTTGGAGCTGCCGCCGACCATCAGGGTCGGGTGCGGCCGGGTGTACGGGCGCGGGGTGACCCGCACGGTGCGGCCCCGGTACTCGAAGGGCTCGCCGGTCCAGGCCGCCAGCAGCGTCTCGAGCGCCTCGTCCTGGAGTGCGCCGCGCCGCTTCCACTCCCGGCCGAGCCCGGCGTACTCCTCGGGCCGGTAGCCGATGCCCGCCACCGTGACCAGCCGGCCGCCGCTCACCAGGTCGAGCACGGCGATGTCCTCGGCCAGCCGCAGCGGGTCGTAGAGCGGGGCGATCAGCGCGGAGACGGTGACCGCGATCCGCCGGGTGGAGCCGAGCACCGCGCCCGCGAAGGTCAGCGGGGAGGGCAGCCAGCCGTTGGCTGCGCCGTGGTGCTCCTCGGTCTGGATGGTGTCGATGCCCTGGTCGTCGGCGAACGCGGCCATGTCGACGGCCGCCCGGTAGCGCCGGGACAGGGACTCGGGTGTGGCGTCGGGAGCGACGAGGTTGAGCCGTACGACCGTGACGGGCATGGCGGAGGTCCCCCTTCGCGGTGGGCGGGCGAGCACGGTATCTGACGGGCCGTCAAATAAACAGGGAGCGGCCCCTTCGGACGCGGCCTCTTGGGACGGCCGGGCAGGGGCGGGGCGGATGACTCATGCGCCTGGGACACAGGGCGGCTGACCGTAGGGGCAGGCCCGGCGAACCGGGCGTCGATTCCCGCCCTTGCGCGGACACAACCCGCCGCTCTGCGGACACAAGCCGCCGCCTTGCGGACACGACCCGCCGCCGTGCGGACACCAGAGGAGGGGCCCGTGACCATCACGACGGGAGATCCGGCCATCACCGGATCCGACATCGACGACCTGGTCATCCGGGTGCGGCAGGCCGCCGGCGACACCGCGGAACTCGAAGCCGCCAAGGCGTCGCTCTTCGGCACGGCCGGCGCCGCCCCGCCCGACGCCCAGCTCATCCGGCAGCGGCTGCTGACCGTCGCCCTGCACCACGGCGGCGACCTGCTGGCCAAACTGCTCACCCGGCTCGGGCCGCGCGAGACCGCGGTGGTCCGCCGCTACGCCCACCGGCTCGGCCACTTCCTGGAGACCCTGGAGATCTGGTCCGCCAAGCCGATCATGCTCACGCTGATGCGGTTCGGGGTGCCCTACATCGAGGCCGAGTCGATCGCCGTCGCCATCCTGCTGATCGTCTGGTAGCGCGACCCCGGAGGACGGGGCACGGCGGGACGGAACGCGGGTACGGGTCAGTCACCGGTTCGAGTGGGCGCGGGCCCGGCCGCACTTCACCCGCCCCACCGCGGGTAGTGCTGGGACCGGGAGAACCGGAAGCCCGCCGAACCGCGGAAGCGGAGCACCGGAGCACGAGGAGGTTGTCAGATGACCCCATCCCGGACCCGCCAGACCCGCCGGACCCGCCGGACCTCTGTGATGACCGTGCTCGCCCTGCTCACCGGCGCCGTCGTGGCGACCGCCCCGGCGGCGCCGGCCACCGCGGCGCAGGCCGCGGCGTGGCGCCAGGCCGGGCACTTCGACACCACCAGCGCCTGTCGCAAGGCAGGCCGGAACGGGATGGACGCCCGCAAGTGGAGTGAGTACAAATGCCGCCGGGGCCACAGCGACCACTACATCACGCTGTGGGTCAGGGGGCGGGGCACCAGCCACACCGCCGGACCGGCCCCGGCTCCGCCGGCAAGCCCGCCCTCGGCCACCGCCCCGGCCCGGGGTTCCGGGATGGGATGAGACGCGCGGTCCAGCCCAAGGACCGAGCCGTACAGGCCGCCGCCGGGGTGTCGGCCCTGTTCGTGGTGGTCCTCGCGGGCTGGCTGGCCGGCCTGCTGCGGGTGAACGACCAATGGCCGGCCCCGTCCTACCCGCAGCCGCGCGGCACCGCCGTGCTGACCCGCGTGGCCGTGGGCGTCCCGGTCCTCGGCGTCGGGGTGCTGCTGCTGGCCGAGCGCTCCGCCCGCCGCTACGGCAGCGTCCTGCTGGTCGCCGGCGCGCTGTGGCTGCTGCCCTCGGCCGCCGCCGACCTGCTGGACCTGGCCGACCTGGGCTCGGCGGGCGCGGTGGCCCAGCTGCTGATCTCGGCCGCCGGGATCGCCTGCCGCCCGCTGACCGTCCTGCTGCTGCCGCTGTGGCTGTTCCCGCGCGGCTCGCAGCGCCGGTGGCAGTGGTGGGCGATGAGCGCCGGCGCCTCCGCCTACTGGCTGGGCTACGCCGCGCTCTGGCTGGTGAGCGAGCCGCTGGCCGGCTCGGTCCCCAACCCCGTCTTCGGCACCGCCTGGGGCCAGTGGGCCTTCGACCACCTCGACACCTACTCCACGGCGGAGGAGTGGGTGCTGCGCGCCGTGGCCACCGCGGTCACCTGCGCGCTGTGCTGCCGCGCCGCCGCCGCCCACGGCGCGGAGCGGCGCAACTGGGCGCTGCTGGCCGCCGCCTACCCGGCCTGTGTCTTCCTGCTGCTCGCGGAGTGGACCGAGGGCATGCCCACGATCGTGGCGCGCACCCTCGGCAGCGCCGTCTGGGCCGCCGCGATCTGCCTGGGCGTCGCACGCACCGGCATATGGCGGCTGGACCGCGTCACCAGCCACCGCCTCGCCCGCGCCTTCGTCCTCACCTCCCTCGCGGCGGTCGTCGTCTGCACGGTCGTCGCCGTCCAGGCCGGACTGCCCTCCCTGCGCGGCGGGACGATCAGCACCGCCGTCGGCTGCGCGCTGCTGCTCGGCTGGGCCCTGCGGCCGACCGTGCGCTGGCTGACGCTGCGCGTCGAGCGCGCCTTCTACGGGCCGCGCGCCCGCCCCCACGAGGCCGCCAGCGCCCTGGCCGTACGCCTCCAGCAGGCGCCCCACCCCGGCGAGGTGCCCCAGCACATCTGCCGCAGCGCGGTCGAGGACCTCGGCGTCTCCGGCGCCGCCGTCAGCGTCGACACCCGCGCAGGACCCCGGCGGCTGGCCGCCGCCGGGGCACCGCTGACCGGCCCGGTCCAGGCGTTCGTGCTGCGCCACCACGGCCGTACGGTCGGCCGCCTCGAAGTCGCCCGGGACGGCTTCGGCACCCCCGCGGAGCGCGACAGCGGCCTGCTCTCCCTCCTCGCCGACCAGGCCGCCCCGGCGCTCGCCGCGCTGCGCCTGGCCGAGGAGGCCCAGGCCGCCCGCGAGCGGCTGGTGCTCGCCCGCGAAGAGGAACGCCGCCGGCTGCGGCGCGAGATCCACGACGGCCTCGGCCCCCAGCTCGCCGCCGTACGGCTGCGCCTGGACATCGCCCAGACCACCTGCCCGCCCGGGCACCCGGCCCGCCACCAGCTGCGCGAGGCCGCCGAGACCCTCGCCGAGGCCCTGGTCGAGGTGCGGCGGATCACCTCGGGGCTGGCCCCCGCCGCCCTGGCCGATCGCGGCCTGGCCAAGGCGGTACGGGACCTGGCGCGGCGGCTGGGCGGCGCCGGGCCCCGGGTGACGGTGGCCACCCGCCCGACCGCGCTGCCGCCGCTGTCACCCGGCGTGGAGACGGCCGCCTACCGGATCTCGGCCGAGTCGCTGACCAACGCGGTGCGGCACGCGCGGGCCCGGCAGGTCAGGATCGAGCTCACCGCGGGCCCCGACACGCTCGAGGTCAAGGTCACCGACGACGGGAGCGGGCTGCGGCGCGGCGCCGTGCCCGGCGTGGGGCTGGCCTCCGTGGCGGAGCGGGCCGAGGAGATCGGCGGCTCCTGCTCGGTGACCGGGTCCGCGACGGGCACGGTGGTGCACGCGATCCTGCCGCTCGCCGGGCCGGGGGAGGCCGACCCGCCCGCCGAGGAGAGCGCCGACCATGACGGCGCCGGCCATGAAGCGGCCGTTCACGCCGTACCCGAAGAGCACGGCCACGGCCGCGACCACGGAGAGGGGGTGCCGGGCCGGTGACGGCGGCGGGAGGGCCACAGTGGCGCGTCCTGCTCGTGGACGACCATCCGCTGTTCCGCGAGGGCCTGGCGGCCGCGGTCAACCTGGACGAGGCGTTCGCCGTGGTCGGCCAGGCCGCGTCCGCGGAGGAGGCGGTCACCGAGGCCGCGCGTACCGAGCCCGACCTGGTGGTCATGGACCTCGGGCTGCCCGGCCGGTCCGGCACGGAGGCCACCCGGCGGATCCTGTGCGCCCACCCGGACGCCCGGGTGGTCGTCATGACCATGTCCGAGGACGACGACAGCCTGCTCGCGGCCATGCGCGCCGGCGCCCGCGGGTATCTCCTCAAGGGCGCGGGCCGGGACGAGATCCTGCGCGCCCTGCACACCGTGGCGCGCGGCGGCGCGGTCTTCAGCCCGCGCATGGCCGAGCGGCTCGGCTCCCTGCTGGGCTCCTTCGGCACCGCCTCGGCCAAGGAGGCGTTCCCCACCCTCACCGCCCGCGAGCGCGAGGTCCTGGAGCTGCTGGCGGTCGGGCTCGGCTACCGACAGATCGCCCAGCGGCTGGTGGTCACGGACAAGACCGTGCGCAACCACGTCGGGTCCATTTTCGCCAAGCTCCAGGTCCGCGACCGCGCCCAGGCGATCGTCCGGGCCCGTGAGGCCGGGCTCGGAGGTGAATGACGCCCCGCACCGCGTTGGCTGATACTGGGTGCGTTATGGAACAAGTCATCCTTGCTGTAGTCATCGCTGTGATCGCGCTCGCCGCGGTCAGCGGGCTCGTGATCGGCAGCCGCAAGAAGAAGCGGCTGCCCCCGGCCCCGCCGAGCAGCCCGTCGGTCACCGCGCCGCCCGCCGAGCCGCAGGTCGGCGAGGAGGCGGAAACCACGCTGGAGGAACCGCGCAGATCCATCGAAGAGGTGGATCTCCCGGTCACCGAGGCACCGCCCGCACCCACCGTGCCCGCACAGCCGGCGGCGCCCGCGATCGAGGTGCCCGAGCCCACCGCCGGCCGGCTGGTGCGGCTGCGGGCCCGGCTGTCCCGCTCCCAGACCACCCTGGGCAAGGGGCTGCTCACCCTGCTGTCCCGTGAGCACCTCGACGACGAGACCTGGGAGGAGATCGAGGACACCCTGCTGACCGCCGATGTCGGCGTCACACCGACGCAGGAGCTGGTGGAGCGACTGCGCGAGCGGGTCAAGGTGCTCGGCACCCGCACCCCCGAGGACCTGCGCGGCCTGCTGCGCACGGAGCTGCTCCAGCTGATCGGCACCGAGGCCGACCGCACCGTGCACACCGAGAGCGGCGTGGGCGCGAACGGCGAGGAGAAGCCGGGCGTGGTCATGGTCGTCGGGGTCAACGGCACCGGTAAGACCACCACCACCGGCAAGCTCGCGCGGGTCCTGGTCGCCGACGGCAAGTCGGTGGTCCTGGGCGCGGCCGACACCTTCCGCGCGGCGGCCGCCGATCAGCTCCAGACCTGGGGCGAGCGGGTCGGCGCCCGCACCGTCCGGGGCCCCGAGGGCGGCGACCCGGCCTCGGTCGCCTTCGACGCGGTCAAGGAGGGCATCGCCGAGGCCGCGGACGTCGTGCTCGTCGACACCGCCGGCCGGCTGCACACCAAGACCGGCCTGATGGACGAGCTCGGCAAGGTCAAGCGGGTCGTGGAGAAGCACGGCGCGGTGGACGAGGTGCTGCTGGTGCTGGACGCCACCACCGGGCAGAACGGCCTGGTGCAGGCGCGGGTCTTCGCGGAGGTCGTGGACATCACCGGCATCGTGCTCACCAAGCTGGACGGCACCGCCAAGGGCGGCATCGTGATCGCGGTGCAGCGCGAGCTGGGCGTGCCGGTGAAACTGGTGGGCCTGGGAGAGGGCGCGGACGACCTCGCGCCGTTCGAGCCGGAGGCCTTCGTCGACGCCCTGATCGGCGACTGACCGCCCGCCATCTCCCCCCATCCGCCCCCACGCGCTTCAGGCGCCCTGAGACCTTCCCAGGGCGCCTGAAGCGTTTCGCGTCTTCGGGGACGGCACCGCAGAAGCGTTTCCGCCGGTATGGCTTCAGGAGGGGGCCGATCAGCCGCCCGCGCGATGGGCGGCGTACGCCAGCGTGCCCAGCAGCAGCCGCGCGTGCGGCGGCCGGCCCGCCTCGTCCAGTACCGGCGGGCGCAGCCAGCGGACGGGGCCGAGCCCGCCGAGGTCGCTGGGCGGGGCCGTGATGTGGTCGCCGGGCCCCAGACAGCGCAGGTCAAGACCGGCGTCGTCCCAGCCCATGCGGTAGAGCAGCTGCGGCAGCTGCTCGGCGGCGCCGGGGGCGACGAAGAACTGGGCGCGGCCGTGCGGCGTGGCGGTCACCGGGCCGAGCGGCAGTCCCATGCGCTCCAGCCGGACCAGCGCGAGCCGCCCCGCCTGCTCGGCGACCTCCAGCACGTCGAACGAGGTGCCCACGGGCAGCAGCACCGCGGCCCCCGGGACCTGCTCCCAGGCCGCCGTGGCGTCGTCCAGGGTGGCGCCCGCCGGGACGGCGGAGGCGAAGGCGAGGGGGTGCGCGCCGGGGGCGGCGCAGTCGGCCGCGCCGCATGAACATTCGTTTCTGCTGCCGTTCGCGCCGCGGGCCGCGCGGGCGCCCGGCACCACGTCCCACCCCCACAGGCCGGTGTACTCCGCCACCGTCGTGCACTCGGACGTACGGCTGCGGCGCCGCGCGCCCGGCCGCATGTCCCGGATGCCGCCGATCGTGAAGTCCATGCCCCCTCCAACGGGTCGACCTGTCGATGGTTACGAATCGAATGACGAAGAGAAGCGGCTCCGTGGCGCTCCGTAGCCGGATGCGGCACCACCGGTGCTGCTGCGGCTGCGGTGCGGTGGTGTGGCGGTGCAAGGGGTGGTGAGACGCTGTGCGCGCGCCCCGGTGTGCACCCTTCCACCTGTTTCCGGATGCCCGGTGTCAAGTGAATCGCGTGAATCGCCGGTGGCGTTCATTCGAAGGGGTGGCGAATGGTGGCGTTTCAGCGAACTTCCTCGCCGGAGGCGTGATCGTAAGATTACTTTCAGTGCATGACCCCCCGTCTCCCGTGATTGATGCGGCGGATCGCGGGGACAACCGACCGTGACAGAAGGCATTCTGGTCGCGGTGCGAGCGGAATCGTGGGATGGGGGCATTCCAGTGGGCGACAACGGCGGCGGTGCTGACAAGCGTCCCAACGCGCAGTTGGGTTCGTGGTTCGTGCGCAGCGGCTGGTCAAAAGGCGAGCTCGCGCGCCAAGTGAACCGCAGAGCACGCCAGTTGGGCGCCCACCACATCAGCACCGACACCTCGCGGGTGCGCCGCTGGCTCGACGGCGAGCAGCCGCGCGAGCCCATTCCGCAAATCCTCTCCGAGCTGTTCTCCGACCGCTTCGGCTGCGTGGTCGGAATCGAGGACCTCGGGCTGCGCACCGCCCATCGGTCACCGTCCGTGTCAGGCGTCGACCTGCCCTGGGCCGGTCCGGAGACCGTCGCGCTGATCGGCGAGTTCTCGCGCAGCGACCTGATGCTCGCCCGGCGCGGCTTCCTCGGCACCTCCCTCGCGCTGTCGGCGGGCCCCGCCCTGATCGAGCCCATGCAGCGCTGGCTGGTGCCCTCCCCCTCCGGTCGGCCCGGCGGCCGCACCCAGCCGGAGGCGGGCCGCTCCCGGCGGGTCTCCCGGCTCTCCGAGCCCGAGCTGGAGCTGCTGGAGTCCACCATCGTGATGTTCCGGAAGTGGGACGCCCAGTGCGGCGGCGGGCTCCGCCGCAAGGCGGTGGTGGGCCAGCTCCACGAGGTGACGGACCTGCTTCAGGAGCCGCACCCCGAGCCCGTCTCCAAGCGGCTCTTCAAGGTCGCGGGCGAACTGGCCGAGCTCGCCGGGTGGATGAGCTACGACATCGGGCTCCAGCCCACCGCCCAGAAGTACTTCGTCCTCGCCCTCCACGCGGCGAAGGAGTCCGGGGACCGGCCCCTGGGCTCGTACATCCTCTCCAGCATGAGCCGCCAGATGATCCATGTGGGGCGGCCGGAGGACGCGCTGGAGCTGGTCCACCTCGCCCAGTACGGCAGCCGGGAGAGCGCGACGCCGCGGACCCAGGCCATGCTGTATGCGATGGAGGCCCGCGCGTACGCCAATATGGGCCAGCCCAGCAAGTGCCACCGGGCCGTGAAGATGGCCGAGGACACCTTCGCCGAGAGCGTCGCGGGCGACGGGGACCCGGACTGGATCCGCTTCTTCTCCGAGGCCGAGCTCAACGCGGAGAACGCGCACTCGTACCGCGACCTCGCCTATGTCGCCGGCCGCAGCCCCACCTACGCCAAGCTGGCCGACCCCGTGATGCGCCGCGCGGTCGACCTCTTCGGCCAGGAGGCGGCCCAGGACGGCGGGCATCAGCGTTCGTATGCGCTCAACCTGATCGGCCTGGCCACCGTCCACCTGCTCCAGAAGGAGCCCGAGGAATGCGCGGCGGTCGCCGAGAAGGCCGTGCCGCTCGCCCGCCGGGTGCGCTCCGAGCGGGTCAGCAACCGGCTGCGCAAGACCGTGGACACGGCGATGCGCGACTTCGGAAGCGTTCCGGAGGTCGTTCAGCTCGGCGAGCGGCTCGCCGACCACCTGTCCGACGGGCCCGACGCGACGGAGGCGGCCCGGGCCGTCTGAGCCCCCCGCCCATGGTCGCGAGACGGTAACAAGGCCCTCCGGCCGTCCAGTGCCAGTTCATCCGTACGTAACACTCCCGCGCCCTTCGTCACTGCCGTGAAACATCGAGCGGCATCGACTGAAACGGCGCTGCGCCAACCTCGTGGCGAAAACCGGCCCACCTGAGTTCTGCCCGCACGGGCCGTCATTTCGAGGAGACGTCCACATTGAATGGCGCAAATACCGCGTTCGTATTGATCAGCGCCGCGCTCGTGATGCTGATGACCCCCGGCCTGGCCTTCTTCTACGGCGGCATGGTCCGGGTGAAGAGCGCCCTGAACATGCTGATGATGTCCTTCATCGCCCTGGGCGTCGTCAGCCTCCTGTGGGTGCTGTTCGGCTACTCCCTCACCTTCGGTGACGACATCGGCGGCGGGCTGCTGGGCAATCTGGACCACATCGGCTTCAAGGGCATCAACCCCGAGTCGCTGTGGGGCACCAAGCCCGACGCGATCCCGGTATTGGCCTTCGCCTTCTTCCAGCTGATGTTCGCGGTCATCACCCCCGCGCTGATCAGCGGTGCGGTCGCCGACCGGGTCAAGTTCGGCGCCTGGACGCTGTTCATCACCCTGTGGGTCACCGTCGTCTACTTCCCGGTCGCCCACTGGGTCTGGCAGGCCGACGGCTGGCTGTTCAAGAAGGAAGTCATCGACTTCGCGGGCGGCACGGCGGTCCACATCAACGCGGGCGCGGCCGGTCTCGCCGTGGCCCTGGTCCTCGGCAAGCGCATCGGTTTCAAGAAGGACCCGATGCGGCCGCACAACCTCCCCCTGGTGATGCTGGGCTCCGGTCTGCTGTGGTTCGGCTGGTTCGGCTTCAACGCCGGTTCCGCGCTCGCCGCCAACGGCACCGCCGCCAACATGGCGTTCAACACCCAGATCGCCACCGGCGTCGCGATGCTCGGCTGGCTCGCCTACGAGCGCATCCGGCACGGCGCGTTCACCACGCTGGGCGCGGCCTCCGGCGCCGTCGCGGGCCTCGTCGCCATCACCCCCTCCGGTGCGGCCGTCAACGCCTGGGGCGCGATCATCATCGGCCTCGTCGCGGGCGTCGTCTGCTCCTGGGCGGTCAGCCTGAAGTACAAGCTGGGCTACGACGACTCGCTCGACGTGGTCGGCGTGCACCTGGTCGGCGGCATCCTGGGCACCCTCCTGGTCGGCCTGCTCGCCACCGACGGCGTCGGCGGCCTGGACCAGCTGGGCAAGCAGGCGCTCGGCGCCTTCACGGTCCTGATCTACTCGTTCGTCGTCTCCTGGATCCTCGCCAAGGCGATCGACGTCACCATCGGCCTCCGGGCCACCGAGGACGAAGAGGTCGGCGGCCTCGACCAGGCCTACCACGCCGAGACGGCCTACGACTTCAGCGCCGTCGGAGGCGCGCACGTGGGGCGTTCTACGGTGTCCTCCATCCAGGACGAGACCGGCGCGGGCGCGCCGCAGAACAAGAAGGTGGACGCGTGAAGCTCATCACCGCGGTCGTCAAGCCCCACCGGCTGGACGAGATCAAGGAAGCCCTGCAGGCCTTCGGGGTGCACGGCCTGACCGTCACCGAGGCCAGCGGCTACGGCCGCCAGCGCGGCCACACCGAGGTCTACCGGGGCGCCGAGTACACCATCGACCTGGTGCCCAAGGTCCGTATCGAGGTGCTGGTCGAGGACGACGACGCCGACGACCTCATCGAGGTCGTGGTCAAGTCGGCCCGCACCGGCAAGATCGGGGACGGCAAGGTGTGGAGCGTCCCCGTCGACACCGCGGTGCGGGTCCGGACCGGCGAGCGCGGCCCCGACGCGCTCTGAGCCACCCCACGGTCCGGACGTCCTTCCCTGTGATCAAGGAGCCGAGTTGACGGAAAACGTCGAGACGAAGACGGAGACGACCGACTCGGCGCCCGGCGGCTATGCGGCGGCCCGACTGCGACTCCTCCAGGAGGAGTCGCGGTCCGGGCCGCCGCGCCGTACCGCCCTCGCCGAACTCACCGACCAGTGGCTGGCCGCGCTGCTGGCCGGCGGGGCACAGGAGGCCGGCCTCGCGAAGGGCGCCCAGGGCTCCCCGGGCGCCGAGGGCATCCAGGGCGTCGCCCTGGTGGCGGTCGGCGGATACGGGCGCGGCGAGCTGTCCCCGCGCAGCGACCTGGACGTGCTGCTGCTCCACGACGGCTCCGCGGACGCCTCGGCCATCGCCACGCTCGCGGACCGCGTCTGGTACCCGGTGTGGGACATGGGCCTGGCCCTCGACCACTCCGTACGCACCCCCGACCAGGCCCGCAAGACCGCGGGCGAGGACCTGAAGGCACACCTCGGCCTGCTGGACGCCCGGCACATCGCGGGCGACGCCGCGCTCACCGCGGGGCTGCGCACCGCGGCGCTCGCCGACTGGCGGGCCCAGGCCTCGAAGCGCCTGCCCGAGCTGCGCGAACTGGGCCAGGAGCGCGCCCGGCGCCACGGCGAGCTCCAGTTCCTGCTGGAACCGGACCTCAAGGAGGCGCGCGGCGGGCTGCGCGACGCGACGGCGCTGCGCGCCATCGCCGCGTCCTGGCTCGCCGACGCCCCGCGCGAGGGCCTCGCCGAGGCCCGCCGGCAGCTGCTCGACGTGCGCGACGCGCTGCACCTGACCACCGGGCGGGCCACCGACCGGCTCGCGCTCCAGGAGCAGGACCAGGTCGCGGCCGAGCTCGGCCTGCTGGACGCCGACACGCTGCTGCGCCAGGTGTACGAGTCGGCCCGGACCATCTCCTACGCGAGCGATGTCACCTGGCGCGAGGTCGAGCGGGTGTTGCGCGCCCGGTCCTCCCGGCCGCGGCTGCGCGGGCTCCTCGGCGGCCGAGGGCGGGGCGGCTCCGGGTCCGGCGCCGCGGACGCGGGGGAGCGCAGCCCGCTCGCCGAGGGCGTCGTCGAGCAGGACGGCGAGGTGGTGCTGGCGCGCGCCGCGCGCCCCGAGCGCGACCCGGTCCTGCCGCTGCGGGCCGCGGCCGCCGCCGCCCAGGCCGGGCTGCCGCTGTCGCTGCACGCCGTACGCCGCCTGGCCGCCGCCGCGCAGCCCCTGCCCGTACCGTGGCCGCCCGAGGCCAGGGAACAGCTGGTCACGCTGCTCGGCGCGGGCGAGTCCACCGTCGGGGTCTGGGAGGACCTGGAGGCCGAGGGGCTGATCACCCGGCTGCTGCCGGACTGGGAGCGGGTGCGCTGCCGCCCCCAGCGCAACCCTGTGCACCGCTGGACCGTCGACCGCCACCTCGTCGAGACCGCGGTGCGGGCCAGCGCCCTGAGCCGCCGCGTCGGCCGTCCCGACCTGCTGCTGGTCGCCGCGCTGCTGCACGACATCGGCAAGGGCTGGCCCGGGGACCACTCGGTCGCGGGCGAGACCATCGCCCGGGACGTGGCGTCCCGGATCGGCTTCGACCGCGCCGACGTCGCCGTCCTGGCCACCCTGGTCCGCCACCACCTGCTGCTCATCGAGACCGCCACCCGCCGCGACCTGGACGACCCCGCCACCGTGCGCTCGGTCGCCGAGGCCGTCGGCTCCCCCGCCACCCTGGAGCTGCTGCACGCCCTTACCGAGGCCGACGCGCTTGCCACCGGCCCCGCGGCCTGGAGCGCCTGGCGCGGCTCGCTCGTCGCCGACCTGGTCAAGCGGGTCGCGGCGGTCCTGGCCGGGGAACCGGCGGCGGATCCGTCCGTGCCCCAGCAGACCACCGCCGAGCAGGAGCGTCTGGCGATCGAGGCCTGGCGCACCGGCGGCCCCGTGCTGGCCCTGCACGCGCGCTCGGAGGCGCTGCCGCCGGGGAGCCGGGCCGACGGCACCCCCGAGGCCGCCGGACAGGCCGGGGCGGGCGAGGGGCCCGGCGTGGAGACCGGTGCGGAGACCGGCGCGGAGCCCATCGGCGTCGAGCTGCTGATCGCCGTCCCCGACCAGCCCGGCGTGCTGCCCGCGGCGGCGGGCGTGCTGGCGCTGCACCGGCTGACCGTACGGGCGGCGGACCTGCGCGCCGTCGAGCTGCCCGGGGAGCTGACCGGGGCGGAGCCTCGCCGGCCGGTATCCGCGGCGGGGCCCGGCGTGCTGCTGCTGAGCTGGCGGGTGGCCGCGGAGTACGGCTCGCTGCCGCAGGCCGCGCGGCTGCGCAAGGACCTGGTACGGGCCCTGGACGGCTCGCTCGACATAGTGGCCCGGCTCGCGGAGCGCGAGGCCGCGTACCGCAAATACCCGCGCCGCCGCGGTGTGCACGCCCCGCCACCGCGGGTGACCGTGGCGCCCGGCAGCTCCCAGCTCGCCACGGTGATCGAGGTGCGCGCCCAGGACGCCCCGGGGCTGCTGCACCGCATCGGCCGCGCGCTGGAGGACGCGGGGGTGACGGTGCGCAGCGCCCACGTCAGCACGCTGGGCGCCAACGCGGTGGACGCCTTCTACGTCACGGACGCCTCCGGCACCCCGCTCCAGCCGATGCGCGCGGCGGAGGTGGCCCAGCAGGTCGAGCGTGCGCTGAGCGCGTAGCGCCCCGGAGACCCCCGCGACGGCGCTGCCCCTCGGACGCGCCGCCTTCCCGGCATTCCGGCCTGTCCGGGGTGCTGCCCAGCGGTGGCGGGGAGAGCGACCACCGGGGTCCGGGGCGGAGCCCCGGTTTCGGGAAGGGGCGGGGAGGGGTCAAGGCCCCGCGGGGCGCGGCACCGGCCCGGGGGGCAGACCGTTCGGGCGGCGGGCGGATACCCTTGGAGGCCGACCGCCGACCCGACATCCGAGCGAAGGATTCGCGACCACCGTGTTCGATACCCTCTCCGACCGCCTCGCAGCGACTTTCAAGAACCTCCGGGGCAAGGGCCGCCTCTCCGAGGCGGACATCGACGCCACGGCGCGTGAAATCCGGATCGCCCTGCTCGAGGCGGACGTCGCGCTTCCCGTCGTCCGGGCCTTCATCAAGCAGATCAAGGAGCGGGGGCTCGGCGCCGAGGTCTCCCAGGCGCTGAACCCCGCCCAGCAGGTCATCAAGATCGTCAACGAGGAGCTGGTCGGCATCCTCGGCGGCGAGACCCGCCGCCTCCGCTTCGCCAAGCAGCCGCCGACCGTGATCATGCTCGCGGGCCTTCAGGGTGCCGGTAAGACCACGCTCGCCGGAAAGCTCGGCCGCTGGCTGAAGGGGCAGGGCCACGCGCCGCTGCTGGTCGCGTGTGACCTCCAGCGACCCAACGCCGTCAACCAGCTCTCGGTGGTCGCCGAGCGGGCCGGTGTCGCGGTCTACGCCCCGGAGCCGGGCAACGGCGTGGGCGACCCGGTGAAGGTGGCCAAGGACTCGGTCGAGTTCGCCAGGACCAAGCAGCACGACGTGGTGATCGTCGACACCGCCGGCCGCCTCGGCATCGACCAGGAGCTGATGCAGCAGGCCGCGGACATCCGCGACGCGGTCAGCCCCGACGAGATCCTCTTCGTCGTCGACGCGATGATCGGCCAGGACGCGGTGAACACCGCCGAGGCGTTCCGCGACGGCGTCGGCTTCGACGGCGTGGTGCTCTCCAAGCTCGACGGCGACGCGCGCGGCGGTGCCGCGCTGTCCATCGCGCATGTCACCGGCCGTCAGATCATGTTCGCCTCCAACGGCGAGAAGCTGGACGACTTCGACGCGTTCCACCCGGACCGCATGGCGTCCCGCATCCTGGGCATGGGCGACATGCTCAGCCTGATCGAGAAGGCCGAGCAGACCTTCAGCCAGCAAGAGGCCGAGAAGATGGCGGCCAAGCTGGCGAAGGGCCCCAAGGAGTTCACCCTCGACGACTTCCTGTCGCAGATGGAGCAGGTCCGCAAGATGGGCTCCATCTCCAAGCTGCTCGGCATGCTGCCGGGCATGGGCCAGATCAAGGACCAGATCAACAACCTCGACGAGCGGGACGTGGACCGCACCGCCGCGATCATCAAGTCGATGACCCCGGGCGAGCGCCAGGACCCGACCATCATCAACGGCTCGCGCCGCGCCCGTATCGCGCGCGGATCCGGCGTCGAGGTGAGCGCGGTCAAGAACCTGGTGGAGCGGTTCTTCGACGCGCGCAAGATGATGTCGAAGATGGCCCAGGGCGGGATGCCCGGCATGCCGGGCATCCCCGGCATGGGTGGTGGCGCCGCCAAGCGCAAGGGCAAGCCGCAGAAGAAGGTCAAGGGCAAGCAGCGCTCGGGCAACCCGATGAAGCGCAAGGCCGACGAGCAGGCCGCCGCGGCCCGTCGCGAGCAGGCGGGGCAGCCGGGCGGCGCGTTCGGCCTGCCCGCCGGCCAGGGCGGGCAGGACTTCGAACTGCCCGACGAGTTCAAGAAGTTCATGGGCTGAGCGGGACGCGAGGGCCGGGCGGGCCGAGGGGCCCGCGGGCCCTCACACCCGCGCGATCAGATAGCGCAGCACGTTCTCCATCCACACCGTGCCGTCCTGGCGCCGGTACGGATGGAGCGCCTCGGTGATCTCCTTGCGCACCTGGACGGCGTCGGTGGCCCGCTCCGCCGCGTCGAACAGCCCGGTCGACAGCAGCCCGCGCACCGCGCTGTCCATATCGGCGTATCCGAAAGGGCAGGCCACCCGGCCCGAACCGTCGGGCCGCAGCCCGGCCCGCTGGGCGAGGCGCTCCAGGTCGTCCCGGCCGCAGGGCCGCCAGCGGGCAGGGGAGCACATGGGGTCGGCCAGCCGCGCGCCCACCCGAAGCACCGCGGAGGTGGCGCACCGCTCCGGTGGGCCCCAGCCGGCCAGGACGACCGGGCTGCCGGGTTCGGCGAGGGCGGCGGCCGCGGTCAGCCGCTCGGCCAGGGCATCGGCGCCGCCGTCTGTTCCGAGGGCCGACAGCGGCTCGAAGGCGGTGACCACGGTGAAGCCGCTCGCCGCCGTCGCAGTCGCCGCCGTCAGGACGCTCTCCAGGCCGCCGTCGCCCAGCCGCTCGCGGGCGAGCGCCAGGCGCTCCTCGTCCGGGTCCACCCCGCAGACCGCGGCGCCGCGCGTCGCCGCCAGAAGGAGGGCCAGTCCCGAGCCACAGCCCAGGCCCAGCAGCCGGGTCCCGGCGCCCACCTCCAGCCGCTCGTACACGGCCTCGTACAGCGGCACCAGCATCCGTTCCTGTATCTCCGCCCAGTCGCGGGCGCGGGTGCGCGGTGGCGCCGTGTGCGATGGGGCGGGGTGCGGGGGGTACGGGAGGTGTTGCCGTACGAGCGTAGATGCCATGGAATGCGCCCCAATCCGACGAGAGCAGAGCAGTGTCATGAGCCCAGGCCTGTGTCACCGTTGTGCGCCGCGCGATCCACCCCCGTAGGCCAGGGAACTGCGCATCCGTCCGCGCGTCCAGAGCTTTCGCGGCCATGCTTGCGTGCCCCGGTTGTGCGCCCCCCCGGCGCGGGCCCTTGAAAACGAGCCCTTGGAACGGCCCCTGAAAAAAGCGGCCCTCACCAAACAGATTCACGGTTGGGCGCGCCGTCGCCGTACGATCGGCGCCATGGCGAAGGCTCCCGTTCTCACCCCCCAGGCGGAGGATTTTCCGCGCTGGTACCAGGATCTGATCAACAAGGCCGAGCTGGCCGACAACGGCCCGGTGCGCGGCACCATGGTCATCCGACCGTACGGCTACGGGCTCTGGGAGCGGATGCAGCAGGACATGGACGCCCGCATCAAGGCCGAGGGCGTGCAGAACGCGTACTTCCCGCTCTTCATCCCGCAGTCGTATCTGACCAAGGAAGCGGAGCACGTCGAGGGTTTCGCGCCCGAGCTCGCCATCGTCACCCACGGCGGCGGCAAGAAGCTCGAGGAGCCCGTGGTCGTCCGGCCCACCTCCGAGACGATCATCAACGAGTACTTCTCGAAGTGGGTGCAGAGCTACCGCGATCTGCCGCTGCTGATCAACCAGTGGGCCAATGTGGTGCGTTGGGAGCTGCGGCCGCGGCTGTTCCTGCGCACCTCCGAGTTCCTGTGGCAGGAGGGGCACACCGCCCACGCCACGTTCGAGGACGCCCGCGACTTCGCCGCCCGTATCCACCGGCACGTCTACGCGGACTTCATGGAGAACGTGCTGGCCATGGATGTCGTCCTGGGCCGCAAGACGGCCAAGGAGCGCTTCGCGGGCGCCATCAACACCCTCACCCTGGAAGGGATGATGGGCGACGGCAAGGCGCTACAGCTGGGCACCAGCCACGAGCTGGGCCAGAACTTCGCGCGGGCCTTCAACACCCAGTTCCTGTCCAAGGAAGGCAAGCAGGAGCTGGTCTGGCAGACCTCCTGGGGCAGCACCACCCGCATGATCGGCGCACTGGTGATGATGCACGGCGACGACAGCGGGCTGCGCGTTCCGCCGCGGCTGGCTCCCGTCCAGGTCGTCGTGCTGGCCATCAAGGGCGACGAGGCGGTGCTGGCCAAGGTCCGCGAGATCGGCGACCGGCTGGCGGCGGCCGGGGTGCGGGTCCGGGTCGACGACCGTACGGACACCCCGTTCGGCCGTCGCGCCGTGGACTGGGAGCTCAAGGGCGTGCCGGTGCGGGTCGAGGTCGGCCCGCGCGACCTGGAGGGCGGCACCGCGATGGTGGCGCGGCGGATTCCGGGCGGCAAGGAGCCGGTGAGCCTGGACGCGCTGCCGGATCTGCTGCCGAAGGTCCTGGAGGAGGACCAGGCGCTGCTGCTGCGCCAGGCGCGGGAGCGGCGCGAGTCCCGGACCGTGGGCGTGCGGACCGTGGAGGAGGCCGCCGAGGCCGCGGCGGCGGGCGGCTGGGCGCGGATCCGGTGGGCGGACCTCGGCCCGGAGGGGGAGGCGGCCCTCGCCGAGCAGGCCGTGTCCGTGCGGTGCCTGGTGGCCGAGGACGGGTCGGTGCCGGACGCGGATGATGCGCCCGGTAACGTCGCCTTTGTCGCGCGCGCTTACTGAGGAGGGCCCGGGGCGAGCGGGCGGGGCGTTACGTACCGCCTTGGTGCGCGGTGGGTGGCTCATCCACACATTTGCGCACCCGCCCTCCTCGGGGCGCATCAGCGCTGAACTGACTGGTACGTGCAAAATATTTGCGATGCCCCGGAATCGGAACACCGGGCGCTCCCCGCTCGTTATCACGACGTGAGCACGACACCACCTGTACTCGCCGCAGAGCTGGCGCAGGCGTGGGCCGATATTCAACGGCACCACCCCGAGCTGCCGGATCTCGCCGCGCCCGAATCGCTGATCGGAGAGTCGTCGTCCGCATGTGGCGCCGAGCTCTCCTTCGAACGGCTGCTGCACGAGGCAGTCCATGGCATCGCCGCGGCGCGAGGTGTCCGTGACACCTCGCGCGCCGGCCGCTATCACAACCGCCGATTCCTGGCCATCGCCGAGGAGCTGGGGCTGGACCATTCCGATGAGCCGCATCCGAGCAGCGGCTTCTCCCTGGTCACGCTCAGTCCCGAGGCGAGAAGGCGCTATCGGACGACCATCGACCGGCTCCAGCGCGCCCTCAAGGCGCACACCGTCGCGACCGCCGCCGACACCACCCGCACCTTCCGCGGGCCGGCCGCCCGGCATGGTTCGTCCGGCGGTGGGGTCCGTGTGAAGGCGGTCTGCGACTGCGGGCGCAATGTCCGCGTCGTGCCGTCGGTGCTGGCCCAGGCGCCGATCATGTGCGGGGGGTGCGGAAAGCCGTTCCGTATCCCGGAGCCGGTGGCCGCGGTCGGCTGAGCCGGTGCGGTGTGGCACAATGGTCAGCTGTACTCGACAGCCGACCAGGACCCCTCTCTCCTCCGGCTGACGCGTCCATCGGGCACTCGGGTACCGCAACCCCACGCGGCACTTCGCGGTGCTCAATCACGTCAAGACCAGGAGACACCACTCCCGTGGCAGTCAAGATCAAGCTGAAGCGTCTGGGCAAGATCCGTTCGCCTCACTACCGCATCGTCGTCGCCGACTCCCGTACCCGCCGTGACGGCCGGGCCATCGAGGAGATCGGTCTGTACCACCCGGTGCAGAACCCCTCGCGCATCGAGGTCGACTCGGAGCGTGCGCAGTACTGGCTGGGTGTCGGCGCGCAGCCGACCGAGCCGGTGCTCGCCATCCTGAAGGTCACCGGCGACTGGCAGAAGTTCAAGGGCCTGCCCGCCCCGGCCCCGATGCTCGTCGCCGAGCCGAAGGCCGACAAGCGCGCCCTGTTCGAGGCCGCCGCCAAGGACAGCGGCGCCGAGCCGAAGGGTGAGGCGATCACCCCGAAGGCGAAGAAGTCCGAGAAGAAGTCGGACGAGGCGGCCGCTGACGCGGCGGCCGAGTCGACCGCGTCGACCGAGGCCTGAGCATGCTCGAGGAGGCCCTCGAGCACCTGGTGAAGGGCATCGTCGACAACCCCGACGAAGTGCAGGTCGCCTCGCGCAACCTGCGGCGCGGGCAGGTGCTGGAGGTCCGGGTGCACCCCGACGATCTCGGCAAGGTGATCGGCCGTAACGGCCGCACCGCCCGCGCCCTGCGCACCGTCGTGGGCGCCATCGGCGGCCGTGGTATCCGCGTCGACCTCGTCGACGTGGACCAGGTTCGCTGAGCAGCGTCAAGAAGAGCACCGGCACGGGCCGGGGAGGGCTATGGGCCGTCCCCGGCCCGTGTGCGTGAAGGGAACTGGGAACAGTGCAGTTGGTTGTGGCGCGGATCGGCCGCGCCCACGGCATCAAGGGTGAGCTCACCGTCGAGGTGCGCACCGACGAGCCGGAGCTTCGGCTCGGCCCGGGTGCCGTTCTGGCCACCGAGCCCGCCTCCGTCGGGCCGCTGACCATCGAGACCGGCCGGGTGCACAGCGGCCGCCTGCTGCTGCGCTTCACGGGGGTCGCGGACCGCACGGCTGCCGAGGCGCTGCGCGGCACCCTGCTCATCGCGGAGGTCGATCCCGAGGAGACTCCTGAGGACCCCGAGGAGTTCTACGACCATCAGCTGATCGACCTGGACGTGGTCACGGTCGACGGCACGGAGGTCGGCCGGATCGCGGAGATCTCCCATCTGCCGTACCAGGACCTGCTGATCGTCCGGCGGCCCGACGGCAGCGATGTGATGATCCCCTTTGTCTCCGAGGTGGTGCCGGAGATCGATCTCGAGGAGCAGCGCGCCGTCATCGACCCGCCGCCCGGACTGCTCGACGAGACCGAGGCCGAGGTCGCCCGCGGCGAGGGCGGCGCCGAGCGCGGGGGCGCATGATGCGGCTGGACGTCGTCACGATCTTTCCGGAGTATCTGGAGCCGCTGAACGTCTCGCTGGTCGGCAAGGCGCGCGCCCGGGGACAGCTGGATGTACGCGTCCATGATCTGCGCGGCTGGACGCACGACCGGCACAACACCGTCGACGACACCCCGTACGGCGGCGGGCCCGGCATGGTCATGAAGCCCGAGCCGTGGGGCGAGGCGCTGGACGCGATCATCGAGTCGGGGAGCGGTGGACAGAACGCGGGGGACGGCGAGCCGGAGGGCACCGGAGGCGGGGCGGCGGAGCTGCCCGCGCTGGTCGTGCCCACCCCGAGCGGCCGCCCGTTCACCCAGGCCCTCGCCGTCGAGCTCGCCGAGCGCCCCTGGCTGGTCTTCACCCCGGCCCGCTACGAGGGCATCGACCGCCGGGTGATCGACGAGTACGCCGAGCGGCTGGATGTGTACGAGATCTCCATCGGCGACTATGTGCTGGCCGGCGGGGAGGCCGCGGTTCTGGTGATCACGGAGGCCGTGGCCCGGCTGCTGCCCGGGGTGCTGGGCAACGCCGAGTCGCACCGCGACGACTCCTTCGCCCCCGGCGCGATGGCCGATCTGCTGGAGGGGCCCGTCTACACCAAGCCGCCGGAGTGGCGCGGCCGGGGCATCCCGGAGGTGCTGCTCAGCGGCCACCACGGCAACGTCGCGCGCTGGCGCCGGGACGAGGCGTTCCGCCGCACCAGCCGCAACCGCCCGGACCTCATAGCGCGCTGCGACCCAACGGCGCTGGACAAGCACGACCGGAGGCTCCTGGCGGAACTGGGCTGGGAGGAAACGTCAGTGAGCGAGCCCAAGGGCGCGCCGCTGTCGAAAGGGCTGAGGAGGAGGGAGCGAGGGCTCGAATCCGATATGCCGCTCCGCGGCGTGGGCGACCGCGTGACGAAGCCCGTCGACAGGGGGCACCGCCCGGCGGTAGCCGGGGGAGGACCCGAGCGCCTGGAGGCGAGCGAACACAATAAAGAGCCCGGATTTGGGTGGCCGGGGCCGGTCGTGGAAGAATAGGCCGCTGCCGTACGTCCGGCGCGCGCCCCTGCCACAGGGGGATCGACGCCCGCCCGACCAGGCGGCATTCCGAATCATCATCCGATATACCGCTGATGACCTGTGGCATCGGCGAGGAAAGCAGACGATCATGTCTCACGTGCTCGACTCCGTCGACGCCGCGTCGCTGCGCAGCGACATCCCGACCTTCCGCCCCGGCGACACGGTCAACGTCCACGTCCGCGTCATCGAGGGCAACCGCTCCCGTGTCCAGCAGTTCAAGGGCGTCGTCATCCGCCGCCAGGGCTCTGGTGTCCGCGAGAGCTTCACCGTTCGCAAGGTGAGCTTCAGCGTCGGCGTCGAGCGTACCTTCCCGGTGCACACCCCGATCGTCGAGAAGATCGAGGTCGTCACCCGCGGTGACGTCCGCCGCGCCAAGCTGTACTACCTGCGTGACCTCCGCGGCAAGGCCGCGAAGATCAAGGAGAAGCGCGACAACTGAGTTTTGCGCGACAACTGAGCTACTGCCGGACGGCACAGGCGGGCCGGATAGGCTCTGGCCCGATGGAGACCGACGCACAGCTCCCGGAGCGCGATCGCTCCTCCGGCCCTCACGAGGGTCAGGAGGAGCGATCGCGCTCTTCGCGTACGGGCTCCGGGCCGGCGCTCGGGCGCGGGCTCCGGTGGCTCACCGGGGGCGGGCTCTGGCGGCGGGCCGGGGTGCTCGCGGCGGCCTGTCTCGCGTTCGTCCTTCTGCTGACCGCCTTCGTGGTGCAGCCTTTCCTGATCCCCAGCGGATCGATGGAGAACACGTTTCGGCTCGGAGACCGGGTCCTGGTGAACAAGCTGGCGTACCGTTTCGGTGACACGCCGCGCCGCGGTGACGTCATCGTGTTCGACGGCACCGGTTCCTTCGTCTAGGAGGAGCCGGACCGGAACTCGGTGGCGGCGCTGCTGCGGGAGGCGGCCGCGGCGGTCGGGCTGGCCGAACCGGCCGAGACCGACTACATCAAGCGTGTCGTGGGCGTGGGTGGTGACCGGGTCAGGTGCTGCGACAAGCGGGGGAGGATCGAGGTGAACGGGGAGCCGGTGGACGAGGACTACCTGTTTCCGGGGGATGCCCCGTCACAGGTCCCGTTCGACATCGTGGTGCCGGAGGGCAGGCTGTGGGTGATGGGGGACCACCGCAGTGATTCCAGGGACTCGCGGGACCACCTCGGCGACCCCGGCGGGGGCACGGTCCCGGTCGACAAGGTGATCGGACGCGCGGACTGGATCGGCTGGCCGGTCGGCCGCTGGACCGGAGTGGACCGCCCGGCGGCCTTCGGGCGCGTGCCGGAGCCGGCCGCGGGCGGGGCGCATGGGTAACCGTGGACGGTCCCGGCACGGGACCCGCAGCCCCGCTCCCGCGCACGGCGTGGGCGTGCCGCGCACCGGACCGCGTCTGGGCGGGCGTGCGGAGCGGCGAAAGGTGCAGCGCCGGATCAAGCGCAGACGGCGCCGTTCGGCCATGAAGGAGATCCCGATCCTGATCGGGGTGGCGCTGGTGATCGCCCTGGTGCTCAAGACTTTTCTGGTGCAGGCGTTTGTGATCCCGTCGGGCTCGATGGAGCAGACGATCAGGATCGGCGACCGGGTGCTGGTGGACAAGCTCACACCGTGGTTCGGCTCGAAGCCGTCGCGCGGCGATGTGGTGGTGTTCAAGGACCCCGGAAACTGGCTCGAGGCCGAGCGGAAGCCGTCCAAGGCGGATCCGGTGGTCATCAAGCAGGGCAAGGAGTTTCTGACCTGGATCGGGTTGCTGCCGTCCTCGAACGAGCAGGATCTGATCAAGCGGGTGGTCGGGGTCGGCGGCGATACGGTGGCCTGCTGTGACCAGAACGGGCAGGTGACGGTCAACGGCACGCCGCTGGACGAGCGGCGGTATCTGCACCCGGATAATGCGCCCTCGGAGCGCCGGTTCAAGGTGACCGTGCCTCAGGGGCGGCTCTTTGTGATGGGCGATCACCGGGCCAATTCGGCTGACTCCAGGGTCCACCTGGACGAGCCCGGCCAGGGAACCGTCTCGGAGGATCTGGTCGTCGGCCGGGCGATCGTGATCGCGTGGCCCTTCGGTCACTGGCGGAGCCTGGAAGAACCTGAGACATATGCCTCAGTGAAGGACGCGCCGAGCGGGGCGACGCAGGCACGCGGCTCGCCGCATAGGCTGTCCTCGGGCCAGCAAGGGTTGGTCCAGCTCCCGACCCCTGCGGAACTCCCGCTCGTTATGGGAGTGGTGGGCCTGCGCCGTTCGTGGCGCGGGCGGCAGAGCGGCGTGAGGAGTGAATGTGGGGGATTTGGCGGTCGGCGCTCGATCCGGTCACGAAGAGCCCGAAAGGCAACCGGGGGAGAGCGGAGAGCCACCCACGCACGAGGCGCGCCCAGCCGGTGCGCCTACGGGCGGGGCCCCCGAGACGCCGGAGGGCTCCGGTGCGACGGACGCCGCGGCTCCGTCGGCGGGCGGCGCACCGGACGCTCCGGGCTCTCCTGAATCTCCGGTCTCTCTCGGCAAGCCGGGCCCCTCGGACCCCCCTGGCGCAGGGGATTCCCCGGGCTCCTCGGATCCCGCGGATCCTTCCGATGCCGAGGGGAAGAAGGAGAGGGAGGGGGACAAGGACGGCCAGGACAAGGACAGAGACAAGAGCAAGGCGCAGCGCTCGTTCTGGAGAGAGCTGCCGATTCTCGTCGGTATCGCGCTGCTGCTCGCCCTGCTGATCAAGACTTTCCTGGTACAGGCGTTCTCCATCCCCTCCGACTCGATGCAGAACACTTTGCAGCGCGGCGACCGGGTGCTGGTGGACAAGCTGACGCCGTGGTTCGGCGCCGAGCCGGAGCGTGGCGAGGTCGTCGTCTTCCATGACCCGGGCGGCTGGCTCGGCGAGACCCAGCAGTCCGACTCGGGTCCGCTCGCCAGGGGCGTCCAGCGGGTGCTCAGCTTTATCGGCCTGATGCCGTCCGCGGAGGAGAAGGACCTGATCAAGCGGGTCATCGCGGTCGGCGGGGACACGGTCGAGTGCCAGAAGGGCGGGCCGGTCAAGGTCAACGGCAAGGCGCTGAACGAGAAGAAGTACATCTTCCCCGGGAACACGCCCTGCGACGACAAGCCGTTCGGCCCGATCAAGGTGCCCAAGGGCCGGATCTGGGTGATGGGCGACCACCGCCAGGACTCTCTGGACTCCCGTTACCACCAGAATCTGGACAATGGCACGGTCTCCGTGGACAAGGTAGTCGGGCGGGCCATCGTGGTCGCCTGGCCGATCGACCGCTGGTCCACCCTCTCCGTTCCCAGCACCTTCGACCAGCGTGGGCTGAGCGCGGCGGCCGCCGTGGCGCCCTCGGCGCTGGGGCTCGCGGGCGCGGCGCCGATCGTGCTGTGGCGCCGTCGGCGGCTCGTCCGCAAGGAGCGCGAAGCGACGACCGCCTGAGGTCCGTACCGGCGGGTAGGGTGCTGATCTACGCCTGATCTACGTCTGCTATGCGAGGCAGGAGCACTGGAATGAGCGGAGCCCGGCAGGTCGGAGGCGGCAAGGGGCTCGGGAGCGTGTTGTCCGGGCTGGCGGTCGGGGTCGGCTTCGTGCTCTTCCTGGGCGCGTTCGTCTGGGGAGCGGTGGTCTACAAGCCGTACACGGTCCCGACCGACTCGATGGCGCCCACCATCGGCCAGGGCGATCGCGTGCTCGCGGAGCGAATAGACGGCGACGAGGTGCGCCGTGGCGACGTGGTCGTCTTCAAGGACTCGGTCTGGGGCGATCTGCCGATGGTCAAGCGGGTCATCGGGGTCGGCGGGGACACGGTCGCCTGCTGCGACAAGCAGGGCCGGGTGACGGTGAACGGCAAGCCCCTCGAGGAACCGTATCTGCACAGCAAGGGACCGGCCTCGCCCACCACCTTCTCGGCCACGGTGCCCAAGGGGAAGCTGTTTCTGCTGGGCGACCACCGCAGCGACTCCCTGGACTCCCGTGTGCATCTGACCGACGGCACGGACGGGGCTGTTTCGCGCGGCTCGGTGAGCGGCCGGGTGGACGCCCGGGCCTGGCCGCTGGACCTGGGGCTGCTGGAGCGGCCGGAGGCGTTCGGGGCGCTGCCGGGCGGCGTCTCGCAGCCGGGGCCGCTGCGGCTCATCCTGATCTCCGCCGTGGTCGGCGCGGTGCTCATCCTGGGCGGCGCGGCGTACGGGCCGCTGGCGCGCCTGCGGGGGCGCGGCGGCAAGCGGCCCGCGCGGAAGGCGGAGGTGGCCGCCGATGTCTGACGGGACCCGCTCGGACGACCGCGGCGAGGGCCTGCGCAAGGTCGCGCGGGTGGTTCTGCTCGACTCGCGGGACCGAATTCTGCTGATACACGGCTTCGAGCCCGAGGATCCGTCGACGACCTGGTGGTTCACCCCCGGCGGCGGGCTGGAGGGCGACGAGAGCCGGGAGCAGGCGGCGCGCCGGGAGCTGGCGGAGGAGACCGGGATCACGGAGGTGGAGCTGGGGCCCGTGCTGTGGCGGCGGGTGTGCTCCTTCCCGTTCGACGGGCGGCGCTGGGACCAGGACGAGTGGTACTACCTGGGGCGTACGGAGCAGCCCGCGGCGTGGACCGGGGGCCAGACGGAGCTGGAGCGGCGCAGCGTCACGGGGCTGCGGTGGTGGACGCTGGAGGAGCTGGCGGAGGTGCGGGAGCCGGTGTACCCGACACGGCTCGTGGCGCTGTTGCGTAGGCTGCTTGACGAGGGACCCCCGACTGCGCCGGTGATCCTGGAGACTGAACGCGTCTGACGCACAATGGGGGGACGCACGGCTGAAGGGGAACATGCCATGAGCGCCGAGGACCTCGAGAAGTACGAGACCGAGATGGAGCTGAAGCTCTACCGGGAGTACCGCGATGTCGTCGGTCTGTTCAAATACGTGATCGAGACCGAGCGCCGTTTCTATCTCACCAATGACTACGAGATGCAGGTGCACTCGGTGCAGGGTGAGGTGTTCTTCGAGGTCTCCATGGCCGACGCCTGGGTCTGGGACATGTACCGACCGGCCCGCTTCGTCAAACAGGTGCGCGTCCTGACGTTCAAGGACGTGAATATTGAGGAGCTGAACAAGAGCGACCTCGACCTTCCGAGTGGCTGAGTTGTCCACAGGCGGCCGGTTGTCCACAAAGATCCAATAATTCGGCGCCGGGGCGTCACAGTCGGTGCCGGAGGTGGTGCCGAATGAACGCCCGAGGAGCGCTCGGACGCTACGGCGAGGATCTGGCGGCGCGCCGGCTGTCCGAGGCCGGGATGACCGTCCTGGAGCGGAACTGGCGGTGCCGGGACGGGGAGATCGACATCGTCGCCCTCGACGCCGGGGCGCTGGTGGTGTGCGAGGTCAAGACGCGCCGCGCGGGCGGGTACGAACACCCGATGGCGGCCGTCACCCCAGGCAAGGCCGACCGGCTGCGGCGGCTGGCCGAGCGCTGGCTGGAGCGGCGCGGCGGCCCGCCGCCGGGCGGGGTGCGGATCGACCTGGTCGGTGTGGTGCTGCCCGACCGCGGCGCGCCGGTGGTCGAGCATGTGCGGGGGGTGGCCTGATGGGGTTCGCCCGCACCTGCTCGGTCGCGCTGGTCGGAGTCGAGGGCGTGGTGGTCGAGGTCCAGGCCGACCTGGAGCCGGGCGTCGCCACCTTCACGCTGGTCGGGCTGCCCGACAAGAGCCTGGTCGAGAGCCGGGACCGGGTCCGGGCGGCCGTGGTGAACTCCGGCGTCGACTGGCCGCAGAAGAAGCTCACGGTGGGGCTCAGCCCGGCATCCGTCCCCAAGGGCGGCAGCGGCTTCGACCTGGCCGTGGCCTGCGCGGTGCTCGGCGCCGCCGAGCGCCTCGACCCACGGGCCATCGCCGATCTGATGATGATCGGCGAGCTCGGCCTGGACGGGCGGGTCCGCCCGGTGCGCGGGGTGCTGCCCGCGGTGCTCGCGGCCGCCGAGGCCGGATACCGGCAGGTGGTCGTCCCGGAGCAGACCGCGGCCGAGGCGTCCCTGGTGCCGGATGTCTCGGTGCTCGGCGTGCGGACCCTGCGCCAGCTGATCGCTGTGTTGACGGACGAACCGGTGCCCGAAGAGGAGGAGCTGTCCGAGGAGGGCCGTCCCGACCCGATGCTCGCCGGGCTGAGCGTCGCGGGCGCGGGCCTGGGCGTCGGCGTGGTGGCCGGCGCCGGGGCGGCCGCCGACCGCCGCCCCGATCTGGCCGAGGTCGCCGGGCAGCGGGCCGCCCGCAAGGCCCTGGAGATCTCCGCGGCCGGGAGCCACCATCTGTTTCTGGCCGGTCCGCCCGGCGCGGGCAAGACCATGCTCGCCGAGCGGCTCCCCGGGCTGCTGCCCCCGCTCACCCGGCGGGAGTCCCTGGAGGTGACCGCCGTGCACTCGGTGGCCGGGATCCTCCCGCCCGGACAGCCCCTGGTGGCCGCCCCGCCGTACTGCGCGCCGCACCACTCGGCCACCATGGCGGCCCTGGTCGGCGGGGGAAACGGGCTGCCGAGGCCGGGCGCGGTCTCGCTGGCGCACCGGGGCGTGCTCTTTCTGGACGAGGCGCCCGAATTCAGCGCCCGGGTGCTGGACGCGCTGCGGCAGCCCCTGGAGTCGGGCCATGTGGTGGTGGCCCGCTCGGGCGGCATGGTGCGCATGCCCGCGCGCTTTCTGCTGCTGCTGGCCGCCAACCCGTGCCCTTGTGGGCGCCACTCGTACGCCGGCGACGGGTGCGACTGCTCGCCCGCGATGGTCCGCCGCTATCAGGCGCGGCTCTCCGGGCCACTGCTGGACCGGGTGGATCTGCGGGTGCGGGTCGAGGCGATCAGCCGGGCCGAGCTCACCGGGGCGCCGGTGGCCGGGGAGAGCAGCGCGACCGTCGCCGCCCGGGTGCGCGAGGCGCGGGAGCGCGCCGCCGCGCGCTACGCCGACACCCCCTGGCACACCAATAGCGAGGTTCCGGGCCATGAGCTGCGCACCCGCTGGTACGCGCGGGCCGGGGCGCTCCGCGAGGCCGAGCGAGACATGGAGCGCGGGCTGCTCACCGCCCGCGGCCTCGACCGTGTGCTGCGGGTCGCCTGGACCGTCGCGGACCTGGCGGGCCACGATCGGCCGGAGGCCGAGGACGTGGCGCAGGCGCTCCAGCTGCGCACCGGCGTCAGCCGTGGCGTCCCGGCCGGGGCGGCGGGGTTCTGATGACCGGCCCCCTGGAGGGCGCCGGACCGGCGCCCGGCCGCGACCGCGCCGAGGCCGAAGCAGGGCCCGAGTCCGAGTCCCGCGCCGAGGCCGGGGCCGGGGGCGTGTCGGAGGAGGAGCGCCTGGCGCGGGCGGCGCTCACCCGGCTGGTGGAGCCCGGGGACGAGGCGGTGGGGCGATGGCTGCGCGAACTGGGGCCGGTGGCGCTGCGGCGGGCGCTGTGCGGGGCCGGAAAGCCGCCGCCCGGGGCGAGCGAGCAGCGCGTCGCCGGGTGCCGGCTGCGGGCCGAGGGCCTCGATCCGGCCGCCGACCTGGCCGCCGTGGCCGCGCGCGGCGGGCGGTTGGTATGCCCCGGCGACCTGGAGTGGCCCGGTCAGCTCGATGACCTGGGAGACGCCCGCCCGGTCGGGCTCTGGGTGCGCGGCCGGCCGTCGCTGCGGATATGGGCGCTGCGCTCCGTCGCCGTGGTGGGCGCCCGGGCATGCAGCGACTACGGCGCGCATGTCGCGGCGACCCTGGGCGCCGGGCTCGCCGAGCGTGGCTGGGTGGTGGTCTCCGGCGCGGCCCATGGCGTGGACGGCGCGGTGCACCGCGGGGCGCTGGCCGCCGCCGGGGCGACCGTGGCCGTGCTCGCCTCCGGCGTGGATGTCCCGTACCCCCGGGGCCACGCCGAGTTGATCGAGCGCATCGCGGAACAGGGGCTGGTGCTCGCGGAGTTGCCGCCCGGCGCGCATCCGACCCGCAGCCGCTTCGTGCTCCGCAACCGGGTCATCGCCGCGCTCACCCGCGGCACGGTCGTCGTCGAGGCGCAGTACCGCAGCGGGTCCCTGGTCACCGCGCGCCGGGCGGTGAAGCTCGGCCGCCACACCATGGGCGTGCCGGGCCCGGTCACCAGCGGGCTCTCCGCGGGCGTGCATGAACTGCTGCGCGGGGAGGCCGTTCTGGTCACCGACGCCGACGAAGTGGCCGAGTTGATCGGCGGCATCGGGGAGCTGGCCCCCGCCCGGCGGGGGCCGCTGGTGGAGCGGGACCTGCTCGATCCCGTGACGGCTCGCGTGCTGGAAGCGTTGTCGGCACAGGGCGGCAGCGACGGGCGCGAGGTCGCCCGCGAGTCCGGGACGAGCTGCGAGGAGGCGTTGAGCCGCCTGTATGAGCTGCTCGCCCTGGGTTTCGTCGAACGTCATGGCGACCGTTGGGAGTTGGCCCCGCCGACCGGCCGGAACGACGGCACACGGCGAGGCGGTCCTCAGATTTGGGGCAATCGGGTGAAAGGGTTGAGGCGATGACCGTATCCGCGCACCGTCGAGCCGACCCCCTTCGCATACCGCGATGGCTCAGTCACGCTACGCTCGCTAGGTTTCCGGCGGAAGCGCACGTCCTCACCCACGTCATGGCAGAACGGCACAAGGCGACGAATGCCCCAGCACATCTCCGGGTCTGACCGCGCGGCGCCGGCCCCTGCCCGCAGCGCGGTGCGTCCCGCCGCCCCGTCATCGCTCGACGAGCTGTGGCGGTCCTACAAGTCCACGGGCGACGGTCGGCTGCGGGAGCAGCTGATCCTCCACTACTCGCCGCTGGTGAAGTATGTGGCGGGCCGGGTCAGCGTCGGGCTCCCGTCCAATGTCGAGCAGGCCGACTTCGTCTCCTCGGGCGTCTTCGGACTCATCGACGCCATCGAGAAGTTCGAACCCGAGCGGGCCATCAAGTTCGAGACCTACGCGATCACCCGGATCCGTGGCGCGATGATCGACGAGCTGCGGGCGCTCGACTGGATCCCGCGCTCGGTGCGGCAGAAGGCCAGGGCGGTCGAGCGGGCGTACGCCACGCTGGAGGCGGCGCTGCGCCGCACCCCCTCCGAGGCCGAGGTGGCCGCCGAGATGGACATCGGCCTCGATGAACTGCACGGGGTCTTCAGCCAGTTGTCGCTGGCCAATGTGGTCGCCCTCGAAGAGCTGCTGCATGTCAGCGGGGAGGGCGGTGAGCGGCTCAGCCTCATGGACACCCTGGAGGACACCGCCGCCGACAACCCCGTGGAGGTGGCCGAGGACCGCGAGCTGCGCCGGCTGCTCGCCCGCGCCATCAACACGCTCCCCGAGCGGGAGAAGACCGTGGTCACCCTCTACTACTACGAGGGGCTCACCCTGGCCGAGATCGGGCAGGTCCTCGGGGTCACCGAGAGCCGGGTCAGCCAGATCCACACCAAATCCGTGCTCCAGCTGAGGGCCAAGCTCGCCGAGGTCGGGCGCTGAATCGTCCCGCCTGTATCGCTCCCACCACGGCGCCTTCCGTAAAGTGGGAACGTGCCCAGGATTCGAGCGGCCTCCGTGGCCGAGCACCGGACGATGCAGCGCGGCGCCCTGTTGGACGCCGCCCGCACCCTGCTGTCCGAAGGCGGTACGGAAGCCTTGACCTTCCCCGCCCTCGCCGAGCGCACGGGCCTCGCGCGGTCCTCCGTCTATGAGTACTTCCGCTCCCGCGCGGCCGTGGTCGAGGAGCTGTGCGCGGTGGACTTCCCGGTCTGGGCCGCCGAGGTCGAGGCGGCCATGGAGCGCGCCGACTCGCCCGAGGCGAAGATCGAGGCCTATGTGCGACAGCAGCTGGCGCTGGTCGGCGACCGCCGCCACCGGGCGGTCGTGGCGATCTCGGCCGGGGAGCTGGACGCGGGCGCCCGCGAGAAGATCCGGGCCGCGCACGGCGGGCTGATCGCCATGGTCGTCCAGGCCCTCGGCGAGCTCGGCCACGAGCAGCCGCGGCTGACCGCGGTGCTGCTGCAAGGCGTCGTGGACGCCGCGGTCCGCCGGATCGAGCTGGGCGCCGCCGAGGACCCCGGGCAGGTCACGGAGGCCGCCGTCGCCATGGCCCTGCGCGGGGTGTGCCCCTGACGGACACCACCCGGCCCGCGCCGGGCGCCGCGCGGCGCAGGCGCGCGCCGGCCCAGGCCGCCGCGGCGGCCAGCGCGGCGGACGGGGCCAGCTCCCCGGGACCGGGCGAGCGGTGGAAGGGGCCCGCGGCCCCCGCGGTCCGGGTGAGGGGCGCGCGGTCGCCGGCCGTGCGCGGCGCGGCGGTGACGCCCGCTCGCTCCCGTGGTCCTGGTCCCTCCCGCGCTCCCGCTCCCTCCGGCACTCCGAAGACCGGCAGCAGCCGCGAGGGGCCGTGGCCGCGCATCGACGGGTCGAGCAGGGACAGCGGGTCCAGATAGCGGTCCCCGCCGCGCAGCCCCCAGTGCAGACAGCCGGACGGGCAGTGGAAGGGGCCCGCGCCCAGGACGCCCACCACCTGTCCGGCCCGCACCCGCTCACCCTCGGCCACCACCGCCCGCACCGGCTCGTATGTCGTGCGCAGCGGCGGGCGGCCGGTGCCCGGCAGCTCGATGGCGAGCACCCCGCGCCCCGCGACCGGCCCTGCGAAGGACACCCGGCCCGCGGCCACCGCCCGCACCGGCCGGCCGGTGCGGGCCGCCAGATCCACCCCGCGGTGGCCCGCCGCCCAGGGCGCGGGCGGCGGCTCCCAGCCCCGCAGCACCGTCGGTCTGCCCGCGCCCGCCTCGTACTCCACCGGCCAGACCCGCCCGTCACGGCCCGGCGCGGCCCCGCCAGACGCCCCAGCCGGCGCCCCGGCCCCGGCAGGCCCCGCCGCCGTCGCCGCGGGCCAGGGCAGCAGCAGTGCGATCAGGCCGGACAGGACCACGAACAGCGAGGTCAGCCGCGGGGTCGGCGGGGGCGGGCAGGGGGCTGGGGCTCCGGTGTGCGGTCGCATGGAAACACGGTGACGCGGTCGCCCGATTCGTGTGGATCATGGACACGATCTGGGGACTACTCACGGGTTGTGGATATCGCCGTCACCCGGCACCGCACGGGTCCCGTACACTTCTTGTGGCGATCCGGGTCACCGGATCGACTTCGCACGCCCCGCCACCGGCACTCCGATCGGCATTGATCCACGCATCGGTCCCCTCGGACAGCACGGCGGCCGCGTCCCTCGGTCCTCGGTCGAGCCCTCCGCAAGGGCGCCGCCCGTGGCAGACGCGCCGGGGCGTCAGGCGCGGCGGCCGCCCGGCCGCCGTGGAACCGAGCACTTCAAGGAGTACGGCCATGGCCGTCGTCACGATGCGGGAGCTGCTGGAGAGCGGCGTCCACTTCGGGCACCAGACCCGCCGCTGGAACCCGAAGATGAAGCGTTTCATCTTCACCGAGCGCAACGGCATCTACATCATTGACCTGCTCCAGTCGCTGTCGTACATCGACCGCGCCTACGAGTTCGTCAAGGAGACCGTCGCCCACGGCGGTTCCATCATGTTCGTCGGCACGAAGAAGCAGGCGCAGGAGGCGATCGCCGAGCAGGCGACCCGCGTCGGCATGCCGTACGTCAACCAGCGCTGGCTGGGCGGCATGCTCACCAACTTCTCGACCGTCTACAAGCGCCTTCAGCGCCTCAAGGAGCTCGAGCAGATCGACTTCGAGGACGTGGCCGCCTCCGGCCTCACCAAGAAGGAGCTGCTGGTCCTCTCGCGCGAGAAGGCCAAGCTGGAGAAGACCCTCGGCGGTATCCGCGAGATGCAGAAGGTGCCGAGCGCCGTCTGGATCGTCGACACCAAGAAGGAGCACATCGCCGTCGGCGAGGCGCGCAAGCTCCGCATCCCGGTTGTCGCGATCCTCGACACCAACTGCGACCCGGACGAGGTCGACTACAAGATCCCGGGCAACGACGACGCGATCCGTTCGGTCACCCTGCTCACCCGCGTGATCGCCGACGCGGTCGCCGAGGGCCTCATCGCCCGTTCCGGTGCCGCCACCGGTGACCAGAAGGCCGACAAGGCCGCCGGTGAGCCGCTCGCCGAGTGGGAGCGCGACCTGCTGGAGGGTGAGAAGAAGGCCGACGAGCCCGAGGCGGCCAAGCCCGCCGAGGCCGAGCAGCCCGCCGAGGCCCAGGCCGAGCAGCCCGCCGAGGCCGCGGCTGAGCAGCCCGCCGAGGCCCCGGCCGCGGACGCCGAGCAGGCCTGATCACTCGGACCACGTGTGACGGCGGGGGAGGGTGCCTGGGCACCACCCCCGCCGTTCCCCCGTAGAGCTTTCGACTTTCGAGAAGAGATTCACAGATCATGGCGAACTTCACCGCCGCTGACGTCAAGAAGCTCCGTGAGCTCACCGGCGCCGGCATGATGGACTGCAAGAAGGCGCTGGACGAGGCCGAGGGCAGCGTCGACAAGGCCGTCGAGGTCCTGCGCGTCAAGGGCCAGAAGGGCGTGGCCAAGCGCGAGGGCCGCAGTGCCGAGAACGGCGCCGTCGTCTCCCTCATCGCGGACGACAACTCCTCCGGTGTGCTGGTCGAGCTGAAGTGCGAGACCGACTTCGTCGCCAAGGGCGACAAGTTCATCGCCGCCGCCAACGCCATCGCCGCCCACGTCGCCAAGACCTCCCCGGCCGACCTGGAGGCCCTGCTCGCCTCCGAGATCGAGCCCGGCAAGACCGTCCAGGCGTACGTCGACGAGGCCAACGCGACGCTCGGCGAGAAGATCGTCCTGGACCGCTTCGCGCAGCTCTCCGGCGGTTACGTCGCCGCGTACATGCACCGCACCATGCCGGACCTGCCGCCGCAGGTCGGTGTGCTGGTCGAGCTGGACAAGGAAGACGCCACGGTCGCCAAGGACATCGCGCAGCACATCGCCGCGTTCGCGCCGAAGTTCCTGAGCCGTGACGAGATCTCGGCCGAGGCCGTCGAGAACGAGCGCCGCGTGGCCGAGGCCACCGCCCGCGAGGAGGGCAAGCCCGAGGCCGCCCTGCCGAAGATCGTCGAGGGTCGCGTCACCGGCTTCTTCAAGGAGAACGTCCTGGTGGACCAGCCGTTCGCCAAGGACAACAAGAAGACCGTCCAGAAGATCCTGGACGAGGCCGGTGTCACGCTCAAGGGCTTCGCGCGCTTCCGCGTGGGCGTCTGAGCGTCGGCGTCCGAGCCGAGCAGCGAATGACCGGCGACCCCGATAGGGTCGTAGGCAGCCAACCGTCAACCGGTCGGCCGCAGATGTGACGAGGAGGCCATTGCCGCAGAGGTCGAACAAGGACCCGTCCGGCAGTGGCCTTCTTCGTATGTGCACGAGGAGATCTCCAATGAATCAGGGCGCGGGCGCCGGACAGGCCGCCGACGAGAAGAACGCTCAGGGCAGGGTCAAACGCCGTCGGTTCCTGCTGAAGCTCTCCGGCGAGGCGTTCGCCGGGGGCGGGGGACTCGGGGTCGACCCGGACGTCGTGCACGCCATCGCCCGCGAGGTCGCCGCGGTCGTCCGGGACGGCGCGGAGATCGCCATCGTCATCGGTGGCGGCAACTTCTTCCGCGGCGCCGAGCTGCAGCAGCGGGGCATGGACCGGGCCCGCTCGGACTACATGGGCATGCTCGGCACGGTCATGAACTGCCTCGCCCTCCAGGACTTCCTGGAGAAGGAGGGCATCGACTCCCGCGTCCAGACCGCCATCACCATGGGCCAGGTTGCGGAGCCGTACATTCCGCTGCGTGCGGTGCGCCATCTGGAGAAGGGGCGCGTGGTCATCTTCGGCGCGGGCATGGGCATGCCGTACTTCTCCACGGACACCACCGCGGCCCAGCGCGCCCTGGAGATCCACGCCGAGGCCCTGCTCATGGGTAAGAACGGGGTGGACGGGGTGTACGACTCCGACCCCGCCCGGAACCCGGACGCGGTGAAGTTCGACGCCCTGGAGTACGGCGAGGTGATCACCCGTGACCTCAAGGTCGCCGACGCCACCGCCATCACGCTCTGCCGCGACAACAAACTGCCGATCCTCGTCTTCGAGCTTCTCGCCGAAGGAAACATCGCGCGTGCGGTGAAGGGTGAGAAGATCGGCACGCTCGTGAGCGACCAGGGCTCCCGGGCCTGACGGCTCATACGGGGGATGGACAACGGCCTGCCGGTCGGACACCGTGCAGGAGAAGACGCACGCAGGGGCGAGGCTCTGCTTACTGATAACACCAGGAGCAAGTGGTGATCGAAGAGATCCTCCTCGAGGCCGAGGAGAAGATGGAGAAGGCCGTTGTGGTCGCCAAGGAGGACTTCGCCGCGATCCGCACCGGGCGTGCGCACCCGGCGATGTTCAACAAGATCGTGGCGGACTACTACGGGGCGATGACGCCGATCAACCAGCTGGCGTCGTTCTCGGTGCCGGAACCGCGCATGGCCGTGGTGACACCGTTCGACAAGAGCGCGCTGCGCAACATCGAGCAGGCGATCCGCGACTCCGATCTGGGCGTCAACCCGAGCAATGACGGCAACATCATCCGAGTGGTGTTCCCCGAGCTCACCGAGCAGCGCCGCAAGGAGTTCATCAAGGTCGCCAAGGGCAAGGGGGAGGACGCGAAGATCTCGATCCGCAGCGTCCGCCGCAAGGCCAAGGAGTCCATCGACAAGCTCATCAAGGACGGCGAGGTCGGCGAGGACGAGGGCCGCCGCGCCGAGAAGGAGCTCGACGACACCACCGCGAAGTATGTCGCGCAGGTGGATGAGCTGCTCAAGCACAAGGAAGCCGAGCTTCTCGAGGTCTGATGAACGACTCATCCTGGGGGGCTCCACCGAGGCCCCGCCTCTGGGGACCGGCCGACCAGGGGCCCTCTCCCTCGCTTCGCGGCGAGGTGCGCCCGGTCCCGGCGGGTCCCGCGCACGACGTGGGCGAGGCGGCGCAGACTCGGCCCATGCCCACCGTGCCCCACGCAGGCGGAGACCCTCGGGATGCCGCCGACCGTGATCGGGGGGCCGCTCGGCTGAGCGGTCCCCTGTTCCGCGACGACCGGGAGCCGGAGCGCGGTCCGCGGCCCCCCGCCGCGCCCCCGCCCACGCCCCCGGACGGCCCCGGCACCCCGCCGTCGGACGCCGCCCAGCCCGGCGGCACGGGGAGCACCAAGAAGAGCGCGGGCCGCAATCTGCCCGCCGCGATAGGGGTGGGCGTCGGCCTCGGCGTAGTGGTCGTCGCCTCGCTGTTCATCTACAAGCCGGTGTTCGTCGGCGTCCTGGCGGTCGCGGTGGTCATCGGGCTGTGGGAGCTGACCTCGCGGCTGGCCGAGCGCAAGGACATCCGCGTCCCGCTGGTGCCGCTCGCCGTGGGCGGCGTCGCCATGGTGGTCGCCGGTTACGTGCGCGGCGCGGAGGGCGCGTGGGTGGCCGTGTCGCTGACCGCCCTGGCCGTGCTCGTATGGCGGATGACCGAGCCGCCCGAGAACTACCTCAGGGACGTCACCGCCGGCGTCTTCGCGGCCTTCTACGTCCCGTTCCTGGCCACCTTCGTCGCCCTCATGCTCGCGGCCGACGACGGGCCGCGGCGGGTGCTGGTCTTCCTGTTGCTGACCGTGGTCAGCGACACCGGCGCGTACGCGGTCGGCTGGCGCTTCGGCCGCCACAAGCTCGCACCGCGCATCAGCCCCGGCAAGACCCGGGAGGGGCTGCTCGGCGCGATCGCCTTCGCGATGGTCGCGGGCGCGCTGTCCATGCAGTACCTGATCAAGGGCGGCGCGTGGTGGCAGGGGCTGCTGCTCGGGCTCGCCGTCGCGGTCAGCGCGACCCTCGGCGACCTCGGCGAGTCCATGATCAAGCGTGACCTGGGCATCAAGGACATGGGCAGGCTGCTGCCGGGGCACGGCGGGATCATGGATCGGCTGGACTCCCTGCTGCCCACCGCCCCCGTGGTCTGGCTGCTGATGGTGATCTTCGTAGGCGGCGGCTGACCGGCCCGTCACCCCGTCCGTACGGCCTCGCACCACGTGTGGCGCGAGGCCGTACGCACGTCTGCGACACTGGTGAGACCATGCCCAAGCCCGGAGAACTCACCTTTGTCGCGCCGCGCGGAGCCAAGAGGCCCCCGCGGCATCTCGCCGACCTCACGCCCGCCGAGCGCCGCGAGGCCGTCGCCGCCCTCGGCGAGAAGCCCTTCCGCGCCGGCCAGGTTTCGCGCCACTACTTCGCCCGCTACACCCACGATCCGGCCCAGTGGACCGACATCCCGGCCGCCGCGCGCGAGAAGCTGGCGGCCGAGCTGCTGCCGGACCTGATGAGCGTGGTGCGCCACATCAGCTGCGACGACGACACCACCCGCAAGACCCTGTGGCGGCTCTTCGACGGCACGCTCGTGGAGTCCGTGCTGATGCGCTACCCGGATCGGGTCACCATGTGCATCAGCTCCCAGGCGGGCTGCGGCATGAACTGCCCCTTCTGCGCCACCGGCCAGGCGGGCCTGGACCGCAATCTGTCCACCGCCGAGATCGTGCACCAGATCGTCGACGGGATGCGGGCGCTGCGGGACGGAGAGATCCCGGGCGGGCCCGCGCGGCTGTCCAACATCGTCTTCATGGGCATGGGCGAGCCACTCGCCAACTACAACCGCGTCGTCGGTGCCATCCGCAGGCTGACCGACCCGGAGCCGGACGGCCTCGGGCTGTCCCAGCGCGGCATCACCGTCTCGACCGTGGGGCTGGTCCCGGCGATGCTGCGCTTCGCCGACGAGGGCTTCAAGTGCCGTCTCGCGGTGTCGCTGCACGCGCCCGACGACGAGCTGCGCGACACCCTCGTCCCGGTCAACACCCGCTGGAAGGTCCGCGAGGTCCTGGACGCGGCGTGGGAGTACGCGGAGAAGTCGGGCCGCCGCGTCTCCATCGAGTACGCCCTGATCAGGGACATCAACGACCAGGCATGGCGGGCCGACCTGCTGGGCCGGCTGCTCAAGGGCCGCCGGGTGCACGTCAATCTGATCCCGCTCAACCCCACGCCCGGCTCCAAGTGGACCGCGTCCCGGCCCGAGGACGAGAAGGCGTTCGTGGCCGCCCTGGAGGCACACGGCGTGCCCGTGACCGTGCGGGACACCCGGGGGCAGGAGATCGACGGGGCGTGCGGACAGTTGGCGGCGGCCGAGCGCTGAGGCGCTGCTGATACGGTGCCCTGGCACCACCGCGTGCACACACGCGGCATCTCGTACAAGTGAACATTCCGACAGGGGAGCGCGAACAGCGCTGAGAGTGCGGCTCAGCCGCAGACCCTCGGACCTGATCCGGGTCATACCGGCGTAGGGAGTCAGCCTCATATGAACCGCCGTCTTCGGCATGCCGTCGTCGCCGCCCTCTTCGGCTCGCTCGGCCTCACCACCCTCGTCGCCTGCGGCGAGGACTCCTCCGGCTCCTCCGGCGGCTCCGGCTCCAAGACCGTGACGCTGGTCTCGCACGACTCGTTCGCCGCGTCGAAGGCCGTGCTCAAAGAGTTCACCCGGCAGACCGGCTACAAGGTGCGGGTGCAGGCCGGCGGCGACGCCGGGGCGGCGGTCAACCAGGCGATCCTGTCCAAGTCGCACCCCCAGGGCGACGTCTTCTTCGGTGTCGACAACACCCTGCTCTCCCGCGCGCTCGACAACGACCTGTTCACCCCCTACCGGGCCAAGGGCCTGGACAAGGTCCCGGCGGCCCTCCAGCTCGACCAGGCCTCGCACCGCGTCACCCCGGTCGACTACGGCGACATCTGCATCAACTACGACCGCAAGTACTTCGCCGACAAGAAGCTGGCCCCGCCGAAGACCTTCGACGACCTGACCAAGCCCGCGTACAAGAACCTCCTGGTCACCGAGAACGCGGCCACCTCCTCTCCCGGGCTCGCCTTCCTGCTGGGCACCGCCGCCCGGTACGGTGACGACGGCTGGCAGGACTACTGGAAGAAGCTCAGGGCCAACGGCGTCGAGGTCGTCGACGGCTGGGAGCAGGCGTACTACGACCGGTTCTCGGGCTCGGCGGGCGGCGCCAAGGGCGACCGGCCGCTGGTCGTCTCGTACGCCTCCAGCCCGCCCGCCGAGGTCGTCGACGCCAAGCCGCGCCCCGCGCAGGCCCCTACAGGGGTCGCGACGGGAACCTGCTTCCGCCAGGTGGAATTCGCGGGCCTGTTGAAGGGCGCGTCCAATACCAAGGGCGGCAAGGCGCTGCTGGACTTCCTGCTGAGCAAGACGTTCCAGGAGGACGTGCCGCTCAACATGTACGTGAACCCGGCCCGCGAGGACGCCAAGCTGCCTGAGCTGTTCACGCAGTACGGCGCGAAGATCGCCGACTCGGCCACCCTGGCCCCGCAGAAGATCGCCAAGAACCGTGACCAGTGGGTCAAGGCATGGTCCTCGCTCGTCCTGTAAAGCGGCCCGAGCCTCCCGCCAAGACACCGGGGGAACCCGGGGCGCGCCCCGGGCCGCGGCGCTCGAACCTCCGCGGGACGACGCTGCGGCTGGCTCTGATGGCCGTGCCCGCCGCGTTCTTCGCGCTGTTCTTCATCTACCCGGTGGCCGCCATCGTCGCCCGCGGGCTGCGCGTCGACGGCCAGTGGCGGCTGGGCCGGTTCGGCGAGGTGCTCACCGATCCGGCGGTCCTGGACATCCTGTGGTTCACCGGCTGGCAGGCGGCCGCCTCCACCGCCCTGACGCTGGCGGTCGCGCTGCCCGGCGCGTATGTCTTCGCCCGCTTCGCCTTCCCCGGCAAGCGGCTGCTGCGCGCCGTGGTGACCGTCCCCTTCGTGCTGCCGACCGTCGTCGCGGGCTCCGCGTTCCTGGCCCTGCTCGGCCAGGGCGGGCTGCTGGACGGGCTGTGGGGGGTGCGCCTGGACACCACCGTCTGGGCGATCCTCCTCGCGCATGTCTTCTTCAACTACGCGGTGGTCGTACGGACCGTCGGCGGGCTGTGGGCGCAGCTCGACCCGCGTCAGGAGGAGGCCGCGCGGGTGCTCGGCGCGAGCCGCCTGGCCGCGTGGCGGCGGGTGACACTGCCCGCGCTGGCGCCCGCCGTGGCGGCCGCCGCCCTGATGGTCTTCCTGTTCACCTTCACCTCCTTCGGCGTCGTCCAGATCCTCGGCGGCCCGCGGTACGCCACCCTGGAGGTCGCGATCTACCGGGAGACCGCCCAGCTGCTCGACCTGCCGACGGCCGCCGTGCTGACCCTGCTCCAGTTCGCGGCGGTGGCCGCCGTCCTGGCCCTGCACGCGTGGACCGTGCGGCGCCGCGAGGGCGCCCTGAAGCTGGTCGACCCCGAACAGACCGCGCGCCGCCCCCAGGGCGCGGCCCAATGGGCGCTGCTGTGGGGCGTGCTCGCCGTCGTGGCGCTGCTGATCCTGCTGCCGCTCGGAGTCCTGGTCGAGCGGTCCCTGGACGCCCCCGGCGGCTACGGACTCGACTACTACCGCGCACTCCAGTCCGCGGCGGACAGCGGCGGGACGTTTTTCGTCGCCCCTATGGACGCCGTCTGGAACTCCCTGCGCTACGCCGCCGTGGCGACCGTCTTCGCGGTCGTGGTGGGCGGTTTGGCGGCGGCCGCGCTCACCAGAAAATCGGGGCGGCTGGTGCGGGGCTTCGACGCGCTGCTGATGCTGCCGCTCGGCACCTCCGCCGTCACCGTCGGCTTCGGCTTCCTCATCGCCCTGGACGAGCCCCCGCTGGACCTGCGCGCCTCATGGATCCTCGTACCGCTCGCCCAGGCCCTGGTGGGCGTGCCCTTCGTCGTACGGACCATGCTGCCCGTGCTGCGCGCGGTGGACCACCGGCTGCGGGAGGCGGCGGCCGTGCTCGGCGCGTCCCCGCTGCGGGCCTGGCGGGAGGTGGATCTGCCGCTGGTCGCGCGGGCCCTCGGGGTCGCGGCGGGGTTCGCGTTCGCCGTCTCGCTCGGCGAGTTCGGGGCGACGGTGTTCATCGCGCGGCCCGACTCCCCGACCCTCCCGGTGGCCGTCGCCCGCTTCCTCGGCCGGGCCGGGCAGCTCAACTACGGCCAGGCCATGGCCCTGAGCACGATTCTGATGCTGGTGTGCGCGGGCTCCCTGCTGCTCCTGGAGCGGATTCGCACCGACCGTTCGGGGGAGTTCTGATGACGCTGCTGCGACTGGACGAGGTGACGGTCCGCTACGGCGAGCGCACGGCGCTCGACGCCGTGGACCTGGAGGTCGCCGAGCACGAGACGGTGTCGGTGCTGGGGCCGAGCGGCGGCGGCAAGTCCACGCTGCTGCGCGTGGTCGCGGGCCTGGAGCGGGCCCACACCGGCCGGGTGTGGCTGGCCGGCCGGGACCAGTCGGGGGTGCCCACCCACCGGCGCGGCGTGGGCCTGATGTTCCAGGACCACCAGCTCTTCCCGCAGCGCGACGTGGGCGGCAACGTCGCCTTCGGGCTGCGGATGCGCAACGTGGCGCGCGCCGAGGCGGAGCGCCGGGTCGCCGAGCTGCTGGAGCTGGTCGGCCTGCCGGGCGCGCAGCGGCGCGCGGTCGCCTCGCTGTCCGGCGGCGAGCAGCAGCGGGTCGCGCTGGCCCGCGCCCTGGCCCCGCGGCCCACGGTGCTGATGCTGGACGAGCCGCTGGGGCAGCTCGACCGGGGGCTGCGGGAGCGGCTGGTGGTCGAACTGCGCCAGCTCTTCGGCGAGCTGGGGACGACGGTGCTCGCGGTCACCCACGACCAGGGGGAGGCCTTCGCGCTCGCGGACCGGGTGGTGGTGATGGACGGCGGGCGCATCGCGCAGACCGGCACCCCGCTGGAGGTGTGGCAGCGGCCCGCCGACGAGTTCGTCGCCCGCTTCCTCGGCTTCGACAATGTGGTCGAGGCCGTCGTGAACGGCGAGAGCGCCGACACCCGCTGGGGCAAGCTGCCCGTCCCGGACGGCACCCCGCCGGGGCCGTGCCGGCTGCTGGTCCGCCCGGCCGGAGTGCGGCTCACCTCGCCCGAGCAGGGGCTGCCCTGCACGGTGACCGCGCGCACCTTCCGTGGCGACCGCGTGGCGCTCGTCCTCCAGCCCGGGGGCGCGCCGCGCCTGGAGGCGGCGTGCGCGCTGCGGGACGCGCCCGGTGAGGGGGAGCGGGTCGGCGTCGCGTTCGACGCGGACGACGTGGTGGTGCTGGGCGCGGGCGGCTGACGGCCCCGCGGCGCGCGGCCGGGGACCGGATGACCAGGCCCTCAGCCCTGGCCGTGATCCAGGGAGGAGCGTTCGCCCGGCAACCAGTGGAGGGCGAACCAGAGCTCCATGCGGACTTCGGGGTCCTGGAGGTCGACGTCGAGCAACTCCGAGACGCGGCTGATGCGTTGACGCACCGTATTGCGGTGGAGTCCGAGCGCCGCGGCGGTGCGGTCCCAGCTGCCGTACTGGGACAGCCAGGTGCGCAGCGTTTCCATGAGGACGGCGGGCCCTGGCGCCGGGGCGCGGTCGAGCGGCGCGAAGCGTGCGCGGGCGAGTGCCTTCGCCTCGCGGGGCGCGACGATGCTGTGCACGCTCTGTTCCACGGTGCGGTGATGCACCGTCGGCAGGCCGGAGGCCACGGCGCGGCGCAGCGCCCGCTCGGCCTGGGTGTCGGCGACGGGAAGGTCGGCTGTTCCCACCGGGGCGCTGAAGCCCAGGTGCCAGCCGAGCCGGGCGGCGTCGGCGGATTCTGTGGGCTGGGCACGGGCCGACCAGGGGATGAGGGCGCGCAGCACCGGGCCGGCCAGGTCGAGATACGGGGTGCCCAGTGCGGTGCCCAGCGCCGCCAGGTGGACCGGGTCGCCGCCGGGCTGTGCGCCGGGGCCGCGTGCCGACCGGGCGGGCCGGCCGTGCACCACGGTCCAGGCGGCGTCGTCCGGCGCGTCGGCGGGCAGCAGCATGGGCGCGATCTCGGCGGGGGCGCCGCCGAGCAGCAGCCTCACCACGGCGCCGGCGGTGCGGGTGTCGCCGCCCAGCGCGTGCCGGGGGTTGGTGAGCAGGGAGAGCAGCACGATCGCCGTGCCGGTCACGGACCGGTGCACCGGGGTGGGCCGGGAGGCGGCGACCAGGCCGAGGGCCAGGGGCCCGGTCGTGTCACCGCCGGGGACGGTGTGGACGGTCAGGTGGATCCCCGCGTGGTGCTGGGCGGCCGCCGTGGGCGGCCGAGACCCAGGCGCCGGCGTGCGGTCATGAGGCGCGGAGGGCTGCCGGGCCGCGGTGCGCGCGGCCAGCTCACACAACTGACGCGTGACCTGGGCGGCGGGCCGCGTACCGGCGGCCAGAAGTTCGGCGCCGTTGCCGTCGAGCAGCACGGCCCAGACGCCGAGGTGGACGGAGAGCTGGTGCAGCACGGCCGCGAGGGCATCCGGGCGGGCGGCGGCGGACGCGAGTGCGGACTGAGCCTCGGAGACCAGGCGCAGATCATGGGTGCGCGCCTCCGCCATGGCGGAGTGGGTGGCGCGGGCCACCGCGACGAAGGGGACGTCCTTCGGAACCAGCAGCAGCGGCAGGTCGTGCCGGTCGCAGGCGGCTATCAGGTCCGGCGGGACTTCCTCGTAGACCGGGACGATGCCGAAGCCCAGCGCGACCGTACCCGCTTCGACGACCCGGCGGACGTAGTCGTCGATGCCCTCGGAGGTCCGGGGCAGGAGCGATCCGGCGGTGAGGAGCAGTTCGCCGCCTATCAGGTACGGCGTCGGGTCCGCCAGCTCGGTGGTCCCCACCTGTTCGACGAAACGGTCCTCGTCCGGTCCCGCGATGCGCTTCAGCCCGAGACCGGGGTCGGCGAGCAGAACGCTGAGCGGAACGGTCGGCGTCCCCGGGGCCGGTGTGTGCCAGGGACCCCTCGGCGGGTCGGCTGATATCACGGCGGGCTCCTTCACGGGTGCGGAATCATCCATTGGGCGAGTGGATGATGGATGAATTCTGCACTTATTTCCTCGGTGGTGCGCGGATACGCTCCTGCGAAGCGGAGGGCAGGCGACCGAAGCGCCTGATCCCGCGGCAGGTCCGTCCTCGAACGGGCGCCCCGCCACCCCCCTGAACAGCGACGACGCTGTCATGCCCGCCTTCTTACCAGTGAGCCGTGGCCCCGCCGTCCCGCGCCACGGCCCATACCTGACCGGAGGACTCCATGGCCATCGACTACACAGTGATGATCGGGTACCTGCTAGGCATCGTAGGAGTCGGTTGGTGGGGCAAGAGGCGCGCCGCCTCCAAGAGCGATTTCCTGGTCGCCGGCCGCCGGCTCGGCCCCCTGATGTACACCGGCACCATGGCCGCCGTCGTCCTCGGCGGCGCCTCCACCATCGGCGGGGTGCGTCTCGGCTACACCTACGGCATCTCCGGGGCGTGGATGGTCATCGCGATCGGCATCGGCCTGCTCGCCCTGAGCATCGCCTTCTCCGCCAGGATCGCCCGGCTGCGCGTCTACACCGTCGCCGAGATGCTGTCACTGCGCTACGGGGACGCGGCGAGCATCATCTCCGGCGTGGTGATGTGGGTCTACACCCTGATGCTCGCGGTCACCTCCACCATCGCCTACGCCAGCGTCTTCGACGTGCTGTTCGACGTACCGCGCTGGGCCGCGGTGGTCATCGGCGGCTCGATCGTCGTCGGCTACTCCGCCCTGGGCGGCATGTGGTCCATCACCCTCACCGACATGGTGCAGTTCGTCGTCAAGAGCATCGGCGTGCTCCTCCTGCTGCTGCCCATCGCCGTGGTGAAGGCGGGCGGCTTCGCGGAAATGGCGGACAAGCTGCCGTCCGGCTACCTCTCGCCGATGTCCATCGGCGGCGAGACCATCTTCACCTACGTCCTGATCTACACCTTCGGGATGCTGATCGGCCAGGACATCTGGCAGCGGGTGTTCACCGCCCGCAGCGACAAGGTCGCCTCGTACGGCGGCACGGTCGCCGGCGTGTACTGCCTGCTCTACGCGGCGGCCGGGGCGGTCATCGGCATGGCGACCAAGGCGATCTACCCCAATCTGGCCAGCGCGGACAGCGCGTTCGCGACCATCGTCAAGCAGGCTCTGCCCACCGGCGTCAGAGGCCTCGTCCTGGCTGCCGCGCTGTCCGCGATGATGTCCACCGCCAGCGGCGCGCTCATCGCCTCCGCCACCGTCGCCAACAACGACATAGGGGGCCGGCTGAGGTCCCTCATGCGCCGCTCCGCCCCGAAGGCCGTCGCCGACGACCACGACGAGGTCCGCTCCAACCGCCTGGCCATCGTCGTCCTCGGCGTGATCTCGATCGCCATCGCGTGCGCTCTGGACGATGTGATCGCCGCCCTCACCGTGGCCTACAACCTGCTGGTCGGCGGCCTCCTGGTACCCATCCTCGGTGCCCTGATCTGGAGGCGTGGCAACTTCCAGGGCGCGCTCGCCGCCATGCTCGGAGGCGGCCTGACGGTGATCGTGATGATGCTGGACAAGGGCGTACTCGCCAACGAGCCGATCTACTACGGCCTGGCCGTGAGCCTGGTCGCGTACACCGCGGTCAGTCTCCTCACCAAGGCGACCGACAGCAGCGTGCTGGCGTCCTGGCACCGGCGCCTGGCCGGGGAGAGCCCGGAGGCGGCCGCGTCGGACCCGGCCGCGTCGGATCAGGCCACGACGCCCGCAGCCGTCTGAGTTCCCCCCCGTCCCCGAAATCCCCCGAAAGGAGCCATCTCCATGTCCAGTGCGTCGACCCCGCTCGCGCCGGCCATGCCGACCCCCGACCACGCCGCCGAGGAGCTCCGGCTGCGCCGCGAGCTGGCAGCCGTGTACCGCCTGGTCGCCCACTTCCGGATGACAGACCTGATCTTCACCCATATCTCGGTGCGGCTGCCCGGCCCCGAGCAGCACTTTCTGATCAATCCCTACGGGCTGCTCTTCGAGGAGATCACCGCCTCGAACCTGGTGAAGATCGACCTGGCCGGCAACCCCGTCGAGGACACGCCGTACCCCGTCAACCCGGCCGGCTTCGTGATCCACAGCGCGATCCACGCGGCGAGGCCGGACGCCCACTGTGTGCTGCACACCCACACCAAGGCAGGCTGCGCGGTCGCCGCCCAGCGCGACGGGCTGCTGCCGCTCAACCAGATGAACATGGAGTTCTACAACCGGGTGGGCTACCACGAGTACGAGGGTGTCGCCCTCAACCTCGACGAGCAGAAGCGCCTGGTCGAGGACCTCGGCGGCCATCCGGTGATGATCCTGCGCAACCACGGCCTGCTCACCGTCGGCGAGACGCCCGCCCAGGCCTTCCTGCGCATGTACTACCTGGAGAGGGCCTGCGAGATCCAGACCACCGCACAGGCCACCGGAGCGCCCCTGACCATGCCCTCGCCCGAGATCGCCGAGTACACCGCCCAGCAGCTGAACGCGGAGGACGTCTCCGACTTCCACGACGAGATGGCCCTGGACCTCGCCTGGTCCGCCCTGCTGCGCCTGGTGCGGCGAATCGCCCCGGACTACTCGGACTGACGCGCCGCGAGCGGCGACACAGCCGAAGAAGCTCCTTGATGCACGATCGGAACGCAGCCGCCCGTCAGGAGGGCATATGAGCACGGAACACATCGGAGGCGCCCCGGCCCGCATCGCGCTGGCGGACCCCTTCGCCGACCTGGAGGCGGTCCGCACCGCGCTCGGCGACGCACTGCCGCAGGCCGAGGTGCGGCTGGACCAGGTCGACGCCATTCCGCACGGACCCGGCATCGTCGGGCTCCTGGTGGGCCCCGAGGTGCCGATGAGCGCCGAGGATCTGGCCCTGCTGCCCGATCTGCGGGTGATCGCGGTGACCTCCACCGGCCACGACCACGTTCCGGTCGAGGCCGCCCGCGCGGCCGGGATCTGGGTGACCAGCAGCGCGGGCTACTGCACGAACGAGGTCGCCGACCACACCCTGGCGCTCGGTGTCGGCCTGCTGCGCGGCACCGTGGACCTGGACCGGGACGTCCGAAGCGGGATCTGGGACGTCGAGCGGGTGAGGCCACGGCGGATCGCGGGCACCCGCTGGGGACTGGTCGGCTTCGGCCGGATCGCGCGGGCCGTCGCGGAGCACGCGGCGGCGCTGTCGATGCCGGTCTCCGCTTGGGATCCCAAGGTCGCACCGGAGCACTTCGAGAAGGCCGGTGTGCGCCGGGTGGCGAACCTGACCGACCTGCTGGCCGGAACCGACCTGGTGAGCCTGCACATCCCGCTGACCCCGGAGACCGCGGACCTCATCGGTGCGGCCGAACTCGCCGCGATGCCGACGGGGTCCTTCCTGGTCAATGTCTCCCGCGGCGAGATCCTCGACCACGCGGCGTTGACCGCGGCCCTGGACTCAGGCCAGTTGAAGGGCGCCGCGCTGGACACACTGCCCGTGGAGCCGCCCGCCGCCGACGACCCCGCGCTGTCCCTGAAGTCCACGGTGCTCAACCCGCACGCCGCCTGGTACTCCGACGAGGCCAAGCGACGGGCCTACGCATGGGCCGGCGCCGCGGTCGGCGCGGTGCTCTCCGGCGGCCGTCCGGACGGCGTCGTCGCGGAGCCGCCGCACAGGCGTCAGCGGTAGCCCCGCAGACGTCGTCGCCGATCGGGGCGCGTCAGGGAGTGGGGCGGGGGCACCTCGTACCGGATGCCGGCCCCCACTCCTCAGCCCGCCGGGGACCCCGCCAGGGACATGAGCGCGCCCGGAGCCTCGTCCACCGAATCCACCAGCGCGATCCGGGCCCGCATGGGCCTGCCCTCGGCGAGCGCCTCGAGCAGCGGCCAGGTCGGCAGGCGGCGCGTCCAGTGGTCGCGGTCCACGAGCACCATCGGCGTCGGCTCGCCGCGCGACTCGTAGTAGTTCGGCGTCGCGTTGTCGAAGATCTCCTGCACGGTCCCGGCGGCGCCCGGGAGGAACACCACCCCCGCGTTCGACCGCGCCAGCAGGCCGTCCTCGCGGGTGGCGTTGGCGAAGTACTTCGCTATGTGCGAGGCGAACGCGCCGGGCGGCTCGTGCCCGTAGAACCAGGTGGGGATGCCCACCGACGCGCCGCCCTCCGGCCAGCGCTCGCGCACCGCGAAGGCCGCCTCGGCCCACTCGCCGACGGACGGCCGGAAAGAGGGGGTCTTGGCGAGCAGTTCGAGGGACTCGTCCAGCATCTCGTCGGCGAACGGGGCCGCGTACGCGCCCAGGTTGGCGGCCTCCATCGCGCCCGGCCCGCCGCCCGTGGCGACCGTGAGCCCGGACCGCGCCAGCGCCCGCCCCAGCCGGGCCGCGCCCGCGTACCCGTCGGACCCGCGCTCCAGGGCGTGACCGCCCATCACACCCACCACCCGGGCCCCGACGAGGAGTTCGTCGAGGGCGTCGGAGACGGCGTCGTCGTGGATGGAGCGCAGCATCGAGGAGAAGATGTCGCCGTCGGCCTTGGTGCGCTGGAACCAGGCGTACGCGAGGGCGTCCGGCGTCCCCGCGTACCCCCGCTCCGCCAGCCCCTCGAACAGCTCCCGGGGCGAGTAGAGGGTCCCGCGGTAGGGGTCGAACGGCAGCCCGGGCACCGGCGGGAAAACCAGCGCGCCCCCGGCCCGCACCTTCGCGGCGGCCTCCGGCTCCATCGGGCAGCCGAGGAAGACCGCCTCGGCGGTGTCCGTGTCGAGCAGCGCCCGCGTACGGCCCGTCAGGTCGACGGACTGGACGCGGTAACCGGCCAGGGTGCCGCGCGCCACAACCTCGTCGAACTCCCGCAGGGACTCGATCTCCCGGTCGGGGCACGGGTCTTGGGCGGCGGTGGAAGCGTCGTCGGTCAGCACGGCGCCATGCTACTGGCGGCGGTACGCGCGGTCCCGTCCCGCAGGTGAGCCGGCGAGAGCGGCCGGGAACCCGGCCGGCTCGGACGGTGAACGTCGCGCCCGGAGCGGGGGTCAGTGGTCGAACGGAAGCGTGCTCAGCTCGGCGACCGCCCAGGTCAGCGGCGTCAGCAGGACCAGAAGCGCCACCCCGCGCAGCGCCGCGGCGCTCCGCAGCAGCCGCAGGGACGCGCCCAGGCGCCGCAGCGCGTCCGTCGTCCTGCCCCGCGCGCTCTTCGCCTCGAGCGCCGCGGTGAGGGCCGAGGCGGTGGCGCACATCATGATCAGCGCGGCGCCCAGGCCGGTGAGCGGGCCGAAGGGGCGGGTACCCGACGGCCCGGCGCCGCTGCCGTAGAGCGCGACCGCGGCGTACGCGCCGGCGGCGACGGCGCACAGCACGCCCACCGAGTGCCCCAGGCGCCCCGCCTCCTGCTGCAACACCCGCCCGGCCAGCAGCCGCAGCGGGCCCGGACGCCCGGCGGACAACAACCTCCCGCACAGATGGGTGAGGCCGGGCCCGGCCAGCACCAGGCCGACCGCCGTCAGCACCCAGCCGCCCACCACGCCGGGCGGGCTGCCCCCGAGCCCGCCGGGCAGCGGCAGCAGCGCCTCGGGCGGAGGAGGCGGGCCGCTGTCCATACTGTTCGTGTACGCCTCCAGCGCGATTCCCGCCGCGATCAGCGCGATGCCCCAGGGCAGCCGCCGGGACGCGTGGTCCGGCGGCGCGGCGCCGCGCGGGCCTTCCTCCGCGCCCCTCGCCCGCGCCCGCCCGCCCGCCCGCGCGCCCCGCGCCCGCTGCGCTCCCCGGGGCCACAGCCGGACCGCGCAGGCCGCGGCCGCCACCGCCGGTACGACGGCAAGCAGCGTGACCATCGCGGCCCACGGCAGCGGATGCCCGGCGCCGAGCGGGCCGCTCGCCCTCCCGCTCGCGCCATCGGCCCACAGCAGCCATGAGCCGCCCAGATCGCCGCGGAGCTGGAGGAAGAGCAGCAGCGCCGGCACACAGCCCAGCGAGCACGACAGGGCGGCCGAGGCGGCCGAGAGCTGGGCGGACCTGGCCGGGCCGCCCCCGGCCGCCGCGAAGGCCGAGCCGAACGGCACGCTCGGGTCGGCCCGCGCCACCGCGACCGCGAGCTGGGCCATGGCGGCCAGCGGCACCGCGCACCACAACAGCCGCACGACCGCTCCGTCGGTCTGGTCGGGGTGTCCGGCCGCGTATCCCAGGGTGCACAGCAGCAGAAAGCCCGTGCCCGCCGCCGCGGTCGCGACCAGCGACCGCCGCAGCAGCGCCAGGGGCCGGGCGCCGCGGGCTAGGCGGAGACTGAGCACGCCGACCTGCCCTCGGCCTCGGAGGAGTGGGCCGCGCCCACGCGGCGGCCGTCCAGCAGCGCCACGGTGCGGTCCGCGAGGGTGGCCACCTCCTCGTCATGGGTGGCCAGGAGCACCGTGATGCCGTGCGAGCGGGCCGCCGTGGTCAGGGTGCGCAGCACCTGGGCGCGGTCGGCGCTGTGCAGCGGGGCGGTGGGTTCGTCGGCGAACAGCACGGCGGGCGCGGAGGCCAGCGCGCGGGCGATCGCGACCCGCTGACGCTGCGCCTGGAGGAGGGCGGCGGGGCGCCGCCGGGCGCAGTCGCCGACGTCGAGCCGGTCGAGCCACTCGTGCGCGGCGCTCTTGGCCTCGCGCCGCCCGGCCCCGCGCAGCATCAGTGGCAGCGCGGCGTTCTCCCAGGCGGTGAGCTCGGGGATGAGCCGGGGCTCGGTGTCGACCCACGCGAAGTGGTCGCGGCGCAGCTGTTCGCGGCCGAGCGGGGAGAGGGTGTGCACGGGGGCGCTGTTGAACCACACCTCCCCGTGGTCCGGGACGAGCAGGCCCGACAGGCACTTGAGCAGGGTGGTCTTGCCGCAGCCGCGCGGTCCGGTCACGGCCAGGATCTCGCCGTCGCGGGCGCCGATGGAGACATCGGCGAGCGCGGGCGACCCGCCGTAGGCGTACGTCAGGGTGCGTGTCCAGAGCACGTCGTTGTCCGGCGGAGCCACCATACGAAGCACCTCGCCTCAGCTGCGGTCGTCCGTCTGTTCCCCCGGTTGGGTGAACGAGCGCAGGGCCAATGGGTCACTGGCACGGTAAGGACTCCGCCTCCTGCGCGCGCCCAGGCTCGGCGCGGGCACGCTGTCATTTCCTCCGATCAGCCCTCTGTCCGCCCGGTACCGGTGGGATGGGCCGCGCCCCGGAGCCCTGATGTGACCGAGGCCCTCGCCGAACCTCTCGGTGGTGCGCAGGCCCGCGGACTACTGTGGGTGTCTCACCCATCGGACACCTGACAGGGAGGGGTGGCACGTGACCACCGAACTGCGTCGTCTGCGCAACTACATCGACGGAGAGTTCCGGGACGCCGCGGACGGGCGGACCACGCAGGTGGTCAACCCCACCACGGGCGAGCCCTACGCGACGGCGCCGCTCTCCGGCCAGGCCGACGTGGACGCCGCCATGGCCGCCGCCGCGGCCGCCTTCCCGGCCTGGCGCGACCTGGTCCCGGGCGAGCGCCAGAAGGCGCTGCTCAAGATCGCCGACGCCTTCGAGGCGCGCGCCGGGGACATGGTGGCCGTCGAGTCCGAGAACACCGGCAAGCCGCTCGCCCTCACCGCGAGCGAGGAGATCCCGCCCATGATCGACCAGATCCGCTTCTTCGCGGGCGCGGCGCGGATGCTGGAGGGGCGCTCGGCCGGCGAGTACATGGACGGGCTGACCTCGATCGTCCGGCGTGAGCCGATCGGGGTGTGCGCGCAGGTCGCGCCCTGGAACTACCCGATGATGATGGCCGTGTGGAAGTTCGCGCCGGCGCTGGCGGCGGGCAACACCGTCGTCCTCAAGCCCTCCGACACCACCCCCGCCTCCACCGTGCTGATCGCCGAGATCATCGGCGAGGTGCTGACGGAGCTGGGCCACCCGCGCGGCGTCTTCAACGTCATCTGCGGCGACCGCGAGACCGGCCGGCTGATGGTCGAGCACTCCGTGCCCGCCATGGCCTCGATCACCGGCTCGGTCCGGGCCGGTATGCAGGTCGCCGAGAGCGCCTCGAAGGACATCAAGCGGGTCCACCTGGAGCTCGGCGGCAAGGCGCCCGTCGTGGTCTTCGAGGACACCGACATCGCCAAGGCCGTCGAGGACATCTCGGTCGCGGGCTTCTTCAACGCCGGCCAGGACTGCACGGCGGCCACCCGCGTACTGGTCCACGAGTCGATCCACGACGAGTTCGTGGCCGCCCTGGCCAAGGCCGCCGCGGACACCAGGACCGGCGCCCCCGACGACGAGGACGTGCTGTACGGCCCGCTCAACAACGCCAACCAGCTGGCGCAGGTCAGCGGCTTCATCGAGCGGCTGCCCGCACACGCCAAGGTCGAGGCGGGCGGCCACCGCGTCGGCGAGAAGGGCTTCTTCTACGCGCCCACTGTTGTCTCGGGGCTCAGGCAGGAGGACGAGATCATCCAGAAGGAGGTCTTCGGCCCGGTCATCACCGTCCAGCCCTTCACCGACGAGGCCCAGGCCGTGTCCTTCGCCAACGGCGTGGAGTACGCGCTGGCGTCGTCGGTGTGGACCAGGGACCACGCGCGCGCGATGCGGATGTCCAAGGCCCTGGACTTCGGCTGCGTGTGGATCAACACCCACATCCCGCTGGTCGCCGAGATGCCGCACGGCGGCTTCAAGAAGTCCGGCTACGGCAAGGACCTGTCGGCGTACGGGTTCGAGGACTACACGCGGATCAAGCACGTGATGACCTCGCTGGGCTGACGCCTTGGACGGCACGGTTCCCGGTACGCGCCCGCCGTGTCCTGGGAACCGTGCCTATCGTTACACCGCACGGCCCCGCACCCGAAGCGCGGCGGGGAGGAGCACGGCCGTGACCATCGAGCTGACCGACAGGGTTGTACTGACCGACAGGATCGAGATGGCCGACAGCGGAGAGCTGACTCTGGACGACTTGTTCGAGCGGCTGGAGCAGATGCCAGTCCCCGAGGGCTACAAGGTCGAGATCGTCAAGGGGGCCATCTTCATGTCGCCGCAGCGGAGGAATCACTGGGACACGATCAGCGCTGTCTATGAGCAGTTGCGTGCCCAGTATGCGAGGAAGCGCCTGGCATCGGACGTCCGGTTCGACTTCCCGGACCTCAACGGCCTCTGTCCAGACCTGGTCGCCCTGAAGGAGGACGCGAAGGCGGACGACAAGGGCCGGTGCAGGCCCGAGGATATGGAGTTCGTCCTCGAGGTCATCTCCAAGTCGACGGCCGCCAACGATTACGGCGACAAGAAGGCGGTGTACGCCGAGGCCGAGGTGCCCGTGTACCTGATCGCCGATCCGTACACCGGCAGGTGCCACCTCTACACGCACCCCAAGGGGAGCGAGTATCTGAGCGAACTGACGGTCGCCTTCGGCGAACCGATCGACTTGACGGGCACGGTCGTCGGGCTCACCCTCACCACGGACGAGTTTTCCCGCGACTGACACCCAGCAGCGCACAGAGCGCCCCGATCCGGTTGGTCGTGATCGAGTCGACGCCCGCGTGCAGCAGCCGCGCCATGGACCGCCGGGTGTCGGCGGTCCAGGCGGAGACCAGCAGCCCGGCGGCGTGGTCGCGGGCGACCAGCTCCGGGGAGATCAGCCCGAAGCGGTAGTTGAGCCAGCGGGGGCGCAGCTCGGCGAGCAGCGTCGGGCGGGGCGGGGTCAGCGTGGTCCAGGTCAGGGCGATCTCGGCGTCCGGGTCCTCGCCGCGCACGGCGTACATGGCCGCCGGACCGCCGCAGTAGTAGGCGCGGTCGGCCGCCCCGGACTCGTGGACCTCGGTGACGGCGCAGTGCGCGGCCGAGGCGTCGGGGAGGTCGATCATCACGCGGGTCGAGTCGGCTGCGGCGAGGGCGTCCCGCAGAAAGGGGACACCGCCGCCGGTGAGCCGCCGCACCTCGTTGCCGGTCAGCGCGGCGAGGGGGCGGTCGTGCCCCCACAGCCGCTTGAGGGTCGCGTCATGGAGCAGCATCGGGACGCCGTCCTCGGTCAGCCGCACATCGATCTCCACGGCACCGGCCCCCGCGAGCACCGCGGAGCGGATCGAGGCCAGGGTGTTCTCGCGGCACACATACGGGTCGCCGCGGTGGCCGACCGCCGTGCACGCCGTGGCCGATGCGGTCATCGGCCCGCGGCCGCCGTGTAGCCGTCGATCTCGGCCGACAGCCGCGCCTTGTCCGCCGGTTCCATGAAGGACGCCTCGACCGCGTTCTTCGCGAGGGCCGCGACCCCCGCCGCGTCCAGGTCCAGCAGCCGGGCCGCCACCGCGTACTCGGTGTTGAGGTCCGTGCCGAACATGGGCGGATCGTCGCTGTTGATGGTCACCAGCACCCCGGCCTCGACCATCTCCCTCAGCGGGTGCTCGTCCAGCGTGGCGACCGCGCGGGTGGCGATGTTGGAGGTGGGGCACACCTCGAGCGGGATCCGGCGCTCGGCGAGGTGTGCGAGCAGCTTCGGGTCGCGGGTGGCGCTGGTGCCGTGGCCGATGCGCTCGGCGCGCAGCTCGGTGAGCGCGTCCCAGATGGTCTCGGGGCCGGTGGTCTCGCCCGCGTGCGGGACGCTGTGCAGCCCGGCCGCGATGGCGCGGTCGAAGTACGGCTTGAACTGCGGGCGCGGCACACCGATCTCGGGCCCGCCGAGGCCGAAGCCGACCAGGCCCGCCGGGCCCAGGTCACAGGCGATGCGGGCGGTCTCCTCGGCGGACTCGAGCCCCGCCTCGCCGGGGATGTCGAAGCACCAGCGCAGCACGGTGCCCAGCTCGGTCTCCGCGGCCTTGCGGGCGTCCTCGATCGCCTCGACGAAGGCGACGTCAGGGATGCCGCGCCGCGTCGAGCTGTACGGGGTGACGGTCAGTTCGGCGTAGCGGATGTTCTGCCGGGCCATGTCGCGGGCTATCTCGTAGGTGAGCAGCCGTACGTCGTCGGCGTCGCGCACGAGGTCGACGACGGAGAGGTAGACCTGGATGAAGTGCGCGAAGTCGCGGAAGACGAAATAGTCGGCGAGCGCCTCGGGGTCGGTGGGGACCTTGGAGTCGGGGTGGCGGGCGGCGAGCTCGGCCACGATGCGCGGGGACGCCGAGCCGACATGGTGCACATGCAGCTCCGCCTTGGGGAGACCGGCGATGAAGGTGGTGAGATCGGTCAACGGATCCTCCGGGAGGCGGCCGGCTGAGACGGGCTCCGGTCATCGTAATCGGGTGCCCGCCCGGGGTCGGCACAGGCCGGGTCGGGGGCTGGGTACAGGCCGCGGCGGGGCCCGGTCCGGGCCGCTACACGGGCCGGGCACAGGCCGTAGCATGGGCGGACATCACCTGGGGGGAGAGCATGGCCGACCAGCCTGAGCATTCCGGACAGCCGCCGCGCCCGGAGCCGCGCGAGAGCGATCCGTGGGCCCCGCCGGAGCAGCGGGTGCCGCTGGACAAGCCGACCGCCACGCCTTCGCCGGCCGCACCGTCGGTGGGCGCGTCGCCGCTGCCGGGACCACCGCCCGTGCCGGGCGCGCCGCTGCCGGGAGCGCCCCCCGTCCCGCCGCCGAGCCCGGTGATGGGGCCCGGCGCGGTACCCCCGCCGCCCCCGGCGCCGACCGGCCCCGGCACGCCGAGCGCCTACCAGCCCCAGCCCGGGCCGTACGGGGCGGGCCCGTACACGACCACCGGCTACGGTCAGCCCGGCTATGGCCAGCCCGGTTACGGTCAGCCCCCGTACGGAGCACAGCCCGCCTACCCCGGCTACCCGGGCTACGGCTATCCAGGCCCGGCCTACGGGCCCGCGCCCTTTGCCCCCGACAACGGCAACGGCACGGCCGCCCTGGTGCTGGGCATCGTCGGCGCCGTCCTCTTCTTCAGCATCGTCTTCGGCATCATCCTCGGCGTGCTCGCGATCATCTTCGGGGTGCTCGGCCGCGCCAAGGCCGCGCGCGGCGAGGCCGACAACGGCGGACAGGCCCTGGCCGGACTCATCCTCGGGGTGGTCGCCGTGGTCGCGAGCGTCGTGATCATCTTCGTCTATAACGCGACGGACGACTACGACCCGGACGCAGGCGGACCCGGCTACTCCGATGCGGCCGCCGTGGCCGTGTACTCTCCGGCCGACAGTCGCTGACGGGCCTCCATCAGCGCGAAGCCCAGCAGATTCAGCCCGCGCCAGCGGGCCGGGTCCTGGGCCCGCTCGTCGTCCGCCGCCAGGCCGATGCCCCAGACACGGTCCAGCGGGCTGGCCTCCGCCAGCACCCGCGCCCCCGTCCCCAGCAGGTACTCGCGCAGCCGCGGATCGGCGCCGAACTTGTGGACGCTGCCCTGGACCACCAGCTCGAAGCGGTGTCGCTCCCACTCCGCCTCGTCGAAGCCGAGCACCGAACGGCCCGCGTCCTTGGCCTGCTTGGGATGGACCGCCTCCAGCGCCCGCCGTTCCGCTTCCGCGTCGCCGAACAGCCGGGCCTTGCCCGCCATCATCCAGTGCTCTGCCGTGGCGTACCGGACGCCGTCGACGACGAACTCCGAGGGCCACCACTGGCTGAAACACCCGGGACCCACGCCCCCGCCACGCGGCGGCCGATGCCCCCAGAACCACACGTACTTGAAGCGCTCGCCACGCTCCACCCGCTCGGTCAGCTCCGCCACCGAACGCGGCCCCCCGTGCGCCGAATCCGAAACCGAATCCGAAACCGAACCCGAAACCGAATCCGTATCCCCGTTCGTCTCCATGCCCGGATTCTCGCATCCGCCACCGACAGCACGTGATGAGCTGCCGTAACGGCTTGTGCTTGTAGTTCCGTCAGCCCATAACATTGCACGGCACTTCATCAGGAGGGGAGACAACTCATGTCCGCAGCCAACCCACAGCCCGGCCCATACGACCCGAACCAGTACGGTGCGCCCCAGCCACCCGTCCAACCGCCCACTCAGCCGCCCGGCCAGCCCCAGTACTACCCCGGGGCCGGCTACCCCGCCGCGCCGCCCGTCTACCCGGGGGCCGCCGGGGCCGCCGGGATGCCCATGCAGCAGAGCAACGGCATGGGGACCGCCGCGCTGGTCTGCGGCATCGTCGGGCTGGTGTGCGGGATCACCTACTTCCTGTGGTTCTTCGCCATCATCCTGGGCATCCTCGCGATCATCTTCGGCGCCATCGGCAAGGGCAAGGTGGGCCGCGGCGAGGCCAGCAACGCCGGGTCGGCCACCGCGGGCCTGGTCTGCGGAATCATCGGCATGGTCGTCCCCGCCATCTACCTGATGGCCCTCGACGCCGCACTGGACTCCATCTTCTAGTCGGGTCCCGGGGACCGAAAGCGGTGACGTCGGCGCCGCCCCGATGACCTGGGCCATCGCTTGGCGATGGTCGGTGACGGGGTGGCGGGCCGACGGTGTGGAACACAGCCGTCGATGCGAACAGCGGGAGGCGGCACGGGAGTCGACCTGCGCTTGTAGGGTGACCGGGTGCATCGGGATCTCTTCGCGGCGTTGACGGCCGGACGTACCGAGCCCTTGCGGGACTGGCTCTCCCAGCAGGACGTCAGGACCAGCACGTTGAGAGCGCTGCCGCGCTGGGACGCGGAGGCTCCGAGGGACGGCGTGCCCACCAGCCGCAGACCTCCGGGCAGGAGAGTGGAAGCGGCGCAGGAAGTGGCCGTCCAATTGCCGCGGGCCGCGCGAGTCGCCGGCGGCCCGGCCCTCCTGCTGCTGTACATCCTCCTGGAAGTCGAGGAGGCATGGGAAGTCTCCTATCACTACCGCCCGTTGTGGGACACCTTGCGTGGTGCGCAAGACGCATTACGTGATCAGCCGCTGGGGCTCGCGGAGGGGGACCAGGCGGCCGCGGGGGCCGTTCTGGCGCTGATGGAGAGCCTGGACGCGCAAATCCTGACGGAAAACGCCTTGATGTGCGGGCGCCTGGCCAGTTGCGCCGACGCTGCCGAACTGGCAGTGGAAAAAGGGCGTGAAGCCGTGGATCTGGCCCTGCGGGCAGCCATCGGCCTCCCGGAATTGAGCACCTGGCTCGTGGCGGTGGCCAGGCGGTACTGCCTCTGGCATGAAGCGGTCGCCCGCGCCGCGCGGGCGATTGTGGCGTTCTTGGACACGGGCGCGTCGCTCGACGACGCGATTTCCGCCGTCGCGGAAGCGGAGCGGGCGATGGCCGGCCATCGCTGGCGCAGCGAACTGAGGGCCCATCGGGCCAGTCTCCTGGCGCTCAACCAGCACAAGGACGCCGAATGGTTGCGCATCGACCATGGAAGCGTGGTGTTCATCTATCCCTTCGCCGTCCGCGGGCTCACCCCCGAGCAGGTGGTGGCGGCGGGCGGCGATGCCGCCGGGTGGCGGTTGGCCGGGGCCGCTCCGCTCGATGTTCATGACGCACTCGACCTCGATGACATCTGGGACGGTTCGGACCCTTTGGGGCGGGGCTATGACGGCACTTTCCTCGAACTGCCCGACGTCGCCATCCGCAGTGTCGACGGAATCGAGCTCGGGACGCTCACCGCGCAGATTCTGTTCTCTCGCCTTGGAAATCACTATGTGAGATTCCATGCTGAACTCGTCGAATCCTCGCCCATGGACGTCCATGCCATGCTGATGCGCGCCGCACCGGAACACGGGGTCGTGCGCGTGGGATTTCGGGCCGCCGAGCCGGACGGGCAGGTCTGGCCCAGGCTCTCGGACTTCGCCATGCAGCTTGTGGACGATGTGAGCGTGGCACTCCAGGAGTCCGCAGGGGGGAACTCGGTCCGCAGCGTGGCCAGGCCGGGTATGTTTCAGGTTGTTGTCTCGGTAAACGAGGCCTCGAAGGCCTTGGGTCCGGCCGGGAACAGCGGCAGAAGTGAAGTGCTCACCGTCGAGGAATTCAATTCAGCGGTGGGAGCTCAGGTTCTCACCAGCCCGGTCGCCTCCGACATCGGATCCCTGGCCGAGTGGATCCGCTATCCGGCCCATGATTCGGCTGGGGTCGACGCGATGGGCCTGACCACGGACTGGACGGTGCGGACCTGCAACACCGTGCTCCTGGTGGCTCCCGGAACACCTGAATGGGTTACTGGAACCCGCAGCAGCATGGCCGAGTTCGTGGCCTCTCTCGATGGCCTGTTCGCGGGCTGGTCGCATGAGCTGGCCAGCCACTACACGAGGGCCAAGGAATTCCAGCGCAGGGTCGCCGAGGCGGGGGCGATGGACGATCTCCCGGCGGACGCGCTCGGCGATCTCTCCGCCCAGCTGGACGAGGAGCGGCTGCGGCTGAACAATTTCGCCGTCGAGGCCCGCTCAACGATGGCCCTGATACGTTCGCCTTCACTTGTTTCCTCCCCCGTGTGCGCCGCCATGCTCGGATTGCTGCTCGACCGGTCCGGATACCACGCGCGCGTCGAGGAGATCGTCCTGAAAATCGAAGAGGTCGCACACGAACAACTCGGCTTGGCGATCGAAAAACTGTCGCAGCAGCGTGCCGATCGGGAATCCAGGGAAGAAGTCAGAACTGAACGGCAGCAGCGTGCAAAGCTTGACACCATGCTCGCCGTCATCGCCGCCGTGGGCGTCTCGGGCCTCGGCCAGATATTGCAGGCCGGTTATGACATTCAGGCGGCAGGTGCGGTGGCGATCATCATGGTGATCGTGATTATGGCGGTTCTGGTGGGCGGCTGGTTCTGGCGGGCAGCCGGAAGAAGGGATTCGTAGGGTGCGTCCCGGGTTGCGTATGGTGCACGTGGGTGATGGCGATGACGCCCTGCTCTCGCGGGTGTACGGGGACCTGCTGCTCGCGTACTTCCCAGCGAACGAGCTCGAGTCGTTTGACGAACTGCGGTCGGGGCTGGCGAAAGATCTCAGACTCGTCACCACGATCGTGAACGAGGATTCTCTGCCCGTTGCCGTTGCTGTCGGCGACTGGTCACCCGAGTCGGGGGTGCTTCTGCTCGCGTACCTCGCCGTCCACACCGACGCCCGCTCCAGCGGACTCGGCGGCTGGTTGATGGAGGAGGTGAGCGGTGGTTGGCAACGTCGCTTCCGGCCCCGGCTGACTCTCACAGAACTCGAACATCCGCTGGCTCATGAAAGCGATGAGGTACTCGGCGACCCCGTGGCGAGGCTGCGTTTCTACGCACGATGCGGCGGCAGCGCTCTCGACGTGCCGTACTTCCAGCCGGCCCTGGGCGGCGGCATGGACCGGGTCTACGGGATGCTCCTCGTGATGCTGTCGGGCGGCGCCGAAGCGGATGAGCGGTCCGGTGCCAAGGTCCCCGCCGGTCCTGTACGGGAGTTCATGGAGCGGTATTTCCTCGACACCGAGGGCGCGATCCCCGTCGACCTGCCCGCCAGGCGATTGTGGCAGGCGATGGATCGCCCTGGAGGCATTCCTCTGCTTCCCCTCACCGACGTGCGGAGGCTACCCCTGTCCGTCCCCGGGCGACTCGGCCGCCCGTGACGGTGGGGCGGACGCCATCGCACGTTGCCCCCACCACAGCGCCCACAGCAGACAGCCGGACAGACACCAGCTCCCCGCCACGTCCAGCGGCCAGTGGTAGCCGCGCCGGACCAGCCCCACACCGACCGCGAGGTTCACCAGCACCACCGCCCCGATGAGCGCTCGGCGAAGCGGCAGGCCGCGGAGGTACGGGCGCAGCAGCAGAACGGCCGCGCCGTAGGCGACCGCGGCGGTGGCGGCGTGGCCCGAGGGGTAGAAGCCGGAGCCGTCGGCGAGGGGGCCGGGCGGGCCGGGGCGGTCGACCAGCGCCTTGACCGGGGCGACGAGGGCCGGCACCGCCGCCATCGCCGCGGCGGCGGCCAGCGGCGGCGGCCACCAGCGCACCGCCCCGGCGCGCCGCTCCCGCCACGCCGCCCAGCCCAGCACGGCCGCGAGCACCGGCAGGGCCACGGCCATGTTGCCGAGATCGGCGAAGAACTCGGCGGCGGGGGAGGGGAGGAGCGTGGGGCCGAGTCCTGAGGACGCGGTGAGCGCCCTGGCGAGCCGCTCGTCGAGGGAGTGCAGCGGGCCGTGGGCGGCCACCTGCCAGGTACACAGCGCGAACAGTGCCAACAGCGCCGCCGGCGCGAGGACGGGCGCGAGGGCTGCCCGGGAAATGATCGGCGGCCCCGGAACAGGGGGGGTGGTTCCGGGGCCGCCGTAGTGACCGGTGTACCGCGCGCCCCGGGGGGTTTGGGGCGGGCGGCCATCCGATCGGTGAGGAGATCCGGAGCCGGAGGCTCCAGTGGTGTGCGCGAGGGCACAGCCGGGTCGGGGCTGGGGAAGCACCGGCTCGGCGTCGCTCGCAGTCCCCTGCGAGCGGGGTGTTTCTCTCATCTGCCATGACCGTACGGCAGCGAAGGCGCGCCCGACAGGCCGATCACCCAGCTGTCATCGCCCTCGCACATCTTCTTCACGCCGCCCATCGATCACTCACAGTCACAGCAGCCCGAACGCCTCTTCGAGGATGTCCAGCCCCTCGTTCAGCAGCTCCTCGCCGATGACCAGCGGCGGCAGGAAGCGCAGCACATTCCCGTAGGTGCCGCAGGTCAGCACCAGCAGGCCCGCGGCGTGACAGGCCTTGGCCACCGCCGCCGTCGCCTCCGGGTTCGGGTCCTTGGTGCCGGACTTCACCAGCTCGATGGCGATCATGGCGCCGCGGCCGCGGAGGTCGCCGATGATGTCGTGCTTCTCCTGGAGGGCGGCCAGGCGGGTTTTCATGATGTGTTCGATGCGCTGGGCTTTGCTGTTGAGGTCGAGGTCGCGCATGGTCTGGATGGAGCCGAGAGCGGCGGCGCAGGCGACGGGGTTGCCGCCGTAGGTGCCGCCGAGGCCGCCGGTGTGGGCGGCGTCCATGATGTCGGCGCGGCCGGTGACGGCGGCGAGGGGGAGGCCGCCGGCGATGCCCTTGGCGGTGGTGATGAGGTCGGGGACGAGGTTTTCGTGTTCGCTGGCGAACCACTGTCCGGTGCGGCAGAAGCCGGACTGGATCTCGTCGGCGACGAAGACGATGCCGTTGGCGCGGGCGAAGTCGGCGATCTTGGGGAGGAAGCCCGGGGCGGGCTCGATGAAGCCGCCCTCGCCGAGGACGGGTTCGATGATGATGGCGGCGACGTTGTCGGGGCCGACCTGCTTGGTGATCATGTCGATGGCCTGGGCGGCGGCTTCGTCGGCGCAGTTGTCGGGGCCGGTGGGCCAGCGGTAGGGATAGGCGACCGGGACCCGGTAGACCTCGGGCGCGAACGGTCCGAAGCCGTGCTTGTACGGCATGTTCTTCGAGGTCAGCGCCATGGTGAGGTTGGTGCGGCCGTGGTAGCCGTGGTCGAAGACGACGACGGCCTGGCGCTTGGTGTAGGCGCGGGCGATCTTGACGGCATTCTCGACGGCTTCGGCGCCGGAGTTGAAGAGGGCGGACTTTTTGGGGTGGTCGCCGGGGGTGAGGGCGGCGAGTTCCTCGCAGACCTCTACGTAGCTCTCGTAGGGCGTGACCATGAAGCAGGTGTGGGTGAAGTCGGCGAGCTGGGCGGTGGCGCGGCGGACCACGGCTTCGGCGCTGGAGCCGACGGAGGTCACGGCGATGCCGGAGCCGAAGTCGATGAGGGAGTTGCCGTCCACGTCCTCGATCACCCCGCCGCCCGCCCGCACGGCGAACACCGGCAGAACGGTCCCGACCCCGTTCGCCACCGCCGCGGTCTTGCGCGCGAGCAGCTCCTGGGACTTCGGGCCGGGAATCGCGGTGACGACGCGGCGCTCCTGCGGGAGGGACGGGCCTCCGGACAATTCGGTCATGGGTGCTCCAGGTGGTCCAGGGGAAGAACGGCGGTATCAGCGGTATTACTCGCAGGCTAGGCGGGGTGGGGCGGGTGCGGCATGTTCCGTTCGGGAGCAGTGGGCGTGTTGCGTTGTCCTCGGCGGACATAGCGCGGAGCTCCGTCACTGCCGCTCGGTCGCGGCCCGCGGGACGCGGGTACCGCCGGGGTCGCTGAACTCCCCGGCCGGGAACACTAGATTGGACGCCGGCGCGTCAGTGCGCGTCAGCGCGGTGACACGAGGCAAAAGCACAGCAGGTCAGGGGTCAAGGGGCAGCAGATGGACACCGACGGCACGTTCGACTCACGCGGCACCCACCGCAACGCACCCCCACACCCGGCCGCCCCACCCCCGTTCTCCACCCCTCCGCCTTTCCCTGCTCCACCCGCCGGGCCGCCGCCCGCCGCGGGGCTGCCTGCGCATCCCCACCAGACGCCCCCGACCCCGCCTCAGCCGTTGGTCCCGCCGCCCGCAAGCCGTCCGGCGGGCCCGCCGCCGATGCCGCCGGGCCCGGCTGGGGCTCCGTCGGGGGACAGGCCATCCCTGATCGCCTGGCTGCGTACGTCCCGGCCTGAGGCCGCGCCGGGGGTGTGGACTTACGGGTACAGGCCCAAGGCGCCGGAGGATCCGGAGCGGATTCCTGACCGTCGGCTGGTTGCCGGGGCGCTCATCGCGGCGCTCTGCGGCTGGCTGGTGGGGGCGATGCTCTGGAACAACTATTTTGGCGGCTACTGGTTGTGGCCACTCGATTTGCTGACCCCCGACTCCTGGGCCGAGAACGGGGAGATGGCGTATGTCGTCGCGACGTACGCCTATTACGCGATCTTCGCCTTCGCCATCATCGTGATCTTCGGTCGCGTCGGCCACTGGGCCGAAGTCTGGCGCCGATACGTGGCCCCCCTCTTCCGCCGCGCATGGGACGACCCCGGCTCCTCCCCCGTCCCCACCGACCCCCAGGCCGACCCCGCCCAGTGGCCGGAGCTGCGCGCCTCCGGGGCGCACAGTGCGGCTGATCGGCTGGCGGAGGAGGCGCGGGCCGGGCGGATGAACGATGTGGATCACGCCCGGATCCAGCGGGCCTGGCAGACCGTGCGAGCCGGACGGGGCTCGCTCGCCGCCTTCACCGACACCGTGCTGCGCCAAGGCGCCGCCGCGCATACGCACCCTTCGGGCGCGCGCGACCTGCCCGCCCGTACGGCCGAGCACGACCTGGTCGCCCGCCAGGTCCGCATCGGCACCGCCGTCGACGACCTCCGCAACCCCTACCAGCACCGCGGTGTCGGCCTCGCCCTCGACCCCGATGTGCTCGGCACCTCCCTGCTGGCCGTCGGGCCGGCCGGGACGGGGAAGACCGGGCGGCTGGTGCGGCCCGTGGTGGAGGCGCTGTGCCTCCAGGCGCTCGCGGGGCAGGTGGCCGTGGTGGTCGTGGGGGCGGCGGGGTCGGGGCTCGGCGGCGACGAGGCGTTCGACGTCGTGGTGAAGGTCGGGCGCCCCGACTCCGTGTACGACCTCGACCTGTACGGCGGCACCAGCGACCCCGACGAGGCCGCGGGCGTCCTCGCCGAGGCCCTGATCGGTGATATGACGGCCTCGTTGCCGGGCGGGGACAGCCGCCGGGCGGCCACGGCGCTCGCCCAGCTGCTCGGCCCGTATCGCGCCGCCCACGGCCGTTTCCCGTCCGTGCCCGAGCTGCGCGAGCTGCTGGACGGCTCGAAGGTTGCGGTGAGCGCGCTCCGCGAGGCGCTGGACGCGGCCGGGCAGTCGGCGCAGGCGCGTGAGCTGGATGCGCGGGTGCGGCAGGCCGGTAGCCCCGGTGATGTGGGGGCGCTGCTCGCCGACCGGATCGCGCTGCTCGACCGGCCGGTGTTCGCCGACTTCTTCGACACGCGCGGCGACCGCCGTCCCTTCTCGCTGCGCGCCCTCGAGCACCCGCTGCGGGTGCGGATCGATCTGCCCGAGCGCGGCCATGTCGAGGCGTCCCGGATGCTGGCCCGCCTGGTCCTGGCGCAGTTCACCGAGTGCGCCGTGGGCCGCGCCGACCGGTCGCTCTTCGCCTGCCTGGTCCTCGACGACGCCTCGCACACCGTCACCCCCGAGGCGCTGCGCGGCATCCAGCGACTGCGCTCCGCCAACGCGGGCGTCGTCCTGACCCTGCGCACCCTGGACGATGTGCCCGAAATGCTGCGCAGCGCGCTGCTCGGCGCGGTCGGCTGCCGGATGGCCTACGCCGGGGTGACCACCTGGGACGGGGCGCGGTTCGCCGAGGTGTGGGGTACGGAGTGGGTCGAGGCGCGGGACGTCACCGACCGCCAGATCATCGCGGAGGAGCCCTTCACCAAGGTGTTGCACTTCATCCGGAAGGTGGTCACCGGCAAGGCCGTGACGACCCAGTCGGTGACCGTCCGGAAGGTCGAGCGCGAGCGCTGGTCGGCCTCGGAGCTCGCGCACGCGGTGCCCGCGGGGCACGCCGTGCTGTCGGTGACCTCCGTCCGGGGCGAGAGCGGCCCGCCGGTGCTGGTGGATCTGCGCGCCTGACTTCCATACGTGCGGGGGTGCGGGCACCCCGCCCCCGGCAGCCCTGGCGCCCCGTCCGCTCCCGCGCACAGCCGAAATTCGATGTTCCTCGATTTCCTGAATTCGTCCATTGAGGCAGAATCGGTTGCGGCCGTTCATACGGGACGGCAAAGTCTTCGTGCCGAAGTCGCACGGAAACCGCATCGAAGCCCACCGAAGGTGCCATGCCTCCCACCCTCGCCTCACTGGTCCACCACACCGCGCTGAAGCTGTCCGTGCTCGCGGGGGAGGACCGGCTGGAGACGCCCGTGCGCTGGGCACACGTCAGCGAGCTCGCCGACCCCGTGCCCTATATGGAGGGCGGCGAGCTGCTGCTGACCACCGCGATGAAGCTCGACGCCGAGGATCCGGAGGCGATGGGCCGCTATGTGCGGCGGCTGGTCGGAGCCGGGGTCGTGGGGCTCGGGTTCGCGGTCGGGGTCAACCATGACGAGGTGCCCGCCGCGCTCGTGACCGCGGCGAAGGAGGAGGGCCTGCCGCTGCTGGAAGTGCCGCGTCGCACCCCCTTCATCGCCATCAGCAAGGCCGTGTCCGCGGCCATCGCCGCCGAGCAGTACCGCGCGGTGACGGCCGGGTTCGAGGCGCAGCGCGAGCTGACCCGGGCCGCGATCGGCGCCGAGGGGCCCGCCGCGCTGCTCGCGCGGCTGGCCGCGCACCTCGACGGCTGGGCGGCGCTGTACGACGCGTCCGGCGCGGTGGTCGCGGCCGCCCCCGACTGGGCGGCCCGGCGCGCCGCCCGGCTCACCGCCGACGTGGAGCGGCTGCGCAGCCGCCCCGCCCCCGCGAGCGCCGTCGTCGGAGGCGGAGGCGGAGGCGGAGGCGGAGGCGGAGGCGGCGCCGGGGCCGGGGACGAGGACGACGGCGGCGACGGCGGGGCAAGCGGTGCTGCCGAGGGTGCGGATTCGGCCGATGAGGCGGTGGCGGACCGGGTGGAGCTCCAGTCGCTGGGCACCGGCCGCCGGACCCGCGGCGTGCTCGCGGTCGGCACGGGCGCGCCCCTGGGCACCGCCGAGCGCTATGCCGTGCACTCGGCGGTGGCGCTGCTGACCCTGACGACCGAGCGTTCCCGCGCCCTCCAGGAGGCCGAGCAGCGGCTCGGCGCCGCCGTGCTGCGGATGCTGCTCGCGGGCGAGCCCGACCATGCCCGGGCGGTCGCCGGGCAGCTGTACGGCGGACTGCTGGACGCGCCCTTCCGGATGCTCGTCGCCGAGGCCGCGCCGGGCGGCGGGTCCCAGCAGCCGGGCGCGGCGGCCGTGGCGGACGAGCCGGCGGCGGAGGGCCAGGTCGGCACGGGGCAGGCCGGCACGGGTCAGGCCGACGCGGCCCCCGGCGGTACGGGCGCGGGCGGCTCGGCAGCGGCCCGTAAGGGAACCGGGACAGCCAAAGGCACCGGCGCGGCACAGGCCGAGGCGGCCCCGGCGGACGACCCGCTCAGCGCGCTCGCCGACGCGATGGAGGCGGCCGCCGCCCGCGGCGGCGAGGCCGTGCTGGTGGTGCCCGACGGCGAGCGCCTCATCGTGCTGGCCCCCGACGGTGGCGCCGCGGTCTCCGCCTGCGGCGAGCACGCCGAGGCGGTCGAGAGCCGCCGCGGCACCGCGGCCCGCCCGCGCGACCGCAGCGCCGCGCCCCCGGGCGACGACCTCGGCGACCTCGTGATCGGGTTGTCCGCCCCGGCGGGCCCGACGGCCGCCGCGGCCGCCTACCGCCAGGCGGAGCAGGCGCTCTCGGTGGCCCGGCGACGCGGCCGGGTGCTGGTCGAGCACGAGGAGGTCGCCGCGGGCTCGGTACTGCCGCTGCTGGCCGACGACGCCGTACGGGCCTTCGCCGACGGCATGCTGCGGGCGCTGCGGGACCACGACGCGACGGGCCGCGGCGACCTGGTGGCCTCGCTGCGCGCCTGGCTGTCCCGGCACGGCCAGTGGGACGCGGCGGCGGCCGACCTCGGTGTCCACCGGCACACCCTCCGCTACCGGATGCGCCGCGTCGAGGAGATCCTCGGCCGCTCGCTGGACGACCCCGATGTGCGCATGGAGTTGTGGCTGGCCCTCAAGGCCACCGCGCCAGGAGCCCCGCACAGCTGAGCCCACCCACCCCAACCCCGTCCCCAGCCCGCACCCACCCCACCAATGCGGAGCGCGGCGGGGGCCGACTGCTACGCGCCGGACAAACCGCTTTCCGCCCGGCCGCGCCTACGGTGGAGGTGGAGACACCTCCGCACCATCACCCCACCACTTCCGGAAGGTCGGGATCCGCCGTGCCAGACACAAACGAAGCCGTCACTCACTCGTTCTGGCTCGCCGGCCGCGAGGCCACGGGCGAGAGCACCTTCGAGGTCAGGTCCCCCTGGGACGGCCGTCTCGTCGGCACGGTGAGTGTTCCCACCGAGGCCCAGGTCGAGGAGGCCGTCGCGGCCGCCGCGGCCGTCCAGGACGACTTCGCCGCCACCCCCGCGTACGTGAGGGCCGCCGCCCTCGACCATGTCTCACGGCGGCTCGCCGAGCGCGCCGAGGAGATCGCGGGGCTCATCTCCGCCGAGAACGGCAAGCCCCTGAAGTGGGCGCGCGGTGAGGTCGGCCGGGCCGTGTCCGTGTTCCGGTTCGCCGCCGAGGAGGCCCGCCGGTTCAACGGCGGAGACGCGCAGCGGCTGGACACCGACCCGGGCGGCACCGGTCGGCTGGCGCTGACCCGCCGCTTCCCGCGCGGGGCCGTGCTGGGCATCGCGCCGTTCAACTTCCCGCTGAACCTGTGCGCCCACAAGGTCGCCCCGGCGCTCGCCGTCGGCGCGCCGATCATCCTCAAGCCGGCCCCGGCCACGCCGCTGTCCGCGCTGCTCCTCGGCGAGCTGCTGGCCGAGACCGACCTGCCCGCGGGTTCCTGGAGCGTGCTGCCGGTGCCCAACGACCGGATGCCCGCGCTCGTCCAGGACGAGCGGCTGCCGGTGATCTCCTTCACCGGCTCCGACAAGGTCGGCTACGCCATCAAGGAGTCCGTGCCGCTCAAGCACTGCACGCTGGAGCTCGGCGGCAACGGCGCCGCGGTCGTGCTGGGCGACTACACCTCCGAGGTCGGCCTGCAGTGGGCGGCGGGCCGCATCGGGACCTTCTCCAACTACCAGGCCGGGCAGTCCTGCATCTCCGTGCAGCGGGTGATCGCGGACGCGTCCGTCTACGAGCGGCTCGTACCGAAGATCGTCGAGGCCGTCGAGGCCCAGGTCACCGGCGACCCCTCCGACGAGGCGACCGACGTCGGCCCGCTGGTCAGCGAGGACGCCGCCAAGCGCGTCGAGGCCTGGGTGGAGGAGGCGGTCCAGGGCGGTGCGAAGGTGCTGACGGGCGGCAAGCGCGAGGGCGCGGCCTATGCCCCGACGGTCCTCGCCGATGTGCCCGCCGACGCCCAGGTCTCCTGCGAGGAGGTCTTCGGCCCGGTGCTCATCGTCCGCAAGGTGGCGGGCGAGGAGGAGGCCTTCGCCGTGGTCAACGACTCCAAGTACGGGCTTCAGGCGGGCGTCTTCACCCACGATCTGCAGACCGCCTTCCGCGCCCACCGCGCGCTGGAGGTCGGCGGTGTGATCGTGGGCGACGTCCCGTCGTACCGCGCCGACCAGATGCCCTACGGCGGCACCAAGAAGTCCGGCGAGGGCCGTGAGGGCGTGCGCTACGCGATGGAGGACTACACGTACGAGCGGGTCCTCGTGCTCACCGGCCTCGACCTGTGAGCCGCGCCTGATGAGAGGCGCCTGACGAGGCGCGCCTGATGAGGCGCGCCCGACCTCATGACGAGCGCCCACGCGGAGGGTGACGTAGGTCCTCCGCGTGGGCGCGTGGCCCGTCATACCGGGCCGGGCCCGTGGTGTCGGGCCGGGCCCGTGGTGTCGGGCCGGGCCCGTCCTGTGGCGGCTCCGGACCCTCAACCGGAGAAGCCGAGACGGGCCAGTCTCAGGGCCCCGCGCAGCGTGATGTGCAGATCGTGCACGCCGGACGGGGGAGTGGGCAGGGCGGCGCCCACGGTGGTGTAGCGGTACGGGCCGCCGGTCGGCGGGATGGCGACCGTGGCGAGCGTGGTGTCGTCGGACAGGTGCAGCTCGACCGCCGCCGCCCCCGTGGTCTCCGCGTGCGCCGCCTCGACGGTGACGGTCCGCGCGCCCGCCCCGAAGTCGCAGCCGCGGAAGAGCAGCCGGCCGACCGTGTCGTCCCCACAGGCCACCGCGTCGCCGCGCACCTTGGTCAGATCCACCAGCGTGATCCCGTCCGCCGAGTCGAAGTCCGCGGCTGTCAGGCCCCGCTCCAGCACCGGGCGCGGGGCGGGCGGCGGGCCGTCGACGGTGATGGTGGCGGTGCGCCTGATGTCCGCGCTGGACGCGCCGGCATGGATCTCGTACGTGCCCGGATCGACGGCCCAGCGGCCGTGCGCCACGTCCCAGAAGCCCAGGGCCTCCTCGGCCGGGACGGTGAAGAACAGCCGCGCCGTCTCGCCCTGGCGCAGATGGACCCGGCGGTGGGCGATGAGCCGGCGGTGCGGGCGCGGAACGCGCGCCCCCGGGGCGCCGAGGTAGATCTGCACCACCTCGTCGCCGTCGCACGGGCCGACGTTGGTGATCTCGCACTCGACGGTGAGCGCGTCGGCCCCGCCCTCACTCTCGATCCGCTGTACCGACAGGTCCCCGTAGTCGAAGCGGGTGTACGACAGGCCGTGCCCGAACGGGAACAGCGGGGCGCCGTCGAAGTACAGATAGGTGGCGCGGGACGCGATGATGTCGTAGTCGAGCAGGTCGGGCAGCTCCTCCTCGGCGGCGTACCAGGTCTGCGGCAGCCGCCCGGCCGGTGAGACATCGCCGAACAGCACCCGCGCGAGCCCGGTCCCCGCCGCCTGCCCGCCGTGTGCCGTCCACAGCAGCGCGGGCAGCGCGTCGGCCGCCTCGCCCACCGCGTACGGATAGCTGGAGACCAGCACGAGCGCGGTGCGCGGATTGGCGGCGTGGGCGGCGCGCCACAGCCGCTCCTGCTGGGCGGGCAGCGCGAGGGTGGTGCGGTCCTCGGTCTCGCGCCCGTTGATGTGCGGGTCGTTGCCCGCCAGGACCAGCACGGTCGTGGCGCCCGCCGCGGCCCGCGCGACCGCGTCCTCGCCGCGCTCGACGACCTCCAGCGTGAAGACCGCCGGCCCGGCCGTCTCAGCCACCTCCGGCGCCCCGTCCGACCCGCCCGGCGCGGCAACCTTCAGGCCCTCGGCGGCGACACAGACGTACCCGCCCGTTCCCCTGTGCCGGAGGAGATGTCCCTCGCCGTGCCGCTCCAGCGTGAACGTCTCCTGGACCACCCAGCCCTCGGGCTGCTCGGCCGCGGCCCGTACGAACCCGTCCTCGGCCACGGTCAGATAGCGCCCCGACGGCGCGCAGAGCGTCAGCACGCCGCCGCCCCAGTCGGCCAGGGCCAGGTCGGTGGGCGCGGGGCCGAGGGTCACCGGCGGCAGATCGGTGCGCCCGGCCGTGTGCGCCGGGTTGAACGAGCCCTCCTGAGCCCGCTCCTCGACCGCCGTGTCGGGGACCCGCACCCACCCCGCCGCGGTGCGCAGCCGCACGGTGTCCGTCCCCTCCACGAACACCACGCGCTCCGCGCCGAGCCGTTCCACCAGCGCCTCGCGCGGTGTGCTGCGGCGGATCAGACTGCCGCTGTACCAGTCGAGCCGGCACGCGTCCGCGAGCGGGCCGACCACCGCGACGGTGCCCGCCGTGGCGTCGGACAGCGGCAGCAGCCCGTCGTTCTTGAGCAGGACGACCGCCTGCTCGGCGGCCTCCAGCGCGAGCGCCCGGTGGGTCGGGGTGTCGAAGCCGGCCGCCTCCGCCGGTTCGGCGGGCGGGTCGAACTCCCCCAGCGCGAAGCGCATGGTCAGCAGCCGCCGCACCGCGGCGTCGACGACCGACGCGTCGATCAGCCCGCGCCGCAGCGCGCCCCGCACCCGCTCGACGGTCTTCGACGCGTCCTGGTCGTGGTCGGTGAAGCTGTCCACCCCGGCCAGCAGGGCCGCGGCCACCGCCTCCTCATGGGTGTCGAAGTAGTGCTCGGAGTCCACCAGGTTGGAGGGCGCGCCCGCGTCGGAGCACACCACCAGCTCCTGCTCGGTCCAGGTGCGCAGCTGCTCCCGCAGATACGGGGAGACGTGGTTGGGCCGCCCGTTGACCAGGTTGTAGGCGGGCATCACGCCCGCCACCGCGCCCGCCCGCACGGCGCCGCGGAACGCCGCCAGGTCGTACTCGTGCAGCACGCGAGGCCGCACCGAGGAGGACGTGGTGTCCCGGCGGGTCTCGTTGTTGTGCGCCAGCCAGTGCTTGAGGACGGGCGCGGTGCGCCAGCGGTCCGGGTCGTCGCCGCGCAGCCCGCGGGTGTACGCGGTGGCCAGCGCCGAGGTGAGATACGGGTCCTCGGCGTAGCCCTCCTCGTTGCGGCCCCAGCGCGGGTCGCGCAGCAGATTCACCACCGGCGCCCACACATTGAGCCCGATCCGTTCGTCGTGGGCGTGCATGGCCCGTACCTCGTCGGCCACCGCCTCGCCGATCCGCCGCAGCAGCCCCGGATGCCAGGTCGCGCCCAGCCCGACCGCCTGCGGGAAGACCGTCGCGGGCCCCATCCAGGCCACCCCGTGCAGCGCTTCCTGCCCCGTACGGAAGGGCGCCAGGCCCAGCCGCTCCACCGCCGGCGCGAACTGGTGCAGCATCGCGATCCGCTCGTCGAGGGTGAGCCGCGTCAGCAGGTCCGCCACCCGCTTGCCGATCGGCAGCCGCGGATCACGGAAGGCCGGAAAGGGGGGTGTCGTCACATCGCTGGCCTGGCAGCCGCTCACGCGCGGATCCCCTCACGGAGGTCGGAGGTGTCATTCGAAGCGCTTCGATGCTGGTGCCGAGTCACCCGGATGTCAAGGCTCGAAGTGGCAACAACCCCATGGCATCGCGATGTTACGGGAATGTCACGATGAAGTGGGTGCACCCGCAGCCGCGTTGGACCTCAGGGGACCTCCGAGGAATCTTTTGGGTGCCACTCTTGCGCCACCCCACCCCCCGACTTAACCTCAGCGCAATATCGAAGCGCTTCGACCATCGGTCGCACGGCGGGTACGCCACGAAGGGTTGACGCAATGCCGAACTCCCAGGCTTCGGCCTCCACTTCCACTCCGAGCCGGAGAACCGTCCTGTCTTCCGCGGCCGTCGCCGCGGTGGCCGTCGCGGGAGGGGTCCCGCTGCTGTCCGCGTGCTCCACCGAGGAGAGCACCGGCAAGGGCGGCACGACATCCGGCAAGGATCTGAAGAAGCTGCTGCCGACCTATGCGGCCTCCCGGGTGGCGAAGCCGGACATCCCCGGCGTGAACGGCTCGAGCCCCGGATTCACCCAGGCCAAGCCCGCCGCCGAGCTGGTCGCCTCCGTCAAGGGCAAGCCGGGCCACGGCGGCAGCTACACCGTCTTCGAACCGCTGTGGGGCACCCCGCCGTCCAAGGACAGCGCCTACTACAAGGCCGTCAACGAGGCCCTCGGCGCGAAGATCACCTTCCAGCCGCAGGACGGCAACACCTACGGAGAGAAGCTCAGCGCCGTCCTGGCCTCCGGGGACATCGCGGACATCGTGATGATCCCGCAGTGGGAGATGGGCGGAAAGCTGATGGGCGCGATCAGCGCCAAGTTCGCCGACCTGGGCCCGTATCTGTCCGGCGACAAGGTCAAGAAGTACCCCAACCTCGCCGCCATCCCCACCGCCGCCTGGCAGATGTCGGTCTTCGGCGGCAAGCTCCGCGGTCTGCCCATGCCCGCCCGCCCGCTCAGCGGTGTGATCCCCTTCTACCGGGAGGACATCTTCAAGAAGGAGGGCTACGAGGTCCCCAAGAGCGCCGATGAATTCCTCGCCCTCGCCAAGGAGATCACCCGGCCCAAGAGCAAGGTGTGGGCGTGCGAGGACATGTGGTGGTCGGCGCAGATCATCTTCGGCTGCCCCGGGGAGAAGCCGTTCTACTGGGTGGAGAAGGACGGCAAGCTCGTCCACAAGGTCGAGCTGGACAACTATCTCGAGGCCCTGGAGTGGTGCCGCAAGCTCTTCAAGAGCGGCTATGTCCACCCCGACGCGGTCGCGGGCAAGGCCAACGACTCGCTCACCCGCTTCACCTCCGGCCAGTCGCTCATCATGAACGACGGCGACGCCAAGTGGTACGGCGCCACCTTCGAACAGGCCGAGCCCAACCCCGGCTTCAAGATCCAGGGGATGGACTACTTCGGCGCCGACGGCGGCGACCCCACCCTCTACCTGGGCCCGCCTGCCGCGATCTGGTCCTTCCTCAACAAGAAGCTCTCCAAGGAACAGATCGAGGAGATCCTGGCCGTCGCCAACTACATCGCCGCGCCCTACGGCACCAAGGAGCAGCGCCTGATCGACTACGGCGTCGAGGGCGTGCACCACACCATGAAGCACGGCGCCCCGGTCAAGAACTCCAAGGGCGTCACCGAGGTCCAGGACACCTACCGCTTCATCGTCTCGCCCGAGGCCACCGTCGCGTACCCGGACTTCCCGCAGATGGTGAAGGACTACTGCGGCTGGATGCAGCGCATGGGCAAGTTCGCCAAGAAGCCCCTCTTCTACGGCATGCAGATCCAGGAGCCCAACCGCTACGCCTCCCTCTACACCCCCTTCGAGGACCTGGCCAAGGACGTCGTACGCGGCCGCAAGTCCATCCGCGACGCGCAGAGCGCCATCAGCGACTGGCGCAGCGGTGGCGGCGACAAGCTCCGCGACTGGTACGCCGAGATCCTCGACAAGAACGGCAGCGGCGCCTGATGGCACTGGACACCGGAAGCCGGGCCGGTGAACCGCGCCGCGCGAGATCCGCGCGGCGCGGCGGCTCCGGCGGCCCCGACGACTCCGTCGCGTCCGCCCCGCCGCCCGCCGTGCCGGACGGCGGCATCCGGTGGTGGCAGCGGCTGCGCCGGGACCGCACCCTGCTGCTGATGGTGGCGCCCGCCGTCGGCCTGCTCGCGCTGTTCAACTACGTCCCGCTGATCTGGACCACGGTCGCCTTCAAGGACTACGACCCGTTCACCCAGGGCCTGTGGACCAGCCCCTGGGTCGGCCTCGACAACTTCACCCTCCTCTTCGAGGACAACCGCTTCTGGGACGCCTTCGCCAACACCCTCGGCATCACCTTCATCCAGCTGGTGCTCTTCTTCCCGGTCACCATCGGGCTCGCGCTGCTGGTGAACAGCGTGCTCAGCACCCGGATCCGCGGGCTGGTGCAGTCGATCCTCTACCTGCCGCACTTCTTCTCCTGGGTGCTGGTCATCACGGTCTTCCAGCAGATGCTCGGCGGGGCCGGGCTGCTCGCCCAGCAGCTGCGCCACCACGGCTACGAGGGCTTCGACCTGATGACCGACCCCGGGGTCTTCAAGTTCCTGGTCACCGCGCAGCTGGTGTGGAAGGACGGCGGCTGGGGCGTCATCGTCTTCCTCGCCGCTCTCTCCGCCGTCAGCCAGGACCTGTACGAGGCCGCGGCCGTGGACGGGGCCAACCGCTGGCGGCGGATGTGGCATGTGACGCTGCCCGCGCTGCGCCCGGTGATCGCCCTGCTGCTGGTGCTGCGCGTCGGTGACTCGCTCACCGTGGGCTTCGAGCAGATCCTGCTCCAGCGCGACGCGGTGGGGCCGGGCGCCTCCGAGGTGTTCGACACCTATGTGTGGTGGGTCGGTATCGCCAACACCGACTACGGGATCGCCGCCGCGGGCGGCCTGATCAAGGGCGTCTTCAGCCTGGTGCTCGTCCTGATCGCCAACAAGATCGCCCATATGCTCGGCGAGCAGGGGGTTTACCAGAAATGACGGTGATCGCGCAGAACGCGCCCGCGCCGCCCGCTGCGGCCGTGCGGCAGCGCCGCGACAGCAGACGCCCGGTGTGGGAGGAGGAGCCGGGCAAGGCCGGCCAGGGGCTCAAGGGCGCCACCCTGGTCGCGGTGTGCCTGGCGATCCTCGGGCCGCTGTGGGTGGTCGTCGTCACCAGCCTCTCCGACCAGAAGGCCATCACCGAGGCCGGCGGGCTGGTCATCGTGCCCAAGACGATCACCTTCCGCGCCTACTCCGAGCTGCTCGGCGGCGGCACGGTCACCCGCGCGGCGATCGTCAGCCTCGCCCTGACGGCCGTGGGCACGGTGATCAGTACGGTGGTCTCGATCCTGTGCGCGTACGGCCTGTCGCGCCGCGGGTCCTTCCTCCACCGGCCGATCCTGATGGTGCTGCTGGTCACCATGTTCTTCAACGCCGGTCTGATCCCGACCTATCTGCTGGTCACCGGGGTCGGCCTGGAGGGCAGCTACTGGTCGATGATCCTGCCCAGCGCCATCTCGGTCTTCAACATCCTGGTGCTGCGCTCCTTCTTCCAGACCACCGCGCCCGAGCTGATCGACAGCGCCCGGATCGACGGCGCGGGGGAGTGGCGGATCCTGCTCCAGATCGTGATGCCGCTCTCCAAGGCGGTCATCGCGGTCGTCTCCCTCTTCTACGCGGTCGGCTACTGGAGCCAGTGGTTCAACGCGATGCTCTACCTCAACGACCAGAACATGTGGCCGCTCCAGATGATCCTGCGCCAGCTCGTCATCAAGCAGCAGGCGCCCCAGGGCATGTCCCAGATGATCTCCAGCAGCCAGATCCCGGGCCTGGCGGTGCAGATGGCCGTCATGGTCCTCGCCCTGATCCCCGTCGTGGTCCTCTACCCGTTCGTCCAGAAGCACTTCACCAAGGGCATGCTCACCGGCGCCGTCAAGGGCTAGCCCGCAGCCGACCAGAGGCGAGAGCGAGAGCGAGTGCGAGAGCGAGTGCGATGCCCGAGCTGAGCGATGTCACCCGCGGCCGCATCCTCTACGGCGGCGACTACAACCCCGAGCAGTGGCCGCGGAGCGTCTGGCGCGAGGACGTACGGCTGATGCGCGAGGCCCGGGTCACCACCGCCACTGTCGGGGTGTTCTCCTGGGCCAGGCTGGAACCCCGCCCCGGCGCCCGCGACTTCGGCTGGCTCGACGAGGCGCTCGACCTGCTCCACGAGGGCGGCATCGAGGTGTGCCTGGCCACCCCCACCGCCTCCCCGCCGCCGTGGCTGGGCGCCCGCCACCCCGAGACCCTGCCGCGCGACGAGAACGGCGCCACCGTCTGGTACGGCTCGCGCAACCAGTTCTGCGCCTCCTCCCCGCTCTACCGCGAGTACGCGCTGCGCATCACCGAGGACCTGGCGGACCGCTACGGCGGCCATCCGGCGGTGCGCAGGTGGCACGTCGGCAACGAATACTCCACCCACTGCTGGTGCGACACCACCGCCGGCCACTTCCGCCGCTGGCTGCACGCCCGGTACGGCGGACTCGACGCGCTGAACGAGGCGTGGGCCACGGCCTTCTGGAGCCAGCGCTACGACTCGTGGGAGGAGATCATTCCGCCCCGTCGCGCCCAGTATCTGACCAACCCCGCCCAGGCGCTGGACTTCCGCCGCTTCACCAGCGACGCCCTGCTGGAGTGCTTCACCGCCGAGCGCGACGTGCTGGCCGCCCGCACCCCGCACATCCCGGTCACCACCAACTTCATGTCGATGTTCATCGGCCAGGACGGCTGGGCGTGGGCGGCCGAGGAGGACGTCGTCTCCGTCGACCTCTATCCCGACCCCAAGGACCCGCACGCCGCCGCCTACGGGGCGATGGTCCAGGACCTCACCCGCTCCCAGGCCGGCGGCCCCTGGGTGCTCATGGAGCAGGCGGCGGGCCCGGTCAACTGGCGCGGCGTCAACCACCCCAAGCCGCCCGGGCTGATGCGTCTGTGGTCGCTCCAGGCCGTCGCCCGCGGCGCGGACGGCGTCTGCTTCTTCCAGTGGCGGCAGTCGCGGCAGGGCAGCGAGAAGTTCCACTCCGGGATGGTCCCGCACGCGGGCGAGCACAGCCGCACCTTCCAGCAGGTGCGGGGGCTCGGCGCCGAGCTGCGCCTGCTCGACGGGGTCGTCGGCCGCGGCGTCCCCGCCCGCGTCGCGCTCCTGCACGACTGGCACGCCTGGTGGGCCACCGTCCAGGACGGCCGGCCCTCCGCCCGGCTCGACTACCCCCAGGTGGTACGCGCCTGGCACCAGGCCCTGTGGGAGGAGAACCTCACCACCGACTTCGCCCACCCGCACGCCGACCTCGGCGACTACGCCCTGGTCGCCGTCCCCCATCTGTATCTGCTCACCGACGAGGCGCTGGACAACCTGACCGGCTATGTTCGCGGCGGTGGCACGCTGGTCTGCGGCTTCTTCACCGGCGTCGCCGACGAGCACGACCGGGTCCGCCCGGGCGGCGTCGACCGGCGCCTGCGCGACCTCCTCGGCATCCGCACGGTCCACGAGTGGTGGCCGCTGGACGAGGGCGAGACCCTCACCGCCCACGGCCCCTCCTGGCCGGCCGGTTTCACCGTCACCCTCTGGTCCGAGGACCTGGAGCCCTCCACCGCCGAGACCATCGCCCGGATCAAGGGCGGCGAGCTCGACGGCGGGCCCGCCGTCACCCGCAACCGCCACGGCGCCGGCACCGCCTGGTACGTCTCCACCCTGCCCGAACCGGCCGCGCTGCGCGCGCTGCTGGCCCGCGCCGCCGGCGAGGCGGGGCTGCGGCCACCGCTGTCCGGCATCCCCGACGGCGTGGAGGCCGTGGCCCGCGGCGACCACCTGTTCCTCCTCAACCACGGCCGCACCCCCGCGGCCGTCCCCCTCCCGTCCGCGCGGACCGACCTGCTCACCGGCCGCGTGTACGACACACAGGTCCATCTCGACCGCTATGCGGCCGTGGTCCTGACTCCGCTCGAATCCCCCCCACCCGAAGGGAGCAGCACCGTGCACCGAGCCGCCCGAAAGCTCTTCCTGACCCCGCTGTTCGCGCTTCTCGCGCTCATCGGCTTCGCCGCCGCCCCCGCCCACGCCGCCACCTGGTCCTCCTCGGACCAGTGGGGCAACTGGTCCACCGGCGGCTACACGCTCTACAACAACATCTGGGGCTCCGGCGCCGGAGCCCAGACCATCTGGGCCAACTCGTACAGCGACTGGGGTGTGTGGGCCAACCACCCCAACACCGGGGGCATCAAGTCCTACCCCAACGCCAAGCGGGTCGTCGGCAAGAAGGTCAGCGCCATAGGCAGCCTGAACAGCAGCTACAACGTCACCGTGCCGTCCTCGGGCGCGTACAACACCTCGTACGACATCTGGGACACCAACTACGACTACGAGATCATGCTCTGGATGAACAAGACCGGCCCGGTCGGTCCGCTCGGCACCTCCCAGGGCAGCCTCACCCTCGGCGGCCACAGCTGGACCGTCTACAAGGGCAGCAACGGCGCCAATGAGGTCTTCTCCTTCATCCGCACCTCAAACTCCAATTCCGGCTCCGTGGACATCAAGGCCATCGTGAACTGGATCAAGAACACCAAGGGCTGGTTCGGCGATGTGACCATCGGCGACGTCCAGTTCGGCTACGAGATCACCTCCTCGGCCGGCGGTCTGGACTTCAAGACCAACAGCTTCGGCGTCTCCTTCAGCTGATCGCGCCCCCGGCCGACCGTGTGCCGCCGCTCCCCGGGGCGGCGGCACCCGTCGTACCCCTCCGGTTGTGGCCCCGGCGCCCGCGCGTACTCCCCGGGTTGCGGGGCGGGCACGCTCGTTCCGCCGTGCGGAGGAAGGACCCGTACGCGAGGCGGCCCTAGGCTGAAGGGCATGGTCCTCCTCGGCTCTTTCGCCCGTCTCCGGCCGCCGCGCGGCCGGTGGGCGGACGCGGCTCTGGTCGGTGGCGTCTTCGTGCTGGCGGCCGTCGGCGGCGCGGGGCCGTTCGTCGGCGAGCGCGAGGAGCCCTGGCCGGTCACCGTCTTCGGCCTGGGGATGACCGCCGCCGCCAGCGGCGCGCTCTGGTTCCGCCGCCGCCGACCCGTGGCCGTCGCCCTCGGCGTGCTGGCCGCCACCGTCGCGTACTACCTCATCAGCGTCCACGACGGTCCCCTCCTCGTCGCGTTCGTGGTCGCGCTGTACGCGGTCGCGGCCGAGGGGCTGCTGCGGGCGGCCGTCGCCCTCGCCGCGCTCTGCGTCGTCGCCGTCGGTGTCGGCATACTGGCGGGCAACGAGGACGTCGACGGGATCGCCCTCTTCATGCTCACCGGCTGGCTGGTCGCGGTGGTCGCGCTCGGCTGGGTGCGCCACAGCCGCCAGGCGTACGTCCACGAGGTGGAGCAGCGCGCGGCCGGTGAGGAGCGGCTGCGCATCGCCCGGGAGCTGCACGACGTCGTCGGCCACCACATCTCCCTCATCAGCGTCCAGTCCGCGGCCGCCCTGCACCGGATCGAGAAGGACCCGGCACAGGCCGAGACCGCCCTCGCCGCGATCAAGGCCTCCAGCCGCGAGGCGCTGCGCGAGCTGCGGGCGACCCTCGGGGTGCTGCGGCAGGTCGACGAGGATGCGCCCACGGCGCCGCCGCCGGGCCTGGCCCGGATCGGTGAACTCGTCGCGTCGGCGCGGTCGGCCGGGTTCGATGTGCGCACGCACACCACCGGCGAGCCGGAGCCGCTGCCCACCGAAGTGGAGCTGGCCGCCTACCGCATCGTCCAGGAATCGCTCACCAACGTGACCCGGCACTCCCGGGCCACCGCCGTCACCGTCCATGTCTCACACGCGCCCCGCGAGGTCCGGATCGAGATCACCGACAACGGACGGGGCCCGGCCCGCACCGTGTCCGGCAGCGGCATCAGCGGCATGCGCGAGCGCGCACGCGCGCTGGGCGGCGAACTGGCCACAGGCGGCGGCCCGGACGGCGGATTCGCCGTACGCGCCCGGCTGCCGCACGGGAACGGAGCGTCCCCGCAGTCATGATCACAGCCATGATCAAGGTCTTGCTCGCGGACGACCAGCGGCTGGTGCGGGCCGGGTTCCGCTCGATCCTCGAGGACGAGGACGACATCACGGTGGTGGCCGAGGCGGGCGACGGCGACGAGGCCGTCGCGGCCTGCCGCGAGACGCGCCCCGACGTGGCGCTGCTGGACATCCGGATGCCCGGGACCGACGGCCTTCAGGCGGCCCGGCGGATCACCGCCGACCCCCGCCTGGAGGGCGTCAAGGTGGTCATCCTGACCACCTTCGACCTGGACGACTACATCTACGGCGCGCTGCGCGCCGGCGCCACCGGCTTCCTGGTCAAGGACACCGAACCGGAGGAGCTGATCCACGCTGTACGGGTGGCGCACCGCGGCGACGCGCTGATCAGCCCCTCCGTCACACGGCGGCTCATCGCGGAGTTCGCCGGACGGGTCCGGGCCCCCGAGCCCGGCCCCAGGCTGCGCGCCCTCACCGACCGCGAGCGGGAGGTGATGGGGCTGGTGGCCGCCGGGCTGACGAACGACGAGATCGCCGCCCGGCTGGTGCTCAGCCCGGCCACCGCCAAGACCCACGTCAGCCGCATCATGACCAAGCTGGCCGTCCGGGACCGCTCCCAACTGGTGGTGCTGGCCTACGAGTCGGGCATGGTCAGCCCCCGCTGGCTGACGAGCTAGGCGCCCCCGCCCCTCCATGCGACCGGGGGAGTACGCCGGCGGGGCGCCCGACAACCGCTGGGGTACCGCGGGTGTCCGCCGGGGGCCGACGCCCCGGGGCGCACCGCGCCCGGATGCTGCGGGGTATGAGGGCATCCCGCATCTTCGCGAAGGCCGCGGACACGGTCGTCGGTCTGCTGGTCGGCGCCGCCGCGGGCTTTCTCCTGACGGGGGCCGCGGGTGCCTTCTCCTCCTTCGTCCTCGGCCGCCCGCTGCGCGCGGACGGCACCGGCGCGGCGCGGGCCGTGCTCCTCGCCGTGCCGGCGGTGTGCGCCGCGCTCGGCGCCGCCGTCGCGGCCCGCCGGGCCGGCCGGGGACCCGATCGGCAGAACCGAGGTTGATCATCATGTCTCCGCCGCGCGACACGACCGCGACCACCGGGCCCACCGAGCCCGCCGCGGGCCGGCCCCCGGGCAGCACGGGCACCTTCGGGCGCCTCGCCGCCTGGTCCCAGAACCACCGCTGGGGCGCCCTGCTGCTGTGGATCCTCGTGGTGGCCGCGATCACCGCCGGATCGCTGGCGGCAGGCAGCGCGTACCGCAACGACTTCGCCCTGCCGGGCACCGACTCGCAGACCGCCACCGATCTGCTGACCGAGCACGGCTCCCGGCAGGCGGGGGACAGCGTGCAGATCGTCTTCAAGGACGAGGGCGGGCTGCGCGCCGAGCGCGGTGCCATCGAGAAGACCCTCGACCGGGTCCGCGCCCTGCCCTCCGTCACCGAGGTGCGCGGCCCGTACGCGGACGCCTCCGCACTCTCCCGGGACGGCACCGTCGGTTACGCCACCGTCACCCTTGACGGCAAGGCGGAGGAGGTGCCCAAGGGGGACGTCACCCGGATCATCGACACCGCCAAGGCCGCCGGGAAACAGGGCCTGGAGGTCGCGCTCGGCGGTGAGGCGGTGCGCGGCGCCGAGGAGGAGGAGGGCGGCGCCGCGGAGGGCGCGGGCATGCTCGCGGCGCTGGTCATCCTCGTCCTGCTGTTCGGCTCGCTGGTGGCGGCGGCGCTGCCGCTGATCACCGCGGTGTTCGCGGTGGGCGGCGCCATCGGTCTGATCGCCCTGGCCTCACACCTGTTCACGGTCGCCGACTTCACCCCGCCCGTCATGATGCTCGTCGGGCTCGGGGTGGGCGTGGACTACGCGCTCCTGATCTTCTACCGCTACCGGCATGAACTCATCCGCGGCGCCGACCGGCACACCGCCACCCGGACCGCGCTGGACGCCGCCGGCCGTACGGTCTTCTTCGCCGGCTGCACCGTCATCATCGCGCTGCTCGGCCTGGTCGCCCTGGGTCTTGGCGCGCTTCAGGGCGTGGCGCTCGCCGTCGCGCTGACCGTGCTCGTCACCATGGCGGCCTCCCTGGTCCTGCTGCCCGCGCTGCTGGCCGTGCTCGGCGGGCGCGTCCAGCGCCAGGTGCTGCGGCGCGCCGACCGGGCCCGGGCCAAGGGGAAGGAGGAGGGCCGGCGCTGGCGGGCCCTGGCCGCCGCCGTGCAACGGCGCCCGCTGCCCGCGCTGCTGGCCGCCGTCGTCGCGCTGCTCGCGCTGTCCGCTCCGGCCCTGACCCTGCGCCTGGGCTTCGCCGACGCGGGCACCGACCCGACCACCTCGACCAGCCGCCGGGCCTACGACCTGCTCGCCGAGGGCTTCGGGCCAGGGTTCAACGGACCCTTGGTCGTGGTGAGTCGCGGCGACGCGGCGGCCGCCCGGGAGCTGCGGACCACGCTCGCCCGTACGGACGGCATCGCCGCCACCACACCGCCGCTGCCCTCCGAGGACGGCGCCGTCTCCACGGTCCTGGCTTTTCCCCGCACCTCCCCGCAGGACGAGGGCACCGCCGACCTCGTCCACACGCTGCGCGACCGCGTCCTGCCCGGGCTCGGTGAACGCACCGGCGCCGACTACCTGGTGGGCGGGTCCACGGCCGCCGCACAGGACTTCGCCGACTCCGTGGCCGACCGGATGCCGCTGTTCGTCGCCGTCGTCGTCGGCCTCTCCGCGCTGCTGCTCATGGTGGTCTTCCGCTCCCTGCTGATCCCGCTGAAGGCCGCGCTGCTCAACCTGCTGTCCATATCCGCCGCGCTGGGCGTGATCACGCTCGTCTTCCAGCACGGCTGGTTCGGGGCACAGCCCGGCCCGGTCGAGGCGTTCATCCCCGTGATGATCTTCGCGATCGTCTTCGGCCTCTCCATGGACTACGAGGTGTTCCTCGTCTCCCGCATCCACGAGGAGTGGGAGCGGACGAAGGACCACTCCCACGCGGTCCGCGAGGGCCTGGCGGCCACCGGCAAGGTGATCACGGCGGCGGCCGCCATCATGATCGTGGTGTTCGCCGCCTTCGTGCTCAGCCCGAGCCGCATGCTCCAGCAGTTCGGGCTGGGGCTCGCGGTGGCCGTCCTGCTGGACGCGGTGGTCATCCGCTGTCTGATCGTGCCGGCCGTCATGCGGCTGCTCGGCAGGCACGCCTGGTGGCTGCCCGCGCCCCTCGCCCGCCGGCTGCCGAAGGTGGCGCTGGAACGCCCAGACGCTGATGAGGCGACCTGAGGCGACCTGAGGCGATCTGAGGCGACCTGAGGCGACCTGAGGCGGGCGGGGGAGGGCGGGGCCGACGACGGACCGTCAGGGCTCCCGCACCGGCAGCCGCGCGCCGTCCCGCAGGAACAGCGGGATCCGGTCCAGCGGGGCGGGCACCGTCACCCTGGTGCCGCCCTCCCAGCTCTCGCCCGTCCAGGCGTCCGTCCAGCGCGCCCCCGCCGGGAGATGGACGGTCCGCTCGGTCGCGCCCGGCTCCAGGACCGGGGCGACCAGCAGGTCGGGGCCCAGCAGATAGGCGTCCGCGACGCCCCAGGCCGCCTCGTCCCCGGGGAACTCCAGGAACAGCGGGCGCATGGGCGGCAGCCCCTCCTCATGGGCGGTGCGCATCTGCGCCAGCACATACGGCTTCAGCCGCTCCCGCAGCCGCAGATACGCGCCGAGGATCCGCTCGGCCTCCTCGCCGTACGACCACACCTCGTTCGGGCCGCCGGTCATCCCGGGCCCGAGCGGCAGCCCCGGGTCGCGGAAGCCGTGCAGCCGCATGATCGGCGACAGCGCGCCGAACTGGAACCAGCGGATCAGCACCTCGCGGAACGCCGGGTCGTCCGGGTCCCCGCCGTGGAAGCCGCCGATGTCGGTGTTCCACCACGGGATGCCGGAGAGGGCGACGTTCAGACCGGCGGCGATCTGCCGGCGCAGCGTCGGGAAGTCCGTGCCGATGTCGCCGGACCACAGGGCGGCCCCGTAGCGCTGGCTGCCCGCCCACGCCGAGCGGTTGAGCGTCACCACCTCCTCCTCGCCCGCCGCGCGCAGACCCTCGTGGAACGCCCGGGCGTTCTCGCGCGGGTAGAGGTTGCCGACCTCCAGGCCCGGCCCCGCGTGGTAGCGCAGATTCGCCGGGTAGCCGGGCTTGATCTCCGGCTCGCAGGCGTCCAGCCAGAAGGCGTGGATCCCGTACGGCTCCAGGTAGTTCTCCCGCACCCGCGACCACACGAACTCCCGGGCCTCCGGGTGGGTCGCGTCGTAGAAGGCCACGTCGATCCGCTCGCCCGCGCGCACATCGGGCCAGTCGGCGTGCGCCGTGGGCCCGTACTCGGTGCCGACGAGGAATCCCCGCTGCTCCAGCGTGTCGTGGTTCTCGCTCAGCGGGGAGACCGAAGGCCACACCGAGACCACCAGCTTGATGCCCAGGTCGGCCAGTTCCCGCGTCATCGCGGCCGGGTCGGGCCACGCGGCCGGGTCGAACTTCCAGTCGCCCAGGCGCGTCCAGTGGAAGAAGTCGCAGACGATCGCGTCGATCGGCAGCCCGCGCCGCTTGTGCTCGCGGGCCACGGTCAGCAGCTCCTCCTGATCGCGGTAGCGCAGCTTGCACTGCCAGAAGCCCGCCGCCCACTCCGGCATCATCGGCGCGCGTCCGGTCGCCTCGGCGTAGCGGCGCTGCGCGGCCGCCGGGTCCCCGGCCGTGATCCAGTAGTCGATCTGGCGGGCGCTGTCGGCGACCCAGCGGGTGCCGGTCGCGGCCAGCTCGACCCGCCCGATGGCCGGGTTGTTCCACAGCAGGGTGTAGCCGCGGCTGGAGGTGAGGACCGGGATCGTCACCTCGGCGTTGCGCTGCACCAGGTCGATCACGGCGCCCTTCTGGTCCAGCAGACCGTGCTGGTGCTGGCCGAGGCCGTAGAGCCGCTCGCCCTCGTACGCCTTGAAGCGCTGCTCGATGCGGTGGTAGCCGTTGCCCGTGGCGGTGCGCAGCCGCGGCCCCGGCCACCAGAAGTGCGCGCGCTCCTCGGCGAGCAGCTCCCGGCCGCCTTCGGTGGTCTCGAACCGGATCATGCCGTCCGCGGTGATCCGGGCGGTGATCGCGCCGCAGGTCAGCGATGCCTCCCCGGCTCCGATCGCGATGCTCGGGACCGCCTTCGGCGGGTCGTCGAGGAGCGCGCCGGGCAGGTTCTCGAGCAGCGGCCCGCCGAGCCGGGCGCGGACCCGGACCGCGTCGGGTCCCCACGGCTCCAGACGTACGGTCTCCTGCCGCCCGGACCACTCCAGCGCGCCGTCGCGTTCGCTGAAGGTGCCGACGGTGACGGAGGACTGGGCGAGCGACGCTGAGGTGGTGGCCGGCGGCGATGGGTTCATCGGGGCGCTCCTCGGGTTGCGGCGGTGGACGTACGGGAGGTGAGAGCTTTACTGGCGTATCGCTTCGGGGACGTACGGCTCGGAGACGCTGCGAGGGCGGGACTTCGGGGACTTCGGGGGCTTCGGCGGGAGCGGGGGCTTCGGCGGGAGCGGGGCCGGGTCAGGGCGCGGCGGCAGGCGCCGGGCCCGAGCTCGCCCTTACGGTCAACTCGGGTGCCAGCAAGGTCACTTCGTCCGTGCCGTGCCCCTCCAGCTTGGCCACCACCAGATCCACCGCGCGCCGCCCCATCTCCTGCGCGGGGATCGCGACCGAGGTCAGCCGCACCGAGGCCTGGGTGGCCACCTGGTCGGGGCAGATCGCCAGTACCGAGATGTCCTCGGGGACCGCGCGGCCCTGCTGGCGCAGCAGGCTCAGCAGCGGGTCGATGGCGGCCTCGTTCTGCACCACGAAGCCGGTGGTGCCCGGCCGCTCGTCGAAGATCCGGGCCAGCGCCCCGGCCATCGACTCGTAACTGCCCTCGCAGGGGCGGTGCAGCAGGCGCAGGCCCAGCTCGTGGGCGCGGCCGCGCAGCCCCTCCAGCGTCCGTACCGCGAAGCCGGTGTGGCGCTCGTACACCGCCGCCGCCTCGCCGACCACGGCGATCTCGCGGTGGCCGAGCCCGGCCAGATGGTCGGCGCACAGCGCGCCGGTCGCCGTGAAGTCGAGGTCGACGCAGGTCAGTCCGACGGTGTCGGCGGGCAGCCCGATCAGCACGGTGGGCTGGCGGGCGTCCCGCAGCAGCGGCAGCCGCTCGTCCTCCAGCTCCACATCCATCAGGATCATGGCGTCGGCGAGCCCGCTGCCGGTGACCCGGCGCACGGCCGCCGGACCCTCCTCGCCGGTCAGCAGCAGCACGTCATAGCCGTGCGTGCGGGCGGCGGTGGCCACCGCGATGGCGATCTCCATCATGACGGGCACATACATATCGGTCCGCAGCGGCACCATCAGCGCGATGATGTTGGAGCGGCTGCTGGCGAGGGCGCGGGCGCCGGCGTTCGGGTGGTAGCCGAGCTCCTTGATGCTCTGCTCGACCCGCTCGCGGGTGGGGGCCGAGATCGAGCGCTTGCCGCTGAGCACATAGCTCACCGTGCTGGCGGAGACTCCGGCGTGCCGGGCGACCTCGGCGAGGGTGACCATGCGGACTCCGTCCGGATCATTGAAGCGCTTCGACTGAATTGCCGAACGGCTCTTTGCTGGCTGCGCGGATCGACAGTAGACCCGTCCACGTTCAGTGTCCAGATAGTCGAAGCGCTTCAACTGCCCCTTTTTCCGCCGTACTCCGCCGTCTGGTGCCGCACACTTTGCCGCCTCGCCCGACCGGAGGCACACTGGCACCGTACGTGCCGGTAATGTCACGAGATAGCCCATTTCGCGGCAAGGGAGCACCGATGACCGCATCATCCGTCAGGCCGGTGTCCGAGCGCGAGGCGCGCCGGGTCGCCGAGGCAGCCCGCGAGCAGGTTTGGCACAAGCCGAGCTTCGCCAAGGAACTGTTCCTCGGCCGCTTCCGGCTCGATCTGATCCACCCCCACCCCGCCTCCGCCCCGGACGATGTGCGGCGCGGTGAGAAGTTCCTCGAGAAGCTGCGCGAGTTCTGCGAGACGAGCATCGACTCCGCCCGCATCGAGCGCGAGGCCATGATCCCCGACGAGACCGTCCAGGGCCTCAAGGAGATCGGCGCGCTCGGCATGAAGATCGACCCCAAGTACGGCGGAGCCGGCCTCACCCAGGTCTACTACAACAAGGCACTGGCCCTGGTCAGCTCGGTGAGCCCGGCCATCGGCGCGCTGCTCTCCGCCCACCAGTCGATCGGTGTGCCGCAGCCGCTCAAGCTGTTCGGCACCCAGGAGCAGAAGGACGCCTTCCTGCCCCGCTGCGCGCGTACCGACATCTCGGCGTTCCTGCTCACCGAGCCGGATGTGGGTTCCGACCCGGCCCGGCTGGCCACCACCGCCGTGCCCGACGGGGACCACTACATCCTCGACGGAGTGAAGCTGTGGACGACCAACGGCGTGGTCGCCGACCTCCTCGTGGTCATGGCCCGCGTCCCCGCGTCCGAGGGCCACAAGGGCGGCATCACCGCCTTCGTCGTCGAGACGGCCTCCGCGGGCGTCACCGTCGAGAACCGCAACGCCTTCATGGGCCTGCGCGGCCTGGAGAACGGAGTGACCCGCTTCCACCGGGTCCGGGTCCCCGCCGCCAACCGCATCGGCCCGGAGGGTGCCGGGCTCAAGATCGCCCTGACCACGCTCAACACCGGCCGGCTCTCGCTGCCCGCGATGTGCGCGGGCTCCGGGAAGTGGTGTCTGAAGATCGCCCGTGAGTGGTCCGCGGCCCGCGAGCAGTGGGGCAAGCCGATCGCCCGCCACGAGGCCGTCGGCACCAAGATCTCCTTCATCGCGGCGACCACCTTCGCCCTGGAGGCCGTCATCGACCTCGCCTCCCAGATGGCCGACGAGGACCGCAACGACATCCGTATCGAGGCGGCGCTGGCCAAGCTCTACGGCAGCGAGATGGCCTGGCTGATGGCCGACGAGCTGGTCCAGATCCGCGGCGGCCGCGGCTTCGAGACCGCCGCCTCGCTCGCCGCCCGCGGCGAGCGGGCCGTCCCGGCCGAGCAGATGCTCCGCGACCTGCGCATCAACCGCATCTTCGAGGGCTCGACGGAGATCATGCACCTGCTGATCGCCCGCGAGGCCGTGGACGCCCATCTGTCCGTGGCGGGCGACCTCATCGACCCGGACAAGTCCCTGTCCGACAAGGGCAGGGCGGCCGCCAAGGCCGGCGGCTTCTACGCCCGCTGGCTGCCGGGCCTGGTCACCGGCGCCGGCCAGCTCCCGCGCGCGTACGCCGAGTTCCACCCGCCGCGCCACCGCGACCTCTCCCCGCACCTGCGCTATGTCGAGCGCTCGGCGCGCAAGCTCGCCCGCTCCACCTTCTACGCCATGTCCCGCTGGCAGGGCCGGATGGAGACCAAGCAGGGCTTCCTCGGCCGGATCGTCGACATCGGCGCGGAGCTGTTCGCCATGAGCGCCGCCTGCGTACGGGCGGAGATGCTGCGCACCACGGGCGACCACGGCGTCGAGGCGTACCAGCTGGCCGACGTCTTCTGCCGGCAGGCGCGAATCCGCGCCGAGGAGCTCTTCTCCCGGCTGTGGACCAACACCGACGAGCTCGACCGCAAGGTCGTCTCGGGCGTCCTGGCGGGCTCGTACGCCTGGCTGGAGGAAGGCGTGCTCGACCCCAGCGGCGACGGCCCCTGGATCGCCGACGCCACGCCGGGCCCGCCCACCAAGGAAAACGTCCACAGACGCGTCTGACCCGGCGGCCCCGGGCCCGTAGTTGCGCCCGGGTCCCCCATCCGGGCGCAACCATCAATTGAGCGACCCTCACGGCGAGCAACCAGGCCCGCGAGAGCGGCGCCGGTTTAGGCGCAGAGAGGGGCTAGGGCAACAATGGGGCAATGACGGATTCCCTCGCTGACCCGCACCTCCGCTTTCCGGCGGCCACCGCCGCCACCGGAGGCCCGCGCGACGTCGTGATCCTCGGCTCCACCGGATCGGTGGGCACCCAGGCCATCGACGTGGTGCTGCGCAACCCCGACCGCTTCCGGGTGACCGGGCTGTCCGCCGCCGGCGGGCGGGCGGGGCTGCTCGCCGAGCAGGCCCACCGGCTCGGGGTGCGGACCGTCGCGGTGGCCCGGCCGGAGGCCGTGCCCGAGGTGCGCGAGGCGCTGGCCGCGCTGTACGGGGCGGGGGAGCGGCAGCCGGAGGTCGTGGCGGGGCCCGACGCGGCCACCGAGCTGGCCCGCTCCGAGTGCGACACCGTGCTCAACGGCATCACCGGCTCCATCGGCCTGGCGCCCACCCTCGCCGCCCTCGAGGCGGGCCGGGTGCTCGCGCTGGCCAACAAGGAGTCGCTGATCGTCGGCGGCCCGCTGGTCAAGGCCCTGGCCAAGCCCGGGCAGATCGTGCCGGTCGACTCCGAGCACTCCGCCCTCTTCCAGGCGCTGCTCGGCGGCACCCGGCAGGAGGTCCGCAAGCTGGTGGTGACCGCGTCCGGCGGGCCGTTCCGGGGGCGTACGAAGCAGGAGCTGACCGAGGTCACGCCCGAGCAGGCGCTGGCCCACCCCACCTGGGACATGGGCCCGGTGATCACAATCAACTCCGCGACCCTGGTCAACAAGGGGCTGGAGGTCATCGAGGCGCATCTGCTCTACGACATTCCCTTCGACCGGATTGAGGTTGTGGTCCACCCGCAGTCGTATATCCACTCGATGGTCGAGTTCATTGACGGTTCCACGCTGGCGCAGGCGAGTCCGCCCGATATGCGGATGCCGATCGCGCTCGGTCTCGGCTGGCCGGACCGGGTGCCGGACGCCGCGCCCGGCTGCGACTGGACCAAGGCGCACACCTGGGAATTCTTCCCGCTGGACAACGACGCGTTTCCCTCGATCGGCCTCTCCCGCCACGTCGGAGCGCTCGGCGGCACCGTGCCGGCCGTCTTCAACGCGGCGAACGAGGAGTGCGTGGACGCCTTTCTCGCCCGGAAGCTGCCCTTCAACGGAATCGTCGATACGGTCGCCCAAGTGGTGGCCGAACACGGCACCCCCTCTGCGGGAACCCGGCTCACGGTGGAGGACGTCCTCCAGGCCGAGGAGTGGGCCCGCGCCCGCGCCCGTGAACTCGCCGCCCGCTCGGCGAACGCGACACCGGAGGCTCACGCATGACGACACTGATGATGACCATTCTCGGCATCGTCGTATTCGTCCTCGGACTGCTCTTCTCGATCGCCTGGCACGAGCTCGGCCATCTCTCCACGGCCAAGCTCTTCGGTATCCGGGTGCCGCAGTACATGGTCGGCTTCGGCCCGACGATCTTCTCCCGGAAGAAGGGGGAGACGGAGTACGGAGTCAAGGCGGTCCCGCTCGGCGGCTATATCCGCATGATCGGGATGTTCCCGCCCGGTGACGACGGGAAGATAACCGCGCGCTCCACCTCGCCGTGGCGCAGCATGATCGAGGACGCCCGGTCGGCCGCGTACGAGGAGCTGAAGCCCGGCGACGAGACCCGGATGTTCTACACGCGCAAGCCGTGGAAGCGCGTGATCGTGATGTTCGCCGGTCCGTTCATGAATCTGGTGCTCGCCGTGGTGATCTTCCTCGGCGTGATGATGAGCTTCGGCGTCAACACCCAGACCACCACCGTGGGCACCGTCCAGAAGTGCGTGGTTCCGGCCTCGTCCTCGACCGACAAGTGCCCCAAGGCCGCCAAGGACTCCCCGGCCAACGCCGCGGGGCTGCGGTCCCGCGACAAGATCGTCGCCTTCAACGGCGAGCCGACCTCGGACTGGAGCAGCCTCCAGCAGCACATTCGCAAGACCATCGGCCCCGCGACGATCACCGTCGAGCGCGACGGCGCCCGCAAGGATCTGCACGCGGTGCTCATCAAGAACCAGGTCGCCAAGTCGGACGGGAACGGCGGCTATGTGGAGGGGCAGTACGTCTCCGCGGGCTTCCTCGGCTTCACCCCGGCCAGCGGCGTGGTCAAGCAGTCCTTCGGCCAGTCGGTGGACCGCATGGGCAACATGGTCGAGGACGGCATCGACTCGCTGATCGCCCTGCCCTCGAAGATTCCCGACCTGTGGAACGCGGCCTTCGGTGACGGTGAGCGCAAGGCCGACTCCCCGATGGGCGTCGTCGGCGCGGCGAGGGTCGGCGGGGAGGTCGCCAACCTGGACATCCCGGCCTCCCAGCGGGTCGCCACCATGCTGTTCCTGGTGGCCGGCTTCAACCTCTCGCTCTTCCTGTTCAACATGCTGCCGCTGCTGCCGCTGGACGGCGGGCACATCGCGGGCGCGATCTGGGAGGGCGTGCGGCGACACACCGCCCGGCTGGTCCGCCGGCCCGACCCGGGGCCGTTCGACGTGGCCAAGATGATGCCGGTCGCCTATGTGATCGCCGGAGTGTTCATCTGCTTCACCCTGTTGGTCTTGGTGGCCGATGTGGTGAATCCAGTGAAAATTTCCTGATGATGAGAAATGCCCCGAAGTTCACCATTTGATGGACTTCGGGGCCGGAATGTGCTTGGCCCGGGCGTGGTGCCGTAACCTCGGACACCGGAGCCCGCCGATCTCGGGACCTTCATTCATGACCTTGGGGTTGCTCGCCAGATGACAGCCATTTCGCTGGGAATGCCGTCCGTTCCGATCAAGCTCGCCGACCGCAGAGTCAGCCGGAAGATCCAGGTCGGATCCGTGGCGGTGGGCGGGGACGCGCCGGTGTCGGTGCAGTCCATGACGACGACGGTGACCGCCGACATCGGGGCGACGCTTCAGCAGATCGCGGAGCTGACGGCCTCGGGGTGCCAGATCGTGCGGGTGGCCTGTCCGTCGCAGGACGACGCGGACGCGCTGCCGGTGATCGCGAAGAAGTCGCAGATCCCGGTGATCGCGGATATTCATTTCCAGCCGAAGTACGTATTCGCCGCGATCGACGCCGGGTGTGCGGCGGTGCGGGTGAATCCGGGGAACATCCGGCAGTTCGACGACAAGGTCAAGGAGATCGCGAAGGCCGCGTCGGAGGCGGGGGTGCCGATCCGGATCGGCGTGAACGCGGGGTCGCTGGACAAGCGGCTGCTGGCGAAGTACGGCAAGGCCACGCCCGAGGCGCTGGTGGAGTCCGCGCTGTGGGAGTGCTCGCTGTTCGAGGAGCACGGGTTCCGGGACATCAAGATCTCGGTGAAGCACAACGACCCGGTGGTGATGGTCAACGCGTACCGGCAGCTGGCGGCGCAGTGCGACTACCCGCTGCACCTCGGCGTCACCGAGGCCGGCCCCGCGTTCCAGGGGACGATCAAGTCGGCGGTCGCGTTCGGCGCGCTGCTGAGCGAGGGGATCGGGGACACCATCCGGGTGTCGCTGTCGGCGCCTCCCGTGGAGGAGATCAAGGTCGGCATCCAGATCCTGGAGTCGCTGAATCTGCGGCAGCGGCGGCTGGAGATCGTGTCGTGCCCGTCGTGCGGCCGCGCGCAGGTGGATGTGTACAAGCTGGCGGACGAGGTCACGGCCGGCCTGGACGGCATGGAGGTGCCGCTGCGGGTCGCCGTGATGGGGTGTGTGGTCAACGGCCCCGGTGAGGCGCGCGAGGCGGATCTCGGCGTGGCCTCGGGCAACGGCAAGGGCCAGATCTTCGTCAAGGGCGAGGTGATCAAGACGGTGCCCGAGTCGAAGATCGTGGAGACCCTGATCGACGAGGCCATGAAGATCGCCGAGCAGATGGAGAAGGACGGCGTCGCCTCCGGCGAGCCCCAGGTCTCCGTCACCGGCTGACCCCCGCTCCCACCGCCCGCGCGCACCACGGCCCCGCCGGTGAACGCGGGCGGTGGTCGGCGTGTCCCCCGGGGTACAGTGCGGAGAATCGAATCTTCTGGCCCTCGGCCGCAACCGGTGAGGCAATCCGACACGTGCTGACGACGTCCACCACCAGGGTGCTCGAGCCCCATGAGCTCGGCGCGGCCCTCGCGGTCCTGGACCGCGACCCGGTCTCCAACGCCTTCGTCGCCGCCCGGGTCCAGGTCGCCGGCCTCGACCCGTGGCGGCTCGGCGGCGAGATGTGGGGCTGGTACACCGGTGGCCGGCTCGAATCGCTCTGCTACGCCGGGGCCAACCTCGTCCCCATCTGCGCCACCCCTGAGGCCGTACGCGGCTTCGCCGAGCGCGCCCGCCGGGCGGGCCGCCGCTGCTCCTCCATCGTCGGCCCCGCCGACACCACCGCGGAGCTCTGGTCGCTGCTCGAGCCCACCTGGGGCCCGGCCCGCGACGTCCGCGCCCACCAGCCGCTCATGGCCACCACCGCCATGCCCGCGAACATCCCGCCCGACCCGCTGGTGCGCCGCGTCCGCAGGGACGAAATGGATGTGATCATGCCGGCGTGCGTGGCGATGTTCACCGAAGAGGTCGGCGTCTCGCCGCTCGCCGGCGACGGCGGGCTGCTCTACCAGGCCCGGGTCGCCGAGCTCGTCGCCACCGGCCGGTCCTTCGCCCGCATCGAGAACGGCCGGGTGGTCTTCAAGGCCGAGATCGGCGCCGCCACCCACCACGCCTGCCAGATCCAGGGCGTCTGGGTCGCCCCCGAATACCGCGGCCGCGGGCTCTCCGAGACCGGCATGGCCGCCGTCCTGCACTATGCGCTGAGCGAGGTCGCGCCAGTCGTCAGCCTGTACGTCAACGACTTCAACACGGCGGCCCGCGCCGCCTACCGCCGCGTCGGCTTCCAGGAGGTCGGCGCGTTCATGAGCGTGCTGTTCTGAACGAGTGTGCCGTTCTGAACTGATCGACGGCCCAGTAGGGTGCCGCCCATGCTGCATCTACCTGGCGAAGGGCCACCCGACCCGCACGGCGTCGTCGTCGGGCCGCTCGATCTCGCCGCGCGCGTGGACGAGGCCCTCGCCGTGCAGGCGGTCGCCTTCGGGCTCACCGTCGAGGAGATCGGCGTACGGCGCCACATCGTGCTGCGCCATCTCACCAGCCCCGGTGCCCGCGCGCTGGGCGCCACCACCCGCTCCGGACACCTCGTCGGCTTCGTCTACGGCATGCCCAACGACCGCACGCACTGGTGGTCCACCGTCGTCGAGCCGTATCTGCGCGACACCGGCCACGAGGGCTGGCTGGACGACTCCTTCGTCATCACCGAGCTGCATGTCCACCCCGACTACCAGCAGCACGGCATCGGCCGGTCACTGATCACCACCATCACCGACGGATCGCTCCAGCCGCGCTCCATCCTCTCCGCGATCGACGTCGAGAGCCCGGCCCGCCACCTCTACCGCGCCCTCGGCTACCGCGACCTCGCCCGCCCGGTGCTCTTCCCGAGCGCGCCGACCCCCTACGCGGTCATGGGCGCCCCGCTCCCGCTGCGCCGCTGACGCCGCCCCGGCGTTCATTTCCCGCCGCACAGCGGCAGCGGCTAATCTCCTGGTCATCCCATCTCGTACGCAGGAGAAGAACCATGGCCCACGTCCAGCGCATGTCCAAGTCGATGTTGAAGACGCTGCGCGAGGACCCGGCCGATGCCGAGACCGCCAGCCATAAGCTGCTCGTCCGCGCCGGCTATGTCCGCCGCACCTCCGCGGGCATCTGGACCTGGCTGCCCATCGGCAAGAAGGTCCTGGAGAACGTGGAGCGGATCGTCCGCGAGGAGATGGACGCCATCGGCGCCCAGGAGGTCCTCCTGCCCGCCCTGCTGCCCCGCGAGCCGTACGAGGCCAGCGGCCGCTGGGACGAGTACGGCGACCTGCTGTTCCGGATCAAGGACCGCAAGGGCGCCGACTACCTCCTCGGCCCGACCCACGAGGAGATCTTCACCCAGACGGTCAAGGACCAGTGCACGTCCTACAAGGACCTGCCCGTGATCCTCTACCAGATCCAGACCAAGTACCGGGACGAGGCCCGCCCGCGCTCCGGTGTGCTGCGCGGCCGCGAGTTCCAGATGAAGGACTCGTACTCCTTCGACACCACCGACGAGGGGCTGGCCGAGTCCTACCGGCTGCACCGCCAGGCCTACCAGCGGATCTTCGCCCGCCTCGGCCTCGACTACCGCATCGTCTCCGCGATCTCCGGCGCGATGGGCGGCTCGGCCTCTGAGGAGTTCCTGGCCCCGGCCGCGGCCGGCGAGGACACCTTCGTGGACTGTCCGAACTGCGACTACGCCGCCAACACCGAGGCCGTCAGCGTGGCCGTCACCCCCGTCGAGGGCGTCGAGCACGGCCCGGTCGAGGAGCTGGACACCCCCGACACCCCCACCATCGACACCCTCGCCGAGTTCCTGGACGTCCCGGCCTCCGCCACCCTGAAGAACCTCCTGGTCAAGGTCGACGGCGAGATCACCGCGGTGGGCGTCCCCGGCGACCGCGAGGTCGACCTCGGCAAGCTCGCCGAGCACCTCGCCCCCGCCGAGGTCGAGGTCGTCACCGCCGAGGACTTCTCCGACCGCCCCGACCTGGTGCGCGGCTACATCGGCCCGCAGGGCCTGGCCGGCACCTCCTTCCGCTACCTCGCCGACCCGCGCGTCGCCCCCGGCACCTCCTGGGTGACCGGTGCCAACAAGCCCGGCAAGCACGCGCGCAACGTCGTCTGCGGACGGGACTTCGAGGTCGACCAGTACCTGGACGTCGTGGTGGTCGAGCCCGGCGACCCCTGCCCCCAGTGCGGCGCGGGCATCCAGCTCGACCGGGCCATCGAGATCGGCCACATCTTCCAGCTCGGCCGGAAGTACGCCGACACCTTCCAGCTCGACGTGCTCGGCCAGAACGGCAAGCCGGTCCGGGTCACCATGGGCTCCTACGGCATCGGCGTCTCGCGCGCCGTGGCCGCGCTCGCCGAGCAGACCCACGACGAGTCCGGGCTGTGCTGGCCCCGCGAGGTCGCCCCGGCCGACGTCCACATCGTCGCGGCGGGCAAGGCGCTCCAGACCGAGCTGGCCCTGGACCTCGCGGACAAGCTGGGTGCGGCGGGCGTCCGCGTCCTGGTCGACGACCGCGCGAGCGTCTCCCCGGGCGTGAAGTTCACCGACGCCGAGCTGATCGGCGTGCCGACGATCCTGATCGTCGGCCGCGGCGCCAAGGACGGCGTGGTGGAGCTCAAGGACCGCCGCACGGGCGAGCGCGAGGAACTCCCCGTAGACGAGGCCCTCTCCCGCCTCACCGCCTGACGAACCCCTGGCCCCCCGCCCCGCCCCGGCCGACGCACGGCCCGGGGCGGCGCGCGTCGGCCCGTGCCGCCCGCGCCGTCGGGCCGGATCTTCCCTCGGCGGCTGGTGCGGGGTACCCCCGCAGCGCCCGGCGGGCGCGCCGGGGGCTCCGCTTCGGCCCCCTGCCGCGTCGGCCGCCGGATCGGCCCTGGGCGGGCCGGTGCGGGGCGTCCCCGCAGCAGTAGCCGGGGGCGCGGTCCAGGGGGCGCCGGGCGGTCCTGCGAGGGGCTTCGCCCCTGGGCCCCGGGGTCTGGGGCGGAGCCTCCCACGTGGCAGCGGGCGGGGTGGGGGGAAAGATCCGGGACACGGCCCGGCGCCGCCGCGAGGCGAGCCGTGGCCTACAGCCAGCCCGCGAACTCCAGCAGCAGTTCACCCCGCCGCCTGTCGCCGACCGCCGCATGCCGCAGCCCCGCCTCGACCGCCCGGAACAGCGTCCACCCCCGCAGCCGCTCCCGGTCGACGTCCAGGGAGTCCGCCAGCTTCGCGACCCGCCGCCGCACGGCCGCGGCCGGTCCCGACCCGGCGGCCAGGTCCTCAAAGCGGTCGAGCACCAGCTGCGCCAGGTCGTACGCCCGCTCGCCGACAAGCGGCGCGGGCCCGACCGCCAGCCACGGCGCGCGCTCCCCGGCCAGCACTTTCCCCTGCCGGAAGTCGCCGTGCAGCAGGACGTGTTCGGGCGCCTGCCCGGACAGCTCGGCGCGCCGCTCAAGCGCCTCGTCGAGCAGCGGCCGCGCGTCCGCCGCCCAGGTCCCCGCGGCGATCAGCCGCAGCGTCTCGACCCCCGCGCCGGTCCGGTCCGCGACCGAGGCGAAAGGGTGCCCCTCAGCGGGCGGCACCCACAGCCGGCGCATCGTGCCCGCCGCCTCCAGCAGCGCCTTGGCCTCGGGCAGCGAGCGCAGCGACACCGCGCTGTGCAGGCGCTCCAGCAGCAGCGCGCCGTCCTCCGGGTCGGCGCGCAGCAGCTGCGCCGCGCCCCAGCCGTTCCAGTGCGCCAGCGCGGCCCGCTGCTGCTCCGCGTGCGAGCCCGGAGAGGGGAACTTCAGCGCCGCGGGGGTGCCGTCGGCCTGCCGTACGAGCGCGATCAGGCTGCTGCGGCCGCCCGGGCTCGGCACCCGCTCCAGCGTCAGCTCCCAGTCGTGCAGCCGCCGCGCGACCAGCTCGGGCAGCCGGGCCAGCCAGGCGCGGCCCGGGCTCTCGGGGTCGTTGCTCAGCGAGTCCAGCAGCCGCTGCGGCAGGGTGATGGGGGCCGCTTCAGGGCCTCCGGGCTGCGGTGCCGATGCCATCGCCGAGCTGTCCCCTTCATCTCATCTTCATACGTTTCGCGCGCGGTCTGCCGCCGCACCCGTCCGTCCGCCCACCGGGCACACCATGATCCAACAGTCGTGGCCGACCGTCACAACTCGTCCGCGGCACCGCTCGGCGTCGCCGACGGACTTGCCGCGGCGGCGCGTTCGGCGAGCCCAGGGAAGGCTACGCCGCTGCCCCGCCAGCGCACCGCCCGGACCGCCGCCTCACGCAGCGCCCCGGCCGCCTCGCGGCGCAGGGCGCCCTCGGCGGCCCGGACCAGATCGGCGTAGACGGCGGCCACCCGGCTCTCCAGCTCCGCCGCGAGCCGCACCGCGGCCGCGGCGTCCGGCACCGCGAACGGCAGCGCGTACGCGGGCGCCGCGCCCTCGGGCGTGCCGCCCAGGTCGCGCACCGTGCGCGCGAGCGCGTCCCGCCGCGCCCGGTGCGCGGCGTACCCGTCCCGCGCCTCCTGGAGCCGGTCGTCGCCGATCCGCCCGCCGACCACGCCGTATCCGTAGACGGCGGCGTGCTCGGCGGCGAGCGCCGCCTGCGTGGCCTCCAGCGCGAGAGCGCGTGCCCCGCGGCGCGCGCGGGCCGTCGAGGCGGTCATGTCAGTCCCCTTCCGCGGCGGCGCGTGCCGCCGATCGGTGTGGAGGCGGCCGGGGTCATGAGCCGCCCGCCGTGAGGAGGTACGCGTGGGCGGCGCCGCAGGCGGCGACCGAGGCCAGGAGGCGGGCCAGCTCGGGAGGGGCGTCGCGGAGGGCGGCCGTGCGGGCGTCGGCGGTGCGGCGCTCGGCGCGGGCGAGTGCCGTCAGGGCCTGCTTCTCGTCCTTCGGCACGTCCGCGGCACGCGCCTTGCCCCCAGAGGCAGAAGCAGAGGGAGACGCAGACGCGGAGGCAGACGCGGGCCGGTCGGCCGAGCGGAAGGCCTCCAGGTGGCGGGCGGTCTCCTCGCGCAGCGGCCCCAGCCGGTCCGCCAGCCTCGGATGCACGTCCGCGGTCGCGTCGTAGCGTGCCAGGAGCGCGGCGGAGTCGCGCGCGCCCCGGGTCCGCAGCCGCTCCTCGTCCGACCGGGAGCCGGACGCGTCGGGCCGGGACCCGGAGTCGCCCGAGCAGCCGGCCAGCAGCGCGGCGCCCGCCGCCGCGCCGCCGCCCAGCAGAAGGTTCCGCCGACCAGACGAGAATCGGCCAAAGGAGAGCGGGCCAAAGGAGAGCACGCCGGAAGGGCGCGGGGGCGCGTCGGAGGGCAGGGGCGCGCCGGAAGGGCGCGGGTGGGGTGAGGGGGTCGTGATCGTCACGTTCCTCTTTCCGGGCTGCGACCGGTCCCGGCCGCCGTTGGTGATCACAGCAGGCGAGCGTACCCGCGCGCGGGCCGACCGCCGGGCACCAGCCACCGAATCGTCAGTCGGCCGCCGGAACGGATAGGCTTTGACCTGACACGCGACCTTCCCACAACAGCACACGCGGCCGAGGAGTCACCCGGATGAGCACCACCCAGAGCGAGAGGCTGCGCGGACTGCTGGAACCGCTGGTCAGCGCGCGGGACCTGGATCTGGAAGAGGTCGAGGTGACACCGGCCGGGAAGCGGCGCGTGCTCCGTATCGTGGTGGACTCCGACGACGGCGTGCAGCTGGACGCGTGCGCGGAGCTGAGCCGGGCGGTCTCGCAGACGCTCGACGACGCCGATGCGATGGGCCAGCACCCGTACGTCCTGGAAGTCACCTCTCCCGGCGCCGACCGCCCCCTGACCGAGCCGCGCCACTACCGCCGGGCCACCGGCCGGCTGATCAAGGCGCGGCTGGCGGAGGGCGGCGAGCTCGTCGCGCGGATCACCGCGGTGGACGACGAGGGGCTGGACGTGGAGGTGCCGGGCGTGAAGGGGCGCAGACCCACGGCCCGGCGGCTGGCCTTCAAGGAGATCTCCAAGGCGCGCGTGGAGATCGAGTTCAACCGCAAGCCCGCCGACAAGGCCGCGGGCGAGAGCGACGCGAGCAACGACGAGAGCAAGGAGGAGGCGTAGCCGTGGACATCGACATGAGTGCCCTGCGGGGTCTGGTTCGGGAGAAGGAGATCTCGTTCGACCTGCTGGTCGAGGCGATCGAGTCGGCCCTCCTCATCGCCTACCACCGCACGGAGGGGAGCCGCCGCCGGGCCCGTGTGGAGCTGGACCGGGCCACCGGCCATGTGACGGTGTGGGCCAGGGAGGACGCCGAGGACCTGGCGGAGGGCGACGAGCCCAGGGAGTTCGACGACACCCCCTCCGGCTTCGGCCGGATCGCCGCGATGACCGCCAAGCAGGTCATCCTTCAGCGGCTGCGGGACGCCGAGGAGGAGATCACCTTCGGCGAGTACGCGGGGCGGGAGGGCGATGTCGTCACCGGCGTCGTCCAGCAGGGCAAGGACCCGAAGAACGTTCTGGTGGACATCGGCAGGCTCGAGGCGATCCTGCCGGTGCAGGAGCAGGTCCCGGGCGAGGACTACGCGCACGGCACCCGGCTGCGCTCGTATGTCGTACGAGTGGTCAAGGGGGTGCGCGGCCCGTCCGTCACCCTGTCGCGCACCCACCCGAACCTGGTGAAGAAGCTCTTCGCGCTCGAGGTGCCGGAGATCGCGGACGGCTCGGTGGAGATCGCGGCGATCGCGCGCGAGGCCGGCCACCGCACCAAGATCGCCGTTCGGTCCACCCGATCGGGCCTGAACGCCAAGGGCGCGTGCATCGGCCCGATGGGCGGCCGGGTCCGCAGCGTGATGGCCGAGCTGCACGGCGAGAAGATCGACATCGTGGACTGGTCCGACGACCCGGCGGAGCTGGTGGCGCACGCGCTGTCACCGGCTCGGGTGAGCAAGGTCGAGGTGGTGGATCTGGCGGCGCGCTCCGCGCGCGTCACCGTGCCGGACTACCAGCTCTCCCTCGCGATCGGGAAGGAAGGGCAGAACGCCCGGCTGGCCGCCCGGCTCACGGGCTGGCGGATCGACATCCGGCCCGACACGGAACAACCAGCCGATCAAGGCTGATTCACGGGATGGCCCCCGAGGATTCAGCCGAAAACATCTGACTGTTCGATCACATCCCCCAAGGGGTGAGGTCGGCTCAGGGAGGTAGACTTAAGCAGTGTCTGGCCGCGCGCGTGCTGGCGCATGCCCTGAGAGGACCTGTGTGGGTTGCCGGGAGCGGGCGGCCAAGGACGAACTGTTGCGGATCGTGACGGCCGAGGGCGTTTGCGTCCCCGACCGGCGCGGTACGCTGCCCGGCCGGGGTGCTTATGTACACCTCACACGGGTCTGCCTCGACCTGGCGGTTCGCCGCCGGGCTCTTCCTCGGGCCTTCAGGGGGCCGGGGCCGCTCGACACCACGGCACTGCGCCGCTACGTCGAGCACGCCGAGCAGGCAGCGGCGCAGTAAGAAGTTGCAAGAACGGCACGGGACACCGTGCGGTCAGGTACCTCGCGAGTCGGAAGTAGGTCGAGATTGCGATGAGCACTCGATGAGTACGCGATGAGTACGCCCATGAAGTAGCGACGGTCCGGCGGACGACCACCCCGGACCAGAAGGAGCGAAGTGGCTAAGGTCCGGGTATACGAACTCGCCAAGGAGTTCGGAGTAGAGAGCAAGGTCGTCATGGCCAAGCTCCAAGAACTTGGCGAATTCGTCCGTTCGGCGTCTTCGACGATCGAAGCGCCGGTTGTTCGCAAATTGACTGACGCTTTCCAGCAGGGCGGCTCCGGCCGGGCCGCTGGCAAGCCCTCGGCGCCGCGCAAGGCGGCGCCCGCCAAGCCGTCCGCGCCCACTCCGGCGTCGGCGGCACGTCCCGCTGGCCCCAAGCCCCCGATGCCCGGCCCCAAGCCGGTCGTGGCCGAGGGGCCCAAGACCATGCCGTCGGCGCCCACCCCGGGCCCGCGGCCCACCGCCGGTGCCCCTGGCGCCCCTGGCGCGCGGCCGACCCCCGGCCCCAAGCCGGCCCCGGCCCAGCCCGCGGCTCCGGCTCAGCCCGAGTTCACCGCCCCGCCGTCGCCGGCCCCGGCGGCGCCCCGGCCCACCGGCGCCAAGCCGGGCGGCCAGGCCAGGCCCGGCGCCGCTCCCGGCCCGCGCCCCGGCTCCCGTCCGGGCGGCCCGGGACAGGGCCGTGACCAGGGCCAGGGCGGGCGTCCCGGCGGCGCTCCGCGCCCCGGTGGCGAGCGCGCCCCGCGTCCGGGCGGTCCCCGTCCGGCCGGTCCGCGTCCGGGCAACAACCCCTTCACTTCCGGCGGCTCCACCGGCATGGCGCGCCCCCAGGCGCCCCGTCCCGGCGGTGCCCCGCGCCCCGGCGGCCAGGGCGGCGCCGGCCCGCGTCCGCAGGGCGGCCAGGGTGGCGGTCCCCGTCCCGGCGGCGGCCCCGGCGGTCACGGTGGCGGCCCCCGTCCCACCCCGGGCGGGATGCCGCGTCCGCAGGGCGCGCAGGGCGGTGGCCCGCGTCCCGGCGGTGGCCCCGGTGGCCCCCGTCCCAACCCGGGCATGATGCCGCAGCGTCCCGCCGCGGGCCCGCGTCCGGGCCCCGGTGGCGGCGGTCGCGGTCCCGGCGGTGCCGGTCGCCCCGGTGGTGGCGGCGGCGGTCGTCCGGGCGGCGGCGGCTTCGCCGGCCGTCCCGGTGGTGGCGGTGGCGGCGGTGGCCGTCCCGGCTTCGCCGGCCGTCCGGCTGGTCCCGGTGGCGGCGGTGGCGGCGGCTTCGGTGGCGGCGGTGGCCGTCCCGGCTTCGGCGGCCGTCCCGGCGGTCCCGGTGGCCGTGGTGGCACGCAGGGCGCCTTCGGCCGTCCCGGCGGTCCGGCGCGTCGTGGCCGCAAGTCGAAGCGGCAGCGTCGCCAGGAGTACGAGGCCATGCAGGCCCCGTCCATCGGCGGCGTGATGCTGCCGCGCGGCAACGGCCAGACGGTCCGGCTGTCGCGGGGTGCCTCGCTCACCGACTTCGCGGAGAAGATCAACGCCAACCCGGCGTCCCTGGTCCAGGTGATGTTCAACCTGGGCGAGATGGTCACCGCGACGCAGTCCGTCTCCGACGAGACGCTTCAGCTCCTCGCCGACGAGATGAACTACAACATCGAGATCGTCAGCCCGGAGGAGGAGGACCGCGAGCTTCTCGAGTCCTTCGACATCGAGTTCGGCGAGAACGAGGGCGGCGAGGAAGCGCTCGTCTCCCGTCCGCCGGTCGTGACCGTCATGGGTCACGTCGACCACGGTAAGACCCGACTGCTGGACGCGATCCGCAAGACGAACGTCATCGCGGGCGAGGCCGGTGGCATCACCCAGCACATCGGTGCGTACCAGGTCACCACCGAGGTCAACGGCGACGACCGGAAGATCACCTTCATTGACACCCCGGGTCACGAGGCGTTCACCGCCATGCGTGCCCGCGGTGCCAAGTCGACCGACATCGCGATCCTCGTGGTGGCGGCCAACGACGGTGTGATGCCCCAGACGGTCGAGGCGCTGAACCACGCCAAGGCGGCGGATGTGCCGATCGTGGTCGCGGTCAACAAGATCGACGTCGAGGGCGCGGACCCGACCAAGGTGCGCGGTCAGCTGACCGAGTACGGCCTGGTGGCCGAGGAGTACGGCGGCGACACCATGTTCGTCGACATCTCCGCCAAGCAGGGTCTGCACATCGACAGCCTCCTGGAGGCCGTCGTCCTCACCGCCGACGCCTCGCTCGACCTGCGGGCCAACCCCGTCCAGGACGCGCAGGGCATCGCGATCGAGGCGCACCTGGACCGCGGCCGCGGCGCCGTGGCCACCGTGCTGGTCCAGCGCGGCACCCTGCGGGTCGGCGACACGATGGTCGCCGGCGACGCGTACGGCCGCGTCCGGGCGATGCTCGACGACAACGGCAACGCCCTGGAGGAGGCTGGTCCCTCGACCCCGGTCCTGGTGCTCGGTCTCACCAACGTCCCGGGCGCGGGCGACAACTTCCTCGTCGTCGACGAGGACCGCACCGCCCGCCAGATCGCCGAGAAGCGCGCGGCGCGCGAGCGCAACGCGGCCTTCGCCAAGCGGACCCGCCGGGTCTCGCTGGAGGACCTGGACAAGGTGCTCAAGGCCGGCGAGGTGCAGCAGCTCAACCTCATCATCAAGGGCGACGCGTCCGGTTCGGTCGAGGCTCTCGAGTCCTCGCTGCTCCAGCTCGACGTCGGCGACGAGGTCGACCTGCGCGTGCTGCACCGCGGCGTGGGTGCGGTCACCGAGACCGACATCGACCTGGCGACCGGCTCCGACGCCATCGTCATCGGCTTCAACGTGCGCGCCGAGGGGCGTGCCACGCAGATGGCCGAGCGCGAGGGCGTGGACGTCCGCTACTACTCGATCATCTACCAGGTGATCGAGGAGATCGAGGCGGCCCTGAAGGGCATGCTGAAGCCGGAGTTCGAAGAGGTCGAGCTCGGTACGGCGGAGATCCGCGAGGTCTTCCGTTCGTCCAAGCTGGGCAACATCGCGGGTGTCCTCATCCGCTCCGGCGAGGTTAAGCGGAACACCAAGGCGCGCCTCCTCCGCGACGGCAAGGTCATCGCGGAGAACCTCAACATCGAGGGTCTGCGCCGCTTCAAGGACGACGTCACCGAGATTCGCGAAGGCTTCGAGGGCGGTATCAACCTCGGCAGCTACAACGACATCAAGATCGACGACGTCATCGCCACCTACGAGATGCGCGAGAAGCCGCGCGGCTGACGCGCTGCTGCTCATCCGGGGCCGGTCGGCGGAAGTATTTCCGTCGATCGGCCCCGGCCATTGCGTGTACGGTTTTGGAGTCTGCACAGCTGAGCAGGCACACGCCTAAGGCCCCACGGGTGGCTTGACCCGGACCGCATGTATGTAGGGACGCTGTCCTTCGACCTGCTCCTCGGCGACGTTCGGTCGCTCAAGGAGAAGCGCTCTGTCGTCCGTCCGATCGTCGCCGAACTGCACCGCCGCTATGCGGTGAGCGTGGCGGAGGTCGGCGATCAGGACCTCTACCGCAGGGCCGAGATCGGCCTCGCGGTGGTCTCCGGGGACGCGAGCCACCTCACGGACGTGCTCGACCGCTGCGAGCGCTGGGTCGCCGCACGGCCCGAGGTGGAGTTGCTGTCGGTGCGCCGCCGGTTCCACGGCGCTCACGATGAGTGACGCATGACCGCACGGCTGCTTGACCGCGTGACCGTCCCGACCGCGTGGCCGCCCGGACGGGTGAGCGCCCCCGATCACCGATTGTTGAACCGAAGAAGAGAGAAGAAGACGCATGACCGACACCGCGCGGGCACGCAAGCTGGCTGACCGCATCCGGGTCGTGGTCGCGGAGACCCTCCAGCGGCGGATCAAGGACCCGCGGCTCGGCTACGTCACGATCACCGACACCCGGGTCACCGGTGACCTGCGGGAGGCGACCGTCTTCTACACGGTCTTCGGTGACGACGAGGAGCGGGCGGCCTCCGCGGCGGCCCTGGAGAGCGCCAAGGGCGTGCTGCGGACGGAGGTCGGCCGGCAGACCGGCGTGCGCTTCACCCCGTCCCTGACGTTCGTCCCGGACGCCCTGCCGGACAACGCCCGGACGATCGACGACCTGCTGGCCAAGGCCAAGGCGGCGGACGCCCAGGTGCGCCAGGCCTCTTCGGGCGCCACGTACGCCGGTGACGCCGACCCGTACCGGAAGCCCGGCGAGGCCGCCCAGGAGGCCGAGGAAGCCGCCGAGGGCCCCGGCGCCGCAGGCGCCGACAGCACCGACGGCAAGGGCTCCCCGGACGCATGACGCGCAAGGAAAGGGCCCGCTCCACGGCCCCGGACGGCCTGGTGATCGTCGACAAGCCGGCCGGCTTCACCTCACACGACGTGGTGGCCAAGATGCGCCGCTTCGCCGGGACCCGGCGGGTCGGCCACGCCGGGACGCTGGACCCCATGGCCACGGGCGTGCTCGTGATCGGCGTGGAGAAGGCCACCCGGCTGCTCGGGCATCTGGCGCTGACCGAGAAGGAGTACGAGGCGACGATCCGGCTCGGCCAGTCGACGGTCACGGACGACGCCGAGGGGGAGATCACCTCCTCCTCCGGAGTCGCCGGGACCGCCCTGACCACCGTCGAGTCCGGAATCGCGGCACTGACCGGGGACATCATGCAGGTGCCCTCCAAGGTCAGCGCCATCAAGATCGACGGCAAGCGCTCCTACGCGCGGGCGCGGGAGGGCGAGGACTTCGAGATCCCGGCGCGGCCGGTGACGGTGTCGTCCTTCACCCTCCACGCGCACCGCGAGACCAAGGCCGAGGACGGCACGCCCGTCCTCGACCTGGACGTCACCGTGGTGTGCTCCTCGGGCACCTACATCCGGGCGCTGGCCCGCGACCTGGGCGCCGGGCTGGGCTCCGGCGGCCATCTGACCGCGCTGCGGCGCACCCGGGTCGGACCGTACGGGCTGGCCGCCGCCAGGACGCTGCCGCAGCTGGAGGAGTCCCTCCAGGTCATGCCCATCGCCGAGGCCGCGGCCGCCGCCTTCCCGCGATGGGACATCGACGCGGACCGGGCCCGGCTGCTGGGCAACGGCGTACGGATCGGCATGCCGGAGCGCGAGGAGGCCGGGCCGGTGGCGGTCTTCGGCCCCGAAGGGCGCTTCCTGGCCCTGGTGGAGGAGCACAAGGGCAAGGCGAAGAGCCTGGCCGTCTTCGCCTGAGACGCGCGCTCCTGTGGCCGCTCCGCACCGCGGGGCGGCCTTCGCCGTCCCGCGGTGCGTCGCGCCCCCTTTACCCCCCTGAGGTCTCTGTCCACCGCCGAGCCCGAATTCACCCCATCGGGCAGGCGCTCAGGTGGGTTCGAGGGTGTGGAAGGGGGCGCGTTCCGGTTCGCCCGGCGCCGCCGCCACCTGCGGGGACGCCGGTCCGGGCCGCCCGTCGTGCCCACCGATGCGAAGCACACGGCGACGACATGGCAGTCTTAGACCTGCGAAGTCGACATACATGAGTTCGGGCGAGGAGCGGGCACAGTGCAGCGCTGGCGTGGCTTGGAGGACATCCCCGAGGACTGGGGACGCAGCGTCGTCACCATCGGCTCCTATGACGGGGTGCACCGGGGGCACCAGGTGATCATCAGCCGTACGGTGGCGCACGCTCGTGAGCTGGGCGTCCCGGCGGTGGTGGTGACCTTCGACCCGCACCCGAGCGAGGTCGTACGGCCCGGCAGCCACCCGCCGCTGCTCGCCCCGCACCACCGGCGGGCCGAGCTGATGGCCGGGCTTGGCGTGGACGCGGTGCTGATCCTGCCGTTCACGGCGGAGTTCTCCCGGCTGTCGCCCGGCGACTTCGTGGTGAAGGTCCTGGTCGACAAGTTGCACGCGCGGGCCGTGGTGGAGGGCCCGAACTTCCGCTTCGGCCACAAGGCCGCCGGAAACGTCGCGTTCCTGAAGGAGCTCGGCACCACCTACGACTACGAGGTCGAGGTCGTCGACCTCTACCAGCGCGGGGCGGCGGGCGGCGGCGAGCCGTTCTCCTCCACCCTGGTGCGCAGACTGGTCGCCGAGGGGGACGTCGCGGGCGCCATCGAGGTGCTCGGCCGGCCGCACCGCGTCGAGGGCATCGTGGTGCGCGGCGCCCAGCGCGGCCGGGAGCTGGGCTTTCCGACGGCCAACCTGGAGACCCTGCCGCACACCGCGATCCCCGCCGACGGCGTGTACGCGGGCTGGCTGACCGCCCAGGGCGAGGCCATGCCGGCGGCGATCTCGGTCGGCACGAACCCGCAGTTCGAGGGCACCGAGCGCACGGTGGAGGCGTACGCCATCGACCGCGTGGGCCTGGATCTGTACGGCCTGCACGTGCAGGTGGACTTCCTCACCTATCTGCGCGGCCAGGAGACCTTCTCGTCCATCGAGGCGCTGCTGGAGCGCATGGCGGACGATGTGAAGCGGGCCCGCGAGCTGGTCGAGGCGGCCGGCTCCCCCGACACCGCCTTCCGGGCGGACGACGGCCACTGACGACCCCTCCGGCGGCGGCCCGAGCGGCCGACCGGAGCGGCAACCGACGTAGAACGCCGGACGGGCTGGATCCAGCCCGTCCGGCGTTCGCGTACCCGGCGCCCTGGCGGCTCAGCCGCCCTGCGGCCCGCCCGGCTGCTGTGGCTGCTGCCAGGCCTGGGCCGGCTGTCCGGCCTGCCATGGCTGTCCGGGCTGGTTCGGCTGGCCCTGCTGCCCGGGCGCCGCCTGCCCCGGCTGACCCGGCTGCGCCTGCTGGCCAGGGTGCGCCGCGCCCGGTTGGGGCTGCTGATACGGCTGCTGCTGCCATGCCTGTTGCTGCGCCCCCGGGTAACCGGGCTGGCCGGGCTGACCAGGTTGACCGGGCTGCGGATACATCGGCTGGCCCGGCTGGCCCGGCTGTCCGGGGTACTGGGGCTGTTGCTGCTGCGGGTACGGCGACGGCTGCTGTTGCTGCTGAGGCTGCTGCGCGTACCCGCCGCCGTACTGCTGCTGCCCCGGCATGGGCGGCGCCATCTGCGGCGGCTGTGTGTTGCCCTCCGCCGTCCACAGCCCCTGTGCCTGCTGCGCGCGGGCGAAGTCCTCGGCGACCATGGCGGAGAGGTTGAAGTACGCCTCCCGGGTCTTCGGACGCATCATGTCCAGGTCCACCTCGGCGCCCGCCGCGAGATGCTCGTCGAACGGCACGACGACCACACCCCGGCACCGGGTCTCGAAGTGCGACACGATGTCCTCGACCTTGATCGTCTTGCCGGTCTCCCGGACCCCGGAGATGACCGTGATGCTGCGGGCGACCAGATCCGCGTAGCCGTGGGCGGACAGCCAGTCGAGGGTCGTACTGGCGCTGCTGGCGCCGTCCACGGACGGGGTGGAGATGATGATCAGCTGGTCGGCGAGGTCGAGGACCCCGCGCATGGCGCTGTAGAGCAGGCCGGTGCCCGAGTCGGTGAGGATGATCGGGTACTGCTTGCCCAGGACGTCGATGACGCGCCGGTAGTCCTCGTCGTTGAAGGTCGTCGAGACCGCCGGGTCCACGTCGTTGGCGAGGATCTCCAGGCCGGAGGCCGCCTGGGAGGTGAACCGCCGGATGTCCATGTAGCTGTTGAGATACGGGATCGCGGTCACCAGGTCGCGGATCGTCGCGCCCGTCTCACGCCGCACCCGGCGGCCGAGCGTGCCCGCGTCCGGGTTGGCGTCGATCGCGATGACCTTGTCCTGCCGCTCGCTGGCGAGCGTGGAGCCGAGGGCGGTGGTGGTCGTGGTCTTGCCGACACCGCCCTTGAGGCTGATCACCGCGATCCGGTAGCAGGACAGGACCGGCGTACGGATCAGCTGGAGCTTGCGCTGCCGCTCGGCCTCCTCCTTCCGGCCACCGATCTTGAACCGCGAAGGCCCGCTGTTGTTGTTCTTCTTGGGCTTCTGCTTGCCGCGGATCAGCCGGTCCGAGGACAGCTCGACGGCGGCGGTGTAGCCGAGCGGGGCCCCCGCGCCCTGGCCCGCCGGGCGCTGCCGCTGCTCGGGGCTGATGACGGGCCAGCCGCCGGTGCGCGGGTCGAGGGGGGAGTCGTTGCCGCCGCTGGGCGCGCTCGCGCCGTCGCCGGGGCGCGGATAGCCGTAGCCGCCCTGCCCGGGCTGCTGCGGGTAGCCGTAACCGGCCTGCGGGCCGGGCGCGGCGGGGCCCGGCTGCCCGGTCGGCGTGCCGGGGGCGCCGGGCGAGCCCGGGCGCTGTACCGCGGCGGCGGGGACGCCGCCGGTGGGTGTGGGCTCGGCGGCCTCGGCGGGGCGCGGGAAGCCGTAGCCGTCCTGCGGGCCGGGTGCGGCCGGTCCCTGGCCGGGGTGGGGCTGCGGGTTCCCCGGGCCGCCGGCCGGCGCCGGGAAGCCGTAACCGCCCTGCTGGGCCGCCTGGTTCTGGCCGGGCATTCCGGGCTGCGGGTATCCGTAACCACGGTGGTCGGGACCCGGCTGGGCCGGGCCGCCCTGGCCGCCGGGGCCGCCTGGAGCGCCTGGACCACCGGGGCCGCCCTGCGGGAAGCCTCCGTGCGGGCCGGGCGCGTTCACGGCCTGGACAGGCCCGGCCTGCCCGGCGGCGGGGGTGCCGTCGGGGGGAGTGCTGCCGGCGGGGCGCGGGAAGCCGTAGCCGTCCTGCGGGCCGGGTGCGGCCGGTCCCTGGCCGGGGTGGGGCTGCGGGTTCCCCGGGCCGCCGGCCGGTCCCGGGAAGCCGTAACCGCCCTGCTGGGCCGCCGGGTTCTGGCCGGGGACCGCGGGCGAGGGCTGAGGGTTGACCGGGGTGCCGGGGGCGGGCTGCCCCTCGGCGCCCGGGGCAGGCGGCGGCCACGCGGCGGCCTGCTGCGCGAACGAGCCGTCCGGACCGGGCCCGCCGGGACCGCCGGTCGCGCCGGGCGGCTGCTGTGGGGCGTCCGTACGCTGCTGCGGCAGCGGCGCCGGACCCGCGGCACCGGCGCCCTGGCCCGCGGCGCTCTGCGGCGCGGCGGGCTGGAAGTCGGGCGGCAGCGGGGGCAGTCCGGCCTGCGGCGCGGCGGGCGGGGCCCACCCGGCGGGCTGCTGAGGGGGTTGCGGCGGCTGTGCGCCGGGCGGCGCGTCCTGAGGCCCGGCCTCGGCGCCCGCCGCTTCTGTGCTCTTGGCTCTGCGATCGGCGATGTCGCGGCGCAGCGAGGCCGTGGAGAACCGCAGCGTGCCCTCGCTGCGCACATCGCCGCTCTGGGGTCCCTCGGCGGGCGGGGCGGCGTCGGCGGGCGCGGGAGGCGCGTCAGCGGGAACGGTGTTGGACGGTTCGGGTGCGCCGGTGCCGCCGGCCCCGTCGCCCGCCCGATCCGCGATCTCGCGGTTCAGGGCGGCCGGGGAGAACCGCATCGTGGCGTGGGCGCCCAGATCGCCGGATGCGGAGCCGGACTCGGCGGCCTGTGCCGCCCCGTCGTCCCGGACGCCACCGGGAGCGGTGGCGGCCCCTGCGGCCGCGTCGTCCGCCGATGCGGCGCCCTGGCCACGGCCGCCGTCAGCGGCCTCGGGAGCCGCGGGCTCCTGGACCTCGGGGGTGTCGGCCGCCGCCGGGCGCTCCGCGTCGGCCCCGGACGGCGACGCCGCGTCAGTTGCCGGGGCGTCAGCCGCGGGGCGGGCGGGCGCGCTCGGCTGAAGCGTGAAGTCGGATGAATCCGACGAATTTGGCGGCGCACCCGGCGCTTGAGGGCGCTCGGCACCGGGCTCGCGCGCGGCCTCCGCCTGCGCCGCGCCACCCTGCGCGGCCTCCGCCACGGGGGTTCCGGCGGCAGGGGTTGCGGTCGCGGGAGTACTGGCGACGGGAGTTCCGGCGGCCGGGGTTCCGGACGCGGGAGTTCCGGTGGGTGGAGTTCCGGGAGCGGGCGCACCCGCCGCCGGCCACGCGGGCGTGAAGCCGTTCGGCTCGGGAACCCCGGGTGCGGCCACCGGGCCGCCCACCGGGGGCGGGGGCGGCGCCGACGCGCTCCCGCCGATCCCCGTCCCCGTACCGCCCGCCGCCGCCGACGACGAGGAGGCGTTCTGCGTGTACCAGGCAGGCGGGGTGTAATCGATGGTGAATTCGCCCGTGTGCTCGGTCTCCGCGTCGGACCGATCATCGCCGGGTGTGGTTCCGCCCGCGCGGATCTCGTCCCGATCGCTACTCACAATGCCTCCTGGTGTGGTCGAGCACCTTTAAAAATCTTGGCGAGGCCGATCGTTGCCGATCGTTACTGTCGTCCGACCGCTCGGCTTTCCCCGTTGCGACGCCGGGAACCCGAGATCAGGTTCTCCATCGTGCACACCAAGACTAATCACCATGGGCGCCGCAAGGGCAGGCCCGTCCCCGCCCTCAAACCTGTTCAGTACCTCGCGCACGCCTCACGGCAACATCCCGTATGCCGCGCACACACTCTCCCCATGACTTTCCCGGCATCAACGGAAGGCCGCGCGGCCGTCGGTGAGCCCCGGCGCCGGGTGATACAAAGATTCCCCGCTCGATTGCCGTTCGTACAGCGGGATCCCCGACCGACTCGCTCCTTTCCAGGAGGAACGGCCTTCTGGATCGCGGGGGGAGGCCGACCGGTCCGCGGATCCGGAAGAGGTGAGCGCGATGTCCCAGCCTCCCCAGCCCCCCGACCGGCCACCGTCGACGCCGTCGCCTGCGCCGCCACCGGCGGGCGCCGGACCCGAGCGCGGCAGACGGCGGAGGACCCTCGTGGTCGGTGCGGCCGTGGCCGCCCTGCTCGCGGCGGGAGCGGGCGTGTGGGCCATGGCGGGGGACGACGGCGAGCGGCCCGCCGCCGCGTCGAAGCCGTCCGGGACACCGAATACCAATCAAACCGGACAACACGCGAACACCCTCCCGCCCGGCACCACCAGTGGCCGGCACGGCGACAGCGGCGGCCCCGGCGAGGCGCGCCGACCGGGCGAGGCGAGGGTGCTGTTCCGGAAGCCCGCGCCCCGGGCTCTCAAGAGCGGCGCCGAACTCCCCGGCTTCTGGGCGATGGACGGCTATGTTGTGAAGCCCGTCCAGGACAGGGTCATCGCGTACGACGACCACGGCGGGCGGAAGTGGACCGTCAAGCTCGGCAAGGCGGTGTGCGCGGTCCCCGAAACCCCCACCGGCGGCAAGCTGGTCATCGCCTACGGAGGCCGCGGCAAGGACGGCTGCGGCCGGCTGGCGCTCATCGACCTCGACAAGGGCGCCAAGCTCTGGGACCGGCCCGCCCCCGCCGCGGGCGCACCCGGCAGCGATCACCTCGGCATGGGGCTGGCCCAGAGCGGTGATCTGGCCGGTCTCTCCTGGTACGGCGGCTCGGCCGTCATCAGGGTCGGCGACGGCCGCCGGGTCTCGCCGGGCGCACTGGACCGGGGCTGCGCCGTGGACGGCTTCGCGGGCGGCCGGTCCCTGCTGCGCGCCTACTCCTGCGACGACGGCAGCGCCGGGCTCCAGCGGATCAACACCCACACCGGCGCGGTCTCCTGGACGTACCCCGTGCGCAAGGGCTACAAGGTCAGCACCATCTTCTCCACCGCCCCCGTCGTCGTCGCCCTCGCCGACGCCCGCCACAAGTCGGGCGGGATCCTCGCGCTGTCGGACCGCGGCAAGCGGCGCTCCGCCCTCGAACTTGGCAAGCGCTCCTATCAACCCGAGTGCGGACTGGACCTCTTCGGTACGAAGCTGGGCGGCTGCCGGGGCATCGCGGTGTCCCCGGACACCTTCTACCTCCCGACCGAGCTGACGCTGAGCGGCAACGGGGTCCCGACCAGCGAGATCCACGCCTTCGACCTGCGGACGGGCAAGCGGAAGTGGGCGGCCAAGGTGCCCGGCCGGATGCTGTTTCCGCTGCGCGCGGACGGCGGGAACCTGATCGCGTACGAGGAGCCGACGGCCGGGGCGGCGGGCTCCGTCGTCAGCATCGGCGCGGGCGGCGGCAGGCCGAAGACGCTGCTGCGGCTGCCGAGCACGACCAGAGACGAGGAGGCCGGCCTCGCCTCCGCCACCCGGATCTACCGGAACGGCGTTTTCTACCTCGCCTCGGACCGGTTCGCGGGTTCGGGGGCGGCCGAGGAGATGATCATGGCCTTCTGCTCCTGACCGCCCGGCGAACCGCGCCTCACCGCGGGGCTTTACTGCAGGTCGAACTCGCCGTCCCGCGCGCCGAGCACAAAGGCGCGCCATTCGGCCTCGGTGTAGCGCAGCACCGTCTCGGTATCGGCGGAATTCCTCATGGCGACCGCTCCGCCCGGCAGATAGGCGATCTCCACCCGGTCTTCGGAGGCGCTGCCGGGCGCGCTGAGCCACTCGACATCGGAGATGTCGAGCGCGTACAGCTCGGCCTTCTCTTTGGCGTCGGCCATCGGTTCGTACGTCCCTTCGGAAACTGCGGAAACTGCGGAAACCAAGGTGCCCACGGGGGAAGCGGGGTGGACACTGTCGCCGACAGTGTCGTCGGCCGGACGCGCCGAAGCAATCGAACTTGACAGAGCTCCCCGGGCTCAGTCCATACGACGCGGCGTGCCCAGCAGACCCGACTCGGCGTCGGTCGGCTGCGTCGCCACGTACATCCGCGCATGGCGGGTGCACCAGAGGGTGACCCCGTCGGCCAGCGTGGACAGCGCGGACACGTCGACCGCGGGCAGCCCCATGATCCGGCCGATCTGCGTGGCCTCGTCCGGAGACACCCGCTGGACGCCGACCAGGCCCGCGTTCTCCATCAACCTGGGGGCGACCGGGCTCAGATACGGCAGCAGGGTCAGCACGGACTGCCAGGGACCCGCGGTCACCCGGCCGCGCGGCGGCCGCATACCGGCGTCCCGGACGACCAGCACCGGGCTGCTGACCGAGGCGCCCTGCGGCGGCACCCGCCCCACGTCGTGCAGGGTGATGCACTGCTGGTTGTTGTTCGCCGCCTGGGCCAGCGATGTCCACATCTGCTGACGGCCGGTCTCCACGGTCACCCGGGCGCCCGTGGCGACCGCGCGCAGGCCGATCACCTGCGCCGTCCACAGGCCGCCGACCAGCAGGATGTTGAAGGGAGCGGGGCGGTGCAGCCCCAGCACCGCGGGCTGTCCCTGCCCGTCCGCGCCGATCACGATGCCGTCGTCGCCGATGGGCAGCGCGAGCGACTCCAGCTGCTCGGGCGGCACCTCATGGCGCTGGCGGCGCGGCCCGAGCAGCCCGAAGCCGGACCACTGCTTGCGCGGCGGGGCGGGCGCGGGATCCGGCTCGGGGGGCTGTCCGGGGCCGACGGCCGAGGGGAAGCCGGGGGTGGGGCCGGAGCCGGGGAAACCGGGGGTGGGGCCGGGGTGAACGGCCCCGTTCGGGGCGGTCGTGGGCGTGGCCATCAGCGGGTCCCTCCCAGGGGCAGAGTGGCGAGGACGCCGGGCACCTGCTCGCGGTCCAGCCGCACCAGCCCGATCCGCACCCCGCGCGCCGCACGCTCCAGCTCCTTGCGGATGGTGACCAGCTCGTCGGCGCTGCGGCCGGTGATCCGCACATGGCCGCTGATGGTCGGCGCGTGCCGGCCGCCCAGCTTGCCACCGCGGCGCAGGGTGAGGCTGAGGGTCGTCGACAGCGCGGGCAGCGAGGTCAGCAGCGCGACCAGCTGGGGGAGCGGAGCCGTCGCCGGGTCCAGCAGCGGCCAGCGGCCGACCCAGTAAGCGGTGTGCCAGCGGTCGTCGCACCGCCAGGCCCGCGCGCTCTCCAGGGTGCGGCGGTTGAGCGTGTCCCGCCGCCCGGCCTGTGCGGTGGCCCGCTGGTTGGCGCTCGCCGCGGTCGCGACCGCGGCGGTCAGCGACTCCTCCGTCAGCACCGTCACCCCGAAGCCGGCCCCCTGCAACCTGCTCGCCAGCTGGTCCGCGGCGCGCAGCAGACACCGCTGCGCGCCGCCCAGGCCGCCGCCGCGCGCGGCCACGGCCTCCGGGCACAGCTCCGGGTCGAACTTCAGCGCCACCCACGTCATCCGGACCGCGGGCGCGCCGGTCTGCGCCTGGAGCGGCGCGTAGTTGCGCAGGGCCAGCGACTGGGCCGGCAGATGGTACGCGGGCGCGGGCAGCGTGTGCTGGACCACCTGCACCGACTCCAGCAGGATCCCGTCCACCTCCATGGCGTCCCGCAGCAGGGACAGCGGAAGCGGCCGCTGGGCGCGCTGCGGCCGCAGCGGCGCGTCCACCGCCTCCACCTGAAGCACCGCCGTCAGGAAAGTGCCGTCACCGACCATGCCCACTGCGCGCCGGTCGCGGTCGATGAATGTCAGGGTCCGCAGGGCCGGTTCGCACTCCACGGCGATCGCGAAGCCCGGATCCGTGCCCGCGTCGAGCGGCTTCGCCGCCAGCCGCTTGCGCCGCCGCAGCGAGGCGGCGGTGCTCAGCCACTCCGATATGGGCTGCTGCCGGCGGCGTACGACAGCCAGCAGCACCAGCACCAGGCCCACTACCGCGGCCGGCACCAGCAAGAGCTCGTCGACGACCCATGCGACCAGCACGACCGCCGCCGCCACCTCGATCAGCACCAGCTGCTGGAGCCGCACCGGCCCGAAACTGCCCGAATGGGAAGCCACCCGCGGCGTGACGGAGCCCGCCGCACCGCTCGCGCCGGGTGTGGCGGCGGATGCCGGAGCGGGCGGAGAGCCGGAGGGTGTCCCCGAGCGGGACTCGCCCGACCTCCTCCGGCCGGATCCGCTCCCCGCGGTGCGTGCGCGCGTGGCGGCAGCCATCCCCGTCAGCCCCTTAAAGTCCGAAACACACCCGAAAGACCCGGCGGACGTCCGTGGCCGGATCGTCCCCGAGCGACACGAGCCAATTCCTTCCCGGCATAGTAGAGGGTCGGTACGACACCCGGACCGAGGGCAGTGCCCGACGGCCGAGGCCGAAAAGCGGGGAGAAACGGCTAAAGATGGCATCACGGCGGGATGAGCTCAACGCCTACACATTCGCGAAGAAGCGGACAGTCGCCGCGTTCTTGCAACCCTCACCGAGCGGTACCGAGGAGGGCGCCCCGCGCCCGCTGCGCACGGTCCTCCCCGGTGTCGTCATAGGCGCGCTGATCCTCGCCGGGTTCGGCGCCTGGGGCATGTTCAAGCCGATCGCGCCCAAGGGCTGGGACCAGGTGGGCGCCCATGTCATCGTCGGCTCCAACTCGACCACGCGCTATGTGATCCTGAAGACCGACGGCAAGGTGCAGTTGCACCCCGTCCTCAACTTCGCGTCCGCCAAGCTCGTCCTGTCCGGCGACAACTCCAGCGTCGTCAAGGTGAAGGAGTCCGAGCTCGACAACGGCCACATCCCGCGCGGCCCGACGATCGGAATCCCCTACGCCCCCGACCGCCTCCCCGGCGCGGAGGAGGCCAAGGCGCAGAAGGAATGGGCCGTCTGCGAACAGCCCGGCGGCAACGGAAAGACCACCCAAAAGGCGGTTTTCCTCTTCTCCGACCGGGACCCGAAGGGCAAGAAGCTGCGCGGCTCGCAGCGGCTGAGCGGCGCCCAGGCCCTCTACGTCCAGGGGCGGGACGGCGCCCGCTACCTGGTCGACCCCCAGGGCACCAAGTACCTGATCGGCGGCACCAAGTGGAAGCAGCTGCCGCCGAAGGACTACGACCTCCTGCTCCGCACCATCTTCCGGGACGGAGCCAAGCCGCAACGGGTCACCGACGACTGGCTGGCCACCTTCCCGGACGGCGCCCCCCTCGTCTTTCCCGAGGTCCCGGGCCAGATCGGCGCCGGTGCCGGAGTGAACACCCTCCCGGAACGGGCCAACCACGTCGGCATGGTCCTCGAAGCGAACACGGGAACCAGCACCCAGAACTACGTCGTTCTCCAGGGCAAGGTGCAGCGCATCTCGGAATTCGTCGCCAAGTTGCTCCTCAACAGCGAGAAGCTCAAGGACCTCGGCCAGACCGGCAGTGCGCAGCGGGTGAGCACCGCGTCCTTCACGCCGGAGGGGGACTTCTACGGTGAGTACGAGTGGCCGATGCAGGTCCCGGAGCAGGTCAACTCGATCGAGCAGCAGCAGATCGCGGGCAGCGCCGAGCGGGACACCGTCTGCAGCATCATGAGCGGAATGACCTCCAAGCGCACCCCCAGGCTCGCCACCTGGGCGGGCACCGACTTCCCCGCCACCATTCCGGACGGGGCCACCAGCGCCTATGTCACCCCGGGCTCCGGCCTCCTCTACCGCCAGGTCACCGGCCGCCAGACCACGAGCGGCGCCGTCTTCCTGGTCACCGACACGGGCCTGCGTTACGGGATCCAGTTGAACAACGACAGCGGAACGGACAAATCGAAGATCGGTGCCGATGACTCCGACAAGTCGGGAACCGACTCCGCGCAGCAGGAGGCCGATCAGGCTCGGATAAAGCTCGGCTACAAGGACGTCATTCCGGTTCCGGTACCCGCCAACTGGTCGGAGTTCCTGCCGAGGGGACCGCGCCTGGACACCAACAGCGCCAAGCAGCCGCAGGGGTCGTAGCCGATGAGGAACAAGCAGAAGCGGCCCGCCCCGACAACGCGGCGGAACGCGAAGAAGGCGCTCTTCCTGTCGACAGCAGCTGCCCTCACGGCCCTCTCGGCAGCCCAGGGCCCGGTGATTCCGGCGGCTCCCCTCTCCCTCGCGGGCGCGGGCGAGTGCACGTACCCCGCGAAGCAGATCAAGGGCACCCCGTGGTCTCTACAGCGCGTGCTGCTCGACCAGCTGTGGCAGGACACCAAGGGCATCGACAAGAAGACCAGGCGCCCGGTCCTCGTCGCCGTCATCGACACGGGAGTCGACAACAAGAACCCGCAGCTCAAGGACGCGGTCGACACCAAACTCGGCTTCGAGGTCCGCAAGTCCGGCAAGAACGCCCTGGAGAAGGGCAAGAAGGGCGACGGCACGGACGACCTGGTCGGCCACGGCACCAAGGTCGCCGGCATCATCGCCGCCCGCCCCCGCTCCGGCACGGGCTTCGTCGGCCTCGCCCCGGAGGCCAAGATCCTCCCGATCCGCCAGAACGACGAAAAGGGCTCGGGCACCACCGACACGATGGCGGACGCCATCGACAGGGCGGTCGCCAAGGGCGCCCGGATCATCAACATCTCCCAGGACACCGTCAAGCCGCTGCAAGCCAACAACAACCTCCAACGCGCCATCAACGACGCGCTGGAGAAAGACGTCGTCGTGGTCGCCTCCGCCGGCAACGACGGCATTGACGGCAAGGTCAAGAAGACCTACCCCGCCGCCTACGAGGGCGTCCTCGCCGTCGGCTCCTCCGACCGGAACAACGAGCGCGCCCCCTTCTCCCAGGCCGGCGACTTCGTCGGCGTCGCGGCCCCCGGCGTCGATATGGTCTCCACCGTCCCCGGCGGCGGCCAGTGCGTCGACAACGGCACCAGCTTCTCCGCCCCCTACGTCGCCGGCGTCGCCGCCCTCATCCGCGCCAAGCACCCCGACTGGAAGCAGAACCAGGTCGTCGCCCAGATCGAGCAGACGGCCGAGCGCTCCGTCAACGCCCATGACGCCTATGTCGGCTGGGGCGTCGTGGACCCCGTCCGCGCACTCACCGAGGACGACCACCCCATCGACCACGTCACCCTCGACAAAGGCGCCGCCCACAACGTAGACGCCCCCACCCCCGCCCCCCTCACCCTCGGCGAAACCCCTCAGGAACGCCGAGAGCGCCTCGCCACCTACACCCTGGGCGGCGGAGCCCTCCTCGTCGCGATGATCACCGGCACGGCGGTCGTACTCCACGAACACAAGCGGCGCCGCCGAGCTGCGTAGTTGAGTACGAGTACTCACGCTGAGTCGAGCATGATGACTTAGAGTCGTGCCCCGTTGTCATCGTTGTCCTGGCCCGTCGGTAAGGTTGCTCCGCTGGTTTCCGTGAAGGGGGAATCGTCATCCATGGAACCGCTGCGCTCGGACGACCCCCGGCGGATCGGACCGTATGACGTCGTCGCCCGGTTCGATACGGATGGCGGCCAAGTGCCGGTCCCTGAGCGCCGCTTCATCGCATGGCTGTCGGGCGGGGACCGTACGGTCGTGATCAGCACGCCGCTGCCCGGCGTGGACGCGGGGCGCTTCGCAGTGGAGGCGGCGGCCGCCCGGCAAGGGCTGCCCGGGCCCTGGATCGCACCCGTGGTGGAAGTCGGCGGCACGCCCCGAGCCCCCTGGTACGCCTCGCCGTACCTTCCCGCGCTACCACTGACGGAGGCGCTCGCCGCGCATCGGGGCCCTCTCCCGGAGCGCACGGTCCGCGTGCTGGGTGCCGCCCTCGCGGAGGCCCTCGCGGCGTTACACGCGGCGGGCGTGACACATGGCGGCCTCTCACCCACCACAGTGCTGCTCACCGCCGACGGCCCCCGTCTGACCTGCTTCGGCGCGGTACGGGCCGCGGGCCCGGACGGTGAGCAGCGATCGGGACTGCCGGGGCTCGCCTCGGGCAGTCTGCCTCCAGAGCAGATCGCGGGCGGTCGGCCTCGGCCGCCGGGCGACATCTACGCTCTGGGCTCGGTGCTGGCGTACGCCGCGACGGGGCACCTGGTCCCCGAACGGCGCGAACTTCCGGAGGGGCTGCGCAGGACGATCGCGCTGTGTCTCACCCGGGACGCCGCATCCAGGCCGCAAGCGGTCCAGCTGCTCGACGAGTTGCTGCCCGCGCAGGCGCTCGCCGGGATGACGGGGTCCGGCTTCGCGTCACACGGGACCGTTCTGGACGGCGCGGTGAGCCGGGCCTCCGCGGCTCTCGGACCCGGCTGGCTGCCGGGACGGGTCATCGCGGCACTCGCCCGGCAGTCCGCAGAGCTCCTGGCCACGGAGGCCGCGGCACCGAGCCCGTATGCCCCTGTCGCCGGTCTGGACGCGGACAGCATGGTGAGCCATATCCCAGCCCCGCAGCCGTACCCGCCGGCGGCCCTCGGATCGGCGTACCCGCCCCCGGCCTCCACCGGCTTCCCCGTCTCTCCCGCCTCATAACGCCCGCGCGCCGCCCGCGCCCTCACCGTGGACCGACCTGATGGCCCTTCCCCTGACCCATGACGACCCTCAGCAGCTCGGCCCGTTCCGGCTCATAGCCCGGCTGGGCGGTGGCGGTATGGGCACCGTCTATCTGGGCCGCTCACCGCGCGGACGCACGGTCGCGCTGAAGACCATGCATGAGCGGATCGCCTCCGAGGCGACGTACCGCACGCGGTTCCAGCTCGAGATCGATGCCGCCCGCGTCATGGGCGCGCGGTACGGCGCCGGGGTCGTCGACGCCGACCCCTTCGCGGCCGTCCCCTGGCTGGCCACCGAGTACGTGCTCGGCCCGCCGCTGGACGACACGGTGGCCCTCTGCGGCCCGCTCCCGGAGCCGTCGGTACGGGCCCTAGGCGCCGCACTCTGCGCCGCGCTCGGGCAGCTGCACCGTTCGGACGTCGTGCACCGCGACCTCAAGCCCTCCAACATCCTGATCACCGCCCTCGGGCCGAAGGTCATCGACTTCGGTATCGCGCGGGCCATCGGGGACGACAGGCTCACCAGCGTGGGGGTGACCGCGGGCACCCCCGCCTTCATGTCGCCGGAGCAGGCGATGGGCGGGGAGCACACCGCCGCGGGCGATGTGTTCGCACTCGCGGGAGTACTGATCTTCGCGGCCACCGGGCACGGCCCCTTCGGCAGCGGCCAACCGGCCGACCTCCTCTACCGCGTCCGCTTCGCGGAGCCCGACCTCGGCGGGGTCCCCGCGGGGCTGCTGCCAGTACTGAGCCGCAGCCTGAGCAAGGACCCGGCTCAGCGCCCCGGCATGGCCGAGCTCGCAGACCAGCTGAACCATGAAGAAGCCGAATTCACCGACCACCTGCCCGAGGCGGCCCTCGCGGAGATCGGCCGACGGGCCACTGAGGTATGGCAGATCCAGCCGACGCGGCTGCCCGCACCACCCGGGTCCGTCGATGAGGCGGCTCCCCGTCCCGGCATGTCCAGACGGAAGCTCCTGACTCTCTCCGGCGGCGCGGTTCTTGGCGCAGCTGCCGCGGGCGTCGGGACGTGGGCATGGCTGACCCGGCGCGGACAGCACCGCGACACCGTCGGGCCACGGCCGAGCTCCACCGCCCGCCCGGCAAATATCCCTTCACAGGCGGTGTGGTGGGTGAAGGTCAACAGGACGGATGAGACTTTTGTCCCGACTCCGGTCGGGGATCTGATCCTGGTGATGATCGATGACGGCCTTGTGGGGCTGGACGCGAAGACCGGAGAAAAGCGATGGTCCCGCAAGTGGGAAACCTTGTCCGGCGCACAGATCGCCTGGCAAGTCGTCTCGGATGGCGAGCGAGCCTATGCCTTCATACCCGAAACCTCAACCGCGGAAGGGCTGGCAGTTCACTCGATCGACCTCGGGAACGGTAAGCCGAAGCCCCTGATAGGACCGTTCCGGGACTTCTTCGGATCTCGCACGGAGCAGGCGCAACCGCTGACTGTCGCTGACGGAGTGATCTATCTGGTGGCCCAAAGATGGAAGGCGGGCCCCGTGGATAACGAAAAGGGCTGGCATGTGATGGCCGCCGATCTCCAGAGCGGCAAGGAGCTTTGGCGCCAGCCGATCACGGGAGCCTATTATCCGGTCAGCTCCGACGACGGCATTGTCGCCAAGGCCGTCGGCAACTGTCTGGCCGTCACCCGACGAGTCGGCGTGCTCGACATCGTGGACGGGATCGGCGGCCGGGACACCCGTACGGGCCGGATGCTCTGGTCCTGGGACCTGCCCAGGGAACGGCTGGACTCCAAGTCCTACCTTGAGCCGGGCCAACTCGTGGCGGACAACGATCGTGTCTACTTTGGGACCGGGCGGCTCTACGCGTTCCGGCTCTCCAATGGAGACAAGGCCTGGGTGTTCGGCGAAGGCCGGGACAAGGGCGACATCGAGAAGGACACGCGTCCGTACGGCAGACCCGCGGTGAAGGATGGCGTGGTGTATGTGGCCGAGGGAACCCGCGGACTCGTCGCCGTGGAGGCAGACAGTGGCAAGCTGCTGTGGGAGACGAGTTTGGGCGGTGTACCCAGTCTCCTGGTCACGCCCGTTATCGGCAGGAAATACGCCTACGTCGCCATGGACGGCAACGCGAGGATCAGCGCTGTGGACCTGCATACACACAAAGTCGCCTGGACCTTCCGTGTCCCCGATATTTTCGATGGCGCGTTCGTGGCTCACGAGCGTGCTGGAACTCTCGTGTTGATGAGCGGCGATTTCGTGTACGCCCTCCCCTTCGAGTGACCCAACTCACTTACGACATCCGAAAAACCACGGCACCTGACAACTCGGCAGGGAGACATTCACCCCATGAACCCTCTCGGTCCCGGCGACCCCCTTCGCCTTGGCCCGTACCGCCTTGTTGCCGTACTCGGCGATGGCGGTATGGGCAGGGTCTATCTCGGGCGGGACGCAGCCGGCCGGGCTGCCGCGGTCAAAGTCCTCCGGCAAGAGCTCGCGTATGACCAGAACATGGCGCAGCGTTTTGTCCGCGAGGCGCAGGTCGCGCAGGCCGTCACCGGAACCGGCATCGCGCGCGTACTCGGAGCGTGGTACGAAGGGGGCTGGCCGTGGATGGCGACGGAATTCCTGGCGGGACCGACGCTGGACCAGCACATCGAAGAGTACGGGCCCTTCGACGACCAAGGTGTCCGCGAACTGGCCACAGCCCTCGCCCGTGCGCTCCAGGACATCCACGCCGCAGGACTGGTCCACCGTGACCTCAAGCCGTCCAACATCGTGATGACCTCCTCGGGCCCCCGCATCATCGACTTCGGCATCGCGCGCCCCGAGCACGGCCTCACCCTCACCATCACCGGCCAGATACCGGTCACGCCCGGTTACGGCGCACCCGAGCAAGTGCTGGGACAACGTGTCGGCCCGCCCGCCGATGTCTTCTCTCTGGGAGCGGTGCTTGCGTACGCGGCGAGTGGAGAGCGTGCGTACGACGGCGGACACGTAGCGACGGTGCAGTACGAAGTGGTCCACGGAGAGCCCAACCTGTCCGAGGTACCGGAGCCGGTACGCGTGCTCGTTGCTCCTTGCCTCGCCAAGGATCCCACTTACCGGCCTCTTCCCGAGCAGATCGCTGCGGTCTTCGCCCCGCCGCCCGGCTCCAAGCCCGGAGCCAAAAAAATCTGGCAGCTGGGAGAGTTGGCCGCCGACATCAAGCTGCGCGAGGCAGCCGCGAAGAAGTTGATCAGTCTTCCGGAAGCGCGTACACCCTCCGTTCCCTCCCGGCGCCGTCTCATCACCGCGCTCGCGGCGGGTGGCGGCACCGTACTGGCGGCGGGCGGCGGAGGACTCGGCTGGTGGCTGCTGTCCAAGGACACCGGAGCGGGGGAGGCCCGCAAACCGACTGAAGAGGAGAGCGCGGCGCCACCGAAACCGTGGGATGCGAAGCGTCTGACAGCTTCGCAGTACAAGGACGGAACCGCGCCGCCATCGCTGTGGGGGCCGCAGGACGGCCCCTCCCCGGTTGTTATCCAGCCCCTGCCTGTGCGCGATCTCGTCGTGGTCCACGAGGGAGGAAGCAGCAATCTGGGCGCCTATAACGTGATCGAAGGGACACGTAAATGGGGCACTGACTGCGGCTCGTATGCCCACTACGTCGCGCCCTCCGACGAACTCGTTGTGACCGTTGGCCCTTTGACCGGCGACCATAAGGGAGGGCTTCTCGCCCTCGACAGTGCTACCGGCAAGGAGAAGTGGACGGCCCCTGCCAACGCCGTCCATGTCATCGCCGCGGACACCGAGAGCGTCTATTTCACGGCTAGGAGGGACTGGGCATCGACCGATGTCAGCCTCCTAGGCGCCTTCGACATCGCCTCGCGCACCACCCGCTGGACGGTTCCGATGCCTGTGGAGTGCTCACTGGTCACTCCACCCGAGGCGGCAACGGACAGCGGACGCTTGGTTCTCTGCGGCCAAAACGGCAAGGTGGCCACACTCGACACCCAGACGGGGAAACAGGTCTGGACGCTGCCGCGGCAGGCAGTGGCTATCGTGCCCATCGCCCCTGCCGTCTCCGAAGGGATCGTCTACTTGGGTGGGAAATCCCTGACAGCCCGTAAGCTCAAGGACGGAGAAGAGATATGGTCGGTGCCTGCCAGAAGCGAGTTTAAGAAGACGTACGGAGGCTGGGGCGCGCCGACGCTCGACGGCGATGCGCTGTACGCCCTGGACGGCGAGGAGATCAGCCGTCGCGACAGAAGACACGGGAATGCTGACTGGACGCGTTCTCTCGGCGATGTCCTCCAGCGGCTCTATCCTCCAGTGGTCCAGGGTGAGACCCTTTGGGCGAACGTTGACAGTATCGATGAGGGTGGTATCGCGGTCCTGCACAAGGACACAGGTAACCCGGCGTGGACCTATGCTCGGAACGGCAGGGGCGAGTGGGGGATGGCGGCTTCGGGAAACCGTGTGTTCTTGGTGCACAACGGCAAATTGACGGCGATGCCGGTGTTTTAACGTCGTAAGTTCAATGAGCTGCTTGGCAATGTGACGTCGCGGTGCGTGACGGCCCCGCGTCGTGCTTGCTGTGCGAACGGCGACCGCTGAGGATCTTGCGAAGCTGCTTCACGCACGCCAGGACCAATTTGGACCGCAAGGGCACGATCGCGATGGGCTTCTTCAAGTAGGTGGGACTCGTGCCGCAGCGGTGCGTCGGTGTCACCCGGCCGGCTCAACTCGCCCGGGAGCACGGTTTTTCGATTCTGACCGTCAACTGCTGCGCGTTCGTGGACCTGGACGCCCTGGCTCAGCACGCATCGGATCCGTCCACTTCGCTGGAGCGTCCTCTACCGGCAGGGGACGGCCACTTCAACCTTGACGGCGCCATGATCCGCACCGATCACGACGCGACCGCTGGCCCCAGGTGCACCACTCCCCCGGCCGGCTGGTCGCCGTGGGTCTCCTCAGCCAGACCGAGCTGCGGAGGCGCCACCACTTGCACCTGCCCATCCTGGCTGACCTTGGCTACTGGAATGCCTGGCCCAGCTTCCGTCAAGAGGGGAAGTGCGGGTTTACCGGGCGTGAACTGCAAACGTCGCCGGGTGTCGCGTCCCCTGTAGCCGGAGCGTAGACCGATGATTGAGGGGGCGGCGGCTGCCTGGGGTCCGCTGAGTAGCGATCTGTTACAGAGTCGTCGAACTACCTTGACGATATGATAGTTGGGCCACGCAGGCGCGATCGCTAGAGTGGTTCAGGACATCGTTGGTGTCATACGGGGAGGATGCGGTGGCGAAACCAGTCGACCCAGGCGGTTCGGCTCCACAGTCGCACTTGTTCGGCAAGGGCATGGCCAAGGAAGCCGAGACTCTCGCGAAGTTCAAGAGCCGGATTGACAAGGTTTTGTCCGATCTTGAGAAGTCGCCTGCGTCCAAGACGAAACTTGATGAGCAAACTATCTCCCGGGCCGCCTATGGCGACGGAACCCTCACATCTGCCGATAAATTGTCGGAGTTGTACGACCAAGTTCACGAGAAGATCAAGATTTACTCCAAGACCTTCGGTGACCAGCTTGAGGCAATGGGCCTCGCGGCCCTGATCGCCGAAAACGGATACGACGGTATCGACGCCGAACAAAGGCGCCGAATGCAGGAGATCCAGGCCGAGGCGCAGAAGTACTACCGTGCCCCGAACGCCGATCAGTCGGGGGCGTCGGGCAACTCGCCGCAGGATGGTAAGTCCGTTGGCCCGGACGCAAGCTGAGGGGGTAGACGCAGATGAGCGAGGAAAGTTCCATCGAGTACGATGGAATGAGTCACTATCGGCTCTACCAAATAGTACAGGGCGCCGATCCGATCAAGTTGAGCGATGCCAGTTCTGCACTGATGGACGCGTGGACCGATTTGACGGCCATCGCGGACGAGATGCGGGCACACGCTGAGAACGTCAAATGGAAAGGTGAGGGAGCCGACGCCTTCCGTGATTGGGTTGAAGAACTGTCCAAGCAGACTCTGAGCTTGGCCAGCTACACGTGGGGGGTTGGCAACAACATAGGGGTTGCTGCCCTGGGGCTAGCCGATGTCAAGTCGTCCATGCCGAAGCCGGACTCTCCCGGGGCGAAGCTGGTCCCCATGTGCTACGTGGATGAGGAAAAAGAGAAGGCTCGGCTGAAGAACGAGCCCGACCGGCAAGAGGCCATCAAGCAGATCGCCAAGCTGGACTCGTATTACGAGACGGCCCACGGGTTTCTGGACAAGGCGCTTGTGGAGCCGAACTTCCCTCCTCTTCCTGGTGATGTGGTATCGCAGGACGCTTACGACGCGTACGAGACCCCGCTGGGAACGTCGTCTTCATCGAGTGGAGCCACGCCTGCAGTAAGAGGCGGTCATGCCACCCCGCTGTCTGCCGCCGACCTCAATGGCGCAGGCCCGAAGGCCGCGCCTGTACTACCTGCTGAAACAAGGCCCCACACGCCCTTGACCCCGAACGGCGGCGGTGCGATCCCCGGCGTGGGCGTCCCGGACCCGACCAACACGGCTATCGACTCCGTCAAGACTCCGCCGGCGCCGGACACAATCAACAGGCCCAACACCCTTCCTCCGATGCCCGACGACGTTCCCAACGTCCCATCGAATGGCCCCAAGATGCCTCCGGTCACCGGCCTTCCCGGGCCGCGGCCGGTCATTCCCACTGCTCCGCCTGTTGGCCGAACCGCACCGATCCCCGGACCGGGGCAACTCGGCAAGCTTCCCCCGAGCGCACAAAGCGCACCTCGGACCTCGAGTGTGCCCCCGCGTATTCCGACGAATGACGGAATCGTCGGCGGCAAGCGGAGTGTCGGACCGACCAACACTCCGCGGATTCCGCGCGGCATGGTGGTCGGGGAAGAGCCGCACTCCCCGATGGCTCGTGGCCCCGTCGGACCGGGTACCTACTTCGGGCACGGACCGAACACACCTGGGGGTGGCGGTCCCGGGCGACGTCTTGGTTCGGAGCCGGGAGGCGTCGTCGACCGCCCGAAGGGAACGAACCCGGCCAACCGGAGTCTGCCGCGCAGCATGGTCGTGGGGGAGGAACGAGGTGTTCTGCCTCGTGGCCCCGTGGGAGGGGGAGTTCACCCGGTTGACGGCGGTGCACACGGTTCCGGCGGTGCTGGCTCGGGCCGACGGTTGACGTCGGAGCCTGGTGGAGTCACCGGAGGGCCGCGCGTCCCGCGTGAGGGACGCTCCGAATTCACTCAGGGGGGATCGGGGCTCGTGCGCGGGAGCCATGGCCCTGTAACGGCGCCGCACTCCACATCCCTTCCACACGGTGGAAACCAGCGCAATGCCGGGGCCAGGCCGGACTACCTCGAAGAGGACGAGGAGACCTGGTCCGGCGGGCGGCGCAACACCGTTCCACCGGTCATCGAATAGCCTACGGAAGTCGCTCACCTGAGGAGTTACCACTACATGCTGCTTTCATCCCCTGGAGTGCGGCGTCGGGCCCTGTTGGCTTTGGCCGGTGCTCTACTTGTTTCCGCGGGCGGTATCGCGCCGCCCGCGGAGGCGCAGGATGTCCGCTCACGGCAGTGGTATCTCACCGCAATGAAGGCGGACGACATGTGGAAGGTGAGCAAGGGCAAAGGGGTGACTGTCGCAGTCATCGATACAGGGGTCGATGATTCCATCCCCGAATTGCGTGGCCAAGTGTTGGGAGGCGCCGATGTGTCTAATAACCCGACAGGCGCGCGCGCGGACAAGGAGGGTCATGGCACGAACATGGCAGCCTTGATCGCCGGCACGGGAGCCGGAGGGGGAATTCAAGGGGTTGCCCCCGAAGCCAAGATCCTTCCCATCAAGCACATTGCAGATAGGAAAGTAGACTCCGTCGACGGGATTGAGGCGCGGGCAATTCGCTATGCCGCCGATCACGGTGCACGTGTCATCAATATCTCGGCTGGATCGGTGACTGATGGGTCACAGCTCCCCAAAACACAGTCAGCTGTGGAGTACGCGCTCAAGAAGGGAAGCCTGATCTTTGCTGCGGTAGGAAATAATGGCGATGCCGGGAATCAAAAATCTTATCCCGCTGGATTTCCCGGAGTTGTTGGAGTAGGAGCGATCGACCGCAATGGCAACGTAAGCAAGTGGTCAACCTCTGGAGATCAACTTTCACTTGTCGCTCTGGGCGATAACATCCCCATCCACTGCACCAAGACAGAGGGTATCTGCACCTCCGGTGGTACGAGCCAAGCCACCGCCATTGCTTCCGCCTCAGCAGCCCTTATCTGGTCCAAGCATCCCAAGTGGACCAACAATCAAGTCCTACGTGTCATGATGCAGACTGCGGCCAAGCCCACCACCGGCGAGATTCCCAGCATCTATGTCGGCTACGGCTCCATCCGTCCCCGTAAGGTCCTCCTCGACGGAGAGGGAGCCCCCGGCCCCGCCGACGTCAACCCCTTGCTGGCCCGCGAGGGCGCCACGAAGCCGGACCCCTCTGCGTCGGCGTCTGCCTCCGAGTCCCCAAGCACCGACCCACAGTCGACGCCCACGGCCACGGACGACAAAAAGGGCGACAAGAAAACCATCGCGGAGCCCAAGAAAAACGACAACAGTAGCAGTACTCTCTGGATCGCCATTGGCGCAGGCATCGCCGTTCTCCTAGCGGCTGCCGTCGCGATCGCGCTTGTCCGCCGCCGCGGCAGTGCATCGGCCAGCCTATGACGAGCCGTCACTGCCGTGTACCGGACCGGGAACTCCGCCAAGACGCCCCTGGGGAGCCGGGGTGCTGCCGAGCACCTAGCTCTCGTTCAACAAATGAAATAAGCGTGAACGTTGAGCGAGGTGTTGCGGACGCTTACTACAATGTGTAGGACACCTAAAAGCAGTACGATGAACCCCAAGGGGTTCGTGCACAGCGGTGAGTTGAAGAGCGAAACCCCATGTCAACTCACCAACAATTCATGGGGGAAGGTGGAAAATGGGCAAGCAGCGGGTTAGCGACTCAGCGTTCCAGAAATTCACGCAGGAGCTCGACCAGTCCATCCAGGGCTTCGGCAGCAACATGAAGCTCATGGCGGACATCCTCGCCACGGTGGACGCGGGTTGGCAGGGCCAGGGTGCCGGCGCCTTCAAGAAGGCGCAGATGGACCTGGAGCAGGACCACGACGCCGTCCGCCGCCTGGTCGAAGGCATCCGCGAGGCAGTCGCACTGACCCACCGTTCCGGTGGCGCGAACGATGACGACATCGCTGGTCAGCTCAAGAGCATCGACGTCAACGGCTCGGCCGCCGGCGGACACATCACCCCGGGCAGCAGTGTTGGCGGCCTTGGCGCCGGCACCGACGCCCCGATCGCTTCGCACTCGAGGGTCGACGGCTTCTAAGCCACGCAGAACGCAGAAGAGGGTGCCTGGTGGCACCGTGGCACCCCTTCGGAGCCTGACAACAACGCACACAGAACTATCGAGTTGGGGGACACGTGTCTCTGCAAGACGGAATCCTCGTCGATTACGAGTCGGTACAGCAGCTCGCCTCGCAGCTCCGCACCGCGGCTGGCAACGTCCGCAAGGAGATGGACGACATCCAGGCCGCCGTGAAGCGAGTCACCGAAGGCTGGGAGGGTGAGGCCCACCAGGCCATGCTCGCGGCCGAGAAGCAGTTCCAGGCCCGGGCCGACCACATCCAGGGGCTCGTGACGAAGGTCGCGGCGCTGGTCGAGTCGGGTAAGGACTCGTACCGCGAGACCGACGTGAAGGCGTCGAAGCTGTTCAGCCTGGGTTTCTGAGCGATTCGCCTCCGCGATGGGGTGGGCAGCGGTGAGCACCGCCGCCCACCCCATCAGCGTTCTCAGGGAGTCCACGTACGTGCTGGACAGTGACCGGTCCACGCGCCACATGCAAAAGCCGCCGGTGGGGCAGAAGCCCTCACCGGCGGCCGGCAGAAAGAAATAAGGCAGCTCAACCCGCGAGCCAAGCGGAACCCAGGCTTATCGGCTCATTAGTCCAGGTAAATAAGGGCTTCCGTCCGCGCGCTGTCGTAACGTTCCTGCCCGGAGCCGACGAGATGCCGTGACAGACCGGTGTCGACACCGTGGCCGTTCGCCTGAGCCCACCCCGAGACCAAGTGGTTCACCTGCTTCTGTCCGGTGGTGAAGTGATACTCGGTCTCCTGCGCCGCCGCAGCGTTCGCCTGAGCGATCTGGTCCTCTTTCCAGTCATAGGCCCCCGCGTAGAGGATGCGGTAGACGGCATCCGAGATGAACCCGATGGGCTGGCCTTTGAGCGCACTGGCGGCAGCCTGCATACCGCCGGTGATGACGAACTCGGCCGTCTGGGCATGGTTGGCAAACGAGACGGCGTCGTTCTTCTTGTCGCGCGCGATGTCGGAGCTGATGCCGTCGTAAAAACCGAAGACATGCGAAGCACCTTCGATGGCCGCGGCACGTTCGTTGGGGTTGGCGAAGTCCGTCTGGGAAAGGGTCCCAGCGGCGTAGAACCGCTCGGCCTCGAACATCTCGCCGAACGCCTTACCGTCATCCGCCACACCACGCATGATGCGTGTCAGGCTCTCCTTCGGGACGGACATATGGGAATCCTTGCCACCCGTGCCGTCGTGCCACACGCCGTCCTTGTCCATGTATGGACCGGTGCCGGTCAGGATCTCATGGGTTTCGGGCGTGTAGTCGACGAGCATGCGGCCCAGGTTCGTCCGCAGGTTGTCGGGTATATGGGTTCCCTTGCGGCCGTCGTCGAGGATCGTGATCGTGTCGTGCATCACCCGGGACTCGGCTTCGGTGTGATAGCCGAGAACGTGGTCCGCGCCCGGGACATCCCCGGTGGCGGCCGCCTCCAGCGCCGCGCCAAAGCCCACACGGTTGAAAGGGAGGTCGGACGTGTGGACCGATATGCTGCTGGGCGTGGCCGTTGTCGGCCAGTCACGATCCTTGAGTAGATATTTCAGGTGATCGTTCTTTCCGTCTGCGCCGGGGTCGAGGAACGATGTCGCAACGTTCGGCTGCTGGCTCATGATGCCGAGCAGGCTGTCGAGCGGGTCGGCCGCTATGCCCTTGTGGGGGGCCAAACCGGCGCCCTGCCACATGGTCCACCTGCCGGTCCCGTACTTGTCGCTCTTCTCCAGGGCGATGATGTCGTTGCCAACATCGGTCAGGAACTGCTTCCCGTAGTTCTTTCCGTGAGTCATCAGCTCCACGAACGACTGATAACCGTAGAGCGGGACCGTCCCCCCGTCGAAGTCCTTCGCACCCGCCTTGCGCAGGCCCTCGCGCCACTTGTTGTAGAAGGGGTCGGAGGGTGACTTGGTCGCGGTGGCCAGCGAGGTGGCGACGCCTTCCTGGAGGGCGCGGAAGTCCTTCTCGTTGTCGCCCTTGGCTCGGTCGTTGAACTTGAGGTTCAGATCGATGACGCCCTTGGGGCCGATACCGTCCAGAAACGTCTGACTGAACGCCTTGTTGTACTCGTTGTCCCGGAACAGCCGCTTGAACTCGGCCATCTCCTTGTCGCTGAGCTTGTCGCCGGAGTTGATTCTGGTCGCGAGCTCCTCGGCTTCCTTGCCCTCGACCTTCTCGATGTCGCCTTCAGCCTTGTTGTTGAACCCGTTGACTGCGCCGTCGATGGGATTGGGGTCCTCCACGGCTGCCTTGAGCGCGAGCTTCACGCCCTGGTCCGCGTCGTCGACGGCTCTGACCGCCGCCTCGATGTGCCGGGTCCACGACTGCTCGATGTTGCGCAGATCCGGGTCATGGCGCGCGGCATTCGCATCGGCCGTGCTGGCCTTCGAGTAGTCGTAACTCGCGATGCCGGCGTCCGAGACCTTCATCCCGGCCTTCTCCGCGTCCGCGACCGCGGACTTCACCTTCCCGCGCAGCTCCACGAACTGGCTGTGCGCGTCCCGTAGGATCGAGGCGATGGCGCGGGCTTCCTTGGGCGCCGCGGTGAATTGGTCATGGGTCAATTGCATGTTGGGGCGCGCGACGATGTACGCCTGACCGGACCAGTTTCCGTCGGTCGAGACCGTTTTGACCTTGCTGTCGTAGATTCTCTGGACTGCCTCGAACTTCTTGGCGGCCTCGTCCCATTTGGTGGCGGCCGTCTCGAGGAGGGACAGGTCGATGGTCATGACCTGGTGGTACGTGAGCAACGAGCCCCCCTAGCGGTAGTAGTCCGAGATGCGAGACGAGAACGGAACGTTGTCCGAGGACTGGGTGGGCGGAACGGCCGTGGTGAGATCCGACCCGACGAGGAAGTCATTGGTCAGGAAATACTTGTTGGTCCCACTCAGTGCGGACTTCTCCTGCGTGAGGCGTGTCTGAAGCGCCTTGACCGAGGTGTGCCACCCCTTGAGGGCATCAGTGATCCCACTCCCGGTGGCCCAGTCCTTGAACTCCTTCTCGGCCTTCTCGGTTGATTCGTCGACGCACTCGCCGGCCGTCTTCGTCTGCGGCTGGACATCGTCTTCCAAGGCCTTGGCGGCGCTCTTCTTCTTGGATGCGCTGGACTTCAGGTTGAGCGATCCAGGCAGGCTCGGGCCAGGGGGGTCGGTCTGGTTGAGCCGCATGTGGGTGGACTTCTGCCCCGCCACAGCATCGGTGCGGAGCTTGGACCACTCGTCCTCAAAAGTCATGATTCCCCCATGGCTAGGCATCAAGTGGCGCGTCGCATAAGGCGATTAGCCTTCCGAAGTTAGCACGCTGGTGCCTTGTTATTCACCCCTTTCCGGGCACACTGGTCGAACGATCGGTCGGTTTGTGTGCTTCGGCCCTTGCCTGCACCGGTTCTCCTTGCGGAGGATGACGTAACGACTACGCCGTGTACCGGAGGCTCGAACCAGGGGTGTCCGAAGGGGAAACTTACGGGGTTAGACGCGAGTTCGTCTACGCGGGTTCCAGGTTGAACTTCATTCACAGGTTACGAGTTGCCTGCGGCCCTGGTGTTGGCCTGGACCTTAAGTCATCGCGTCCGTGCTGTGGGTTAGCGGAGTGTTAAGTTGAGGGCGCTTCTTGTTCTGTGCCCTCAGTTGAGAGTGTCCGCCGCGGCAGCATAGACGAAGGCGCGCCAGGCGGCAGCGCTGAATGAGGTGTGGGCAAGGTCGGGGCGCTTGGAGTCCCTGACCAGTATGTGCTCGTCGGCTATTGCGAACCCAACACCGTCATCGTTACCTCCGCTCTGCGAATTCTTCTTCCAGCGAGTCCCTTCGGAGCGAAATGCTGCACGTGTGGTGTTAATGTTCTTCATTTTGTAGCTCCTTTGCAATTGAACTGAATCCCAAGCGCGCGGTCCCGTAGTTGGTCGAAAACCTCGATGTACCGGTCCACATCCTCCGGGTCCACAAAGTAGACGGTGTGAGGTTCTCGGACCACACTACTTCGGGAGTTGGCGTGGGAAAATCCATGACCATGAACGATCCATAGAGGCCGGCATGCGCGCCGGCTGCGAAGGGCAGGAACTGGATGGTGATGCGCGGATACTCTGAGGCATGCGCCAGTCGCTCCAGTTGCTGTCGCACTACCTCTGTCGAGCAGACGTGGTGCCGGATTGCAGCTTCGTTGATGACTGCCCACAGCTTGGACGCGGACGGTATACGGATCACTTGTTTCGCCACGAACACCGCAGGCCATCCGATTGCCGAGCTGGAGCTCCGTCATTGGCTGCGGGGCCGCGCGGAGGACCGGATCCGTGCCGCCCGGGGCATCGGCCTGCGGCACCTTCCCCTGCACGCGGCCGCGCAGAACCGGGTGTGGCTGGAGATCGTGCAGATCGCGCTCGTCCTGCTGGCCTGGATGCCCATGCTCGCCCTGATCGGCAAAGCCCATCACTGGGAGCCCTATCGCCTGCGGCTCCGCGTGTGGTAAGCGCGGCCGGACAACTCGTCACCACCGGCCGCCGCCGGATCCTCCACCTTGCCGGCCACTGGCCTTGGGCTCACGACATCGCGGCCCTCGACCGGCTCGCTCAACTCCCGAACCCCGGCTGACCGACACTTTCCCCGTCCCGGCAACCTATCCGACTCGGAGCAGTGGATTCCGGCACCCGCCCGGTGCGACAACCGGGCCGCTGACTTGCCCAACGTCAACCACACAAAGCGAAACGGTCCACCGACTCCGTTGGCAGACCGTCACGAAAGATCGAGGTTAGCGAACGGCTGGCTTGTCCCAGTGGATGGTTACGGGGCCGTCCGGCAGTTTGTCGGCTCCGGGGCACCTGAACCAATTCTGGGTCAGGTCACGGACCGCCTGAGCGGTAAATGCGGCTAAGGAAGACAGTCCGCTGGTCGACTCGTCCAGCTTACTTCCTGCCTCCAGTTTGTCCTGCACAACGGAGGCGTTTGTGCCTATAAGAATTGTATTTGAAACCGATCTCGGGATCGACTTGCAGGATAAATATAGTTCAATGCTACCCCTGGGTGACATATATCCGTAGGCGTCACCGAGGGAGACAGGGATCTCCTTGCGCTGGGCGCGTTTCTCTCCTAGAGCATCCTCATATGTTACGGAAATTGTCTCTCCGCCACTTTTGATGATGCAGTGTCCCAGAGATGTCCATGCATTGAAGTTATAGGTGTCCTCCTGTGGCTTCGTCCCCTTGTTGGGCAATAGGGGCTCTGCCCTATCTCCAGATATGCGATGATTGCAGAGGGTTTCAGGGAAACTTGTGGTGTCGCTGTCTGAGTGTGAATCGTAGATAGCCCACCATGCCCCGGTTCCGGCGGTCAGCAAGATCAGGGCGGCTGTAATTCCTCTGCCTAGGCCTGAGTTCGATGATCTGAGCAGCATCTACAAAATACCTGCTTTCTTCAGGAATTCTCGCCGGAATTTGCTTCGTATGCCGAGTTGTAAACGCTGTCGGCGGCATTCTTTACGTTGTCGCTTTTCATGTTAAGGCCTGCGTCTCTCGCTGCAAGGAGGAACGCCTTTGTTGATGCCTGGCCTATGCGATCGTGCTCGGTATCCAGGAATGCTTTCCGATTCCTTTCGAGCTGCTTGACTACATCGTCTGAACTCTCTACCTGATGGCCCAGGATGGCTTCCCGGAAGTCCTCGATTACCCATCCTGCAACTTCGCCGGCCACTGGGATGTTATCTAGGGTACTCATCCCTAGGTCCACGAATCGACCGAGCCATGCGTCTCCGCGTTCCAGTGACTCGTTGTATTCATCGATCTTCTCTAGGCTGTTGTCGGCTGCCGCTATCGCATGGGCTCGACCCTCGGCGGTGACGCCCTCGAGTCGCGCTCCCGCGGCGGCGGCAATCGCGGCAACGCCCTTGAGGTCCTTGCTGTCTCCGCACTGTGCTACTACTTCGCGGAACATTTCAGTTGTCACGGCCTGCTGGGCGTGTGTGATGGTTGAGTATGCCTTGGGATCCTCTGCAGTTGTTTCCAAGAACAGGTCCAGTGCACCCCTTTCTCTTGTGAAATCTGGCTCAGCTCCAGTGTGTCTGATGTAACCACTATGATCTCCGCCCGCGTAAACTCGCTGAATATCGTGCATGTATTCAGCCGACATATTTCCAAGGCTGCCGACGATCGGAGTGAATTCGCCGTCACTCTTGAAGAGCTCTGGGTTTGCGGCCACCTTTTTCACGATCGAGCGGAAGACATCTGCCTCCGCCTGCGTGTGGTCTTTTGAAGGGGCGTCGCCGCCGTACGGGTCCCCGGATGTGGCGGACTCAAGGGCGTGCCCTAGCGCTTCCATGCCGTAGATCTTGTCCTCGGCGTCCGGGGAGCCCGTTCCGCCTGTGGCGTCGGGGAGCCACTGACGTGCGTTCTCTCCGTGCTTGTCGCCCAGGAAGTAGTCGAGGTTGCTGAGCTTCTCGAGGCCGTCGGTCGTGCCTTCACCCGTGGAGTCGCCAAAGAACTTCGTCGATGCTTCTGGGTTGTGCGCGAGACTTTCCAGAAGCCCGGTCATGGGGTCCCATCCAGGGCCGCCCTTCTTGTCGAGATTGAGTCCGAATTTCTCCATTCCGTCACCAGCGTATGCGTTATCCGCCCATGCCCACGCCCTCGGGTGCTTGCGCTCGAAGGTGACCATGTCCTCTGCGATGGGAGTGAGGAACTCTTTGTCGTAGTTTCCGTGGCGTAGCAGGGTCGAGAGCACTTGATAGCCCCGTGGTTCAACCCGTGCGTTATTCATAGAGAGTCGGAGTCGCTCGCGGCCAATCTGCTTGAGTTCTGTCTGCCACGACTTCCCGAGGTAGTCCTTGTCCTCGCGGAAGGCGGTGTTGGGGTCGTCCTTCCCGGTGGGGGGCCGAGTCGCCGTTGCGAGGCTCTCGCCCATGCTCGTCTGAATGCTTTGGGCGAGCTTGAGCTGTGTTTTGTCGCCCTCTGCCGAAGCGTCGAGGGCGATCTGGGCCTGAAAGCGCAGGGCATCCTTCGGGCCTAGGGCCTTGTAGAAATCGACAGCGAACTCGCGGTCCTTGGAGTTCTGTGCGAATAGCCGCTTGAGCTCGGCGAGTTCCGTGATGCTGAGCTCACCACCGTCCCGGTACTTAGCGAGGCTTTTCCTGGCAAGCTGAACTGCCCGCGCGGACTGGGCATCGTCCAGGGAATCGTATTTCGCGTGGCCGAAGTTGTGGCTGTCGTTGCCGTGAATCCTATTCAGGGCGCTTGACGCGGAGTTGTCGATCTCATCAGCCTGAGCGATGAGTTTGATGATCCGGCGCTCCAAGCGGTCTTTGTAGTCGAGCTGCGCCTGCGTCTGCACGTCATTGGTGTCGCGTCGATGCACATAAACACACGACACCGTGCCGTCCGGTAGACCGGTGACCTGAATGAACTTGTTCTTGGCGTCGACGTCCACGGCCTCCTTGAGTGATGATTGGAGTGCCACGAGTTCCTCGTGGGCGTCGCGGAGAATAGCCCAGATGGCTTTGGCCTCGGCGTGGGCGTCGCCGAACTCTTTGCCGGTCTTGCGAACGAAGGGCCTGGTGACATCGGCGTTGACGCCGGCCCAACGGGCGGCCTCGGACTGTTTCACCATGCCGTCCCTGGCATCCGTAGCCAGGGTTTCGAGTTGGTCCATCATCTCCTTCCAGTCGTCGGCTGCTGAGCCGAGGCCGGCGAACGAGACGTGATACAGGTCGTCGAAAGTCAGGCTTGCCATGTGCGGTCCCCCTCCCGTCCCCTACTTGTAGTACTTGGAAATCTCGGAGACCGGCATGGCGGTCCCGTCCCGGCGTGCCATGTCAGTGGCGATCTTCGCGTCCGTATGGGCCTGCGAGCTCTTCGAGTAGTCGAGGTGGTTGGAAATATGGGCGCAGGCCTGTAACAGCGTCTTGAGCTGGTCGTTCCAGATCACGGCCATGTTGGTGAGGGCGCCGCCCAAGGTGAAGTGATGGGTGGTGAGCGAACTGGCGGCCTTGGCGGTCGAGCCGTCGTCCTTCGCTCCACGGGTCATGTCGCCCGCCTTCTTGAGACGGTCGTGGAGTAAGAAGGCCTCGTGGCCGACCCGTCCCAGATCGTCTTGGTGCACGATCAGGTCGCCGGAGCCGCCGCCACCCCCGGACGAGCCCTTGCCGGCTTCGTTGAGACGCATGCGCGTCGTCGCCTCGGCCCGGAGTCCGTTCCACTCTTCTTCGAACGACACGCTTCTCTCCCCTGGTGTGCGTGTTCGAGCGTCAAAGTCATAAGTCACGCTCAGCTTAGGGGAGTTGACCGTACGTGTGGGTAGCCGGCGGGGCGTGTCGCCGTACAAAAAGACCTCTGCCCCGGGCCGGCGGCCCAGGGCAGAGGTCTGTGGTTGCTCGAAGGTGCAGGCTTACTGGTCCGGGAGCCATCCAAGCTGCACCAGCGGCGTTCCCCGCTTGCGGGAGACGAAGAAGCCGCGGCCCGGGGGCATGGGGCGGGGGCGGACGCCGCCCAGGAGGTCGCCTTCCGTCGGGTCGCCGGAGAGCAGTACGCCCTGGGCGCCGAGTTCCTTGATGCGCTGCATGAAGGATTCGAACATCGATCGGGAGGCGCCCGCGGAGTTACGGGCGATGATGAAGCGCATGCCGACGTCGCGCGCGAAGGGGAGGTTGTCGGTGAGGACGGCCATGGGGTTGCCGCTGCTGGTGGAGACGAGTTCGTAGTCGTCGATGATGACGAAGAACTGCGGTCCGCTCCACCAGCTGCGGTCGCGGAGCTGCTGGGGGGTGATGTCGGGCTTGGGGGCGCGGCGTTCCATGAGGCCGTTGAGGGCGGTGGTGTGGACCTGGAGGGCTGAGGCGATCGGCGCGTATTCCAGGAGGTGGGTGTCGGGGATGACGTCGAGCAGGGAGCGGCGGTAGTCGCCGACCACGATCTTCGCCTCGTCCGGGCCGTAGCGTTCGGTGATCTGCTTGGCGATGAGGCGCAGCAGAGCCGTCTTGCCGGATTCGCTCTCGCCGAAGACGAGGAAGAAGGGGTCGGATTCGAAATCGACGAAGACGGGTTCGAGGTTGGTCTCGTCGATGCCGATCGCGATGCCGTGCTGCGGGTATTCGAAGCCCTTGGGGAGGTCTTCGGCGCGGAGCCGGCGGGGGAGGAGGCGTACGCGGGGGGCGTGCGGGCCGTTCCAGCCGCTGCGCACCGCGCTGATGAGCTCGCCGAGGGCGTCCGTGATGTCGTCGGGGTCGCTGCCCGAGTCGATACGCGGCTGGGCGCCCATGAAGTGGAGCTTCTCCGGGAGCTGGCCGCGGCCGGGGACGCCCGGGGGCACGTTCGCGGCGACCTTACGGTCGAACTCGGAGTCCATGGTGTCGCCGAGGCGCATCTCGAGGCGGTTGAGGAGCTGGTCCTTCAGAGAGGCGCGGACTTCCATGTTGCGGGAGGCCGTGACGACGATGTGGATGCCGTAGCCGAGGCCGCGGCTCGCGATATCGGCTACGACCCCTTCCAGCATGTCGTACTCCTGCCGGAAGTTGGCCCAGCCGTCGATGACGAGGAAGACGTCGCCCCAGCCCTGTTCCGTGTGCTCACCGCGGGACCGCTGCCGCCGGTAGGTGGCGATCGAGTCGACGTTCTTGGCGCGGAAGTACTCCTCGCGCCGGGCCAGGATGCCCGCCACCTCGGCGATGGTGCGCCGTACCCGCTCCGGGTCCAGCCGGGAGGCGACGCCGCCCACATGCGGCAGGTCGGCGACGGCGCTCATGCCGCCACCGCCGAAGTCCAGGCCGTAGAACTGCACCTCGGCGGGGGTGTGGGTGAGCGCGAAGGCGGCGATCAGGGTGCGCATCAGCGTGGACTTGCCGGACTGCGGGCCGCCGACGACCAGCATGTGACCGGCGGCGCCGGAGAAGTCGCGGTAGAGCACGTCACGCCGCTGTTCGAAGGGCTTGTCGATGAGGCCGAGCGGAACGACGAGGTTGCCCAGGCGGGGGTATTCGGGCGCGGTGAGACCCCGGCCCTCGACCGGGGACAGCGGCGGCAGCAGCTGGTCCAGCGAGGGCGCCTCGTCCAGCGGCGGGAGCCAGACCTGGTGGGCCGGGGCGCCCTGGCCCTCCAGCCGGCGGACGATGACGTCGAGGACCGTGTCGGCCAGCGCGTCGTCCTCCTGGCGGGACGGGGTGGTCAGCGCCGCCGGGTCCGGGGTGGTGTAGGTGACCGGGACCGGGGAGGCCGTGAAGAGCACCGGCCGGCGCTCGATGGGCAGCGAGGTGCCGTCGAAGTCGGCGCGCGCCGCCCCCGTGCGGTACACGCCGGAGACGTACGCGGCCTTGAAGCGCGTCATTTCGTCCGTGCCGAACTTCAGATAGCCGGAGCCGGGGACGGACGGGAGGTGGTACGCGTCCGGCACGCCCAGCGCCGTACGGGACTCGGCCGCGGAGAAGGTCCGCAGACCGATGCGGTACGACAGGTAGGTCTCCAGGCCGCGCAGCCGGCCCTCCTCCAGCCGCTGCGAGGCCAGCAGCAGATGCACACCCAGGGAGCGGCCGATGCGGCCGATCTGGATGAACATGTCGATGAAGTCGGGCTTGGCCGTCAGCAGCTCGCTGAACTCGTCGATCACCAGGACGAGTGAGGCCACGGGCTCCAGCGGGGCGCCGGCCGCCCGCGCCTTCTCGTAGTCGTGGATGTTCGCGTAGTTGCCGGCCGCGCGCAGCAGCTCCTGGCGCCGCTGGAGCTCACCGGTGATCGAGTCGCGCATGCGGTCGACGAGCGTCAGGTCGTCCGCGAGGTTGGTGATGACCGCCGCCACGTGCGGCAGGTGTGACATTCCCGCGAAGGTCGCACCACCCTTGAAGTCCGCGAGGACGAAGTTCAGCGTCTCGGACGAGTGGGTGACCGCGAGCCCCAGCACCAGGGTGCGCAGCAGCTCGGACTTGCCGGAGCCGGTGGCGCCGACGCACAGGCCGTGCGGGCCCATGCCGTCCTGCGCCGCCTCCTTGAGGTCCAGCATGACCGGCGAGCCGTCCTCGCCAACCCCGATCGGCACCCGCAGCCGCTCGGCCACCGAGCGCGGCCGCCAGGTGCGCGTGACATCCACCGAGCCCGCGTCGCCGAGCCCCAGCAGATCGGTGAAGTCGAGGTTGGCCAGCAGCGGTTCGTCGTCGTCGCCCCCGCCCATCCGCAGCGGCGCCAGCTGCCGGGCGAGCGCGTCCGCGGCCTCCAGCGACAGCAGGTCCGGGACGCCGTCGTACGCCGCGACCTGCGACAGCAGCTCGAGCTTCCCCGGCCGCACGATCACCGAGAGACCGCCGCGCAGCTCGTCGAGGTCGCCCGGCACCACCTCGAGGACGGTGACACCCTGAAGGCCCTCCTGCGCCGCGAACGCCGACTCCGGCGGCACCATCCCGCCGTCCAGCACGACCACCACATGCGGCTGGTCGAGCAGCGGCTGCGCGTCCTTGCTGAACCGGGACCGCCCCTCCAGGCGCCCCTTGAGCAGCTCCTCCAGCTCCGCGAGGGAGTCGCTGAACAGCCGTCGCGAGCCGGCCCCGTCGATCGCGCCCGGCACCTGGAGGTGCGGCAGCCACTTCGTCCAGTCCCAGTAGGGCGCCGCGCTGCGCGGCGCGACCACCGCGATGACGAGGTCCTCGGGCGAGTGGAGGGTGACCAGGTGGGCGACCAGCGCCCGCGCCGCGGCCCGCACCGAATCCGGCTCCCCGGACACCGTCACGTGGTAGAAGGCGCGCAGCGACACCGCCATCGGCATCTGCTCGAGCGATCCCTGGGTCGCCAGGAACTTCTGCATGGCGCCCGCCGTCAGCGGCTCCAGGTCGTCGACCGCGGCCGTGTCGGGGGCGACCAGCGGGGTGGACAGCTGCTGTGAGCCGAGCCCGATCCGGATCTGCCCGAAGTCGTTGTCGCTCGCCCGCCGTTCCCACACCCGGCTGCCCTGGGCCACGATCGACCACAGCTGGTCGGGGGAGGGGTGCAGATAGAACTGCGCGTCGCGCTGCGACCGTGCGGTGCGCCGGATCGTACGGCGGGTCTGCGCGAGGTACTTGAGGTAGTCGCGGCGCATGTCCGCGAGCTGCCCCTGGGAGCCCTGCCGGTGCCGGATGAACATCGCCACGGTCATGCCGAGCGTGGAGAACATCATCATCACGCCCATGATCTTCATCATCGGCGCGGCGCCGGGCATGAAGAAGTAGACCATCGACGAAGCCATGCCCAGCGTGGGCAGCAGCTGCATCAGAACGCCCTCTTGCTGGCCACGCGGCAGCTCAGGGGGCGATTCGAGGCGGAGTTCCTCGCTCGGCACCTCGGGCGGGAGGGCCCGCGGTTGGCGCTTGACGACGACCTGGCTCACCGGATCCCTCAACCCCTCCACGCAGATGAACAGTTCCTCTCCGGCACCCCCGTGGCGACGGACTCCCTCTGCGAGACGGCGATCCTACCGACGTATGAGCCGCTCGGCCCCGGTAGGGTGGCCGCCGCGCGTGCGGTGCCGTGCGCCGCTCCACAGCGAACAGGGGGCCATAAAGGTGAGTACGTCCGCTACGACCGGCTTCTGCAGGGTGACCGTGGTCGCGCCTGACAGTCGGATCGATGTGGCTCTTCCGGAGGACATCGCCGTCGCCGACGTCTACCCCGAGATCCTCCGCCTGACCGGACAGACCCAGCCCGTGGGCGCCCCCACCGGCTACCACCTCGTACGCCGCGACGGCACCGTCCTGGACGGCTCGCTGTCGCTGGGCGCCCAGCAGGTGCTCGACGGCGAGCTGCTGTCCCTGCGTCCCTTCGCCGAGTCGCTGCCGCCCGCCGTCTACGACGATGTGTCGGACGCCATCGCCTCCGCCGTCACCCGCGACCGGACCCTGTGGAGCGACGGGTACCTGCGCGCCTTCGGGCTGTTCGGCGGCTCCCTATTGCTGGTCCTCATGGGCTTCGTGCTTTGGTTCGCCGATCCGCTCAAACATGACATGCACGGTCTGCCGGGCATCATCGCCGCCGCCGTCGCGGTGCTGCTCGCGGCCCTTGCGGGGGTACGGGCGCGGGTCTACGAGGATCGCGCCTCCGCGATCGCGCTCGGCCTCGCTGCCCTGCCACACGCCATGATCGCGGGCTCGGGGCTGCTCCCCCTCGACCCGGGCGAGGGCATCGGCCGCCTCCAGTTCCTGCTCGGCTGTGTCGCCGTCCTCGTCGTCTCGGTCGCCCTGGTGGTCGCCATGCCCACCGGCGACGCCCCGTTCGTCGCCGCGGTCTTCGCGTCGACCGTCGGCACCCTCGCCACCTTCTGCGCGATCCTCACCGAGGTCAGCCCCACGGAGACCGCCGCGGTGTGCGCCGCCGTCGCGATCGGCGCCGTCGCGTTCCTGCCGGGCCTGTCGGCGCGCGTCGCCCGCCTGCCCATCGGATACGCCGCGCCGCGCTCGGCGGCCGAGGACGACGAGTTGGACTCCGGGTCCGCGCCCGCCCCCGAGCCCGTCGACGCCGACCGCATCGCCGCCCAGGCCCGCCGCGGCCACGAGATGCTGCTCGGCCTGGTCGGCGGCTGCTCCGCCATCGTGGTCGGCGCCTCGTCCGTGCTCGGCTTCGCCGACAACGTCTGGGGCCAGGTGCTCGCCCTCGTCTCCGGCCTCGCGATGCTGCTGCGCGCCCGACTCTTCCGCTACACCGCCCAGGTCGCCGCCGTTCTCTCCGCCGGCCTGATCGGCCTGGGGCTGCTCGTCCTCGGGCTGTCCCTGAACCCGCCGGCCGACGCCATGTTCAAGCTGCTGGTCCAGCACGACAGCGGCCCGCTGGACGTCCGTACGATCTGGCTCGCCGCCTCCGTCACGGCGGGCGCCGCGCTGATCACCGGCATTGCGCTGATCATTCCGAAGAAGGGGCTCTCGCCTTTCTGGGGCCGCTTCTCCGACCTGGCCGAGAGCGCCCTGCTGCTCTCCCTGGTGCCCCTCGCCCTGGCCGTGCTGGACGTCTACAGCTCCGCGCGCAGCCTGACCAGCGGGTGATGCGCGGCCTGACCAGCGGGTGATGCGCGGCCTGACCAGGGGATGTAGGTCGGCGGTCAAAGGGGTGGCCGTCGGCTGGTAGGGTGTGCGACGGCCGTTTGTGTACGCGCCCCCGGAGCTCTCGTACGAGCACTCTGGAGACAGCGCCCAGCGGACCTCGCCTCCCGAGTCACGGAAGCTCCCCTGAGACCAAGACCAGGGGCACTCGGTGGCCGAACAGAAGAACCTGAAGGAGTACCGCGTGTCGCTCGACGCCGCTACGAAGAAGCAGATCATGTCCGAGTTCGCCACCAAGGAGGGCGACACCGGTTCCCCCGAGGTCCAGGTCGCGCTGCTCTCGCGCCGCATCTCCGACCTGACCGAGCACCTCAAGACCCACAAGCACGACCACCACTCCCGTCGTGGTCTGCTGCTCCTGGTCGGCCAGCGCCGCCGCCTGCTCCAGTACCTGGCGAAGAAGGACATCACGCGCTTCCGTGCGCTGGTCGAGCGCCTGGGTATCCGCCGCGGCGCGGCGGGCGCCAAGTAAGACGCCGTGGCAGGGAGCGGTTCCCGGGACAGGGGACCGCTCCCTTTGCCGTACGTGCCGCGGACTGGCGGCCGTACGCGCCACAGAACCGCTGCCGCACGGGCGGCGGAACCCGCGCGGCGCGCCGCGCACCGGGACCGGCCGCCGTCCGCGCACCTCGCCCACCGTCGGCACCGATATCCACAGCCGTCGTGAGGACGGGCGAAGCTTTGTAGTCTGGTCCCAACAACGTCACAACGAACGAGGAGGAGCGCCTCATTCCCGTGGCACCGGCGCCATAGGAGCCGGTCCTCGGTAGTGGCTCCCGGAACTGGCAATTCCGGTAGCTTCGATCGAAGACCGGCCCGGCCGCCGGAGCAAGGCCAGGGGCGCTGCTCCACCACCGTTCCTCCGTCACACGGACGAGGGACGCAGAAGAGGAGATTTTCCTGGTGGAGAACGAGACCCACTACGCCGAGGCCGTCATCGACAATGGCGCCTTCGGCACCCGCACCATCCGTTTCGAGACGGGCCGCCTGGCCCGTCAGGCCGCCGGCTCCGCCGTGGCCTACCTGGACGACGACACCATGGTGCTGTCGGCCACCACCGCATCCAAGAACCCCAAGGACCAGCTCGACTTCTTCCCGCTCACGGTCGACGTCGAGGAGCGGATGTACGCCGCCGGGCGCATCCCCGGTTCGTTCTTCCGTCGTGAGGGCCGCCCGTCCGAGGACGCGATCCTCACCTGCCGCCTGATCGACCGCCCGCTGCGCCCGTCCTTCAAGAAGGGCCTGCGCAACGAGATCCAGATCGTCGAGACGATCATGGCGCTCAACCCCGACCACCTCTACGACGTGGTCGCGATCAACGCCGCCTCCTGCTCCACGCAGCTGGCCGGCCTGCCCTTCTCCGGGCCGATCGGCGGCACCCGGGTCGCCCTGATCAAGGGCCAGTGGGTGGCCTTCCCGACCCACTCCGAGCTCGAGGACGCCGTCTTCGACATGGTCGTGGCCGGCCGCGTCCTGGAGGACGGCGACGTCGCGATCATGATGGTCGAGGCCGAGGCCACCGAGAAGACCATCCAGCTGGTCAAGGACGGCGCCGAGGCGCCGACCGAGGAGGTCGTGGCAGCGGGCCTCGAGGCCGCGAAGCCCTTCATCAAGGTGCTCTGCAAGGCCCAGTCGGACCTCGCCGCCAAGGCCGCCAAGCCCACCGGCGAGTTCCCGATCTTCCTCGACTACCAGGACGACGTCCTGGAGGCGCTCACCGCCGCCGTCCGTGACGAGCTCGCCCAGGCGCTGACCATCGCGGGCAAGCAGGAGCGCGAGACCGAGCTGGACCGCGTCAAGGGCCTGGCCGCCGAGAAGCTGCTGCCGCAGTTCGAGGGGCGCGAGAAGGAGATCTCCGCCGCGTACCGGTCGCTGACCAAGGCCCTGGTGCGCGAGCGCGTGATCAAGGAGAAGAAGCGCATCGACGGCCGCGGCGTCACGGACATCCGTACGCTGGCCGCCGAGGTCGAGGCGATCCCGCGGGTCCACGGCTCGGCGCTGTTCGAGCGCGGCGAGACCCAGATCCTGGGCGTCACCACGCTGAACATGCTCCGCATGGAGCAGCAGCTGGACACGCTGTCGCCCGAGACCCGCAAGCGCTACATGCACAACTACAACTTCCCGCCGTACTCCACCGGCGAGACCGGCCGCGTCGGCTCCCCGAAGCGTCGCGAGATCGGCCACGGCGCGCTGGCCGAGCGGGCGCTGACCCCGGTGCTGCCGTCGCGCGAGGAGTTCCCGTACGCCATCCGCCAGGTCTCCGAGGCGCTCGGCTCCAACGGCTCGACCTCCATGGGGTCGGTCTGCGCCTCGACCATGTCGCTGCTGAACGCCGGTGTGCCGCTGAAGGCCCCGGTCGCCGGCATCGCCATGGGCCTGATCTCCCAGGAGATCGACGGCGAGACCCACTACGTCACCCTCACCGACATCCTCGGTGCGGAGGACGCCTTCGGCGACATGGACTTCAAGGTCGCCGGCACCAAGACGTTCGTGACCGCCCTCCAGCTGGACACCAAGCTGGACGGCATCCCGGCGTCCGTGCTGGCCGCGGCCCTGAAGCAGGCCCGCGACGCCCGGCTGCACATCCTCGATGTGATGAACGAGGCCATCGACGTCCCGGACGAGATGTCGCCGAACGCGCCGCGGATCATCACCGTCAAGATCCCGGTGGACAAGATCGGTGAGGTCATCGGCCCCAAGGGCAAGATGATCAACCAGATCCAGGAGGACACCGGCGCGGACATCACCATCGAGGACGACGGCACGATCTACATCGGTGCCGCCGACGGCCCGGCCGCCGAGGCCGCCCGCACCACCATCAACGGCATCGCCAACCCGACGATGCCGGAGGTCGGCGAGCGCTACCTGGGCACGGTCGTGAAGACCACCACCTTCGGTGCCTTCGTCTCCCTGCTCCCGGGCAAGGACGGCCTGCTGCACATCTCGCAGATCCGCAAGCTCGCCGGCGGCAAGCGCGTGGAGAACGTCGAGGACGTGCTGAAGGTCGGCGCCAAGGTCCAGGTCGAGATCGCCGAGATCGACCAGCGCGGCAAGCTCTCGCTGATCCCGGTCATCGAGGACGAGGCGGGCTCGGACGCGAAGGACGCCAAGGACGAGCCGAAGGACGAAGCCGCCCAGTGACGTCCCGTGTTCACGCGGCGACGGCCCGCCCCTCCTCGGAGGGGCGGGCCGTCGCCCGTACCCAAACGCTTCTCAAGGGCGAGAACGGCATCGGGACGGTCCGCAGGACCACGCTGCCCGGGGGCCTGCGCGTCGTCACCGAAACCCTGCCGTCCGTGCGCTCGGCCACCTTCGGGATCTGGGCACACGTCGGCTCCCGCGATGAGACCCCGGTGCTCAACGGCGCCACCCACTACCTGGAGCATCTGCTCTTCAAGGGCACCCGGCGGCGCACCGCGCTCGACATCTCCTCCGCCATCGACGCGGTCGGCGGTGAGATGAACGCCTTCACGGCTAAGGAATACACCTGCTACTACGCGCGGGTGCTCGACACCGATCTGCCACTGGCCATCGATGTCGTCTGCGACATGCTGACCGGCTCGCTGATCGACGCCGCGGACGTGGACGCCGAGCGCGGCGTCGTCCTGGAAGAGATCGCGATGACCGAGGACGACCCGGGCGACTGTGTGCACGATCTGTTCGCGCACACCATGCTCGGCGACACTCCCCTCGGCCGCCCGGTCCTCGGCACCGTTGACACGGTCAACGGGCTCAGCCGCGACCAGATCGCCCGCTTCTACAAGAAGCACTACGACCCCACCCACCTGGTGGTCGCCGCCGCGGGCAATGTGGACCACGCCGCGGTCGTCCGCCAGGTGCGCAAGGCGTTCGACAAGGCGGGCGCCCTGTCCCGTACGGACGCGGTCCCCGTCGCCCCGCGCGACGGCACCCGCACTATCCGCGCGGCCGGTCGCGTCGAGGTGCAGGGCCGCAAGACGGAGCAGGCGCATGTCGTCCTCGGCATGCCGGGGATCGCGCGCACCGACGACCGGCGCTGGGCCCTCGGCGTCCTCAACACGGCGCTCGGCGGCGGCATGAGCTCCCGCCTGTTCCAGGAGGTGCGGGAGAAGCGCGGGCTCGCCTACAGCGTCTACTCGTACACCTCGGCCTTCGCCGACTGCGGCCTGTTCGGCGTCTATGCGGGCTGCCGCCCGAGCCAGGCGCCGGACGTCCTCAAGATCTGCCGTGACGAGCTCGACCACGTCGCCCAGCACGGGCTCACCGACGAGGAGCTGCGGCGCGCGGTGGGCCAGCTGAGGGGCTCCACGGTGCTGGGCCTGGAAGACACCGGCGCGCTGATGAACCGCATCGGCAAGAGCGAGCTGTGCTGGGGCGACCAGATGTCGGTGGACGACATGCTGGCCCGGATGGCGGCCGTCACCCCGGACGAGGTGCGCGAGGTGGCCCGCGATGTACTGGGGCAGCGTCCTTCGCTGTCCGTCATCGGCCCGCTGAAGGACAAGCAGGCGGCGAGCCTGCACGAGGCCGTCGCCTAGCCCGGCGGCCGCGCAAGAGCGCACGATCAGCACGATCTTCAGGTAGCAGAGGGAAGCGAACGATGAGCAAGCTGCGCGTGGCCGTTCTCGGCGCCAAGGGCCGGATCGGCTCCGAGGCCGTACGAGCCGTGGAAGCCGCCGAGGACATGGAGCTGGTCGCCGCGCTCGGCCGGGGCGACAAGCTGGAGACGATGGTCGAGGCGGGCGCCGAGGTCGCGGTGGAGCTGACCGATCCCGACTCGGTGATGGGCAATCTCGACTTCTGCGTCCGGCACGGCATCCACGGCGTCGTGGGCACCACCGGCTGGACGGACGACCGCCTGGCGCTGCTGCGGGGCTGGCTCGAGGCCGCGCCGGGCACCGGTGTGCTCATCGCGCCGAACTTCTCCATCGGCGCCGTGCTGACCATGCGGTTCGCCCGGCAGGCCGCCCGCTTCTTCGAGTCGGTCGAGGTCATCGAGCTGCACCACCCGAACAAGGCGGACGCCCCCTCGGGCACCGCGGCCCGCACCGCGCAGCTGATCGCGGAGGCCCGGGAAGAGGCGGGGTGCGCGCCGCAGCCGGACGCGACGAGCACGGCGCTGGAGGGTGCCCGCGGCGCCGATGTGGACGGGGTGCGGGTGCACTCGGTGCGGCTGCGCGGGCTCCTGGCCCACCAGGAGGTACTGCTGGGCGGCGAGGGCGAGACCCTCACCATCCGCCATGACTCCACACACCACAGCAGCTTCATGCCCGGCGTGCTGCTGGGGGTGCGCCGCGTGGTGTCCGCTCCCGGCCTGACCCTCGGCCTGGAACACTTCCTCGATCTGGACTGAGACAAGCGGTGCGCGCAAAGATCACGTATTTCGTCCTCGCGGCCGTCCTGGTCGTGTACTTCGTCCTGGTCGGCAGCCGGGGCGTCCTGCTCATCGAGCAGGGCACGCCGCTGACCGTGGCCTTCGGCGCTGCCGTGCTGGTGCTGCCGGTCATCGGCGGCTGGTTCCTGTGGAAGACCACGGTGTTCGCGCGCAGCGCGAACCGGCTGGCCCGCGAGCTGGAGGCCGAAGGCGGCCTCCCGGTCGACGAGCTGGTACGGACGCCCGGCGGGCGGATCGACCGGGACTCCGCGGACGAGGTCTTCGCCAAGCGGCGGGCCGAGACCGAGGAGTCGCCGGACGACTGGCGCTCCTGGTTCCGGCTGGCCGTCGCCTACTACGACGCGCGTGACACGGTGCGCGCCCGCAAGGCGATGCAGCGCGCCATCGCCCTGCACGACGGCCGGCCGGTGCGGGCCCAGGGCTGACCCCGGGCCCGGTGGCTCAGCGCCCGGTGCCGCCGGCTCAGCGGTACCGGGCCGCCGAGCCCTCGATCGCGTCGGCCGCCATGGCGAAGGACTCGGGGCGGCCGAGGAAGTCGGCGCTGTGGTCGGTGACGGCCACCCGGGGGGAGGAGCCTCCCGCCACCTCGATGAGCACCGCCTGTCCCTGGACGCTTCGCGGCAGCCCCAGCCACCGCACCGGCTGCTGGGTCGTGCGTATCGCGGTGATCTGCGACCAGCGCATCGTCGTGGCCGAGAAGAGGCCCGTCAGCCGCAGCCCCTCCTCGTCCATCCACACGCCGGCCCGCACCAGTCGGACGGCGCACACGATCACCAGCGCGGCGACCGCCACACACACGCCCGCGGCGGGCACCGAACCGGCGAGGGCGATGATCATCGCCGAGAACAGCACATACGAGGCGAGCAGCAGCAGGAGCGCGGCTCCGCCGACCCTCCAGGGACCCGGCCGGTACGGGCGCCGCCTGCGGCCCGGGTCCTCGTAGGGGAGGGCCGCTCCGGCCTCCGGCCCCTCGTCGTCAAGGGCGCGGTCCGCTGTCAGGAAGGGCAGGGGCACGAATGGTCCTCACTCACACACATGTCCGGATGGGCCTGTGGTGGGTGAGGCTATCCCAGGGACTCAGCGTCCGTCCGACGCCTCCGACTGCTGCGTCTGGTGCGTGGTCCGCGGCCCGCTCTCGAGCGCGGGCAACCCGAACATCAGCGAGCCCACGAACCCGGCGACGATCGTGAGGGTGATGAGGGTGCGGCCCGCTAGCTGCGACGGGGTGGCGCGGGGGCGGGGCGGCGGGGTGACATTGCTGCGGAACCGGTCGGCTTCAGCGACGAAGGCGAAGGGCACGGACTCGCGCCGGCGGAACATGATGGGGGCTCTCCTTGGAACCTCGAACGTGGGCACTTCAGTAGGTAGGACGCATGAACGGGTGGTGAGGTGCCCTTTTTCATCGACTTCTGTTGAGATTTTCAGGGTTGTGACCGGTCGGAGGGGATGTCGGTGGCGGCCCGTAAGCTGGGCGAGCCCTGAGCGAGAAAGACATGGAAGGACCCGCCGGTGACCGATATCCCCGCCGAGAGCGAGAAGGCCAGTTTCCGCAGCGACGTGACCGTCGAGCTGGTCAAGCACAGCGCGGCCGACTCCGATGTGCTGTGGGCCGCCCGGGTGTCCACCGCCGGTGAGCAGTCCCTCGAAGAGCTCACCAAGGACCCGGAGCGCTCCAAGGGGCTGATCAACTACCTGATGCGGGACCGGCACGGCAGCCCCTTCGAGCACAACTCGATGACCTTCTTCATCAGCGCCCCGATCTTCGTCTTCCGCGAGTTCATGCGGCACCGCGTGGGCTGGTCGTACAACGAGGAGTCCGGTCGCTACCGCCGGCTCGAGCCTGTCTTCTACATCCCCGGGGAGGCCCGCAAGCTGGTCCAGCAGGGCCGTCCGGGCAAGTACGAGTTCGTGGAGGGCACCCAGGCGCAGCACGAGCTGACCGGCCGCGTGATGGAAGACGCCTACCGCCACGCGTACGAGGCGTATCGGGAGATGCTGGCGGCCGGAGTCGCCCGTGAGGTGGCCCGCTCCGTCCTGCCCGTGGGCCTGTTCTCCTCCATGTACGCGACGTGCAACGCGCGCTCGCTGATGCACTTCCTCGGTCTGCGCACCCAGCACGAGCAGGCCGCGGTGCCCTCCTTCCCGCAGCGGGAGATCGAGATGGTGGGCGAGAAGATGGAGGAGTTCTGGGCCGGGCTGATGCCGCTCACCCACGCAGCCTTCAACGCGAATGGACGCGTCGCCCCGTAGCGCTCCCTGGACACTCCTCGGATACTCCCCGGACGGGCCATGCGTGAGAGGTGTCCGTATTGCGGCGTTTCGTGAAGTTCATCTAGGCTGAACAAACGGATCCGGCACTGCCTGAACCCCCGAGCAGGCAGTGCCGGGTCCCATACCGCCGCCCCCGGTCGCCGCCCCGAGCGAGCACGGCGAGGCGCGCTACGAGTAGCGTGGGACCCATGGCACCGACATCCACATCGCAGACCCCCTTCGGGCGGGTGCTGACCGCCATGGTCACGCCATTCACCGCTGACGGCGCGCTCGACCTCGATGGCGCTCAGCGGCTCGCCGCCCACCTGGTGGACGCCGGCAATGACGGCCTGATCGTCAACGGCACCACCGGTGAATCCCCGACCACCAGCGATGCGGAGAAAGCCCAGCTCGTACGAGCCGTGGTGGAGGCGGTCGGCGACCGCGCCCATGTCGTGGCAGGAGCAGGCACCAACGACACCCGGCACAGCGTCGAGCTCGCCCGTGCCGCCGAGCAGGCCGGCGCCCATGGCCTCCTGGCTGTCACGCCGTACTACAGCAAGCCCCCGCAGGAAGGCATCTTCCGGCACTTCACCGCCATCGCCGACGCCACCGACCTGCCGGTCATGCTCTATGACATTCCCGGCCGCAGTGGTGTGCCGATCAGTACCGAGACCATCGTGCGGCTCGCCGAGCACCCGCGCATCGTCGCCAACAAGGATGCCAAGGGCGACCTCGGCCGTGCCAGCTGGGCCATCGCGCGCTCCCGACTGGCCTGGTATTCCGGCGATGACATGCTGAACCTGCCACTGCTGTCCGTCGGTGCCGTCGGCTTCGTGTCCGTGGTCGGCCACCTCGTCACTCCCGAGCTGTGCGCGCTGCTCGAAGCCCACACCTCGGGCGACGTGGCGAAGGCCACCGAGATCCACCAGAAGCTCCTCCCGGTCTTCACCGGGGTGTTCCGCACTCAGGGCGTCATCACGACGAAGGCCGCGCTCGCCCTTCAGGGCCTGCCGGGCGGGCCGCTGCGCCTGCCGCTCGTGGAGCTCACCGCCGAGGAAACGGAGCAGCTCAAGCGCGATCTGGCTGCTGGCGGGGTACAGCTGTAAACAGAGGCGATTTTCGCAACTTCGTACTTCACAAGTTCATACAGACACATCAAGCAAGTGCACGAATGTCACGCGCGCCATGTGCCCCACGGGGGCACGTGGCGTGTGTGGTGAGGAGAGTCTTTTGAGTCATCCGCATCCTGAACTCGGCCCTCCGCCGAAGCTCCCCGAGGGGGGACTGCGCATCACCCCGCTCGGCGGGCTCGGCGAAATCGGCCGCAACATGACGGTCTTCGAGTACGGCGGCCGGCTGCTGATCGTCGACTGCGGAGTGCTCTTCCCCGAGGAGGAGCAGCCCGGAGTCGACCTGATCCTGCCGGACTTCACGTGCATCCGGGACCGTCTCGACGACATCGACGGCATCGTGCTCACGCACGGCCACGAAGACCACATCGGCGGCGTCCCGTTCCTGCTCCGCGAGAAGCCGGACATCCCGCTGATCGGCTCCAAGCTGACCCTCGCCCTGATCGAGGCGAAGCTCCAGGAGCACCGCATCCGCCCGTACACGCTCGAGGTGGAGGAGGGGCGGCGCGAGCGGATCGGCCCCTTCGACTGCGAGTTCGTGGCGGTGAACCACTCCATCCCGGACGCCCTCGCCGTCGCCATCCGCACCCCGGCCGGCATGGCCGTGCACACCGGCGACTTCAAGATGGACCAGCTGCCGCTCGACGGCCGCCTCACGGACCTGCCCGCCTTCGCGAAGCTCGGCGAGGAAGGCATCGACCTTCTGCTCTCCGACTCCACGAACGCCGAGGTCCCCGGCTTCGTCCCGCCTGAGCGCGACATCTCCGGCGTGCTGCGCCAGGTCTTCGCCGACGCGCAGCGGCGGATCATCGTCGCGAGCTTCGCCAGCCATGTGCACCGCATCCAGCAGATCCTCGACGCGGCCCATGAGTACGGGCGCCGGGTCGCCTTCGTCGGCCGCTCGATGGTCCGCAACATGGGCATCGCGCGCGACCTCGGCTATCTGCGGGTACCGGCCGGGCTCGTGGTCGATGTGAAGACGCTCGACGATCTGCCGGACGACGAGATCGTGCTCGTCTGCACCGGTTCCCAGGGCGAGCCCATGGCCGCGCTGTCCAGAATGGCCAACCGCGATCACCAGATCCGGATCGTCCAGGGCGACACGGTGATCCTGGCGTCCTCGCTCATCCCTGGCAACGAGAACGCGGTCTACCGCGTGATCAACGGCCTGAGCCGGTGGGGCGCGACGGTGGTTCACAAGGGCAACGCCAAGGTCCATGTCTCCGGGCACGCCTCGGCCGGGGAGCTGCTGTACTTCTACAACATCTGCAAGCCCCGGAACCTGATGCCGGTGCACGGCGAATGGCGACATCTGCGCGCCAACGCCGAGCTGGGCGCGCTGACCGGTGTGCCCAAGAACCGCTGCGTCATCGCCGAGGACGGGGTGGTGGTCGACCTGGTCGACGGCATCGCGAAGATCGTCGGCAAGGTGCAGGCGGGCTATGTGTACGTCGACGGACTCTCAGTCGGCGACGTCACGGAGAGCTCGCTCAAGGACCGCCGCATCCTCGGTGAGGAGGGCATCATCTCGGTCTTCGTGGTCGTGGACAGCACGACCGGCAAGATCGTGGGCGGCCCGTACATCCAGGCGAGGGGCTCCGGTATCGAGGACTCCGCCTTCTCCGCGGTCATCCCGAAGATCGAGGAATCCCTGGCCAAGTGCGCCTCGGACGGCATCGCCGAACCGCACCAGCTACAGCAGCTGATGCGGCGCTCGGTGGGCAAGTGGGTGTCCGACAGCTACCGCCGGCGCCCCATGATCCTGCCTGTGGTCGTCGAGGTCTGACGCCGGCTCAGCGCCCGCCCGGCGCCTAGCCACGAGCGGGGCTCCCCGATTTGCATCCGGGAGCCCCGCTCCAGTACGTTTACGGCTCCGCCAGAAGGGGAACCCCGAGCACTCAGCGTGCGAGGGAGGACCCGGAAGGCGGGTGGGAATCCGGCTCAGAGAATTCTGATAAAGTCGGAGACAGCCGAAAGGCAAAGGCCACTCCAATGGCCACCAGAAATGGGAATTCGGACCGGGAACGGACCGGAAAACGGATCTGGTAAGGTTGGAAACACCGAAGGGAAGCGCCCGGAGAAACCGGTG
>NZ_JBIRPV010000016.1:0-215236 GCF_044332865.1 Streptomyces sp. NPDC021225 | reverse complement strand
CGCTCTTCGCCCGGTTCGCGTCCCGCCAGGACGACTCCCCGCAGATGAAGATGATCGCCGCACTGCGCAACCAGTTCGGCGGCCACGCGGTCGAGCCCCGCGAGGGCTGATCCCGCTCCGCCCGCCCGGGGCCTTCGGCACGCCGAGGGCCCCGGGCGGCGTGCGTGGCGCGGCTGGGCCCTGTCCGGCGGATCTTGACGCCTGCGGCGGCCACGCTGCGGAGCAGCAAATCGACGCAGCCCCCTCCCCGCCCCTGCCGCACATCGACACTGCGGGAAGGGGCGGGGGGGAAAGCTCCGCCGGACCGGGCCTAGCGCACCAGGCAGGGGCGCTTGTTGTCGAACGTCCAGTCCGGGACCAGGTATCGCATGGCGAGGGCGTCGTCACGCGCCCCGAGCGCCTTCTCCTGGTAGAGCTCGTGGGCGGCGAGGAGGCGGTCCATGTCGAGCCGGACGCCCAGGCCGGGGAGGTCGGGGATGGCGATCTCGCCGTCGACGATCCGGGGCGGGTCGACGGTGAGCCGCTCCAGACCCTCCTGCCAGATCCAGTGCGTGTCCAGGGCGTTGTACTCGCCCGGGGCGGCGGCGCCGCAGTGGGCGACCATGGCCAGGGAGATGTCGAAGTGGTTGTTCGAGTGGCATCCCCAGGTCAGCCCCATCTCATGGCACAGCTGGGCGACCCGGACCGAGCCCTGCATGGTCCAGAAGTGGGGGTCGGCCAGCGGGATGGTCACCGACTGGAGGGCCAGCGCGTGGGTCATCTGCCGCCAGTCGGTGGCGATCATGTTGGTCGCCGTGGGGAGGCCGGTGGCGCGCCGGAACTCCGCCAGGATCTCGCGGCCCGAGTAGCCCCCTTCGGCTCCGCACGGGTCCTCGGCGTAGGCGAGGGTGCCCAGCAGGGGCCGGCACAGCTCGATGGCCTCGCGCAGTGACCAGGCGCCGTTGGGGTCGAGGGTGATCCGGGCCTCGGGGAAGCGCTCCTTGAGCGCCCGGATGGCCTTGACCTCCTCATGGCCCTCCAGGACCCCGCCCTTGAGCTTGAAGTCGCGGAAGCCGTACAGGTCGTAGGTGGCCTCGGCCTGACGGACGATCGCCTCGGGCGTCAGCGCCTCCTCGTGCCGGATGCGGTACCAGTCCACGCCGGAGCCGGGTTCGCGCACATAGTCCAGGTCGGTGCGGTCGGGGTCGCCGACGTAGAAGAGATAACCGAGGACGCGGACGGAGTCGCGCTGCTGGCCGTCGCCCAGGAGTGCCGCGACGGGGACGTCGAGGTGCTGTCCCAGCAGGTCGAGCATCGCCGACTCGACGGCCGTGACGGCGTGGACGGTGGTGCGCAGATCGAAGGTCTGCAGTCCCCGCCCTCCGGAGTCCCGGTCGGCGAACCGGTCCCCGATCTCGCGCAGCACGCGCTTGTAGTCGCCCACGCGCGCGCCGACGACGAGGGAGGCGGCGTCCCGCAGTGTCTGGGTGATCTTCTCGCCGCCCGGCACCTCGCCCAGGCCCGTGCGTCCCTCGGAGTCCTCGAGGACGACCACGTTGCGGGTGAAGTAGGGGCCGTGCGCCCCGGAGAGGTTGAGCTCCATGCAGTCCCGGCCGGCGACCGGGTAGACGGAGAAGGCGGTGACGGTTGGCTGACTCATGGACGTCATGGACGGGTTCCCTGCCTCCGAGATAGCTCCACGCATGCACACTGCATCTACATATGAAGATGGAGGCTAGGCTGGTGAACGCGATGGGTCAATGGGGCCACGGTCACGGATCGCGATCAGCGGCGCTTTCTTACGGGGCGTGGCCCCGGCGAGTCGAGACGATCAGGGGGCGCCGTACGTAGCCCCTCCCAACACGCCGGTACGCGCCCGTCGCACTCCGGGGCCACCGGGGCGGCATCCTCAGAATCCGCTCAAATCTTCCACAGAAGACGAACATGCGAGCGAGGTGTTCATAGGGTCACGATCATGACCACGAGCCGCAGCCGTACGCACACCTTGCACATCCCCGACTCGTCCCAGGCCGCCGCGAAGGCCGCCCTGGGCGCGGTCGGCGAACTCGGCGACGCCGTGCCCGACACCGGCGTCGGCCTGTATCTGGAGTACGGCGCCAAGCATCTGCGCAACCACCTGCCCGCCCAGGTCCTCGACGCGCTCGCCGAGTGGCGGCACTCCCCCACCGCGTGGCTCACCGTGGTCAATCTGCCCGGCCCCCAGGAAGCCGTGCCCACCCCCAGGGACGGGTTCTGCGACGAGTCGCTCCTGAGGACGCCCAACCTCGTGCACTTCGGCATGCTCCAGCTGCTCGGGCTCACGCCGATCGCCTACCCGTGGGAGAACGACGGCCGGCTGATCAGGAATGTGGCACCCCGCGCCGCGTCCGCGAGCTCCCTCACCTCCTGGGGGTACGCCCAGCCGCTCGACTGGCACACCGACGACTCGGTGCTCGACCACCGGCCGGACGCGGCCCCCGCCGAGGCCATCCCCCACTACCTGTCCTTCTACGGCATGCGCAACGACGAGCGGGTGCCCACCGACCTGCTGCTCGTCGACACCGTCCTCAAGGCGCTGCCGGACCGGATCGCCGAGGCGCTGCGGCGCCCCGACTTCACGGTGACCGCGCCCGAGTCGTACACCGCCGACGGCGACGGCAGGCCGCTGAGCCGGACCGGCGTGCCCATGCTCTGGACGCTCCCGGACGGCAACGCCGCGCTGCGCTACGGGCCCGGCAGGCTCACCGGCCGCACCCCCGAGGCGTGTGACGCACTGGCGGAGTTCGAGCGCCACGCGGCCGCCCTGCCGGGGACTCCGGTGCTGGTCGAGGAGGGCGGGTTCCATATCTTCGACAACCGTCGCGTGATGCACCGCCGGGTGCCGTTCCAGCCGCTCGCCGAGGGCCGGGCCCGCTGGCTGCGGCGCTGCTACGCCCACGGCTGAGCGGTCACCCCCGTCGTCCCGCGCGGAAACGCCGTGTCCGATTTCCGCCAGCACTCCACCCCGCCCTGCCGCAGAGTGGAGGGGTGATGACCGACGACGGCAAGTACGAGGCGGTGTGCAGCCGCGACGCCCGCTTTGACGGCGAGTTCTTCTTCGCCGTCGCCACGACCGGGATCTACTGTCGGCCGAGCTGCCCCGCGATCACGCCCAAGCGCAAGAACGTCCGCTTCTTCCCGACCGCCGCCGCGGCCCAGGGCGCCGGTTTCCGGGCCTGCCGCCGCTGCCGCCCGGACGCGGTGCCCGGCTCCGCGGAGTGGAACGCCCGGGCCGATGTGGTCGGCCGGGCGATGCGGCTGATCGGTGACGGCGTCGTCGACCGCGAGGGGGTGGCCGGGCTCGCCGGGCGGCTGGGCTACAGCGCCCGGCAGGTGCAGCGCCAGCTGAACGCCGAGCTGGGGGCGGGCCCCCTCGCCCTCGCCCGGGCCCAGCGCGGACACACCGCGCGCATCCTGCTCCAGACGACCGGCATGCAGGCCGCCGAGATCGCGTTCGCGGCCGGGTTCGCCAGCGTGCGGCAGTTCAACGACACCATCCGCGAGATCTACGCCGCCACCCCCAGCGAGCTGCGCGCCGCCCGCCCCGGGCCCGCCGCGCGCTTCGGCCCGGTCGGCGCCGGGGACGGAGCGGCCGGGATCCCGGTGCGGCTCGCCTTCCGCGGTCCGTACGCCTCCGCCGAGGTCTTCGACCACCTGGGCGACCAGACCCTCGCGGGCGTCGAGGAGATCGTCGGCGCGCGCGGCTCCCGCACCTACCGGCGCGCCCTGCGCCTGCCGGGCGGGGCCGGCATCGCGGAGGTCGGCGAGGCGCCCGGCACCGGCGGCTGGCTGGAGTGCCGGCTGCACCTGGCCGATCTGCGCGATCTGACCACCGCCACCCAGCGGATGCGCCGCCTGTTCGACCTGGACGCCGACCCGTACGCGGTCGGCGAGCGGCTGGGCGCGGACCCCGCGCTCGCGCCGCTGGTGGCCCGGCGGCCGGGGCTGCGCGCGCCCGGCGCGGTCGATCCGCACGAGCTGGCGGTCCGCACGGTGCTGGGCCGGCATGTCTCACCGGCGAAGGGGCGCGGGCTCGGCGAGGCGCTGCTGGCGGCGTACGGCGAGCCGCTGGAGACGCCGAGCGGCGGGCTGACCCATCTCTTCCCCCGCGCGGACCGGCTGGCCGAAGCGGGCCTCAGCGAGCTCCACATGCCCGACGCGCGCCGTGACACCCTGCGCGCGCTCGGTACGGCGCTCGCCGACGGCACCGTCCGGCTCGACGCCGGCGCCGACCGCGACGAGGCGGAGAAGGCGCTGCTGGACCTGGACGGCATCGGCCCTCGGACGGCCGGCTACATCCGGATGCGGGCGCTGGGCGACCCGGATGTGCTGCTGCCCTCGGATGAGGCGGTACGGGCGGGGATGCGGCACACCGGCGCCGAGGCAGTCGACGCAGAAGCCTGGCGGCCCTGGCGCAGCTATGCCATGCACCACTTCTGGCTCGCCGCCGCGGACCGCGACACTTCTGACGAGCACACGCGCGAACGGCGTGAGCAACACGAGGATTATCAGGCTCACCACGAAAGGAAAGACCGATGACGGTCTACACGACGGTCGACAGCCCGCTGGGCGAACTGCTGCTGGTGGGTGAGGAGTCGAAGACCGCCGAGGGCGGCACCGCCCTCGCCTCCCTGTCGCTGCCCGGGCAGAAGGGCGGGGCGGTCGTGCAGGACGGCTGGCGGCGGTCGCCGGAGGCGTTCACCGAGATCGTCTCCCAGCTGCGCGCGTACTTCGCCGGCGAGCTGACGCGGTTCGACCTCGAGTATGTGACCCGCGGCAGCGCGTTCCAGCAGCGGGTGTGGCAGGCCCTGGACACCATCCCGTACGGCACCACGACCACCTACGGCGGGCTCGCCGAGCGGATCGGGGCCCCGCGCGGGGCGGTGCGCGCCCTGGGCACGGCGCTCGGCGGGAACCCGCTGCTGGTGGTGCGCCCCTGCCACCGGGTGATCGGCGCGAACGGCACGCTGACCGGCTACGCGGGCGGCCTGGAGCGCAAGCGGCAGCTGCTGGCCCACGAGGGCGTATGAGCGCGCTGATCCCACGGCCGCGCCTGGAGGTCGCGCCGGGCGCGGTGCATGTGCCCGGCTGGCTCACGCCACAGCAGCAGCGCGACCTCGTGGCGGCCTGCCGGGCCTGGGCCGTCGGGCCCGTCCCGATCCGGTACACCAGGCTGCCGAACGGGGGCGTCATGTCCATCCGGACCGTGTGCGTCGGCTGGCACTGGCTGCCGTACCGGTACAGCCGTACGGCCGACGATGTGAACGGCGCCCGGGTCGCGGAGTTCCCCCGCTGGATGGTGGAGCTGGGCCGCCGCGCGCTGGCCGAGGCATACGGGAACGAGTCGGCCGAGTGGGCCGCGGCCGACTACACACCCGACACGGCGCTGATCAACTTCTACGACGGCGCGGCCAAACTCGGTATGCACCAGGACAAGGACGAGAAGTCCGCCGCGCCGGTCGTCTCGCTGAGCATCGGGGACACCTGTGTCTTCCGGGTCGGCAACACCGCGACCCGCACCCGGCCGTACACCGATATCGAGCTGGCCTCCGGGGATCTGTTCGTCTTCGGCGGCCCTTCGCGGTACCTGTACCACGGCGTGCCCCGGGTCCATGGAGGCACCGGCGACCCCGCCACCGGGCTGCGCTCGGGGCGGTTGAACATCACGATGCGGGTGACCGGGCTCCATGACGCCTCCTGACCCTCCCGGGCGGGGTGGTTAGGGTGTCGATCACGGGCGATACGGCGACTCCCCGTCGCCGGCCGCCGCGTCCCCTGGCACTCTCACAGGAAGGTGGGCCGTGATGGACATCGCCAACATCACAGACATCCAGGCGATTGAGGCGGCCGCCGAGCGGATCGCCGGACGTGTCGTGCGCACCCCGACCGTGGCGAGCCCGGGACTGACCGATCTGCTGGGCGCGCCGGTCACCACCAAGCTGGAGTTGCTCCAGCGCACCGGCTCCTTCAAGGCGCGCGGGGCGACGGCGAAGCTCCTGTCGCTGAGCGAGGCCGAGCGCGCGGCGGGCGTGGTGGCGGTGAGCGGCGGCAACCACGGGATCGCGCTCGCGGTGATGTCCGGCGCCCTGGATGTGAAGGCGACCGTCGTGATGCCGCGGGCGGCGCCCGCGCGCGCCGCCCGGATCGCGGAGGCGGCGGGGGCCACGGTGCGGCTGACGGAGGACATGGAGGGCGCGTTCGCCCTGATGTCACGGCTGGAGGCCGAGGGGCTGACCCTGGTGCACCCCTATGACGACCCCGTGGTGGTGGCCGCGCAGGGCACCGTCGGCCTGGAACTGGCCGAGGACGCCGACGAGTTGACCGATGTGCTGGTCAGCATCGGCGGTGGCGGGCTGATCGCCGGGGTCGCCGCGGCGCTGCGCGCTCGGCGGCCCGGGGTGCGGATCTGGGGTGTGGAGACCGAAGGGGCCCAGGCCATGTCCGAGGCGCTGGCCGCGGGCGGCCCGGTGCCGGTCGCGCTGTCCTCGGTCGTCTCCACCCTCAGCGCGCCCTCCGTCTGCGAACTCACCTACGAGCATGTGTCCGCCCTGGTCACCGAGGTGCTGGTGGTGTCGGACGCGGAGGCGGTGCGGGGCACCCTCGACCTCGCCGAGCATGCGAAGGTCTGGGCCGAGCCCGCGGCCGGCTGCCTTCTGCCGGCCGCGCGGCGGGTGCTGGAGCGGGTGGGCGACGGGGCCCGGCTGGGGCTGGTGGTCTGCGGCGGCAATGCGAGCCCGTGGGACGTGATGTCCTGGGCGGACCGCTTCGGCCTGCGCTGAATCCGCCCGCCCGGCCCTGAGTTCGGCCGGAACGTCCGGTACGGCAGCGGGGTGGCCGGCGCCGCCATCCTGTTGCTGTGGGCTTACCGCCCCGTCTTCCCGGCCCGTGCCTCCAGGAGCCGGGGCGGCGCGGCCTGCTGCCAGGAGTCCACGAGGATGTCGCGCAGCTCGTCCCTGTCGTCCAGCGCGGCGAGCCGCACCCGCACCCAGGCGAAGCTCGCCTCGTGGTCGGCGATCCAGAACTTCTCCGGCTCGGCGAGGACCAGTTCGTTCCGCTCCTCCTTGGGACATCTGACGGCCATCGACGTCTCGTCCTCGGGGAGCGTGGCGAACATCTTTCCGGCGACCCGGAAGGTGGGCATGGACCAGGCGATCTTCTCCGTCGTCTCGGGGAGCGACAGCGCGATTTCACGGACATCGTCGGACGTGGTCATGGGACGACCGTAAGGCACGGCACCGACACCCGCCCGGCCAGGCCGCTCGCCACCGGAGAGCGGGCCCGGCCGCGGTGTCAGCGGCCCACCGCGTACCCCTGGGCGCCACGGGGGTTGGCGGCCGCCAGGAGGACGCCGGTGTCGGGGTCGCGGGCGACCGCGCACAGCCGGCCCTCGGTCCAGGCGCCGCCGACCGTGACGTCATGGCCGCGGCGGCGGAGTTCGGCGATGGCGGGCTCGCCGATCCTGGACTCGACCACGACCTTCCCCGCCGCCATCGACCGGGGGTGGAACGAGCCGGGGAAGCTCTCCTGATGCCAGTTGGGCGCGTCGATGGCGCCCTGGAGGTCGAGTCCCGAGCGCACCGGGGCGCGCAGGGCGACGGCGAGGAAGAAGTGGGTGCTCCACTGGTCCTGCTGGTCGCCGCCGGGGGTGCCGAAGGCCATGACGGGGGTGGAGCCGCGCAGCGCGAGGGAGGGGGTGAGGGTGGTGCGGGGGCGGCGGCCGGGGGTGAGGGAGCCCGGCAGGCCGCGGTCCAGCCAGGTCATCTGGAGCCGGGTGCCGAGCGGAAATCCGAGCGTGGGAATCACGGGGTTGGACTGGAGCCAGCCGCCGCTGGGGGTGGCGGCGACCATGTTGCCCCAGCGGTCGACCACGTCGAGGTGGCAGGTGTCGCCGCGGGTGGTGCCGTCGGGGCCGACGGTGGGCTCCCCGGCGCCGGGGGCGGTGGCGGGCCCGGGGGTGTGCGACGCCGACCGCGCGATCGCGGCCAGGGCCTGTTGGCTGAGGCGCGGCTCGCGGCCGCCGGGCCGCCCGGGCCGGAGCTCGTGGCTGGCGCGCTCGCCGATGAGCGCCCGCCGCTCGTCGTTGTACGGGGCGGAGAGCAGGTCGTCGAGGGGGACGTCGGCGGAGTCGCCGTACCAGGCCTCGCGGTCGGCCATGGCCAGCTTGCCGCCCTCGATGAGGGTGTGCAGATAGTCGGGGGTTCCGTAGTCGTCGGCGGTCAGTCCGGGCGGCAGCAGGGCGAGTTGCTGGAGGAACACCGGGCCCTGGCTCCAGGGTCCGGCCTTGCACACCGTCCAGCCGTTCCAGTCGTAGGAGACGGGGGCCTCGTAGGTGGCGACGAAGGCGGCGAGGTCGTCGCGGGTGAGGGTGCCGGTGTGGCGGTCCCCGGACGAGTCCATGGTGGGCCGGGCGGCGGCCTCGGCGAGTGCCTCGGCGATGAAGCCCTCGCGCCAGATCCCGCGGGCCGCGTCGATCCGGGTCTCCCGGCCGGGGCCCGCCGCCTCGGCCTCGGTGAGCAGCCGCCGCCAGGTCGCGGCGAGGGCGGGGTTCTTCAGCAGCCGCCCGGGGGCGGGGGCCCTGCCGCCGGGCAGGTAGAGCGCGGCCGAGGTGGTCCACTCGGTCTCGAAGAGCTCCCGTACGGTCTCGACGGTCTCGCCGACGCGCTCGACGGCGGGGTGGCCGTGCTCGGCGTAGCCGATGGCGTACTTCAGGACGTCGGCGAGTTGTTTGGTGCCGTGGTCGCGCAGCAGCAGCATCCAGGCGTCGAACGCGCCGGGCACGGCGGCGGCGAGCGGGCCGGTGCCGGGGACCAGGTCGAGGCCGAGCGAGGTGTAGTGGTCGATGGTGGCCCCGGCGGGGGCCGGGCCCTGCCCGCACAGCACGGTCGGGGCGGAGCCCGCCGGGGCGAGGATGATCGGCACCTCCCCGGCCGGGCCGTTCAGGTGCGGTTCGACGACATGGAGGACGAACCCGGCGGCCACGGCCGCGTCGAAGGCGTTGCCCCCGTCCTCCAGGACGGCCATGGCGGACTGGGAGGCCAGCCAGTGGGTGGAGGACACCATGCCGTGGGTGCCCTGGAGGGTGGGGCGGGTGGTGAACATGAAGCGGCTCTCCTGGTCTCGGTACGGCTCGATCGTTCCACGCGGGGCGGGCGAGGCGGGCTTGCGTTCCCGTGGCGTCGGCGGGCCCTGGTCAGCGGGGCGCGGCCGAGGCGTCCGGCGCGGTGCCGTCGTCGGCCACCAGATGGCAGGAGACCTGCCGTCCGCCGCCGGGCAGCTCGCGCAGGGCGGGGGGCTCGGTGCGGCAGCGGTCGGTGGCGAGCGGGCAGCGGGTGTGGAAGCGGCAGCCCGCGGGCGGGTCGAGCGGGCTGGGCAGCTCCCCGCTGAGCAGGATCCGGGCGCGGGTCCGCTGCCGGGGCGGGTCGGGCACGGGCGCGGCGGACAGCAGCGCCTGGGTGTAGGGGTGCTTGGGGTCGGCGAACAGCTCGGCGGCCGGGGCCTGTTCCACCAGCTGCCCCAGGTACATGACCGCGATCCGGTCGGCGAGGTACTCGACGGCGGCCAGGTCGTGGGTGATGAACAGACAGCCGAAGTGCCGGTCCCGCTGGAGGTCCGCCAGCAGATTGAGGACGGACGCCTGGACGGAGACGTCCAGCGCCGAGGTCGGCTCGTCGGCGACCAGCAGCCGGGGGTCGACGGACAGGGCGCGGGCGATGGAGACGCGCTGCCGCTGGCCGCCGGACAGCTCGTGCGGGCGCCGCCGGGCGTGTTCGGGGCGCAGCCCCACCTGTTCGAGCAGCGCGGCGACCCGCTCGCGCAGGGCGTCGCCGGTGGCGATGCGGTGCAGCCGCAGCGGTTCGGCGACGATGGCGCCCACGGTCATCCGGGGGTCGAGCGAGGAGGACGGGTCCTGGAAGACGAGGTGGAAGTCCTTGCGCAGCGGGCGCAGCGCGCGCCGGGACAGGCGGGTGATGTCGCGGCCGTTGATGCGTACGGTGCCGTCGGTGGGGCGGTCGAGCCGTACGGCGCAGCGCCCCACGGTGGACTTGCCGCTGCCCGACTCACCGACCAGGCCGAGGATCTCGCCCCGGCCGATGGTGAGGCTGACGCCGTCGACGGCCTTGACGGTGCCCGCGCCCCCGCCGAAGTGGCGTTTGAGGCCGGTGATGTCAAGGACGGGGTGGGCGGGCTCGGCCGGGGGTGCGGCGTTCACTGGGCGGCCTCCTCGGACCGGTGGGGCAGGGGCGTCCGTACGGGGTGCCAGCAGGCGGCGTGGTGCGCCTCGCGCAGCGGCCGCAGGTCCGGACGGGCGGTGGCGCACTGCTGGTCGGCGGCGGCGCAGCGGGGCTGGAAGGTGCACCGGTCGGGCTGCTCGGTCAGGCTGGGGACGAGGCCGGGGATCTCCTGGAGCCGTGGTCTGCCCTGGCGGGCCGCGGTGCGGTCGCGTACGGGCACGGCGCCCAGGAGACCGCGGGTGTAGGGGTGGCGCGGATCGGCGAACAGGTCGTCCACGAGGGCCTGTTCGACGGCGCGTCCCGCGTACATCACCAGCACCCGGTCGGCGATGTCGGCGACGACGCCGAGGTCGTGGGTGATCAGGACGATCGCGGTGCCGAGCCGCTCCCGCAGGGAGCGCAGCACCTCCAGGATGCCCGCCTGGACGGTGACGTCCAGGGCGGTGGTGGGTTCGTCGGCGATGAGGACGGCGGGGTCGCAGGCGATGGCGATGGCGATCATCACCCGCTGGCGCATGCCGCCGCTGAGCTGGTGGGGGTAGTCGCCGGCGCGTCGGCCGGGCGCGGGGATGCCGACGAGGTCGAGCAGTTCGACGGCGTGGTCGCGGGCCTCGCGCCGGCTCATCCCCCGGTGGCGGCCGAGGACCTCGCGGACCTGGCGGCCGATGGTGAGGACGGGGTTCAGCGAGGTCATCGGCTCCTGGAAGATCATCGCGATCTCCTTGCCGCGGACGTCCCTCAGTTCCTTGTCGGGGGCGCCGACGAGCTCCCGGCCGCCGAGCCGTACCGAGCCGGTGACCTCGGCGGTGGGCGGCAGCAGGCCCATGACGGCGGTGGAGGTCACGGACTTGCCGCAGCCTGACTCGCCGACGACGGCCAGGACTTCGCCGGCGGCCACGTCGTACGACAGGCCGTCGACCGCGTGCACCGAGCGGCCGGGGCTGCGGAAGACGACGGACAGGTCCCGGACGCTGAGCGCGGGGGGCGTGGTCATCGGCTGTCTCCACGGGGGTCGAGGATGTCGCGCAGCCCGTCGCCGAGCAGATTGAACGCGAGGGTCGCGGCCACGATCGCCACGCCCGGGAAGACGGCCATCCAGGGGGCGGCGGCGATATACGCCTGTGCGCTGGAGAGCATCACCCCGAGCGAGGGGGACGGGGGCTGGACGCCGAGGCCGAGAAAGCTGAGCAGCGCCTCGCCGATGATGGCGCCCGGGATGCCGACGGTGGCCTGGACGGTGAGCGCCGACAGGGAGTTGGGCAGGATGTGCCGGAAGAGCACGGTCCGGTCGCCGCCGCCGTTGGCCACGGCTGCGGCGACGTAGTCGAGGTGTTTGAGGCGCAGCGTCTCCGCCCGGGTGATGCGGATGACGGCGGGGATCTGGGACACGCCGATGGCGATGGTGGCGTTGAGCAGCGAGGGGCCGAGGATGGTGGCGAGGCCGACCGCCAGCACCAGGAAGGGGAAGGCGAGCAGGGTGTCGGTGAGCCGGGAGACCACGGAGTCGGCGAGGGGCCCGTAGTAGCCCGCGGCCAGGCCGAGCGGCACACCGACGGCGAAGGCCAGCGCCACCGCGAGCAGTCCGATCTGGAGCGAGGCCCGCACCCCGTGGAGGACCCGGGAGAGCTGGTCGCGGCCGAGGTCGTCGGTGCCGAGCCAGTGTGCCCAGCTCGGCGGGTGGAGGGCGGCGGTGAAGTCGGGCCGGGTGGGGTCGTAGGGCGCGATCAGCGGCGCGAACAGGGCGATCAGGACCAGGAGCGCGGCGGCGACGGCGCCGGTGAGGGCGAGCGGGTTGCGGAGCAGCAGCCGGACCGGGGAGGGCGGCGCGTCGGCCGCGGGGGCGGGTTCGCCGGTGGCGGGGGCGGTGGGGGCCGGGTTGGCCGGGTTGCCTACGACAGTCACCGGGCACCTCCGAGCCGGATGCGGGGGTCGATCAGCGAATAGGCCAGGTCGACCAGCAGGTTGACCAGGATGTAGGCGGCGGAGGTGAACAGCACCACGCCTTGGACCATCGCGTAGTCCCGCGAGAACACCGCGTCGATGGTGAGCTTGCCGAAGCCGGGCAGGACGAAGATCTGCTCGGTGACCACGGCGCCCGAGATGAGATGGCCGAGTTGCAGACCGAGGACGGTGACGACGGTGACCAGGCTGTTGCGCAGCGCGTGCGAGCCGATCACCTGGCGGCGGGAGAGGCCCTTGGCGCGAGCGGTGCGGATGTAGTCGGCGGACAGCGAGCCGAGCATGGCGGCGCGGGTCTGCCGCATGACGACCGCAGCGAGGCCGGAGCCGAGGACGATCGCCGGAAGCACCATGTGCCGCAGGTTCTCCACCGGGTCGACGCCGAAGGGGACGAAGCCGGAGGCGGAGAACACGGGGACGGCGATGGCGAAGGTGAGGATGAGCACGATGCCGAGCCAGAAGGCGGGGATCGAAAGGCCCAGCAGCGCCAGGGCGTTCACCAGCCACTCCTCGGGCCTGCCGCGCCTGACCGCGGCCACGACCCCGGCGCTGACGCCGACGAGGACGGCGAGCAGCAGGGCCAGCGCGGAGAGTTCGAGGGTGACGGGCAGGGCGTCGAGGACGGAGTCGAGCACGGGGAGGCCGGTGCGGGAGGAGGTCCCCAGGTCGCCGGTGACGGCGTGGCGCACATAGCGCAGGTACTGGATCACGATGTTGTCGTCGAGCCCGTAGGCGCGGCGGATCCCGGCGATCGCCTCGGGGGTGGCCTCCTCGCCGGCCAGGGCGGTGGCCGTGTCGCCGGGCAGGGCCCGGACACCGGCGAAGACCACGACGCTGACCAGGAAGAGGGTGATGAGCGACTCGCCGACCCGGCGCAGCAGATAGCGGGGCATCGGCCGGGACATCAGCGGTCTCCCTTCGTGTATCCGGCTTCCTTCACCCGGATCAGTCCGTCGCCGAGGACCCGCAGTCCCGCGATGTCCTTGGTGGCGGACACATAGTTGTTGGGCTGGATGAGGTAGAGCACGGTGTGCCGGCTCCTGACGCGCTCCACGAGCCGTTCGTAGATGTTCTTGCGGTCGGCCATGTCGGCGGTGGAGTGTCCGTCGGCGATGAGCTTGTCGACGGTGGGGTCGGACAGTCCGCCGTAGTTCTGGGCGCCGCCCGTGCCGGCGAACGCGTCGATGTTTCCGGCCGGGTCGAGCCGGCCGGACCAGTTGGTGGTGGCGGCCTGGAAGTCGCCGGAGCGGGCGTGTTGCAGTCCGGTGGCGAACTCGGTCGGCCGCAGGGTCACCTCGAAGCCGGCCTCCTTGGCCATGGCCTGGACGACCTGGCCGAGCCGGCTGTCCTCCGGTGTGGTGCTGACCTGGAGCCGCACCCGCACCGGGGTGGACACCCCGGCCTGTCTCAGCAGCCGCCTGGCCTTCGCGGGGTCGGCGGCGGGGCAGTCGGCCGCGGCGGAGTAGGGGGTGCCCTCGGGGAGCGGGCCGCAGGTGGGCCGGTACATGCCCTGGAAGACGATCTTGTTGATCAGCGCCCGGTCAAGGGAGAGGTCGAACGCCTCGCGCACCCGTACGTCCCGGGCGATCGGGCTGTCGATACGGCCCGGCGGCGCCCCGGCGCCCTTGGTGTTGCCGATGTTGAGGGTGAGCCCGTAGTAGCCGAGCGAGGGCGAGTGGAACAGCTGGAGCCCCGGCTCGGTGAGCGCCCTGCCGACCTGGACCGGGTCCATCTGGTCGCCGACCTGGATGTCGCCGGAGAGCAGGTTCGCCATGCGGACGTTGCCGTCGGTGATGGTGCGGTAGACGACCCGGTCGAGGTGGACCTTGTCGGCGTCGTAGTACCGCGGGTCCTTCCGCAGCACGATGCGGTCGCCGACGACCCGCTCCTCGTAGCGGAACGGGCCGACGCAGGTGGGGTGGCTCGCGAACCGGTCGCCGTAGGTCTTCAGCGCCTTGGGGGACATGACCATCCCCAAGCGGTCGGCGAGGAGCGAGAGGAGGGGGACGTACGGCTCGCTCAGCCGCAGCCGGAGCGTGTCGTCCCCGATGGCGCTGACAGCGGTCACGGGTTTCAGCTCGCCCGCGCGGGTGGAGCCGGTCAGCGTCTTGTGCCGTTCGAGGGAGGTCTTGACGGCCCGTGCGTCCAGGGGGGTGCCGTCGGCGAACCGGATGCCCTCGCGCAGGCGGATGGTGACGGTGCGTCCGTGGTCGGTGGTCTTCGGGAGCGCGGCGGCGAGCTGCGGCACGATCTTGTTGTCCTGGTCGACGTCGTACAGCTTCTCGCACATGGCGGAGAAGACGGTCCGGCCGACGGCGGTGCTGGCCAGGGTCGGGTCGAGTTTGTCGGGGTCGGACTTGAGCGCGACGGTGAGCGTGCCGCCGTCGCGGACGGGCCGGGGGTCGGCCATCCGGACCGGGCCGGTCTCGGTCGCGGGACTGGCCAGGGAGGCGCAGCCGGCGGTGGCGCCGAGCGCTGCGCAGAGGACGAGGGCGATGGCGGCCCGGGGCGAAGGCGGCAGGGGCAGGCGGCGTGGGCGCATGGCTGTCTTGCCTTACTGGTGGGGACCGAGGGGTGGGAGGGGCGCGGCGCGGCCCAGCATGGCGGAGAAACGCCGGTTGGTCCATTGGTAGGACCAAGTGGATGTCGGGTGACGCTAGTGCGGCGGCCCCGGGCGGCTGGTTTCCGCACCGTCACCACCTGGTTAAATCGCCTTGCTCCGGCTTCTTCGCGATATGAGAGCCTGAGCCACCGACCGGATCGTCAGAAGGCTGAGAACCAACGAATGGACTGGCGGCAACTGCGGCACTCCACCCTGTCGAGGCCGGACGCGCTGGCCGTCGGTCTGGAGCGGCTGATCCTCAGCGGCGAGCTGCCGCCCGGCTCGCGGGTGCCCCCCGAGCGGGAGCTCGCGGAGAGCCTCGGGGTCTCCCGCGGCTCGGTCCGCGAGGCGCTGCGCGCGCTCGCCTCCCGCGGGCTGGTCGCCCGCCGCCCCGGCGCGGGCACCGTCGTCCTCGACCCGGGGGCCACGCCGCGCGGCGACGTCCTGGCCGCGGGGCTCGACGCCACGGCCGAACTCCTCCAGGTCATGGAGGTGCGCGCGTGCATCGAACCGTCGGTGACCGCGCGGGCGGCGACGCGCGCGACGCCCGCCGACATCGTCCAGCTCCACGCGCTCCTCGACGCGATGCGGCGCGAGCCGTCGCGGCAGGAGTTCACCGACCTGGACCGCACCTTCCACCGGGCCATCGCCCAGTACACCCGCAACCCCCTGCTGCTGCGGCTGCTCGACCGGGTGTACGAGATCGGGGAGCCGGGGCGGCGCTCCTCGCCCCTGTCGGCCGCCCGGCGGCGCTCGACGATCGAGGAGCACCAGGCCATCCTGCGGGCGGTCGAGGCCCGCGACCCCGAGGCGGCCCGGGCCGCCTCCGAGGCGCACCTGGAGTCCGTACTGCGCCGGATCGAGGCCCAGCAGCGGCGGAGCGCCGGCTGAGCGGCGCGGGTCCGGGGAACCCCGGGCCCGCGCCCGTGCCTCACAGTGCGCGGTGCATGATGTGCAGCCCCACGTATCCCTCCGTCGGGTGGTGGAAGCCCTCCGGGAGCGTCCCCAGCACCTCGAAGCCGAGCGACTCGTACAGCCGCACCGCGTGCACGTTGGTCTCCACGACCGCGTTGAACTGGATCCGGCGGAAGCCCGCCGCCCGGGCCCAGTCCAGCGAGTACTGGCACAGCGCCCGGCCCACGCCCTGTCCGGAGTGGGCCGGGGCGACCATGTAGCTGGCGCTCGCGACGTGCGCGCCGTTGCCCATCTGGTTGTTGTTCATCTTCGCCGTGCCGAGGACCGTGCCCGCGTCGTCGACGGCGACGACCGTACGGTTCGGTGGCGTCAGGAGCCACCAGTCGCGGCCCTGCTCCTCGCCGAGGTCGAGCGGATAGGTGTAGGTATCGCCCGCGGCGACGATCTCATGGAAGAAGGGCCAGATGGCGGGCCAGTCCCGTGGCGTGGCTTCCCTGATCAGCATCCGGACATGATGCCGGTGGGGCCCGCGGGGCGACCAGCGATTTCCGCGCGGCGCGGGATCAGCCGCGCCGGGCCAGTTCGCCGAGGAGCCGCCAGGTGCGGCGCTCGTCCTCGGGGGAGCCGATCGCGGTCTGGGTGTAGACGAGTTCGGTGGCGCCCGCCTCGAAGTACGCGGCCACTTGGGCGGCGAGCAGTTCCTCGTCGCCGATCGCGACCAGGTCGGCGGGGTTGTCGATGCCCTCGCGGTCCAGCGCGGCGCGGTAGGCGGGGAGGTTCCGGTAGGGGGCCATGTTCTGCTCGGCGCGGGCGCGGGCGCCGGCCACATCGGCGGTGACGACACCGGAGACGATCACGGCGACGCGGGGCGCCGGGCGGCCGGCGGCTTCGGCGTACCGGGTGATGGTGGGGACGGTGTACTCGGCCAGGGTGCGCGGCCCGGAGAGGATGGGCAGCGCCCCGTCGGCGAGTTCACCCGCGGCGCGCAGGGTCTGCTCCCCCGCCGCCGCGACCAGCACCGGCACCCGTGGCCGAGCGCCCGGCACGCTGCCCGGCAGCGAGGTCCTGGCGACCAGGGTCTCCCCGTCGAGGTCCACCACGCCGGTCTCCAGCAAGGAGCCCAGCGCCTCCAGGTGTTCGCGCAGATGGCGGACCCGGGGGTGGGGCGCGAGCCCGTAGACCTGCTCGACGAACGACTTGATCGACAGTCCGACGCCCAGCGTGAAGCGCCCGTGGGAGGCCGCCTGCGCGGTCTGTGCCTGCATGGACAGGGCGATCGGGTGCCGGGGGTAGATCGGCACGACCGCGGTGCCGACATCGATGCCGGGAACCTCGCGGGCCGCCAGGGCGGCCACGGTGATGGCGTCGTGGTCGAACCGCTGGGTGAACCAGGCGGCGGACAACCCGGCGTCGGCCAGCTCCTTGACCTGGCCGATCAGGGTGTCGACGGAGTTGGCCTCGCGTGACAGCCGGGTGTGGTCGGTGGGCAGGGCGACACCGATGCGCATGACGTGCTCCGAATCGACGGTCGGCGGGTGGCGGACGGCGGCCCGCCGACGCGGCGGGAGCCGGGAAAGAATCTTAACCCAGTAACGAAAGTTACCGGGTCACGATTCATCGGACGGGCCGACATGGCGTCAGGTGTGTTCCGGGGCGCGCTCCTCGGCGGGGGCGTCCGCCGCCGGCGCCACCGCCGGGCGGCGGCGCGGGAGGCACAGCGCGGGGAGGACGGCGGCGAGCATGAGGGCCACCGCCCACAGGTAGGTGTCCGCGAAGGGCCCGGCGTGGGTGGGGGTGGTGGAGCCGCCACCGTTGATGGAGAGCGTGACGGAGAACAGGGCCACGCCGGTCGCGGCCGCCACCTGGGAGGTGATCTGAAGGGCCGTCGAGGCCGAGGGGGCGTCCTCCCCCGACAGCCCGCGGGTGGCGGCGGCCATCGTCGGCATCATCGTCATGCCGACGCCGGTGCCCAGCACCAGCAGCGAGGCGCCCACCCGCCAGAACGCGGTGGTGTCCGACAACTGTACGGTCAGCAGCGTCATGCCGAGCGCCGCCGTGGAGATCCCGCCGACCACCAGCCACCGCGGCGGGACCCGGTCCGCGAGACGTCCGGAGAACTGCATGGTCACACCGGCCGCCAGCCCCAGGGGGGCGCCGAGCAGGCCGGAGGCCGTGACGCTCTCGCCCCGCACCACCTGGAAGTACATGGGCAGCAGCAGCATGCTGCCGAAGTAGCCGACGACGAACAGGCCCAGCGTCGCCGCACCGGCCGCGAAGGACCGGTCGCGGTACAGGCGCAGATCGATCAGCGGGTGCGGGGAGACCCGGGCCCGGAGGACGAAGCCCACCACCAGCATGGCCCCCACCACCGCCGGGATCACCACGCCCGGGCCGCCGAAGTCACGGCGCTCGGCGCCGGTGGACAGGCCGTAGATCAGCGCGGCCAGGCCCGGGGACAGCATCAGCAGGGCGGGGAGATCCAGCCGTTGGCCGGGGCCTCCGGCGGCGCGCGGCAGGGCGCGGGAGACGACGAGCAGGGCGACCACGCCGACGGGCACATTGATGGTGAACATCCAGCGCCAGGAGAAGGAGTCCACCAGCCAGCCGCCCAGAACCGGCCCGCTGACGGGGCCGATGAGGATGGGGATGCCCATGATGCTCATGATGCGGCCCATGGTCTCCGGGGTGGCGGCCCGCATCATGATAGTCATCCCGGTGGGCACGATCATGCCGCCGCCCAGGCCCTGCACCATCCGGAAGGCCACCAGCGACTCGATCGACCACGCCGTCCCGGCCAGCAGGGAGCCGAGGGTGAACAGCGCGATGGCCGTCATGTAGACGCGCTTGGTGCCGAACCGCCGGATCGCCCAGGCCGTCACCGGGATCACCGCGGCCAGGGCCAGGGAGTACCCGGAGGCCACCCACTGGACCGTGGCGAGCGGCGCGTCGAACCGCTTGGCCAGCGGGTTGATGGCGACGTTCACCACGGTGGTGTCCAGCACCGACATGATGGAGCCGAGCGTGACCACGGCGGCGAGCACCCCGAGCCGGGGTGAGGAGGGCGGGGCGTCGCCGGGAGCGTGTTGTGTATGTGACATGACGGAGCCTTGTCTTCGTGACCGGTGCGTCGGGTGGATCACCCGCCCGCATCCCGAGACTCCGATATCAACCAAGGTTTAAGTCAACCGAGGACCGGCTCCGGCATGTTGTTCGGCCCCGCGCGGCACCCCCGGGCCGGTCCCGCCCGGGGTCCGGCGCCCGGCGCGTCAGGCCCCTGGCGCGTCAGGCCCGTGGCGCGTCAGGTCAGCGGCAGCGCCCGGATCGACTTGCCGCGCACGACGTACAGCCGCCCCTGGCCCGCCAGCGGCTCCGTGGTGCCGAGCACGGAACCGGACGAGTCGCGCAGGGTCCACCGCGTCCGTCCGGTACGGAGGTCCACCGCGACCGCGGCGGCGCGGGTGTCGGAGGACGGCGGAAAGACCAGCCCGTCGGCCACCCCGGTGGCGGCGGGCGGCAGGGCCAGGTCGGTGTCCGCCTTCCACTTCCACCGCACCTGGTGGGACGCAAGGTCGACGGCGAACACATGCGTGCCCAGGACGGTGAAATAGGCGACGCCGTCCGCCACGGCCGGGGCGCCGAACGTCGGCCCGTCGCCCGTGCCGGAGGGCAGCTGTCCGGGGTCGATCCGCCAGCGCCCGCGGCCGGTGCGCAGATCGATCGCGCTCAGCCCCAGGCCGCAGACCAGCACGGTGCCCCGCGCCACCGCCGCCGTCCACGGGGGCACCATGCCGCCGCCGTCACCCGGGATCAGCTCGCCGCCGGGCAGCGCCACGCGCCACCGCCGACGGCCGTCCGCCGTGTCGTACGCGGCCACCGAGCCGGCGTCGACGAGCACCAGCCGGCCGTCCGCCACCCGGCCCGGGAGCTCCCCCGCCTCGCCGCGCGCGATCTCCCGGCGCCAGCGCACCTTCCGGGCCACCGTGTCGTACGCGAGCAGATAGCGGCGGCGGGTGTTCGGCAGGCCGTCGCTGTGCGGGCCCGAGTGGCCGACCACATACGCGGTGCGGCCGTCCGCCGCGGCGACCGGGCGGTCCATGAAGCGGAAGGTCACCCCCAGCGGATCCGAGTACCAGGTTCTGCCGTCGGCGGCGTCGACCATCGCCAGCCGGTCGTCCCCGTCGGCGTAGGCGGCTTTCATGACGAGCAGTCCGCCGCAGGCCGTCGGGGTGTATCCGGCCACCGCGGGCGCGGTCCAGCGCAGGGTGCCACGGCGGGCGTCCACCCCGAGGATGCCCGCCCCCGGGTCGGCCTGCACGGCGACGACACCGCGGTGGAGCAGCGGCCGCCCCAGGTCCCCGATCGGGCCCCGGTACTCCCACAGCGGCTGTGGCGCGGTGCCCGCGCCCCCGCCGCCGGGGCCGGGCCGGGGGCCGCCGGGCGGGCCGTCGCCGCCGGAGCCGGCCGCCGCCCACCACACGCCGCCCGCCACCCCGGCGGCGGCCAGGGCCCCGACCCCGCCGAGCAGCAGCCGGCGGCGGGCCGGGCGCGGGCCGTCCGGGGAAGGCGGCGCCTCCGGGACGGCGGGGGGCGGCGTGGCCTGTGGCCGCTCGTCCCGCCGCACCGCCGTGTCCCAGACGGTCGCGGTGCGCAGCGCGATGTCCTGAAGCACGCCCGCCGGGAGCAGCCCGGCGAACCGCTGCCGCTCGCGCTCCCGTTCGCCCGCGTGTTCCCCGTCCCGCTCCCGTCGCCCCTCGGATCGGCCGTCGTGTCCGCCGTCGTCGCCCGTGCCCGCCAGGGCGCGCGCGATCCGTTCGGCGGCGGGCCGGTCGGCGGGGTCCTTGGCCAGGGCGCCGACGACCAGCGGCCACAGCTCCTCCGGCACCCCGGCGAGGTCCGGCTCCTGATACGCCACGCGGTACAGCACGTCGTTGGCCTCGCCCTCGCCGAACGGCGCCCGCCCGGTGGCGGCGTACACCAGCAGGCCGCCCAGCGCGAACACGTCGGCGGGCGGTCCGACGCTCTGCCCGCCGACGGGGCGCGCCTGTTCGGGCGAGAAGTAGGCGGGGGTGCCCACCTGGCGGCCGGTGCGGGTCAGCCGCTCGGCGCCCACGGCCCGGGCGAGCCCGAAGTCGATCAGCTTGGGCCCCTCGGCGGTGATCAGCACATTGGAGGGCTTCAGATCGCGGTGCACCAGGCCCTGGCGGTGCACCGCGGCAAGGCCCTGGGCGAGCGCCGCCCCCAGGGCGCGCAACGCGGCGTACGGCCAGGGGCCATGGGCCTCGACCGCCTGCGCCAGCGACGGACCGAGCAGATATTCGGAGGCCAGCCATGGCCGCGGCCCGGTGGTGTCGGCGTCCACGACGGCCGGGAAGAAGTCGGCTCCGCCCAGGGAGCGGGCGGCCTGGAGCTCCTGCCGGAACCGCTCCCGGAACTCCTTCTCGTCGGCCAGCGCCCGGTGCACCGCCTTGAGGGCCACGGTCCGGCCGCCGTCGGAGCGGGCCAGGAAGACGGTGCCCATCCCGCCCGAGCCGAGGCGGGCGAGCAGCCGGTAGCGGCCGAACGCCTCCGGGTCGTGGCCGAGCAACGGCCGTACGGGCGAGGCGGGCTGGTCGGCCGTCACGGTCACGGTCATCCCTTCACTCCACCGGAAGCATGAACACGGCGGCGCCGTGAGCGATGACGGCGGACGATCCCGCCGGGTAGACGTAGTAGCCGTCCAGGAGCTCGCCACCGCTCTCCTGGAAGCGCCACCGCACACCACCCGTCCGGGCGTCGAGCGCGAACACCCCCGCCGCCGCGGCGGCCAGCACCGTACGGCCGGAGTCGCTGACGGAGAGCGTGGGGGTCGCCTTCCACACGGTGTCGTCGGGCAGCGCGGACCGCCACAGCTCGGTGCCGCGGTCCGGGTCGACCGCGTACACCAGCTTGGTGCCGTCGGACACGTACAGCACATCGCCCTTTCCGCCCGGCCCCTGACGGACCACCGGGTGACCCAGCGGGGACTTCGTCGACGCGTAGCCGTTGATGTCCAGCGACCACCGCTGCCGTCCCGAGTCGATGTCGACCGCGCGCAGCGTCGCCCCGTGTGCGGCGTAGAGCAGGCCGCGGGTGGGGGATATCCCGACCTTGTCCCCGGTGCCGACCCCGGCGAAGCGCCTGCGCCACTCCTGGTGTCCGTCGGAGAGCCGCAGCGAGATCAGCTCCACCTCGCCACCCCGGTATCCCATACCGATCAGGGAACGGCGGGTGGGGAACGCCCCGATGTCATGGCCGTAGGCGGCGGGCAGCCGGGTCCGCCACCGCTCGCGGCGGGTCCGGGTGTCGTACGCGACCACATGGGCGGGCGGGTCGTCGCCGCCGGCACCGGTGGCGGTGAAGTAGGCGCGCCGGCCGTCGGCATCGACGGAGAGCATGGTCCGGAAGGTGAGTCCGGAGCCCGAGTACGTGGACTCCACCCAGCGCTGGTGACCATCGCGGGCGTTGAAGGCGGTGAGCCTGCCGCCGACGGCGACGAGGGCGAGTTCGCGGCTGATGGGCTCGGGGGTGGCGTCGGTGCCCAGGTCGTCGCGGCGCCAGCTCGGGCGGCCGGTGCGCAGGTCGAGGGCGACGGCTTCCTGGGCGTTGGTGATGATGGCGAGCCTGTTCCGCCACACCAGGGGCGGGACGGACGTGGCGTCCGTCAGGTCGAAGCGCCACCGGGCCAGCGGGGCGGTGCCGGCCGGCGGGCGCGGCTCGGGGCGGGCTGAGGGGCGCCGGGCCGGTCCGGGGGCGGTGAGGGCCGACAGTCCGCCGCGGCCCGCCACCCATCCGGCCACCGCCCCGCCCCCGGCCAGCAGTCCGGCGGCCCCCGCGGCGGCGGTGGTGAGCAGGGCGCGGCGGGACGCCGCCGTGGTACGGGCGGACGGCGGGTCCGCGACGGGATGCGCACGGCCCTGCCCCTCGCCCTGCGTGGGTGCCGTGAACATCTCGTCGCCCGGGAACACTTCGCCGTCGGCGGCCGGTTCGCCGCGGGCGCCGGGCGGGACCGCGGCGGGCTGGTCGGCGGCCACCGGCTCCTCCAGCACCAGCACCTGCGCGGCCTCGCGGGCCAGCCGGGCCACCACCGCGCTCGGCAGCCGCGGTGGCGGCGGTGGCGCGGCCGGGTCGGGGCCGCCGAGAGCGGCGCGCAGCGCGGCGGCGTCAGGGCGGCCCGCAGGGTCCTTGTCCAGGCAGCCCGTCAGGATCTCGGCGAGCGGGGCGGACAGCGGGCCGAGGTCCGGCGGTTCGGCGGCGATCCGGTACAGCACCTGCGGCGGGGCGTCGTCGCCGAACGGGGGGCGGCCGGAGGCGGCGTGGGCGAGGACCGCGGCCAGGGAGAACACGTCGGAGGCGGGGACGGGAGCCCGGCCGCGCGCCTGTTCCGGTGACAGGAAGGGGGCGGGCCCGGCGAACCGGCCGGTGTCGCTGTCGTACGCGTCCCCTCGGCCGCCGCCGGCTCCCTCTCCGTCCGCTCCCCCGCCCGCTCGCCCGCCGTGGGCTCCCTGTCGAGGGAGGCGCGCGTGGTGAAAACCCGTCAGGCGGGGGCCGTCCCCGGCCACCAGGACGGCGTCGGCCGAGATGCCACCATGCACCATCCCGGCCGAGTGGACCCGCTCCAGCGCCTCGGCGAGCGCCGCGCCCAGCGCCCGTACCCCGGGCTCCGCGAGCCCCTGGGGCGCGGCCCGGACGGCCTCGGCGAGCGGCACGGCGGGCACGTACGCATGGGCCACCCACGGGACAGCCGCGTCCAGTTCGGCGTCCTCAACGGGGCGCACCCAGCGCCCGGCGGCGGCCCGTGACGCCGCCACATCGCGGCGCAGCCGGGCGCGGAGCCGCTGGTCGTCGGCGAGCGCGGCGCGCACCAGCGTGACCTCGACGGCCGGCCCGCCGCCGACGCGCCGCCCCAACAGCCGCACGCCGCTGTCCGTCTCCCCCAGCCGGGCCAGCATCAGAAACGGCCCGAGTCGACGCGGATCCGCGTTGTGCAAGGTGTGCATATGTCGGCAGCCCTCCCGGCACGGTGCCGCGCCCCCGCTATGTGTACGTACCGCAGCCTAGGGGTGTCGAAGCATGGCGGGCGCGGGTGAGCGCCGGCGAGCGCGATCACAGGACGGGCATGGCGCGCAGGGTGCCGGCGTGGGCGAGGAAGACCCGGTTGGCCGCGCCGGTCAGGCGCCAGGGCTCGTCGCCTCCGCCGCCGAGCGACCACGCCGCCGCGGCCTGCCGCAGGTCGACGGTCACGACGCCGTCGTCCGGGCCGGAGAGATCCTGGCCGAGCGGATGGTAGAGGGACCGGCCCTGGACCACGGGGGCGGTCGTGGGGAGGGCGTGGGTGCCGGGGAGGACGGACCAGCTCTGTTCGCCGGTACGGGCGTCGACCGCGATCAGCTGGTCCTGCCAGACGACGTAGAGGGAGCCGTCGGCCGGGGCGGGCGAGCCCCAACTGCCGGTGCCGGGGGCGGGGGTGGTCCAGCGCCGTGCGCCGTCCGCGAGGGCGAGGGCCCGCAGCGAGGCGCCGCCCAGGTAGACGGTGCCGTTCGCGACGGCGGGCGTGAGAGCCACCCCCGCGCCGGTGTCCTGGTGCCAGGCGGCCGTGCCGTCGTCGGTGCGGTACGCGGTGACCGTCCCGTCGGACCCCGCGACGACGAGGCGTCGCCCCGCCGCCGCGGCCGCGGCTCCCTTCGCCGTGCCGGTCGCCGCCGGTGTCGTCCAGCGGGCCCGGGCGCCGGTCAGCGGCTGTGCGCGCAGCCGCCGTTCGCCGTCGAGTACGTACGCGGTGTCGGCGTCGGTGGCGAGGAGCCGCGCCGCGCCGTCCGCCCGGGACCAGCGTTCGCGCCCGTCGCGGGCGTCCAGGGCGGTCAGCCGGCCGCCCGCGGTGACCGCGAGGACGACGCCGGCGGCGGCGAGCAGGCCCGCGCCGGTCAGCGGAGCGCCCCGATCGGTCCAGGTCCACGCGGGTTCCCCGGTGTCCGCGGCCCAGGCGGCAAGGCCCTTGGGGGTTCCGGCGACCACGACCCGGTCGGCCGTGAGCGGGCCCACGCCGTCGGTGGCGAGGCCGTCGCGGGTCCAGAGCGGGGCGGGCGCGGTGCCGGGGGTGTACCGCGCCAGCGGGGTGGCGGCCGGGACGCCGGGGCGTCGGCCGTCGCCCCGCAGCAGCCACCACCCCGCCCCGCCGCCCGCGGCGCAGACGGCGACGGCGGCCGTGGCGGCGCCCGCGACCGTCACCCGGCGCCGGGACGGGGCCGTTTCGGGGGCGGCGGAGCGGACCGTACGGTCGACGTCCGCCGCGCGGCGGGCGAGTTCGGCGGCGAGCGGGCCGGTGCGCCAGGCGGGGCGGCGCGGGGCCAGGCGCCGTATCGTGCCCTGCGCCGTGCCCCGTACCGCGCCCCGTTCGGTGCGCAGCCGCCGCGCCACCTCGCGCGGTTCGGGGCGCTCGGCGGGCTCCTTGGCCAGACAGTCGGTCACCACCCCCAGCAGGGCCGCGGGTACGCCCTCCAGGTCCGGCTCCTCATGGACGGTGCGGAACTGGACGGCCGCCGGGTGGCCGTCGCCGAAGGGCAGGCGCCCTCCGGCGGCGAACGCGAGCACGGCGCCCAGCGCGAAAACATCGCCGGGTGGCCCGGTGCGCCGGCCGAGCACCTGCTCGGGGGCGGCGAAGCCGGGGGTGGCGGGGGCCGACCCGGCGCCGGTGAGGGTCATTCCGTGCTCGGGCCGGGCGATGCCGAAGTCGATGACGTACGGGCCGCCGCGGGTGAGCACCACGTTCGACGGCTTGAGGTCCCGGTGCACCAGCCCGGCCGTGTGGATCCGCGCCAGCGTTCCGGCCAGCGCCGCCCCCAGCGCCCGTATGTCCGCCTCCGCGAGCGGCCCGAAACGGTCCACGGCGCGGGTGAGGGTCAGGCCCGGGAGGAACTCCGAGGCGAGCCAGGGCCGTTCGCCCGACAGCCCGTGGCCGAGGACGGCCGCGAGGCCGGGCCCGCGCACCGACCGCGCCATTTCGGCCTCCCGCCGGAAGCGGGCCGGCAACCCGGGGTCCTCGCCGTCCGTGCCGTCTATGCCGTCTATGGTCCGCAGCGCCTTCACGGCGGCGGTCCGGCCCGCCGTGTCCACCCCCAGGTAGACCTTCCCCATGCCGCCCGCGCCGACCACCCCGAGCAGCCGGTAGGGCCCGAGCCGGGTCGGGTCGTCACCGGCGAGCGGGGCGACGGTCGGGTTCTCGGTCATGGCCACGAACGGCGATCGTAGACGGCCGCGGCCGCCGTCTACGCTGTGCCCGTGATCTCTCCCCGCGCCCCGCTGTCCGAGCTCGTCCGCCGTGTGCCGCCCCCGCCCGAACCGGTGGACGGCCACGGCGACTGGGAGGCGGCGGAGGCCGCGCTGGGGGTGCGGCTGCCCGCGGACTTCAAGGCGCTGGTGGAGACGTACGGGCGGGGCGAGTTCCGCGACCACATCGCGGTGCGCACACCGTTCGGCGACGACAATCCGGTCCGGCTGGAGGCGGATCTGCTGGAGGACTACGCCGATTCGCGGGAGATGTTTCCGGAGCACTACCCCTACCCGCTGTTCCCGGAGCCGGGCGGGCTGATCGCGTGGGCTGTGACCGGCAGCGGACACCATCTGTGCTGGCGGACGGTGGGGCCGCCGGACGAGTGGCCGGTCGTGGTGTGGTCGCGCGACGACGATTACGAGGAGTACGGGCCGGGCGCCGTCGACTTCCTGGAGGGGTGGCTCACCGGGCGGATCGTCTCGGAAGCCCTGCCCGACAACCAGCCCGGCCTGGCTCCGTGGTTCGACCCGGCACGCGAGCTGGCCCATGTCTACGTCCGGCTGGCGGAGGGCGAGCGGCCCTATCCGGAGCGGCTGCGGATCCTGCGCGAGGCGCTGGCACCCACCGCCGACCGGGGCGGCATGGTGTCCGAGTACGAGGGCAGACGGCAGGACCACTTCGCCACCGTGGACGGCGGCTGGGAGCTGACGTACGAGACGGCGTACGGCCATCAGATCCGGGTGGCCTTCCCTCCCGAGGACAGCGAGCGGGCGCGGCTGGCGGTGCTGGGCGCGGCCGGGTCGATGGGGTGCGCGGTGCTCGGGCTGTCGACGGTCCACGGCACGGCCGTGTGGGAGCCCTTGCCCTGAGCCTTGCCACGTCGTGTGCGGTGGCCGGGGCCCGCTCAGCCGTCGATCCCGTGTTCGGCCAGCGGACCCACCGCCCAGCCCTCGTCCCGGCAGGCGCGGACGAAGGCGGGCAGCGCGCCGAGGGCGGCCCGCCAGCAGCCGGGCGCGGCCGTTCGGTCGGAGTCGTGCAGCAGTACCGTGTCGCCGCCGCGCAGATCGCGGCGCACGGTGGCGAGCACCGAGGCCGGAGTGGCCTGGGCGGTCCAGTCGCGGCCCCAGGCCGTCCACAGCACGGGGCGGAGCCCGGCCCGTGCGGCGGCCAGCCGGCGGCCGCCGGTCAGGATCCCGTACGGCGGCCGGTACCAGCGCGGCACCGCGCCCGTGGTCAGCCGCACGGCGCGGGCGGCGTGTGCGACCTCGCGCAGATCGCGGGTGACCGCGGGCAGCCATGGGCGGCTGTGTGTCCAGCCGTGGACGGCCAGCTCGTGGCCCCGGAGGGCGATGTCCCGCGCGGTTTCGGGGTGGCGCAGCACGCTGTCGCCGAGGACGAAGAAGGTGGCCCGTACGGCGAGCTCGTCGAGGGCGTCGAGGAAGTACGGGGTGGACCGGGGGTCGGGGCCGTCGTCGAACGTGAGGGCGATGTGGTCGGAGCGGCCGCGGCCCGCCAGGGCCGGGAAGGCGCGCCGCACGCCCGGCAGCCGGACGGCGGCGGGGGCCGCGTGCGCGACCGCCACCAGGGTCCCCCCGGCCACGGCCAGGGTCTCGGCCCGGCGACGCGCGGTCCCGTGGCGGCTGCCGTGTCCGGCCGTTCCGTCGCTCATGGGCGGCTCACCTGCGCTGCCCCCCACGGTGACGCAGGACCGCCGCTTCCGGGCACGCCACAGCTCCCGGTCACGCGGGGCCGTCGCCCCCGGCCGGGAAGCGCCACCGCCGCCCGTCACGAGGCGCCGTGGCCCCCGGCCGCGCCGGGCCGCCGCCCCGGTCATGAAGCGTCCCCGCTTCCGGTGCGCCGCGCCGCGCGAGGCGGGCGGGCCGGGCGCGCCGTGGCGCGGGTGGCCGTGTCCCAGCCGTCGGCGACGGTGGGCGAGCGGGAGAGGCCGACGATGCCGACCGCCATGAGAACGACACCGGCCGCCTCGGGCACGATCCGCGGCCCCAGGGCGACGCGCTCGCCGAACAGCACCCAGCCCAGGGCGATGCTCACCAGCGCGTCGCCGAGGGTGAGCGCGGGCTGTGACGCCGCCAGGGTGCCGGCCCGCAGGGTGCTCTGGAGCAGCAGAAAGCTCAGCAGCCCGACGCCGCACACCGCGTAGAGCGGCCAGCTGGTAAACACGGCGGCCACTCCGCCGGCGAACCGGCCGGTGAACTCCTTGATCAGCGCCGCGGTGCAGGCGAAGCACACGGCGGTGGCGCACCCGAGGACGGCGGCGCGGGCCGGGCCGCGCAGCGCCCGGGCCACCGCGGTCAGGGCGCCGACGGCGAGCACCGTCAGCACCCCCACCGGGAGCCAGCGGCCGTTCTCGGCGGTGCTGTGGCCGTGCGAGGGGTCGGCAGCGACGAGAAAGACCGCCAGCCCGGCGGCCAGCGTCACGAACGCCAGCCAGGTGCGGCCGTCCGGGCGGTGGCGGAAGACCAGGCTGCCGACCATCAGGGTGAACAGCAGTTCGGTCACCAGCAGCGGCTGGACGACGGAGAGCCGCCCGACGGCGAGCGCGCCCACCTGGGCCACCGCCGACACCACCATCGCCGCCGCGCCGGCCAGCCAGAACGGGCGCCGCAGCAGCCGGGCCAGCCGGAGCAGCGACCCCCCGGGCCCGTGCCCCGCCCGCCGCTCGTGTTCGTGCTCCATGGCGGCTTCCTGCTCCATGGCGGCGCGCCGCTGCAACACCGACGCCGCGCCGTTGCCGAGGGCGGACAACAGCGCCAGCAGGACCGTCAGCGCGTCGTGCACCGCGTCACCCGAAACGGGCCGCCAGCCGGCGGTAGAGCGCCGGGGCCGCGCTGCGGACCAGCACGGGCAGGCGCAGCCAGCGGGGCACGTACACCTCGTCACGGCCCCGCGCGACGGCGTCCCAGACCGCGTCGGCGACCTGGGCGGGGGGCAGCGGGCGGGGGCGGCGGCGGGTGTAGGGGGTGCCGCGGCGGGCGAAGAACGGGGTGTCCACCACGCCCGGGACGACATGGGTGACCCGTACGCCGGACCCGCGGAGCTCGTACCGCAGGGCGTCGGCGAAGGTGCCGAGCGCCGCCTTGGCGGCGGAGTACACCGCCTCGCCCCGCACCCCGACGCCCGCGACCGATCCGATGAGCACGATGTGTCCGCGCCGCTCGGCCAGCATGCGCGGCAGCACCAGACGCACCAGGCGTACGGCGGCCAGCAGGTCGACGGAGATCACCCGGTCGATGGCCGCGGGCGGCATCGAGCCGAAGGGGCCCGCCCAGCCGACTCCCGCCCCGGCCACCAGCAGGTCGACCCGCCCGGCGGCGCGGAAGGCCGCCCGGACCAGGTGGCCGCTGCCCTCCGCGGTGGCCAGGTCGGCGGGGAGGGCGGTGGCGGAGGTCCGGGCCGCCACGCGGTCCAGCCGCTCCTGGTGGCGGCCGCTGACCAGCAGCCGCCAGCCGCCCTCCGCGGCGAACCGGTCCGCGACGGCGGCGCCGATGCCCGAGGAGGCGCCGGTCACCAGCGCCACGCCCGGCCCGGCGGCCGGGCGCTCCGCGCCCCGGGCCGGGCCACGGTGGGTTTCTGTGTCCGGGAGGGGGCGGGTCATGGCGACTCCCTGTGACGGCCGGCCGGGGCAGGCGGCCGCCATACGGTTTGACGACTCTCGGAGCGGTTACTTCCAGTTAGCCACGATCGGCTTCACCACGCACCACACGCGCCGCACGCGCCCGGCTCTGCCGGACGCCCCAGCGGAGGTGACCATGCACCCGCCGCCCGATGAACAGTACGCCGGACGACCTCCCGGGGAGCTCCGGTGAGCAGGCGTTTCCTCGTGGTGAGCGCCAGCATGGGCTCCGGTCACGACGCGGTGGCCGGGGAGCTCGCGCGGCGCCTTACGGCCCGGGGACACCGGGTGGACCGGACCGATGTCCTCGCCCTGCTCCCGGCCGGGATCGGCCCGTTGCTGCGTTCCGGCTACCGGACGGTGATCCGCCGCCTCCCCGTCCTCTACACGGGGATCTACGCCGCGTTCTTCCGCCCCGGCCCCGGCCCGCGCCCGGGCAGTGCCCCGCTGGCGGCGCTCGCCGAACACCGGCTGCTGGCCCTGGTGGAGCGCTGGCGGCCGGATGTGGTCGTCCCGGTCTTCCACCTCGCCGCACAGCTCACCGGCGGGCTGCGCGCGGACGGGGCGCTGACGGTGCCGAGCGCCGTGGTCGTCACCGACTTCGCGGTGCACCGCCAATGGCTGCACCCGGGCAACGATCTGTATCTGTGCCTCACGGCCGAGGGGGCCGACACCGTGCGGCGGGCCGTGCAACGGCCCGCGGTGGCCACCGGTCCGGTGGTGGCCGGGCGCTTCTCCGCCCCCGCCCCGGGGGCGGACGGCTGGCGGGCGCGGTTCGCGGCCCATGCGCCCGGGAAGCCGCCGGTGACGCTGGCCGCGGGGGCCTGGGGGGCCGGCACCCGGCTGGCGGCCACGGCGCGGCTGTTGGCCTCGGCGGGCTATCTGCCGGTGGCGCTCTGCGGCCGCAACGAGCGGCTGCGCCGCGAGCTGTCGCGGTCGCCCGAGGTGTGGGCGGTCGGCTGGGAGCCGGACCTGGCCGGCGTGCTGGCCGCCTCGCGGGCCGTGGTGGACAACGCCGCCGGGCAGACCGCGCTGGAGGCGCTGGCCGCCGGGGTGCCCGTGGTCGGCTACCGCCCCATTCCGGGGCACGGCCGGGAGGGTGTCCGACACATGGCGGCCCTGAGCGTGAGCGAACACGCACGGGACGCATGGGACCTCGTACGTGTGCTCGACACGCTCACCGCGCCGGGCGAGGCGCGCGAGCGCCGCATCGCCGCGGGCCGCCGACTGTTCACCGGCGACGCGGCGGCCGCTCTGGCCGAGGTGGCCGAGGCGGGCCGGGTGTCCGAGACGGCCCGCGGGGCGGGCCACTAGGGTCTGTCGTCAAAGGGGGCGTCCGGCCGCGAGCGGCGTCTGGTGCGGTGCCTCGCAAGGCGGAGCGTCGCCCTCGTACTGGGCGTACTTGGGCGATGCGACAACGCAGCGAGGCGCCGTGCCAGGCGCCGGGAGCAGGACGCCCCCTTTGACGGCAGGCCCTAGGACCTGTCTTCGAAGAGGGACACATCGAGGAGGCGCCTGCCGGGCGGTGGATGGGCGGTGTCCGCCCGTCAGGCGCCGACCTCCTCGGCCTGGGGTCAGGCCTCGTACAGGCCGCGGCCGGCGGTCTTGGCCCGGTCCGCCTTGCGGAGTCGCTCCAAAGTGTTGCGCACGGAGTTGACGTTCGTCCGCGTCTCGTCGCGCCCCAGGGCCTCGTTGACCTCAGCGGCCCGCAGCGGACGGCCCGCCTTGCGCAGGGCGGCCAGCACGTTCTCCGAGAGCCCGCCGGAGCGCTCCGTCGTAGCCTCGGCCTTGGGAGCCTCGGCCTTGGGAACCGCGGCGGCCTTCTTGGCCGTCTTCTTGGCGGTCGTGGCCTTCTTCGCCGCGGTCTTCGAAGTCCGGGCGGTGGCGGGGGCCTTGGCCTTGCCCTTGCTGCGCTGACGGCCGATGGCGGCCTTGCGCGTGGCGGTGGCGGTGGCCCGGGCGGCGGGAGCCGGCTCGGGGTCGGGCTCCGGCGCCGCCTCGGGGGCGGGCTCGGCGGCCGCGGCCACCGTGTCCTCGGTGGCCTCGGCCACCGGCTCAGCGGCCACCGCCTCCTCCGGCGCCGCGGCGGGCGCCGGCACGCTGGAGAGCGCTTGAAGGCTGTTCAGAGCCCCGCTCACCGCCTCCAGTCGCTTGGTGACAGCCTCCAAATCCTTCTTGAGAGCCTCCTGCTGTTCCTCAAGTCGCGGGAGCTCTGACTCCAGCGCCTCGATCGTCGATCCCACACTGTTGTCCGCACTCAATGCGTTCACCACCACTTCGTACCCTTTCTGCGCCCATCGCAGCTGCGATTATGCCTGGTGTTCAGATGTGTACGGTGCCCTCCACACCGCCACACAACACCATCGAATCCACTTGCGCGACCACTTCGAACACACGCGTTTCCCCGCGTGTGAATGTCCGACTGGGTGTCAGCCGCGGTGCGAAAGGCCGGTGCGGGGGTGCAACCGGGTCCCGGGAGACACCGGTTGGCGGCAGAGAAGTGGCCGCCGTCGACTGCTCGACGGCGGCCACTTCCGGGTGGCGGAATCACCGCTCGTACGCGTCCACCAGACCCTGGATGTCGATCTTCTTCATGCCGAGCATCGCCTTGGTGACCTGCGCGGACTTGACCGGGTCGGGGTCGCTCATCAGCTCGGTCAGCTTCCTGGGCACGATCTGCCACGACAGCCCGTACTTGTCCTTGAGCCAGCCGCAGGGCCCGTCCTCCCCGCCCTCGCCGAGCCGCGCCCACAGCTCGTCCACCTCTTCCTGCGTCGCGCAGTCCACGGAGAGCGAGATGGCCTCGGTGAAGGTGAAGTGGGGACCGCCGTTGAGCGCGATGAACCTCTGCCCGGCGAGTTCGAAGGTGACGGTCATGACCGTGCCCGCCTCACCCGGCCCCGCCTCGCCGTAGCGCTGGATGTCCACGATCCGGGAGTCGTCGAAGATGGACGTGTAGTGGTTGGCCGCCTCCTCGGCCTGGTTGTCGAACCACAGGAACGTGGTGATCTTCTGCATGATGTGCTCTCCTTGCCGGCTCGGCTCCGGTGCCTGTGAGGAGTAGGACCGGCCGGGCCGCGAGAACTCATCGGTCAGGGCTCAACAGATGGGGAATCGATGGGAATCACCGGTAGGTCCGCAGGCCACGCCGGTAGGCGATCTCACCGAGGACCACGTCGAGGGCCCAGAAGGCGGCGAGTGGCAGACCGAGCAGCGGGACGAAGTAGCCGAGCACGGCGACGGCGGCGGCCAGTGGCACCAGGACGTACGGCGGCACCTGCTGCCAGCCGCCCCGCGGGACGGGGCGGCCGAACGCGGAGGCGCTGCCGCGCTGCCACCACATGCGGTAGCCCCACAGGATCAGGAAGATCAGCGCGAGCGCGAGGGCGGCCAGCGCGATCTGGTTGACCAGACCGAAGAGGCTGCCGGTGTGCGCGTCGATGCCCCAGCGGGAGAGCTTGGCCAGCAGCGGGTAGTCCGCGAACCGCACCACGTCGGTGACCTCGCCGGTGGCGGGGTCGATGGCGACGGAGTCCTGTTTCTCCGGCCAGCTGCGCTGGATCTGCTGGACCACATAGGCGGTCTTCGCGTCGGCGGGCGGCACGATCTCCACCGGGTTGCCCAGCCCCTCGGCCCGGGCCGCCTTCAGCACCGCGTCCAGCCCTACGTCCCGGGCGGACGACGGGTCTTCGGCGCCGTCCTGAGAGCCGTCCATGTCCATGCCCGGCATGGCGCCGTGGCCGGAGTGCTCGCCGTCGGCCCGCTCGGCGCCGTCGAGCGCGGCCGAGACGGAGGGGGTGGTCTGGCGGAGGGCGGTGCGCAGGTCCTCGATGTTCGCGCCCGCGTAGGTGGACCAGGTCAGGCCGGTGGCCGACAGGAAGAACAGGCCGACCGCCGCCCAGACGCCCACCGCGCCGTGGAAGGACATGGTCCGCCTGCGGCCGGTGGCGGTGCGGTCGGGCAGGGCGATCGCGCGCAGCCTGCGCTTGGCTCGTCGGCGGGCCAGCCAGAGCACCAGCCCGCCGCCGGTGATCACCCACAGCCAGCTGGCGGCGAACTCGCTGTAGAGACGGCCGGTCTGGCCGAGGTGCAGATCCCGGTGGAGCTCGTCGATCCAGGTGCGCAGCGGCAGCGCGCCGCTGGAGCCGTACTGCTCCAGTGCGCCGCGGACCTTCCCGGTGTAGGGGTCGACGAAGACGGCGAGCGTGTGGTCCGGGTCGACCCCCTTGACCCCGGAGAGCAGCACCCGGGTCGTGGCGCCCGCCTCGGGCGAGGGCCGCACCGCGCTGACGGTGCCCTCGGGGTGGGCCGTGCGGGCGGCGTCGATCTGCTGGGAGACGGGGAGTTCGCGCTCGCCGACGGGGACGCTCAGCTCATGGTCGTACACGATCTTCTCGACCTGGAAGGAGGCTGCGTACAGCAGTCCGGTCGCCGCCGCGACCAGCAGGAACGGCGCGACGAGCACGCCCGCGTAGAAGTGGAGTCGCAGCACCAGCGGGCGCAGCGCGGACCACCAGGCCCGCCCGGGCCGCCCCGGGTCGGGCGGGGCGGCCGCGGGGGGCGGCCCCGCGGCCGTGGGCGGATTCTCGGGGCCGTCCTCCGTGGTGGCGGCGCTCGGTCGGTCGGGCATGGACGGCTCCCGGTTCGGTGGCGGACACGGTGCGGCGGTGGCCGCATCGCATCAGTCGTCGGATCCGGGGGGCGTCGAGTTCCGGGCCGAATGCATGATCCATGTCACACGCGGCCGGAAGGGTGTGACGGTCGGGCCGTCAGGCACGGGCGCCGCGCAGCGCGTCGGCGAGCGGGCCCCGCCCGGTCATCTCGATGGCTCCGCTGGCGATGCCGTCGGCGACGGTCAGCGTGCCCTGGGCGAGGGCGACGCAGGTGTCGGCGTCCACGACGAGCCGGGCGTCCGCGCGCTCGGCCGGTCCGTCCGCGTACGACGGCTCGGGCGCGCCGAGCACCAGATGGAAGCCGCCCTCCTCGAGCGCCACGTCGACGACCCCTTCGTGTTCCGTGGCGAGGTGCCCCAGCCGGTGGAGCAGCGGAACGGCGAACCAGTGGGCCCGGATGGCGTCGGTGGGCTGCCGCTCGGCCAGCGCGGGCGCGCCCCAGGTGGCGAGGGCGGTGAGGACGGGCAGCAGCGCGCGGCCGTGGGGGGTGAGTTCGTAGACGGCGACCGACGCCGGCGGCGGCAGCTTGCGGCGGGCGAGTACGCCGTCGCGCTCCATGTCCTTCAGCCGTGAGGCGAGCATGTCCGTGCTGACCCCTGGCAGGTCGGTGTGGAGATCGGTGTATCTGCGGGGACCCGCCAGCAACTCCCGCGCGATCAGCAGCGTCCACCGGTCACCGACGGCATCGAGGGCCCGCGCGATCGCGCAGTACTGGTCATAGCTTCGGCGTGGCATGCGCCCCAGTCTAGCCATTTAGTTGGACTTTCCAAGTGGCACCTTGGTAGAACAAAGCAAGCCATCGTCGAGTGATGAGGCGGAGCGAACCGGGAGGGCGCGAGATGGAGTTCCGGCAGTCGAGCAAGCTCAGCGAGGTCTGCTACGAGATCCGGGGTCCGGTGATCGAGCAGGCCAACGCGCTGGAGGAGGCCGGACACAGCGTGCTGCGCCTCAACACCGGCAATCCGGCGCTGTTCGGGTTCGAGGCCCCGGAGGAGATCCTCCAGGACATGATCCGGATGCTGCCGCAGGCCCACGGCTACAGCGACTCGCGCGGCATCATCCCCGCCCGTCGGGCGGTGGTCCAGCACTACCAGCAGCGCGGCCTGGACGACATCGGCGTGGACGACGTCTTCCTCGGCAACGGCGTCTCCGAGCTGGTGTCCATGTCCGTCCAGGCCCTGGTCGAGGACGGCGACGAAATCCTCATCCCGGCGCCGGACTTCCCGCTGTGGACGGCCGTCACCACCCTGGCGGGCGGCAAGCCCGTGCACTATGTGTGCGACGAGTCCGCCGACTGGTACCCCGACCTCGACGACATGGCATCGAAGATCACCGACCGCACCAAGGCGGTGGTCATCATCAGCCCGAACAACCCCACCGGGGCGGTCTATCCGCGCGAGATCCTCGAGGGCATCCTCGACCTGGCCCGCCGCCACCATCTGATGGTGTTCTCCGATGAGATCTACGACAAGATCCTCTACGACGGGGCGGTCCACCACAGCCCCGCCGTGCTCGCCCCGGACCTGGTGTGTCTGACCTTCAGCGGCCTGTCCAAGGCGTACCGGGTGGCCGGGTTCCGGTCCGGCTGGGTGGTCGTGTCCGGCCCCAGGCAGCACGCCAGGAACTACCTGGAGGGGCTGACCATGCTGGCCTCGATGCGCCTGTGCCCCAACACCCCGGCGCAGTTCGCGATCCAGGCGGCCCTCGGCGGCCGGCAGTCCATCGAGAGCCTGGTGCTGCCCGGCGGCCGGCTGCACGAACAGCGCGACCGCGCGTGGGAGAAGCTCAACGAGATCCCCGGGGTCTCCTGCGTCAAACCCCAGGGCGCGCTGTACGCGTTCCCCCGCATCGACCCCGACGTCCACCGGATCCACGACGACGAGCGGTTCGTCCTGGACCTGCTGCTGCGCGAGAAGATCCAGGTGGTGCAGGGCACCGGCTTCAACTGGCCGCGCCCCGACCACTTCCGCATCCTCACCCTCCCGCATGTCGACGACCTCGAGTCGGCCATCAGCAGGATCGGGCGGTTCCTCGGCGGTTACCGGCAGTCGTGACCCCGGGCGCCCGACCGCGCCTTCGCGGGGTCCTGTCCCATGGACGGGCAACCGCTTGTAAGGTGCATGCTTATGGGCGGGGTGATCGCGGGTTTCGGTGTCATCGCCGGCATCGTCGTCACCGGTTATGTCCTGGGGCGCCGCGGATCGCTGGGCGAGCACGGGCGCGATGTCCTCACCGCGCTCGCCTTCCAGGTGGCCAGCCCGGCCCTGCTGTTCTCCACGCTCGCGCGGGCCGACCTCTCCGTCCTGGTGTCGGTCCCGATGCTCGTCACGGCCTTGAGCACCTTCGTCGTGGCGGGGACGTTCATCGCCGTCGGCGCTGTACGCCGCTGGAGCGTCGGCCGGACGACGATCGGCGCGCTGTGCGCCAGCTATGTCAACGCCGGAAATCTCGGCATCCCCGTCGCGATGTACGTGCTCGGGGACGCCTCCCTGATCGCGCCGGTCCTGCTCTTCCAGCAACTCGTCGTGTCCCCGATCGCCCTGACGGTGATCGACCTCAGCCGCAGCGAGCGCCGGCCGTCGCTGGTCAGACGGCTCACCACGCCGGTACGCAACCCCATCGTCGTCGGCTCGCTGTGCGGCGTGGCAGTGGCCGCCTCTGGCTGGCGGATTCCCGGGCCGGTCATGGAACCGGTCTCGCTGCTGGGCGGGATGGCGGTGCCCGGGGTGCTGCTGGCCTTCGGCCTCTCGCTGCCGGGCAGCGCGCTGCCCGGGCGCGGCGAGGACCGCGGGGCGGTGCTGCTGTCGGTGGCGCTCAAGTCCTTCGCGCAGCCGGTGGTGGCATGGGCCATCGCGGCCGGGGTGTTCGGGCTGAGCGGTGCCGCGCTCTTCGCCGCAGTCGTCACCTCCGCGCTCCCGGCGGCGCAGAACCTCTTCACCTACGCGGTGCGCTACCAGACCGCGACGCGGCTGGCGCGCGAGTCGATCCTGCTGTCGACGTTCCTCGCGGCTCCGGTGCTGCTCACGGTGGCGGCGCTGCTGGGCTGAGGGCACCGTCCGCCACCGTCGGCCGCCGGAGTCCTGGCACGACGCGCCGGACGTGAGTGTCGGCACCGCGCACACCGGGTGGCCCGGCTACCGTCGGTGTCGCTCGGACCCCCGCCAGGAAACGAGGAACAGCCATGGCACCCTCTGTGTCAACCGCCTCCATCGGAGTCACAGGGCTCGCGGTGATGGGCCGCAATCTGGCCCGCAACTTCGCCCGGAACGGCTACACCGTCGCGGTGCACAACCGGACGCCCGCCCGCACCCGCTCCCTGATCGAGGAGTTCGGGCACGAGGGCTCCTTCGTGCCGGCCGAGAAGCCCGCGGACTTCGTGGCGGCGCTGGAGCGCCCCCGGCGGCTGATGATCATGGTGAAGGCGGGCGGGCCGACCGACGCGGTGATCGACGAGTTCGTGCCGCTGCTTGACCCCGGGGACATCGTCATCGACGGCGGCAACGCCCACTTCGAGGACACCCGCCGCCGCGAGGCCGCCCTGCGCGAGCAGGGCATCCACTTCGTCGGGACGGGCGTATCCGGCGGCGAGGAGGGCGCGCTGCACGGGCCCTCCATCATGCCGGGCGGGTCGGTGGAGGCGTATGCCGCGCTCGGGCCGATGCTGGAGAAGATCAGCGCGCATGTCGACGGCGAGCCCTGTTGCACCCATATCGGCTCGGACGGCGCCGGACACTTCGTCAAGATGGTGCACAACGGCATCGAGTACGCCGACATGCAGCTGATCGCCGAGGCGTACGACCTGCTGCGGCGGGCGGCGGGGCGCACCCCCGCGCAGATCGCGGACATCTTCCGCCGCTGGAACACCGGTGTGCTGGACTCCTACCTGATCGAGATCACCGCCGAGGTCCTGGCCCACACCGACGGGGAGACCGGCAAGCCGTTCGTGGACATCGTGGCCGACGCCGCCGAGCAGAAGGGCACCGGCCGCTGGACCGTACAGACGGCGCTGGACGTGGCCGCGCCGGTCCCCGGCATCGCCGAGGCCGTCTTCGCGCGCTCGCTGTCCGGCCACACCGAGCTGCGCGCCGCCGCCCGGCAGCTGACCGGCCCCCAGGTGCCCGCCGCGGCCGGGCAGGATGCCGACCGCCTCGTCGACCAGGTCGAGCAGGCGCTGTACGCCTCGAAGATCGTCTCGTACGCACAGGGCTGGAACATGATCCAGGCCGCGGCGGAGCAGTTCGGCTGGGACATCGACCTGGGCGCGGTGGCCAAGATCTGGCGCGGTGGCTGCATCATCCGGGCCGGCTTCCTGGGCGAGATCCGCAGCGCGTACGTGGCCGACCCCGCGCTGCCCACGCTCCTCGCCGACGAGCGGTTCTCCCGTCAGCTCGGCGAGGCACAGGACGCCTGGCGGGCCGTGGTGACCACCGCCGTCCAGGGCTCCATCCCCACGCCCGGGTTCTCCGCCTCGCTCGCCTACTACGACGCGCTGCGCGCCGACCGGCTGCCCGCCGCCCTCATCCAGGCGCAGCGGGACTTCTTCGGCGCCCACACCTACCAGCGCGTCGACCGGGAGGGCACCTTCCACACCGAGTGGTCCGGCGACCGGAGCGAGACCCTGATGTGAGGCCGTACCGCGGCCCGATGTGATCGGCGGCGCCCAGGCGGGGAATCAGGAAACGGAAACCGGCTTCTGACCGTGCGAGAACCGCGACGGCTGGAGGGAACACAGGTGACCGTATCCATACCGGAACCGCCCCGGGCGCCCCGGGAGGCCGACCGACCGCCGCGCCGCGCCCTGGTGGCGGGGTCGGTGGGCAACTTCATCGAGTGGTACGAGTTCGGGATCTACGGCTGTTTCGCGACGGTCATCGCCGCGAACTTCTTCACCCCGGAGGGCGGAAGCGACCTCGAAGGCCTGGTCAAGACCTATGCGTCGTTCGCGCTCGCCTTCTTCTTCCGGCCGATCGGCGCCGCCGTGTTCGGCCGCCTCGGCGACCGGATCGGCCGCCGCCCCACCCTGATCTGTGTGGTGCTGCTGATGACCGCGGCCACCACACTGATCGGGCTCCTCCCCACCTACGACACGGTGGGCGTGGCCGCGCCGTGGCTGCTCACCTTTCTGAGGGTGCTCCAGGGGCTGTCGGCGGGTGGTGAGTTCGGCGGGGCCGTCTCCATCATGACGGAGTTCGCCCCCGCCGGGCGGCGCGGGCTGTACGGGGCGTGGCAGTCCTTCACCGTGGCGCTGGGCCTGCTCGGCGGGGCCGGCGTGGCCGCACTGCTGGCCACGGTGTTGAGCGAGCAGGCGCTGAACGACTGGGGCTGGCGGCTGCCGTTCCTGCTGACGCTGCCGATGGGCCTGGGCGCCCTATGGCTGCGGCTGCGGCTCGAGGAGACCCCCGCCTTCCGGGGCGCCGAGGACCGTACTGGCGGCGGCGTGGCGCCCGAGCCGCCGCCGCGCGCGGGCGAGGTGGCGTGGGCCATCGTCCTGGGCGCCGGGCGCATCATGGGCTGGGCCGCGGCCGGTTACACCTTTCTCGTCGTCATGCCGTCGTATCTCCAGAGCACGCTGGGCGCCAGTTTCCGGGAGGCGCTGATCGCGACCGTGGTGGCCAACCTCGGCTTCGCCGCCTCCATCATCCCGGCCGGGCTGCTCAGTGACCGGATCGGCAGACGGCCGGTGATGCTGTCGGGGGCGGCGCTGGTCGCGGTCGCCGCGATCCCGCTGCTGGATCTGTTGCAGGACACGGACCGTTCGAACCTGGTCAAGGGGGTGGCGGTGTTCGCCGCCGGGGCCGCGGTCGGGCTGATGGCCGGCCCCGGCCCGGCCATGCTGGCGGAGATGTTCCCGACCCGGGTCCGCTACACCGGGCTCGGCCTGGCGTACTCGCTGTCGAACGCCGTCTTCTCCGGCTGCGCAGGGCTCATCATCACCGAGACCATCAAGCGGACCGGCGAGGTGGACATCCCCGGCTACTACACCACGGTGACCTGCGCCGTCAGCCTGGTGGCGCTGCTCACCCTGCGCGGGGACGACCACCGCGGCCCGCTGCGCGAGGGGCACATGGCGCGAACACCGCGTCCGGACGAACCGCAGGAGGCCGGCCGATGAGGGTGATCGGGCTGATGTCGGGCACCTCGTACGACGCCATCGACGCCGCGGCCGCCGATCTGGAACTCGCCGGGGACCGGCTGGTGCTGACCCCACTCGGCCTGGTCAGCGCCCCGTACGAGGAGGGGCTGCGCGCGGCGCTGAGCGCCGCGCTGCCGCCCGCCCCGACGACCCTGCGGGCCGTGTGCGAGCTGGACACCCGCATCGGCCAGGCGTTCGCAGCCCTCGCCGTCCGGGCCGACCGGGAGCTGTGCGACGGCCGCGCCGAGCTCATCGGCTCGCACGGGCAGACCGTCTACCACTGGGTCGGGGAGGGCCGGGCGTACGGGACGCTGCAACTGGGGCAGCCCGCCTGGATCGCCGAGGCCACCGGCCGCCCGGTCGTCTCCGATCTGCGCACCCGCGACATCGCGGCGGGCGGGCAGGGGGCGCCCCTGGTGAGCGTGGTCGACACCCTGTGGCTGCGCGGGCGGCCCGGCGTGTGCGTGGCGCTCAACCTCGGCGGGATCGCCAATGTCACCGTGGTGCCGGACGGTGGCGGGGAGCCCCTCGCGTACGACACCGGACCGGGCAACGCGCTCATCGACGCGGCGGTGCGCCATCTGACGGACGGCCGGCTCGACCGGGACGAGGACGGCGCGATGGCCGCGCGCGGCACCGTGCACGGCCCGCTGCTGGACCGGCTGCTGGCCGAGCCGTACTACGCGCTGCCGGCCCCCAAGACGACCGGCAAGGAACTCTTCCACCTGCCGTATCTGCGGGCCGCGCTCGCGGGGCTCGGGCCGCTGCCCGCCGACGACGTGGTCGCCACCGTCACCGAGCTCACCGCCGTCACCGTGGCCGACGCGGTGCGCTCCGCCGGGGCGGGCGAGGTGGTCGCCTCGGGTGGCGGCACCCGCAACCCCGCTCTGCTCGCCGCCCTGCGCCGGGCCCTGGGGACCGTCCCGCTGCGCACCTCCGACGAGCTGGGCCTCCCCTCGGCCGCCAAGGAGGCGTACGCCTTCGCCGTCCTCGGCTTTCTGAGCGCCCATGGGCTGGCCGGCACGGTGCCGGCCTGCACCGGGGCCCGTCACCCCAGCGTGCTCGGGTCGATCACCCCAGGGCGCGGCGGGCTGCGTCTGCCGCCGGAAACCGCCGCGGCCCGGGCCGCGCCCGTCCGGCTGGAGATCCGGGGCTGACCGGCCCCGCCGCGCGGCTCACTTCCGGCCGTCGGCGTCCTCGTCGCCCGAGGCGTCGTGCTGGTGGTCCGCCCAGACATAGGCGTCGGGCAGCAGTTCGGCGACGGGGACGGTGCGCGGCCGGTCGACGGTGCCGACGATGACCTCGAGCGCGGGGAAGTAGTCGAACAGGAACTGCCGGCAGCGGCCGCACGGCGGTACCACCCCGCGCTCGCGGTCCCCCACCGCGACCATCCTGACCAGCTCATAGGCGCCCTGGGCCGCCGCGGCGCCGACGACCACCAGCTCCGCGCACGGGCCCCCGGTGAAGTGGTAGGCGTTCACCGCGGTGATGACCCGGCCGTCGGCGGCGCGCGCGGCGGCCGCCATGGTGTGGTCGTCGCCCCGGCAGTAGGTCCGCGCCACATGGGCCGCGGCCTGGATGAGCTCCTCGTCGACGGTGGGGGGCTGCGTGGTCATCATCTCCGCTCTCGCCGGGGGACTGTCGGTGCCTGCCCGTAAGCTGCGGATTATGGCAGCGATCGAGTATGTGCGCGGCGATGCCACCGCGCCGCAGGGGAAAGGGAAGAAGATCATCGCCCATGTCTGCAATGACCTGGGCGGTTGGGGGAAGGGCTTTGTGCTGGCCGTATCCCGGCGCTGGCCGGAGCCGGAGGCGGCCTACCGGCGCTGGCACCGGGAGCGGGCGGGCAATGACTTCGGGCTGGGCGCGGTCCAGTTCGTCCAGGTGAGCCGGTATGTGTGGGTGGCCAATATGGTCGGCCAGCGCGGGACGCGCACCGGCAGCAAGGGGGTGCCGGTGCGATACAAGGCGATCGCCGCGGCGCTGGTTCCGCTCGCGGCGAAGGCCGCCGAGCTGAGGGCCTCGGTGCATATGCCGCGCATCGGCTGCGGGCTGGCCGGCGGGCGCTGGGAGCGGATCGAGCCGCTGATAGCCGAGCGGGTGGTGGCGCGGGGAATCCCGGTCACCGTCTATGACCACGGCGGATGAGCTCCGAGTTGAGCCCTTGCCCCATTCGGGGCATATTTGACATAAGGCTGCGTTGCCGAATCCGGCTCGCCCGCCTGCGTTGTCCGCGTGGTCTGCGTTGCGTGTGTTGTCCCAGCTGTCCCAGCGGTCCGAGCAATCCGAGTGCTCGGGGTCCTTCGGACTCCTCTCAAGGCCTCTGAGTCTCCCGTTACGCATCCGACCAGACGAGGGCGCCATGTCTGCCTACCATCGCACCGCTCCCCCGAACGACGCGTCCTCACCGCGCTCCTCGCCCCATGTGCTGGTCGCACACGACGTGGGACTGCTGGTGATACGCCTGGGGGTGGGGCTGATCGTCGCCGCGCGGGGCGCGCAGCATCTGCTCGGTTGGTGGGGCGGCCTGGGGATCGACAACACGGCCCGCTTCTTCGAGAAGTTCGGCTATCCCGCGCCCAAGTTCCTGGCGGTGGTGTGCGGTATCGCGGAGACGTTCGGCGGTCTGGGGCTGGCCGTGGGCCTGCTCACGCCGCTCGCGGGCGCCGCGGTGGCGGGCACGATGGCCAACGCGGTCGATGTCATATGGCCGTTGGGGTACTTCAGCGGCATTGAGTTTCCCCTGCTGATCGGCGTGGGCGCGGCGGGGCTCGCGTTGAGCGGGCCGGGCCGGATCGCCGTCGACGCCCTGATCCCCGGGCTGCGGTCCCATCGCGTGGTCTACGGGGTGGTGATGCTGCTGATTGCGGCCGTCCTCGCGGCCATCACGATCGGGATCCGCGACTGACGCCCGTAGACGCAGCCCCGAGGCGACCCCCGGCCGGCGCGCACCGCCCGCTCGCCGGGGCGAGGGGGCGGTGCGCGCGCCGTTCAGCCGGTCGCCGACCGGCCTGTGCGGTTCACTCGGCGGCCGGCGGGCGCCGGAAGGAGCTGCGGCCGCGGGACAGCGCATAGCCGCCCACCCCCGCGAGCGCCCCCAGGGCGCCGCCCACCACGGTCCACACCCAGCGGTCCGACCACCAGCCCGAGCCCCAGCCGCCGTCCGGCTCGGCGGCCGACGCGGTGTTCGACGACTCGTCATCGCCGTCCGACGAGTCGGCCGACTCGGAGGCGTCCGGCGCCTGGGTCGCCCCGGCGCGCAGGGCCGGGGTCAGCGGCTCCAGCTCGCCGCCCTCCGCGTGCGCGCCCCCGGTGTCCCGGGTGGACGCCGTGACGGTGGCGGTGAAGGCCAGCCCGAGGTCCTGTTCCGGCAGGTTCACCACGGTCAGCCGGACGTAATAGGAACCCGGCAGCGGCTCGTTGGCCCAGGCCTCGGACCAGGGGCGCACCCGGCGCACCCGGCAGCTGAGGTCGACGGAGGCGTCGTCCTGCCCGGCGGTCACGGTCTGGCTGCCCGAGGTGCAGGCCTGGCGGCGGCGCAGCCCGTCGTAGACGTCGAGCTGCCAGGTGGTCCTGCCGTGCCGGGCCTGCGCCTCGGGGAGCTTGACGGTCGCCTTGACGGTGGGTACCTGCCCGGCCGCCGCGGGGAACACCCAGTAGAGGTAGTCGCCGGCCGACGCCGACGCGGTGGCGGTCTGTCCCTGCTCGATGGCCGTGGCGGTCCGGAAGCCGGTGCCCGCCTCGGTGGGCCCGTCGCTGTCGCCCGCGCCCGCGCTCGGGGACGCGTCGGCCGCCGCCGTGGGCGCGGTGGCGAGCAGGGCGGCGCAGAGCGCGAACGCGGCGCCCGCGGTACGTAGGGCACGCATCAGTTGGTCCTCCAGACGGTGACGCGCCAGCGGGCCAGCCAGCCCCACACCAGCCCCACCAGCAGCCCGGTCACGGTGAGCACGGTCAGCAGCACCCAGCCGCGGCCGAGACCGAAGGCGGCCACGTCACCGGGCGGGTCGCCGGCGTCGACGATGTTCACGGCCAGCTCGACGGGCAGCCCGGGGGTGCGCTTGACGGACGCGGGCGCGGAGAACGACTGGCTCACCTCGAGGCAGATGGTGCGCGGCGTCGAGTCCTCGACCTCGCGGCCCTCGGCCACCGGGTAGCGCAGCCCGGTCGAGATGACGTCCGTGCGGCCGCTGCCGGCCTCGCTGCCGCGCACCAGCTCGCGGCCGCGCTCGTTCACCGCGCGCACCAGCACGCCGTAGTCGGGGTCGACGGCGCGGTCGGCGGCCACGCTCGCCGAGGCCCGCAGCTCCTGGCCGGGGGCGACCTTCACCCGGTACCAGCGGTGCTCGCCGAAGCCTTCCCGGTCGCTGTAGAGGCCCGCGCCGAGGACGGGGGCCTTGGCGCAGGCCTCGGCGCCGTCCACGGCGGTCGGGGTCTGGACCGGGGCTTCCGCCGCGCGCCGCACCAGCTGCTTGATGCGGGTGGAGAGCTGGTCGGTGTGCTGGACCGCGGTGTAGGTGCCACCGGTGGCCTCGGCGATACAGCTGAGCTGGTCCCGGACCTTGCTGTCCAGGGTCAGCCCGAGCGTGTCGACGACCAGATGGGTTCCCTCGGCGGCCAGTTCCCGGGCCACGTCGCACGGGTCGGGCAGACCGCAGGAGTCCTCGCCGTCCGTGATGAGCACGATCCGACGGGTCGCGTCACCGCCCGCCAGGTCCTTGGACGCGCCGCGCAGGGCGAGGCCGATGGGTGTCCAGCCGGTGGGGCGCAGCGTGGCGACGGCCGCCTTGGCCTCGGTGCGGTCCACCCGGCCGACGGGGTAGAGCTGTTTGCTGTCCAGGCAGCCGGTCTCGCGGTCCTTGCCGGGGTAGTTGGCGCCGAGGGTGCGTATGCCGAGCCGCACGTCGTCGGGGACGGCGTCGAGCACCTCATTGAACGCCTGCTTGGCGGCGGCCATGCGGGACATGCCGTCGACGTCGCGGGCGCGCATCGAGCCGCTGACGTCCAGGACGAGTTCGACTTTGGGGGACTCGCGGGCCGGTTCGTCGTCGGCGACGGCCGCGGTCGGGAACACCAGACCGCACACCACGGCCGCGAGCAGCCCGAAGGCGCCTGTCGCCAGGCGTTTCTTTATGATCACCGCGGCATCTTATGGAGCATCATATGACCACTCCAAAGTGGCTCCCCAACGGGCCCCGCACGCGGGTGCTGCGGCTCGGCCCGCCGCCCCGGGGGCGGTGGCGGAGGCGGGGCCGGACAGTCGTTGGTCACTCCGTACGAATGTGTGGCGAGCCGGGGCCACCGCGCTGTACGGTGCGTCCAGCCCACCGGCCGGAGGATCCAGTTCGTGCTCAGCCCCTCACTCGCCCAGGAGATCGCCGGGGACACCTCCGCGGTCATCGGTTTGAACGTCCTCATCACCGACAGCGAGGGCGTCGTCATCGGCAGCGGCGACAGCAGCCGCATCGGCACCTTCCACGAGGCGTCCGTGGAGGTGATGCGCACTCAGGAGACCGCCACGCACACCGCCACCCAGGCGCAGGAGCTCAAGGGGGTGCGCGCCGGCGTGACCCTGCCGCTGGTCATGGACGGACACGCGGTGGGCACGGTCGGCATCACCGGTACCCCCGCCCAGGTGCGGCGCTTCGGTCTTGTGGTCAAGCGGCAGACGGAGATCCTGCTGCGCGAGTCGGCCGTCCTGCGCTCACGGGTGCTCAGGGAGCGGGTGCTTGAGGAGCTGCTCGCCGATGTCGCCACGTACGACGCCGAGTCGGTCGAGCCTGACTTCGTCGTCTTCCGAGCCGCCGAGGTGGGCTTCGATCTGCGGCTGCGCCGGATCGCGGTGACCGTCGAGGTGGCCGCGCCCGGTGGTACGAACGGCGCCCGCCACCGGGCCGGGCCGCCGGTCGCCGACACCGCGCTGGTCCGCGCGGAGCTGCTGCGCACCGTGCGGGAGGTGTTCTCCGACCCGCAGGACGTGGTCGCGGCGGCGGCCCCCGGGTGGATCGGGGTGCTGCACCGGCTGCCGGAACAGGCCTCGACGAGCCGGGTGATGACGGCCTGTCAGCGGCTGGCGGATCTCGTGGGTGTCCAGCACGGCCTGGCGGCGCGGGTGGGCATCGGGGAGCCCGCCACCTCGGTCGGCGCGCTGCACGACTCGTACCAGGACGCGTGTGACGCGCTGCGCCTGGGGGCCCTCGTCATGCCCGAGCTGCCGGTGCACCTCGTGTCCGACCTGCGCGCCCATCAGCTGCTTGCGGCCGCCGGCCGGAACACCCGCACCCGGCTGCTGACGCTCACCGCGGCGGACCTGCGCGAGCAACCGGACTGGCCGGTGCTCCGGGACACCGTGGTGGCCTGGTGCGAGAACGGCTTCAACTTAGTCCGCGCCTCCTCGGCGCTGCACATCCACCGCAACACCCTCGTCTACCGCATGAACAAGATCGAGCAGATCAGCGGCCGCCCGCTGCGCGACCACCGCACCACGCTCGCCCTGTATCTGGCCTGTCTGGCCGATCAGCTCGACACTCAGCCTTGACCCGGCCCTCTCCCGCCCGCGCCACGCGGCCGTTCGCACACCGAGGCCGCGACGGCCCCCAGCCAGACCGCGGCGACCAGCCCGGTCGGCAGCGCGGGCGCGGCCGACGGCGCCACGGTGAGCAGTACCCCTCCCCCGACCGCCCCCACCACCAGGGCGCCCAGCAGCCCCGCGCTCACCCGGCGCACCCTGCCGGTGGCGGCGAGGTCGGCCAGCAGATTGGTCAGGATGCCGGTGAAGTAGGTGGTGGAAAGACCCGGTGGCGCGACGGCGCGCACCAGCGCGCTCTGTCCCCCCATGGCCACCGCGGCCAGGGCCAGCAGCCCCTGCCGCCGCCCTCCGCCGGGGTGGCCGCCGGCCGACGCCCACAGCGCCCACAGCGCGCCGAGCGCGATCAGTTCCACGCCGAGCGCGCGGCGGGCGAGCCGTGTCTTTTCCGGCCCGCGGACGATCCGGCCGCTCATCAGCGCGCCCAGGACATAGCCGGTGACCGCGAGGGCGGCATGGCCGGCGAGCGCCGGGTCGCGGGCCCCGGCCGACATGCCGAGCAGCGAGAGGTTGGCCGTCATCACGCTGGTGAAGACACCGCCGAGGGCGAGAAAGGAGACCGCGTCCATCGACCCGGTGACCATGGTCAGCGCCACGGCGGCCGCCAGGCCACCGCCGCCCGGACGGGCTAAGCCGCCCGTGGCGTCTCCCGGGCCCGCCGGACCGCCGTCCCGCGGTGGCAGGGGGTCGGTCATCCGGTGTCCCCCTTGGGGCGGTCCTCGTCGACGATCTCCGCCTCGACGACATCGTCATCGGCGCCGTGGCCCGGGCCCGCGCCGTCGCCACCCGTGCCGTCGGCCGTACCGCCGGCCGGCCCGGAGCCCTCACCCCGGTCCCCGGCCTGGGCGTACATGGCCGTGCCGATCTTCTGCGCGGCCGTGGCGGCCTGGTCGGTGGCCGCGCGGATCCGGCCGGTGTCCTCGCCCTTCAGCGCCTCCTTCAGCTCGGAGAGCGCCGATTCGGTCTCCTCCCGCGCGTCCCGCGGCACCTTGTCCGCCTGGTCGCGCAGCAGTTTCTCGGTGTTGTAGAGGAGGGACTCGGCCGAGTTGCGGGTCTCGGCCGCCTCGCGCTTGCGGCGGTCCTCGTCCGCGTAGCGCTCGGCGTCGCGCATCATGCGGTCGATGTCGTCCTTCGGCAGCGCGGAACCGCCGGTGACGGTCATCCGCTGTTCCCTGCCGGTGCCGAGGTCCTTCGCGGACACATGCATGATTCCGTTGGCGTCGATGTCGAAGGCGACCTCGATCTGCGGCACGCCACGCGGGGCCGGCGGCAGGCCCGTCAGCTCGAACATGCCGAGCTTCTTGTTGTACGCCGCGATCTCGCGCTCGCCCTGGAACACCTGGATCTGCACGGACGGCTGGTTGTCCTCGGCCGTGGTGAAGATCTCCGAACGCTTGGTCGGAATGGTCGTGTTGCGCTCGATCAGCCTGGTCATGATGCCGCCCTTGGTCTCGATGCCGAGGGACAGCGGGGTGACGTCCAGCAGCAGGACGTCCTTGACCTCGCCCCTGAGGACACCGGCCTGGAGCGAGGCGCCGACCGCGACCACCTCGTCCGGGTTGACGCCCCGGTGCGGATCCTTGCCGGTCAGCTCCTTGACCAGCCCGGTCACGGCGGGCATCCGGGTCGAGCCGCCGACCAGGATCACATGGTCGATGTCGGACACCTTGATCCCGGCGTCCTCGACCGCCTGGTGGAACGGCCCCTTGCAGCGCTCCAGGAGGTCCTCGGTCAGCTGCTCGAACTGCGCCCGGGTGAGCTTCTCGTCCAGGTGCAGCGGCCCCTCGTCGGAGGCCGTGATGTAGGGCAGGTTGATGGTGGTCTCGGACGCCGCGGACAGCTCGATCTTCGCCTTCTCCGCGGTCTCGCGCAGCCGCTGGAGCGCCATCTTGTCCTGCGCCAGATCCACCCCGTAGCCGTTTTTGAACCGGGTGACGAGGTGGTCGACGATCCGCTGGTCCCAGTCGTCGCCGCCGAGGTGGGTGTCGCCGTTGGTGGCCTTGACCTCGACGACCCCCTCGCCGATCTCCAGCAGCGAGACGTCGAAGGTGCCGCCGCCGAGGTCGAACACCAGGATGGTCTGGTCGTTCTCCTTGTCCAGGCCGTAGGCCAGGGCGGCGGCGGTGGGCTCGTTGATGATCCGCAGCACCTTCAGACCGGCGATCTCGCCCGCCTCCTTGGTGGCGGTCCGCTGGCTGTCGTTGAAGTACGCCGGGACGGTGACCACCGCGTCCGTCACATCCTCGCCGAGGTAGCCCTCCGCGTCGCGCTTGAGCTTCTGGAGCACGCGGGCGGAGATCTCCTGCGCGGTGTAGCGCTTGCCGTCCACCTCGCCGGTGGCCGGGAACCGCCATCGCTCCTCCCCCATGTGGCGTTTGACGGACCGCGCGGTGCGTTCCACGTTGGTCACGGCCTGACGCTTGGCCACCTCGCCCACCAGCACCTCGCCGTTCTTGGCGAAGGCCACCACCGAGGGGGTCGTCCGGGTGCCCTCGGTGTTGGTGATGACCGTTGGCTCGCCGCCCTCCAGGACACACACCACGGAGTTCGTCGTCCCCAGGTCGATACCGACTGCGCGGGTCATCTCAGCACTCCTCTCCTGCGAGATGGGAGCCCTTCACAGAGTGATCCGATCTATGCCCAATGCTACAAAACAACACCTTTGTGAGTTTCATCCGTGGCATCTTCGCCGGCGGCGTGGTTGCCGGTGGCGTCCTCCGGGATCCGCTGCTCGAACCAGACCACCTTCCCCGTACTCAGCCTCGTCGCGCCCCAGCGCTCCGCGAACTGGTTGACCAGGAACAGACCGCGGCCGCCCTCGTCGCTCAGCTGGGCGTGGCGCATCCGGGGCAGCTGCGGCGAGTCGTCGCCCACCTCGCAGCGGAGCACATCCGTACGGACCAGCCGCAGCGACAGCGGCCGGGTGGCATAGCGCACCGCGTTGGTCACCACCTCTCCGACCATGAGCTCGGTGGACTCGCACAGGGAGTCGAGCTTCCAGCGGTGGAGTGTTCTGCGGGCCAGCCGGCGCGCCCGGCCCGCGGTCCGCGGCTGGGGGCCCAGGAACCAATAGGCGACGTGGTACCAGGGGATGCAGTCGAAGCGGGCGGCGAGCAGCGCCACGTCGTCGTCCCGCTGCCTCGGGTCGAGGGGCACCCCGCCGACGCCGATCGGCGCCCCGGGCGGGATCAGCAGTGCCTCGCCCCGGCCGTCGGGGTGCAGCAGGAGTGGCGGCGGGTGGCCGGCATTGGCCAGTTGCAGCCGGTGCGCGATGGGGTCGTAGATGGCGTAGAGGCAGGTGGCGATGTGCTGGCTGCCGAGACGCTGGGCCTGGTCGTCGAGGTGGTGCAGGACATCCTCGGGCGGCAGGTCGAGTCCGGCCAGGGTCTGCACGGTGGTGCGCAGCTGGCCCATGACAGCGGCGGAGATCATGGAGTGGCCCATGACGTCTCCGATGACCAGCGCGACGCGGTTGCCGGGCAGCGGAATAGCGTCGTACCAGTCGCCGCCGACCCGGGCGGTCTCCGAGGCCGGCAGATAGCGGCTGGCCAGGCGGACACCGGTGGCCTCGGGCAGCGAGGAGGGGAGCATGGCGCGCTGAAGCACATCCGCGACCGACGCCTCGCGCCCGTATCGCACCGCCTTGTCGATGCCGAGGGCGGTGTGCGTGGCGAGCTGGGAGGCGACCAGCAGGTCATCCGGGGTGAAGGCGGGGCGATCGGGCTCGCGCAGCAGCAGGAGGGTGCCGATGACGTGGTGGCGGCCGTGCAGCGGGGCTACGATCAGCCGCCGGGCCGGCGGCACCGGCCCGTCGCCCTTCGCCCCGCCATGCAGCAGCCGGCGCACCGACGGCGCGATCCCCTGCATGTCACCGAACACCGGCCGCCCGGCCAGCAGCAGCTCGACGAACCGGCCGGTGACGGTCACCGGCGCGAGATCGGGCCCGGCCCCGGGGGCGGCTTCCGGCGCGGCGTTCGGCCCGGGGTCCCTCGGGCCGTCCGGGCTCCGGGGCGCGGGAGGCGCGCCCGGCGGGTCGCCCCGGGTGCCGGTTCCGGCCGGTGCCCGGGGCCTGGCGCCCGTGGTGTGCGGCCGCAGCACCACGGGCGCCGTGGGGATCGCGGCCCCGGACGGCAGGGGGTGGTCGCACAGATGGATGAACGCCGCGTCGGCGAAGGCGGGGGCGGCGGCCCGGCACAGCTCCCACAGCGTCTCGTCCGGGTCCATACCGCGGGCGATGCGGCGGGTCGCCTCGTCGAGATAGCGCAGGCGTTCGGTGTGCGCTCCGGCTCCGTACGCCGCCTCGTCCCGGGCGGGTGCCGCGGGCCGGTCGGCGGCCGGTCGCCCGTGGCCCGTGGGAGCGGCGCGCGCTCCCCGGCCGGGGGGAGCGGTCGGCCGCTCGGCCCCGGCGGTGGGCCGGTCCGGTCCTTCACAGGGGATGCGGTGACCCATGGCGCTCCCCGGACGGCCGTGCGCGGGTCCTCCCGGAGGTTTCCGGACACCCGGATGGTGCCGTGCAGGACATGGCGCCGCGCGAGCTCCACCGTCCCGTACGGGCCTGACCCGTGCGGTCGAGCCGTATGCTCCCGTGACCCGTCCGACCCGTCCGGTTGATCCTGTCGTGCACGAGGACACCCCTTACAGACCCGGTTACCTCATATTTCCACATCAGGTCCGATATGCACCATGTCCGAGCCGCGGGAACCGGCCGGGGAGCGGACCGCTCAGCCGCCGAGGAGGCCGCCGGTCAGGCCGTCGAGCACACCGCCGACCGTGTCGCCGACGCCCTCGACCACGCCGCCCACCAGCCCCTTGTCCCTGCCCTTGCCATCCCCGTCGTCCTGCTGGCCGCCGTCCTGCTGACCGTCGTCCTGCTGGTCGCCGGACTCGTCCTCGGAGGGGGCCGGGGCGGGCGAGGTGGGCTGCGCGGCGTCCGGCTCCGAGGCCGAGGGCGCCGTGGAACCGGGGGCGCCGGCGGGCTCGGCCGACGGGGCGTTCGTCTTCGGAGCGCCCGAAGGCGTGCGGGTCTGCGAGGTCTCGCCCCGGGAGGCGCCGTCGCCACCGTCCCGTACGAGCTTGGGCTTGCCGGAGGCGGTGGGGGCCAGGCCACCGCCGGAGGGCCGGTCGGTGTCGGCGGACCGGTCGGAGCCGCTCGGCCGGTCGGAGCCGGTGGGCTCGTCGGTCTCCGGCGTGCCCGCCGGCTGGGAGCTGACGTCGGAGCGCGCCTGCACGGTCCTGTCGCTGCCGGTCGACGAGTGGAGAGCGAAAGCGATGCCGCCCGCCACCCCCAGAGCGGCGGCTGCCTTGATCGTTGTGGCACGCGCCTGCTGCGCAGGGGTGGGGCGGCTGTGTCGGCCCATCTGGCTCGAGTCTCCCGTTATGACATGTCCTCGCTACGGCGCACCAGTAAAGCGTGATCACTCGGCCGAAGGGAATTTCCGAGACGGAGTTGTTACGCGGCGGGGTGATTCCTCCCTCGATGCCTGGTCAGGTCCCATGGCTGGGGGACGGCTCCGGCCGGTCGGGCAGAAACGCGTGCAGCCACTTCTCGGTGTGGGCGACATGCGCCGCGGCCGCGCCCGCGGCGGCCGCCGGGTCGCGCTGGGCGAGCGCGCCCGCGATGGCCCGGTGATCCTCGTCGCTGGCGCGCTTGATGCTCGGGCCCTCGGGCAGCGTGAACACCTGATAGTTGCGGGAGCGCGCGCGGAACACCCCGAGCAGCGAACCGAGGGTGGGGTTCCCGCCCATCCTGGCGATCTCGGCGTGGAAGCGGTGGTCCAGGTCGGAGACCTCGGCCGGGTTCTCGGTGGCCTCCATGGCCTCGATGTACTCAAAAAGCCTGGCCAGCGTCTCGGGCGTCATCCGCGCCGCCGCCTGCGCCGCGGCGTGGGACTCCAGGACGCGCCGGATCTCGAACATCTCCAGCAGCCCTTCGAGCGGCAGCAGGTCGACGGTCAGCGAGAGGCTGCCGACGATGTCCTCCGGGCGCAGCTGGGAGACATAGGTGCCCGAGCCGTGGCGTGGCTCGATGACACGCAGGGCCGCCAGCATGCGCACCGCCTCCCGGAGCGAACCCCGGGAGACGCCCAGCTCGTCACACAGCTCGCTCTCGGGCGGAATGCGCTGCCCGGCGACCAGCCGGCCGGTGGAAATCATGTGCCGTAGGCCGTGAAAGGCCTTGTCGACTGCGGACATCGCTTCCCTTCCCCGTGGCTCGGCGACGGCGCCGGGCCTCCGGCTCCCACCCTACCGATTCATCAGATCTCTCCCCCACGGCGGCGGCAAGTCATCAGATGACTTATCGGCGGCGTACACCTATTGCCTTCATCCTCGCTGCTGTGCCAGGATCCCGGGCCAAGTCACCGGCCAAGTCATCAGACCTATCTTCACTGAGTGTCTGATGTCTCGGCCCGATTCCTGGGAGATGTCCAGTCACGTGAGTGAGACCGACGTGAGCACAGCACCACGCCCCCTGCTCCTTCCCGACGGCCGCCCGGCCGCGGAGGCGTGGTCCCTGCACCCCGGGCAGCGCCATCTCAACCACGGGTCCTTCGGGGCGGTTCCGGTGGTGGCGCAGCGCGAGCAGCAGCGGCTGCGCGAGGAGATGGACCGGTCGCCCGTGGTGTGGTTCGCGACGCTGCCGGGCCGGGTCGCGGCCGCCCGGACGGCCGTCGCCGGGTTTCTGCGCGTCGCGCCCCAGGACCTCGCCCTGGTGCCGAACGCGAGCGGCGGCGCCAGCGTGGTGTACGCGAATGTGCCGCTGCGGTCCGGCGCCGAGATCCTGGTCACCGACCACGGGTACGGGGCGGTGACCATGGGGGCCGAGCGCCTGGCCCGGCGCCAGGGCGCCACGGTCCGTACCGTGCATGTGCCGCTCGACGCCGATGAGGAGCGGGCCCACGCGGCCGTGGTGTCCGGGCTGAGCGAGGCCACCGGGCTGATCGTGCTGGACCACATCACCTCGGCGACCGCCCGCCGGATGCCGGTGGAGCGGATCGCCGCGACGGCGCGGGAGCGGGGCATTCCGCTCCTGGTGGACGGGGCGCATGTGCCCGGTCTGATCGCCGACCCGCTCGCGGGCCTCGACTGCGACTTCTGGGTCGGCAATCTGCACAAGTTCGGCTGCGCACCGCGCGGCACCGCGGCCCTGGTCGCCCGGGGTCCGCTGCGCGACGAGCTCCATCCCCTGATCGACTCCTGGGGCGCCGGCGACCCCTTCCCCGACCGGTTCGACACCCAGGGGACGGTGGACGTCACCGGCTATCTGGCGGCGCCGACCGCCGTGGACTTCATCGACGCCACCTGGGGCTGGGACCGCGCCCGTACCTATATGAGCGACCTGGCCGACTACGCCGAGCGCGTCATCGGCGAGGCCTTCGCCGAGGTCATGGGCGAGAGCACGGCCGTGGACGTCGGCATGCCGGTGGGCCCGATGCGCCTGGTCCGGCTTCCCGCGGGGCTCGGCGCCACCCGCCTCGAGGCCGACGCGCTGCGCGACCGGATGGCCCATGAGCTGGGTGTGGAAGCGGCCTTCACCAGCTTCGGCGGCATCGGTTACTTCCGCCTGTCGACGCATGTGTACAACACGGCGGCCGACTACGAGTACTTCGCCGAGCGCTGTGTCCCGGTGCTCGCCGAATGGGCCCGCACCCCGGGCGTCGCCCCGTAGCGACGCCGGCACACCTTCGTGACCCGCCACGGCCGTGGCGCATATCGATACCCACGGAACTCCCATGGAATGAGGACAGGGATGAGAAGAAGGAAGGCAGTCATCGCCCTCGGCCTGGCCGCCACCACGGTCATGACGGCCATGACGGGCTGTACCTCCGGGGTGAGCGACGGCTCGGTCCACCTCAAGATGGTCGAGAGCCTGACCAATCCCAGCCGCACCGAGGTTCTGAAGAAGCTCATCGCGGACTTCGAGAAGCAGAACCCGAAGATCAAGGTCGATCTGATCTCGCCGCCGACCGATCAGGCGGACCAGAAGATCCAGCAGATGCTCCAGTCCGGCAGCGGCGTGGACACGCTCGAGGTGCGGGACATCACCGCCGGGCCGTGGTCCACCAACGGCTGGCTCTACGACATGGGCAAGGATCTGAAGGGGTGGGGCGGCTGGAAGGACCTCACCGACAACGCCGTCAAGTACTCCAAGGACGCCAAGGGCCGCACGTACTACATCCCCTACGGCTTCTACGGGTTGAGCCTGTTCTACCGCTCCGACCTTGTCCAGGAGGCGGGCTTCAAGAACCCGCCGGCCAGCTGGGCCGAGCTGCTGAACCAGGCGAGCAAGATCCAGAACCCGTCCAAGCGCCAGTACGGCTACGCCTTCCGGGGCGGGGCCAACGCCAACAGCAACGCGGTCGCCGTCATCGAGGCGTATGTCGCGGACAAGATCGACCGCGACAACGGGTTCAAGCTCACCGACGGCAAGACGATCTTCTCGGCGCCCGAGGCGCTGGACGCCATGAACACCTACCTCAAGCTGTTCAAGGAGGCGTCGCCGCCCTCGTCGGTCGCCTGGGGCTACCCGGAGATGGTGGAGGGCTTCTCCAACGGCTCCACGGCCTTCCTGCTTCAGGACCCCGAGGTCATCGCCACGGTGCGGCAGTCGAAGTCCATCAAGGAGAGCCAGTGGACCACGGCTCCCCTGCTGGCCGGCCCCAGCGGCAAGGCGATCCAGCCGGTGGCGAGCGCGGGCTGGGGCATAGCCGCCGGCAGCAAGCACAAGGCGGAGGCGATCAAGCTGGTCGAGTTCCTCTCGCAGGGCGACGCCTCGACCACCTTCACCAAGGAGAACAGCCTGGTGCCGATCCTCAAGGGCGCGGCCGAGGACTCCTTCTACAAGACCGGGCCCTGGGCGAGCTATGTGACGATGACCGAGAACCCGGACAAGTACCTCACCGTCACCCAGCCGCGTGACGCGTCCTGGTGGACCGAGTGGATCCAGAAGTCCGACGCCGAGGTGCAGAAGATGCTGCTGGGCAAGATGACGCCCAAGGAGCTGCTGGCCGACTGGGACGCGTACTGGACGAAGAAGTGGAAGAGCCAGACGTGAGCCTGTCCACCTCCAAGCAGGCGGGGCGCCCCTCCCAGGGGGGCGCCCGGCCCGCGCCGGTCAAGACGGCGGACCCGCGCTCGCGCAGACCGGTGTTCACCGTCCGCCGGAGCCTGGCGATCGCCGGGTTCATGGCTCCGGCCGTGCTCTTCGTCTCGGTGTTCATCTACTACCCGATGGTCTCGGGCAGTCAGATGGCGTTCCGCAACTGGAACCTCAACGACCTCACCGACACCTCGTGGGTGGGGATCAGGAACTTCCAGGAGATCTTCCGGGACCCGGTGTTCTACACCGTGCTCGACAACACCCTGATCTGGGTGGTCGCCTCGCTCGTACCGCAGCTGGTGATCGGCTTCGCGATCGCCCTGTGGCTGCGCCGGCGCTTCCGCTTCCGGGGGCTCTACCAGGCGTTGATCTTCTTCCCGTGGGCCATCTCCGGATTTCTCATCGGCATCCTGTTCCGCTGGATGTTCAACAGCGAATTCGGCGTCATCAACGATCTGCTCTCGAAGGCCGGCCTGATCGACGAGCCGATCCCCTGGCTGGCGGATCCGAAGACGGCCATGGTCGCCGTCATCATCGCCAATGTCTGGTACGGCGTCACCTTCTTCGCCATCATGATCCTGGCGGCCCTCCAGTCGATCCCCGACGAGCTGTACGAGGCGGCCGAACTCGACGGGGCGGGCAAGGCCCGCACGCTGTTCCAGGTCACCATTCCGTACATCCGCGCCACGCTGGCGCTGACCGTGCTGCTCCGGGTCATCTGGATCTTCAACTTCCCCGACATCATCTTCGGGATGACCGGCGGCGGACCGTCCAATGAGACACACATCGTGACCACCTGGATGATCACGATCACCCAGCAGGGCGACTACGGAAAGGCCTCGGCGCTCGGTCTCGTCGTGGTCGGGCTGCTCCTGGTGTTCTCCGTCTTCTACCTCATGGCCACCCGCGAGAAGAAGGGAGCGAGGTCTTGATGAACAAGGAGACCGTCGCGGGACGCGTGACCCGGATCGCCTTTCTCTCGGTATGGCTGATCATCACGGTCTTCCCGCTCTACTGGATCGCCGTCACCTCCTTCAAAGCGCCCGGCGACATCTTCACCTTTCCGATCGCCTACTGGCCCGAGCACTTCTCCCTGGAGAACTACAGTGGGCTGTTCGGAAAGGCCCGGTTCGGCGACTACCTCACCAACAGCCTGCTCGTCGCGACGGTGGCGGGCACGGTGGCGACGGCCATTTCCGTGCTCTCGGCCTATGTGCTGGCGCGGTTCGAGTTCCGGAGCAAGACGGCGCTGCTGATGGCCGCCCTGGTCACCCAGATGATTCCGTCGTTCATCGCGCTCGGGCCGCTGTACATGATGATGACCCAGCTGAAACTGGTCGACAACCGGCTCGGGCTCATCCTCGTCTACATCGCGGTGTGCATTCCGTTCAGCACCGTGATGCTCCGCGGGTTCTTCGAGAACATCCCGGACGCGCTGGAGGAAGCGGCCATGATCGACGGGTGTTCGCGGTTCGGGGCGCTGTTCCGGGTGCTGCTGCCCGTGATGAAGCCGGGCATCGTGGCCGCGTTCATCTTCAACTTCGTGAACTGCTGGAACGAGCTGTTCCTGTCGGTCACCCTGATGAACAGCGACGCGAACAAGACCGTCCCCACGGCGCTGAACGGCTTCATCTCCAGCTTCAACATCGACTGGGGTTCGATGTCCGCGGCGGCCGTGCTCACCATCGTGCCGACCATGGTGCTGTTCGCCTTCGCCAGCCGCCACATCGTGCAGGGGCTGACCTCGGGCGCGGTGAAGGGATAGGGGCCGCCGCGGGTTTCAGCGGCGGGGGGCCCGGCGGGTGCGGGTCCAGGTCAGCAGCCGACGGGCGGTCCAGGTGTTGACGACCCGCTCCGGGGAGACGCCGCACTCCTCGGCCCGGGCGCAGCCATGGATCTGCCAGTCGAGCTGGCCCGGGGCGTGCGCGTCGGTGTCGATCGAGAAGAGGACGCCCGCCTCGACGGCCTGGCGCAGCAGCCGGCGCGGCGGGTCAAGGCGCTCCGGACGGCAGTTGATCTCCACGGCCGTGCCCGAGGCGGCGCAGGCGCCGAACACCTCGTCGGCGTCGAAGCGCGACTCCGGGCGGCGTCCGTCGAGCAGCCGCCCGGTGCAGTGCCCCAACACATCGACCAGGGGATTGCCGATGGCCGCGACCATCCGGCGGGTCATGGGGCGGGGGTCCATCCGCAGCTTGGAGTGGACCGAGGCCACCACCACGTCCAGCCGGTCCAGCAGCTCCGGCTCCTGGTCCAGGGAGCCGTCGAGGAGGATGTCGACCTCGATGCCGGTGAGCAGCCGGAAGGGTGCGAGCCGCCCGTTCAGCTCCGCGATCACCTCCAGCTGTTCGCGCAGCCGGTCCGCGGACAGGCCTCGGGCCACGGTCAGCCGGGGCGAGTGGTCGGTGAGCACGGCCCACTCGTGGCCGAGTCGGGCCGCGGTGCGGGCCATCAGCTCGATCGGCGAGCCCCCGTCCGACCAGTCGGAGTGCAGATGGCAGTCGCCGCGCAGGGCGGCGCGCAGCGCGGCCCCGGGCCGCTCGTCCGGCCGGCCGGCCCCCGCTGCTCCCGCTGCTCCCGCTGCTCCCGCTTCGTACCCGGCCTCCAGCTTCGCCAGATAGCCGGGCACCCCTCCGGCCAGCGCCTCCCGGATCACCTGGGAGGTCGTGGGGCCGATCCCCTTCAGCGACTCCAGCGTGCCCGAAGCCGCCCGCCGCGCCACGTCCTCGGCGGGCAGCCGGCCCAGCAGCTCGGCGGCCGTACGGAAGGCGCGTACGCGATAGGTCGGGGCCTGGTCGCGCTCGAGGAGGAACGCGATCCGGTCCAGCGCCTCCACGGGATCCATGGCCTGCCCTGCCTTTCCGACGGCTGCCGGCCCCCTCTCCAGGGTCGCGTGTCGCTCCTTCCCGCGCCTGCGCGCGTCCGCCGGCGCCGGTGGCGAGAGCGGTGCCGCCGGTCCGCGATAATGACCGTCCGTCAACCGTTGACCGGACAGGCAGGGAGCGAGCGAGAGGTGCCCGACGTGGACAACCTTGCGATCAAGCGGGAGGACTCTCTGGGCGAGCGCGTCGCCCATGAGCTGCGGGTCCAGGTCATCAGCGGCCGGCTGCGGCCCGGTACCCACCTGGTGGAGGGCCAGCTGGCCGAGCGCTTCGACGTCAGCCGCGGCCCGGTGCGGGACGCGCTGCGCCGGCTCGAGGCGGAGGGGCTGGTCGCCTCCCAGCGGCGCGGGGTCTATGTCACCGGCCTGGACGCCGAGGACGTCGAGGAGCTGTACACCCTGCGCGAGTCCCTGGAGAGCCTGGCCCTGTCCCTGGCCATGAACAAGGCCCGGGACGCCGACTGGGCCCGCTCCCAGGCGTGTGTGGAACGCATGCGGCAGGCCGCCGGCCGGGCCGATGCCCGGCTGTTCGCCGAGGCCGACCTGGACTTCCACTCGCGGTTCTACGAGCTGTCCGGGCACCGGCGGCTGATCGCGGTATGGGAGCAGTACCGGCCGACGTTCGCGGTGGTCCTCGACATCACCAACGCCCAGGGCGTCGATCTGCACTCCCCGGCCGAGAACCACGCCGCACTGCTGGACGCCGCCCGCCGCGGCGACCGCGAGGCGGCCCTCGCCGCCCTGCGCGCACATCTCGGCGACGCCCGCGACCAGCTGCGCTCCGCGCTGCGCGACGACACGTCCCGGGCGGAGGGCTGAGGCACCCCGCCGGGCCCGCCACCGCGATCGGGCGGCACCGCCTCAGCGATGCCGCCCGCCGCCGATATCCCCCTCAGGAGCCCGCGACCACCGCAGGTTCCTCCGTACTCAGAGCAGGCGCGGTAGCGTCCTCGCGCACCCACAGCGGCCGCAGTCGGTAGGTCAGCAGATAGAGCACCACGGACGCGCCGGACGCGACGAACATGCTCAGGTCGCCCGCGCCCGGGTACGCCGCCGAGAAGGGCCCTGTGTAGAAGCTGGACTGCCAGAACGGCACCGAGGCCAGCACCCCGCCCGCCCAGGCCACGAAGCCCCAGCCGAGCACCCTGCTCCGGTCGTACAGCTCGGCGATCCTGGCCGGGTCGGAGCGTCCGCCCAGGTGGTAGTCGAGCAGCAGCACGGCCGCGAAGGGGGCGATGAAGTACGCGGTGAGGTTGAGGAAGACCTTGAACTTGTCCTCGGTCCCGGACTCGCCCCACAGGCTGATCGCATAGGCCAGCAGACAGATCACCACGACCGCCTGGGTGCGGCTGACCGGCACCTTCAGCGTCTGGACGGAGATCGCGCCGCCGTAGACGTTGAGGAAGTTCTGCGCGAGCGCGGACAGGGTGATCGCGATGAGCGCGGGCACGGCGAACGGGCCGGCCAGCTCGTGCAGGGCGGTGATGGAGTCCGTGCTGGTGGCGCTGGAGCCCACCAGCACGCCCAGGATGCCGAGCCAGCAGATGGTGACGAAGTTGCCGAGCCCGGTGTACCAGGCGGTGCGCTTCACCACCTGCGGCGAGTCGGGCAGATAGCGGGAGTAGTCGGAGGCGAACGGCGCCCAGGCGACCAGGAACGACAGGAACCAGCCGCCGAAGGTGATCCAGCCGCCTGTGCCGCCGATGTACCCCTTGGCGTGCGGGTCGGCGCCGAAGGTGCCTCCGCCGCGGACCACGGCGACCACCGTGATCATCACAAACAGCGGGGTAAGGACATAGGTGAGCACCCGCTGTAGATAATTGATCATGTTGTAGCCGTAGACGGACACCACCAGTTCGACGGCGGTGAGCGCCAGCGCGCAGAGCCAGAACGGCAGATGGGTCAGCTCCGCGAACGCCTTTCCGCCCAGGATCACGGTGACCGACGCCCACCCGATCCCGGCGAAGACATTGATGTAGGCCACGGGCAGGAAGTTGCCGAAGAAGCCGAGCGGGCCGCGCGCCTGGATCTGCTGCGGCACACCGAGCCGTACGCCCATCCGGGACATCACCGCCATCAGCAGCGAGCCGAGCGCGGCACCCAGGACGATCGCGGCGACGGCGGCGGTGAAGCTCAGCCCGAACCAGGCCGCGCTGAATCCGAGCAGGATGATGGGGAAGTTGAGGCCGGCGGCGAACCAGACGAAGAACTGTGAGCTGGGCTTGCCGTGCCGCTCGTTGTCGGGGATGTGGTCGACCCCGAAGGGTTCGACCTTGGTGACCGCGCTGCCGTACACCGGCGCGGGGGCGTCATGCGTCATGGGGTGCTCCTGGGGACGGGAGGAGGTGGGCGTCGGGGGGTGGCGGGGTGCGGAAGCGCGTACGGGCGCGGACCGGCTCGGCTCACCACGGCAGGGGTGCCGTCTGCGAGATGTCGAAGAACCCGCCTCCGCTGTAGACCAGCGGCGCCAGGTCGTCGTGGTGGGCGTGGACCACCCGGCCGGTGAAGACGGTGTGGCTGCCGGCCTCCAGCCGCTCGCCGATCTCCACCTCCAGCTGGGCGCAGCACCCATCGAGCAGCGGCACGCCGTGGCCGCCTGGGGTCCAGGGGTGCCCGGCGAACTTGTCGTCGGCCTTGGAGGCGAAGGTCCTGGCCACATCCAGCTGGCCGGCGGCCAGGATGTTGATGCCGAGGTGGGTGGCGCGGTGGAGCGCGGGGTGGGTGGTGGAGCTGCGCTGGACGCAGACCAGCACCATGGGCGGGTCCAGGGAGATGCTGGCGAAGGCGTTGACCGCGAGGCCCCGGGGCCTGCCGTCGTCGTCGCAGGTCACCACGGTCACCCCGGTGATGAACTTGCGGTGCACCCCGCGCACCAGCTCGGCGTCGGCCGCGGCCCGCTGGGTGGTGGTGACGATTCCCAGCGCCTCGAGCAGTTGGCGGGAGTCGAAGGTGACCCACTCCTCGGCCACCGCGGCCCCGTCGAAGCGGCTGAAGGTCGCGCCGGACACCTCGACCGGCCGGCCGGTGGGCGGCACACCGAGAAAGTCCCCGGTGTGGCGGCCGGTGGAGCGCCAGCGGATCGCCAGCCGTTCGCCGTCCTCGACGATCTCCTCGATCTCGGTCCGCAGATCGGGAAAGGCCTGGCGGACGGCGCGGACAGAGTCCTTGAACTGCTCCCGGTCCTGCGGGGCGCCGGCCGGTCCGCGGCGCCGGACATAGCCGGGGCTGAGCAGTTCGTCCAGCGCCTCGAGGCGGCCCTGGTCCCAGGCGGCCCGCCAGGCGGAGCGGATTCGGGCGGTGCGGTCAAGAGTTCGCGTCATGACGGTTCCCTCACTCAGCTCTTGTATGGCAGAGGACGGTAAGAACGGCACCAGCCGCTGTCAACACCTCGGACAGAAAGAGCCCTGAAGACCCTGGTCGGCGCCAAATACACAGGTCAATGTTGTCGTCTTGACGCTAACCCTTGACGAGTCGAAACCGGACTCCTAGCCTCGCTGCCATGGCACAGCTTGAGCTGGAGGGTCATCGGATGCGATTTTCGATATTCCACAACCTCGGAGCGCCTGGGCGGCTCGACTCCTACGCCCATGTCATGGACGAGGCCCGCGAGTTCGCGATCGCCGCGGAGCGGGCCGGTTTCTGGTCCACCTGGTACACGGAGCACCACTTCGGGCACGAGGCGATCGAGATCACCCCGAACCCGGTCCTCATGGGCGCGGACATCGCCGCCCGCACCGAGCGCATCAGGATCGGCCAGGCCGCGAGCATCGCCACCTTCTGGCATCCGCTGCGGCTCGCCGAGGACATCGCCATGCTCGACCAGCTGTCCGGCGGCCGGGTCGAGGTGGGCCTCGGGCGCGGCCTGTACGGACGGGAGGCGCTCAACCTCAACGCCCTGGCCGACCCGCGCGACCAGGAGCGGAACCGCGCGCTGTACGAGGAGACCGTGGAGATCCTGCGCAAGGCGTGGAGCGGCGAGTTTTTCTCCCACAAAGGACAGTTTTACGAGTTTCCTGCCCCCGGTGTGAAGTGGAACCACCCGCTCTCCCCCGCCACCCCCGAGTACACCGAGGCCGGGGTGATCACCAAGATGCAGGTCACGCCGTTCCCGCTACAGCGCCCGCACCCGCCCCTGTGGCAGGTCATCGACAGCCCCCGCTCGATCCAGGCGGCCGCGGCCGAGGGCGTCCAGGGCATGTTCTGGCTGCCGCCGGTCTCCGCGCTCAAGGAGCGCTTCGAGCTCTACCGCGCCACCGCCAGCCGGGCCTCGGGCCGCGAGTACGCGCTCGGCGAGGGCATCGGCCTGGTCCGCGACGTCTATGTCGCGGACACCATGGAACAGGCCCGTGCCGACTTCGAGGAGTCGCTGATGACCACCTACCGGTGGATCATGCACTGGCGGGGCCTGGCCAACCTGATGGAGGCGGGCGAGGAACTCACCGACGCCCACGAGCTGTCCTTCGACTTTCTGCACGGGCGCAACCTGCTGGTCGGCACCCCGGAGTACGTCACGGAGAAGATCGCCGAGCTGCGTGACGAGGTGGGTCTGGAGCATCTGCTGCTGTGGACCACCCACCCCGGCCTGGAGCACCGCAAGGCGATGCGCAGCCTGGAGCTGTTCGCGGAGAAGGTCATGCCGGAGTTCACCTCATGAGTGCCGCGAACGGCCTGGCCGGGCTGCGGAAGGTGGTGACCGTGACCGACGAGCTGCTGCTGGAGCTCGGCCGCCCGGTGGCCGTGCCGGTGCGCCGGGCCGCCGCGGCCGCGGTGATCCGCAACCCCTGGGCCGGGCGCGGCTTCGTCGCCGATCTACAGCCCGAGGTCGAGGCGATCGCGCCGGGGCTGGCGCGGCTGCTCACCGACCGGGTGATCGAGGCGCTGGGCGGGGTCGGGCGCGTCGAGTCCTTCGGCAAGGCCGCGATCGTGGGGCTGGACGGGGAGATCGAGCACGGCGGCGCGCTGATCCACACGCCGTTCTTCGGCAATGTCCTCCGCGAGCTGACCGAGGGCACCTCGATCATCGTCTTCAGCGACGACCGGTTCCCGGCCGGCGAGCCGCTGACCGTACCGCTGTGGCACAAGACCGCGGCCGCGACCCGCTCGCACTACCAGACCTGCCATATCCGGGTCCCCGACGCGCCCCGGCCGGACGAGATCGTCGTCGTCGCGGCCGGCGCGTCCGGCCCCCGTCCGAACGCGCGGATCGGGGACCGCGCCACCGACCCCCTCGTACGCCTCGCCGATCTGGAGACCGCCCCGTGAACATCCGCAAGATCATCACCTTCACCGAGGACATCCACACCGAAGGCGGCCGCCCGGTCGACCCGCCGGCCCGTACCGCGGTGGTGCTCGCCGTGATCGAGAACCCCTGGGCCGGGCAGGGCTATGTCGCGGATCTGCTGCCCGGGATCGACGAGGTCGCCCCGAAACTCGGCGAGCTGCTGGCCCCCCGGGTGGTCGAGGCGCTGGGCGCGCCGGTGGAGGCGTACGGCAAGGCCGCCGTCGTGGGCCTGGACGGGGAGGTCGAGCACGGCTCCGGGCTGATCCACACGCTCAAGTTCGGCGACCACTTCCGCCGGGCCGCGCAGGCCACCACGCTGCTGCCGGCGGTGGAGAAGCGGGCCGCGGCGGGCACCGTCTTCGACATACCGCTCAAGCACATCACCGACGCGACCGTCCGCTCGCACCACCAGAGCATCGAGGCCCGGGTGCCGGACGGGCCGCGCGCCGACGAGATCGTGATCGGTCTGGCGGCCGCCGCCCAGGGGCGTCCGCAGGCCCGGCTGGCCCCGCTGTCGACGGAACGGTGAGGGACGCCGTGAGCGACATGGGCACGGCACGGGCTCTCGATCGCGGGTCCGGGGCCGGCGGCCTCGACCGGCCGCCCCGGGCACAAGCCCTCGCCTCGGTCGCGCTGAGCCACGAGACGCACGGCGAGGGCCCCGGCCTGATGCTGCTGCACGGCGTCGGGCTCGACCGCCACCTGTGGGACCGCTGCCTGCCCCGGCTCGCGGCCCGGCACCGGGTGACCCTGGTCGATCTGCGCGGTCATGGCGCCTCCCCCGCCGCGGCCGCCGGGGTGTCCCTCGCCGAACTGGCCGCGGATGTCGCGGCGCTGCTGGACGGCCCCACGCACCTCGTCGGCTTCTCGCTCGGCGCCCTGGTGGCCCAGCAGCTCGGGCTGGCCCGGCCCGAGCTCGCCGCCTCGCTCACCCTCGTCAGCTCGGTCGCCGGGCGCACCGAGGAGGAGCGGGTGGCGGTGGCGCGGCGCAGGGAGCTGGCCGCCCGGGACTTCGGGGCGTCCGCGTGGGCGGCTGTCGACAGATGGTTCTCGCCCGGCTGGCGGGCCCAGGAGCCCGGCCTGGCGCAGGACGTGCTCGGCACCCTGCTGGCCAACGACCGGGCCTCCTATCTCGCCTGCTACGACGTGTTCGCGACCGCCGACGCCGGGCTGTGGCCGCTGCTGCCCCGGATCGGCGCCCCCACCCTCGCGGTGACCGGCGCGGACGACCCCGGCTCGACCCCGGAGATGTCGCGCCGACTGGCCGGGCGGATCCCCGGCGGCCGGGCGGTGATCGTGCCCGGAGCCCGCCATCTGCTGCCGCTGGAGTCCCCGGAAGGGCTCACCGACGTGATCCTCAGCCACACCGGACAGGAGTGTCACCGCCCATGAACCGCCTGCCGCGCCACGACCACTACATCGCGGGCGAGTGGACCGCCCCCGCCGACGGCGGCTACTTCCCGAGCCTCAACCCGGCCACCGCCGAGCCCTGGTACGAGGCGGCGAGCGGCACCGCCGCCGATGTGGACCGCGCGGTCGCCGCGGCCCGCACCGCCTTCGAGGACCCGCGCTGGCGCGATCTGAGCCAGACCGGGCGCGGGCGGCTGCTGCGCGCCCTGGCCGAGCTGATCGGCGAACACGCCGAGGAGCTGGCCCGTACCGAGACCCTCGACAACGGCAAGCTGCTGCGTGAGATGCGGGCCCAGATGGCCGGGCTGCCGGAGTACTTCCACTACTACGCCGGGCTGGCCGACAAGATCCACGGCGAGGTGATCCCCGGTGCGACCCGCACCCTGCTCAACTACACGCTGCGCGAACCGGTCGGCGTGGTCGGCGCCATCACTCCGTGGAACTCCCCGCTGCTGCTCACCGCCACCAAGCTCGCCCCGGCCCTCGCTGCCGGGAACACGGTGGTCGTCAAGCCCTCCGAGCACACCTCGGCCTCGCTGCTGGCGCTCGCGCCGCTCTTCGAGCGGGCAGGCTTCCCGCCCGGGGTGGTCAATGTGGTCACCGGCCTCGGCGCGGGCGCGGGCGCGCCGCTGACCGAGCACCCGGGCGTGGCGAAGGTGACGTTCACCGGTTCCACCGAGACCGGCCGCCGTATCGCCCGCACCTGCGCGGACCGGCTCATCCGCTGCACCCTGGAGCTCGGCGGGAAGTCGCCCAACATCATCTTCCCGGACGCAGACCTCGGCTCGGCGGCCATGGGTGTGATCGCCGGGATCTTCGCGGCCGCCGGCCAGACCTGTGTGGCGGGCAGCCGGGTGCTGGTGCACCGGGAGGTGTACGACGAGGTCCTGGAGCGGGTGACGGCGAGGGCGGCCACGATCCGGATCGGGGACCCGCTGGAGGAGACCACCGAACTGGGCCCGCTGGCCATCGCCGACCAGCTGGCGAAGGTCGAGTCGTATGTCGAGCTGGGGCAGGCCGAGGGCGGCAAGGTGGTGTGCGGCGGGCGGCGTCCCCAGGTGGACCTCGACGGGTACTTCTACTCCCCCACCGTCTTCACCGGCACCGACAACTCCATGCGCATCTGCCAGGAGGAGATCTTCGGGCCGGTCGCCACGGTGATGCCGTTCGGCTCCGAGGAGGAGGCGCTGGCGATCGCCAACGACTCCTCGTACGGCCTCGCGGCGGGCGTGTGGACCCGGGACGTCAACCGTGTCCACCGGATGGCCGCCCGGCTGGAGGCGGGCACGGTGTGGGCCAACACCTATCGCTCGATGTCGCCGATGTCGCCCCGGGCGGGCTTCAAGAGCAGCGGCGTGGGGACCGAGCACGGCACGGAGGTCATCCGGGAGTACACCCGGCTGAAGAGCGTGTGGATCAATACGAGCGAGGAGCCCGCGGGGGATCCCTTCATCCTGAGGTCATGAGCAGATGCGCTTGTCTTGCATGGCAGCGACCGGCGCGGGCTCACACCAGGGCCCGCGCCGGTTGACGGCGGGCGCTGCCCACATCTAGTGTCACGTACCATGCAACAACCCACAGGCAAGCGGCTTCAGCAGACCAGCATGCAGGCGAGGGTCGCCGAGGAGCTGCGGCAGATGATCATCAGCGGAGAGCTGCCGCCCCGCTCCAGCCTGTCCGAGATGGCGCTGTCCGAGACCTTCGGGGTCAGCCGCACGCCGATCCGCGAGGCGCTCAAGCAGCTTCAGATCGAGGGGTTGGTGGAGGTCCGGCCGCGGGTCGGGACCTTTGTGGCCGTGCCCTCCCGGCGCGAGCTGACCGAGCTGTTCCAGATGAAGGAACTGCTGGAGGGCGCCGCCGCCCGGCTGCTGGCCTTCCGGGGGAACGTGCCGGAGGTGGAGCTGCTGGAGGCCAATATGCGGGCGGCCGACACGGCGGTCCGGGACGGCGACGCCGAGGGGTACGCGGCGCTGGTCCACGAGTTCCACGACCTGATCGTCAAGGGCGCCGACAACAGCAAGCTGGAGGCGCACTACCGCACCCTGATGAACCAGCTGGCCTACGCCCGCCTGGTGCGCACCTCGCTGTCGCGGCCGGGGCGGCTCACCGAGTCGGACAGCGAGCACCACCGTGTGCTCAGCCTGATCCTGGCCAAGGACGGCGACGGCGCGGAGCGCGTGATGCGCGAGCACGTACGGCTGAGCCACCAGGCGCTGATGGCCGGCATGGACGAGCGGCAGAGCTGAACCGCGGCCGCTCGGCCCCACGGCCGCCCGGGCGCTACGGCGTCGAGGCGGCCAGGGCGTGGCTGATGCGTCGCGTCGCGTCGTAGAGCTCCCGGTACAGGGGGTACCGGCCGTCGTAGACCGCGCGCCAGGCCTCGTCCGGTTCGACGGTCGCGATGATCGGGTTCCAGCCGCCGGTGTCGGCGCCGAGGGCCCGGGCCGCGAGAGCCGCGTCGCCCAGGCAGGCGCCGATCGTCTCGGCCGGGATCTGCTGCGGCAGGCCGATCGCGGCGGAGACGATGGCCGTCCACAGGCTCCTGGCGCCGCCGCCCACCGCGACCAGGCGGTCGATACGGGCCCCGGCGTCGGCGAACGCCTCGAGGTTGTGGCGCACTCCGAACGCGGTGGCCTCGAGCGCCGCCCGGTACAGCTCCGCGCGCCCGTGGCCCAGCGTCAGCCCGATGACGGTGCCGCGCGCCCGCGGGTCGAACAGCGGGGTGCGCTCCCCGGCGAAGTACGGCAGCATCAGCAGCCCCCGTGAGCCGGGCGGCACCCGCTCGGCCTCGGCCAGCAGCGTGGCGAAGTCCGAGCCGGTGAGCTCCCGCAGCCAGTCGGTAAGGCTGCCGGAGGTCGCCATGCCCGCCGCGAGGCAGTAGCCGGCCGGGCGCACTCCGGTGGTGCCCCACAGCGCGGGGTGGCGCATCGGCCGCTCGCCCATGACGGTGAGGAACATGGTCGAGCCGTACATCACCATGGTGTCGCCGGGGGCCAGCGCGTCGACGCTCGCGGCCTCCGCCCAGGCGTCGATGGTGCCCGCGGTCACCGGCACCCCCTCGGGCAGCCCGGTCTCCGCGGCGGCGGCCGCGTGCACGGCACCCACCACCTCGCCGGGCCAGGCCAGCGCGGGGAGTTCGAGGCCGGGGGCGACCCGCTGGGCCCAGCTGTCGTTCCAGCGCCGGGCGTCGAGGTCGTACAGCGGATCGCACTGGCTGGCCGAGTGGTGATCCAGCACATACTCCCCCGTCAGCCGGTGCACCAGCAGGCTGGAGGCCATGAAGAACCGGCGGGTCGCCCGCCACACGTCCGGCTCGTGGCGGGCGAGCCAGCGCAGCTTCGGGCCGACCGCCTGGCTGGTGAGCGGGGAGCCGCCGCGCGCCAGGATCTCCTCCGCGCCGAGTTCGGCGGTCAGTTCGGCGATCTCGGCGGTGGCGCGGGTGTCGACCCCGTACAGGATCGCGGGGCGCAGCGGTCGGCCGGCCGCGTCGGCGGGCAGCAGACACGGGCCGATGCCGGAGACCCCGACCGCGGCCACCGCCCGCGCGGCCACGCCGTCGGCGCCGAGGAGCTCCCGGACGAGGGAGGTGAAGTCGGCCCACCACACGCTCTCGGCGTCATGTTCGAACCAGCCGGGGCGGGGGGTCGCGGTGCGGTGCGGGCGCGTGGCGCGGGCGAGCACCCGGCCGTCGGCGCACACGGCCACGCCTTTGGAGGATCCGGTGCCGATGTCGACACCGAGGAACACCGGTTGGCTCATCGCGGGTACCCGCCGCGTTCGATGCCCATCATGCGCTCGTCGGCCTCCTCGTCACAGGTACACGGTAGCCGCCGCCACCCTGGGACAGCCGCTCAGCGCAGTACGGCCGCCAGCAGGTCGGCGCCCAGCGCCGTCAGATCGGGCAGATTGAGGGAGTAGCGGACGTAGCGACCCTGCCGCCGGGCCGTGAGCAGACCCGCGCGGCGCAGGGCAGCGAGGTGGCGGGACACCTCCGGGGGTGAGAGCTCCCAGGCATGGGCCAGCTCGCGGGTGGTGTGCGGGCCGCGGGCCAGGGTGCGCAGCAGCCGCAGCCGTACCGGATGTGCGAGTGCCTCCAGCCGTAGAGTGACCGTTTCCAGCGATACCGGCTCTGATGGACTCGGCTCGGCCACGGGGTACTGCACCACCGGCTGCCACCCGGACGTGTGGACGGCCACCAGGTGCGGGCTGCCGAAGACACTGGGGATGAAGGTGACCCCGGTGCCATGGGCGGCGGTCGCCTTGTCCTGGAGCTTGTCCACGATGATGCAGTCGCCGTCCGGCGCCAGGGTGACCGCGCCCGAGACCGATGCGAGCGCCGCCCCGATGCCCTGACGCTTGAGCAGGTCGTTCTTCAGCCGCAGGTCGGTGGCGAGCCGCACGGCGGCGCCCGTCCAGGCGGCATCGAAGAAGGCCTCGGCGCACTGTTCGAGGGTGTGGCGCAATCGCGCCCGCACCACGGCCGGGTCCGCGAGCAGCCGTTCCGCGAAGGCCTCTTGCCGCGCGCCGCGGGCCTGGGCCAGGTCCAGCGCCCGCTCGCGCGCCGTCACGTCCGCGAGCGGCGACCGCGTGGCGAAGTGGACCCGGTTGCTGCCGCACGTGGTGACGAGCGCGGCGGTCACATACGTCTCGTCGTCGATCCGGTCCACGTCGTCCAACTCCTCGGCGAGGGTCAACCGAGGTCGGCCGGGGATCAGAAAGTCGGCTTGTGAGGAACGCCAGAGGAACTCCGCTTCCCGCAACCGCTCGGCCAACTCCGGCCGCAGCCCGGCCCAGACGTCCCCGGCCCAGCCGGCGAGCTGCGGATGATGCCCGGGTTCGGCCAGCACATGCAGCATCGCGGTCAGCTCGGCCAGTGGCGAGGCGGCGAACCGCAGCCGCTCGGACGGCGGACCGCTGATGTCGATGCGAAGCGTCATCCACTCATCATCCCTGGCCAGATGGTCGACGACGGCGTCGGTTGGCAGTATCCGTCAATCGGCGTGCCCCGCGCGGTGGCCGGACGCAGCTTGGGCGCCATGGCAACCACCACCAAGATCAAGCCCCGTGCCCTCGTCCGGGCCTCGGGAGGCCCCCGCTATGCCGTCGCCCTGGCCGTGGACGCGCTCGGCACCGGTCTGCTGCGGCCCTTTCTGCTGCTCTACGGAGTGACGGTGCTGAGTCTGTCCGCGACCGTCACCGGCGTTGCCATGACGGTGGGCATCGTCGCGGGTCTGATGTGCGTGCCCGCGCTGGGCCGATGGCTGGACCGGGGCGCGCGGAGCGCGGCCGTGGCGGCGTCGATGCTGGTGCGGGTGGTGGGCGTGGCCCTGTTGCTGGCAGCCCCGGCGGGGCATGTCTCGCTGTTCGTGGCGGCGGCGCTCTTCCTCGGCATCGGCAACCAGGCATGGCCGGCCGCCCACGCCGCTCTCGTGGCCACGGTCGCCCACGGCCGGGAACGCGACGCGGCCCTCGCGGCCGGCCGTGCCCTGCGCAACGCCGGCATGGGCGTCGGCGCACTCGTCGCCACCGCCTGCCTGGCGGGCGGCACGACCGCTTTTCGGGCGCTGGCAGCCGTCACCGGACTCACCTACCTGGTCGCGGCGGCCCTGGTGTGGTCGGTCCATGTGCACGCGCATACGGCCGCCGACTCCACCGAGGACAGGGGCAGGGGCGACGAGCCCGCGCCCCGGACCCGCACACTGCTGATCGCCAACGTGGTCTACGTCTTCTGCCTCAACGTCCCCGAAATCGCGCTTCCGCTGGTCCTGGTGACACAGTTGCACGCGTCCCCGGTGTGGTCGGCCGTCATCTTCGTGGCCAACACGGTGCTGGTGGTCATCCTCCAGGTTCCGGTCACCGTCATGATGGCCCGGTTCTCCCAGCGGACCGCGCTCGCCCTGGCCGGCGTGGTGCTCAGCGCGTCCTACCTCGGCTTCCTCGCGGCCACCTCGCTGGGGCACGGCTGGGGCGCCCCGGCCGTCGCCGCGGTGTCCGTGGTCTGCACCCTCGGCGAGATCGTCTACGCGGGCAGCGCCACGGCACTCGTGACCCATCTCGCCCCGGCGCATGTCCTGGGACGGGCCCTCGCCCGCTTCCAGCTCTCCACGGGGTTCGGCCTCGCCGTCTCCCCAGCGGTCATCACCACTCTCGCGGCCCGGGGCCCGGCTGCCCTCTGGGGCGGTCTGGCCGCGGCGACGCTCGTCTCCGCCTCCGCCGTTGCCACCGAGAAGGATCAGGGAGCGCCGCTCAGCGGTTACCGCCGCAAGGCGCGAGCAGTCTCATGAACTCGGCAGTCGTCTCCGGGCGCCCGGCCGTAGGAGAGCCGGGGCGGAGGCGGTTTACCGCCCGACGGCCCGGGAAGGCGAAACCCGTGCTTCGGACCGGAGGCACGCCCCGCGGGAGCAGTGTGTCCGCTCAGGGTACGGCCCGGTCCCGGGCCTCCTCCCGCGACACGGCGTCCTCCGCCCCTGGAACCGTCAGCCGAACCGCAGGAGGTGTGTCCCATGACGACCGCTGTGCAGCACAAGGCCCGCCCGTCGGCCCACCCCCACGACGACGCCCCCGACACCTCTGCCGAATTCACGAGAATCGCCGAACTCCCGGACGGACCGGAGCGGGAGGCCCTGCGTCAGCGGGTGGTGGAAGCCTGGATGCCGATGGCCGAGCGGCTGGCCGGCCAGTACCGCAACCGCGGCGAGGCGCTGGAGGACCTGCGCCAGGTGGCCGCCCTGGGCCTGGTGAAGGCCGTCAACCGCTTCGACCCGGGGCGCGGTTCGGCCTTCGAGAGCTTCGCGGTGCCGACCGTCGTCGGCGAGATCAAGCGCCACTTCCGCGACCACCTGTGGGGGCTGCACGTCCCGCGCCGGGTCCAGGAGTTGCGCAACCAGGTGCGGGCCGCCCATCGCGAGCTGTGCCACTCGCTGGACGACCACGCGCCCGACGTCCGGGAGATCGCCGAGCGCACCGGCCTCTGCGAACAGGACGTACGCATCGGAGTGGAGGCCCTGGACAGCTTCACCCCGCTCTCGCTGGACGCGCCGCTGACCGGTGCCGACGACGGCTACGCCCTGCTGGACACCCTCGGCGAGCGGGAGCCCGCCTATGACCGGGTGGTGGACCGGGAGGCCGTGCGGCCGGGGCTGGTCCGGCTCCCCGAGCGGGAGCGGCGGATCCTCTACATGCGCTTCTTCTGCGACATGACGCAAAGACATATCGCAGAGCAGTTGGGCATCTCCCAGATGCATGTCTCCCGGCTGCTCAGCCGCACCTGCTCCCGCCTGTGCGAGCAGGCCATGGCCGAAACGGGCCCGATGGCGGGCCCGCGCTGAGACCGGGGATCCCGGCGCCCGGCCCCGACCGGGCGTCAGGATCCCCTCGGCGTACGGCTAGTGGGACTGCACCCACCAGGTCATCAGGCCGATGACCGCCGTACCGCACGCATACGAGGCACCGCGCACGAAATTCGCCACCGCGAGCCGGCCATAGCGGCGCCACCGTCCGGTGGAGCGACTGGGCGCCGGGGGACGATCCTGCGTAGACAGCATGTGGAGCCCCTTTCGTGAGCGTACGGACACCAGCGGGTCCACGCTGGGAGCCCGTCGGCGCCGGGCGTCACCGGGCCGCTGGCTGCGGGCTCCTTTGCGCTGCCCATAGCATACAAGATTGTGATCTTGTGAAACCCGCAGGACCCGCCGGGAATTCGCTCTAGCTCACACGCTTCGCCGCCACCGTCCGGGTCGCGGTGTTCCAGCCCGAGACCCGGACGGACGGCGAGGAGCCGCCCAGGTCGGCCGCGCGGTAGGTGGCGGTGAGCGTCGTGGACTCCCCCGGCCACAGGCTGACCTGATTGTCCGACCAGCGCACGGGCAGGACGGGCGCGCCCGCGCCGGTCACCAGGTGGGCGTCCACCATCAGGGCCGGGGTCCGGCCGCTGGAGGTGTTGCGCAGGGTCACGGTCGTGGTGGCGGTCCCGTCGGGCCCGGTGGTGGTGGCCGCGGTGGCGGACACCGGGGCCTGGTCCATCCGACTGAGCCCGGTGAGGTCGGCGTAGGAGGTGGTCGGGGTGTAGTACCAGTCGGTGTTGTCCCAGTCGAGCACGTCCGGCTCGGTGGACAGCCAGTAGACGTTGCGGCTGACCTCGTTGCCCGCGCCGTCGGTGAGGACGAGCTTGGCCAGGTAGGTGCCCGACACTCCACTGACGTCGGCGGGCACGGTCAGCGCGGTGGTCTTGCCCCCGTCGGCCGGGGCGGTGACACCGGTGGCGGTCTTGTCGTACTTGGGCGCGCCCTTGGTGTCGTAGAGGCTCACCCGCGCGGTGAGTCCGGTGGCCGCCTCGTGCCGGTTGTTGACCACGACCACCTCCCGCGAGTCGTACGAGTACTGGATGTGCAGCGGTTCGTTCGCCTTCTTGGCTCCGAAGTAGGCCCCGCCCTGGTCGAGGTAGCGGTCGAAGAGCTGCCAGTGCAGGGAGGTCCAGCCGCTGTTCAGCATCCAGTAGACGACGCCGGTGGCCGGCTTGGAGGTGTCGGAGAAGTTCCGGCCGTACGCCTCGTACTGGGCGCGCACCGCCTCGTACTGCGCGAGCTGCGCCTTGCGCACATAGTCCTCGAGGCCGGTCGGCGGGCCGTAGCGGCCGTTGAGTGCGTTGCCGAAGAGCTTCAGGTCGCCGAAGGTGTTCGACGGCGAGCGGTGGTACTGCTTGGCCTTCGGGTCCTTCCACAGCGTTTCCAGCTCGCTCGGGGACATCATCCGCCGGAGCGTGTCGAGGGTCGGGATGTCGGGCCCGGCGCTGGTCTCGGAGTTGAAACCGGTCGCGCCGCCCTCGCGCTTGGCGTACCAGTAGTTCGGGGGCACCCAGTCGTAGGGGCCGGTCATCTTCATCCCGGACTTGCCGAGGACCGGGGAGGACTTCGCGGAGGCGGCGGGGATCACCGGGTTGGGCCAGTCCGCGGCCTTCAGGGCATCGAGGTAGTTCTTCTCGATGGTCGCGTCGGGGGCGAAGTCGCTGCCGATGAGGAAGGAGATGACGCTGGGGTGGTCGCGCAGCCGCGCGGCCTCGGCGGCCATGGAGTCCTTGGCCACCACATAGTCGGCCGCGGTCCACTTGTCGCCCGTCTCATCCCCGTTGACCTGGCCCTCCCACTTGTCGCAGCACTCCCACCCGGGGAGGGTGAGGATGCCGTAGCGGTCGGTGAGGTCGAAGAACTCGTCCGGTTCGATGTGGCCTTCGAGACGGATGGTGTTCAGGCCGAGGTCGAGGGCGTACTTCAGCCGGTCCTCGACATAGCGGGCGTCCCAGCGCAGGAACACGTCCGGGGACCAGCCGCCCGCCTTGATCAGCAGCGGGCGGCCGTTGACGGAGTACCGGCGGGCGCCGTCCGCGTTCAGCGGGGCCTTGACGTCCCGGATGCCGAAGGTCTGGTGAGCGGTATCGGAGGCAGTGCCCGAGACGGTGGCGGTCAGGTCGAGGTCGTACAGCGGCTGGCCGCCCATCCCGGCCGGCCACCACACCCGGGGCCGGTCCAGGCGCAGTTGCGGATAGGCGGAGGGCGTGAAGGTGACGGTCTTCTTCTCGTGTGCGGCCAGCGCCACGGTCTGGCTGAAGGACACCGGGCCGACGGTCCCGGAGACGGTGGCGGTGACGGGCGCGCCGGAGTCGTTGCGGGCCTCGGCCTTGACGGTCAGTTCGGCGGAGGACAGCGAGGGGACGGCCAGCGCGGTGGTCACATGCGCCCCGCGCAGGGCCACCGGGCCGCCGCGGCGCACCAGGACATCGCGGACCAGCCCCATGTTCTCGTCGGGCGGGGGCTGCAACCAGTCGATCCAGCCCATGGTGAGGTTCTTGCGCGGGTCGTTGGGCTCCACCTTGAAGGCCACCGTGTTGGTGCCGGCCGTGACCAGGTCGGTGATGTCCAGTTCATGGCGGGTGTACGCGCCGGCGACCTGGTCCTTGGTGGCGATCCGCTCGCCGTTGACGTACACGTCGGCGGCGGAGACGACCCCGCTGAAGTCCAGGTAGGTGCGGGAGCCGGGGTCGGTGACGGTGAAGTCGGAGCGGTACCACCAGGGGACGGCGAAGTCGGCGGCCGGGATTTTCTTGAGGTTGGTCGAGTAGAACGGATCCGGGTACGCGCCCTTGGCCAGCAGGCCCGCGAGCACCGTCGACCGGGGCGCCATGGCGTACCAGCCGGTGGCGGGGTAGCCGGGCGAGGAGACGGCGGCGGGGGTGTCGGTGACCTTCGCCGAGGACTGCACGGCGAACCCGGCCAGGGCGGCGGCCGTGCCCGCGGCGTCCCCCACCCGGGTGACCGGCGGCGGGGCCTGGCCGACGGCCGTCGGCGTACGGGGCGGCGGGGCGGCCCCGGCCGGGAGGGAGAGCGCCAGGAGCAGACCGCCGACGGCGAACGCGGTGGTCAGGACGGAGCGCACGCGGGCTGTCGCCCGCCGCCGGGGTGGTGCCGGGCGGAGGAACACGGAGGTCTCCCTGAGAGGCCGGGCGTTGGTTAGGCAACTTTCCTAACAGTCTTTGGACGCTAGAGACGTGAATGCGACATGTCAACACCCGGCTCCGCCGCGTGGCGGGAGCAGTGCCCCCGTACGGCGGAACCGCGCCGATGAGACAGGGCCTGTGGCCGGGGAGCGCGCTCAGGCGTGCCAGCGCAGGACCGCGCCGAGGCCCCCCGCCGGGCCGGCCATGCCCTCGGGCACCAGCAGCACCTCGGTGTCCGCCGCCGCGGCCGCGCGCACCAGCGCGTCGTCCGCGCGCGCCGGCTCGGGCGCCGCGACACCCAGCGCGCGGGCCTGGGCGCGCTGCACCGCCACCTGGTCGACGCCGGGGCCGACCCACACCTCGCGGCGGGCGTCCGCCCCCGTCTGCCCCAGCAACAGGGTCGCCGCCTGATGGCTGCGTACCGCCTCCACCACCGCAGGCATCCCTTCCGCGGCCCCACCGGGCGCCGAACCGTCGTGGGCGCCACCCGCACCCGGCTCGCCCGGGCGGCCCCGCGCGGCGCGGAACAGGTCGAGGACATCCTCCAGGTGGGAGCGGACGTACTCCTCGCGGACCCGGTCGATCTCCGCTTCGAGCTGCTCCCGGGAGCTGCCCGCGGCCCTGCTGCCGTGCTGCGCCTCCACCGTGCGGGCGCGCAGCGGCTCGGGCAGCCGGTCGTGCACGGCCCTGCGCTCGCGCGGATCGCCGGCCAGGACCAGCAGCCGCGCATCGCTGTCCGGCCACCGCCGCGCGAGCTCGTCGGCGACCAGATCGGCGGTCTGGTCCCAGGTGTTCTCGACCCGGTTGCGGTAGTGCCACTCGTAGCGGTCGGCGGGTACGGAGCGGTGTCCGCGGGTCGGCGGCGGGCTGCCGCTCGCCCGGCCGACGGGGCGGGGCCCGGCGTCGTCGAGCAGTTCGAGGTCGGCTCCGGAGCGGTCGACACGGGCCACCAGACACGGGGGACACTCGCCGCGCAGGGACGCCAGCGGCGCGACCCGGGGAAGCGTCGACCAGGAGGTGGCCACATCGGGCGGCGATGCGGCCAGCGGAAGGTCGAGGACCACCTCCCCGCCCTCCGCGAACAGCGCCCGCCCGGCCGACGGCCTGGCCATCCGCTCGCCCGCCAGCCGCTCGACCAGCGCCTCGCGGGTGGGGGCGTCGGCGCCCTGCCGGGCGAGCTGGTCGCAGACGAACCGCTCCCGCAGCCTGCGCCGCCTGGGCGCGTCCTCGGTCGCGCGCGAGGTGTCCAGATAGACACAGGCCCAGGGACCCGGGCGCTCGAACAGCGGCTTCAGGAATCCAACATCCATGATCTCCCCCATCCCGGGGAAACGCGCGAGAGCCGGGGCGCACCCGGGGGAATCCGGGGCGCCGCCCCGTTCCTGACCCCAGGATCCCTCCACCGGTCCACGAGCGCCAGGCACGCCCGGCCGCGCCATCGACGGCGTGTCCCGCCTAGACTTGACGGTGTGACTCGCTCCAACGAGGAGGTCGAGGCGCTGCTCCGCGAGTACGCGGACCTCCTTCTGATCACCGGCGGGGACGCGTTCAAGGCGCGCGCCTACGAGAAGGCCGCCCGCGCGATCGGCGGCTTCCCCCGCGATGTCTCCGAGCTCGACGCGAAGGGCCTGCGCGAGATCCCCGGGGTGGGCAAGTCGATCGCCGACAAGGTCGTGGAGTATCTGCGCACCGGCAGCGTGCCGGCCGTCGACGAGGCGCGCGCCGCGATCCCGGCGGGGGTGCGGCAGCTGACCGCCATCCCGGCGCTCGGGCCGAAGAAGGCCATGGTGCTGTACGAGGAGTTGCACATCGCGTCGATCGACGAGCTCTCCGACGCGATCCACGGACACAAGCTGCGCGATCTGAAGGGCTTCGGCCCGAAGACGGAGGAGAACATCCGCCACGGCATCGCCCTCATGCAGGCAGCCGGCGATCGGGTGCCGCTGAACGTGGCCATGGGCGTGGCCGATGAGATCGTGGCCGAGCTGTCGCGGGTGACCGGCTGTGAGGGCTGCGAGTACGCGGGGTCGCTGCGGCGGATGAAGGAGACCGTCGGCGACATCGACATCCTGGTCGCGGCCGACGAATCGGTCCCGTTCATGGAGGCGTTCGCCCACCTGCCGTACACCGCCGAGGTCATCGCGCGCGGGGAGAAGAAGACCTCGATCCGCACCACCAAGGGGCTCCAGGTCGATCTGCGGGTGCTGCCCCTCGACTCCTGGGGTGCGGGGCTCGTGTACTTCACCGGATCCAAGGCGCACAACATCCGGATCCGCGCGATCGCGATGCGCCACGGCCTCAAGCTCTCCGAGTACGGCCTGTTCGACTCCAGGAGCGGGGAGAGAGTCGCCTCCCGCAGTGAGGAGGACGTGTACGCCAGGCTCGGCATGGACTGGATCCCGCCGACGCTGCGCGAGGACCGCGGCGAGGTCGAGGCGGCCTTGAACGGGCACCTCCCCGAGCTGGTGACGGAGTCCGATCTGCGCGGCGATCTGCACACCCACACCAACCTCACCGACGGCCTCGAATCGCTGGAGGAGATGATCGCGGCGGCGCGGCGGCGCGGATACGCGTACTACGCCGTCACCGACCACGCCCCGAAGCTGTACATGCAGCAGATGACCGACGAGAAGATCCTGGACCAGCGCGAGCAGATCCGGGACCTGGACCGGGGGCGGCGCGGGATGCGGCTGCTGCACGGCGTGGAGCTCAACATCGACGTCCAGGGAGACGTGGACTGGCCCGACGAGTTCCTCGAGGGTTTCGACCTGTGCGTGGCGTCGGTGCACACGCAGTTCGGCCTGGGGCGGGACGAGATGACCCGGCGGCTCCTGCGGGCATGCGAGAACCCGAACGTCAGCATCATCGGCCATCCGACCACCCGGCTGATCGGGAAGCGGCCGGGCATCGACGCCGATCTGGACGCGGTGTTCGCCGCGTGTGCCCGCACCGGCACCGCGCTGGAGATCAACGCGCACCCCGACCGGCTGGACCTGTCGGACGAGAACATCCTGCGGGCCAAGGAACACGGCGCGAAGTTCGCGGTCGACAGCGACGCGCACTCCACCCTCGACATCGCCGCCCTGCGCTATGGGGTGGGGACGGCGCAGCGCGGCTGGCTGACCGCCGACGATGTGATCAACACATGGCCGCTGGCCCGGCTGCGGCGTTTTCTGCGCAAGGAGGGACACAGCTGAGCACCTCCGAACGCCCTGAACGCCCTGAACGCTCTGAACACCGCGCACAACCCGAGCACCCCGAACACCCCGCTCATCAGGCGCCCGGGGCCGGCACGCTGCGCGAGCTGGACCAGCGGGTCAGCGGCTGCCGCGCCTGCCCGCGCCTGGTGGGGTGGCGCGAGGAGGCCGCCCGTATCAAGCGCCCGGCCTACCGCGAGTGGGACTACTGGGCCCGCCCGGTGCCGGGGTTCGGACCGGACGACGCCGCGCTGGCCATCGTCGGTCTGGCCCCCGCCGCGCACGGCGGCAACCGCACCGGCCGGATGTTCACCGGCGACCGCTCCGGGGACTTCCTGTACGCGGCGCTGTACGCCGTCGGCCTGGCCAATCAGCCGACGGCGACCCATCGGGGCGACGGCCTGGAACTGCGCGGCGTCCGGGTCACCGCGCCCGTGCACTGCGCACCGCCGGCCAACCGGCCCACAGCCTCGGAGCGCGACACCTGCCGCCCTTGGCTGGTGCGCGAACTGGGGCTGCTGCGACCGACATTGCGCTCGGTGGTGGTGCTGGGGGCGTTCGGCTGGCAGGCGGCGCTGCCCGCGTTCGCCGTGGCCGGCTGGGAGGTGCCCCGCCCGCGCCCGGCGTTCGCACACGGCGCGCGCGTCACACTGCGGGATGTGGAGGCGGGGGCGCCGCTGCGGGTGTTCGGCTGCTACCACGTCAGTCAGCAGAACACCTTCACCGGGCGGCTGACCCCGGCGATGCTGCGGGAGGTGCTCCGCTCGGCGGCGGAGGCGGCCGGGCTGTGACCCGCGCCGACGAAGACGGGCCGCCGGCGCGGTGAAGCGCCGGCGGCCCGGTGGGGGGTGGTACGAGGTCCCAGGCACTGGGGCAGGTGGGCGCCCGGGACCTCGGTCAGGGGTGGCAGGAGGTGTCCTGCCCGGATCAGCCGTTACGTGTGGTTCGCGGCGTTGCCGTCTCCGGCCGCGCCGTTGTCGCCATTACCGGCGGCGCCGTTGTCGCCGTTGCCCGCCGCGCCACCTTCGTCCGCGCCGCCCTCGGCTCCCTGGCCGACGCCGTCGCCGGCGCCCGCGCCGTCACCCTGGCCGGCGCCATCTCCGGCGCCCTGGCCCGCATCGCCCTGGCCCGCACCATCGCCCTGGCCCGCGCCGTCACCCTGGCCCGCGCCGTCACCGGCACCGTCGCCCTGGCCCGCGCCGCCGCCACCGTTGTCGCCGCCGATGACGGCGCCCGTGGCCTGGAGCGCGGTGCTCACCGGCTGGAAGAACGTCTCGCCGCCCTGCGTGCAGTCGCCGCTGCCGCCGGAGGTCAGCCCCACGGCCGCGTCCTCGGCGAACATGGCGCCACCGCTGTCACCGGGCTCGGCGCACACATCGGTCTGGATCAGGCCGTTGACGATGTCGCCGTTGCCGTAGTTCACGGTGGCGTTCAGGCCGGTGACGGTGCCGTCGCTGAGGCCCGTGGTGCTGCCGGAGCGCTGCACCGGCAGCCCGACGCTCGCCTCGGCGACCCGGGTGATCTCCTGGGTGGTGCCGTCCTGGAGGTCCACCGTGCTGGGCGCCTGGGTGTTCGGGTCGTCGTACGTCACCAGGGCGAAGTCGCTCACCGGGAACTGGGACTCGGCGGTGGTGCCCACCTGCTGGGCGCCCGCCTGGTCGGTGGCCCAGGTCTCCGCGATGTTGCCGCAGTGGCCCGCGGTGAGGAAGGCGGGCGCGCCGTCGACCGTGACATTGAAGCCCAGCGAGCAGCGGGCGCCGCCGCCGAAGATGGCGTCGCCGCCGTCCAGGGCACCGGCCTGCTCACCGGCGCCGCCCGCGCCGTCGCCGCCACCCTGGCCGTCACCGGCACCCTGGCCATCGCCCGCGCCCTGGCCGGCGCCGTCGTCGGCACCACCCTGGCCGGCTCCCTGGCCGGCGCCGTCGTCCGCGCCTCCCTGGCCCGCGCCGTCGTCCACGCCGCCTTGTCCGGCGCCCTGACCGGCACCGTCGTCTGCGCCTTGACCCTGGCCTTCGCCCGCGCCCTGGCCCTGGCCCTGGCCCGCGCCTCCGTCGGCGCCGGGTTGCTTCTCGTCGGTCCCGTCGAACTTCTTGAACTCGCCATTGGTTCGCTGAACGGTGGCCGTGCCCGCCAGGCCGTCCACGGCCTTGGTCAGCGTGGCCCACTTCGTACCCGTGACAGTTCTGTCGGCGGTGACCCGGACCTTGTTGGTCTTCGGGTCGATCGACCAGGCCGTGCCGGGGATCGAGGCGTTGTCGCTCAGCGTCTTGGTGGTGGCCTTGAGCTCCGCCATGCTGTTCTCGACGATCTTGGCCACAGCGCCCTTGGCCCGGACGTCGTTCGCCGCGTCCTCGTTCAGGACGTTCATCACCAGCTGCTTGGAGTCGCCCTGGTAGTACCACCCCGCCGCGTTGGTGCCCAGGTCAGAAGCGAGGCCCGTCGCGAGCTTCACGGCAGCCTGCGGCGAAAACGTCTTGGACTCGGCCGACTTGTCCGGGCTCGCGTTGGCGTTCGGAAGCAGAATGACCGCTCCCGCGAGGGCGGCCGCGGCGGCGCCGGCTATGACGACGGTCCGCTTGTTCACACGTCGGTGGCTCAACTCACTGACCTCCAGTAGGGGTGCGCCGGGGGGTGCTCGAGGAGTGTTCGTGGTTTCCTCTGCGTCCCTGCGCGGTGGTCACCCGGTCATACGGAGGTAGTGGTTCAGTGTTTTCAAGGCCACTCAAGGTGTGATGAAAACCGGGCGCGAGGCGCCCGGGATGAGTATGCTCCGCCGGTTCGGCCCCTCCCTCACTCCTTCGCCGTGGCCGCCGCCTGCTCGCTCAGCTCCCACACCTGCCCGAGCGCCATGTCGACCGAGGGCCCGGCCGGGGTGCCGCCCGTGGTCTCGAAGTGGTCGACGTAGTCGCCGATGAAGGCCTGCCAGCAGTCGGTTGGTTAGTTCCCCCTCTGGCGCCAGTTCCCGATCCGGCGGCTGCCACCGGTGGTTGACCGGATCCTGGTCGAGCGCGGCCATCGCGGCGGCGAAGTCCTCGCAGTCCACGAGGTGGAACAGATGGCGTCCGCTGCGCCAGATCCTCCAGTTGGTGATGCCCGCCCGGCCCAGCGCCTCCAGCAGATCCGCCGGAACCGTGGCGTGCACCTCTTCGTATCCGGCTTCCTGGCCCTCCTTGAGGACCGAGTGCAGTGCGACGCGCATGGCTTTCCCTCTCTCCTTGTCACATGTGCCGAAAGAGACCGGCAACTCACAGTGCTGACCGTGTGGATGGTATCGGCATGGGTATATCTCCTCGAACCTGTCCGAGCTCAAGGGGACGAAGGAAGATCATGAATGCAGCCGAGAACACTGGCGCGGACCTCCGGTCGGCGCCCACATTCATAGACCTCGTCATTCCGGAGAGGGTGAAGGAATCTCTCGGGGAGCAACTCGCAGGCCTGGGCGACCCGGCACAGGACATGGATCGGGCGATGGCTCTCTGCCATCAGATATTCGCGACCTTACCGATTGATCTCCTACAGAGCATCCTGGATTTCGGCAGGCATGCGGACACCCCCGGCGTCGCGCGAGTGGGCAACCTCCCCGTCGAACACGGACTTCCCGATACCCCCGACGACGGTGGGCCGTGCCGAACGAAGAGCACATACCTTTCGGAAGGAGTTCTCCTCGGGCTCAGTGGGATGCTGGGAGAGCCCGTCGAGTTCACCACCGAGAAAAATGGCCAACTGATTCACGATGTCATTCCGGTCGCGGACGGAGCTACGACACAGACGAATCGCAGTTCGACCGTTTTTCTCAACTTCCACAACGACATCGTGTACGACGAGGCCGGATCATACAATGCGAGCAATCCGGACTTCCTTGTCCTCAACTGCCTTCGCGCAGACCACGAGGGTGTTGCCGGAACCTACTACGCGGACGCCCGGGATGTCTGCCAGGCCCTGGACGCCTCCTCGCTCAAGCTGCTCACGGAGCCTCTCTTCAGGCTCAACGCTCCCGGGGGTTATGCGCGGCTGGTCGGCAAGAGCGAAACGCTCTCCGCCCCCGTGCCCATCATCAGCGGGCCCGAATGGTGCCCTGAAATCGCCTCCTCCGCCAATGGAGTTCATGCCCTTTCCCCTGAGGCCGAAGCAGCGCTGCGGCGGCTTCAGTCCGCCTGCCGGGAAGTCGCACACGAAGTCTTCCTGCGCCCCGGCCAGGCGCTGCTCATCAATAACCGGAAGGGCCTGCACGCCCGTTCCGAGTTCGAGCCGCGATACGACGGCCGCGATCGCTGGTTGCAGCGTACTTACATTCGCAGGAATCACTGGAGCATCCGCGACCGTGTTGTTTCCCGGACACGGAGGCTTCTCCGCCACGGTGGACAGGGAGGACGGAGGGCCGACTCCGGATGGGTGGCGCCCGTATGTGGCCGGGACCATCGACGTAACTGACGTACCCGTCGCACACGGTGCCATGACCCGGCCCGAAGCGCTCGCGGTCATCGGCCCGGTCCTGGCGGCGCGGCTTCGAACAGCGGTGTCGGCCTGAACAGGACGGCCGCACGACGGCGGAAGTCAGGGGACTTGTGATGCAGGAAGAGAGTGAGGGCATCATGCCGGAAGCGGTCCAGATCATCGGAATCGGCGGGTCCACCAGGGCGGACTCGACCGCGGAGAAGGCCTTGCGCATCGCCCTCGCCGAGGCTGTCCGCCGAGGCGCGCGAGTCAGGCTGATCAGTGGGCCCGACCTGGTGCTGCCGCTGTACGAGTACGCGGCGGCTGAACGGTCCGAACGGGCGAAAGCCCTCGTCGACGCCGTCTCGTCGGCAGATGGGCTGATGATCGCCACACCCGCCTACCACGGCTCGCTCTCGGGAATGGTGAAGAACGCGCTCGACTACATGGAGGAACTGCGCACGGACCGGCGGCCGTACTTCTCGGGGCGAGCCGTGGGCTGCATATCGGTCGCCGGCGGATGGCAGGCGGCGGCTTCGGCGGTCGCCGCGCTACGGACGACCGTTCACGCACTGCGCGGGTGGCCCACTCCGCTCGGGGTCACGATCAATACGGAGACCACGTCGTTCGACGCCGATGGCCGGGTGAACGATCCACGGGTGGCCGAACGCCTTGAACTGGTGGCCGAGCAAGTCGTCGAGTTCGCGTTGATGCGCCGGGCGTTGAGGTCACAACAGATGAAAGCACCCGCATTGCGGGACCTATCGACGTCAACCACGACCAGGGCGACGCGTTCCGGAAGGGCAGTGGACAACAAACTGCCAAAGCCCTTGACACCCCCGCGGGCCGCACTTTAGCTTTCGGGACGATGTTCAATAATACTGAACCATGACCAGAGTGTGACCATTTCAAATCTGGACGGGGGACAGCACATTGGGACGGGTGGACACGAAACCACAGCCCATCGTGGGATTAATCGGGCGCGCAATGTTTCGCGCGCCCCTCATGCACCGCAACGCTGAAGCCTTCTTCCGTATGCCGATTTGCCCGTCCATCCAACGCACCAGCCTCCCGATGTGAGGCAATGCCCATGGAAAGGGATGTCGTGAGCATATCCAAGAAGTCTCCTCAATTCGGGGACGTTCTTCGGGAGTATCGAATATCATGCGGAATGACACAGCAGGAACTGGCGGACTTCTCGACGCTCAGCGTGCGCGCCATCCGGGACCTCGAACGCGGGAAAGTGGCCAGGCCACGGAAGGAAACTCTGCGCCTTCTGGTGAATGCCCTGGATCTGCCCGCCGACGACCGTGAAAGGTTTGAGTCACTGCTGGTTTCGGCCCGCGGCAATCGATTTGGATCGGCCACCGCCAACCCCCGGCAGAGAAACTCCTCGGGGGGTGGCTCTCTCGAGGAAGTACCGGATGTGGTATTTGCATACCTGCCCGAGCGGGGCGCCGGGGCACCTGATGCACTCAATGGCGGAATCTATGCGGACGTGCTGAATTCCCTCGCCAAGAACTTAGGCCTGACAGGGCATCAAATGGCCATCGTGGTTCTCTCGCCGGACAGAGCGTGACCCTTTCTCTTTTTGGAAGTGCCCGCGACGGCGGCGGTATCCGCATACTGCCGCGTGACAGAGAGAACTGAATCAGTGGACAGCGAGACGAGTGCAGAAAAGACCGTGGCAGAAGTACCCCGACCGGCCGCCAAGGAGACGCGCCGGCTGGGCAGACCGGTCTACCCTCTCACCATCTGTCAATTCCTCTACTACGCGGGCGTCAGCGTCGACTTGACACTGACGGCCGTCGTCGGCCTCGAGATGGCGCCGGCGGCCGCCCTGGCGACGCTGCCACTCACCCTGATGACGGTGACCGGAACCATCGCTTCGTACGCGACCGGAATGCTTTCCGCGCGATACGGCCATCGAGCGGTCCTGGCGGTGGGCGCCTGTATCGCGGTGGCCGGTGGTCTGGTGTCCATGCTCGCCGTCCAGGCGGATTCATTCTTCACCTTGTGTGTCGGAACCGGCATGGTCGGCGTGTACCGGTCGACGGGCGGCTACTTCCGGTTCCTCGCGGCAGACCTGGTGCCCGAGGCATCCCGGGCCAGGGCGCTGAGCACGGTTCTGTGTGGTGGCGTGGCAGCGGCGATCGTCGGTCCGCTGGCCGCGACCGAGAGCAGCGGCATCATGGGCGCCCAGTTCGCCGGCTCCTACCTGCTGGTGTCGTGCCTGGCGTTCGCCGTGGTGCCTGTGATCCTCGCCGTGCGGCCCGCCTCGCCTCATACGACGGAGGCGGATCCCGACGTGGAGGAGGAGACGGCCCGGGCCACGCGCGTACGCGATGTCGTGCACACCAGCGACTTCCGCCGGGCCTTCTGCTTGCTGGCGGTGTCCACGGGCGTGATGACCATGCTGATGGCCGTCGGCCCGATCGGAAGCAAGCACGCCGGGCACTCCTTGTCCCAGGGCGCGATGGTCATCCAGTGGCACATGGTGGGGATGTTCGCCCCGGCCTTGTTCAGTGGCAGGCTGACCACGGCGTGGGGCCCTCGTTGGAGTGAGCCGGCCACCGCCTGAACCCGCCCGCCTCGACACCGCGACCCGCACGTACTCCCGACACCCACGGCCAGAAGAGGGAGAGGAAACGCATGCAACGCGTACGGGGGCAATCCTTCTGTCAGGGGCCCGAGCCGGACCGCACCGAGGACGATCCGCGCGACGCCGTGCAGGCGCTGCTGACGGCCGCGGACTCCGCCCCCGGCGGGGCCGTCGTCACCGTGGCCGCGGACGGTTCGACGACCGCGCTGCCGTACCCCGAACTTCTGCTGCGGGCCCGGCGGCTGCTCACCGGGCTCCGTGAGCGCGGTCTCGGCCCCGGCGGCGCGGTGGTGCTGTGCGGCCTGCCTCTGGCCGAGTTCTTCCCCGCCTTCTGGGCCTGTGTGCTCGGCGCTGCCCGCCCCGTCGTCATCGCGGAGCACCCTGCCCCGGGCTCGCCGACCCTCGAACGGCTCCTGCATGCGTGCGAGTTGCTGGACCGGCCGCTGGTGCTGAGCGACCCGGTCGTCGCGGCGGGGCTCGCGCGGTCCGCGCCGCAGCTCCGGGTCGTGGCCGCGCAGGACTGCCTGCACGCGACGCCCGCGGCCGGCCACATCGAGCCGAGCGCGTCCGACACCGCCCTGCTGATGCTGTCCTCCGGCAGCACCGGCGTGCCCAAGGCGGCGCGGCTGACGCACGCCGGCCTGGCGGAGTTCGCGGCCGGCGCCCGGCGAATCCTGGACGTCGGTCCCGACGACACCATGGTGAACTGGCTGCCGGTCGACCACAGCGGCGCGTTCCTGCTGTACCACATGCTCGCCGTCTTCACCGGTTGCACCAATGTCCACGCGCCGACCGAGCTGGTCCTCGCCGATCCCCGGCGCTGGCTCGACCTTCTCGATGAACACCGGGCGCAGCACAGCTGGGCTCCGACCTTCGCCTACCAACTCGTCGCGGACGCGCTCGCGGAGCGGCCGGAGGGGAGCTGGGACCTCAGCCGCGTCAAGTCCCTGCTCTGCGGGGGCGAGCGGATCGCGCTGCCGGTCCTGACCCGGTTCCTCGACGCCACGGCCGCGTACGGCATCCGGCAGGGGCACATCGTCCCGGCGTGGGGGATGGCCGAGACGGTCACGGCCGTGACCTACGGCCGGCTCGACCGGCCCGGTACCGTGCACCGCCTGCTCAAGAGCAGCCTGAGCGGCCACCTGACACGAGCCGGTGAGGAAACAGCCGAGGACGACTGCGTCACGTTCGTCGCGGCCGGGGCACCGGCGCCCGGCGTCGCCCTGCGCATCGTCGACGATCACGGCGAACTCGCTCCCGAGGGCAGAATCGGCCGCCTCCAGGTGCACTCCCCCGCCCGTCTCACCCCCGGCTATGTGAGGAACCCGGACGCGGACGCCGCGGCCTATCCCGCCGGGCGGGACTGGCTGGACAGCGGGGATCTCGCCTTCCTCGACGCGGGCCAGGTCGTCATCACCGGCCGGCGCAAGGACCTGATCATCCTCAACGGGCACAACGTCTACTGCCACGAGGTCGAGGAAGCCGCCACCGCGGTCGCCGGCGTCCGGCAGGGGGACGTGGCCGCCTGTGGCATCCCCCACCCGGAGCGGGGCACGGAGGAGGCGGCCGTGTTCTTCGTGAGCCGTGGCGCCACCGATGACGTACGGATCGCGGCCGAGGTGAAGGCGGCGCTGTTCTCCAGGCTCCGGCTCGCCGTGACGCATGTCCTGCCGGTCCCGCGAGACGAGTTTCCCAGGACGCCCGCCGGAAAGGTGCGCCGCGCCGAGCTCCGGGACCGGCTGACGGGAGGCGAATTCACCGCGGTCACGGCCACGGACCCGCGCACCGAGATGGATCCTGACGCGGTCACGCGGGCGGTGCGGGAGGAGATCGGCGCGGTGCTGGGGCGGCCGGTGGACACGGACCTGCCGTTTTACGAGCTCGGTCTGACCTCCGTGCTTCTGGTGCGCCTGCGGGCCCGGCTGGAGGAGCGGCTCGGGACGCGGATCGCCCAGACCGCCCTCTTCGAACACCCCACCGCCGCCGCGCTCGCCGCGCATCTGTCCGGCGCCGCCGGCACACGGGCCGAACCCACGCACGCCGGCCTCGTCCCCGAGGACACCACCGATCGGCGTATCGCGGTCGTCGGACTGTCCCTTCGTTTCCCGGGCGCGGAGACGCCGGAGCAGTTCTGGGCCAACCTCCGCGACGGCGTGGTCAGCGTCCGGGCCTTCGACGAGGAAGATCTTGTCGCGGCGGGTCTGCCGCCCGAGTCCGTGAGCGCCCCCGACCTCGTGCCCGTCGGCGGAGTCCTCGACGGGGTCGAGGAGTTCGACGCGGACTTCTTCGGAATGCCCCCCAAGGAGGCCGAGCTCACGCACCCCGCGCACCGGCTGTTCCTGGAGTGCTGCCACCAGGCGCTGGAGGACGGCGGCTACGCGGCGGCCGAACCGGGCACCCGGATCGGCGTGTTCGCGGGGTCGGGTATGAACCTGTACGACCACCAGCTGCCATCGGCGTTCGGATCGCCCGACGCCATGGCGGACCCCGCCACCGGCCTGCAAACGGCCATCGGTCGCCAGCCGGACTTCCTCGCCTCTCGTGTCGCCTACCGGCTCGGGCTCACCGGCCCCGCCATCGGTGTGCAGACGGCGTGTTCCACCTCGCTGGTCGCCGTACACCTCGCGGCTCAGGCGGTGCTGAGCGGGGACGCGGACCTGGCGCTGGCGGGCGCCGCGGCCGTGCACTTCCCTCAGGAGACCGGCTACCGCAGCCACCCCGGGTCGATCCTGTCGCCCACCGGGCGCTGCCGTGCCTTCGACGCGGAGGCCGACGGCACGGTCGGCGGCAACGGTGTGGCGGCCGTCCTGCTCAAGCGGCTCGACCGTGCGCTGGCCGACGGGGACACCGTGCACGCGGTGATCCTGGGATCCGCGGTCAACAACGACGGCGCGGACAAAGTGGGCTTCGGCGCACCCGGCGTCGCGGGACAGGTCGAGGTGGTACGCCAGGCGTTGCGCAGGGCGGCCGTCCCGGCGGACACGATCTCGTACGTGGAGGCACACGGGACGGGCACGCGGCTCGGCGATCCGGTGGAAGTGGCGGCCCTCGCCCGTGCCCTTGGCGAGGGCACCGAGCGCAGAGGATTCTGCGCGGTCGGCTCGGTGAAGCCGAACATCGGCCACCTCGACAGCTGCGCCGGTATGGCGGGGCTGATCAAGACGGTCCTGATGCTGCGCCACCGCACGCTGGTCCCCACGCCGCGACTGACCCGGCCCAACCCCGAACTCCGCCTGGACGACGGCCCGTTGACGCTGGCCACCGAGGTGAGGCCGTGGTCGCCACCGGGCGGTGTGCCGCGCCGGGCCGGAGTCAGCGCTCTCGGTGTCGGCGGCACCAACGCGCATGTCGTGCTGGAGGAGTCTCCCGCACGGTCCGAGGCGTCGACGGCCGCGCCCGAGCTGCCCGTGCTCGTGCCGGTGTCGGCCCGCGACGCGCAGGCCCTGGACGAACTCACCGGCCGGCTCCGCGACCGCTTACGGCAGCGGCCCGAACTCGCGGCCGCGGACGTGGCGGCCACCATGGCGCTCGGCAGGCCGCACCGCGGGGTGCGGGCCGCGGCCGTCGGCCGGACCGCCGAAGACGTCGCCCGCGCTCTGGCGGAGCGGCGGGCGCCGCGGGGCGGCCCTCTTGGGCCGCTTGCCTTCGCCTTCCCGGGACAGGGCAGCGCGCGCCACGGGATGGCGAGCGGACTCTACGCCGCGCATCCCGCCGCCCGGCGCGTACTGGACCGGTGCGAGGAGATCTACGCGGGCGAGTTCGGCGGAACCCTGTTGCCGCTTCTCCTGGCGGAGCCGTCCGCCGAGAGCGAGGTCTGGCCCTCCGAGACGGCCCAGGCCGCCCTGTTCGCCCACCAGTCGGCGCTCGCCGAGGTGTGGCGCGCGGCGGGTGTCCGCCCCACGCTGCTGCTGGGCCACAGCGTCGGCGAGTACGCGGCGCTGTACGCGGCCGGCGCGCTGACGCTGGAGGCGGGGCTGCGGCTCACCGCGTGGCGCGGACGCCTGATGCACAGGGACTGCCCGGCCGGTGGCATGCTCGCGGTCCGCGCCGACGCGCACACCGCGCGGCGCATCGCCGATGTCGCCGGTGCCGAAGTGGCCGCGGTCAACGGGCCGCGCGCTCACGTCATCTCGGGTTCGCGCCAGGCCCTGGACGAGGTGGCGAAACTGCTCGACCAGGAAGGACTGCGCCGGCGGGCGCTGCCCGTCGACCGGGCCTACCACTCGGCCGCGATCGAACCGGCCCTGCGGGGGTTCCGGGCCCACGCCGAGAAAGTGGCGTACCGCCCGCTGCACACCCCGCTGGTGACCGCCGCCGACGGGGAGGTGCGCCGCACGGGCTGGACCGTGGACGCGGACTACCTCTGCCGTCAAGCCCGGCAGCCGGTCCGCTTCGACCTGGCCGTGGCCCGGGCCGTCGGGGAAGGGTGCGAGGACTTCGTGGAGATCGGGGCCGGGAACACCCTCGCCGCCCTCGGCCGGCACTGCGTACCGGAGAGCCGGTGGACGGCCGGGCAGGGTGTCGGTGACGGGGCGGCGGCGCAGACACACGGGCTGCTCACCTCGCTCGGCTCGCTCTACCGCAGGGGAGCCGAGCTGGACTGGCGCGTGCTCACCGGTGGCGGGGGCCGGGTGTCGCTGCCGGGGCACCCGCTGCGAAGACGCCCGGTGGCGGCTCCGGTCCCCCGGACACTCCCATCGCCCTCCCCCACGAAGGTGTCTGTCCTGCCGGGTGAACTTCTGGAGGCGGTTCGTGAGCTGACCGCGGCCAAGCTCGGTATGGACGTCTCGGACGTCACGCCCGACAGCTCCTTCTTCGAGTTCGGCGCGGACTCGCTCTCCCTGATGGGCATGACGGCGGAGCTGGAACAGCGGTACGGCGTACGCGTTCCGGTGCGCGAGTTGTTCGACTCGGCCGACACACCGCGCAGGCTGGCCGAGCACCTGGCGCGCCTGGGCGGCGATCCGGCCGGGAAGACCCCTCGGGACGCGTCCGCGGCGGAGCCGCCCGACGCCGCCCCGACGCCTGTGTCCCGCACGGTTCGGACGGCCTCGGTCCCGACGCCACCCGCACCGGCGGCACCCACCACCGCGCCGCACCCGGGATGCGACTTCAGCCTGTACTTCTTCGGCGACTACCCGGAGGACGCCGAGCGTGACAAATACGCGCTGATCATGGCGGCGGCGGAGTTCGCCGACCGGCACGGCTTCCACGCCCTGTGGTTCCCGGAGCGCCACTTCAACTCCTTCGGCGCGCTCTTCCCCAATCCCTCGGTACTCGCCGCCGCGCTCGCGGGCAGGACCAGCCGCATCCGGCTGCACGCCGGTTCGGTCGTGCTGCCGCTCCACCACCCGGTCCGGGTCGCCGAGGAGTGGTCGGTCGTGGACAACATTTCCGGTGGCAGGGCAGGCCTGTGCCTGGCGAGCGGCTGGCACGCCACCGACTTCGCGCTCGCCCCGCAGCACTTCGGCCGGCACCGCGAAGTGATGTACGAGCAGCTGGCGACCCTGCGGCAGCTGTGGTCGGGACGGCCACTCGCCATGACCGCGGGAGACGGCGAGCCGGTCGAGATTCGGCTGCACCCGCGTCCGCTACAGGAGCGGCTTCCCCTGTATGTGGCGGTGGTGGGCAACCCGGACAGCTACCGCCGGGCGGCCGCCGAGGACCTGGGCGTGGTCACCAACCTGATGACGCAGACCGTCGAGCAACTGGCCGAGAACATCGCCCTGTACCGGCGCACGCGTGCCGAACACAGCCTCGACCCGGCGGCGGGCCGGGTCGTGGTGCTCGTGCACACCTACCTCGGCGACGACGCGGAACGGGCACGGGCCGAGGCGTACCGCCCCTTCGTCTCCTATCTGCGCTCCTCGCTGTCCCTCTTCGACCAGGTCACCAACAGCCTGGGCTTCGACGTCGACCTGGACAGCGCCCCCGAGGAGGACGTGGAGTTCCTGCTCGGGCGCGCCTACGAGCGCTACTGCGACTCCCGCGCCCTGATCGGCGATGAGCACAGTGTCACCGGGACGGTGCGCCGGCTGGTGGCCGCCGGAGTGGACGAGATCTCCTGCTTCGTCGATTTCGGTATCCCGGCCGAGCGGGTGCTGGCGGCGCTGCCCGCCCTCGACCGGATGCGCCGCCGGAACCAGCCCCGGGAGCGGGAGCAGGCCGCCCTCGTGCCGGAGCGGATGCCGCTGTCGCCGGCGCAGCGCCGCATCTGGTTCCTGGAGCAGCTGCACCCCGGCACCAGCATGTATCACGAGCCGAAGGCGATCCGTCTGGACGGCCCCCTGAACATCCCGGCCCTGCGGTGGGCGTTGCGGCGGGTCGCGGAGCGGCATCCCGCGCTGCGCACGGTGTTCGGGGTCGCCGACGGAGTGCCGTACCGGGAGACACTCGGCCGGACACGGCTCGAGTGTCCGGTCGAGGACCTGGGCGGGGCGACGGAGGAAGAGGCGCTGCGCGCCGCGCTGGAGACCGAAGGGGGCCGACTCCTCGCCCTGGACACCGGCCCGCTGGTCAGGGCCCGGCTGCTGCGCCTGTCGGAGGAGCGGCATGTGCTCTTCCTGCTGGTGCATCACATCGTCTTCGACTCCTCCTCCACGGTGGTCCTGGTCCATGACCTGGCCGCCTACTACCGCTCCTGGCCGAACGGCGAGCCCGCGCTGCCGCACCTCGCCGAGGCGCCCCCGCCCGGCGAGCCGAACCCCGCCGAGGTCGGCGAGTCCCTGGAGTTCTGGCGGCGGGAGCTGAGCGGCGTCCCACAGCTCTCCCTGCCCACCGACCGGCCCCGCCCGCCGGTGCGGTCGGGAGCGGGAGCGAGCCTCACCCATGAGCTGGACGCCGAGCTCGTGGGCGGGTTACGGACGTTCGCCGCCGCACACCGCGCCACCCTCTTCATGACGCTCATCAGCGCCATCGGCGCGGTGCTCGGCCGGTTCGGCGGGCAGCGGGACGTGGTCCTCGGCACGGCGGTGGCCGCCCGCCCGGCCGGCGTCGAGCATCAGGTCGGTCTCTTCCTCGACACCGTCGCCCTGCGGCTGGACCTCACCGGCGACCCGGACTTCCCGACCCTGCTGCGCCGGGTGCGGCAGCGGAGCACCGCGGCGTACGAACACCGCGGCGTGCCCTTCGACGAGCTGGTCGGTGCGTTGAACCCGCACCGCGACCCCGGCCGCAATCCGCTCTTCCAGGTGATGGTGGAGTACGAGAACGAGGGCGAGGTGGACTTCGATCCGCCCCGGCTGACGTCCACGCTCCTGGACATGCCGAGTGGCCGCGCCCCGTTCGACCTCAGCGTCTATCTGACACATCACCGTGACGGCGTGCGGTTCATGGTCGAGTACGACACGGCTCTGTTCGACGAGACCACCGTGCGCCGGTTGGTGGACTACGTGGAGCAGACGCTGCGCCGCGCCCTCGACGCCCCCGGTGCGCCGCTCGGCGAACTGACCGCCGTCACCAACCCCGACCGGGACACCCTGGCCCGCCTGGGACACCCGGACGAGCCGCCTCCCGACACCGAGGACACCCTGCACGCCCTGTTCGAGCGGCAGGCGCGGCGCACCCCGGATTCCGTCGCGCTGATCAGCGGCGAACGGCACGTCGGCTACCGGGAGTTGGATGCGGGGGCGGACCGGCTCGCCCGGCGGCTGCGCGCCCGGGGCGCGGTGCGCGGGGAGCGGGTGGCGGTGCTTCTACCGCGCGGCCCGCAGCTGATCACCGCCCTGCTGGGCGTGCTCAAGAGCGGCGCCGCGTATGTGCCCCTCGACCCCTCCGTACCCACCCCGCGGCTCGCCGGGCTCCTCGACGACTGCGCGCCCGTCCTGCTGCTGACCTCCGACGCCGCCCTGGCGCTCCACCCGGACCTCGCGGCACGGCTGCCCGTACAACTGGCCGGGGATATCGACGACACCCTCCCGGCCGATCCCCTTCAGGGCGGGGCCCGTCCCGAGGATCCCGCCTACTGCATCTACACCTCGGGCTCGACCGGCCGCCCCAAGGGCGTGGTCGTCCCTCACCGAGGCCCGGCCAACCTGGTGCGCGGACACCTTCGGGACCATCCGGCGCTGCGTACCCTTCAGTGGACCTCGGCCGCGTTCGACGTCAGCGTGCAGGAGATCTTCACCACGCTGGCCTCCGGGGCCGCGCTCGTGCTGATCGGCGACGAGGTGCGGCACGATCCCGCGGCCCTGGCGCAGGTGGTGCGGCGCCACGAGGTGCAGCGGATGTTCATGCCCTGCACCCCGCTGAAGTATCTGATCGGGACCGGGCCCCGGCTGCCGTCCCTGCGCGAGCTGGTGTCGGCCGGTGAGGCACTCCAGCTCACCGGTGCCTTCCGCCGCTTCCTCGCCGCGCACCCGCGGTGTGCGCTGTACAACCAGTACGGGCCCACGGAGGCCTCGGTCATCGTCACCTCGCACCTGGTCGACCCGGGCGGCGAGGAGTGGCCACCGATCGGCACCCCGGTGCCCGGAGCGCGGATCTCGCTCCTGGACGGTGCCGGGCGGGAGGTGCCCGTGGGCGCGGTCGGCGAGATCTGCGTGGGCGGCGCCCCGGTCGCGCTCGGCTACCACGGCCGACGCGAGGAGACCGCCACCGCTTTCCTCGACGACGGCGCGGGCGGGGTGCTGTACCGGACGGGAGATCTCGGGCGCTGGCGTGCCGACGGCGCCCTGCACTACTGCGGCCGGGCCGACGACCAGGTCAAGATCCGTGGACACCGGGTCGAACCCGGCGAGGTCCTGGCGGCGTTGACCGCGCTCCCCGGCATCCGGGACGCCGCCGTCGTACCCCGTCGCGACCGGCACGGAGACACGGAGCTGGTCGCCTATGTGGTGCCCACGGACTCGGCGTCCTTGGCGGCCGATGTCGGGCGGCTGCGCGCCGCGCTCCCCGACCATCTGGTGCCGCGCCACTGGGTGTCCCTGGAGCGGCTCCCCGTGAACGCCTCCGGCAAGCTCAACCGTGCCGCCCTGCCCGAGCCCGACGCCGACGACGGGTTCCGGGAGGCCGACGACGGGCCCGTCACCCCCCTGGAGAAGGCGCTGCACGACCTGTGGTGCGAGGAACTCGACGCGCGGCGGATCCCGTTGGCCGCTTCCTTCTTCCGGCTCGGCGGCCACTCCCTGGGCGCGATCAGACTGCTGAACCGGATGCGGGACCGCCTGGACATCGACCTCGCCATGGCCGACTTCTTCCTCGACCCGACCATCCGGGGCGTGGTGGCCCGCCACGAGCCGGCCCCCGCGCACGAGGTGGTGGACACCGCGCCGATGCCGTCCACCATGCGCCGCCTGTGGCATCGCCACCATGAACGCGCCGACCCGAGCGTCTACAACGTCGCCCACCGCGTCGACCTGCGCGGCGATCTGGATCCCGGGACCCTCGCCCGGGCCCTGCAGGATCTGGTGCGGCGCCACCAGGCGCTGCGCGGCCGGGCGGCGCGGCACGACGGCGGAGCGTACGTCGTCGAGATACTGGCCGAGGTGCCCGTGGATCTGCCGGTCACCGACCTCTCCGCACCCGCCGAGGACACCGCCTCCGTCGAACGATGGTGCCGGGAGCAGGCATCCCCCGCGTTCGCGATGGATCGGGCACCGCTGTTCCGTTTCCGTCTGGCGCGTCTCGGGGCGGACCGCTGGGTGCTGGTGACCGTGTTCCACCACGCCATCTGCGACGGCTGGTCCCTGGGGCTCATCTGGCGCGACCTGCAAGAGCTGTACAACGCGCGGCGGGCCGGCCTCGACGCCCGGCTTCCCGCCCTCACCACACAGTTCGCGGATATCGCCCGAGCGGAGCACGAGCTGGGTGACGAGCGCAGAGCGGAGCTCGAACGGTTCTGGCGTACCGAACTCGACGGCGCTCCACTGCGCGCGGCCCTGCCCTGCGACCGGCCGCGGCCCGAGATGTTGTCCGGCCGGGGCGCCCTGCACACCGTGGTCGTCGACGGCGGGACACCCCGTCGGATCGGGGACACCGCGACACACCTGGGCACCACCCCTTACGCCGTGCTGGCGGCGGCGTTCGCCACCTGGCTGGCCGGGGTGTGCGGCGGGTCCGCCGACGTGGTGCTGGCCGCGTCCAGCGCGAACCGCCTGCGGTCCGAGCGATCCGAAGTGGTCGGGCTGTTGGGCGACGCCGTCCTGCTGCGCGCCCGGATCGGCGAGGCCGAGACCTTCGCCGCCCTCGTGACTCAACTCGGCGGAACGCTGTTCACGGCGCTCGACCACCAGGAACTGCCGCTGACGGATGTGGTCGAGCTGGTCTCCCCGCAGACCGGGGACATGCCGTTCCCCACCGTGCTGTTCACCGTCGTCACCACGCCACCGCCCGCTCTTGACCTGCGGTCGGTGTCGGCCTCGGTGCGCGCGCTGCCCATGTCGGGTGTGGCCCGGAACGAGCTGTACGTCGTCCTTCAGCCGCAGGACGACGCCATCACCGTGGTGTTCGAGTACTCCACGGATCTGTTCACGCGGGCCACCGTCGAGGAGTGGGGTTCGGGCTTCACCCGGCTCCTGGGAGAGGTCGCGAAGGACCCGGAGCGCCCTCTGCGGACCCTGCTGGGTCCCTGATCACGCCGCCGGGGCCCATTGGCGGGCCCCGGCGCCGTCAGGCCCGGACGACCCGGATGCCGGCCTCGGTGAACGGGGCGACGAGTTCGTCGGGGGCACCGGTGTCGGTGACCAGCACATCGATCTCGTCGATCGCACAGATGCGGGCGAACGCCCGGTGGCCCAGCTTGGTGCTGTCGGCCACGACGATCACCCGCTCCGCACGGCGGGCCATCAGGTGGTTGATGCTCGCCTCGCCCTCGTGGTGGGCGGTGGCGCCCTGGGTGAGGTCCAGCGCGTCCACACCGATGACGGCCACATCGAGGGAGACCGCGTCGAGCACCCCGGTGGCCAGCGGGCCCATCAGCTCGAAGGACTGGGGGCGGGCGACGCCGCCGGTGAGCACGATCTTGATCTGTGGGCGCACCGCCAGCTCGCTCGCGATGTTCAGCGCGTTCGTCACGATGGTGACGGCGGGGGCGCCCCCGGCGGCGGCCAGGTCCGCGCGTGTGCCGATGGCGCGGGCCGCCTCGGTCGTCGTGGTCCCGCCGTTGAGGCCGACGATCGCGCCGGGGTCGACCATACGGGCGACGGCGGCGCCGATCCGCTGCTTCTCGGAGGCGCGCCGGGCGGTCTTGTAGCGCAGCGGCAGGTCGTAGGACACGTTGTGCGCCACCGCGCCGCCGCGGGTGCGGGTGAGCATCTGCTGTCGGGCGAGTTCGTCGAGGTCGCGGCGGATCGTGGCGGTGGAGACCGCCAGCTCGGCCGCCGCCTGTTCGAGGTCCACCCTGCCGTCCCGGGCCAGCAGCTCCAGGAGGGCGTTCCAGCGTTCGGGCCGTTTCACTCCGCGCCTCCCTCGCCCCTCGTCCCGCTCTCGACCAGCGCGGCTCACCCTATCGCGACCTGACAGGAACGCTGGACTTCTCTGCAAAATCATGCGCATTATCGGCCCGTACGATGCAACTCACATCACGCTGCCTGCTCATTCACGCATAACAAGGGGAGCCGTATGAGCTACACCGAGGCCGAGATCGCCAGCCAGCCGGACTGCTGGCGCCGCGCCGCGCATCTGGTCGGGGAACCGGGCGGAGCGGTGCGGGAGGCGCTGCCGCAGGCGGGCGAGCGGGTCGCCGTGGTCGGGTGCGGCACGTCGTGGTTCATCGCCCAGTCGTACGCGGCGCTGCGCGAGTCGGCAGGCCAGGGCGAGACGGACGCGTTCGCCGCCTCGGAGATGCCGGCGGGCCGCCGCTACGACCGGGTGCTCGCGCTGTGCCGGTCCGGCACCACGACGGAGGTGCTCGAACTCCTCGGCCGGCTGCGCGGCACCGCGCCGACCACGGTGGTCACCGCCGTGCCCGGCTCCCCGGTCACCGAGGTGGCGGACTCGGTGGTGCTGCTCGACTTTGCCGACGAGGAGTCCGTCGTACAGACCCGCTTCGCGACCACCGAACTCGTTCTGCTGCGGGCCCATCTGGGGGCGCCGCTGGACGGTCTCGAGGCCGACGGGCGCGCGGCGCTCGCCGCTCCGGTGGCCGACGACCTGCTCGAGGCCGAGCAGTTCACCTTCCTCGGGCGGGGTTGGACGTACGGGCTGGCGCAGGAGGCCGCGCTCAAGATGCGCGAGGCGGCGGGGGCGTGGACCGAGGCCTATCCGGTGATGGAGTTCCGGCACGGTCCGATCAGCGTCACGGGTCCGAAGAGCGTGGTGTGGTGGCTCGGCGAGGGCCCTTCCGGCCTGGAGGAGGAGATCGCGGCCACCGGCGGCCGGCTGGTGGGTGACGGCCGGGATCCGGTGGCCGAACTGGTGGCGGTGCAGCGGCTCGCCGTCGCGATCGCCCAGGCGCGCGGCCTCGATCCGGACCACCCCCGGCATCTGACCCGCTCGGTGATCCTCGGCTGGTCGCGACACCGGAACACCTGAACACCGAACCAACAGATCGACGAGCAGCGGAAGGAGCCGGACCATGCCGCTGGTGGCGACCGGCGAGATCGTCGGGCCGGCCGTACGGGCCGGGCTCGGCGCGGGGGCGTTCAACGTCATCCAGATCGAGCACGCCCAGGCGATCGTCGCCGGGGCGGAGGCGGCCGGGGCGCCGGTCATCCTTCAGATCAGCGAGAACGCCGTGCGGTACCACGGGGCGCTGGCCGCCATCGGGCGCGCGGCCGTGGAGGTCGCGGCCGCGGCCCGGGTGCCGGTCGCCGTGCACCTGGACCACGCCACCGAGCCGGCCCTGGTGCGGGAGGCCGTGGGGCTCGGGTTCGGGTCGGTGATGTTCGACGCCTCCGCGCTGGACTACGAGGCCAATGTGGCGGCCACCGCCGAGGTCACGGCCGACTGCCACGCCCAGGGGGTGTGGGTGGAGGCGGAGCTGGGAGAGGTGGGCGGGAAGGACGGGGTCCATGCGCCGGGGGCCCGTACGGACCCGGCCGAGGCCGCCGCCTATGTCGCGGCGACCGGCGTGGACGCGCTCGCGGTCGCGGTCGGCACCTCGCACGCGATGGTCGTCAAGGCGGCGGTGGTGGACCTCGGGCTGGTGGCGGCCCTGCGCGCCGCCGTGCCCGTGCCGCTGGTGCTGCACGGCTCCTCCGGGGTGCCCGAGGCGGATCTGACCCGGGCGGTCGAGGCGGGCCTGACGAAGGTGAACATCGCCACCCACCTCAACGTCGCCTACACACGGGCGATCCGCGACCATCTCGCGGCGCACCCCGAGGCCGTCGACCCGCGCCGCTATGTCGCGAAGGCCCGCGACGCGGTGGCGCGCGAGGTGGCCCGTCTCCTCCCGCTGCTGCGCGCAGTCGCGCTCTGACCCAGCCCCTTCCGGCACCTCGGTGGCGTGCCGTCAGCGGGCTCATCGGAACACGGTGCCCTGGCGGCCACCCCGAGTGCGCTCAGGACGGCGGCCGAGGTCCAGCCCCGCTCGGGTCCTTCGATGACGCCGTAGAGCAGGGCCACGAAGCCGAGGACGAGCAGCGCGGTGGCGGGCAGATCGGGGTGCGCGGCCGCGTCCCGGAGATCGCGGGCGAGTTGGGATAAACGGGTCGTGCGCGGAGGGCTATCCGCGCCCGACAGTTGACATGATCTTATCAAGTCGCCACAGTGCAGGGGAGGTTAGGAAAGGTTCCTAACAAAGGGGTGTGTCATGCGTAAGCGACTCGCGTTCGCGCTCGCCGGCGCCGGTCTGCTGGCCGTCTCCGTCACCACGGGCGCCGGTGCCGCCACCCGGGGCCCGGCACCGGCCCCCAAGTCGGCCAACGAAGGCACGGTCACGGCGGCCCAGTTACTCGCCAAGGTGCAGAGCTGTTCGCAGATATCCAACGGCAAGTACCGCACCGACGACGAGACCTCGGCCACCATCCCGGTCTGCGGCGCCAACGGAGCGGTCTTCTGGAAGGCCGACATGGACATCGACTGCGACGGCCAGGTCACCTCTCGGTGCAACGGGGACACCGACCCGTGGTTCCAGGACGACACCGCCTTCCACCAGTCGGACGGCAAGCCGCTCATCGCCGACAAGCTGCCCTACGTCGTGGTGCCGAGCGCCAGCTCCACCTGGAACTACAGCCAGGCGGGCATCAAGGGCGGCGGCGTGGTCGCCGTCATCTACAACAACAAGGTGCAGTACGCCGTGGTCGGCGACACCGGACCCACCAAGATCATCGGCGAGGCGTCCTACGCGACGGCCAACGCGCTGGGGATCGACCCCGACCCGGAGACCGGCGGCACGGACTCGGGGGTGACGTACATCCTCTTCAAGAACTCCTCGGTGTCGCCCATCGAGAACCACGACAAGGCGGTCTCCGTCGGCGACGGCCTGGCCAAGCAGTTCATCCAGAACAACTGACCCATCCCCCGGCGCAACCACCCGGCGCCGGTACGGCGTGCCATTGTGCGGAAGCGCGGCCCTGGGCATGATCACAGGTCGGGCCCAGGGCCGAACCGACGACGCCGGGGGACACGTCATGCCGCAGGAGCCGCCCACATCCACGAATTCCGCCGCCAGCGGGCCGAGGTGCGTCCACCAGCTGTACGAGGCCCATGTGCGCCGCGCCCCGGACGCGGTCGCCGTCGTCCACGGCCGGGACCGGCTGACGTACCGTGAACTGGACGAGCGTGCCAACCGGCTGGCGCGGCATCTGCGGGAGGCGGGCCTGCCCAAGGGCGGGCTGGTGGCGGTCTGCCTGGGCCGCGACGCCGAGGTCCTGACCGCGATGCTCGCGGTACTCAAGGCGGGCGGGGCTTATGTGCCCGTGGAGCCGAGCGCGCCGCCGTCGTTGCTGCGGCACGTGCTCGCGGACGCGGGGCTGTTCGCCGCCATCACCCGGGAGTCGCTGCGGGTCATGGTGTCCGACACGGTCCGCTCGGGCCGGCCGGTGATCTGCCTGGACACCCAGGCCGAGGCCGTCGCCCGCCGGTCCGCGGAGCCCCTCGACGCCCGGGCCGGCGCCTCGGACCTGGCCTGCGTGCTGTACACCTCCGGCGCGGCCGGGCGGATGCCCAGGGGCGTACTGCTCGAACACCGCCATCTGGTGAGCGCCTACGAGGGGTGGCGAGTGGTGTACCGGCTCTCCCCCGAGGACCGGCATCTCCAGACGACCCCTTCGGAGTTCGCCGGATTCACGGGCGACTGGGTCCGTGCGCTGTGCTCGGGCGGCGCGCTGGTGTCGGCGGGCCGGGACGAGGACCTGGACCGGGCGGGCGACGCCGCCCCGCTGCACCGGCTGATCGTCGACCAGTCGGTGACCGTCTTGGCGTGCGACGTGCCCACCGCCCGGGGTCTGCACCGGCATCTGCGCTCGCGGGGCGCGGACCTCGGGGACGTCCGGCTGATCGCGGTCTCGGGCGACAGCTGGTATCTGGACGAACTCCAGGCCCTGCGCCGGACCCTGGGGCCGCATGTGCGGCTCCTGAACGTCTACGGCGTGACCGAGGCCGCCGGGTCGGGGACGTACTTCGAGCTGCCGGACCGGCCCACGGTCACCGACCACCCGGAGCGCGTCTCGCCGATCGGCACGGCGTTCCCCGGCGCCGCCGTCGCCGTGCTCGGCCGGGGCGGGGCGCCCGCCGCGTGGGGCGCACGGGGTGAACTGGGCATCAAGGGAACGGTCGTGGGCCGCGGCTATCTCAACGGCCCGGCCTTCACCGCCAGTCGCTACCTGCGCACCGGCGACCGCGGCCGGGTGCGCGACGACGGAGGGCTCGAACACCTCGGGCGAGTGGCCTCGCACGCCGACGCCGAGGCGGTGCTGCGCGGGCATCCCTCGGTCGGGGAGTGCCTGGTCACCAGCGTCGAGAACGCCGAGGGCCACAAGACCCTGACCGCCTACGTCACCCCGGTGGACGGCGGCGAGGTCGACCCGAGCGAGCTCAGGCTGTTTCTGGCCACCCGGCTGCCGTCCACCCGGACCCCGCGCACGGTGGTACGGGTGGCCTCGCTGCCCCGCACCCGGGCCGGCAAGCTCGACCGGAGCGCCCTTCCGCAGCCGGCGCGGCGCGATTCAAAACGGCGCGCGTCGGGCGGGAAGGGGACGCTGTCGGTCGACGGAGGTGAAGGGGGCAACCTATGGGGCGCCATCGCGGGGATCGCGGCGCTCTTCTCCTTCCTGTCCTTGATGCTCACCGACGCCCTGTGGCCGTATTCGACCGATCTGTCGCTCGTTCCCAACCCCTGGGCGGCGCTGTTCACCGGGCTGTACGTCTGTGAGTCGCTGGCCTTCGGGCTGGGGATGGGATTCCTGTTCGCCGGGCGGCCGTTGGTGGCCCGCCACGGGCGCTCCCCCGCCCTGACGAGCGCCGCGCACCTCGCCGTGGTCTGGCTGCTGATCGCGTGGTGGCCGCAGGACAACTACTACCGGCTCGCGGCCAAGACGGACTGGGCGCGGCAGGCCGCCCTCGTCTACGCCTTCAACGTCACGCTCATGATCGCCGCCGCCGTGGTCGTCGCGTTCGTCGCGGCGCGGCCCGGGAAGACGGACCGGAGCTGACGCCGGTGTCCAGGAACATCCGGCCCAAGGCGTCGTTGGCCGAGCGCACCACCGCCTCCGCCGCGTCGAGGGCGCCCGGGGTTCGGGCCGCGAGGGCCACGCCCACGTAAGGGTCCGGCTCGAAGGCCGCCGTCACCACCGTCGGCAGCAGCGTCACCCCGAGCACGCGGCACCGGCGGGACAACTCGTCGAGGTGGCCGGCCAGTACCGCGGCCGGGAGCCGGGCGCCCAGCGGCAGCCGGTCCAGAGTCCGTACGACGGGCCGGCCGCCCCGGAGCCGGGCCAGCCTGGCCTGGATCATGAACGCCACGGCCGGGCCGGTGAGCCGGAGGTTGATCTCGACAGGGGCGAGCCGGCCCGCCCGGTCCCTGACGAAGTCGACGTCGTACCAGCCCCGATAGCCCTCGACGGCCAAGGCTCGGCCCACGGCCGCCGCGAACCGCCCGGCGACCTCGGCGGGCGCGTCGGGGACGACGCCGGGGCCGATGGTGACCCCCTGGTAGCTGGTCCCGTCGATGTCCATCACGCCCGCACCCACGGGGTGGACTTCACCCTCGTCGTCGACCAGGGCGTCGAAGGTCAGATTGCGGAAGGGGTCGGAGCCGGATCCATCGACGTACTCCTCGATCAGCACGGCGCCCCGCGCCACCCGTGAGGCGACGGCCCGGGCGCCCCCAGCCTCGGCGACCTGGCGGGGCGTCACCACGGTGGTGCCGAAGCCGCCCACCCCGTACTCCGCCTTGACCACCACCGACGCACCGGCGGCGGCTCGGGCGGCGAGCGCCCGGGCGGCCCGCCGACGCGATGTCACACGCTCCTGGGCGGGGACGACGATGCCGGGATGGGCCGGGGCCAGGGCCTGGAACAGCCGGTGGGCGGTCGCCTTGGACTCATAACGACGCGTCACGCACAGCGCCTCGCCGGGGCCGGAATCCGATCCGGGCCGAGCCGTCATCCGCTCGGACTCCGGCGTACGGCCCCAGGAGATCACCGGCAGACCGGACTCCCGGATCCGCTCCAGCAGCGCCGGACGGGACCGAAGCCCCTCGATCACGCCGCCGTCCTCGCCCGCGACCGCGCCGTACACCTCTACGTCCTGCCACTCCAGCACGCGCGCCAGCTCCCGCGCCCAGAAGTCCTCGACCTGCCGGGGGAGGACGAGGATGCGGGGGTTCGGGCTGTGGAAGGCGGCCAGGCAGGCGTAGTGGCCCCCGGCCCGCCGCACCGCGGGCGAGCCGTCGGCGAACTGGGCGTTGAAGTCGCCGACGTTTCCGATGTGCACGGCCGGTGCCCCGCCGGTCCACGCCGCCACCCAGGAGAGCTCCGGCAGTCAGGGCCAGGCGGCCAGCAGCGGCAGCGCCCGGTCAGGTATGGATCCGGACGGTGCGTCGCCGACCCGCTCGGCGCCCATGGCCAGATAGAAGGCCTCGGCGTGGGGATCGGCCTCGATGGTCAGCCGGGTGAAGCCGAGCCGGCCCGCCTCCCGCAGCACATGCCGGTACAGCAGCCGCCCCACTCCCCCGCCGATCGCCTCCGGGTCCACGAACAGCATTCCCAGCTCGCCCTCGGGGCCGGCCCCCTCCAGTGTGGCGAAGCCCAGGATCCGCCCGGCCTGCTCCGCGACCGTGGTCCGACGGGCCGCCACCTCGCCCGGGCGCAGCCGCAGTTCCTCCCGGCACGCGGCCAGGAACGCCGCGTCGTACCCCCAGTGACCCTTCGACCTGAGCGCCAGCTCGCTCAGCGCCTCGGCCTCGTCCTCCCGCCCCGCCCGCAGTCGCCGCTCCGCAGGCCCGGCGGACGCCCTCCCCGGCCGATCATTCGTCATGTACAGATCCTGCCACCTCGGTCGATGAGTTTCCGTACGCCGGCCGGTCTTCCAGGGTGAACGCAGCGAGAGGAGGTGGACGTTGACCGCTCATGACGAGACGCCGTCGCGCCATGGCCCGGGGCCGGAGGCCGCCGACGGCCCCGCCGGCCGGGCGGGGAGCGCCCCGGCCGTGCTGGTCCTCGGCCCCGCGGTCGGCCGCGCCGACGTGCCCGGGATGTGCGCGCGCCTGGGCACACTGGCGGCGCGCCACGGCCCGGAGGCCGGTCCGGTCGTCGTGGACGTGAGCGCGGTGCGCGCGCCGGATCTGGCCGTGCTCGAGGCGCTGGCCCGGCTGGGGCTCACCGCCCGGCGCCTGGGCCGCGGGCTGCTGCTCCGCGGCGCGGGCGGCGAGCTGCGGGCCCTGCTCGCCCGGTCCGGGCTGGACACCGTGCTGCCGACGGCGGACCTACCGGGGGGCGGCGGGGTCGAGCCGGGCGGGGAGACCGAAGAGCGGAAAGAGCCGGGGGGTGTCCAGGAAGGCGTTGAGCGCGGTGACCCGGCCGGCTGACACTTCGAGGATCTGGAGCGCCCAGGGCTCATGGCCGCCGTCCGGGGCGGGGCGGTACTGGCCGAAGGCGGGCGAGCCGTTCGCCACCGTCGGGATCAGGCGTGACCCGCAGCAGCCTATGCCGGGGCCCAGCATCCACTGGCGGATGTCGGCGTGGCCGCGCATCCACAGCGAGTAGGGCGGCATCGACAGCGTGGCGTCCTCGTGCAGCAGTGAGGTGAGGGAGTCGAGGTCGTAGCGCTCGAAGGCGTCGACATACCGGGCCAGCAGGGCGCGCTGCTCCTCGTCGAGCGGCTGGACGGGGTCGGTGGCGCTGATACCGCTCGCGGCGATGGTGGCCCGCGCCCGCTGAAGTGCGCTGTTGACCGACGCGACCGTGGTGTCCAGCAGCTCGGCCACCTCGCTCGCCTTCCAGGCCAGCACCTCCCGCAGGATGAGCACCGCCCGCTGCCGGGGGGCCAGGTGCTGAAGCGCGGCGACGAACGCGAGCCGCACCGACTCCCGCTGGGCGGCCAGCTCGGCCGGGTCGCCGTCCTCCGTCACGATCCGGCCGTCGGGGGCCGGCCCGACCCACGCGGTCTCCGGCAGGGGCGGGCCCAGAGGTGAGGAGGCCGTGGCCACCGATGTCAGGTCCATGGGCCGGGCGCGGCGCTGGCTGCCGCCCAGCATGTCCAGACACACATTGGTCGCGATGCGGTACAGCCAGGACCGCAGCGCCGACCGGCCCTCGAACCGGTCGAGGCCGCGCCAGGCCCGCACCATGGTCTCCTGGACGGCGTCCTCGGCCTCGAACGCCGAGCCCAGCATCCGATAGCAGTACCCGGTGAGCTCCACCCGGTGCCGCTCCAGCTGTGGCTCGGCCTCGGCCGCGCCCTTCGTCGCCAGCACTTCACTCATCGCAAAACCCCTTGTCGACCGTTGACCGCCTTGTCCACGACCGCGCTCCGGTATCCCATGGACGCAAGGTAGCGGCTGGGTACGACAATCCCCCGGCGCCGAGCCCACGCCGAGCCCACCGGGCCCCCGCCGACGGGTGTACGGCGCGGGCCCGCGGGGTGCGCGGCGCTCAGGTCACCGGACGGGCGTGGACCGTCGAGGAGTGCACCTGGTGTCCGCCGCTGGCCAGCATCCGGACCTCGGCGCGGTCGCTGATCTCGGCCCGCACGATGCCGGTGTCGTCCGCGTACACCGGGTGTCCGCCCGGCCCGCTGCTGTCCGTGCGGTGCACCACCACGATGTCCTCGGTGATGTCCTCGGCCGCTGGGGCCGAAGCGTCCGGATGCACGAATATCAGTTCGTATCTCTCACGACGCGCCATGACACGCCCTCCTGCCACGCCATCCCGCCCCACTCCCCAAACCGGGACATTCAACACTATCGAACGGGCTCGGTCGCGCAAGAGCGCGGGCTTCGAATCAGGGCGGCGCCATACGCCAGGAGCCAGACGACCCACATCAGCCAGCCGACGAGACCGAGGCGGCCGAGCGGCCCGGCCTCGTCGATGATCCAGGGGGTGAGGGTGGCCGAGGAGAACAGCAGCGCGGCCGACAGCAGCCCCAGGGTGCCGTGCCAGGGCCGGATCAGCCCGGCACGCAGGCCGCCCACGGACAGGCCGACGAGCGCGAGCGCCAGGAAGGTGCCGTTGAGAGTGAACAGCGCGTCGTGCAGCGCCCACAGCGCCGAGGTCGCGCCGCCGTGGCCCCCGGCCACCGAGACGAGGGCGAGGCGCAGCGCTATGACCGCGGCGAAGGCGGCGTTCTGGAGGACCAGCCCGGCGAAGCCGAGCAGCGACCAGGCCTCGCCCCGGTCCCGCTCGGACCGGCGCAGCGCGGACACCGCGCCCGCGCCGAAGAGCGTGGCCAGCACCCAGGCGGCGGGGGTGAGCACGGACCCGGCGGCGACGGCGTCGCCCTCCGCGCCGAAGAAGGCATCGACCTCCCCCACATCGGCGCCGGTGAGCGGCATCCCGGCGGGGACCGTGATCACATTGCCGAGCACGATCAGGAAGGCGAAGCCGAGGGCGGCGATGCCGCTGATCCGGGAGAAGGCCATGCCTGTCCCCAGGCGTGATTGACGTATCATGTATTGATTATAAGTAGCGTAAAGTCAAAGGCGGCAAGGAGCACCCCATGAGCACAGAGCCGGACCGGCGTCGCTATGACTCGGTGCGCCGGACGACACAGGCCCAGCAGACCCGGGCGGACATCGCCCGCGCCGCCCGTGGGCTGTTCGTCTCCCAGGGGTGGGCGGCGACCACCGTGCGGGACGTGGCGCGCGAGGCGGGGGTCTCCGTGCCGACGGTCTACGCGGCGTACGGCAACAAGGCGGGGCTCACCCGGGCCCTGGCCGACGCGGCCGACCTGTCGGCCGACGCGTCGCGGATGCTCGCGGAGCTGGAGGACCCGGCGGCCGACCCGGCGCGCCAGCTGGCGGCGATGGCCGCCTATGACCGGCGGCTGTTCGAGCGCGCGGGCGACGTCATCGCGCTGGTGCGCGAAGCGGGCCGCGCCGAGCCGGAGCTGGCGGCGGTCTACCGCGACGGCCGCGCGCGGGGGGACGAGACCCGTGTGCAGGTGTTCTCGTCCTGGCCGGCCGGAGTGCTCCGGCACGGCCTGGACGTGCGGTCCGCGGTCGATGTCTACGCGGCCGTGTGCAACATCGACGTCTACACCGTGCTCACCGTGGAACGCGGCTGGTCACCCGAGCGGGTCGAGCGGTGGTGGGGCGAGGCGCTGGCCCGCGAACTCCTCGGCTGAGGAGTTGTTTCAGGAGCCGTGGAAGCGGCGGTGCAGTTCGTGTACGCGCTCGGCGAGGGCGGGGAACGGGCCCTCCACCACGGCGCCCGGGACGACCTCCCGGATGGACAGGGTCCGCACGGGAGGCGCGGGGACCCCGAGGCCGGCGAGCCAGCCCGCCAGCTGCTCGGAGGAGCTCACGTACACGATGCGGCCCAGCCCGACCCAGCCATGGGCCGCGGCGCACATCGGGCAGTGCTCGCCCGATGTGTAGACCGTGGCCGCGACCCGCTCCTCGGGGGTCATGTTGGCCGCGGCCCAGCGCGCGATCTCGAACTCGGGGTGACGGGTGTGGTCACCGGACGCCACATGGTTGTGGTCCTCGAACAGGACCGCCCCGTCCGCGGCGACGAGCACCGAACCGAACGGCTCGTCGCCCGCTTCCAGCGCCTCGGTCGCCAGCTCCACACAGCGGTGCAGATGGCGCAGGTCCGCGTCGTTCGCCATGGTGGCCTCCCCAGGAAGTGATCTTCAGCGGCAGGATAGAACCCGACCGCGCCCGAACGCATCCGGGAAGGGGCCGCCCCGTCAGGGACCGTCGGCCGGGAGCTCCCGCCACGCACGGTCGGCGGGGAGCCGTCGGTCAGGAATAGTCCTTGCCCATCAGCGCGGAGTATTCCTCCGGGTCTGCGTCGAATCCGCGGATCCCCTCACGGAATTCCCACTCCCCCGAGTCGTGCCGGGTGAATTCGGCGATCGTCGCGGCCTTGGCGCCCAGCGCGCCGACGAAACCGCTGTTCACCAGTTCGGTGATCCCCTCGGCTATCCGGAAGCTACAGTTGGCCACATCACCGAAGGTCTTCGGGCCGCCGCTCTGCTGGATGGCCACGCCCACCACCACCCGGGTGTAGGAGGTGGACAGCCGCTCCAGCTCCAGGGTCATGACCTCGTCGGCGCCGTAGCCCTGCCCGGTCTGGCTGTCCCTGTTCAGGGTGATGGTGCCGTCGGGCGACCGGCGGTCGAAGTGCACCAGGTACGCCGGCTCCCCGTACGGGTCCGCCGCGTTGTAGGTCGCCGCGACGATGTCGAGATCGTGCGGCGGCTCCCCCAACGGGCTGGGGTCCCACCGGAGCGACACCTGGACTTTACTCGGGCCCTTGTTGAGACCGGTCACTGAATCCCCTTCCCGGAATTGGGACGACGGAATTCCCTTGCGATGGAAACCCGCCACCTCAATCCCGCGCCTAGCAACGGAGTTGGGATTTTATCAGCGGTGTCTCGCGGCGAACGGCGGAACACGGCGAGCCCCCACGGCCGGGCCGCTGCCCACGCGCCCTGCCCGGCCCACCGGCACCGCGGCTCGCTCCCGTACCGGCGGCCGGCTCCCGTGCCGGACGGGACGCCCCCGTACCGGAAGTCAGCGACCGCCCCCGGGCCGGCCCCATGTCTCGGCGAGCTGCCAACGCAGCCGCACCAGCTCGCCGTGGCCATGCGCCGAATATGACCCGGTCCTCCGCCCCGCCTTGTAGAGCTTGAGCCGGTAGGGGACGACGCCGGCCAGCCGGAGCACGGCGACCAAGGGGGCCAGCAACAGCCGCAGCAGGAGCTCGGCCAGCCAGAAGGGCAGCAGCACGACGAAGACGAGCAGGAAGGGCAGGGCGATGATGCCGGAGATCGGGTCGTCGCCCAGATTCGGGGCGTGCTCGAACGCCGCCTCCGGTTTGACCCGGCGCGGCCAGGCCAACCTCTGCTGTCGCAGCCGCCACTTGGTTCCGGATTCATCTTTCCAGCGCACCCGGGCACCCTATATCCCCCGTTCGGCGGCGCCGCGGCCGGGGCGCCTCGCCATGTGGCCGAATCGGCCCGTTCATCGAATGGAAATCGATGATTGACACACGGATGGGGATTCTGTCCTTGTTTGTCGTGAGCGAACGGTTTGCCCACGCCGACCGATTCGGCTCGATCACGAACCCGGCAGTAGCTTCGCTCTTGACGTTCCATCAGAGGCGTCGTGTAATTCATCCCTCGCGTCGCACCCGGCGGAAATCCGAAGCCGTACCTTCGATGCACCTGCCGGAAACGATCTCCCTTTACCCAGCTCCGCCGATGCTTTCGGAGAAGCCATGAGATCTGCTGCCCGGCTCGGCGACCTCGTCATCGGCGTCACTCCCCTCGGGCGCCCGGACGCCAGGCTCGCCGCGGCGGTCGGCCGCGCCGGGGGGCTCGGGGTCCTGGATCTCGGAGCCGGGGACCGGCGGGCCCGCGAGGCGCTGGAACGCCTCCGGGGCTGGGCCCCCGACGGCCGGTACGGGGTGCGGATCAACCCCGGCTGCCGGCTGACGCCCGCGGACCTGTCGGCACTCCGGACCGGTGGCGGCGCGGGCCCGGACACGGTGGTACTCGCCGCGGACTCCCCCTGGGCGGTGGCCGACTGCGCGGGCCGCCAACGCGTCCTCGTCGAGGTCACGGACCTGGACGAGGCTCTGGATGCCGTACGGGCCGGGGCGCATGGCCTGATCGCCCGGGGTGGGGAGAGCGGTGGCCGGGTCGGGGCGCTCGGCACGTTCGTCCTGCTCCAACAACTGCTCGCCGAGCCGGCGGTGTCCCTCCCCGTGTGGGCCTGTGGCGGCATCGGCACCCACACGGCCGCGGCGGCGGCCGTCGGCGGGGCGGCGGGCGTGGTGCTGGACATCCAACTCGCGCTGCTGGCCGAGTCGGGGGTACCGGAGGAGACGGCGGCCGCGCTCCGTTCCCTGGACGGCTCGGAAACGATCGTGGTCGACGGCCATCGCGTGCTGCGCCACCGGGGCCGCGATCCGCGCGCCCGGCCGCTGCCGGTGGGCCAGGACGGCTTTCTGGCGGCGCGGTTCGCCGAGCGCCACGGCGACGTGGGCCGGGCCGTGCGCGCCGTGGCCGAGGCCGTGCGGGATGCCGTACGCGACGACGACGCCGCCTCCGCGCTGCGGCCGGGCTCCCCGATGAGCGCGGCGCTCGGCACCCGGCTGCCGCTGGCTCAGGGGCCGATGACCCGGGTCAGCGATCGGGCCGGGTTCGCCTCGGCGGTCGCCGCCGAGGGCGCTCTGCCGTTTCTCGCGCTCGCCCTCGCCGAGGGCGAGCGGGCGCGCGCCATGCTGGCGGAGACGGCGGCTGCCCTGCCGGGGCGGCCGTGGGGGGTGGGGGTGCTCGGCTTCGCCCCCGAGGAGATCCGACAGGCCCAGCTCGAGGCCGTGCGGGAGATCCGTCCCAGCCACGCGATCATCGCGGGCGGGCGGCCCGCCCAGGCGGAGGCGTTGGAACGGGCGGGGATCGCCACCTTTCTGCATGCCCCCTCGCCGGGGCTGCTGGGGCAGTTCCTGCGGTCCGGCGCCCGCCGGTTCGTGTTCGAGGGGTCCGAGTGCGGCGGGCACGTCGGCCCGCGGAACAGCTTCCCGCTGTGGGAGGCCCAGATCTCGGTGATCGAGGACTTCCTGGACGAGACGGAACGCGACGAAGCGGGCGGTGCCGGGGCGGCCCCGGTCGAGGTCTTCTTCGCGGGCGGCGTCCACGACGAGCGGTCCGCGGCGATGGTGGCCGCCCTCGCCGCCCCGCTGACCCGGCGCGGCGTCCGCGTCGGCCTTCTGATGGGCACGGCGTATCTGTTCACCGAGGAGGCGGTCGCCCACGGCGCCGTCCAGCCGCTGTTCCAGCGCCAGGTGGTCGCGGCGAGGGGCACCGCGCTGCTGGAGACCGCTCCGGGGCACGCCACCCGCTGTGTCCCCAGCCCGTTCACCGAGGAGTTCGGCGCCGTCAGGGAACGGTTGCGCGAGGAGGGCGTTCCGCAGCGGCAGGTGTGGGAGCGGCTGGAGCGGCTCAACGTCGGCCGGCTGCGGATCGCCGGCAAGGGTGTCGAACGCGACCCGGGCGGCGAGTTGGTGGCGGTCGGTGAGGAGCGCCAATACCGGGATGGCATGTTCATGGCTGGTGATGTGGCGGTGCTGCGCTCGGCCGTCACCACCGTCGCAGCCCTGCACCACTCCGTCGCCCCGGCCGCCGCGGACTTCTTCCACCGCTCCGCGGCCGCGCTGCGCGAGCGCTTGGGCGTGGTCCCGTCCGGGCGGGCGGAGCGGGAGGCCCCCGCGCCGCTGGACGTGGCCGTGGTCGGGATGGCGTGCATGTTCCCGCGCGCCCCCGACCTCGCCACCTTCTGGGCCCATGTGGTCGGCGGCGTCGACGCCGTCACCGAAGTCCCCGCCGGGCGTTGGGACCCCGCCGTCCACTACTCCCCCGACCAGGACGGCGCCACCGCGTCCAAGTGGGGCGGCTTTCTGCCCCCGATCCCCTTCGACCCGCTGCGCTACGGCATCCCGCCCGCCTCCCTCGGCAGCATCGAGCCGGTGCAGCTGCTGGCGCTGGAGGCGGCGCGGCGCGCCCTGGAGGACGCCGGATACGAGCCGGGCCCCGGGGGCGACCGGGGCGGCCCCGGCGGTACGGGTGGCCGGGCCTTCGACCGGTCCCGTACGTCGGTCGTCTTCGGCGCCGAGGCGGGCAGCGATCTGTCCAACGCCCAGACGTTGCGCGCCGTGCTGCCGTCCTACCTCGACACCGTGCCCCCGGCACTGGCCGAGCAGCTGCCCGAGCTGACCGAGGACTCCTTCCCCGGGATGCTCGCCAACGTCATCGCCGGGCGGATCGCCAACCGGCTCGACCTCGGCGGTGCCAACTACACGGTGGACGCGGCCTGTGCCTCCTCGCTGGCCGCGGTCGACGTGGCCTGCAAGGAGCTGCTGACCGGCACCAGCGACCTCGTGCTGTGCGGCGGCGCCGACCTGCACAACGGCATCAACGACTACATGCTCTTCTCCTCCGTGCACGCGCTGTCCCCGACGGGACGCTCCCGCACCTTCGACGCCTCGGCGGACGGCATCGCGCTCGGCGAGGGCGTCGCGTGCGTGGTGCTCAAGCGGCTGGCGGACGCCGAGCGCGACGGCGACCGCGTCTACGGTGTGATCAAGGGCGTGGGCAGCTCCAGCGACGGGCGGTCGCTCGGGCTCACCGCGCCCCGGCCCGAGGGCCAGCGGGCCGCCCTGGAGCGCGCCTACCGCAACGCCCGGGTCTCCCCCGCCGACGTCGGTCTCGTCGAGGCGCACGGCACCGGCACGGTCGTCGGCGACCGCACCGAGCTGACCATCCTCACCGAGGTGTTCACCGCCGCCGGGGCCCCGGCCGGCGGTTGCGCGCTGGGCTCCGTCAAGTCCCAGATCGGGCACACGAAATGTGCCGCGGGGCTGGCCGGGCTGGTCAAGACCGCGCTCGCCCTGTACACCGGCGTCAAGCCGCCCACCTCGCAACTCCGCCACCCCAACGCCTCCTGGGACGCCAAGAGCAGCCCCTTCGCCTTCCACACCGAGGCGAGCCCCTGGGTGACGCCACCCGCGGAGCGGATCGCCGGGCTCAGCGCGTTCGGCTTCGGCGGCACCAACTTCCATGTCGTCCTGGCCGCCCACGACGCCGGGCCGCCCCCGGCCCACGGCCTGGACGCCTGGCCCGCCGAGCTGTTCACCTTCCGCGGCGCCGACCGGGCGGCCGCCCTCCGCGCCGTCGAGGAGACGCTGGCGCTCGCCGAGGCGTACGAGGGCACGGGGACGTCGCCCTGGCGGCTGCGCGACCTCGCCCTCGCCGCCGCCAACCGCGCCGAAGCCGGTCAGGGCCCGGTCCGGGCGGCAGTGGTGGCCACCGCCTCGGACGGGCCCGCCGGGCTGGCGGCGCTGCTGCGCCGGGTGCTGGCGGGGGAACACGACCCGGCCGCGGGGATCTATCTGGCCGGGCCGGCCGACACGGCCGATCGGGAGGGTCTGACCGGCCAGGAGAGTCCAGGCGATCCGGAGGGCGGTGACGGCCCGGCCGGGCGGGCCGACGCGGAGGGCGGTGGTGACCCATCCGTCGACGACGGCGCGGGGCGAGACCCCGTCCCCGTCCCCGGCAAGGTGGCCTTTCTGTTCCCGGGGCAAGGCAGCCAGCGGCCCGGCATGCTGGCCGGCCTCTTCGTCGCCTTCCCCGAACTCCACAGCCATGCGCGGCTCGCCCGGACCCACACCGCCGTCCTCCACCCGCCGGCCGCCTTCGACGAGCCGGAACGGGACGCGCAGCGGGCCAGGATCACCGACACCCGGGTGGCCCAGCCGGCGCTCGGCGTCGTCGGCCTGGCCGCCCACTCGCTGCTCACCGCGGCCGGAGTCCGCCCCGACATGGCCGCCGGGCACAGCTACGGGGAGCTGGTCGCGCTGTGCGCGGCTGGTGTGCTCGACCCGCCCGCGCTGCTGGAGCTGAGCGCCGAGCGGGCGTCCGCGATCCTGGACGCCGCCCGGGCCGCCGGGCCGGAGCCGGGCACTATGGCGGCGGTGGCCGCGAGCCGCGAGGACGTCGAGCGCGTGCTGCGCCGGGGCGGTCTCGCGGACCGGGTCGTGGCCGCCAATCACAACGCGCCCGCCCAGACCGCGATCTCGGGCCCGCGGCGGGAGGTGGACGCCGCGGTCGGGCTGCTGCGGGAGGCCGGGCATCCGGTGAAGCGGCTCCCGGTGGCCTGCGCCTTCCACAGCCCGCTGGTGGCCGCGGCAGGCGACCGGGTCGCCGAGGCCCTCGGCCGGCAGCCGCTGCGCCCGCCCGAGTACCCGGTCTGGGCGAACCGCACCGCCGCCCCGCACGGCGCCGAACCGGACGCGATCCGCGCGGAACTCGCGGCCCAGATCGGCGCGCCGGTCCGCTTCGTCGAGCAGATCGAGGCCATGTACGAGGCGGGGGCCAGGGTCTTCGTCGAGGCGGGGCCGGGGGGCGTGCTCACCCGGCTGGTCGGGGAGATCCTCGGCGACCGCCCGCACCGCGCCGTCGCCTTCGAGGGACGGCACGGCGGCGCACCCGGCGTCGACCGCGGCGGCGTCGGCGGCGGTCCGCGCGGGCTGTACGGCTTTCTCGATGCCCTGGCCCAACTCGCCGTCGCCGGGCTGCCGGTGCGCACCGGCTGGATGTTCCGCGGCCGTGACGCCGTGGACGCCGGGCGCGCCACACCGCCGAAGCGGCCCGGCTGGACGGTGGACGGCCAGCTGGTCCGTACCGCCGCGGGGGAACTCCTGCCCGGCGCGCTGGCGCCGGCCCGACGTGTCGTGGAGGCGACGGTGAGCCAGACGGACCGGGACGCACTGATCCTGGAGTTCCTCAGAACCAGCCGGGAGATGGTCGCGGCCCAGCGCGATGTGCTCCTCACCCATCTCGGAGCCACGCCGGACGCCAGGCCTGCCGCGCCCCCGGCCCCCGCAACGTCGTCCGTGCCGGTGCCGGCCACGGGGGTCGCGGCGCCCGAGGCCGTGGGGCCGATGCCGACCGCGCCCGCGCCCGCCGAGCCGGTGGCGGTCACCGAGGCGGAGGTGGCGCGGATGGTCGCGCAGATCATCAGCGAACGCACCGGATACCCGGTCGACATGATCGAGCCGGATCTCGACCTCGAAGCCGATCTGAGCATCGACTCGATCAAACGGGCCGAGATCGCGGGCGAGTTGGCGGGGCGCCTGGGTGTGGGCGGCACCGGCGGCGACGGCGCCGCCGCGCTCGCGGACGAGGAGCTGGAGGAGCTGACGAAGGCCCGTACCACCGCCGCGGTCACCGCCTGGCTCACCCCCCGGCTGACCACCGGAGCGGCGCCGGGGAGCCCGGCGGCAACCGGTGCCCCCGGCACCGCGCGCGATGAGACCGCCGAACCGGCCGCCGCCACGGTCTCGTTCGGCGAGCCGCCCGTGGACACCGCTCCGAGGGCCATCGGCCGCACAGCCGGGACCACGGACTCCGTCAGGGGCGTGGCGCCGAAGCGGATGCGGATGCGGGCCGTGCCTCTGACCGGGACCGTGCCGGTCGGCGAGCTCTCGGCCGTCCTGTCCGGCAAGCGGTTCGTGCTGCTGGGCGGTGACGAGGCCGTGGCCGAGGCGGTCGGCGGGCGGCTGCGGGCCTACGGGGCCGAGGCCCTGGCCCTCTCGGGCGACCCGCTTCTCACCGAGGGCGACGGACCGTCCCCCGGCCACCCGTGGGACGTGCCCCCTGACGGGGTGATCCTGCTCCCGCCGTCCGCCGGCACCGGCGCGCCCGTACTGCCCGCCGCGTTCCCGGCGCTGCGGGCCGCCCTGGCGCGCGGGCCGCGGTGGCTGCTGGCCGCGCGGCGAGCGGAGCCGCTCGACGTCGGAACAGCCGGACTCCACGGCCTGTTCCGCACCGTCGCCAGGGAGCATCCGCAGACGGCCGCCACGGTCGTGGACCTCCCCGCCGCGGCCTCTCCCGACGCCGTCGCCGACGCGCTGCTGGACGAGGTGCTCGCCCCCGACCACCCACCCGTCGTCCTGCGCACCGCCGACGGACGCGATGGGCTGGAGCTCACGGAGAGCGGGCTGGGCGTCCTCGGCACCTCGGGCGCGGGGCCCGCCGGGGACGGGGCGGCCGAGGCGGCGGCCCTCGGCCTCGGCCGCGACTCGGTGATCGTGCTGGTCGGCGGGGCGCGAGGGATCACCGCCCGGTGCGCGGCGACCCTCGCGGCGGCCGCCCGCTGCCGTATCGAACTGCTCGGCCGCACCCCCGTACCCGCCGGGCCCGAGGACCCGGCCACCGCCGGAGCCCGGGACGAGGCCGCCCTGCGCGCGGCGCTCGCCGCCCAGGGCGGCCGCGGACCCGCCGAGATCCAGCGAGAGGCGGCCGGGATCCTGGCGCGGCGGGAAGTGTCCGCCACGCTGCGGGAGCTGACCGATCTCGGGGCCCGGGCCCGCTACCGGTCGGTCGACTTCCGCGACCCCGACGCGGTGCGCCAGGCCGTCAAGGAGATCCACGCCGACCACGGCCGCCTGGACGGTGTCGTCTACGCGGCGGGGGTGATCGAGGACCGGCTGATCGAGGAGAAGTCCGCCGAGTCCTTCCAGCGGGTGTTCGACACGAAGGCGGGCGGCGCGCGTACGCTCCTGGACGCGCTGGAGGAGCTGTCGACGGCTGGACCGGCCGGAGGACACGGAGAACACGGAGGACACGGAGGGCCGTCGTTCGTGGTGCTCTTCGGCAGCGTCTCCGCCGTGCTCGGCAACCGCGGCCAGGCCGACTACGCGGCGGCCAACGACGCGCTGGAGGCCATCGGCGCGCGGTGGGCGGCCCGCACCGGCCGCCGGGCCCTGACCGTCCACTGGGGCCCCTGGGCGCCCACCGGCGCACACGCCGGGATGGTCAGCCCCGCGCTCGCCCGCGACTACGCGAGGCGTGGCGTCGAACTCATCGACCCCGACGAAGGAGCGCTGGCGCTGCTGCGCGAACTCGCCTGGGGCGAGGAGTCCGACCGGGCCGTCGTCTACACGGCGTCGGGCTGGTGACCGTGGCGTACGACGAGGGCGGTGGCCGCAGACCGCCCGTCGCGATCGTCGGGATGGCCGTCCTGCTGCCCGGCGCGCCGGATCTGCCCGCGTACTGGCGCAACCTCGCGGCCGGTGTCGACGCGATCACCGAGGTCCCGGCGCAGCGGTGGGACGCCGAGTTCTACGCACCCGGGAGCGGGCGCGGCCCGGCCGCCGCCGACCGGGTGTACTGCCGCCGCGGCGGGTTCGTCGACGGGCTGGCCGAGGTGGAGGTCACCCGTTTCGGGATCATGCCCGCCTCCGTACCGGGCACCGAGCCCGACCAGCTGATCGCCCTGCGTGTCGCGGCCGCGGCCGTCGCCGACGCGGGCGGCGAGGAGCGGCTGCCCGACCGGGGGCGGGTCGGGGTGGTGCTGGGCCGCGGCGGCTATCTCACGCCCGGCCTGGTCCGCCTCGACCAGCGGGTACGCACCGCCCACCAGCTGGTGCGCACGCTCGGCGAGCTGCTGCCCGGCCTCGGCGCCGACCAGTTGGAGCGAGTGCGGACCGCGTTCACCGAGCGCCTGGGCCCCGACCGCCCCGAGGCCGCCATCGGCCTGGTGCCCAACCTCGCCGCCTCGCGGGTCGCCAACCGGCTCGATCTGCGCGGCCCCGCCTACACCGTGGACGCCGCCTGCGCGTCCTCGCTCGTCGCCGTCGACCAAGCGGTGGGCGAGCTGGCCTCCGGCCGGTGCGACGCGGTGCTGGCGGGCGGGGTGCACCACTGCCACGACATCACCCTGTGGAGCGTCTTCGCGCAACTGCGCGCGCTCTCGCCGAGCGAGCGCATCCGCCCCTTCCACCGCGAGGCCGACGGCATCCTGATCGGCGAGGGCACCGGCGTCGTGATGCTCAAACGGCTGGCCGACGCGCGACGGGACGGCGACCGGGTGTACGCCGTCATCAGGGGCACCGGGGTGGCCGGCGACGGACGCGCCGCGGGCCTGGTCAACCCGGACCCGGGCGGCCAGGCGCGGGCGGTACGACAGGCGTGGCGCGCGGCCGGGCTCGATCCGCGCGAGCCCGGCTCGCTCGGCCTGCTGGAGGCGCACGGCACCGCGACCCCCGCGGGTGACGCGGCCGAACTGGCCACGTTGGCGGAGGTCTTCGGCCCCGCGGCCGACGGCGGCGCCGGCCGCGCCGTGATCGGGTCGGTGAAGTCGATGATCGGCCACACCATGCCGGCGGCCGGTGTGGCGGGCCTGGTCAAGGCCGCCCTCGCGCTCCACCACGGACTGCTGCCGCCCACCCTGCACTGCGACGACCCGCACCCGTCCCTGGCCGCGACGCGCTTCCGTACGATCGCCACGGCGGAGCCGTGGGAGACCGGCCCGGGGGCGGGGGTGCGCCGCGCGGCGGTGAACGCGTTCGGCTTCGGCGGGATCAACGCGCATGTGGTGCTGGAGCAGGCCCCTTTGGGGGCCGCTCAGCCGCTCCCGGCGGGCCGAGGGCCCAGGCCGTCGGCGGTGGCCGAGGCGGTGACCACCGGCCCCGCCGCGCCCGGCACGTCCAGGGTCGAGGTCACCGAGCCGGAGCGCGTACTCGCGCTGGCGGCCGAGACGCCGGAGCGGCTGGCCGCGTGGCTGGCGTCGGACGACGCGACGCTGCGGGCCACCGCGCCCGCGGCGGGCCGGGCGAGGCTCGGGATCGTCGGGCCGACCGCCAAGCGGCTGGCGCTGGCGCGGCGCGTGGTGGCGAAGGGCGGTTCGTGGCGTGGGCGCAACGACGTGTGGTTCACGCCCGCTCCGCTCCTGAGCGAGGGGCGGGTTGTGTTCGTCTTCCCCGGCCTGGAAGCCGAGTTCGCGCCACGGGTGGACGGCGTCGCCGAGTACTTCAGCCTCTCCCCCGCCACCGTCGGAGCGGCCGACGGCCGCGCGGCGGTCGGTGACATCGGCCGCCACGGCGTCGGCGTCTTCGCCGTCGGCCGGCTGCTGGACCGTGCGCTGCGGCGGATGGGTGTCGTGCCGGACGCGGTGGCAGGACACAGCGTCGGCGAATGGACCGCGATGGTGTCCGCCGGACTGTACTCCGGCGCCGCGGTCGATGAGTTCCTCGGCTCGTTCGACCCCGACGCGCTGCGCGTGCCCGGACTGGCCTTCGGCGTGCTGGGCGCTCCCGCCGGGCGGGTGCTGGCCGCGCTCGCGGAGGGTGTGGGCGGCAGGGACGGCCGGGTCGTGCTCTCCCACGACAACGCGCCGAGCCAGTCGATGGTGTGCGGGCCGCACGCCGATGTCGACGTGTTCGTGCGACGGCTGCGCGCCGAGGGGGTGATCGGGCACGTCCTGCCCTTTCAGTCGGGCTTCCACACCCCAATGCTGGCGCCGTACCTGAGGCCGATCAGAGCGGCCGCGGAGCGGTTCGAACTGTTCCCGCCGAGCGTGCCCATCTGGTCGGGGACGACCGCGGCGCCCTATCCGCCCGACGAGGCCGACGTGCGTGAGCTGTTCGTCCGGCATCTGCTCGAACCGGTCCGCTTCCGGCTGCTGACGAAGGCTCTGTACGAGGCGGGCTTCCGGGCTTTCGTGCAGGTCGGCCCGGGACAGCTGGCCTCGCTCATCGGCGACACGCTGCACGGGTCGGAACATCTCGCGGTGGCCGCCGGCTCGCCGCACCGCGACGGCGTCGCCCAACTGCGCCGGGTCGCCACCGCCCTGTGGGTGGAGGGCGCCCGGGTGGACCCGTCCCTGCCGCGCCCCGCCACCGCGCCGTCCGCCTCGGCGGCAAAGCCGGTACGGCTCGACTTGGGCGGCGCGCTGATCTCCCTGGACGAGGGGCGCCTCACCGGGCTGCGCCGCGAGTTGGCCTCCGCCGCCCCCGGTCCGCAGCCGTCAGTCCGCGCGGACGCCGTATCCGCGCTGGACGCGATGGCAGGGCGGCTCCCGATGGCGGCGGAGCTCGGCGCGCTGCTCCGGGAGACGGCCGGTGCCGCCGCCGAGCTCATCGCCGTCGCGGGCCGCGCGGGCAGACCACCGACTCCGCCCCCGCCGCCACCGGCCCCGACACCGCCGACACTCCCCACCCCGGACACCTGGCGCACCGTGCTGCGGGTGTCCACCGCCACCATGCCGTACCTGCGCGACCACTGCTTCTTCCGGCAACGCCCGGGCTGGCCCGACGAATCCGACCGGTGGCCGGTCGTCCCGGCGACCACGATCGTCGGCCACCTCATGGACGCGGCGGAGCGGGCCGCCCCCGGGCGGCGGGCGGTCGCGGTGCACGGCGCGCGGTTCGGCCGGTGGGTGACCGCCGCGCCGCCCGCCGAGGTCCCCATCACCGTGACACCGTCGCCCGAAGGACCGGACCGGCTCGCCGTGGACTTCGGCCACAGCGCCCACGCCACGGTGGAGCTCGCGCCCCGCCACCCGCGCCCGCGCCCCGCCCCCTGGCCCGCCGACCCGGCCGCCGAACACGCCCCCGCACACACGGCGGCCGAGCTCTACGGCGAGCGCTGGATGTTCCACGGCCCGGCGTTCCAAGGCGTCAGCGAGATCACGGCGATCGGCGCCTCGCGCGTACGCGGCACGATCACCACGCCCGCCGCGCCCGGCGCGCTGCTGGACAATGTGGGCCAGCTCCTCGGCTACTGGCTCATGGCCACCCGCACCGAGCGGACCGTGGTCTTCCCCGTCGGCATGCGCCACATACGCCTCTTCGGACCACATCCGCGCCCCGGTACCCCGGTGGAGTGCGTGATCCGGATCGTCTCGCTCACCGACACCACGCTGGAGGCGGATGTCCAGCTGCTCGTCGACGGACAGGTGTGGGCCCGGATCGACGGCTGGCAGGACCGCCGCTTCGACAACCATCCGAGCACCCGGCCGGTGGAGCGCTTCCCGGAACTCAACGCGCTCTCGCAGGCGCGGCCCGGTGGCTGGGTGCTGCTCCACGAGCGCTGGCCCGACCTGGCGTCCCGTGACCTGATCATGCGTAACCACCTGGGCGGCGCCGAGCGCCTGGAGTACGAGCGACAGGCCCCGCGCAGCCGCCGGCAGTGGCTGCTGGGCCGGATCGCCGCCAAGGACGCGGTGCGGCAGTGGCTCTGGGCGCGCGGAGAGGGGCCGGTCTTCCCAGCCGAGATCCAGGTGCACGAGGACGCGCACGGCCGCCCGTACGTCGTCGGGGCGCACGGCCGGACGCTGCCCGCGCTGGAGGTGTCGCTGGCCGGCCGGGCGGAGGCCGGGGTGGCCCTGGTGGTGCCGCGCCCGCCGGGACGCGCGGGCGGGCCGGGCCCCGGCATCCATATCGAGGAGATCGCCGGACAGAACGCCGCCGCGCAAGAGGCCGCGGCCCTGCGCGCGGCGAAGGAGGCGGTCGCCAAGGCCGAGGGCGTCGACAGCAGGGGCCATGGGCCGGACGTCACCGTGCTCGACGCGGCGGACCCGGAGCGGCTCCTGGTCGAGGCGGCCACGGCCGCCGGGCGGCCGCCGCACCGCTACCGGGTGCGCAGCGCGCGTACGGCCAACCCTCCCGGGCTGCCGCGCAGGGACTACGTCGTGGCCTGGACCACCGGCCCGGCGGACGACGAGTGAGGAAACCGACCGGTCGGCGACCCGCCGGAACACAAACCGTGAAGGAGACACCGTGAGCACCGCCAAGCAGACCACCGCGGCACCCGCGGCGGACGACGAGGAGACCGTCCTCGCGGAGATCTCCGGAATGCTCCGGACCATGCTCGACGAGTACGGCCTGGATGATCTCGAGATCGCCGTGGAGAGCCGGTTCATGGAGGATCTCGAGCTGGAGAGCATCGACCTGGTCACCCTGGCGGGAAGCCTTCAGGCCCGGTACGGAAGACGGGTCAACTTCGCCGAGTTCGTGGCCGGTCTTGAGCTCGACGAGATCATCGAGCTCAGTGTGGGACGCCTCGTCGAGTACGTCGTCGGATGCCTGAAGGCCGCCGAGGGGAGCTGACCGATGGCCATGGTCCACACCGGCGGACCGGACGGCGTCAGGCTCCATGTGCAACGGCTCGGCCCCGGCCGCGCCGGGCCCGGTGGCAGCGGCGCGGCCCCCACCGCCGTGCTGCTGCACGGCCTGCTCACCGACAGCCTGGCCTCCTACTACTTCACCGTGGGCCCCGGGCTGGCCGCGGCCGGGATCGACGTCGTCATGTACGACCAGCGGGGCCACGGCCGCAGCGAGCGCCCGGCCCGCGGCTACCGGCTGGACACCTTCGTCGGAGACCTGGAGCGGCTGCTGGACCGGCTGGGGATCCACGGCCCGGTGCACCTGGTCGGCAACTGCTTCGGCGGAACGGTCGCCTTCCAGTACGCGGTCCGCCACCCGGAGCGGGTGGCCGGCCTGTCGCTGATCGAGTCCGAACCGGCCACCCCCGCGTGGGCGGCCAAACTCGACAGGATGCTCGGCGACACCGAGACCCAGCTGTCGGAGCACGAGGCCGACGCCCTGGCCTGGATCGACACCCACCACGGCGGGCACACCGCGCGGCTGGCGCGCTCGGCGGCCCGGCTGGTGCGGACCACCACCATCGCCCAAAACATCCCGTCGAGCGCGGTGCTGGACGAGGACCGGATCCGTGCCGTGTCCGGTCCGGTGCTCGCGCTCTACGGCGCCGATTCGGACATGGCCGCCCAGGCGCCGTGGCTGGAGTCGCTGCTGACCGGCTGCCGGACCGTCATCGTGCCGGGCCATGAGCACTCCGTCCTGGTCGAGGTGCCCGCCCTGGTGCTCGATCACGTCCTGGGCTGGATCCACGATCCCGGCGGGCGGCCTCCGGTGGCGGCTCTCGCCGAGGTGGAGGCCGCCTCATGAGCGACGGCTCCCTGAGCGACGGCTCGATGAGCGACGGCTCGATGAGCGACGCCCGCGAAGGCGACGAGCCGCGCGCCGGGCGCCGCTTCCTGTTCGTCGTACCGCCGCTCGTCGGACACATCAACCCCACGCTCGGCGTCGGCGCCGAACTCGCCGCCCGCGGCCACCAGGTGGCCTGGGCCGGACTGCCGGAGTCGATAGGGCGGCCGCCCGTGGCCGGGGCGACCGTCTTCCGCTGTGCCGGGCCGTCCCTGGGCGCGGGCGGCGCCGCACGCCCCGCGGATGTGCGGGGGCCCGGCGCGCTGAAGTTCCTGTGGGAGCGCTTTCTGGTGCCACTGGCCGAGGCGATGGCCCCGGGGGTGCGGGCGGCGGTCGAGGAGTTCCGGCCCGATGTGGTGGTCGCCGACCAGCAGGCCGTCGCGGGCGCTCTGGTCGCCGAGCGGCTGGGCGTGCCGTGGGCCACCTCCGCCACCACCTCGGCCGAGTTCACCGGCGCGCTGGACGGCATGCCGAGGGTCGGCGCGTGGCTGGAAGGGCTGCTGGAGGAGTTGCGCGACCGGGTCGGCGACCCGGCCGGCACCGCGGATCCCCGCTTCTCGCCGCATCTCGTGCTGGCCTTCACCACCGAGGAGCTGGCGGGCCGGCCCGTGCGGGCCGCGGAGCGGATCCGCTTCGTGGGCCCGTCGATCGCCGCGCGCCCGGGCGCGCCGGAGTTCCCCTGGGACTGGCTGGACCCCGCCCGCCCGGCGGTCCTGGTCACCCTGGGCACCGTCAACGCCGACTCCGGGGCGCGCTTCCTCGCCGTCTGCCGGGAGGCCGTGCGCGCCCGCGCCGGCCGCCTCCAGGCGGTGCTCGTCGACCCCGCGGGCGCGCTGGACACCCGGCCCTGGCCCGGCACGTCTGTGGATCAGGACGTGCTGGTGGTGCGCGAGGTCCCGCAGCTGCCCCTGCTGGCGCGGGTCGCGGCCGTCGTGTGCCACGCGGGGCACAACACCGTGTGCGAGGCGCTGTGGCACGGCGTTCCGCTGGTGGTGGCGCCCATCCGCGACGACCAGCCGGTGGTCGCCGGGCAGGTGGTGGCCGCCGGGGCGGGGGTGCGGGTGCGGTTCGGCCGGGTGACGGCGGCCGGGCTCGGCGAGGCGCTGGACGCCGTCCTGTACGAGCCGGGCCATCGCGCGGCGGCCGAGCGCGTCAAGGCGTCCTTCCGCGCGGCCGGCGGCGCCGCGGCGGCCGCCGACCACTTGGAACGGCTGGCCGCGCGGGCCATCCGCACGGTACCTGCGCGAACACCCCGGACAACCCCCTTGGAGGAGGGATGAGCAGCAGCGTCGAACCACCCACCACGCCAGGCCCGGCAAGCGACGCGCACGGCCCGGCCAACCAGGCCCTGAAGAAAGGCGCCGCGCGCGCCGCGGCCGTCGCCGCGCTGCGCCCGCGCTATGCGGACGATCTCGCGCGGGGCACCGAGCGGCTCTTCGAGCCGCGCCGGACCGACTGCCCGTGGTGCGGCTCGGACCGGCTGGAGGAGCGGCTGCGCACCACGGACCTCTTCCAGCACAAGCCGGGCGGTTTCGGGCTGGACCGGTGCCGGGACTGCGGCCATGTGTTCCAGAACCCGCGGCTGAGCGGCGAGGGCCTGGAGTTCTACTACCGGGACTTCTACGACGGCCTGGGCGAGAAGGACATGGCGGGCCTCTTCGCCGGCCGGCGGAAGACCTACGTCCGGCGCGCCGAGTCGCTGCGCCCGTTCGCCAAGGCACCGGAGAACTGGCTGGACGTCGGCACCGGCCACGGCCACTTCTGCGAGGCGGCCCGCGCGGTCTTCCCCGGGACCCTCTTCGACGGTCTTGACCTGAGCGCGGGGGTGGAGCTGGCCGAGCGGGCGGGCCGGGTGGCACGGGGGATCCGCGGCGGCTTCGTCGAGCGGGTGGCGGAACTGGCCGACGGGTACGACGTGGTGAGCATGTTCCACTATCTCGAGCACAGCACGGACCCCCGGGGCGAGCTGCGCGCGGCTCGGCGCGCGCTGCGCCCGGGCGGACATCTGCTGATCGACGTGCCCGACCCGGAGAGCCGCTTCTCCCGGCTGCTGGGCCGCTGGTGGCTGCCATGGCTCCAGCCACAGCACCTCCACTTCGTGCCCGTGGCCAACCTGCGCCGGGAGCTGTCCGGGCTCGGCTTCACCGTCGTGGCCGAGGAGCACGCGGGGCCGCACGACCCGGTCGATCTGCTCGGGGCGGTGTGGCTGCTGCTGAACGCCATCGCCCCGCGTGAGGAGCAGCCCTGGCTGTCGTCCCCGCCGGGCCGGTTCCGCCGGGCGCTGCGCACGGCGACCGTGCTGGCGGGCGTCCCCGTCCTGCTGGCGACGGCCGCGCTGGACCACCTGGTGATCAGGCCGCTGGCCGGCCGCCGTCATCTGTCCAACGCCTACCGGGTGGTCGCCCGGCGCGACTGACAAGGGCCGGAAGGCCCCGCCGGGCCGTCGGGAAAGACGGCCCGGCGGGGACCGGAGTCAGCGGTGCTCGTAGCGGATGAGGGACCGCACCATGCGGCAGGTGGTGTTGGAGGGCGGGTGCACCCCGATCCGGGCCGCCGTGGTGCGTATCTTGCGGTTGGGCGCCTGCTCGGGGCGGTACACCCCTGAGTTGAGCAGGGCGATGGCCAGGCGCATGGCCTTCAGCCGGCGGTGGTGGTTCTCGTACCACTCGCGCGGACGTCCGGCGGGCACTCGTTTCGTCGGGAGGGTCGCGTAGTTCGGCAGGTTCGGAAGAGGTGTGGCGGCAGTGGCCATCGGCATCCTCCAAAGGAGGTCGGGGACCCTTGTTCTTACCCCTCCATTCTACTGCCGGGCACTGACAAAAGACCCTGGCCACAGGCGGTTTGAGGGCGTCCGGATGGCCGTTTTCGCCGCGCCTCCCCACCTCGCTCGCCATACCGCGCCCGTCGTACATCCGGCGGACGGAATACTCCCCTGGGAGGGTTGCGGAATCCACCCGGTGTCAGCTGCCGTGCTCAGACCGCCCGCTTAGGGTGCAGACATGATTCTGCGAAAAACCCGGCTGCGCGGCAGACGGCTGCTGGTATCGGCGGTGGCCGCGGTCGCCGTGCTCGCGGGCGCGGGCACCTGGGCGGCCGTCGCCGCCGCGTCCGATGGTCGCCCATCCGTCCACCGCGAGGACCAGGTGCTGCGCATGCCGGGGACGCGCATCGACACCTCCTACTTCACCTCGGGCTCCGGCCGCAGGCCCGCGGTGCTGCTGGCCCATGGCTTCGGGGGCAGCAAGGACGATGTGCGCGCACAGGCCGAGGAGCTGGCCCGGGACGGGTACGCGGTGCTGACCTGGTCGGCGCGCGGCTTCGGCGCGTCCACGGGGAAGATCGGGCTGAACGACCCGGACCACGAGGTGGCCGATGTCCGGCGGCTGGTCGACTGGCTGGCCAAGCGGCCCGAGGTGCGGCTCGACGCCGCGGGCGACCCCCGGGTGGGGGTGGCGGGCGCCTCGTACGGCGGGGCCGTCTCGCTGCTCGCCGCGGGGTACGACCGCCGCGTCGACGCCATCGCTCCCGCGATCACCTACTGGAACCTGGCCGACTCGCTCTTCCCCGACGGCGTGTTCAAGAAGCTCTGGACGGGGATCTTCTTCACCACCGGATCGGCGGACCCCACCGCCGCCCAGGGACGCGGAGGCCAGGGCCAGGGTCGCGAAGGCCTGAACCGGGACCGCGGCCAGGGCTGCGGCCGGTTCGAGCAGCGGCTGTGCGAGATGTACGAGCGGGTCGCGGTGTCCGGCAAGCCGGACGCCGCCGCCCGCCGGATGCTGGAGGAACGCAGCCCGTCCGCCGTGGCCGACCGGATCAAGGTTCCGACGCTGATCCTCCAGGGCCAGACGGACTCGCTCTTCCCGCTCGGCCAGTCGGACGCGATGGCCAAGGCCATCAAGGCCAACGGGGCGCCGGTCGCCGTCGACTGGATCGCCGGCGGACACGACGGGGGCGACCCCGAGACCGCGCGCGTCACCGACCGCACCCGGGCGTGGTTCGACCGCTATCTCAAGGGCGACAAGGGCACGGACACCGGGCCCGCCTTCCGGATCACCCGCACCGGCGGGTTCGACTCCACCAACGGCGCCGCCCGGCTGCGCGGCGCGACGGGCGACAGCTATCCGGGGCTGACCGGCCACGGGCGGACCGTGCGGCTGAGCGGCCGCGAGCAGTCGTTCGCCAACCCGCCAGGTGGCGGGCCGTCGGCGGTCTCCTCGGTGCCGGGCATCGCGGGTCTGTCCCAGGCCTCGTCCCTGGGCGTCGGGGTCTCCCTCGACTTCCCCGGGCAGTACGCCCGCTTCGACTCGGCGCCGCTGGATCGGTCGCTGCGGATCACCGGCTCGCCCTCGGTCAAGGTGCGGGTGAAGGCGGACGCGCCCGACGCGGTGCTGTTCGCGAAGGTGTACGACGTGGGGCCGGACGGGGCGCAGGTGCTGCCCTCCCAGCTGGTCTCCCCCGTGCGGGTCACCGGCGCCGAGCGCGGCAGGACCGTCGAGCTCCGGCTGCCCGCCGTCGACCACGAGGTCGAGTCGGGCCACCGACTGCGGCTGGTGCTCGCGGCGACCGACCTCGGCTACGCCTCGCCGGCCGAGCCCGCCACGTACACCGTCGCCCTCGCGGACGGCGGTCTGACGGTCCCCACCGCGCCCGAGGTGCGCACCCAGGCCGCCCCGCTGCCCTGGTGGGTGTGGGGGCTGCCGCTGGGGGCCGCCGCGGTGGCGCTGGTCCTGCTGCTCACCGGCAGGCGGCGCACCGCCGCCCCGGCACCCGACCCCGAGCTGGCCGAGGTGCCGCTGCGGATCACGGACCTGAGCAAGCGGTACGCGAAGTCGGTCGACCGGTACGCGGTGCAGGACCTCTCCTTCACCGTGGAGAAGGGACAGGTCCTGGGGCTGCTCGGGCCCAACGGCGCGGGCAAGACCACCACCCTGCGCATGCTGATGGGGCTGATCACCCCCGACAGCGGTGAGATCCGGGTGTTCGGCCACGCCATCAGGCCCGGCGCCTCGGTGCTCTCCCGCGTGGGCGCCTTCGTCGAGGGGGCGGGGTTCCTGCCGCATCTGACCGGCCGGGCCAACCTGGAGCTGTACTGGCAGGCCACCGGCCGCCCCGCCAAGGACGCCCGTCTGGACGAGGCGCTGGAGATCGCGGGGCTCGGCGACGCGCTGGAGCGCGCGGTGCGCACCTACTCGCAGGGCATGCGGCAGCGGCTGGCCATCGCCCAGGCCATGCTGGGGCTGCCCGATCTGCTGATCCTGGACGAGCCGACCAACGGCCTCGACCCGCCGCAGATCCGCGAGATGCGCGAGGTGATGATCCGGTACGCGGCGGCGGGCCGCACCGTGATCGTCTCCAGCCATCTGCTCGCCGAGGTCGAGCAGTCCTGCACCCATCTGGTCGTCATGGACCGCGGCCGGCTCGTCGAGGCGGGCCCGGTCGAGGAGATCGCCGGCACCGGGAACAGCCTGCTGGTGGGCCACGAGGGCGAGCTGAGCGACGCCCTGGTGGAGAAGGTGGGCGCGCTGCCCGGGGTCGCCTCGGCGGTGCGCACCGGCGACGGGCTGCTGGTGCGCCTGGACGGCACCGGTCCCGCGCGGCTGCTCACGGAACTGGTGCGGCTGGAGATCCCGGTGACCAGCTTCGGGCCCAACCGACGCCTGGAGGACGCGTTCTTGACCCTGATCGGAGGAGGGGCAGCGTGAGCGTGTCATGGCGCGCTGCGCGGGCTGGACTGAGGAGCCGCGCAGCGACGGAGGAGCGAGCAGTGACGAAGGAAGCCCGCGCGTTGGAGCGCGCCAGGACTGAGCGGGCGGAGGGGCGCGTGTCTTGGGGCGCAGTGTCGGAGGAGCGAGCAGTGACAAGGGAAGCCCGCGCAGGGAAGCGCGGCGAGACCGAGCGGGAGGCAGGGGCATGAGCTCGCTGACGGAGGCGGCGCCCGGACACCGCCCGGGCCGGACCCTGCCGCTGCGGGTCGAGGCGGTCCGGCAGCTGCGCCGGCGCCGGACCCTGGTGATGGCGACGGTGCTGGCGGCGCTGCCGTTCGTGCTCGTCGCGGCCTTCGCGCTGGGCGGCACCCCGGAAGGGCGCGAGAACCGGACCACGCTGATGGTCACCGCGACGGCCTCCGGGGCCAACTTCGCCGCCACCGCGCTGTTCGTCTCGGCGGCGTTTCTTCTGGTCGTGCCGGTGGCGCTGTTCTGCGGGGACACCGTCGCGGCCGAGGCCAACTGGTCCTCGCTGCGTTATCTGCTGGCCGCGCCCGTGCCCAGGACCCGGCTGCTGCTGAGCAAGCTCACGGTGGCGCTCGGGTTCAGCGCGGCCGCGATCGTCCTGCTGCCGCTGGTGGCGCTGGTGGTGGGGACCGTCGCGTACGGCTGGGACCCGCTGCGGCTGCCCACCGGCGGGTCGCTGCCCACGGGCGAGGCGCTGGGCCGGCTCGGCGTGGTGGTCGCGTACATCTTCCTGTCCCAACTGGTCACCGCGGCACTGGCGTTCTGGCTCTCGACGGTCACCGACGCCCCGCTGGGCGCGGTCGGCGGAGCGGTCGGGCTGACCATCGTGGGCAATGTGCTGGACGCGGTGACCGCGCTCGGATCCTGGCGTGACTTCCTGCCCGCCCACTGGCAGTTCGCCTGGCTCGACGCGCTACAGCCACAGGCGGAGTGGAGCGGCATGGTGGAGGGTGTGGCGGTCTCCGTCGCCTACGCGCTGGTGCTGATCGCGCTGGCCTTCCGCGGGTTCAACCGCAAGGACATCGTCTCCTGAGCGGACGGCCGTTCGGTTCCCGCCCGCGAGTCTGCCGGGCCGTCATGACATGCTGAGACGTTGTGGCGCGCCGGATCGGTCGGCGAACGTCCGGCGTGACAGGGATGGTCGATGAGGCTCTGCTTTCTGGTGGAGGAGCACTACCGCTACGACGGCATGCCGTTGGAGGTGATCCGGCAGCTCACCGCCTGGGGACACCGGGTGGATGTGCTGTGGCCCGGGAGTTCCTTGGTGAGCGTGTCGGAGACGGTCGGGGCGGGCAGCCACGACGCCTGGGTGCTCAAGACGGTCTCTGGGGGGCCGGGCCTGACGCTGCTGGAGGCCGCGGCGGCCGTGGGGCTGACCACGGTCAATGACGCGCGGTCGATCCGCGGGGTGCGGGACAAGGTGCTGGCGGCGGCGATCGGGCGGGCCCGGGGGCTGCCGATGCCCCTGACCTACGCCGCGGCCCGGCCGGAGTCGTTGACCGAGATCCCCGCGGCGGAGTTCCCGCTGGTGGTCAAGCCCGCCGACGGGAGCTCCGGGCGGGCGGTGCGGCTGGTCTCCTCCCCCGAGCGGCTGGCCGCGCTGCGGGCGGAGCTGGCGGGAGAAGGGATGCTGATCGCCCAGCCGTATGTGGCCAACTCCGGGGTCGACCTCAAGGTGTACTGCGTGGACGGCGAGCTGTACGCGACCGAGCGGAGCTCGCCGCTGCACCCCGACGGGCCGGTGCGCGAGCGGCGGGTGCCGCTGTCCGCCGAGGTGGCCCGGATCGTCGCCGAGGCCGGGGCGGCCTTCGGCCTGGATCTGTACGGGGTGGATGTGCTGCTGGGCCCGGACGGCCCGGTGATCGTCGATGTGAACGACTTCCCGAGCTTCCGTCAGGTGCCGGATGCGGCGGCGCGGGTGGGGCGGGCCGTGCTGGAGCTGGCCCGCCGGGGCGCGGGCGGGGCGGGGGCGGCGGCCGTGGTGCCCGCCCCGGCGCGGGCGCGGGTGGCGGAACAGGTTCCCGCGAGCGCCGTCGAGGGCCGATGAGGATCGGTCTGATCACCGCGGAGCCGGGGCATCCGCTGCTGGCCGCCGCGACCGCGCTGCTCACGCCCCGGCATCGGGTGGAGGCGGTGGATCCGGGCGCCTGGGACGGCGCGCCGGACGAACCGGACTCCTTCGGCGCGCTCGCCGACGTCTATCTGCTCAAGGCGCGGACGCCGCGCGCCCTCGGCCTGGCCCGCTACCTGGAGCAGCGTGGCGCTCCGGTGCTGAACGCGGCGGGGGCGACCGAGCTGTGCCAGGACCGTACGGCGATGGCCGCGCTGGCGCTCCGGGCGGGGATGCCGTTCGCGCGCACCCGGACGGTGTCGGCCCTCGCCCGGCTCTCCGCCGAGGAGCTCGCGTATCCGGTGGTGATCAAGAGCCGGCACAGCAGGCGGCACGATCTGGTGGCCAGGGTCGACGATGCCGCCGGGCTGCGGGCCCTGCGCGCCGTCTGGCCGGACGAGCCGGTGGTGGTGCAGCGGTTCACCGAGAACAGCGGCTGGGACCACAAGCTGTGGGTGATCGAGGACCGGCTGTTCGCGGCCGTCCGCCGGTCGGAGCTGGCGGATCCCGGCCGCGGCCCGGCGCTGTCGCTCGGCCCCGGGGAGCTGCCGGAGGGCTGGGCGCGGCTGGCGCTGGAGGCGGGGTCGGTCTTCGGGCTGCGGGTGTACGGCGTGGATGTGATCGACGCGGGCGGCGGGAAGCCGCTGATCGTGGACATCAACGCCTTTCCGGGGGTGCGCGGCCAGGCCGGGGCCCCGGAGGCGCTGGCCGAGCTGGCGGTGCGCACCGCCGGGACGGGGGTCGATTGAGCGGGCCCGGGCCCGGGGATCATTGAGTTGAGGAGCCGTGGCGTCCGGGCCGCGGAGCCCGGGCACGGAGCATGGCCCAGCGAGAGAGACGCCGATGCGCAAGAACGACATTCCGACGCGCCGGGGCGGGACCGCAGGGCTCGGACACACCGGTGCCGGACCGCTCTCCGCCGCGATCGAGGTCGACACCCGCGGATTCATCACGGCGTGGGGGCCCGACGCGGTGCGGGTGCTCGGGTACCAGCCCGGCGAGATGCTGGGGCATCCGGTGCGGGATCTGCTCGCCGGGGATCTTCCTGCGGGGGCCCGGAGCCATCTGCACGCGCGGCCGGGCGACGGCTGGAGCGGCCGGATCGGGACCAGGCACCGGGACGGTCACCGCGTGGAGCTGGCGGTGCAGGCATATCTGCTGACCGACGTCGGGGGCGTGACCCACTGGCTGGTGGCAGCGGGCCCGGAGGCGGCGGCCGCCATGGAGTCCGGGCGGTCCGAGGAGCCCGAGGAGGCCGGGCAGTCCGAGGAGGCGCGGCTGCTGTCGGACTGGACGCTGGACCAGATGCCGGTGCCCGTGGCCATCTACGACACGCGGGTGCGCCTGGTGGACGCCAATGCGGCCATGACCCGCATCACCGGCCGGAGGCTGGAGGAGATACGCGGGCTGCGGCTGCGCGAGATGGACCCGCGCCCCGTCTTCCAGGAGCTCGACCGCCTCCAGGAGCAGGTGCTGCGCACCGGAGAGGGCGTGCGGCACGAGTCGTACGGCCGGGGCATGTCCGGCGTGCCCGGCAAGCGCGCCCGGGCCTGCTATCTGATCCCGATCAAGGACGCGGCCGGCCGGGTGCGGGGCATGTCCGCGCTGGTCTTCGACGACACCGAGCAGCACTGGGCCCGCCGCCGGCTGACCATCGTCAACGAGGCCAGCGTCCGGATCGGCACCACCTTGGACGTGACCCGGACGGCGCAGGAGCTGGCGGACGTGGCCGTCGGCCGGTTCGCCGACTTCGTCACGGTCGATCTGCTGGATTCGATCTACCACGGGCAGGAGCCGACCGTGGGCCCGGCGAGCCGCGCCGTGGACTTCCGCCGGATCGCGCAGCAGTCCGTGCTGCCGGGCTGCCCGGAGGCGTCGCTGGAGGCCGGGGGCGCGGATTCCTGGCCGGAGTACTCGCCTCCGGCCCAGGCCCTGACCACCGGCCGCGGTGTGCGCCACACCGTCCGGGACCCGGAGTTCCGGCGCTGGACCGATGAGGTGCCCCGCCGTGCCGAGGCGGTGCGCCGGTACGGGATGCACTCGGTGATGGCGGTGCCGATGAGCGCCCGGGGCACGACGCTCGGGGTCGCCATGTTCTACCGCCACCGGACGCGGGAGCCCTTCGACGACGACGATCTGCTCCTCGCCGAGGAGATCACGGCACGGGCCGCGGTGTGCGTGGACAACGCCCGCAGGTATACGCGGGAGCGCGCTGTGTCGCTGGCCATCCAGCGCAGCATGCTGCCGCGGCACGGGATGCGGCAGGCGGCCGCCTCGATCGCATCCCGCTATCTGCCGGCGGGCACCGCGGCCGGGCTCGGCGGCGACTGGTTCGATGTCATCAGGCTCTCCGGCGCCCGGATCGGCCTGGTGGTGGGCGACGTGGTGGGTCACGGGGTGCACGCGGTGGCGACGATGGGGCGGCTGCGGACCGCGGTGCGCACGCTCGCCGACATCGGCCTGCCCCCGGACGAGCTGCTCACCCACCTGGACGATCTGGTCATCCGGCTGGACGAGGAGGAGGCCCACACCGCCGGGGAGGGGAAGGGCACCGCCGGGGAGCTGGGCGCCACCTGTCTGTACGGGGTCTATGACCCGATCACCCGCACGGCCTCCTTCGCCAGCGCCGGCCACCCCGCGCCCGTCGTGGTCACCCCCGGCGGCGCGGTCACGCTGCCGAGGGTGCCTCCGGGGCCGCCGCTGGGCGTGGGGGGCCTGCCGTTCGAGACCGTCGATCTGGAGCTGCCCGAGGACAGCACGCTCGTCCTGTACACCGACGGTCTGCTGCGGTCCGCCGCCCGCGACCCCGACGAGGGCCTGGCGCTGCTGTGCCGGGCGCTGGCCGGGCGGGCCGAGTCGCCCGAGCGGGTGTGCCAGTCCGTGCTGGACGCGCTCACCCCGGAGCGGGGCGGTGACGACATCGCCCTGCTGGTCGCCCGGACCCGCACCCTGGATGCCGGGTGCGTCGCCAGCCGGGATGTGCCGGCCACCCCGGCGACCGTCGCCGAGGCGCGCCGGTGGGCCTCGCGGCAGCTGATGGCCTGGGGGCTGGAGGAGGCCGTCTTCACCACCGAGCTGGTGGTGAGCGAGCTGGTCACCAACGCCATCCGGCACGCCAGCAGCCCCATCCAGCTGCGACTGATCCATGACACCGGGCTGATCTGCGAGGTCTCCGACGCCAGCAGCACCGCTCCGCATATGCGCCGGGCGCGCAGCTTCGACGAGGGCGGTCGCGGACTGCTGCTCGTCGCCCAGCTCACCCAGCGCTGGGGCACCCGCCAGACCGCGCACGGCAAGGTGATCTGGGCCGAGCAGAGCCTCCCCGCGGGCCGCCCGGACGCCGCCGTTTCGATCTCCGCCTGAATTCCGGGCAGCCTTGGACAGAGATACGGCGTCTTCTTGGGTAGAGGATGAGGAGGGGGACCGCTGTGAACTGCAGTCAGTGCGGAGCGCCGGTCATCCAGGGGCCGAGCGGCGGTTGGAGTTGCAACAACTGCGGAGCCTCGGGATGACCGACGTCGGACGAAGACCGTCGTACCACCTCACGGGGGCAGCGCGCCCCGCGCGGCGGGCATGCCCTACTTGGCGTACAGCAGGGTGCCGAAGCCCAGTTGGTCGAAGCCGCCGCTGGTGGAGCCGTAGTCTCCACCGCCGCCCTCGGGGCGGCCCTTCTCCGCCATGGCCGTGATGTGCGGGACGGACAGGCCCCGGCGCCTGGCGTAGTGGTAGTGCAGGATGTCCCAAACCGGCCGGGTCTGGCCGCGGCTCGCGGAGGAGATCACGGTCTGGGACTGCTGGGCGCAGTTCTGGCCGGTGCCCCAGGTGTAGGTGGTGAAGGGGACGTCCTGGCCGAGGTTGTACTTGGCCACGTACTGGGCGGCCTTCATGAAACGGTTGTTGTCGTAGCCGTACAGGTCCTCGCCCTGGGACCAGGCCATCTCGCAGAAGGCGCCCATCTGGCCCATGCCCATCATGGTGTGGCCCTGGTCCCGGCCGGACTCCTGCCACTGGGCGAGGCCCTGGTCGTCGTAGACGAAGGGCACGGCGTGCTTGATCGAGCCGTTGCCCGCGCCGTTCTTGAAGTAGTTCACGGCCTGGTCGTACTTGGCCCCGTCATCGCACAGGATGCCGATGGCCAGGATCGAGTTCATGTTGCACAGGTCCCAGTTGGCCCAGTAGTTGGTGATGCAGGCGTCGTTGTGACCGGTGAGGAACTGGTTGTTCAGCGGGTAGAAGACATTGAGCATCATCCGCTTGAACCGGTCGAGGTCGAAGCCGGAGTAACCGCGCATCAGCTCGCCGGCGTTGGCGAACTGGTAGCCGTAGATCCCGGCGGCCAGGAACCGGTCGGCGTTTCCGGTGACCGTGGTGAGCGTGGCGGACCAGGCGTTGAGGATGTCCCGGGCGGTGTCGCCGTGGGCGGTGGTCCCGGCGATCTTCCAGCGCAGGGCGTTCTGGTAGGCGGCGTGGATGTCGTTGTAGAGGATGCCGTAGTTTTCGCCGGTGCCGCCGCGGACGACGGTGGCCTGCGGGTTGGCCTTCCAACCGGACTGGGCGTGCGAGTTGGCGATCAGCCGGTTCCAGCCGGCCAGCCAGGGGTCGTTCCCGGCGGCCACCCGCACCTTGGCCCGGTTGAGTTCACCGTAGGCGTGCAGCATGCCCGGGTGGGTGAAGGTGGCCGGGGCGGCGCCCGCGGAGCCCGCGGTGACGGCGGAGGTGATGCCGCCGGCGGCGCCGGCGAGGGCGAGCCCTCCGGCGGCCTTCAGCACTCCGCGGCGGCTGAGCTTGTGTGTGTTCTCGCGGCTCATCGAGAAGTCACTCCCATCGTGGGGGGATTGTGTGTGTGGGGGGTGCGGGATGTGGTCAGGGCTGCGATCGGGCCACATGGCGGAGCCCGCCGAGGAGATGGGCGCGGAAGGCGGGGTCGTCATACGCCTCGGGGGCGTGTCCGAGCGCGGTGTAGAAGACCCGCGCGCCGCCGTGCTCATGGCACCAGACGAGTGGATGGTCGTCCCCCATCCCCCCGCCCTCGTACGAGGTCTCGTCGGCGGAGGCCAGCACCCGCACCGCACCGCGCGGGCTGGCCTCGAAGTCGTACCACTCGTCGGTGAACGACCAGGTGGCGCCCAGATGGCCGGTCGCCGGATGGTCCCGGTCCTCGACCGTGAGCACGCCCGGCTGGAGCGCGGGGTGGCGGGCGAAGCGGGCCCCGAGCAGCTCGCCGTAGTACGGCCAGCCGTACTCGGTGCACGCGGCGGCGTGCACCCCCATGAACCCGCCGCCCCTCCCGCAGTAGGCACGCAGCGCCGTCCGCCCCTCGGGGGTGAGGACATCGCCGCTGGTGGAGAGGAACAGCACGGCCGCGAAGCGGTCGAGGTCGCCTTCGAGGGCCCGCGGATCCTCCGTCGCCTCGATCTCGAAGCCGTGCTCGGCGCCGAGCTCGCGGAAGGCGCGGACGCCCTCGGGTATGGAGTCGTGCCGATAGGCGGTGGTGCGGGTGTAGACGAGGAACCTCGGCCGGCTCTGCGTCATGGTGGGTCGCTCCCGGAAGGCGTGCGGGTGGGGGTTCAAGGAAACCGGTGCCCATCATGGGCGTCCCTCGCCGTGCCGTCTTCCACCGCTACCAGACGCGAAAATTTTCGACGGTCTCCGCCGCGGCTCCCGAGGTCCGGGAGCGCTCGGCAGAGACCGTTTTCTAGCCGGCTTCCCGGCTCTGGGGCCGGCCCGGGCTCTTGGTCGAGGACCGGATGACGATATGGGTGCCGAGCACCTGGTGCTGGCTCTCGGGGAGCTCGTCGCGGTGCAGGGCCAGCCGCACCGCGGTGCGGCCCAGCTCCTCGTGCGGCACATGCACGGTGGTCAGCGCGGGGAAGACGTCGATCGCCACCGGAATGTCGTCGTAGCCCGCCACCGAAACGTCCTCGGGCACCCGTACGCCACCCTCGCGCAGCGCCTGGAGCGCCCCCGCCGCCACCATGTCCGTCCCGGCGAACACCGCGCTGAAGTCGGCTCCTGAGGCCAGCAGCTCCTGGGCGGCGCGATAGCCGTGGGCGCGGGTGAAGTTTCCGTCCAGGATCAGGGCGGGGTCGGGGCTCAGCCCCATCAGCTCATGGGCCCGGGTGAAGCCGCTGATCCGCTGGGTGCTCGTGGACAGCCCCGGGACCCGGCCCAGATAGGCGATGCGCCGGTGTCCGGCGCTGAGCAGGTGGGTGGTCATCGCGAAGGCGCCGGCCTCGTTGTCGTAGTCCACGACGGTGGCGGGCACGCCCTCGCCCAGCGGTGGCCTGCCGACCAGCGCCAGCCGCGACCCCACCCGGTCCAGGGCGTGCGCGAAGTGGGCCATCCGGTCCTGGTAGGCCTTGTCCTCCCAGGCGCCGCCCACCACGATCACCGCGTCGGCCCGCTGCTCGCGCATCATCTCCACCACGGCGAGGACGCGCTGCGGATCGCCGTGGGTGGTGCACAGCATGCACAGCCGCCCCTCGGCGGACGCCTGCTCCTCCACACCGCGCGCGATGTGGGCGTAGAAGGGGCCGGTCACATCGTCCACGACGAAGGCCACCGTCTTGTTGGTGGACCCGCCGAGCGCGCGGGCATGCGCGTTGACCACGTAGTCCAGTTCGCGCATCGCCTTGAGCACCTTGGCCCGGGTGGCCGTGGCCACCGGATAGGTGCCGCCCATGACACGCGAGACGGTGGACGCGGAGACCCCGGCGCGCCTGGCGACGTCCCTGACCGTGGACACGTCCTTGCCCGTGGTGTTCTCCGTCCGCCTGCCCGCCTTGCCCGGTGTGCCCGCGCCGGTCGCCTCTGCTGCCTCGTTCACGTAGGCCTTTCCCCTCGCGCGCCTTCGGCTCAGTTTCCCCCAGCTACCGCTGGGAGGTACCCCCGCCGTCGCGTAACCGCTCACGATAGTCGAGCCGGGCCGCCCCGGACCTGTCTCTCAGCGAGCGCGGGAGCTGACCTGCCGCGGGCGCAGCAGGAAGCGCTGGGTCTTCCCGCTCGACGTCTTGGGAAGCTCGGCGACGAAGCGCACGCTGCGGGGATAGGCGTGCTTGGCGAGCCGGTCCTTGACCAGCTGCTGGAGCTCGGCGGCGAGGGTGTCATCGCCCTCGGTGCCCGCGCGCAGCACCACGAAGGCCTCCATGATCTCGCCGTGTTCCGGGTGGGGCACACCGACCGCGGCCGCCTCCGCCACGGCCTCGTGCTCCAGCAGCACGCTCTCCACCTCGAACGGGCCGATGCGGTATCCGGCCATCAGGATCACGTCGTCGCTGCGCCCGGAGAAGTACAGGTGGCCTTCATCGTCCCGCGAGGCGGTGTCGCCGGTGTAGAACCAGTGTCCGTCGGGGCTGAACTTCTCGGCGGTGCGCTCCGGGGCGTCGCGGTAGCCCTCGAACCACATCAGCGGGCTCTTGGCGATGTCCACGGCCACCCGGCCGGGCCGGCCGGTCTCGGCGACGGCGGAGTTGGTGTCCTCGCGCAGAACGGTCACGCTCCAGCCGGGCAGGGGCCGGCCCATGGAGCCGGGCTTGAGCTCGGCGTGCAGCGCGGGGTGCCAGCCGTTGGCGATGGCCATGCCCAGTTCGGTGGAGCCGTAGTGGTCGCGCACCGGGATGCCGAGGGCCTGCTCCGCCCAGGTGATCACGTCGGCCGGGAGCGGCTCGCCGGCCGCGGAGGCGCACCGCAGCCGCACCCCGTCGGGGGCGGGGGTGGTGCGCAGCTTGCGGTAGACGGTGGGGCCCGCGGTGAAGTTGGTGACGCCGAAGCGGGACAGCACCCGCCATGTCGATTCGGCGGAGAACAGGCCGCCCAGCAGCAGGCTCCGCTGCCCGAGGGCGAGCGGGCCGATGATCGCGTAGTACAGCCCGTAGGCCCAGCCGGGGTCGGCGGCGTTCCAGAACACGTCGGTGGGCCGGTGGTCGAGGCCGAACTCCTGGTACATGGCGAAGCCCGCGACGGCCCGCAGCGGGATCGGCACCGCCTTGGGCGGGCCGGAGGTGCCGGAGGTGAACAGCTCCACGATGGTCGCGTCCCCGCCGAGGGCGGCCGGCTCCTCCAGCGGGGCGTGTCCCTGGAGCAGTTCCGCGAACGACAGGTCGCCCTCGTCGGTGGGCCCGGTGGTGACGATCCGCCACGGCTGGTCGGCGGGGAGGTCGGGGCCGGCGGCCAGCTTGGGGCGCTGCCCGGCGTCCGTGATCACGATCTTGGTACCGTTGCCGGTGATCCGCAGCGCGATGGCCGGGGGCGCGAACGCCGTGAACAGGGGCACCTGGACGGCCCCGATCCGCCATATCGCGAGCGTCGCGACGAGGAGTTCGGTGGACTTGCCCATCAGCGTGGCGACCCGGTCGCCGGGGCCCACCCCGAGGTCCGTGAGTGCGCCGGCCATCCGCGCGGAGGCGTCGCGGAGTTCGCCGTAGGTCATGTCGTGCCCGCTGAGGTCGGCCCCGACCACCGTGAAGGCGACGGCGTCGGCCGGGTGCCGGTCGCACAGCAGCTGGGCGGTGGACGCGCCCGGATCTCCAAAGGTCTTGAGCAGGTCGGCCATGCGCTGTTCCGGGCTGGTCAAGTGGGCTCCTCGTGCGTGCAGGCGAGCGGAATCCAAATCCAGGGGCCGGTGGTGTCCCCGTTGGCTTGGACACGCTATCGCGCCCGCTCGCGAGCTTGTCACCCCGTGTTCGCAAGACCTTTGTCAGCCGACCGCGGCGGTGGGGTTCCCCTCCTTTCTGAAGGTCAGCTTCCCGTCCTCGACATCGACTTCCACATGGCTGTGCGGCGACAGTTTGCCGTTGAGCAGCATCCGGGACAGCGGGTTGTCGACCTCCCGCTGGATGGTGCGGCGCAGCGGCCGGGCCCCGTACTCGGGCTGGTAGCCCTGGTGGGCCAGCCAGTCGACGGCGGCGGGGGTGAAGTCGACGGGCACGTCCTGGGCGCGCAGCCGGCGCCGGGTCTCCTCCAGGAGCACATCGGTGATCTGCCGCAGCTGTTCGTCTGCGAGCCGCCGGAAGATGACGATCTCGTCGATGCGGTTGAGGAATTCCGGCCGGAAGTGCTCGCGCAGCGGGCGCAGCACGCGGTCCCGGCGGGCCTCCTCATCGGCCTCCGCGCCGCCGCCGAAGCCCAGGACCGCGCCACGCCCGGTGATCTCTTCGGAGCCGAGGTTGCTGGTCATGACGATGACGGTGTTCTTGAAGTCGATGGTGCGGCCCTGGGCGTCGGTGAGCCGTCCGTCCTCGAGGACCTGGAGGAGGATGTTGAAGACGTCGGGGTGGCCCTTTTCGATCTCGTCCAGCAGCAGCAGCGAGTACGGCTGGCGGCGCACCGCCTCGGTGAGCTGCCCGGCCTCCTCGTGGCCGACGTATCCGGGCGGGGCGCCGATCAGCCGGCTGACGGTGTGTTTCTCCTGGTATTCGCTCATGTCCAGGCGGACCATGCGGTCCTCGCTGCCGAACAGCGCCTCGGCCAGGGCGCGGGCCAGCTCGGTCTTGCCGACGCCGGTGGGGCCGAGGAACAGGAAGCTGCCGATGGGACGGCTGGGGTCGGCGAGGCCGGCGCGGGAGCGCAGTACGGCGTCGGCGACGGCGGCGACGGCCTCCTCCTGGCCGATGACCCGCTTGTGCAGGTGTTCCTCGAGGCCGAGCAGTCGGTCCCGCTCCTCCTGGGTGAGGCTGCTGATGGGGATGCCGGTCTGCCGGGAGACGATGTCGGCGATGTCCTCGACGGTGACCTCGGAGACCCGGCCGGGCGGGTGCAGTTTGCCGGACCCCTCCTCGATGCGCCGGTTCAGGTCGTTGACCCGGTCGCGCAGGGCGGTGGCCCGCTCGTACTGCTCGGCGGCGACGGCCTGGTCCTTGTCCCGGGTGAGCTGCTCGACCTCGCGTTCCAGCGCGCGGACGTCGGTGCCCCGGGTGCTGGAGCGCAGCCGTACGCGGGCGCCGGCCTGGTCCATCAGGTCGATGGCCTTGTCGGGCAGGAAGCGGTCGGTGAGATAGCGGTCGGAGAGTTCGACGGCGGCCAGCAGCGCCTCGTCGGTGTAGCGGACCTGGTGGTGGGCCTCGTAGCGGTCGCGCAGGCCGCGGAGGATCTCCAGGGCGTCGGTGGGGGCGGGCTCGGGCACCATGATGGGCTGGAAGCGGCGTGCGAGGGCCGCGTCCTTCTCGATGTTGCGGCGGTATTCCTGGAGGGTGCTGGCGCCGATGACATGCAGTTCCCCGCGGGCCAGGGCGGGCTTGAGGATGTTGCTCGCGTCCATCGGGCCGCCCTCGGAGCCGCCGGTGCCCACGACGGTGTGCAGCTCGTCGATGAAGACGATCAGTTCCTCGGAGTGGGCGCGGATCTCGTCGATGATGCCGGTGAGCCGCTCCTCGAAGTCGCCGCGGTAGCGGGTCCCGGCCACGACGCCCGCGAAGTCGAGCTGTAGGACGCGGCGGCCGAGGAGGATGTCGGGGACATCGGCCTCGGCGATGCGCTGGGCCAGCCCCTCGACGACGGCGGTCTTGCCCACGCCGGCCTCGCCGATGAGGACGGGGTTGTTCTTGCCGCGCCGGGCGAGCACCTCGATGGTCTGCTCGATCTCCTCGTCGCGCCCGATCACCGGGTCGATCCGGCCCTCGCGTGCCATCTCGGTCAGGTCGCGGCCGAACTTGTCGAGATTGGGGGTCTCCCGCCGCCCGGGGCCCGGGCGCTGTTCGGCGGTGCCTGGGGCCGCCGCGAGTCCGCCCGGCGGGCCGGGGCGCGGTTCGAACCGGGCCGCGTGCAGCAGTTGCCCGGCCGTGGAGTCACGGTTGGCGGCGAGGGCGATCAGGACGTGCTCGGGGCCGATGTACGAGGCGCCCGCGGACCGGGCGATGTCGTGGGCGTCGAGCAGTGCCCGCTTGACGGCGGGCGTGACCGCGACCGAGCCGCGCGGCGCCCCCTCCCCCGTCTGCCGGTCGATCTCGGCGACCAGGCTCTCGGGGTCCGCCCCGGCCCGGGCGACCATGGTGCGGGTCGGCTCGGCCGTGAGCGCCGCGCGGAGCAGGTGCTCGGTGTCGAGGTCGGTGGATCCGCGGTCGGCGGCGTACGAGGCCGCGGAGGAGACGAGCTGCCGTGCGGGCTCGCTCATCAGGCGGCCGAAGTCGACGTGCCGGGAGCCGGGTCGCTGCCCAGCCGGTCCGACGCCGAGAAAGCGTGCCAGGAAGTCTCCGAGGGGGTCCGGGCCGAATTCGTCCCGTCCCTCGTACCCGCTGTTCATAGGCATCCGTCCCGGTGGCCCGGCGGACGCGGGCCCCGTTGTCATCGGTGCTCCGGTGGCGTGCGGGTGCTCGGGTGGCGTGCGAGCCGGTCGGCCCGGCACGAGCACCCGCGAGGAAGCTCATTTAGGTCAATTTTAATTGTTTGAGTGATTTTATCCGACATTGCGGCGGCTCGCGCCCCCCGCTCACCCGGCCCGACCCCGCGCCCGGCGACACGCCGGGGTGCTGGGCCGGACGGCGCAGTGGCCTGGACCCATCGGGTGCGTTTCGTCGGCCGTTCCGGTGAAGTACGGCGCGGCCCCGCAAGAGCGGACTCCCTCACGCACATAAATACGACTATCCGCCTATTTGGCCCATGTGAGCGTGAGGTGAACCCCTTTGTCTCTCCAGACCCGCCAAAGGATCGCGCTCGTGGTCTCCGCGCTGTTCGGTGCGGCGACCGCGTGCACCGCAGGCATACCCGCCACCCCCGATCCGGGGGAGAAGTCCTCGAGGACCGCGGCCGCGGCGAAACCCGGGCCCACCAAAGGGTTCACTCTGGCGGCCACCGGCGACCTGCTGATCCATGACTCGGTGATCCGCCAGGCGCGCGCGGACGCGGGCGGCAACGGCTACAACTTCGGGCCCATGCTCGCCGGGGCCAAGTCCGTGGCCTCCCAGGCCGACCTGGCGATCTGCCACATGGAGACGGTCTACGGCGCCGCGGGCGGCCCGTTCACCGGCTACCCGACGTTCAAGAGCCCGCCGGAGGTCGCCGAGGCGGCCAAGGAGCTCGGCTACGACTCCTGCTCCACCGCCTCCAACCACACGCTGGACGCGGGTGCGGAAGGAGTGACCCGCACACTCGACGCGATGGACCGGGCCGGGCTCCGCCACGCCGGATCGGCCCGCTCCTCCGACGAGCAGCGCATGCCGACCCTGCTGAAGGCCGGCGACGCCACGGTCGCCCATCTCGCCTACAGCTACGGCACCAACGGCATCCCCGTACCCAAGGGACAGGCGTGGCTGGTCAACCTCATCGACCCGGCGCAGATCGTCGAGGACGCCCGCGCCGCGCGCCGGGCCGGGGCCGATGTGGTCGTGGTGAGCCTGCACTGGGGCACCGAGTGGCAGGAGGCGCCGGACCAGCTCCAGCTCTCGGTCGCCAAAAAGCTCACCGCCTCGGCCGACCACGGGCGCCGCGACATCGATCTCATCCTCGGCACCCACGCCCATATCCCGCAGGCGTACGAGAAGGTCAACGGCACCTGGGTGGTCTACGGCATGGGCGACCAGGTCGCGGGCGTCATGAACGACCCGCGCGGCCAGATGGGCTCGGCCGCCCGCTTCACCTTCGCCCCGCCCGCCACCACGGACAAGCCGTGGACCGTGAAGAAGGCGGAGTTCATCCCCCACGGCGTCGACAACGACCCGATCAGGGTGGTCAACCTCCCGCGCGCCGGCGGGCACACCGAGGCCCTGGACACCATCCGCCGAGCCGTCCTCAGCCGGGGAGCCGGGCGGGACGGGCTCACGATGGGCCGCTGACGCCCGGCAGCGTCAGCCCGGCCCATCGGTGCCGCCCGTCCACTCCGCCCTTCCGTCCCGGCCCGTCGGATACGGCCCGCCGGGCGCGGCCCGTCAGTACGGCCGGCCCGTCACTCCGCCGCGGGGGCGTGACCGGAGAAGGCCGCGGCCATGCGCAGCCATGGCTCCGCCTCCTCGGCACGCCCCTGCCGCTGGAGCGTGCGGCCCAGCATCAGATGGGCGTAGTGCTCGACCGGGTCGCGCGCGATCACCTCGCGCAGCTGCTCCTCGGCCCGGCCCAGCTGCGCCGAGTGGTAGTAGGCGCGGGCCAGCAGCAGCCGGGGGGCGGTCTGCTCGGGGGCCTCCTCGACGACCTGGACGAGGAGCTGGGCGGCCTCCGTGTACTGCTTCGCCTCGAAGTACAGCCCGGCCCGCTCCCAGCGGTCCGCCGTGGTCTCCTCCCGCTCCTTGTCGTCGAACAGGCTCAGCGCGGTGACCCAGCGGTCGGCGGTGGGCTCACCGTCGGGCCGGAAGCTGTTGAAGTTGTCGATCATGTCAGGCTCCTCCCTGAGGTGAGGGGTCATTCGGGCCGCAGGGCCGCGAGCTGCTGCTCGAACGGCACCACGGCTTCGGCCTCGGGCTCGGGGGCGGCGGCGCCCCGGCGGCCGCCGATCAGCTCCGCCAGCTCGCCCGCCGCCCGGTCGATGCGGGTGGGCAGGGTGTCGGTGAGGGGGTCACCGGAGCCACCCCAGTCCTCGGACGCGGCGTACACGGCCGTGGGAACCACGATCGCACGCAGATAGGCGAACAGCGGCCGCAGGGCGTGCTCCAGCGCGAGCGAGTGCCGCGCGGTGCCGCCGGTCGCGCCGGCGAGCACCGGCTTGCCGGTCAGGGCCGTGTTGTCGATCACATCGAAGAACGACTTGAACAGCCCGCTGTAGGAGGCGGAGAAGACCGGGGTGACGGCGATCAGCCCGTCCGCGCCGGTGACCTTCTCCACGGCCTCCTCCAGGGCGGCCGACGGGAAGCCGGTGACCAGGTTGTTCGCGATGTCGCCGGCCAGGTCGCGCAACTCGATCACCTGCACCTCGACCTCGTGCCCGCCCTCCGCCAGCAGCCGCCGGGTGGCCTCCGCCAGCCGGTCGGCCAGCAGCCGGGTGGACGAGGGCACGCTCAGCCCGGCCGAGACCACGGCGAGCGTCACCGGCCGCGGGGCACCGTGCTGCTGGGGAATGTGTCGCATGACCGTACTCATTGGGCCACCTCCTCGAGGGCCTTGGCGTCGCGCTGGGCCACCAGCGACGCGTGGGTGGGGGCGTCCGGCACATCGGCCGGGCGGTTGTGGGCGAACTCCTTGCGCAGCACCTCCACGACCTCGCCGAGCAGGTCGAGCTGTTCCAGCACCGTCTTCAGCGGCAGGCCCGCGTGGTCGACGAGGAACAGCTGGCGCTGGTAGTCGCCGAAGGTGTCCCGGAAGGTCAGCGTCTTTTCGATGACCTCCTGGGGGCTGCCGACGGTCAGCGGGGTCTCGGCCGTGAACTCCTCCAGGGAGGGGCCGTGGCCGTAAACGGGCGCGTTGTCGAAGTACGGGCGGAACTCACGCACCGCGTCCTGCGAGTTGCGGCGCATGAACACCTGCCCGCCGAGGCCGACGATGGCCTGCTCCGGCGTGCCGTGCCCGTAGTGCGCGTACCGCTCCCGGTAGAGGTTCACCAGCTTCTGGAAGTGGTTCTTGGGCCAGAAGATGTTGTTGGCGAAGAAGCCGTCGCCGTAGTACGCGGCCTGCTCGGCGATCTCCGGCGAACGGATGGAGCCGTGCCAGACGAACGGCGGCACACCGTCCAGCGGCCGCGGCGTGGAGGTGAAGCCCTGCAGCGGGGTGCGGAACTTCCCCTCCCAGTCGACGACGTCCTCGCGCCACAGCTTGCGCAGCAGCGCGTAGTTCTCGATCGCGAGCGGGATGCCCTGGCGGATGTCCTGCCCGAACCAGGGGTAGACCGGGCCGGTGTTGCCGCGGCCCATCATCAGGTCCACCCGGCCGTCGGCCAGGTGCTGGAGCATCGCGTAGTCCTCGGCGATCTTCACCGGGTCGTTGGTGGTGATCAGCGTGGTGGAGGTGGACAGGATCAGCCGCTCGGTACGGGCCGCTATCCAGCCCAGCATGGTGGTCGGCGACGAGGGGACGAACGGTCGGTTATGGTGCTCACCGGTCGCGAAGACGTCGAGACCGACCTCTTCGACCTTCTGCGCGATGGTGACCATCGCCTTGATCCGCTCGTGCTCGGTCGGCTCCCGGCCCGTGGTCGGGTCCATCGTGACATCGCCGACCGTGAAGATACCGAACTGCACCGGTCTCACCCCTCCTAGGATGTTTACGGTTCAACTATATCCCCGGAACGTGGCAGCTGTCGCCACTATTCCCCCGCCCGCGGTGGTCCCGTGAACAGGGCGCGAGCAGGGGAAGGGCGTCGGTTCGGATCGGCTGTCGTGGCAGGTGAGCGGGTCAGCCGAGCCGGACGGGCCCGGCGGACGGAATCGTGGCGCGGAGGGCGGCGGCGTACGCCTCGTCGGGGTCGAGCCGGCGCAGTTCCTCGGCGATCAGCTCGGCGGTGCTGCGCACCTTCAGCGCGAGGGTGCGGGTGGGCTGCCCCGGGATGGACAGCGTGGCCACCGGCCCCTCCGGCCGGTCGATGTGAATGTCCCCGGCGGCGGTGCGCAGCCGGACCGCGGTGACCACCGGGCCCTCCGTGACGACCTGCTCGACGGGCACCTTCAGCCGGTCCGCGAACCAGCGGGCCAGCAGCTCCGCGCTCGGGTTGTCCGCCTCGCTCTCCACCACCGCCGAGGTCACGGAGGCCCGCGCCTGGTCGAGCGCTGCAGCCAGCATGGACCGCCAGGGCGTGAGCCGGGTCCAGGCCAGGTCGGTGTCGCCGGGGGCGTACGAGGCGGCGCGGGCCGCCAGCTCCCGCAGCGGGCGCTCGACGGCGTACGTGTCGGTGATCCGCCGCTGCGCCAGCGCGCCCAGCGGATCCCTGACCGGATGGTCGGGGGCGTCGACCGGCCACCAGACCACAACCGGGGCGTCCGGCAGCAGCAGCGGCAGCACCACCGACTCGGCGTGCTGGGCGAGCTCGCCGCGCAGCCGCAGCAGTACGGTCTCGCCGCTGCCGTCGGCGCCGCCGACGCGCACCTCGGCGTCCAGCCGGGACTGGCCGCGCTCGCGCGGGGAGCGTCCGGGCCGCTTGATCACCACAAGGATCCGGGAGGGGTGCTCCTGGGAGGCGTCGGCGGCGGCCTTGAGGGCGTCGTAGTGGTTGGCCTCGTCGGTGACGATGACCAGGGTCAGCACCATGCCGACCGCCGGACTGCCGATCGCCCTGCGGGCCTGTACCAGGGCCGCGTTGATCTTGCTCGATGTGGTGTTGGTCAGGTCGGTGTTCATGGCCGGCGCCAGCTCCTGCCGTTCTCGTTCGAGCGGTTCGTCCGCGGCCCGAGCGTATCGTCACTCCCCCGCCGGGCCGGGGCGAATGATCAATACCGAACGGTCGAGGCCGTGGCTGATCGGTGCCGGCTGTCCGGTGCCTTCGGCGCTATGGCCGCCCGCCGTGCTGCCCGCCGCCGAGGGTGGCCGTCCCGGCCGCGGCCTCCACCTCCAGCAGCGAGGCGCTGTGCCGCTCCGCCTCGAACGCCGCACGGCCGCCGCGCAGCCCGAAGAGCCGCTTGGAGAGCAGGATGTAGAGCACGGCGAGGATGTTGATCACCAAGGTGGCGATCTTCAGCCAGCTGACCTTCTCGGTCAGCTCGTAGATCTCCAGCGGCAGAAACGCGGCGGTGGCCACCACCGCCAGATACTCGGCCCACCGCTTGAGCAGCCACAGCCCCACGCCCTCGACGAGCTCGATGGCCGCGTAGGCGGCCAGCGCGGCCGCCACGATCACGAGGGTGGAGTGCCGGTACTCGAAGGTCTTGCGGATGGTGTCGACCACCGGCGAGTGGTCGAGGTCGTAGTGGAAGTGGCGGGCCACCGGCCGGAAGACGGTGAGGTTCTCCTGGAAGAGCCGGCGCACCGCGGCCCGGCTGTTGCTGAACCGGTAGACCGCGACGGCCGCCAGCAGCACGAAGAGACCGCGCAGAAACCGCTCGGCGGCGATGAAGCGCATCACGATCAGGTCCCGCAGGGCCTTTCCGCGCAGCACCAGCGGGGCGTCGGCCGCGGGCCCGGAGCCGTGGGGCGCGCCGAGGGCGAAGTCGCCGCAGCGCAGACAGCGCCAGGCGTCGCCCAGGGCGGTCGCGGCGTGCAGCCGCTCGCGCAGCTCGTCCTCCGCGGGCGAGTAGGTGACATGGCCGCGACGGGCGCAGGTACGCCGATTCCAGTCGATCTTCACGCTCAGCGCTCCGTTCCAGTGATGGCCGGCGTGTCGGACATGTGCGCGATGGTAGGCGCTCCGGCGGCGCTCACCGAGCCGGGGGGCCGTGGAGGGAGAGCGCGCCGTCCCGGCCGAGGACGACGCGGGAGCCGTGGGCGGAGCTGACCCGGTCGAGCACCCCCCGCAGCCAGCGGGAGTCGCCGAGGGTGGCGTGGCGCAGCCGCATCCGCCGGGCGCGCATGGGCACCATCCGGATTCCGGTGAGTTCGCCGGTGTCCGGGGCCACCGCGACGAAGTACAGCAGCCGCAGATCGTCCCGGTACTCCTCATAACCGGTGATGCCCTCGTAGTCGTCGATGAAGTCGCCGCAACCGTAGAGGACGAGCTTGCCCCGGTACACCTCCAGGGGGCGGGGGTGGTGCGAGGAGTGGCCGTGCACCACATCGGCGCCACCGTCGATCAGCGTGTGCGCGAAGCGGATCTGGTCGTCGGAGATGTCGTACCCCCAGTTGCCGCCCCAGTGGATGGAGACGACGGCGATGTCGCCCGGCCGCTTGAGCTGCCGGATCCGGCGGGCGAACCGGGCCGCGCGGGCCTCCGACAGCTCGGGGAGGAAGTCGACGCCGGAGCGGTGCTCGGCCGCGGCCCACTCGTACGGGATGCCGCTGGACCCGGTGCCGCAGGAGAACACCAGCACGCGCCGCCCGCCCCCGACCGGGACGGCCGCGGGCCGCCGTGCGGCGTCGGCGTCCCGCCCCGCGCCCGCCACCCGCAGCCCCGCCCCGGCCAGGGCGTCCAGCGTCTCCGCGAGCCCCCTCCGCCCGAAGTCCAGCACGTGGTTGTTGGCCAGGACGCACACGTCGGGCCGGGCGGCGGCCAGGCACGGCAGATTGGCCGGGCTCATCCGGTAGTGCACGCTCTTCCCCGGCGCGAACTCGTCGCTCCGCGTGACGCTGGTCTCCAGGTTCACCACCCGGACGTCGGGCGCGGTCTCCTCCAGCACCCGCAGCGCGTCCCCCCACGGCCACCCGTAGTCCACCGGGCGCGGCACCCGGCCGTGTGCCTCCTCCGTCAGCTCGACGTAGGCGCTGGAGTCCCGGATGTACGGCTCCCGCAGCTCCGGGTCCCCGGGGTGCGGGAGGATCTGGTCGACGCCGCGCCCGAGCATCACATCGCCGCACAGGAACAGCGTCGTCGCATCGCCGCCCACACCCCCAAACTAGCCCGTGGCCGAGGCCCGCCCCAGCCCTCGCATCGCCCCCGGCGCCTTGCCGATGAGCGCGCCGTGTTCCTGGCGGGCGTAGAGCCGGACCAGGTCGTGGTAGCGGTAGCGGCCCGGGGCGGGCGACTCCAGGAGTGCGCTGTCGACGAGGGAATCCAGGAGGGGTTCGACGGCAGGGTCGCACCGGTCGAGGCCGAGCAGCGCGGCGGCCGTGGCCAGGGACAGGTCGGGGCCGTCCGCGAGCGCCAGCAGCCGGAAGGCGCGGGCCTGGTCCGGCCGCAGCCGCCCGTACGCGGGCGCGAAGCAGGAGGTGACGGTGAGGTCGCCCATGCGCAGTTCGTCGAGCCTGCCGCGCTCGTCGGCCAGCCGGGCGGCCACGGCGGAGACGGTCCAGGCGGGGCGGGCGGACAGGCGGGCCGCGGCGATCCGGATGGCCAGCGGGAGGAAGCCGCAGGCGGCGACGGTGTCGCGGCAGGCCGCGGGCTCGGCCTCGGCGCGCTCCTCGCCGATGGCGTGGCCGAACAGGGTGAGGGCTTCCTCGGGGCTCATGACCTCGAGGTCCAGCGGGCGGGTGCCGTCGAGGTCGGCGAGCCGGGCGCGGCTGGTGACCAGGGCGGCGCAGCCGGGGGCGCCGGGGAGCAGGGGGCGGATCTGCGTTCCGTCGTGGGCGTTGTCGAGCAGAACCAGCACCCGGCGGCCGGCGAGGGTGGACCGGTAGAGCGCGGCCCGTTCGGATGTCCCTGCGGGGACGGCGGCGGCGGGGATGCCCAGGGCGCGCAGAAACGCGCCGAGGACGGCTCCGGGGTGGGCGGCACCGGGGCCGGGGCCGAGCAGGTCCGTGTAGAGCTGCCCGTCGGGGAAGTGCCCGCGGGCCGCGTGGGCGACCCGTAACGCCAGCGCGGTCTTGCCCACTCCGCCGAGCCCCCGGACGGCGAGGACGGGCATCACCGCGCCCTGGGCGCACGACAGTTGCTCGGTGAGGCGGTGCACCAGAGTGGTGCGTCCGGTGAAGTCGGCGAGCTGCGCCGGGAGTTGGGCGGGGCGCGGTGAGACATACGGGGCAGTGTCCCCGGCGGGTGGGTGTCGTCGCGGGGCCGGGGGGCGGGCGACGGCCGGGGAGGCGCACAGCACGTTCTGGTAGAGCTCGGTCAGCTCGGGACCGGGGTCCACGCCGAGCTCCTCGGCGAGCAGATGGCGGGTGTCGGTGTACACCCGCAGCGCCTCGGCCTGTCGCCCGGCGCGGTACAGCGCGAGCATCTGGAGGGCGCGCAGCCGCTCCCGCAGCGGGTGTTCGACGGACAGGGCGGTGAGCTCCGCGAGGGCCTCGGTGTGGTGGCCCAGTTCCAGGTCGAGTTCCAGCCGGGTCTGCACCAGGGTGAGCCGCCACTCGGCCAGGCGGGCGCGCTGTGCCTGCGCGTAGAGCCCGGGGACGCCGCCGAGGGGTTCGCCGTCCCACAGGGCCAGGGCTTTGCGGAGCAGTTTCCGGGCGCGCGGCGGATCGCCCGCGGCCCGGGCGCTCCTGGCCTGCGCCTCGTAGCCCTCGCACACCACCAGGTCCAGCGCCTCGGGCGGCACGTGCAGGGCGTATCCGCCGGAGTCGGAGACGAGGGCGCGCCCCAGTGTCCTGCGCAGTTGGAAGGCGTACGTCCGCAGGGTCGCGAGGGCGCTCCGTGGCGGTTTGCCGCCCCACACCGCGTCCATCAGCTCCTGCGCGGTGGCGGTGTGGCCGCGGCGCAGCAGCAGTGCGCACAGCAGGGCGCGTTCCTGCGGCCGCCCCGCGGCCAGTGTCTCTTCGCCGCGCCGCACCCGCACCGGCCCCAGGACCGCGAACCGCAGGGCGGCCGGGGGCGGCTCGGCCGCGCCCGCCGGAGGGGCGGCGGTGTCCCGTCGGCGGTGTTCGGGCACATCGAAGCCGAGGCGGTACAGCGGGGTGTCGAACATCTCCTCCAGGACCCGCTGTGCGGATGGCTGAGGGCAGGGCGGCCCGGGTTGCCGCCACCGGTGGAACTGGCGGGCGGTCACCTCCTGTGGTTCTCCCAGCCGCGTGGCCACCGTCGCGTAGACCATGAGAAAGACCGCCGGCCGTGCCCACCGCCGCTCCTCGCACGCGCGCGAAAAGGCCGTCCCCCGCATTCCCTCGCCTCCGAGCCCTGTCCCCCGACGCGCTGTCCCCCGACGCTCGTGGATCACTGTAGTGGCCGGGGGCTCGCGGGCCGCGGTGTTCCGCGCAACAGGAAAAGTCCGGGGAGAAGTCCGGTTTTCCGGCCTTCCGAATGTCCGTGCCGGGGGGCGGACCAGGATATGGACATCGACCTGCGCCCGGTGGGACCGGGCGTACGGCACATCATCCGAGGCCAGAAGCGATCCGATGGCCGCCGCTCCGCTTTCCGGCTCCCGGCTTCCGGACCCTCCCCCGTGTCCCAGCTCGTCCTGACCGGATGGCCATCTCGGCGATGTTGACTTTCCCTCACCCAGCCGGGACGGCACCCCCGGCAGCCGATCGGCGGGTCGCGACGCGGCCCGGATCGAGGTGGCGAGCACTGGAACTATGTGAGGAGTGCCGATCGTGCGGACGACTCAATCCGGCTTTTCCGTCCTCCTGGGGCCGGACTACGCCGGAAAGTCTTCGGTGATGCCCGAGTTCGCCAGGTCGTCCCCGTCCTGGCGGCTGATTTCCACGGACGAGCGTTTTCTTCAGCCCGCCCACGCGCTGATCGGCCGGCTGCGCAGGGATGTGGCGGTGGATGTGCTGCCTTCCCTGGGGAGGGACTATTCGCCGGAGTTCACGGCCAGCATGCTTCAGACGGCGGTGGTCCATCTGCGGGACCGCATTGAGGAGAGCGACACGTCGTCGCCCACGCTCGTCGACTCGTACTACTACAAGATCTTGGCCAAGTGCAGGCTCGCCGGGCTGTGGGACAACCCGATGTTCACGTGGTGGCGTTCCTTTCCGCAGCCGCGGCGCGTGGTGTTCCTGGACGTGTCCACCACCACGGCCTGGCGGCGCTCCGGCAACGGCGCGGACACCAACCGGCTGGAGTACTACGGCGACCACCCCGACGAGGAGGCCTTCGCGGCCTACCAGACCACGTTGCGGGGTCTGATGCTCGACGAAATCAGCCATCTGCCGGTCACGGTGATCCGGGCGCAGGGCGATGTCGCGCAGACCGCTCAGGCCATACGAAAGGTGTTGTCAGATGCAGACCGCTGAACCCTCGGCCGCCGAGCCCGCGAACACCGGGTCCTCGAACACCGAGCCTCCGCACGCCGAGGACCGGCTCGGCCAGTACCGGGCGCGGGTGTTCGAGGAGCGGAACCGGCTGCGGCGCGCCTTCTCCGACCCGGCGGCCCGGCAGCGCGAGGTCCTCACCGACCTGCTGGCGTTCAACGCGGGCACCGCCTACGGCAAGGCCCACGACTTCGACCGGCTGCGCACCCTGGACGACCTCCGCAAGGCCGTTCCGGTGCAGGACTACGCGGCGCTCTCGCCGTGGATCGAGCGCATGGCCGAGGGCGAGCCAGGCGTCCTGACCGCCGACCAGCCCGCGGTGTTCTTCACCAGCAGCGGCAGCACGGGTGCGCACAAGAAGATCCCGGTCACCCCGCGCTTCATGCACACCACCTTCTTCCCGTTCTACTACGCCGCGTGGGCGCCGATGGCCGAACACTTCCCGGACGTCCTCACCCGGCCGGACGCGGTGCTCAACCTCAAGCACGACCCGGTCGTCGCTCCCGCCACCACCGCCTCCGGGCGCCCCCATGTCGGGGCCAGCCAGGTGGACTTCGGGAAGATGTTCGGCGAGCACCTGTCGGCCGAGCCCGGCACCTCGGCCCCCTGGGCCGTGCTGCCGGTGCCGGTGGCCGCGGACGACCACGTGGAGAAGATGTATCTGCGGCTGCGCATGGCCGTCGAGAGCGATGTCCGCTGCGTCATCGGGATCAACCCGGCGATGGTGGCCGCGGTGCCGTACCAGCTGAGGCTGTGGTGGCCGCGGATCGTCAAGGACGTCCGCGACGGCACGCTCGGCGGCCACCCGTTCCGCTCGCCGAACCCGGAGCGGGCCGCCGAACTGGAGCGGCTGGAGCGGTACTTCGGCACCGTACGGCCCGCCCACATCTGGCCGAACATGCGGCTGCTGTTCTGCTGGACCACCGGTCTCGCCACGCTCTATCTGCCCCGGCTCCGGGAGGAGTTCGGCCCCTCGGTGACGGCCCTGCCCGCGCCCGTGGCCGCGTCCGAGGGCCCGGTCGGCGTCGCGCTCGACCGCCACCCGACGGCGGGCAGCCTGGTCGTCACGGCCTCCGTGTACGAGTTCGTGGACGCCGACCGCGACCTGGGCCCCGATGTGGAGACGCTCGGACCGCACGAGCTGGAGCCGGGCCGGGAGTACCACGCGATCTACAGCCATGTCGGCGGCCTGTACCGCTACGCGGGCGGCGATGTGGTCCGTGTCGTCGACGTGCCATCCCAGCCCGGCGGTGTGCCGCGGGTGTCGTACGCGGGCCGCAGAAACCTTTCCGACGTGGCCGGGGAGCGGCTGCGCGACGCACAGGTCGTCCGGGCGCTGGAGTCGGCGCTGGGCGGCGCCGGCCTCGCCGTGCGCAACGCCGCGTGCCATGCGGAAACCCCCGACGGCCAAGCGCCCCGCTATGTGTTCGCCCTGGCCGGTGAGTCGGCGTGGAGCGCCGACGAGACTCGGCGGCTCACCGCGGCGCTCGACACCGAACTCGCCCGGGAGTCGGCCGGCTACCGGGCGGCCCGCGACGCGGGGCGGCTGGGCCCCGCCGAGCTGCTCCGGCTCGACCGGGACGCCTTTCTCGAGGAGTGGCAGGACTCCGTCGGCCGCGGGGTGCGCCCCACCCAGGTCAAGGACCGGCTTTTCCGGCAGGACCCCGAAAACTGGCGGCGGCTGACCGGCGCCGTCGCCCGGCAAGGAGACCGATCATGACGCAACTCGACGCCATCGAGCGCACCTGTCTGCTCACCGCCGCGCTCAGGGCCGGGGAGAGCCGCCGGGAGGAGCGGCTCTTCGACGACCCGTACGCCCAGTTGCTCGTCGGCGACGCGGGCCCCGGGCTGCTGGCCGAGATCCGATCGGCGACCTTCCCGGACGGTGAGGTCCCGCGCACGGTGCCGAGCACCTTCGACTTCAACCCCATCCGCACCCGGTTCTTCGACGACTGGCTCCAGCGGGCGGCCGCCGACCCGTCGATGACCCAGATCGTGCTGGCCCCAGCGGGCATGGACTCGCGGGCCTTCCGGCTGGAGTGGCCGGACCACGTCCGCTTCTTCGAGCTCGACCGGCCGACGGTCCTGGAGGTCAAGGAGAAGCTGCTGGCCGCCGAGCGGCCCGGCGCCGAACGCCGCCCGGTCCCGGCCGACCTGCTCGCCCCCGGCTGGGAGGACACCCTCCTGGCGGCGGGGTACGACCCCGGGCTGCCCTCCACCTGGCTCTTCGAAGGACTCCTGTACTACTTCTCGCAGGGCCAGGTCGACGGGCTGCTGCGCCGGGTCGGCGCGGTGACCGCGCCAGGCAGCCGTATCGGCGCGGACCTGGTCAACGACGCGGCGCTGACCGCCCCCAGGATGCGGGGCCTGCTGAAGGTGTTCGCCGACTGGGGCTGCCCGTGGGTGTTCGGCACGGACGAGCCCGAGGCGCTGTTCGCGCGGCACGGCTTCACCGTCCAGGCGGTGCAGCCCGGGGAGCCGCCGGCCCACTACGGCAGGTGGCGGGACCCCGTGCCACCGCGCACGGCCGAGGGCACCGAGAGGGTGTTCCTGGTCCACGGGGGCCGGGCCGCATGACCGGCACCGCGGAACCGGTGCCGCTGCTCCGCGGCGGCGCGGGGCGGTCGCACGGCGCCGCCCCGCTGCCCGGCGGCCCCGGCGGCCCGGCCGCGCCCCGCCACGGCCGGCCCCGGGTCCTGATCGCGCCGGTCACCGTCACCCCCGGCAAGCCGCTGACCCCCAGCCACCTCAAGGGGCTCTTCTGGGTCGATGTGATGTACCGCGCCACCGCGCGGCTGGCCGATGTCACCTACCGTTACAGCCCCACCACCTACCACCCCACCGACCAGACCCTCGGCTTCTGGGAGTATCTGGACCACACGCTCGGTGACACCGACTACTCCCGGCTGTCCGAGGAGGAGATCGGCGAGCTGTACATCGGCTACCGCGCGGACGGCCGCCGGGCACCGGTGTCCGCGCTGCGGCCCTACCTCGACTCGATCGAACACCACGGCTGGGTGCATCCGTCCAGCGCCCGGGTGCTGGAGCTTTGGTCGGCGCAGTACGCGAGGCTCGGGATGCACGACCCCGGCCTCACCGCACACCAGCCGCCCGGCATGACCCTCGACGAGGTGCTGGACCGGCTGGTGCCCCTGGGGCTGTGCCTGGACATGCGCGAGTACGGCGGGCCGGTCTACCTGGACGCCACCCGCTTCGGGCTGCCGCTGCGCCAGATCGCCACGGCGCGGGGACGGCCCAACTACCTGGCCTGCGCGCTGCGCGAGCTGGTCCCCCTCGTCCCCGGCTACGACGAGGTGGTGCTGCTCTACGACCGCGAGCTGGAGCCCGACTACCAGCTGTTGCAGCGGGTGCTGTCGGAGCTCGGCCCCGTCGTACGCCGCGTCCCGGTGGGCCGGGTGCCGATCGACGGCCGGATCCGCTCCGCGCGCCACGGGGACTGGCGCGGCCACTCGGCGGGTGAGCTGATCGAGGCGCTGGGCGCGGACCACGACGACCCGGCGCTGCGGCTCGGCATGCGGCTGTACTTCATCGCCACCCTCGGGCCGGGTGACCGGCAGTCGTTCCGCCCGGACCTGCTGCGCCAGTGCGTGATCCGCGCCGGGCGGATGCTCGCGTCGTACGGGGACCCGGCCGAGGCGGCGGCCGAAGCCGGGCTGACCGGTTTCCTGGAGCGGCAACGCGGCGACCACACCTACGTCGACCCGTACCGGCTGACCTCCGGGCTGCTGGCCAAGCACCGCCCGGCCCCGGTCCACGAGTTGCTCCCGGCGGTGTTCCTGTGAAGCTCTCCCAGGACCTGCTGCGCGCCGAGGCGGCGCGGCGCGTCCGGGTCGCCCGCCCCGATCTGGCCGCGGACCTGGACCTTTCCACCGCCGCCGCCCTGTCGCGGGTGCACGCCCGGATCCAGGAGTCGGTGGACACGGACACCGACGCCCTGCTCGCCGTGTCCGTGGTGCGCCGCTTCGAGCTCGCCGAATGGACCCGTGCCACCTGTGAGTTCGCCATCGGCCTGGCGCCGGAGCGGCTGGCGGCGTGGCGGCGCTCGTTCTCCCGCACGATCTTCCTGGCCGGAAACCCGGACAACCTCGGTGACCGGGTCCGGTTCGACCACATCGCCGAGGACGGCTCCGCCGCGTGGACGGGACCGGCCCCGGCGGGTGCCTCCGCCGGGCTGCGCAGGCTGCTCAAGCTCTTCGACGGCTCCCACGGCCTGCCTGCCCGCCCGGACACAGCGGTCCGGATCCCGGAGGCCATCGGCCCGCGCCACCGGCCGCCCGTGCGGCGCGAGCTGTATGTGGCCACGGCCGGAACGAGCGTCGCGGACTGTCTGGTGCACCTCAACCACCTGCTCGTCGAGGCGGTCCTGGACGGCCTGATCGCCCCTGGGGACACTCTGGTCGTCCGTCAGGTGCCGCGTCTGGTCGGGCTGTCCGGGCCGTACGCGGCCCTGCGGGTCGGCGCGGAGCGGGAACACCCGGACCGGCTGCGGGCCTACGCCTGTCTGACCGAGGAGACCTTGGTCGTGGGAACGGGGTGAGCCCGTCGGCGGTGTCCGGGGCCGACCGGCCGGGGCGCGGGCCCCGGCCGGTCAATGGCTCATGCCCCCGATGTCCCCTGCTCATCGGTGTCATAGGGGCGGGTGAGGATCTCCATTCCATGGCCGGCCGGATCCTTGAAGTACAGGCCGCGCCCGCCGTGGTGATGGTTGATCTCGCCCGGCTGCTTTCCGTGCGGATCGGCGTAGTAGGTGATCCCCGCCTGCCTGATCCGCCCGAAGGCCTCGTCGAACTCCTCGTCGGAGATGAGGAAGGCGTAGTGCTGCATGGTGATGGACTCGGCCGGGATCGTGGCGAAGTCCAGGGTGACCCCGTTACTGGTGGCCACGGGGATGAACGGGCCCCATTCGGCCCCGACCTCAAGATCCAGGATGTTCGCCAGGAACTCAGCGGACTCCCGCTTGTCCTGGGAGTACACGATGGTGTGATTCAACTCGACTGACATGGTGGAATGCCTCCAGAAGGCATGTCCCGGGCACCTCCATGTCTCACCCGGCCGGTGACCGACACGCGATGCCGTACTCACGACCTTAGTCGGCGCCCGCCCACCACGTCGAACGCATGTCAGGGGCGTCAGAGGCCGAGGTCGCTCAGGTCCGGGTGGTCGTCCGGGCGGCGGCCCGGCGGCCAGTGGAACATGCGCTCCGACTCCTTGATCGGCAGGTCGTTGATGCAGGCGTAGCGGTGCGCCATCAGTCCGTTCGCGTCGAACTCCCAGTTCTCGTTGCCGTACGACCGGAACCAGTTTCCCGAGTCGTCGTGGCACTCGTAGGCGAAACGCACGGCGATGCGGTTGCCGTCGTACGCCCACAGCTCCTTGATCAGCCGGTAGTCCAGCTCCCGGCGCCACTTTCGGGTCAGAAAGGCGACGATCTCCTCGCGGCCGTCGACGAACTCGGCCCGGTTTCTCCAGTGTGAGTCCACCGTGTAGGCGAGAGCGACCTTTTCGGGGTCGCGGGAGTTCCATCCGTCCTCGGCCGCACGGACCTTCTGGATGGCGGTTTCCCGGGTGAAGGGAGGGAACGGGGGGCGCGACTCGGCGGGCATATCAACTCCTCACAGCAGAGAACCATCGTTCTCTGCCCCTGTCGGGGACTCTACGAGAACGATGGTTCTCACGCAAGGGCCGCCCGTGGTCAGCCGAAGGCGCCGCTGTAGGCGTTGAGGGCGGGCTGGCCGCCGAGATGGGCGTACAGGACGTTGGAGTCCTTGGGGATGTCGCCGCCCCGCACCAGGTCGATGAGGCCCGCCATGGACTTGCCCTCGTAGACCGGATCGAGGATCACGCCTTCGAGACCGCCGGTGAGCCGAATCGCGTCGACCGTGGAGGCCACGGGGATCCCGTAGAGATCGCCGGCCCACCCCTCCAGCACGGTGATCTCCTCGTCCCTCAGCTCACGCCCCAGACCGATCAGCTCGGCCGTGGCGCGGGCGATCTTCTCCACCTGGGCATGGGTCTCGGCCAGTTTGGCCGAGGCGTCGATGCCCAGCACCCGGCGGGGGCGGTCCTGGCCCGCGAAGCCCGCGATCATGCCGGCCTGGGTGGAGCCGGTGACGCTGCACACCACGATGGTGTCGAAGAAAACGCCCAGCTCACGCTCCTGCGCCTGGACCTCCCGGGCCCAGTTGGCGAAGCCGAGACCGCCCAGCGGGTGGTCGGAGGCCCCGGCCGGGATCGGATACGGAGTGCCGCCCGCGGCGCGGACCTCCTCCAGGGCCCGGGTCCAGCTGTCCTTGAAGCCGATGCCGAACCCGGCGTCGATCAGCTCCACCCGCGCGCCCATGATCCGCGAGAGCAGGATGTTGCCGACCTTGTCGTTGACGGAGTCGGGCCAGTCCACCCAGCTCTCCTGCATCAGCACGGCCTTGAGCCCCAGCTTCGCCGCCACGGCGGCCACCTGGCGGGTGTGATTGGACTGGACACCTCCGATGCTCACCAAGGTGTCCGCGCCCTGCCGGAGCGCGTCGGGCACGAGGTATTCCAGCTTGCGGGTCTTGTTGCCGCCGTAGGCCAGCCCGCTGTTGCAGTCCTCGCGCTTGGCCCAGATGCGGGCCCCGCCGAGGTGGTCGCTGAGGCGGTCAAGGGGGTGGATGGGGCTGGGGCCGAAAAGCAGCGGATAGCGCTCGAAGTCGTCGAGGGACATGGTGGCTCCTTCGCGGGTGCGGGGTGCGAGGGTGTGCTGAGACGAGGGGGATCGGGAGGCGCGGACTACTCGGTGTCGTCCGCCGGTACCACGTCGAGGAGCGGGGCCAGCGTCTGCCAGTTGGCGCGGGCGGCGGCGGCCGCCCCCTCGACGTCCCCGGCCGCGCACAGCTCGATGATCCGCTCGTGCTGCGCGACCGAGCTCCGCCCGCTCAGCGAGCCGAAGCGCTGCCGCTCAAGCCGCCTGAGCACCGGCGTGAACTGCTCGAGGACGCTACGGACCGCCTGGTTGGCGGAGGCGGTGACCGCCACGGCGTGGAAGTCGTCATCGGCGGCGAGCGCGGCCCCGACGTCATTGCGGCGCAGGGCGTCGGCGAAGCGGGCGTTGGCCTCGCGCATGGCGTCCAGCTCGGCGGACGACAGATTCGGCACCGCCTCCCGCACCGCGAGCTCGTGCATCGCCGCCGTCACCGACTGAGCGGCCCGCACCGCCCGGACGTCCAGCGGGCTGACGGTCGTGGAGTGGCCCGGCCTGGTGCGCACCAGCCCGGCCTGCTCAAGCCGCGCCAGGGCCTCCCGGATGGGCGTCCGGCTGATGCCCAGCCACTCCACCAGATCGCCGTCGTTCAGCCGCTCGCCCGGGGCGAGCGTGCCGTCGACGATCGCGTCACGGATCGCCTGATAGGCGCTTTCACGCAGCAGGGGCCTGGAGACGAGCCCTCGGCTCTGGGGTACCGGCATGCGAAATATTGCACGCCGCATATCGTCGCCGTGTCAAGGGTCGGGGGCGGGGAGCCGGGGCGGACGTCAGCCCGTGGAAGCTCTGCTGATCGCGTTGGCGGCCAGCGCGCGCGAGAGGTCACCGGCCACCACGCACAGGACGGTCCAGTCGCCGCGCTCCACGGAGAAGAAGCGGACGAAGTCCTCGCCGTGCTCCGCCAGCGCGGCCACGAACCGCTCCAGGTCGCGCGTCCGACGGGGGCTGGACATCCGCGCGTACTCCTCGGCCCTGGCCCGGTAGCCGTCCGCCAGGGCCGCGGCGCTCCCCAGCCACAGCGGAACCGTGGCGGAGGGCCGCTCGGCGAGCCCCTGAACGCCCAGCTCCGCCGAGCTCCAGCCGTCCGCGAGCAGCTCCTCACAGAAGCCCCCCGCCGCCGTGGCCGGCAGCTCCCCCTCCGCCGCCGCGCCCGCGTCGCTCCGCCCGGGCCGCTCGCCGCCCCGGACCGCGGTGGCGGCCACGCCCCGCGCGAGGTCGTCCGAGACCACGCACAGGACGGTCCAGCCGGCGCGCTCCACCGAGAAGAAGCGGACGGTGTCCTCGCCGTACCGCGCCAGCTCGTCGGCGAACCGCGCCAGCTCGACGGTCCGCCCCGGCGACGCGGACATCAGCTCGCTCCGCAGGGCGTACACCCCCGCCATGGTGGCGGCCCCGGCCCGGGACGCCCGCACCGACCCGGCGCCCCGGCGCTCCAGCTCCTCCAGGGCCAGGCGGGCCGCTTCCCACCCCTGCCGGGCCAGCTGCGCGCAGGCCTGTTGGGCGGCGCGCAGCGGAACCGTGGTCTGGTTCATCTCGTCCATGACCTCTTCAGGATGCCGGAACGTGGAACACCTTGGCGTGGGTGACGGACCCCTCTACCAGGTGTTCCGTCACCCACGCGGTGTCCGGCGTCGTGGCCCAGGACGTGTAGACGCTCCGCGTATCGCGAGAGTCGTCATGAACTCCCGGACACCGCGAGGGGGGTGTCCGCGGCGATGCGTTCGTCACCGCGGAAAGGGTGGCTCCACAGGCCGCGGCGGCGCAGGACCGGCAGTACGCCCTCGCCGAACCAGTACGCCTCTTCCAGGTGCGGATATCCGGACAGGATGAACTCGTCGATGCCCAGGGCGTGGTATTCGGCGATCCGGTCGGCGACCTCGGCGTGGCTGCCCACCAGCGCGGTCCCCGCGCCGCCGCGCACCAGCCCGATCCCGGCCCACAGGTTGGGGTGGATCTCCAGGCCGTCGCGGCCGCCGCCGTGCAGCGCGAGCATCCGCTGCTGCCCCTCCGACTCGCTGCGGCCGAGGCCCTCCTGCACCGCCCGTACGGTGTCGTCGTCGAAGCCGTCCAGCAGCCGCCCCGCCTCGGCCCAGGCCTGCTCGGCGGTGTCCCGGGTGATGACGTGCAGCCGGATGCCGAAGCGCGGGCTGCGGCCCTGCCGCGCGGCCAGCCCCCGGACCCAGGTGATCTTCTCCGCCACCGCGGCCGGCGGCTCGCCCCAGGTGAGATAGACATCCGCGTGCCGGGCCGCCACGGCTCCGGCGGCGGGCGAGGAGCCGCCGAAGTACACCTCCGGGACGGGGTCGGGCAGCCGGGTCAGCTTCGCCTCCGCCACCCGCAGATGGTCGCCGGTCAGATTCACGGTTCTGCCGTCCCACAGATCCCGGACGATGCCCAGGAACTCGCCGGTGCGCGCGTAACGGGCGTCCTTGTCGAGGAAGTCGCCGTACGCCCGCTGCTCCCGGCTCTCGCCGCCGGTGACCACGTTGAGCAGCAGCCGCCCGCCGGTGTGCCGCTGATAGGTGGAGGCCATCTGCGCGGCGAAGGTGGGCGAGAGGAACCCGGGCCGGAAGGCCACCAGGAACTTCAGCCGCTCGGTGCGCTGGCTGACCATGGCCGTGGTCAGCCAGGCGTCCTCGCACCAGGCGCCCGTCGGCGTCAGCGCGCCCACGAAGCCCAGGTCCTCGGCGGCGCGGGCGATCTGGGAGAGGTAGCCCACGGTCGGTGGCCGGTCGCCGCCGGCCTCGGTGACCGGGGTGCCGTGGCCGCCGCCGACGACATGGCGGCTGTCGCCGTTGGTGGGCAGGAACCAGTGGAAGGTGAGGCTCACTCGGGAACTCCGTTCGGGGTGGCGGCGGCAGTGGGGGCGGACGGGGCCGGTGTCAGCCGGCGGCGGCGAGCAGTGGGGTGCCGCCCAGTGCGAGGGAGAACCGGTCGACGACCTGGGCCAGGGCTTCGGCGGAGCCGGGGGCGATGGTGAGCGCGCCGTCCGGCCCGGTCTGGAGATCCTTGTCGAGGGTGAACCAGCCCTGGACGATGTGTCCGGCGCCCATGGAGTTGAGCACCGGCCGCAGCGCGTAGTCGATGGCTAGGACGTGTGCGGTGGTCCCGCCGGTGGCCAGCGGCAGCACGGTCTTGCCTTCGAGGGCGTACTGCGGGAGCAGGTCCAACAGGGATTTCAGCAGGCCGGAGTAGGCGGCCTTGTAGATGGGTGTGCCGATGACGACGCCGTCCGCCCGCGCGAACAGGGCGGTGGCCCGGGTGATGGCCGGGTGCGCGAAGTCGGCGCCGAGCAGGGCCCCGGCCGGGAGCGTACGGACGTCCAGCGGTATCACCTCGTGTCCGTGCCGCTCCAGCCGGGCGTCCAGGTGGCGCAGCAGCCGGGCGGTGCGGGAGGTGGCGGAGGGGCTTCCGGAGACGGACAGGACGGTGGCCATGGCGGACCCTTCGGGACGGTGGTGCGATGCGGTGGTCGGGCCGATCGGCCGGTGAAGGCACGAGAAAGAACTGACGGGGCATCAAAGGGCAACGGCAACGGGCGGCACAGCCGTTACGGACGTCACGGACGTGAGGTGGCGGCGGTGGAAACGCCGTAGCCGGAGGGCGCGCGGCCGGAATGCGTCAGCGGCGGCGCGGCGGGGATGCGAAGCGGAGGTTGACGGGCTCGCTCAGACCCGACGGCAACAGAACGCGCTCGAGACACGCACGAGATCGACGTGGCGCCGCCGCGTGAGGTCCTGTCGCTTCATGTCATCGATCAAATCAGTGGCGGGTACACCGGGTCAAGGAGGCCCGTGCGGGATTCCATATCCCGGAACGCCCGGAACACCCGGCCCGCCCGGCCCACTCGGCCGCCGGTGCGGCTACCGGCTCGCCGTGGGGGCCGGGGGTTCCGGAGGCCCACCGCGGTGGCGCGGCAGCAGGGCGACCGCCGCCGGCGGGAGCGCGGCGAGTACCAGCCACGGCACCGCGGCGGGCAGGCCCGCGTCGAGCAGCGAGCCGGTCGCAGCGCTGCCCGCCAGGACGACGAGGCCGGAGACGGACGACAGCGCGCCGGTGTAGAGGCCGAGCCTGCCTTCTTCGGCGAGGTCGGGCACCCAGGCGCGGGCGGCCGGGACGAGCAGCATCTGGCCGAGGGTCAGCAGCACCACGAGGCCCGCCGCCGGGAGCAGCCCGGCCGCGCCCGTCCAGGCGGCGGGCCGTGCGGCGGCCACCGCGGCGAAGCCCGCGGAGACGAGCAGCAGCCCGGCCGCCATGGAGCGGCGCAGGTCCAGCCGGGCGGCCGCCCAGCGGGTGACGGGCAGCTGGGCGGTCACCACCAGCGCGGAGGAGAGAGCGAACAGCCAGGCCAGCGGCGCCTGCGAGCCCACCGCGCGCTCCACTTCCAGCGGCAGGGCGAGGTAGAGCTGGTTGTACGCCAGCAGGTAGACACCGTACGCCAGACACAGCGCGAGAAAGCGCCGGTTGCGCGCCAGGGTCCGTAGGCCGTGTCCGCATAGTCCCGCCGGGCCCGCGACGCCTGGCACGCTCCCCCCGCTACCGCTGGGTGGTGCCCCCTCCCAGCTACCGCTGGGGGTACCCCCGCGCTGCGTTGTCGGGGTCGCCCAAGTACGCCCAGTACGAGGGCGACCCTCCGCCTTGCGATCGCACGCTCCCCCCGCTACCGCTGGGCGGTGCCCCCTCCCAGCTACCGCTGTGGGGGCACCTCCCAGCGGTAGCTGGGGGCGCCCCCGCGCCGCGGGCTGATCCGACGCGACTATGCGGACACGACCTGGCCCACCCCGGGGCCGGGTGGGCTTGCGGCCGGGGATGTGCTGGGGCAGCAGCCGTAGATGTCCGGCCAGGACGAGGACGAACACCCCCGCCCCGGCGAGGCATACGGCGCGGAAGTCCACGGCCAGCAGGAGCGCGCCGAGCAGCGGTCCGACGAACGCGCCGGCCTGCCCGGCGACGGAGAACAGCGCCAGGACGCGGGTGCGGGGCCCGCCGCCCGCCTCCTCCCAACGGACCGCCTGGCGGGCCACCTCGGACTCCACGGCGGGCGAGAACAGCGCGGCCGCGAAGCCGATCAGCAGCACCGCGCCGATGACCGCCCAGGTCCGCTCCGCCCAGCCCAGCCACGCGAAGCCGGCGATCCGCAGCGCGCAGCCCGCCAGCACCACCGGCCGGATGCCGTACCGGTCGGCCAGTGCGCCACCCACCACGAACAGCCCCTGCTGGCTGAAGGTGCGCAGGCCGAGTACCAGGCCGACCAGCCAGCCGGCCATGCCGATGGCCGTGCCGAGGTGTTCGGCGAGGAAGGGCAGGACCGCGTAGAAGCCGATGTTGAAGGCGAGCTGGGTCCAGATCAGCAGCCGCAGCAGGGGCGGCAGCGGCGGCAACCCGGGGCACCGCCGCCAGGTCCGGGCCGTGGCGGCGGGCGTTCGGACGGGGGTGCCGGTCATCGGGCTTCCTCACGCGCCGCGGAGGACGCCCGACCGCCACGGTCCAGCCATGGCCACCGCACCCCGCCGGACGCGGTGACCGCCAGCGCCCCGAGGACGGCGAGCATCGCGGCGGGGGCGAGCACGGCCCAGGGGGCGCGCTCGGCGTACGGGTGGTTCTCGGCCAGCAGCAGGCCCCACTCGGGGGACGGCGGCCCGGCGCCGAGGCCGAGGAAGCCGAGGGAGGCGAGGGCGAGCGCCACCGAGGGCAGCCGCAGCAGCGCGTGCCGGGTCACCGGTGGCAGTACGGCGGGCAGCAGGGCGCGCCGCAGCACATGTGCCCGTCCCGCGCCGAGTGCGCGGGTGGCGGCGAGGTGGGTGGTGGCGAGCTCCTGCCGCAGCAGGGCGGAGGTGTGCGCGGCCAGCGGGGCCCAGGCGACCGCGGCCACGGCGAGCGCGGGCGTGGCGGGGCCGCCGCCGGTGACTCCGGTGACGAGGAGTCCGGCGAGTACGGGCGGCACGGCGTTGGCGGTGTCGACGAGGGCCGGGGACAGCCGGGGCGCCAGGCCGAGCGCCACCCCGGCCAGCAGCGCCGCGGCGCTGACCGCGAGGGCGAGGGCGAGCGTGGTGAGCGCGCCGTGGCCGACCCGGGCCAGGAGGTCGCGGCCGAGCGCGTCGGTGCCGAACGGATGCGCCCAGGACGGGGCGCGCAGCCGGGCGGCGGTGTCCAGCGCGAGCGGGTCGCGGGCCAGGCCGAGGGCGATGACGCCGAGCAGCAGCGCGCCGTGGACAAGGGGAAGGCGGCTGCGGTCGGGGGCGTCCGGCCGGTGCAGGGTGACCAGCGCGCCGTCGCGCAGCGCGGGTCCGAGCAGCGCGCGGCCCGCGAGCCGGGCCAGGCCGCTGACGGCCGCGGCGAGTGCCACCAGGGCGAGCGTGCCGGTCTGGAGCACGGGCAGGTCCTGGGCAATGGCGGCGTCCAGGGTGAGCCGGCCGAGCCCGGGGATGTCGAAGATCTGCTCCACGGCGACCGCGCCGCCGGTGAGGCCGACCACGAAGAGACCGAGGTTGGGCAGCAGGCCTGGGAGGCACCGGCGCAGCGCGTGCCGGGCGATGCGCCGGCCCGGGATGCCGCGGGCGGCGGCGGCCCGCGCCCAGGGCTCGGCGAAGGCGCCGGGCAGGGCGTCGTCGAGCATCCGCCCGAGCAGCGCCCCGGTGGGCAGGCCGATGGCCAGCGCGGGCAGGACGAGCCAGCGCGGGCCGTACCAGCCGAGCGCGGGCAGCCACCCGAGCTGCACCCCGACCACGGTGGCCAGGACGGAGGCGGTCAGGAACTCGGGCAGCGCGGCGAGCATCGCCGCCGCGCCGCCGGTGCGCCGCCCGGTGAGGGCGCGCCGCGCGCCGAGCCGGAGGGTGCGGGCGCACACGGCGGCGGCGGTGACGGCGGCGACGGCCAGCGCGGCGGCCATGAGCAGCAGCGAGGCGCCGAGGGCGGTGGTGACGGCGGGCAGCACGGCGCCGCCGGAGATCCAGGAGTGTCCGGCGTCGCCGTGCAGCAGCCCGCCGAGCCACCGCCCGAGCAGGTGCACGGGGCCCGCGTCGAGGCCGAGTTCACCGCGGATGGCGGCCAGCACCTCGGGGGCGGGGTCGCGTTCGGCGGACCGCGCCTCGAGCACGGTGAGCGCCGGGTCGGTGCGGGAGAGCCAGGGCAGCAGACCGATGCCGCACAGCAGGGCCGCGACGACGACGGCGCGCCACAGCGCGCCCGGTGCGCCCCGGCGTATGGCGCTCAGCGCCGGGTCCCGGGGCCGATGAGGGTGCGCTCGTACGGGTCGAGGAGGACGCCGTGAACCGAGGTGCGGACGCCGTGGACGATCCGCTGGTGGACGAGCGGAACGGTCGCGTCCGTGCGCAGGATCTCGGCCTCCGCCGCCATCGCCGCGCCCTGCCGCCGCGCGGGGTCGGCCGTGGTCTCGGCCTCGGCGACCGCCCGGTCGACCCGCTTGTCGCACAGCAGCGCCAGGTTGTAGCTGCCGTCGCAGGTGAAGTCGCTCGCGAGGACGGAGACCGGGTCGCCGGTGTCGAGCATGGTGTTGCGGGCGCCGACGAACGCGTCGAACTTGCCGGCCAGCGCGTCGCCTTCGATCCGCGAGGACTCGCGCACCTCCACCTCGACCGTGAACCCTGCCTTCTTCAGCTGCTGTTGCAGCACCTGCGCGACCTCGGGCAGCTCGGGCCGGTTGTCGTAGGTGGCGAGGGTGATGGCGGTGCCGTGGACGCGCGCGGCCCGCGCCCGCCCCTTCGGCTCCTCGCGCTTGTCCGCCGCCCAGCTCAGGGCGGGCCCGAACACGCCCTGCCCGCGGTCGGCGTATCCCTCGTACACGTCCTTGGCGAGGACCGAGGTGTCGACCGCCGCGCGGGCGGCGGCCCGCACCTTCGGGTCGGCGAAGGGGCCGGAGCGGGTGTTCAGCTGGAGGCTGGTGGTGCGGGTGGTGGCCAGTTCGCGGGCGGTGCCCTTGTCGAGGGAGGAGACCTGGGCGACCGGCACGGCTTCGGCGATGTCCACCTCGCCGGTGCGCAGGGCGTTGGTGCGGGCCGTGCCGTCGGCGATGAACCGCGCGTCGATGCCGGAGGCCTGCGCCCGGCCGCCCCAGTAGTCGTCGAAGCGGTCCAGGCCCGCCCGGTTGCCGCCGCCCGTGCTGGTCAGCTCGAACGGCCCGGTGGCGGTCCCGGCCGGATCGACGGTGCCCTTCTCGCGGTAGGCCTTCGCGGACAGCACGGCCAGGCTCGGGCTGGACAGCCGCAGCGGCAGCGCCGGGTCGGGGTCGGTGGTGGTGACGCGGACCTGCCGCTTTCCGGCGGGCTCGACGGTGAGCCGCACCCCGGAGAGCGCGGCGGGGGCCGGGTCGGCCCGGGTGGCGTGGGTGAGGGCGGCGGCGACCGCGGCCGGGGTGAGTTCGGTGCCGTCCTGGAACCGGGCCTCGCGCAGGGTGAACACCCAGGCGCGCTCGCCCTCCTGACGCCATGACTCGGCGAGCGCGGGGGACGCTGCGCCGTTGGCGTCCAGCCGGGTCAGCCCCTCGGTGACACCGAGCCGGCTGAGCAGGGTGGCGTCACTGCCGTACGGCGAGAAGTTCTCGGCGGGCGGGAAGGCGAGCGCGACGCGCAGCCGCTCGCCGGGGCCGGAACCGGAGCCGGACGGGGAGGACTTGTCCTCGGCCGCGAAGCAGCCGGAGAGCAGGGGGGCGAGCAGCAGGCCGGAGAGCAGCCGACGGCGGCGGGCGAAGCGCATGGTCCTCGTTCTCCACGGGTTCTACGAGCGGGACGCCGCACAGGTTACATGATTATCGTTTCCATTAATGCTGCCCCCAGGGTTGGGCTGCCCTCGCAGGGCCACCTCGAAGTGCACGACCCGCTCCCCGCCCCCGGATTCCGCCCGCTCGTCGCACACCACCTCCCCCAGGGACCGCCAGAAGGCCTCGGCGCCGGGCACGGCGGGGTCGGTGTGCAGATAGACCGAGCGATAGCCGCCGTCCGCCGCCGCGAAGTCCAACAGCCGGGCCACCAACTGCCGGGCCAGCCCCCGCCGCCGGTGTTCGGGCCGCACGTACACCCGGCGCAGCTGCGCGGTGCGCCCCGAGGGGTAGCGCTCGGCGAGCGCGCGGGGGTTGGGCGGATGCGCGGGCCCCCGCGAGTCGAGCGCGGCCGTCGCCACGACCCGCCCGTCGCACCCGTCGACCGCGACGAGCAGGGTGTGCCGCGCGGAACGGAGGTAGGCGCCCTCCGGATCGACGATGTCGCCGTGCCAGCGCGGCACATATCCCGTACCGAAGTCCCGGTACACGGTGTCCAGCATCACGCTCCGGGCACCGTCGAGGTCTTCGGGCGTGGCCGTCCTGATGCGGTAATCATGCACTTGCACATCATATGCATCAAGGATCGCGGCGACGCAGCACCGCATACCCCCCGGCGAGGGCCGCCACCGTCCAGGCCAGCAGGATCACCAGGGCGACCCCGGGGCCGAAGTCCCGGTGGCCGATGAAGGACTCGTCCACCGAGACCACCTGCATCATCACGGCCCCGGCCTGGTCGGGCAGGAACTGCGCCACGATCCGGATCTTCGGGATGTTGCCGAGCCCCTGCGAGTTGAGAAAGAGCAGCGGGATCAGGATGCCGAGGGTGAGCGACGTGCTGCGCAGCATCGTGGCCACTCCGATCGAGAACGCGCACATCAGCGTCAGATACGCCCAGGCGCCGAGGACCGCGCGCGGAACACCGGGGTCGCCGAGGGACACGCCGTGCGGGCCGAGCGCCCACTGCGCGGCGAAGAAGGCGGGGAACACGGTGAGCAGCGAGAACACCATCGCGGTCAGCGTCGCCGCCGCCACCTTGGCGCCGTAGAACAGCCCCCGGCGGGGCACCGCGATGAGCGAGGCGCGGATGGTGCCGCTGGTGTACTCGGCGCCGATCTGGAGCACGCCGAACACGACGAGGGAGATCTGGCCGACCATCAGCCCCAGGAACCCCGCCGCCACGGGGTCGAAGTTCTCCTGCTGTTCCTGGTTCATCCGGGAGAAGCCCGCGCTCAGGGAGTGGCCGACGAGCAGGCCCAGACCGACGCTGAGCAGGAAGGCGAGCAACAGGGTCCAAAGGGTCGACCGGACCGTACGGATCTTGATCCATTCGGCGGCGAAGGCTGCGCGCACCCGGGTCGTATCCATCACCGGACACCTCCCGCCCGGTGGTCGCCGGCCTCCCCCGTCAGCCGCATGAACGCCTCTTCGAGCGAGGCCTGTTGCGCGCTGACCTCGTGCACGGTCAGCCCCTGGGCCGCCGCCAGCTCCCCGACCGCCTCGGACCGCGCCCCGTAGGCCTCCAGCGCCCCGTCGGCCGACCGCCGCACCCGGACGCCCGTGGCCGCCAGCGCGGCGCGCATCCGCTCCGGCTCCGGCGTGCGGATCCGCACGTACGAGCTGGAGTTGGCCTCGATGAACTCCCTTACGGTGGTGTCCGCGAGCAGCCGGCCGCGCCCGATCACGATCAGGTGTTCCGCGGTGAGGGCCATCTCGCTCATCAGATGGCTGGAGACGAACACGGTCCGGCCCTCCGCGGCCAGGTCCTTCATCAGGTTCCGGATCCACAGGATCCCCTCGGGGTCCAGCCCGTTGACCGGCTCGTCGAACAACAACACCGACGGATCGCCGAGCAGCGCCGCGGCGATGCCGAGCCGCTGGGCCATGCCGAGCGAGAGGCCCTTGGCCCGCTTGCGGGCCACGCCCGCGAGCCCCACCAGCTCCAGCACCTCGCGTACCCGCTTCTCGGGGATGCGGTTGCTGCGGGCCGGCCACCGCAGGGTGTCGTACACGCTGCGGCCGGCGTGCACCGCCCGGGCCTCCAGCAGCGCCCCGACCCGGCGCAGCGGATCCGGGAGCCGGCGGTATCGGTCTCCGTCGATGAGAACGTGGCCCGTGGTGGGGCGGTCGAGGTCCAGCATCATCCGCATCGTGGTGGACTTGCCCGCCCCGTTGGGCCCGAGGAAACCGGTCACCCGGCCGGGCCGCACGGTGAAGGACAACCCGTCAACGGCGGTGGTGTTCCCGTACTTCTTGCTGAGGTCGCGCACTTCGATCACGCCGTTCACGCTAGGCAACGGGCCCGGCGCCGGGCTGTCGCCGAAAGTCGCCCGTCGCCGGGACCAAAGTCGACACCATCGGCCAGGCCTTAGCCTGCTGCCATGAGCCTGCTGCCCCTCGGCCGACCTCTGCTGGCCGCCGCCGTGTTCGTGGCGGACACCGCGCTGTTCGTGGCCACGCCCCACGGCGGTGCGCTGCCCTGGGCCGCCGTGGCGTACGCGCTCGCCGTGGCGGGCGTGCTCGCGCTGGGCGAGCGGGCCCCGGCGGCGGCCTTCACGGCGTGCCTGCTGCTGTCCGCCCTGGCCGGGGGCTCGTATGTCCTGCTGTTGTGGGCCGCCTACCAGGCCGGACACCGCGCGGTGGCGCGGCGGGACACGGCCCAGGTGGCCGGTGCCGCGCTCGGCTGGCTCGCGGTGGGGCTCGTGGCCCGGCCCGCGGACGCGCCCGCCCTGTCGCAACTGATGGCGCTCTTCGTGGTGTTCGTGGTGCTGCCCCTGCTCGTCGGCCGGTATCTGGCACAGCATCGGCGGCTGGTGGCCGAGCTCGGCCGGCGCAACCGGCGGCTGCGCCGGGAGCGCGAGCTGCTGGCCGAGCGGGAGCGGCTGCGCGAACGGCTGCGGATCGCCCGGGACATGCACGACTCCCTCGGCCACCGGCTCAGCCTGGTGTCGGTCCAGGCGGCGGCGCTGGAGGTGGCCGAACTGCCTCAGCGGCAGCGGGAGGCGGTACGGCAGTTGGCGGGGACGGCGCGTGGCGCCATGGACGAGCTGCACGAGTTGGTCGGCGCCCTGCGGGGAACGGACGAGACGGCCGCCCGGGGCCCCGGGGCGGAGGCCGTCGACGACGTGGTGGCGGAGTTCCGGGCGGCCGGGGTGCCGGTGACGCTGCGGCGGGGCGGGGAGCCCCGCCCGCTGCCCCCGGCGGCCGGGGAGGCGGTGTACCGGACCGTCGAGGAGGGGCTGACCAACGCGGCCAAGCACGCCCCGGGTCGCCCGGTGACGGTGTGCCTCACCTGGGAGCCGGACGCGCTGCTGGTCACCGTGGACAATCCGGTTGCGGAGGGGCCGCGGGATCCCGGCGGGGCGGGCGGCGGACACGGGCTGCGCGGGCTGGACGAGCGGATGCGGCAGGTCGGCGGGTTCGCCGACCACCGGCTGTCGGACCAGGGTTTCCGGCTGGTGGCGATGGTGCCGACCGCCGCCGCCACCGACACTGGCGAGGGGGACGAAGTGCCGCCCGCGGTCGGGCATCTGCGCACCGCCGCGCTCGGATTCGCCACCGCCGCCGTGATGTTCGTGGTGCTGCCCGTGGGCATGCTGCTGGGGGTGAACTGAGATGATCAAGGTGTTGGTGGCCGACGACGAGCCACTGATCAGGGCCGGTATCCGCACCGTGCTCGAGTCTGCGCCCGACATCGAGGTGGTCGCCGAGGCGGAGCACGGCCGGGCCGCCGTGGCCGAGGCGGTCCGGCATCGCGTGGATGTGGCCCTGGTCGACATCAACATGCCGCACCTGGACGGGCTGGGCGCGCTGGAGGAGCTGCGGCGGCAGGCGCCCGAGCTGCGTACGGTGGTGCTGACGGCGTTCGGGGCTGAGCCGAACGTGTTGCGGGCGCTCCAGGGCGGCGCGGCGGGATTCGTGCTCAAGAACTGCACGCCCGACGAGCTGATCCGCGCGGTGCGGGCGGCACACGGCGGCGAAGCCTATCTGTCCCCCGGGGTCACCCGGCCGGTGCTCGACCTGATCGCCCCGGTCGCGGCCCGGCGCCGCCGGGAGGCCGTGGAACGCCTGACCGCGCTCACCGAGCGCGAGTCACAGGTGCTGCGTCTGGTGGCCGAGGGCATGTCCAACGCCGAGATCGGCCGCGCGCTGCACATGAGCGAGAAGACCATCAAGACGTATGTGAGCCGTGTGCTGGCCAAGTTGGACTGCTCGAACCGGGTCCAGGCGGCCCTGCTGGTCCGCGACGCCGGCCCCGCCGGGTGACACGGCCGCCCAGGCGTCAGCCCCCGCTGGGCGCGTTCTCGATCCAGTACTGCTTCACCAGCGTCTCGAACTGCTCGGCATCGCCCTCTCCGAGCTCGACCGGGCGCGTCTCGCCGAGGGCGGCGCGCACCCGGTCGGCCACCTCCGCCGCCCGCGCGCCGGAGGCGTAGACGCCGAGCACGAGCACCGTGGCCCCGTCGTCGTCGGCCCGCTCCCGGGCCCGATCGTCACGGCCGAGAGTGAAGCCCCAGGGCACCTCGCACGGGCCGTCGTGCCCCTCTTCCGGGCACAGCAGGCGGGCGATGGGGTCCTGAAGGGCCAGGGCCTCCTCGCTGTCCGCGAAGCCGTGCACACGGATCTCGTACACCCCGGGCTCTTCTCCGGCCGTCATGTCTCCCCCGTGCACCGCGTTTTCGCCCGGCCCCCCGGAGGCGGGCCCGAGCATGATCGTCCTGGATAGCACAAAGGTGATGGGCACGGCCACCGCCGCGGCCATCAGCGGGGCCGCCCGGTCCCCGATGTGCACCAGGTCGACCAGGACATAGACCCCGCCGGTGGTGATGACGAAGTTGGCGGCCGTGGTCAGGGGGAAGAGCAGGAACTTCCGCCAGGTGGGGCGGGTACGGTAGGTGAACCAGGAGTTGAGCAGGAACGAGCCGACCGTGCTGAGGGCGAAGGCGGCGACATGGGCCACGAGATACGGCAGCCGGCGCAGAAAGCACAGATACATGCCGTAGTACGTGGCGGTGTTGACGACGCCGACCAGGCCGAATCTCACGAGCTGGCCGAGCAGGGGGCGATGCATCACCGGACGAGGTCCTTCAGCTGGTCGTTCAGCGTGGCGGCGGGGACCGCGTTGGTGGACTGCACCAGAAAGTGCGGGCGCCGCTTGACCTCATAGTAGATGCGGCCGATGTACTCGCCGATGACGCCGACCATGACCATCTGGACCCCGGCCAGCGCGGTGATGACCACGAGCAGGGTGACATAGCCGGGGGTGTCGACCCCGTTGACCGCCGCGCTGCCCACGATCCACACCGCGTACAGCGCGGCCACCGACACCAGCAGCAGGCCGAGGTAGACCGCGGCGCGCAGTGGCTTGTTGTTGAAGGAGATCAGCCCGTCGGCCCCGTAGTTGAGGAGCTGGCCGAAGGTCCACTTGCTGCGGCCCTCCTCGCGCACGGCGTTCTCGTACTCGAAGGTCACGCTCGGGAAGCCGACCCAGGCGAACAGCCCCTTGGAGAAGCGGTTGTACTCGGTGAGCTCCAGCACGGCGTCCACCGCGCGCCGGGACAGCAGCCGGAAGTCGCCGACGCCGTCGACGAGCTCCACGTCGACGAAGCGGTTGATGAGCCGGTAGTAGGCGCGGGCGGTGAGCGCCCGGGTGACCCGGTCGCCGTCCCGGGTGCGCTTGGCGATGACCTGGTCATGGCCCTGGGCATGCAGCTCGACCATGCGCTTGACCAGCTCCGGCGGGTGCTGGAGATCGGCGTCCATGAGGACCACGGCGTCGCCGGAGGCGAACCGCAGCCCGGCCAGCATCGCCGCCTCCTTGCCGAAATTGCGGCTGAAGGAGACGTAGCGGACCCGGGGATCGGTTTCGGCCAGCTGTTTCAGAAGAGAAAGCGTGCGGTCCTTGCTGCCGTCGTCCACATAAAGGAATTCGAAGTCGTGTCCGACCGCCTTGAGTTCCCGGGTGAGGTGTTCATGAAAACGACCGATCACGGCTTCTTCGTTGTAGCAGGGTACGACGATCGAAATCAGCATGGTCTCCCCCGTGAGGAATTCGCGGGCGTCAGTGGTGGACATGGCGGCTCTCCCGTCGGGCGCGCAGGAACCGGAATGCGGCCGACAGGGTCAGGGCCAGGAGCGCGGCGGCTCCCACGGCGGTGCCCAGCCGCAGGCCGGGAGGGCGGAACGTGCAGTCGATGGAGGTGGCGGAGCCGTCGAGCTTCACCGCGACCAGGCCGAGGTAGCTGTCGGCCGGGCGGTGCCGGCCGCCGCCCGCGGCGCACTGCCAGCCCGCGATCCGCGGGACGGCGACCACGGCGATGCCGCGGGAGCCGGGTGGCAGTTCGGCGCGGATGCCGGTGTCGGAGACGCTGTCGGAAACATGGACGGAGGTGGCGCCCTGGGCCCGGAGCCGGCCCGTGGCCGCGCGCAGCCGTCCCGTGTCCAGGCAGCCGACGGAATCAACGGGGACGGTGCCGCCCTTCTGGATGGTCAGACCCACCTCGACGCGCCCGGAGGCCGGGGCCGTCCCCAGCGGCTGCATGGGAGCGATCTTGGTGACCGGGTGGTCGCCCCGGAAGCCGACCGGGGGCCGGTCGGCGCCGCGCAGCGCGGCGGTGCCCCAGTAGTGCGGCGCCCACAGGAAGACCTGCGAGCCGCCCGGGCACATGGCGGTCAGCAGCGCCTTCGGGCGGGACTGCTCGGTCGGCCCGGGAGGCAGTCGATAGCCCCCGTCGGGGGTGCGGGCGGCCGGCCTGCCGTCCGCGCCTCGTATCGAGATCTTGTCGGCCATGGTGTACACCCGGGCCCCGAGGAGCAGTTCCTGGTTGCGGAACGGCGAGGGGCCGAAGGCGGGCGCCCTCTCGGCCTTCGGCCGGACGGTGACCAGGGGCGGTACGGCCTCGCGGGTGACATACGGCGCGATGTCGGTCGTCGCGTTCGGGTCCCGGTGCGGATCGGGCGCGGAATGGACGCGGGCGCCGACCGAGAAGATCGCGTCGGTGACCGGGTTGTCCAGGCTCTGCACGGATCGGCCGCGCGAGTACCAGCCGCCGCCGAGGGCGGTGAGGGTGCGGCTGAACACATCGGAGGTGAGGCTGCTGTAGTACTGCGCGCCCTGCCCGCCGACCAGCAGCGGGTCGTTCCCGACGGTCTGCTCGCGGCCCGGGTCCGTACGGTACCGGGGCCAGCCGTCCGCGTCCGCGATCAGCGCCTGCTGTGTCCGCTGGCGCTCGCCCCAGGGCGCGTAGTCGTCCAGGTGCCCCAGCCGCAGCCGGTCGGCGACGGCCGTGGTGGCCGCGGACTGGCCCACTTGGGCGCCGATCAGCAGGACGACGGCGAGGGCGGCCGGCAGCGGACGGTGGTACCGGCGGGCGAGCCGGGCCAGCACGAGGGCGGCCGCCACGGCGGCGACCCCGGCCAGCAGCAGCGGGTAGGTCCACGGGCGCATCAGTTCGGTGGCGCGGGACGCGGCGGCCGCGATCGCCGCCAGCAGCGCGCCTCCGGCGAGCAGCGGGCGCCGGCCCGGTGTGCCGTGGGCGAAGGACAGCCAGGCGGCGGTCACCAGCAACCCGCTCAGCACGAACGTCTCCCGGTACTGGCTGCCGTTGGGGGTGGAGAAGGCGTGCCAGGCCAGCTGGGTGGGCCCCCACTGGAGGGACAGCGCCACCCCCGCGACCAGCAGCGTCCAGCCGCCCCGCAGCCGCCTGGGGACCGCCGGGTTGAACGGCAGCGTCAGGGCGAGCAGCAGTGCCACCGTGTCGACGTAGACGGCCGGGCTGCTGAAGTTGTACGTGCCCGGCAGCAGCCGGGCCATGACGTCCGTCCATGGCTTGGCCGAGAACTCCACGACCCGGCCCGGGTAGGCGTGCTTGGTGCCGAAGTAGACGACGGAGACCATGGGCGCCGCGAGGCCCACCCCGAGCGCCAGGACGCCCGCCAGCCGGGCCACGGGCCGCCACAGCGGCGCGAGGCGCCGCCGGAGGGGGACGCCGGTGGGGGCGTGCTCCACCAGCAGCCGGGTGAGGAGCAGCAGCACGGCGCCGAGGGTGGCCATGTACGCGGTGTAGAAGTTGGCGATCCAGACGAGCGCGACCAGCAGCGTGCCGAGGACGAACCGCCGCCCCGCCAGCGCCCAGTGGCCGACCAGGCACAGCAGCGGCAGCGCGATCAGCCCGTCCAGCCACATGGGGTTGTACGAGGCCTCGGCCACGGACCAGCCGCACAGCGCGTACGAGGCGCCGAGCGCCCCGGCCGCCCACCACCGGCCGGGGCGCAGCGTGAGCAGCAGCTGGGCCATCACCGCGCCGGCCGCCGCCATCTTCAGCAGCGTGATCACGTAGACAGCGAGATCGATCTCGTCGCGCGGGAAGAGGGCGACGAGCAGGGCGAACGGGCTGCCGAGGTAGGTGCCCAGGTCGGGCAGGAAGCTGCTGCCATATCCGGACTGCCAGTTGACGAACAGACCGCCGGTCCCCCGGCCGTGCAGCAGGTCCCACAGGTGGGCGTGGAAGGGCACGAACTGGTTGCCCAGGTCGTTCACGCTGCGCGTCCTGAACCCGAAGGGATAGCTGCGGGCCACGGCGTCGCCGAGGCAGACGGCGGCCACCGTGACCAGCGCGGCGAGCGCCCCGGCCCGCGCACGGAGGCCGCGCGGGGCGTCACTCGGGGTCTCTGGGGAGGCGTCGGGCGGGGCGTCGCGCGGGGTTTCGGGCAGAGCTTCGGCCGCGGGTGGTGCGGCGGCCGTGCGCGGCTGGTCATCCGGCCGGGTGCGGGCCGTTCGGCCGGTCATGAGCGATCGCAATTCGTCAGGATCCAATTCCGAAAGTCGGCGCGGATTTTTTTGCTTCACGCCGATTACTTGTCCGGCGACGCCGATGAGTTCCCATGAGCCGGGTCACACATCGGCGCCGCGCACGCGGGTAGCCGAATGAGATGTCGCACCACTTCCCCCTGTATTGCGCGCCGTGCCGAGTCTGACTGTTTGACCCTTTGAATCAGGGATTGGTTGCCTCTCGGCCCCGGGAATTTACCCAACGATGGGCCGGCCCCCGGAATTAATCCTTCGGATTTCCTGTGTTCACCTTTTCGACGGCGAAGGGCAACCGCACGCCGGGGAGAAGACCGGAGGGGATCGGTCGGCGCGGGCGCGGGGCGGGTCAGACGACCTTGCGGCGCACCAGGGTTCCGAGCACCAGCGCTCCGGGGATCAGCGGCAGCCAGACCGTGATGAAGCGGTAGGCGAGCACCGCGGAGGTGGCGGCGTCCGCCGGCGCCCCGGTCGCGACGAGCGCGATGACCAGAGCGGCGTCCACCGACCCGATGCCTCCGGGCGACGGGACGACCGCGGCCACGACGGTCGCGGCCAGATAGGCGAGCACGACATGCGAAGGCGGCACGTCCAGTTCCACCGCGACGGCGACCGCGGCGAGCCCGGCCGCCTGGAGAACAGGGAAGGCCAGCGAACCGCCCCACAGGGCCAGCGCCCTGGAGGGCCGGGCGTGCAGGGAGCGCGCGTCGGTGAGCGCGGTGACCAGGAAGGTGCGGACGATCCGGCGCACCGGACGGATGGTCAGGACCACGGCCAGCAGCGCGCAGACCACCGCGGCCGCCGTCACCGGGAGCGCCGCCCCGATCCGGTCCGGGAGCAGCGGCCCGAGCCTGAGCGCCTCGGGGAAGGCGACCAGGAGGATCAGCAGCAGCGAGATGCGGGCGACGGCCTCCGCGAGGAAGTACAGGGCGAGCGCGGCCGAGGAGCGGGCGGCGGGGAGGCCACAGCCGGTCATGAAGCGGATGTTGACCGCGCTCGCGCCGATCCCCGACGGCAGGAGGTGGTTGGCGGCCCCGGCGGCGAACTGGGTGGCGAACAGCCGCCCGGCGGGAAGCCGTTCAAGGACGGTTCCCTGTCGGGCGAAGGACACGGCGACCCATCCGAGTCCGGTGGTGGTGACCGCCGCGAGCAGCCAGTAGGGGTTGGCGTCAAGGAGTTGACGGGCGCCGGAGCCGATGAGCGACCAGTGTCCGATCACCCACACCAGGACGACGGCGATCGGCACCAGGCACAGGATCTGGCGCAGCGGAAGCCGTCGGGGGGCGGAGAGGCGGCGCCGCTCGGGCAGGGTCGCGGGCATGTGCGCTCACAGGTGCTGACGAGGGCCGGGGGGCAGGAGGCGCGGTACGGTCAGCATGTCCGCCGTGGGTGGCGTTCCGGCGTATCGCGGCCGACATCCGTTCGTCGCGGCGGTGGCGAAACGGCGACGTCCGGTGCGCGCACCGGGAGGGTCAGCAGCAGACCGAGGCAGATCCAGACATAGGCGTTGCCGCCGAGGAAGCCGTCCAGGCCGGTGGGGTGGAAGCGCCACAGCCACACCACGCTGCTGCACAGGATCACATACACCGCGACCGCCGTGGACAGCAGCCGGCGACGGCGCGCGGGCGGCGTGCCGGGCCGCAGCGCGGTGTCGGCCAGCACGGTCAGGGCCGGGATCAGCCAGACCAGATGGTGCACCCAGGTGATCGGGCTGACCAGGCAGGCGGCGACGCCGGTCAGCGCGAAGCCCGCCGCCTCGTCCCGGGCGGCGGCGGCGCGCCGCACCCGGTGGGCCCAGACGGCCAGGACGGCGAGCGCCCCCAGCGCCCAGACGGCGCCGCTCGGGGGGACGGGGTCGACGAGCCGGGCCAGCATGCCGCGCCATGACTGGTTGGAGACATACGCGGCGACCCCGATGCGGTCGGTGTCCCACAGGTCCTCGGTCCAGTAGTCCCGCGACGGGGTCGGCGCCACCCACGCGGCGAGCAGGGTCGCGGCCGCCGCGGTGGCCGCGGCCGTCCCGGCGGCGCGCCGGCGCCCGGTGACCAGGAGATGGATGATGAAGATCGCCGGGGTGAGCTTGATGGCGGCGGCGAGGCCGATGCCGAACCCGGCGTACCGGCCGCGGCCGGTGGCCAGCAGCCGGGCGTCGAAGAGCACGAGCGCCAGCAGGACCAGATTGACCTGGCCGAAGCTGAAGGTGTCCCGGACCGGCTCCAGCAGGGCGAACAGGCAGGCCACGACGGTGAAGCCGAACCAGGGGTGCCGGGCGTGCCGGCGTACCAGGGAGCCGGTCAGCCAGTACAGCACGGCCGCCGAGGCGGCCAGGTTGAGCAGCAGGCAGATGGTGATCGCGCCGGGCCAGCTCACCAGGGCCATCGGCAGCATGCACAGGGCCGCGAAGGGCGGGTAGGTGAATCCGTAGGCGGTGCCGTCCGCGCCGGGGGTCGTGTAGTCGTAGATGCGCCCGCCGTCGTGGAGCCAGTGGCCGACGGTCCCGTAGTAGACGCTCAGGTCGAACCAGTCGCGGTGCAGCGGCACGGTGGCGAGGAACAGCGCCACGGCCCCGGTCAGCCCGAACGTCAGCAGCAGCCGGCCGCGCGTGGTGGTGGGCCCCGTCATGCCGCCTCCGGACTGCGTTCCCCGGCGGCGGACGCTGAGCCGAGTCCCGGGGCACGGTGGGCGCACCACAGGGCGAGCAGCGCCAGCGCTCCGCCGCATACGGCGAGGGTCAACTGCCTTTGGTCAGGCGCGAATCCGCTGGGCAGCACGGCCAGGGCGAGCACCCCGCTGGCGGCGGCGACCGCCCGGCGCACCGGACCGCTCGGCGCGGCCGCGGCGAGGAGGAACAGCCCCCACAGCAGATACCACGGGCGAATCGCGGGGCCCAGCACCGCCACCGCGGTCAGGCTCAGCCCCAGCGCGTAGACGGGGCGGGAGCGGGAGGCGCGCAGCCAAACGACGGACACGGTGACGGCGGTCGCCAGCAGTCCCAGCGCGTGCCAGGCCGGGGTGGCCAGCGGTGCCAGGCCGCTGCCGACGGCGTCCAGACCGGCCTCGGTGGCGCGGCCGAGGGCGCTGGTCAGCGCCCAGTTGTCCGGGGAGACCGGCGTGGCCAGGGCGGTGATCCAGCCGTAGCCGGTGCCGGCGACGGCCGTGGCCGCGCCCGTGGTGCCGAGCGCCAGCGCGGCGGTCGCCGCGGCGGCCCGGGTGCGCCGCCATCTCCCCGTCAGCAGGCCCGCCCAGAGCGCGGCGACGGCCAGCAGCCCGAGCGCGGCGGGCGCCTTGACCAGGGCGGCCACGGTGACCAGCACGGCGCCGCAGGCGGGCCACCGGCCGGTCGCGGCCACCAGCCCGGCGCCCAGCAGCCCCATCATGACGGCGTCGTTGTGTGCCCCGCCCACCAGGTGCAGCAGCAACAGCGGGTTGAGCGCCCCCAGCCACAGGGCCTCGGCCGGATCGGTGCCGCAGCGGCGGGCGAGCGCGGGGAGGGCGAGGATCATCAGCGCCACGCCCAGCAGCGCGACCAGCCGCATGCCGAACACCCCGGCGGACACCTCGGCCCGGGAGACGTTGGCGATGGCCGTCTCGAAGGCGAGGGAGACCGGGCCGTAGGGGGCTGGGGTGTACCGCCACACGGGCGCCACCTCGGCGGCGAGCGGTCCGCCGAGCAGGGCGGGCCCGTGGACGTACACATCGACGCGGGCGTCGACCATCGCGCCCTGGGCGAGATAGCTGTAGACGTCCCGGCTGAACAGCGGGGGCGCGGGGAGCAGCGGGGCGGCCCAGACGGCGAGGGTCAGCAGCAGGGCGCGCGGGCCGGGCGGCGCCGGGCCGCGTACCGCGCGGCCCAGCAGCAGCCAGGCCGCGACCAGCAGTACGAGGCCGAAGTACGTACTGACCAGGCCGATCGCGGCGCCGCCGGTCCCGGGGACCAGCGCGTCCGCCATGGGCAGCGCGCCGGCGGTCAGCCCTCCCGCGGCCAGTGCCACCGAGCCCGCGAGTCCGAGCAGCAGGCACTGGCGCGGAAGGTCGACGACGGCGACTCGATTGAACACACGACGGACCAGCACCTGACCAGAATTGGCCCGGCGCATGGCCGAAACTTGACGCCGCGGTCACCGTCAGTCGGCGTCCAGGTGTCGACCGTCCGACGAGCCCGGCGGTCGCCCGCGCGGTCACGCCGTCGCGGAGACGGCGGCGCGTCAGTCCGACGGCAGGCGGGTGCCGCACCGGGCGCAGTAGCGCGCGTCGGACTCCTGCGCGAGCCGGCCGCACTCCGTGCAGACCCGGTTGAGCAGGCAGGCCGGCTCGCCCCCTTCCGGGGCCGCGGTGCGGATGGCGAGGCCGGGGCGGCGGCGGTGTGCCGTGAGGTAGACCAGACCGTCCGCGCCGGCGGAGAGCGCACGGCGGGCGCCGTGCGGCAGCCATGCCACACAGCCGGGCTCCAGTCGCTGCCGGACGTCGGCCACCTCGAGCCATCCGCCGCCGTCGGCGACGAACAGCACCACGTCGAGGTCGGGTTCCACATGGGGGTCGACCCGGGCGTCGGCGGGCAACCGGATGATGTTGGCGTCGAGCTGACGCCCTTCGGCGGGGAGCCGCCACAGCGCCCCGCCCCGGTCCTCCGCCACTTCGCGCAGCAGCTCCGTCATCCGCCCCAGCACACCAGATACCGACGGCATCGGCTTCCCACCGTTCCTTCCCGTTCCACCCGCTCGGCCGTGAGACGGATACCACAAGACCGCCGCCCACCGATAACTGGAATCTAGCATGCGGATTTAATACGGTCGTGCCGTGCGACTGACCAAGTTCACGGATCTGGCGCTGCGCGCCGTCATGCGCCTCGCGGTCCTCAAGGGGGGCGCGCCGCTGACCACGCGCGAGGTGGCCGAGGCGGTCAACGTGCCGTACGCGCACATGGCGAAGGCGATCACCCGGCTCCAGCACCTCGGCGTGGTGGAGGCCCGGCGCGGGCGCGGCGGCGGGCTCGAGCTGACCGGGCTCGGGCGCACCGCCTCGGTCGGCTGGCTGGTGCGCGAGCTGGAGGGCGAGGGCGAGGTCGTGGCCTGCGAGGGCGACACGCCCTGCCCGCTGCGCGGCGCCTGCCGGCTGCGCGGGGCGCTGCGCGAGGCGCAGGAGGCGTTCTATCGCACGCTCGATCCGCTGACGGTCGCCGATCTGGTGACCGCGCCCACCGGCCCGGTGCTGGTCGGGCTGACCGGCCGCCGCCCCGACTGATCCGCGCTCCCGCCGTGGGGCGCGTCCTTCTGCCGCTAAACACGAAGATCATTAACCAATTAAGGAGCAGCCATGCTCACCGAGCGATCCACCCCGGTCATCCGCGCCACCCTGCCCGCCGTCGGCGCGGCCATCGAGGACATCGCCGGGCTGTTCTACCGGAAGCTGTTCGCCGCCCACCCGGACCTGCTGCGCGATCTGTTCAACCGCGGCAACCAGGCCAACGGCGAGCAGCGGAAGGCGCTGGCCGGCGCCCTCGCCGGCTTCGCGGGACTGCTGATCGAGCACCCCGGCGCCCGGCCGGACGCGATGCTCGCCCGGATCGCCCACAAGCACGCCTCCCTCGGCATCACCTCCGACCAGTACAAGGTCGTCCACCGCCATCTCTTCGCGGCCATGGCCGAGGTGCTCGGCGACGCCTTCACCGACGAGGCCACCGCCGCCTGGGACGAGGTCTACTGGCTGATGGCCAACGCCCTGATCGCCGCCGAGGCCCGGCTGTACCAGGAAGCCGGCGCCGCCGAGGGCCAGGTGTGGCGGCGGATGGAGATCGCCGAGCGGCACCGGGAGACCCCGGACGCGGTGTCGCTGGTGCTGCGGCGCGCCGACGCGCTGCCCACCGGCCCGTTCCGCCCCGGCCAGTACGTCAGCGTCCAGGTCGAACTGGCCGACGGCGCCCGGCAGATCCGCCAGTACAGCCTCTCGGCCGCCCCCGGCCGCGCGGGGTGGCGCATCACCGTCAAGCGCGTCCGGGGCGACGCGGGGCCGGACGGCGAGGTGTCGTCCTGGCTGCACGAACACGCGCGGGTGGGAGACGTGCTCACCGTGTCCGCCCCCTTCGGCGACCTGGTGCTGCCCGAGGGCGACGGCCCGCTGCTGCTCGCCTCCGCCGGAATCGGCGCCACGCCGATGCTCGCCATGCTCGACCACCTGGTCACCACCGGATCCACCCGCCGGGTCACCGTGGTCCACGCCGACCGCTCCCCCGCCGACCACGCCCACAAGGACGAGCAGCGCCGGCTGGCCGGCTCACTCCCCAGCGCCCGGCTGCGCCTGTGGTACGAGAACGCCGAGCACGCCGAGCACGACGCAGACCACAGCGACGGCGAGGCGACAGTCGGCCGGGCCGACGTGGCCACGCTGGACCTTCCCGAAGGGTTGACGGTGTTCCTGTGCGGCCCGCTCGGGTTCATGCGCGCGGTCCGCAAAGACCTGCTCCGGCTCGGCGTGCCTGCCGAGGCGATCCACTACGAGGTCTTCGGCCCGGACCTGTGGCTCGGCCGGGACTGAGGCCGCTTATCGCGCGTGCGGAATCACCGGATGCCGGGACAGGCGCGGCTCAGCCGGCCTCGGGACCGGTGGTGGTCCACCCCGGCGCCTGGACGCGGTGGGTGAGCGTGTCCCGGGACGCCCGCTGCCCGCACGCGCCACAGACCACCACGGGCTCCAGCTCGGCGCCGCAGGAGTGTTCCAGCGCCACCGGAGGCCGGTCGGCGAGGTGACGGTCGCCCCACTTCATGAGCATCAGCAGCACCGGTTCGAGCTCCCAGCCGGCCTGCGTGGGCCGGTACTCGAAGCGCCGGGGCCGCTCGCTGTAGAGGACCTTCTCCAGCACCCCGGCCGCCACCAGGCGGCGCAGCCGCGCCGCCAGGACGTCGCGGGGCGCGCCGATGTTGCGGACCATGGCGTCGAAGCGCCGCACCCCGAGGAACACCTCGCGGAGCACGAGCAGCGAGTGCTTCTCCCCGACCACCGCGAGCGAATCGGCGATGGAGCAGGGCCGCGGATCCTTCATACCCGCAGCGTACGAGCAGTGCGTTTGGTTCTCAAACCATGGCCGAAGAATTGCCGACCCTTGCCCGAACGGGCAGTTATCATACCCGCCAACTGAGCATCCACCGGCAACTGAAGGGCCGATCAGCCCAGTTGTCCGGAGATGCCAGGAGGTGCGCAGATGAGGTTCGGCTTGCTCGGTCCGCTGACCGTCCACGACGGCGCGGCCGCCCGCCTGATCGGCAGCCCCAAGGGCCGGGCGCTGCTGGGCGCGCTTCTGCTGCGGCCCAATCGCGCGGTCCCGCTCGGCACCCTGGAGGCCGTGCTGTGGGGCGAGCATCCGCCCGCCACCGCGAGCGCCTCGCTGCACAACCATGTGGCCCGGCTGCGGCGCATCCTCGCCGAGGACGGCGAGCCGCGGCTGCGGGCGGTGCCGGGCGGATATCTGCTGACCGTCGAGGCGGGCGAGCTGGACAGCGAGCTGTTCACGGAGCGGCTGGAGCGCGCCCGCGCCGGCCGGCTGCGGCAGGAATGGGCGGCGGTCGGCCGGGAGACCGTACAGGCGCTGGAGCTGTGGCGCGGCGCGCCGCTGGCCAACCTGCCGGATCCGGCCCTCAGCCACCCGGAGGTGCGACCCCATATCCAGCAGCTCCAAGAGGCCCGGCTCCAGGCGCTGGAATGGCGCTTCGACGCGGAGCTGCGGCTGGGCCGCCACGGCGGGCTGGCCCCCGAGCTGGCCCGGCTGGCCGAGGAGCATCCGCTCCGCGAGGTGTTCCACCGCCAGCTGATGCTCGTCCTGCACCGCACCGACCGGCAGGCCGAGGCGCTCGCCGTGTTCCACCGGCTGCGGCGCACGCTGATCGACGAGCTCGGCATCGAGCCGGGGCCCGCCGTCCAGGAGGCGCACCAGGAGATCCTGACGGCTCAGCAGCTCTCGGTGTCCGTCGCGCCGCCCGTGCCCGACACCACCACCGGCACCCCCATCGCGCCCCCCGCGCCGCCCCGTGCCACCCGCAGGCTCCGCCCGCACCCGGCCCAGCTGCCCGCCGACACCGTGGACTTCGCCGGCCGGGAGGCCGAGCTCGAGCGGTTGAGCGCCATGCTCCGCCCGGACCCGGAGCCGGCGGCGCCCCGGGTCGTGGTGATCTCGGGCATGGCGGGCGTCGGCAAGACCGCCCTGGCCGTGCACGCGGCACACCGGCTGCGCGCCCGGTTTCCCGACGGCCAGCTCCACGCGGACCTGCGCGGCTTCGGCGCCGGTGACGCTCGTAGCCCGCACGACCTGCTCGCCCGGTTCCTCACCGACCTGGGGGTACGGGAGAAGGCGCTGCCCGAGCACCCCGACGACCGCGCGGCCCGGTTCCGTTCGACCCTGGACGGCCGTCGGATGCTGGTGCTGCTGGACAACGCCCGGGACGCGGCGCAGCTGACGCCACTGCTGCCCGGCAGCGGCGGTTGCGCGGTCGTGATCACCAGCCGTCACACCCTGGCCGATCTGCCCGGCGCCGGGCGCCTGTGTCTCGAGCCCTTGGACGCGGAGGGACAGCGACGGCTGCTGACCTCGCTCTGCGGCTCCCGGCGGACGCGGGACGAGCCGGAGGCCGTGGCGAGGATTCTCGACGCCTGCGGCGGGCTGCCGCTGGCGCTGCGGCTGGCCGGGGCCCAACTGGCCAACCGCCCCGGCTGGCCGCTGGCCGCGCTGGCGCGGCGCCTGGACTCCAGCCGGGGGCGGCTGCGGGCGCTGTCCGCGGGCGGTCTCGCCGTCCAGGACGCCTTCGCCATGAGCTATGTGGCGATGCGGGACAGTCCACTGCCGTTGGAGGCCGAGCAGGCGCGCGGCTTCAGGATGCTCGGGCTGTGGTCGGGGCACACGCTGTCGGCGGAGTCGGCCGCCGCACTGCTGGGCCGGCCGGTGGAGGAGGCGCACGACCTGCTCGAGGCGCTGGTCGACGCCCATCTGCTCCAGACCCCGTCGCCCGGCCAGTACACCTTCCACGACCTGCTCGGCGAGTACGCGCTGGAGCGGGCGGCCGCGGAGGAGTCACGAGAGACCCGGGTGACGGCCCGGCTGAGGCTGCTGGTCTGGTACACGGCGGCGGTGGCGAAGGCGGACGCCGTGCTGACGCCCCGGTCCCACCCGCTGCCGCCGCTGGAGGCCGAGGCCGCGGCGCCGCCGCCCGCGTTCACCGGCGCCGAGCAGGCGCTTCAGTGGTGCGTACGGGAGCTGCCCGCGCTCTCCGAGGCGATCCGGCTGGCGGCCCGGTACGGGCGGCCCGACCTGGCCTGGCGGATGGCCGCGGGGCTGTTCGGCTACGCGCAGCGGTTCTGGTGGACCAGGGAGTGGGAGCGCTGTACGCGGCTCGCGCTGCGGTGCGCGGAGGAACACCACGACCTGGTCGGCCAGGGGTGGCTGCACAGCCGCACCGGTGAAGCCCACGGCTCGGCCCACCGTATGGAGCTGTGTCTGGACCATCTGCACCTGGCCCTGTCGTACTTCGAGAAGGCGGACGACGTGACGGGACAGGCGTCGTCGTACGCCGGGCTCGCGGAGGTCCACCGCAGGCTGGGGCGGCTCGGCGAGACGCTGTCCTGCGGTGAGCGGGCCGTGGAACTCTACCGGGAGGCGGGCGATGCGAGGAGCGTCGCGACGGTCCTGAGCAGCATGGGCGACGCGCTGATGGCGGCCGGCGAGCCGGCGGCGGCCGAGCAGCGCTACCGGGAGGCCCTGGAGCTGTGGCGGGAGCACGATGTCCTCGACGGCACGGCCGCCGCCCTGACCCGGATCGGGGACGCCCTGCGGGCGCTGAACCGCCCGGCGGAGGCCTTCCGGACGCTGGAGGAGGCGCTGCGGATCCGGCTGCGCCTCGGGGAGCGCGGCGGCACGGCCGACACCCTGGAGACCATCGCGCTCACCCACTTCCACTTCGGTGACCAGCACGCCGCCCGGGAGCACTGGGAGCGTTCGCTGACGACGGGGCGAAAGCTGCGGCTGCCGGCGCGGGCCGCCGACGTGGCGCGGCCGGGCCTTTGAGCGCGCCGGGACTCGGGGTGTGAGAGGCCCGGGCACGGCGCCGCCGGTCACGCGGCGGCGCGCTCGCCCCCGGTGCGCAGCCGCAGCAGCACCACTCCGTACATCCGGTCCGCCGGGCACAGGCCCCACTGCTTGGAGTCCTCCGAGCGGGGGTGGTCGCCGCGCAGCACCAGCATGCCGGGCGGCACCCGGCCGGGCCGGTCGGCCGCCGCCCCCGCCACCCAGGGCGGCACCGGGTCCCCGACCGCCGCGACGACGCGTTTGACGTACCATCCGGCGGCCCCGGAGGGGTCGGCGGGACCGTGCCACCCCGTGGCGCGGTCGGGCCGCTGGACGACCACGATCCGGCCGGGCCGGGCCCGGCGGCGGTGGCGCAGCACCAGCAGCACATCGCCGTGCAGCAGCGCCGGGGTCATGCTGCCGCCCCGCACGGTGACGGTGGACAGCACCAGCCGGGCCGCCGCCGCGGACCCGATGACCAGCGCCGCGGCCGCGGCCCAGCCCAGGGCCGGGCTCATCCGGCACCCACCGTGGTCGGCACCGCGCCGGTCTCCCCGGACCCCGGCCGGGCGCCGCCCGCCGACGGGTCCGGGTCCTCCCGGTAGCCCTCCGCCTGGGTGTGGAAGAGCCGGGCGTAGACACCGTCGGGGGACGCGGTGAGAGAGGCGTGGTCGCCGCTCTCCAGGATCCGGCCGTCCTGCACGACGACGATCCGGTCGGCCCGGCGGACGGCGCTGAGCCGGTGGGAGACCAGGACGCTGGTGGAGCCCTCGCGCAGCGACCGCAGCCGGTCGTGGACGGACCGCTCGGCGACCGCGTCGAGACCGGAGCTGGGCTCGTCCAGGATCATCAGATCGCGGCCCTGACGCATCAGCCCGCGGGCCAGCGCCAGGCGCTGCCACTGCCCGCCGGAGAGATGGACGCCGATGGTCCGCGCGGCCTCCTCCCCGTCCGCCCCGCCCTCTTCGTCTTCCTCCTGGTCCCCCGGGTGGAACAGCCTGCTCAGCATGGTCCGGTAGCCGGCCGGCAGCCGCTCGACGGTCTCGTGGACCCCCGCGCTCCGGGCGGCGGCCCTGACCCGGTCCTGGTCGTCGATCGCCGCGAGGTCCCCCAGCCCGATGTTCTCGGCGGCGGTGAGGTCGTAGTCCATGTAGTCCTGGAACACCGCCCCGATCCGCTGCCGCAGCCGCTCCACGGGTACGTCGCGGATGTCCACGCCGTCCCACAGCACCGCGCCGCGCTGTGGGTCGTAGAACCGGCAGAGCAGCTTGATCAGCGTGCTCTTGCCGGCACCGTTGAGCCCCACCACGGCCACGCTGGTGCCGTGCGGAATGGTCAGGTTCAGACCGCGCAGAATCCACGGGGAGTTCTCGTCGTAGCGGAACCACACATCGCGCAGCTCGATGGCGCGGGCCAGCGGGGCGAGCTCCCCGGCGTGCGAGGGCCCGGCCAGGTCGTCCCGGACCCCGGCCACCATCAGAAAGTGGTGGAAGACCAGGGCGGACTGATGTCCCTGGGCGATGCCCTGCACCAGGACGCCGAGCCCGGACTGGAGCCCGGCCAGGGAGGCGATGAAGACCGACACATCGCCGATGCTGATCGTCCGCGCGGCCGCGGCGTGCACGGCCCACAGCAGCCCCCCGGCCGACAGCAGGGCACCGAGGGCGGCGAGGGAGACCTGGACGCGCACCACGCCGCGCTCCAGCCGGTCCTCGGCGGTGTTGGCCGCGCGCAGTTCGGTGAGCATCCGGCCGTGCAGGAAGTCACCGAGCCCGAACAGGCGGACTTCCTTGGCGGCCTGAAGGTCAGTCAGCAGCATCTGGTAGAAGAACTTGCGCCGCATGACGGGGCTGGTGTGCCACAGCAGGCCGGCGCGCCGTCGGCTCAGCGCCAGATGGGCGATCATCGCGGGTACGGCGGCCACCAGCGCGGCGCCCGCCATGACCGGGCTGATCGCCAACAGGGTGCCCAGGAATCCGGCGATGCCCAGCGTCCCTTGCAGCGAGGACAGGCCCATCTGGACCAGCTGGTCCGGGGCGTGCTCGGCGGACTGCTGAGCCAGCCGCAGCCGGTCGTGGAAGCGCGGCTCCTCCAGGCGTGCCAGCCCGCTCAGCCGGTTGACCGCGGCGAACAGCCGGTCCTGTGCGTGCAGGCCGATGGCGCGCCGGGCGCGCCCCTGAGCGTAGGCGGTGACGGCCGAGGTGGCGGCCATCGCGATGCCCAGGGCGCCGATGCCCGCCGCCATCCACACCAGCGCCCCGGTCCGGGGGTCGGGGGAGGTGAGCTCGTCGAGCGCGACCTTGGTCAGCCAGGCGGTGGCCACCGGTGCCGTGCCGCCGATCACCGCCATCGCGGCCTGGAGGAGCAGCATGCCGGGGCAGGCCCGCCAGGCGAGCGCGTAGGCCGCCTTCATCCCCCGGACGACGGAGACCTCGTCTGCCATGTCTTCCGTGTCGGGCTCCATGCCGGGGCTCGTGCCGGGCTTCGTGCCGGGGACGACGTCGCTCACGGCACCGACGGCTGCGCGGGCTCGCCCAGCCCCTCCAGGCCGATGCTGGTGGCGGTGGCGACCCCGTCGGGGCCGTAGTGGGCGAATCCGGGGTAGAAGCGGGCCCCGAAGAGGTTGCTGACGGGTGCGTCGAGGAATTCGGGCACCACATGGTCCGCGACGCCCGCGAGGCGGGCGGCCAGTTCGCTGTCGGCCGCGTCGATGCCGACCACCGTGGCCAGCACCGTGCCGCCCGCGTCGCGCACTCGGCGCGCGCGCTCGCCGAGCTCGGGGACGCTGTCGTCGCAGCTCGAGCACTCCAGCGACAGAAAGGCGACCAGCGCCGGCCGGCCGGCCAGTTCGTCACGGGTGACCGTCGCGCCGTCGGCGGTGACCGCGGTGAAGGCGGGCATCCGGTCTCCGGGCGCGATCCCCAGCTCGAGCTCCCCGTCGAATGCGACGGGGCCGTGGTGGCCGTGGTGCGCGGCCGGCGGGGCGCTCAGCCGGGCACGCCAGCGGCGCGCCACGGCCAGGGTCAGCACGACGTTCAGCGCGGTGACCGCCGCGACCAGAACGAGTCCTGCGACGAGGTATTCCACGGGTGTCCTTTCCGGCTCCGGCGCCGTCTCACCGGCCGAGGTCCCCGACCGCGACCGGGGACTCGAAGAGCGCGGCGATGTCATCGACGAAGACGATCAAAGTGGTGAGCAGCCCGGCCGCGACGACGGCCAGTGCGATCCCCGGCGCATGGGCGGGCACCCCGTCGCCCAGGCGCAGCGCCACGAGGGTGCCCAGGCCGGCCGCCGCCAGCAGTACCGCGTTGCGGGCGACGTGCCAGCCGCTCATGGGGACCTCACTGGCGCCGAAGCAGGCGCACTTCACCGTCTTCCCGCGGACCAGCACCAGGATCGGGACGGCCGTCAGACCGCAGCAGAACAGCGTGGCGAGGACGAATCCGATGGTGACGGTGGGCGGGACGGCCAGCACCAGCGCGATCAGCAGCTCGGCGACCGGGACCAGTACGGCGAGGGGGGACCTCAGCCGCGCGGGGATGAAGTCGAAACCTTCGAGGGAGGCGGCGAAGACGCCCGGGGAACGCAGCTTGGACACCGCCGCCAGCGTCATCACCGCCACCAGAGCGAGGCGGCAGGCAAGCGATACGTACAACACGGAGGCTCCTGGGAGGGGTTGCGCGAAGGCGATGTGGCCGCTTCGGCGGAGGCCACATCGCGGCTCGTTCGGCGAGCTTCGGCGTGCCGACGTGGCCGCCCCGACGGGATGGCCACGCGGCAGATCAACCGGCGTTATTCAGTGCTCAGAGTAAATCAGCAGTAGTTGTGGCTCATGCTGTACCAGGCGCCGCAGACGACCTTGCAGGCGCCGTTGGTCGAGCAGTTGCGACAGAAGCAGGTACCGCTCATTTCCTTGCACTCGGTGTACGGGTCCGGCGGGCAGGCGGCGTCGGCGGTGGCCTTGGGAAGCAGCACCTCGACGGCGCGGGTGACACGCTCGGTCACGCTGCGGAACATAGCTTCTCCTTGGGGTTGGTGTGATCGGTTTCCGCACACGGGTGGACCGCCGCCACAAAGGGACGTCGAACGCGGCGGCCGCGGCCCGCGCGGGCTTTGTGGGTGGGCCTTCGGGACGCTAGGAGGCGACCGGCTGGGCCCGCAGGGCGGCGACGCCCGCGCCCGCCGTGGTCACCATGCCGTCGGGCCCGTACCAGGCGTAGCTCGGGTAGTGCTTGGCGCCGTACCGCTTCGACAACTCGGCCTCGGAGTCCTCGGCGATCACGATGTCCATCACCTCGCCGAGCATCGCGGCCAGCTCGCTGTCGGCCGAGTCGTCTCCATGGACGATCGCCAAGGAGGTCCCTCCGTCGGCCCGCAGCCGCTCGGCGTGCCCGGCGAAGAGGGGCACGGCGTCGACGCAGGCCTTGCAGGTGAGCGAGAAGAACCCGACCAGGGTCTCCTTCTCGAGCAGAGTGCGCTCCGTCACCGCGGTGCCGTCAAGGGCACGAGCGGAGAAATCGGGGAGCCGGTCGCCGGTCCGGATGTTGGAGATGGCTCCGGTCGTGGGGAAGCCATGGCTGTGCCCGCCGCCACCCGAAGCCTCCAGTTCCCGCCAACGGCGGAGCACCACCAGGAGGATCACCAGGTTCAGCGCGCTGACGACGCCGACCAGGACGAGCCCCACCACAGCGAAAATCACGACATGCGTCCTCTCCCTGGAACCTGCGGGCACCGGCGCCCCGCGGCCGCTCGCCGATGACCATGTCGAAGCGGGCTAACCGGTCCCTAACAGGCCCCTAACAGCCCGCCAACACCTCCCCCGGGGGGTTTCAGGGACAATGGAGATCCATCCCGAGCACGGCGGACCGCGGTGCTCACCTCACGGCAGGAGTTCAGGCACGTTGTCCCGGAAGCGCGAAACCCCCGCGGTCGGCACCCCCGCCACCGCCCCCGACCGGCTCGACCTGCGGGCCGACTGCGCGAACTGCTTCGGACTGTGCTGTGTCGCCCTGCCCTTCGCCGCCTCGGCCGATTTCGCGGTCGACAAGCCGGCCGGGCGGCCGTGTACGAACCTCCAGTCCGACTTCCGCTGCGGCATCCACGCGCACCTGCGCGAGCGGGGCTTCTCCGGCTGCACGGTCTTCGACTGCTTCGGGGCGGGCCAGAAGGTCTCCCAGGTCACCTTCGGCGGCCGCGACTGGCGTCAGGCGCCCGACACCGCGCCGCGGATGTTCGAGGTGTTCCCCGTCATGCGGGCCCTGCACGAGCTGCTGTGGTACGTCACCGAGGCGCTGACCCTGCCACCGGCCCGCCCGGTCCACGCCGACCTCCGCCGCGCGCTGGAGGACATCGACGCCCTCACCCGCGGCAGCGCCGAAGCGCTGGCCGGGGTGGATGTGGCGGCGCTGCGCCAGGAGGTGAACGCCCTGCTGCTGCGGACCAGTGAGCTGGTGCGGGCCCGGGTCCCGGGCCGCAAGAAGAACCACCGGGGCGCCGATCTCATCGGGGCCCGTCTGAAGGGCGCCGATCTGCGCGGGGCCAACCTGCGCGGGGCCCGTCTCATCGCGGCCGATCTGACCGGCGCGGACCTGCGGACCGCCGATCTGATCGGGGTGGACTTCCGGGACGCCGAGCTGACCGGAGCCGACCTCACCGGAGCCGTCTTCCTCACCCAGGCCCAGCTGAACGCGGCCAAGGGAGACGCCACCACGAGGCTGCCCCGGACGCTCAGCCGCCCGGCGCACTGGCCGTCCGGTGAATGATGCACGGGAACGGCCGCTGAGAAGGTATAACCGTTACCAGAACGAAGAGTTGACGTTTTTCGACGAGACAGGGGCCGTGGCTTGGACCGAGGGCCTCGGAGGTAACGGGTGCGGTATCGGGTCCTGGGCACGCTTGAGCTGAGGGACGGCGGCGAATGGACCTCCCTCGGCCCTGCCAAGTGGCGCATGCTGCTGGCGGTGCTGCTGTGCCACGCCAACCGGACCGTGCCCACCGAGCGGCTCATGGACGAGCTGTGGGGCGAGGAGGGGCGCCCGCAGAGCGCGGGCAAGCTGCTCCAGACCTATGTCTCGCGGCTGCGGCAGGCCCTGGGGGACGAGTCCGGCGACGTCCTGATCACCGACAAGCAGGGGTACAAGGCCCACGGGTACCGACTCGCCGTGGAGGCGGCCGAGTTCGACGCGCACCGCTTCGAGCAGCTGGTCGAGGAGGGGCGGCGCGGTCTGGACCGGGGCGCCCCCGAGGCCGCCGCGGAGCGGCTGCGCGAGGCGCTGGCGCTCTGGCGCGGCTCCCCCTTCCAGGACGTGCCCCCGACCCCGGCCGTGGAGGCGGAAACCGCAAGGCTCGAGGAGTGCCGTCTGGAGGCCCTGGACGCCCGGGTCGAGGCGGATCTGCGGTGCGGCCGCCACGCCTCGGTGCTGGGCGAGCTGGAGACGCTGACGGCCGAGTACCCCTTCCGGGAGGATCTGCGCGGCCGGCAGATGCTGGCGCTGTACCGGTCCGGGCGGCAGGCCGACGCCCTGGCGGCGTACCGCGATCTGCGCCGGGCCCTGTCCGACGAGCTCGGCGTCGAGCCGACCCCGGCGCTGCAACGGCTGCACCAGCGCATCCTGGCCGCCGACGAGACCCTGATGCCGCCGCCACCGGACCGTACGGAGGAGGGGGCACCGCGCGGCGGCTGGGGGGCGCCCTCGGCCGCTCCCCGGCCGGCTCCCCGGGGCCCCCAACAGCTGCCGCCCGCCAGCCCCGCCTTCACCGGGCGGCACAGCGAGGTCGCCGTGATCCGGACGCTGGTCGAGGAGCGGGACGACCTGGTGGCCGAGAGCGGCGAGGGCGGCGCGGGCGGGCGGCCCGTGGTGATCGCGGCCATCGACGGCACCGGCGGGGTCGGCAAGTCGAGCCTGGTCATCCACGCCGCGCACCAGCTCGCCGACCGCTTCCCCGACGGCCAGCTCTATGTGGATCTGCACGGCGCCACCGCGGGGCTGACCGCCCTGGACCCCGGCGAGGTGCTCGGCCGGTTTCTGCGCGCCCTGGGGGTGGACGGCTCCAGCGTCCCCAGCGACACCGACGAGGCGGCGGCCCAGTTCCGCTCCCTGGCGGCGGGCCGGCGGCTGCTGGTGATCCTCGACAACGCCGCCTCCGTGGAGCAGATCCGCCCGCTGCTTCCCGCGGGCCCCGGTTGCAGCGCGCTGGTCACCAGCCGCGAGATGCTCACCACCCTGGAGGGCGCCACCCATCTGCACCTGGACGTCCTCCCCCGCGACCAGGCCGTCGCGCTGCTGGAGCGGATCGTCGGCGCGGAGCGGGTCGGGGCCGAGCCCGAGGAGGCCGAGGCCATCACCCGGCTGTGCGGCGGGCTGCCGCTGGCGCTGCGGATCGCCGGGGCCCGGCTGGCCGCCCGCCCCAACCGCCCGCTGCGCTCCCTGGTGACCAAGCTGACCGACGCGCGCGGCCGGCTGGACGAGCTGAGCTTCGGCGACCTGGCCGTCCGTACCAGCTTCCAGGTCAGCTATGACGCCTTCCGCGAGGGCCGGCGGTCCGACGACCAGGACGCGGCGCGGGCGTTCCGGCTGCTCAGCGCGTTGCCCGGGCCGGATGTGAGCCTGCCGGTGGCCTCGGCCCTGCTGGGCTTGAGCGAGAGCCGGGCCGAGAGCGCCCTGGAGCGGCTGGTCGACGCGCAGCTGCTGGAGAGCCCGGACTCGATCCGCTACCACATGCACGATCTGCTCGGGCTGTTCGCCTCCGAGCGGGCCGAGCAGGAGGACTCCGAGAGCGAGCGCTCGTCGGCCGTGACACGCGCGCTGTCCTGCTATGTGGCCACCGCGCAGCAGGCGGTCGCCCTGCTCGATCCGCTCCGCCCCTGGCCGCGCCACGCCGTCGAGAGCGCCGTGGTCCCGCTCCGCGACGGCCGGGAGGCGGAGACGTGGCTGAAGGCCGAACTCCGCAATCTGCTGGCCGCCGTTACCCACTCCGCCGACCAGCCGGAGCCGGTGGCGCGCCTCGGGATGTGGCTGGCGCAGTGTTTGCAGTGGTTCCTCTATCCGCGGGCGCACACCCAGGACCTCCGGACGATCAACGAGCTGGCCATGCGGACCGCCCGCCGCCTCGGCGACCTGGAGGGCGAGGCGTGGGCGCTTGACCACCTCGCGGGGGCGTGCTGGCTGGAGCACTCGTATGAGGACATGCGGGAGTGTCTGGAGTCCGCGCTGGAGATCTGGCGGGAGCTGGGTCATCGCGAGGGCGAGCTGCGCTCTCTGTGCAACCTGGCCGACGCGCTGTGCGAACTGGAGCTCCACGAGGAGGCCATCGAGGTGCAGGAGCGCCATCTGGCCCTGGCCCGGGAGACCGGCGACCGGGCGGCCGAGGTGGTCGGCCTGGGCAACCTGGGCCGGGCCCACCGCGGTCTCGGCCGGTCCGAGGAGGCGCTGACCTGCTTCAAGGAGAGCCTGGAGGGGGCGCGGCGGACCGGCAACATCCACCACCAGGGGTTCGCCCTGTACGAGATGGGGATCACGTACATGGAGCAGGGGAGGTTCCCCGAGGGCCGGACGCACCTGGACCAGGGCCTGCCGGTGTGGAAGCAGGCGGGTACGTACGAGAGCTGGCGCGGGCACACCTGGAGCGGGCTCTTCCCCGCCTTTATGACGCTGGACGTACGGCCCGGCCCGCGCTGAGGCGGGCCGGGCCGGGGTCTGCCCGTGGGTTACGGCTTGCGGGCGACGCCGCCGTAGGCCCAGACGCGGGACGGGTCGTGCTCGGCGCCGATGCCCGGCCGCCACAGCGGCAGTTGCACAAGGCCGGGCTCCAGGAGTTCCAGCCCGCTGAAGAATCCCTGGATCTGCGACTGGTCGCGTGCCCCGGACGAGACGGGGCTGGTGAACCCGGACCAGTCCCGGTAGGGGTTCTGTGTGAAGTCGCCGGTGACATGGGACAGGACCAGACAGCTGCCCGGCGCGGCCCAGTCCATGAGCTCGGCGACCAGGCCCCAGGGGTCCTCCGCGTCGGCGATGTAGTCGAGGACGAACGCCATCACGATCGCCACCGGTTGCTGCGGGTCGAGCAGCCGGCGCAGCTCCTGGTTGTCCAGGATCCGCTCGGGCTCGCGCAGGTCGGCCCTGATGGTGGTGGTGCCCGAGCCGGCCAGCAGCGCGCGTCCGTGACTGGCCACGATCGGGTCGTTGTCGACGTAGACGACCCGGGCCAGCGGGTTGACCGACTGCGCGACCTCGTGGACGTTCGGGTTCACCGGCAGGCCCGAACCGATGTCCAGGAACTGGGTGATGCCGTCCGCGGCCAGGTCGCGGACGGCCCGGGCCAGGAAGCGGCGGTTGGACAGCGCGGTGTCCCGGACCTCGGGGGCGACCTTCAGAAACCGCTGGGCCTGCTCGTAGTCGGCGAGGTAGTTGTCCTTGCCGCCGACGAGGTAGTTGTAGACCCGGGCGGGATTCGCCTCGCGCCCCTGGCCGCGGCCGTGGCCGGCGTGTGGCCGGCTTCCCGGTGTCCTGAGCCCGATTCCGGCTCCGCTGCTGTTCATCCCGAATTCCCCTGACACGAGCATTGCCACCGCCTCACCGCATGCCGTTGCGCGTCATTGCCCGCGCGGCGCGAGCCCGGGCCGCCAGGTGACCGTTTCCCGCGGCCCCGGTTCCGCCCAGGCGACCGGGGCGCGGGACCACAGGTGGAAGGGCTGGTCGAGGTTCCCCTGCACCTGGCTGAGCTGTCCCCAGGAGTACACGTCCGAGTGGACGGCCGCGGCCTGAAGCGCCGCCTCGAGGCAGGCGCGTGCGGTCTTCTCCGCGCGGCAGGTGCCGCTGGGGCCGGACCCTTCCACTCCGCCGGAGACCTGAAAGGTGCTCCAGGCGTAGAGGGCTTCGTGCTCGGTGTGCGTGTGCTGTTGCTCGTCGACGTTCACTGGCCCTCTCCAGACGCATCCCAACCGGACGGCTGTAGCGATGTGTCCAGTGTGGAAGAGGGCGGGGTAGCGGCGGTATAGCGGCGGTAAACCGAGGGGCGGGCCGGTATACCGCGGCCACCGGTGAGCCCGTATCCGCTGGTGGGAGCCGGGTTCACCGGTGGGGTGGGCGCGCGGCGCGCCACGTGTCGCGGTATCGCCGCCTCAGCCGGCCGCGAACCGAGCCCAAAAGAAAAGGGCGCCTACTCGGCCAGCCAGTCCAGGATCTTGCGGTTGATGACCTCGGGCCGCTCCAGGTGCAGGAAGTGTCCCACCCCCTCGACCAGGTCGACGCGCGAGCCGGGCGGGAGGTGGTCCTTGGCGCTGCCGACCACGTCCGCGCCGATGCACCCGTCGTCCGTGCCGTGCAGATAGAGCGTGGGCCGCTCCCCGGTCCGGGTGACCGCCTCCTGCTCGGCGGCGTACTTCTCCAGGTGCTTCGACGGGTCGAACAGGGCGCGGTAGTAGCCGATGGCGGCCTCGAGGTTGGCCGGCTCCCGCAGGCTCTCCTTGACGTGGGCGATGTCCTGCTCGGCGTGGTGGTAGCCCGGCGACCAGTCCCGCCACAGGCCGTCGATCAGGGCCATGTCGTGCGCCGCGGCCCCCGCCTCGGCCAGGGGCGTCTGGAACAGGAAAATGTAGAACGAGCGCTTGAACTGGCCGTAGTCGAAGCCGAAGAAGTCGGCCAGCACTCCGCCGAGCGGCGGGACGGTCATGGTGACGGCCCGCCGCCAGCGCTCGGGGGAATGGCCGGTGGCGCCGTAGGTGGCGATCGCGCCCCAGTCGTGTCCGATGAGCACGGCGTCGTCGCCGCCGCCGAGCGCGTCGTGCAGCGCGTTGGCGTCGGCGGCCAGCGCGCCGGCCTGGTACGCGCCGTCGGCGGGTATGCCGGTGGGCGCGTAGCCCCTCATGAAGGGCGCGACGGCGTGGTAGCCCGCGTCGCCGAGGGCCGGTAGCAGATGGCGCCAGGTGTGCGCGGTGTCGGGGAATCCGTGGAGGCAGAGCGCCAACGGCGCGTCGGTCGGGCCCGCTTCGTAGTAGGCGAAGTCAAGTCCGTTTGCGTTGACATATTTCAGCTGTGTCACGCCGGGGATGCTATGCCACCCCCATGGGCTCGTCCATGAGCGGCAGGTGTCCCTGCCGCGGCCCACCGCCTGCCCCTTCGATGGGCAACACCGTTGCGTTCACGTGTTGTTCGATGTTGAGGAGGGCGGTGCAACACACGGGCGAGGGTGGCAGACTGCGCATCACACCGTCCAGTTGACCGAGCAACGGACGTGTGTGCGTATTTCCGGCACAGCGCGAGGGAGCCCCTATGACCGGCCAGAGCAGTGGAGTCGCGGAGGACCGCGGCTCCATGGTGCACCGCGGATTCCTCTACCAGGACGAGGAGGAGGTGGTCTCGGTCGGCGTGCCTTTCCTGCGCGCCGGTCTCGAGGCCGACGACGCCGTCGCCGTCGTCGCCTCCAAAGCGAACATCACCGCGCTGCGGGACGCTCTGGGCCAGGACGCCTCGTCGGTGCAGTTCGAGGACGCGCTCAGCTGGTACCAGCACCCGGTGCGGACCATCGCCGCCTACGACGCCTACGTCAAGGCCCAGAAGCCCCGCCGGGCCCGGCTGGTCGCGGAGCCGGTGTGGCAGGGGCGCACCCCGCTCGAGGTCGTGGAGTGGGCGCGCTACGAGTCCATCGTCAACGCGGCGTTCAGCGACTCCGGCGCGCGCGTGATCTGTTGCTACGACCGGGAGACGCTGCCCAACGAGATCCTCGACTACGCGCGGCGGACCCACCCCGAGATGATCGACGGCGAGGGGCCGCGCAGGAGCCCGCAGTACACCGACCCGGGCCCGTTCATCGCCACCTGCGACCGCCGGCCGCTCCCCCGCGCCCCCCGGCTGGCCGAGATGATGTCCATCGACACGGCCGACATGGACGCCCTGCGCGCCTTCGCCACCGAGCGGGCCGACCGCCACGGGCTTGCGGGTGACGCGCTGCGCGACATGGTCGCCGCCGTGGTCGAGGTGGCCACGACCGCCGCCCGGCACGGAAGGGCGCCGGCCGCCCTCCGGATGTGGACCGACAACGGCGATCTGGTCAGCGAGATCTCCGGCCCCGGCCACTGGTACCCGGACGCGCTGTGGGGCTTCGCCCCGCCGGCCGACTCGGAGCCCGCGTTCGGGCTGTGGGGGGTCCGCATGCTGTGCGATGTGGTGCAGATGCAGGCCGACACGGACGGCACCGTCATCAGGCTGCGCACCCGTATCTGAGCGCGGATAAACCGCGGAAAGGCAGCGGCCCGGCGGGCGAAGGCGACGGCGCGTGTTCCTGAGGTGTTCACGCGCTGTCGCCTTCGTCCGCCGGGCCGGATCATTACGGTGCCGATCATGAACGGACTTCAGGTGTCACGCCGCGCCGTGCTCGGCGGGGTCTTGGGAGGGGCCGCGGGGCTGGCGCTCGGCGGTACGGCGACGGCCGCGGAGCCCGGGCGCGGCAGGCCGCCCCGGGTGCTGGTGGCCACCAACGAGCCCTGGGGTACGTACCACGTCAAGCCGCTGCTCGCCGAGGTGGCGCGGCGCGGGTGGCAGCTGACCCAACTGGTGCCGGACTACACCCAGATCACCCCCGGGGACCCGGTGCGGGTCGCCACCCCGGCCGACGCCCCGGAGGCGGATCTGCTGGTCGTCACGGGGGCCGGGGACTGGCCGGCGGACTGCGCCGCCCGGTTCCGGCGGCTCCCGCTGGCCGCGAGCGCCCTGGCCTACCAGAAGCCGGTCGAGGCGCCGCGCGCCCGCGAGCTGCGCCCCCGGATCCGGCTGCTGACCGCCTCCTCGCCTGCCGAGGGACGGGCGTTCGCCCAGTACCTGGGCACGCGGCGGCCGGTCCGGGCGGTCGGTTCACCGCAGACCGACCGCCTCCCGGCGCGCCGCCCGGAGCCCGGTCTGGTGCTCGTCCTGACCAGCGTCACACACCCGGACGCCACGGGAGACGCGGCCCCGGGCACGGAACTGCTGCTGGCCGGTGCGGAGAAGCTCGCCGCGGCGGGCAAGCGGATCCTGGTCGGTCTGCACCCGCGCGAGGACCGCCGGCTCTGGGACCGCTACGAGATCAGCGACGTCCCGTCGGTCACGGCTTCCGCGCGCGCCGAGGCGGCGATCGGCATCCCCGGGACGGTCTTCCCGCTGGTCGCCGCCGTCGGCACCCCGCTGGTCGGCTGCACCGACCCCGAACTGACCGTGCCGGACTACCTGCTGGCGGTCTGCTCGGCCACCGTCGACGACGCGGGCGCGGCGGTCGCCGCGGTGGACGCGGCCCACCTCCCGGATGCCGCCGTCCTCGCGGACGCCGTCGGGCCGGTCGGCGGCTCGGCCGCCCGGCTGCTCGACGCCTGGCTGCGCTGCGCCCGGCAGGGGGCCCGCCGCCCCTGAGCGCGCGGCTGCGGTGCTCCTCGGCGCCGGCTCAGTGGTGGTGGTCGGCGCGGGTGGCGCGCCGGTAGGTCGTGGTGATCCGGGCGAGCTCCTCCGGGGACCGCGCGTCCCCCGAGCGCTGCATCTCACGGTTCGCGGCGACGACGGCGGCGGTGGCCTCCCGCCGCGCCTTCTCGTAGGCGGCCAGGCCGCGGGAGAAGTCACGGGCGAGCTCCTCGGCCAGTACCCGGGCGTCGACGATGGCCTGCGAGGCCCCGTTGGCGCCGACCGGGTACATGGGGTGCGCGGCGTCGCCGAGCAGGGTGACCCGCCCTTCGCCCCAGGTCGGCAGGGGGTCACGGTCGACCATCGGGTATTCCAGGATCTCCGGGCTGTTCTCGATCAGCGCGGGTACGTCCAGCCGGCCCAGGTCCCAGGCGCCGAAGTGCTCCAGGACCTCATCGGCGCGCCCCGGGGAGTTCCAGTCGGCGCCGCCGGGCAGCGGGCCCGGCTCGGCGACCGTCACCATGGCCACCCAGTTCACCAGGGACGGGCCGATCGGATACGCGATCAGCTCGGCACCCGACGGGCCGCGCGCGATGATCATGGAGCGGCCACCGGGAAACGGCCCGGCCTCGGCCGCCCCGCGCCACATCCGCACCCCCGACCACAGCAGCGGGCCCTGGTCGGGGTGCAGCCGGGCGCGCACCGCCGAGTGCAGCCCGTCCGCGCCGATCAGCGCCGCCGCCTGAATCTCGGCCCCGGGAACCCGGGCCCGGACCCCGTCGGCGTCCTGCTCGAAGTCCAGCAGCCGGGCGCCGGTGCGTACGGCCTGCGGGCCGAGCCGGTCGTACACGGCGGCCAGCAGCAGGGCCTGAAGCCGGCCGCGGTGCACCGAGTACTGCGGCCACCGGTAGCCCCCGGCGAGCCCGCGCGCCTCGGTGAAGAGCGTGTTCCCGGACGGGTCGCAGTACACGTTCTCGGCGGTGGCGACCGAGATGCGGGCCAGGTCCTCGCCGAGGCCGAGCGCGGTCAGCTCCCCCACGGCGTGCGGCAGCAGATTGATGCCGAGGCCCAGCGGGCGCAGCTCGCGGACGGCCTCGATCACGGTGGCCTCGATGCCCGCCGCGTGCAGGCTCAGGGCGGCGGTCAGCCCGCCGATCCCGGCCCCGGCGATGAGCACCCGCACGGTCAGCTCCTGATCTCGGGGCGGTCGATCACGCGCAGCCAGCTCCCGTCGGGCTGGCGCCGTACGACCTGGACCCGCCCGCCGGTGTTGTCGGCGGGGTGCGTGGAGGTGACGGCGAGGTCGCCGTTGCGGACGGTCGGCAGCGCCGGTTCCTGCTCGAAGCGGGGCACCTGCGCGAGCATCCGCTCGAACACGGCCCGGATCGCGTCGCGGCCGACCGTCTGCGACCCGGGCGGATAGGCAAGCACGGCGTCGGGCTCGTACAGCTCGGCGAGGCCCTCGGCGTCCCCGGCGTTGGCCCGCTCCACGAACAGGCGGGTGAGGTCCTCGGGCTCGGTGGCCCGCTCGCGGGCGGTGGTCCGATCGGTCATGGCTGCTCCCGGTCTCCGGTCGTCTCTCGTCCTGACACCTCCACTCTGCGGCCTCGCGATCTAGAAGTCCAAGAGCTGGTTGTGCTGCTCGCTAGAATCAATCGTTATGGAACTTCGGCAGCTCGAATACTTTGTGGCCGTGGTCGAGGAGGCCAACTTCACCAGGGCGGCGGAGCGGCTCCATGTGGCCCAGCCGGGCGTCAGCGCGCAGATCAGGCGCCTGGAGCACGAGCTCGGGCAGGAGCTGCTGGACCGCTCGGGGCGCTCGGTGCGGCCGACCGAGGTCGGCGCGGCAGTCCTCCCCCACGCCCGGGCCGCGCTCTCGGCGGTGTCCGGGGTGCGGCTGGCCGTCGAGGAGCTGACCGGGCTGGTCCGCGGACATGTCGCCATCGGTACGGTGACCTCCCACAACGTCGACCTGGCCACGCTGCTCGCCGAGTTCCACGACGACCACCCGGCAGTGGAGATCACCCTCACCGAGGACGGATCCGACCGGCTCATCGACGCGCTGCGCGGCGGCCGGCTGGACGCGGCGATCATCGCCTTCGGCACCACGCCCCCGCCGGACCTCGAGACCCACGTCGTCACGGAGGACGCGGTGGTCGCGGCCGTCAGCCCGGATCACGAACTGGCCGGGCGGTCGACGATCCCGCTCGACGCGCTGCGCGACCGGGTGCTGATCAGCCTGCCCCAGGGCACGGGCATCCGCTCGCTGCTCAACGAGGCCTGCGCCGCGGCCGGGTTCACCCCGCACATCGCCTTCGAGGCCGGCACCCCCGCGGTGCTCGCCCAGCTCGCGGCGCGCGGGCTGGGCATCGCGATCGTGCCCTCGGGCATCGTGCGGTCGCGCGAGGACCTGCGCGCGCTCACGATCACCCGGCCCGCGCTGCGCGGCACCCTGGCGCTTGCCTGGCGCGCCGAGGGCCCCATCAGCCCCGCCGCCCGCGCCCTGATCGGGCGCGCGCGGCGGCAGATCGGCGACTGGGCAGCCTAGGGCAGTTCCAGGAGCGCCTGCGCCGGGAGGTGGTCGCTGGGAAACTGGCCGTCCCGGGAGTAGGTGTTGATGGTGGCGGCATGCGTGCGCACCGCGGGCGAGGTGAGGATCCAGTCGATCCGGTCACCGTCCGGGACCAGCGGCTTGTAGCCGTGGAAGGTCGCGTACAGCGCGCTGCGCCGCTCGGCGGCGTCCCAGGCGTCGACCAGGGAGCCGCCGCCCAGCATCGCGTCGTAGACCGGGTTGCCGTGGGCGGCGACGTTGAAGTCGCCGGTGACGATGCGGGGCAGGGCGGCGTCGAGGCCGCCGAGCCGCTCGGTGATCAGCGCGCCGGCGCGCTCGCGGGCGGGCTGGCTGCGGTGGTCGAGGTGGGTGTTCAGGGCGTAGAACTGCCCTCCGGTGCGCTTGTCATGGAAACGGACCCAGGTGACCATGCGGACCACCGCCCCGCCCCAGGTGTTGGACCCGATCACATACGGGGTGTCGGACAGCCAGAAGTGGTCGTACTCGAGCGGTTCGAGGCGGCCGGTGTCATAGAAGACGGCCATGAACTCATCGCGGCTGCCGCCCGCCCGCCCCGTGCCCAGCCAGTCGTAACGCGCCCCGAGGTCCTGGGCGATATCGCGCAGCTGGCCGTACAACCCCTCCTGGGTGCCGAGGAGTTGGGGCGCCTCGCGGCGCAGCAGCTCCCGCATCACGGGGCGGCGCCGGGCCCAGGAGTTGGGCTCGGCGTCGGAGGCGTAGCGGAGGTTGAAGGTCATGACGCGCAGCCGCGCGTCACGCTCCGGGCCGGAGTCGGCCTCGGCGGCGCCCTCGGCGTGGATGGCCAGTGGCATGGCCAGGGCCGCGGCTGTCGCGGCGCGCATGCCGTGGCGACGGCTGAACACAGGTGCGGGCATGGCTCCTCCGTAAGGTCCGGCGATGGCCTCAAGTCTCGGGCCTCGCGGTGTGGGCGAAGTGACCTGCGGTGACCGTGCTTTGAAACGTAGGACTACCCGCGGATTGCCGCCGAGCCACCGCGCGGCGGCTCGGATCGCGGAGATTTCCCCGCGGCGATCTGTATTGAGAGCGGCCGCGGCGGGGCAGGCGCCCCCGGGTCCGATGACCGTTCGATCAAATGTTCCCGGGAGAGTCAGTGCAGCAGGACAGCCCCACGCGAGTGCGAACTCCGTCGGCCGCCGCCGCGCCGCCCCGGGCCGGCGGCTCCGCGGGCCGCACCCGCGACCCGTACTTCGACAACGCGAAGTACCTCACCATCGTGCTGGTGGTCTGCGGTCACGCCTGGGAGCCGCTCACCTACGGCAGCCGCACCGTGACCGCGGCGTATCTCACGGTGTACGCGTTCCACATGCCGGCCTTCGCGCTGATATCGGGCTATTTCTCGCGCGGTTTCGACCTGGGGCCCGGGCGGCTGCGGCGGCTCCTGACCGGAGTCGCGGTGCCGTACGTCGTCTTCGAGGTCGCGTACACCCTCTTCTACCGCTGGGCGCAGGACGACCCGGGCTATCCGATCAGCCTGTTCGACCCCTGGTATGTGATGTGGTTCCTGGTCGCGCTGTTCATCTGGCGGCTCACCACGCCGCTGTGGCCGGCCCTGCGCCATCCGGTGCCGGTCGCGCTGGCCCTGTCCGTGCTCGCCGCGGTCTCACCGGACGTGGGCGGCGATCTGGCCCTCCAGCGGGTGCTGGCGTTCCTGCCCTTCTTCGTCCTCGGGCTGTCGCTGCGGCCCGAGCACTTCACGCGGCTGCGCACCCGGCGGGTCCGGCTGGCCGCGCTGCCGGTCGGCGCGGGGGCGCTGCTCGCCGCGTACGCGCTGGCGCCCCGGCTGGACGCGGGGTGGTTCTACCGGCGCGGGAGCGTGGCAGGCCGGGGCGTGCCGGCCTGGGCCGGGGTGTTCACCACCCCCGCGCTCTTTCTGCTGGCGCTGGCGCTGACGGCCGCGTTCCTGGCCTGGGTGCCAGGGCGGCGGCTGTGGATCACCGCGCTCGGCACCGGGACGATGTACGGCTATCTGCTGCACGGCTTTGTGATCAAGTCGTCCCGCTTCTGGGACTGGTACGACCACCCCTGGCTGCACACCCCCGTCGGCGAGCTGGCGGTCACGGGCGCCGCGATCGCCATGATCACCGTGCAGTGCACCGCGCCCGTGCGGCGCGTGTTCCGCCCCCTGGTCGAGCCCCGGATGGCCTGGGCGTTCCGGCGCGAGACCGAGGGCTCCGGCCGGGGCGCCGCCAAGAACGCCGCAAACACCGCGCAGCATCAGAAAACAGCACAGGACACTCACTAGAGTGGGTGATATCCGCGTGAGGCGGGCACAAGCCATATCCGGAGCACACCGGACCGCCATCAGGTGAGAAACCAGGTGAGGAGTCGGCCATGCCGCAGACAATGGAGTGGAAGGTCCACCTCTACCTCTACGAGGACCAGGGAACGACGAAGGCGCGTGTGGTGCTCGACACGAAGGACACCTCGTTCACCGGCCGGGGCGTCGCCCGGTGCAGCCCCGAGGACCACGATGTGCCGGAGATCGGCGACGAGCTGGCGGCCGGGCGGGCCATGCACGACCTGGGCGAACAGCTGCTGATCGCCGCGGAACGCGATATCGAGGGCGAGATCGTCTCGCACCGCCCACGGATCAGGCCGGCCCCCGGGTGGGCCCTGTAGGCGGTCGCTCCGCCGCGGGCGCCGCTGGTCCACCGGCGGCGCCGCGCGGCGGCTGCGGCAGGAGGCCGCCCGACACGCGGCCGCCCGCCGGAGGACCTCACCCCCAGCGGGTGGAATAGCCGCTGTACCTCCGCCGGCCCGGCCGGATGACCAGCGTGGCCAGGAACCCGAGGAGTCCCGCGCCGATGAGCGCCAGCCCGGGGCCGAGGCTCTCCGCGTAGGAGACGATCCCGGCGAGCGACGACGTGTCGCCCTGGGTCCCCGGAATGATCGGGCTGACCTGTCCGCCCGCGCCTCCCGGCGCAACCGGGGCGCCCGCGCCGTTGGCGCCATTGGCGGGGGTGGTGGGCGCGGCGCCCGCGGCGGCGTCGCCGCCGTCGCTCGCCGGGGCGTTCGGGATGGACACGCCGAGCGCAGTCAGCGCCTTGGTCACCGGCTGGAAGAAGGTCACGCCTCCGCTGGTGCAGTCGCCGGTGCCGCCGGAGGTCACGCCGAGCGCCACGTTCTGCGCGAACAGCGGGCCCCCGCTGTCACCGGGCTCGGCGCACACATTGGTCTGGATGAGCCCGCTGACGGTGCCCTCGGGGTAGTTCACCGTCGCGTTCAGCGCCGTCACCTCGCCCGACCGCAGCCCCGAGGTGCTGCCGCTGCGCGACACCTGCTGGCCGACGACCGGATCGGCGGCGCCGGTGATCCGCACGATCTGCCCGTTCCCGACGTTCAGCACGCTGCTCTGGTCCAGGTCGGCGTTCTGGTACTGCACGAGGGAGAAGTCGCTTCCGGGGAAGTCGCTCCTGACCGTCGTGCCGACGGTGGTGTTTCCCTGGTTGTCCGCGAACCACGGGGTGCCGTTCGGACCGCAGTGGCCCGCCGTCAGGATGAACCCGGCCTGGCCGTTGGTCACATTGAACCCGGCCGAGCAGCGCCCGCCCTGGGTGAAGATCGGCTCGGCGCCGGCTGTGCGGGTGGTGAAGGAGCCGGTCGTCCGCTCCATCCGCACCTCGCCGCCGATCTCCGCGGCCACCCCCTTCATCCGTGACCACTGGTCGGTGGAGACGGTGCTGTCGCCGAGCACCACCACCTTGTTGGTCGTGGCGTCCACCGCCCAAGCGGTCCCCGCCACCCGGGGCGCCGCCCGTAACGTGTCGGTCGCCGAGCGCAGCTGCCGCATGCTGTACCGCACCTGCTTGGCCCGCGCCCCCGCCCGGGTGACCTCCTCGGCCGCCGCCTCATCCGTCACCGCGACCACCGCCCGGCCGTCGGCGCCGATCCAGCCGCCGGCCGTACGGGAGGTGCCGAGCTTGTCCACCAGGCTCCTGGCCAGCTCGGCGTCCCGGGTGTCTCTCGCCCCCAGGGCCCGGGTGGGATCGCCGCCGGACTTGTGGGCGGGCGATCCGTCCGCCGCGGCCTGAGAGACCATCAGACCGCCGCACACCACTGCCCCGATGGCCACCAGGCGCGCGACACGGTGCGCCCTGCGCCGCGTGTGTCCCACCAGCCTGCCTCCTTACGTCGTTCCAGCACGGCGCCGCCCTCCGGTCGCCGGGGCCCTGGACGGCATGGACCCCCCTTCCATACGGACCGCGGCGCCATTCCGCTCACCACGACCTCAGATGACCGGGAAATCGGGGCCGGGCCACCTACGATCGTGAGAATGAACAGCGCAGACGTCCTGGCCGACGGCTTCGGCCGCGTTCAGGAGACGGTTCACGAAGCGGTGAAGGGACTTAACGAGGACCAGCTGGCCACCCGCCTCGACGACAAGGCCAACACCGTCGCCTGGCTGGTGTGGCACTTGACGCGGGTTCAGGACGACCATGTCTCCGAGGTCGCGGAGACCGAGCAGGTCTGGACCGAGGAGGGCTGGTACGACCGGTTCGGGCTGCCCTTCTCGGCGGCGGCGACGGGCTACGGACACCGGGCCAAGGACGTGGCCGCCGTCCGGGTGCCCCCGAAGCTGCTCCTCGGGTACCACGACGCCGTCCACGAGCGCACCGTCGGCTTCGTCCGGGGGCTGCGCGACGCCGATCTGGACGTGATCGTGGACGAGGCGTGGACCCCACCGGTGACGCTGGGCGTCCGGCTGGTCAGCGTCATCTCCGACGATCTCCAGCACGCGGGGCAGGCGGCGTTCATCCGCGGCGTGCTGCGGCGGCGGTAGCGCGGCCCGAGGCGCGATCCGTCCTTCAGCTCAGCGCCATCCCTCCGCGCCGCGGCAGTCCGCCGCCCCGCCCCGGCTGCCGCTCAGCCGCGCCCGACCGTCACCGTGCGTGCCGCCGCCGCGCCCGGACGCGCAGCGCCCGGCGCTCCTCCTCGCTCGTGCCGCCCCACACGCCGTGGGTCACCCCCGCGTCCAGCGCGTACTCCCGGCACTCGTCGATCACCGGGCAGCGGCCGCAGATCCGCTTGGCCCGCGCCCGCTGCTCCTGGGCCGCCGGGCCCGCCACCCCCACCGGGAAGAACAGTTCCGGGTCCTCGTCCACGCACGCGGCGTGGCGCCACCACTCCATGGCCGCTCCTCAGCTGCCGATCGCCGTACGCCTGACGGGTGGCGGGTCCCCCGCGGCCCGGGCGGCAAACGGCCGTACGGGCGCCGAACTCCGGTTACGGCATACGGGTTATGACAGACAGTCAGCTCAGCAGTCGCTCGGGCAGTCGGAACACCCTAGTCGCGCGGCGGGCCGAAGCCGCCGCCGCCCGGCGTGTGGACGACGAGCACGTCCTCCGCCCCGGCCTCCGCCGTGTCACAGCCGCCGAGCCGGTCCACCGAGCCGTCGGCGCGCTCGATCAGGTTCTCGCCGCACGCGCCCGGCCCGCCGCCCGCCATGCCGTACGGCGGCACCCGCCGATGGCCGGTCAGCAGCGCCACCGTCATCGGCTCCAGGAAGCGGATGCGGCGGGTGACGCCGTGGCCGCCGCGCCAGCGGCCGCGGCCGCCGCTGCCGCGCCGCACCTCAAAGGCGTCCACGCGCACCGGGTAGCGCCACTCCAGGACCTCGGGGTCGGTCAGCCGGGAGTTGGTCATATGGGTCTGCACGGCGTCCGCGCCGTCGAAGCCGTCCCCGGCTCCCGAGCCGCTGGCCACGGTCTCGTAGTACTGCACGCGGTCGTTGCCGAAGGTGACGTTGTTCATCGTGCCGGAGCCCTCGGCCTGGATGCCCAGCGCCGCGTACAGCGCGCCGGTGACGGCCTGTGAGGTCTCGACGTTGCCCGCGACCGTGGCGGCGGGGAAGGCGGGCGCGAGCATCGAGCCCTCGGGAATGCGGACCTCGAGGGGCTTGAGGCACCCGCTGTTGAGCGGGATGTCCTCGGCCACCAGCGTCCGGAAGACATAGAGCACGGCCGCCATCACCACCGAGCTGGGCGCGTTGGCGTTGCCCGGCTGCTGCGGTGAGGTCCCGGTGAAGTCCAGTACGGCCCCGCGCGCCGCGCGGTCCACCCTCAGGGACACCTCGATGACCGCGCCACTGTCCGTCTCGTAGCGGTACGAGCCGTCCTTGAGGCGCGGGACGATGCGGCGCACGGATTCCTCGGCGTTGTCCTGCACGTGTCCCATATAGGCGTGGACGACGTCCAGGCCGAACTGCCCGATCATCCGGCGCAGTTCATGGATGCCCTTCTCGTTGGCGGCGATCTGGGCCCGCAGATCGGCGAGGTTCGCCTCGGGGGCGCGCGACGGATACGGCCCGGAGGTCAGCAGCTCGCGGGTCTCCCGCTCGCGCAGTCGGCCGTCCCGTACCAGCAGCCAGTTGTCGAAGAGCACGCCCTCCTCCTCGATCCGGCGGCTGAAGGCGGGCATCGAGCCGGGCGTAATGCCGCCGATCTCGGCGTGGTGGCCGCGCGAGGCGACGAGGAACAGCAGCTCGGCGCCGCGCTCGTCGAAGACCGGGGTGACGACGGTGACGTCCGGCAGATGGGTGCCGCCGTGGTACGGGTCGTTGATGGCGTACACGTCGCCCGGCCGCATCGCGTCCCCGTTGCGCCGCAGCACCTCCTTGATCGACTCGCCCATGGACCCGAGGTGCACCGGGATGTGCGGGGCGTTGGCGATGAGATTTCCCCCGGCGTCGAAGAGGGCGCAGGAGAAGTCCAGCCGCTCCTTGATGTTCACGGAGTGGGCGGTGTTCTCCAGGCGCAGGCCCATCTGCTCGGCGATCGCCATGAAGAGGCTGTTGAACACCTCCAGCATCACCGGGTCGACCTCGGTGCCGACCGCCATGGTGCGCGGCCGCGGGCGCACCCGGGTGAGCAGCAGATGGCCGCCCTCGCCGACGGCGGCCCGCCAGCCCGGATCGACGACGGTGGTGGCGTCCGACTCGGCGACGATCGCGGGGCCGGTGACGGCGTCCCCGGGGCGCAGTTCGGCGCGCTCGTACAGCGGGGTGTCCCGCCAGGCGCCCTCGGTGAACATCCGCACGGTGGCGGCCGGGCGCGGCCCGCCCGCGCGCCCCGGCCGCCCGTCCGGGTACCCGCCGGTGGGGGCCGTTGGGCCCGCCGCGCCGACGGCCTCGACCGACACCGCCTCGGCCACGAGCGGCTTGTCCATGGTGAAGGCGTAGCGCGCGCGGTGCTCCCGTACGAACTCCTCGGCCATCGCCTCGGCGGTGTCCAGGCGGACCGGGATGGCCGAGTCGGTTCCCGCGTACCGCAGATGGACCCGGGCCGAGGTGGTGACGGTCTCCTCGGGGACGCCGTCCGCGCGCAGCTCGGCGCGCGTCCGCAGCTCCAGCTCCGCGCAGGTCTCGCGCACCCGCGGCAGCGTGGCCTCGCCCAGCTCCGCCTCGACGGCCTGTTCGCGCATGGCGGTGGCGTCGGCCACGCCGATGCCGTACGCGGAGAGCACACCCGCGAGCGGCGGCACGACCACGGTGTTCACGCCGAGCGCGTCGGCGACCGCGCACGCGTGCTGGCCGCCCGCGCCGCCGAAGCTGGTGAGCGCGTAGCGGGTGATGTCGTGGCCGCGCTGCACGGAGATCTTCTTGACGGCGTTGGCCATGTTGAGCACCGCGATGTCCAGGAAACCGGCCGCGACCTCCTCCGGCCCGCGCCGGTCGCCCGTCTCCTCCGCGATGCGGGCGGCGAGGGCGGCGAAGCGGCCGCGCACCGTCTCGGCGTCCAGGGGCTGGTCGCCGCGGGGGCCGAACACCGCGGGAAAGTGGCCCGGCTGGACGCGGCCCAGCATCACGTTCGCGTCGGTCACGGTCAGCGGGCCGCCGCGCCGGTAGCAGGCCGGGCCCGGGACGGCCCCGGCGGAGTCGGGCCCCACGCGGTAGCGCCGCCCGTCGAAGTGGAGCACCGAGCCGCCGCCCGCCGCCACGGTGTGGATGTTCATCATCGGAGCGCGCATCCGCACCCCGGCCACCTCGGTGCCGAAGACCCGCTCGAACTCGCCCGCGTAGTGCGACACATCGGTCGAGGTGCCGCCCATGTCGAAGCCGATGACCCGGTCGTGGCCCGCCTCGCCCGAGGCGCGCACCATGCCGACGACCCCGCCCGCGGGGCCGGACAGCACCGCGTCCTTGCCCCGGAAGTGCGAGGCCTCGCGCAGCCCGCCGTTGGACTGCATGAACATCAGCCGGATGCCGCGCAGCTCCGCGGCCACGTCCTCGACATAGCGGCGCAGGATCGGGGAGAGATACGCGTCGACGACGGTGGTGTCGCCGCGCGGCACCAGCTTCATCAGCGGGCTCACCTCATGGGAGCAGCTGACCTGCGTGAAACCCAGCTCGCGCGCCACCGCCCCGACCGCCCGCTCGTGCGCGGCGTGCCGGTAGCCGTGCAGCAGCACGACGGCGGCGCTGCGGAAGCCGTCCCGGTACGCGGTGCGCAGCGCGCGTGCGGTGGCGTCCAGGTCCGGCGCGCGCACCACGCCGCCGTGGGCGTCCACCCGCTCGGGCACCTCGACGACCCGGTCGTACAGCGCCTCGGGCAGCACGATCCGCCGGTCGAACAGGCGGGGGCGGTTCTGGTACGCGATGCGCAGCGCGTCCCGGAAGCCTTCGGTGACCACCAGGACGGTCGGCTCGCCGGTGCGCTCCAGCAGGGCGTTGGTGGCGACGGTGGTGCCCATCTTGACGACGGCGATCCGGTCGGCCGGGATGGGCTCGTCGGGGGCGAGGCCGAGCGTCAGCCGGATGCCGGCGACGGCCGCGTCCCGGTATCGCTCGGGGTGGTGCGAGAGCAGCTTGCGGGTCTCCAGGCGGCCGTCCGGGCGCTTGCCCACGACGTCCGTGAAGGTCCCGCCACGGTCGATCCAGAACTCCCAGCGTCCCGTCGTCACCCCGCCATTGTCGCCCCTTTTGTCCGGACGGCCGGGTCTGTGTGATCGGCCTGGTCGGTGTCGTGGGGGGTGGCCCGCTCGCGGGTGATGGTGGCGAGGGCGGCGCGGGTCTCCCGACGGTCCCGGGCGTCCAGCAGGTGGCCGGTGCCCAGCACGGCGTGGCGGCATTCGACGGCCGCCAGCCGGAGGAGGTCGGGCAGCAGATCGGTGCAGCGGTCGGCGACCCAGCGGGTGCCGCGTGTGGCCATCCACCAGGTGCCGGAGAGCAGCGACGGCGGCGGGCCGTCGAGCGCCTCGGCGGGCGGGTGGCCGGTGGCCATCCCGCGCGCGGCGAGGCACGCGTGGAACTCCCGCGCCAGCAGCCGGTGTCCGAGCTCGCTCGGATGCAGCCGGTCCACGCTCCACGCCGCCCGCCGGGCGACCCAGGCGTGGTCGGCGAGATGCACATGCACCGCCTCGTACCGCCGGGACAGCGTGTGCACGACGGCGTTCACGGCGCGCATCCGGCGGGCCAGGGGCCGGGCGAGCGGGGGCGGCAGCCCCAGCATCCGGCCGGGGTCGGGGAGACACGCGGTGAGCACCACGGCGCCGTCGGCGCGCAGCGCGCCGATCGTCGTGTCGAGCGCCTCGGCGACCCGCCGGATGTCGAACGCGGCGCGGAGGGTGTCGTTCGCGCCGGCCACGACCGAGGCGAGGTGCGGCCGGGCGGCGCGGGCGGCGGCCAGCTGCCCGTCGGCGACGTCGGTGGAGAGCGCGCCGCTCCGGGAGACGTTCACGAGCTCCACCGCCCCCGGGAGGGGCGCGAGCCCGGCCGCCAGGTGCACGGCCCAGCCGCGCCGGCCCCCGCCGGGCGCGGGGTCGCCCATCCCCTCGGTCAGCGAGTCGCCGAGCGCGACGAACCGCAGGGTGTGGGGTGCGCGGTCGACGGCGGCGGGCGGGCCCGGGGACCGCGGCGGCTGTACGGCCGGATGGCCGCCCGGGTCGTCCGGGACGGCCGCGAAAACGGCCGGGGCGGCCGAAACCGGCGGCCGCGGAGAACGTGCCGGAAGCGGGCCCACGGTCAGGCCGCCCGGCTCGCCCGTCTCCGGCCGCTGCCCGACGGCTCGTCGCGCGGCGGTACGCGGCGCCACGACGACGCCGTCCGGCGGGACCTCTCCGTCCTGCCGCCCCGCCGGATCCGCCGGGACCGGGGCGCCCGGGCCCCACATCGCGGTCACAGCCGCCGCCGCACGCGGGACAGGCCGTGGTCGGCAGCGCCTTCGGAAGTGCCCGGCCGCGTCCGGCTGACCGCCCGCCACGAGAGGGATCCCGCCGCCTGGCCTCGAGGTTGTCCGGGCGGGCGTCGCATCGCCGTACCGCTTCGCTGCTGCCGGCCACCGGGTCCGCGGTACGGCGTCCGGCTCCGGTCGGCGCGGGTAGCGGCGGCAGCCGCGTGCACCGAGGCCGAGGCCGCGCTGGACAGCCGTCGGCGCCCCGGCAGGCCGCGGCGCCGTGTGCCCAGGTCGTGTCCGCGGGGTCGCGGTCCTGGGCCCGGCGGGACATCGCGGACGCGGCCCGGGCCCCGGCCGGGCGATCTCCGAGGCTGTGACTCCCCTGGCCTTCGCCCCAGATGAGTCCAGGCTGAAGGGGCATCACAGGGCACAGGGGCGCCCTCGCGTCGGGTGCTGCGGTCGATAACCGGCTGACGCGGGACGGCGGCCGAGACCGCCCGAACGGGGCCTGCGCCGCGGGCCGAGCTCATCGCCCGGTCCCGGCGGCCGGGCCGACCGGCAGGCCGTCCGCGCGCGCCGACGCCTCCGAGGAGGGGGCCTCATCGGTACGGCGATCACGACCGGAGACATCGCCGCTGACGAGCGACCCGCCGTGGACAGGAGACACGTCGTGGACGGGCTGCGCGTCGTGCGCCGCGAGGAACGCGGCCACCGCCTCCGGCCAGCTGTAGCGCTCGGCGCGGGCACGGGCCGCGGCGCGGCGGATGGGCTCGGGGCGGGACAGGACGTGTTCGACGGCGTCCGCGAACGCCGCGCCATGGTCCGCCGCCGTCGCGCCCGCGGCGCCGACGATGGCCGGGAGGGCGGACAGTTCGCTGACGACGACAGGCGTGCCGCACGCCAGCGCCTCGAGCGCGGCCAGCCCGAAGGTCTCCGCGGGCCCCGGGGCGAGCACGACGTCGGCGCTCGCCTGGAGCGCGGCGAGCGTGCCCCGGTCGGCCACATGGCCCAGGAACGCGGCCGGGAGCCCCTCCGCGCGAGCGCGGGCCTCAAGGCGCGGCCGCAGCGGGCCGTCGCCCGCGACCACGAGCGCCGCGCGCACGCCCCGCCGGCCCAGCTCGGCGAGCGCGTCGAGCGCGCGACCCGGTCGCTTCTCCGGCGACAGACGCGAGCACATCACCAGGAGCACCGCGGCGCCGCCCCGGTGCCGGTCGCGCAGCGCCGGGTCGCGGTGGGCCGGGCGGAAGTGGTCCAGATCGACGCCCAAGGGGGCGCGTACGACGTTGCGCGCGCCGATCCGTACAAACTCGCGCGCCGCCCACTCCGTGGTGCAGACGATCCGCGAATACGCCCGCGCGGTGCGCACATTCAGCCGGTCGGCGGCCCGGCGGGCGGCGGCCTCGGGGACGCCCCAGGTGCGCAGCACGCCGTCGGCGCTCTCGTGGGAGACCATCACCGAGGGCACGCGCGCCCGGCGGGCCCACTCCCCCGTCCACCTCAAGGTGGTCCGGTCGGACACCTCGAGCCGGTCGGGCGCGAGCCCGTCCAGCAGCCGGGACAGCCGTCGGCGGTCGGTCAGCACCCGGTAGCCGCCGGTGCCGGGCACCTGGGGCCCCGGGACGGTGATCACCCGCCCCTGGGGGGTGAGCTCGTCGGAGGCGTGCGCGCCCGGCACCACCAGGACCGGCTCGTGCCCGGCCGCCCGGTAGCCCGCGCCCAGTTCGCGCAGCGCGGTACGCAGCCCGCCGGAGGAGGGGGTGACGAAGTTGGCGAGCCGGACGATCCGCAGGGGGGCGCCCATGCCGTCCGGGGTCTGGTCGGGAGCGCCCGCGCGCCGCTGTGGCGCGCTCATGCCCCTCCCTCCCGCTCAGTCCCGGCGCGCTCCAACGCACGGGCTTCCCTCGTCACCGCTCGCTCCTCCGTCGCCGCGCGGCTCCTCAGTCCAGCCCGCGCAGCGCGCCAAGACACGCACCCCTCCACCCGCTCAGTCTCGGCGCGCTCCAACGCACGAGCTTCCCTCGTCACTGCTCGCTCCTCCGTCGCCGCGCGGCTCCTCAGTCCAGCCCGCGCAGCGCGCCAAGACACGCACCCCTCCACCCGCTCAGTCTCGGCGCGCTCCAA